>DLPC01000023.1 GCA_002478565.1 Flavobacteriales bacterium UBA7468 | reverse complement strand
GTCAAGATGGCCGTTTTCTCCACTGAAGATGAAGCGTTGATTTTTTTTTATATGGTATTAAAAAACTATTTTATTTAAAAATCAACTGTTTGATTCGATTGTAAATTAGCAAATAATGTAATAAAATTCTCTTATACAATTTTCATTATATGTCTATGCGAATGTTTATATCATTTTAAAAAAAAAATTATTTGAGATTGTAAAATAAATTCATCAAAAAATGTACAAAGACCGCATTGAGAATTACAAATGGCTTGAAGAAAACAGAAAATCAAAATTGTTGGTGTATTTTACTGGTGACAGACAAAATATGGAAACGCAAATTGCACCTGATGTACTTGAATATTTCTCTGAACATTTGGATAAAATAAATAAAGTTGATAAAATAAGTTTATTACTTTATACACGTGGAGGTGACACTATGGCAGCGTACAGCTTGGTAAATTTAATTAGACAATTCTGCAAAGAATTTGAAATTATTATACCTTCAAAGGCTAGAAGTTCAGGAACTATTATCAGTTTAGGTGCTGATAAAATAATGATGACAAAACAAGCTACACTTGGACCGATTGACCCGTCATTGAATAGCCCGCTTAATCCACAGAACCCTCAAATCCCAAATAATCCTCAAGCAAGAATTCCTGTGAGCGTTGAATCAATTCAAGGCTTCTTTGATTTAGCAAAAGACGAACTAAAACTTAACGAAGAAAAAAACCTTAAAGATGTATTATTAAACTTGGCCGAAAAAGTACATCCTTTAGTATTAGGAAATGTTTATAGGTCAAGAACACAAATTCAGATGGTTGCGAGAAAATTACTTCAAAAACAACTAGGTGCTGACAAATCCGAACAAATTGAAAAAATAATTTCCTTTCTATGTAGTGATTCTGGAAGCCATGATTATGCTATTTACAGAAACGAGGCTAGAAATGAATTAGGATTAAATATTGAAAAACCAAATGACGAACAATATTTAAAAATAAAGGAAATCTTTGATAGCATAAGAAATGAGCTTAAACTTCTTGAACCTTTTAATTTGGATTTAGAACTTGGTGATAACCAAACTTCAGATTATTCATGTAGGAGAGTTTTACTTGAAAGTTTGCAAGGCGGAACCGATGTTTACGTAACTGAAGGAACACTAACTAAAACAACTCAGCCAATCAACCAACAACCTCCATTACCTCCTCTCATTAGAAGTGCTATTGAGAACAAAATGAATTTTGAAGGTTGGAAACATGAAGAAAATAACTAGTTTTGACAATCATATGGGACAATTAACAAGCATCACAGATTTAATTAACTATGAACAACAAAGTTCCAGTTCTATAAATTATAATTCTATTCAATATTCTTCTTGTCCAGAGAGTTTTCCTATATTAATGGAAAATGGAATAATTGTGCGATACGAATTAGTGAAATTTGCTTCTGAAATTCTAGAAGAAAAAGAAGTTTCCGGCAAATAACTACACAGAACAGCACATACTCAAAAGTTGAATTTTCGGGTTCTAAAGAAAACAATTATTTAATAAAATAGAAGATTTTCAAATCAAGTTTTTGTTAAAGTTCCTCCCTACTTCATTACAACATTTAATACATAGATAAACGATGAAGCTATTATCAAACTCTAAATCAATTTATTTCATGATATTTTTTTGTGAAAGATATTTCTGAATGGTATTCAGGTTTGTTAAAGGACTCAAAAAATTATTACACTAAAATTTTACTAAGACGATCTGAAGTGTTAATTGGTCATACTGGAAACTGCCTATTTCAAATGCATATAGAGGTGGAGATTTTTTCACTTTAATTGGAGATAAAACTCAATAGGGAAAAGGAATCGGAACGACAGTTACAAAATAGATTATTTCTAACGGAATCTAAAATCTTAAGTTAAATCAAATCATGCTTACAGTTTCAACACCGAACTATGGTGGCATTCGCGCCTATGAAAATGCAGGTTTCAAAAAGGAAGGCATCATGCGAAATGCTTGTTTCAGAGATGGTCAATTTCATGATAAAATCATGATGTCAATTTTAAGAGACGAATGGAGATGATTACTGTTTTTTGGAGTTAATTAATTCCATATCCTTCACCCCCTCCAGGTCCTCATAAAAGTTAGATTTTTCGACCCTAGAGGTCACAAAAAAAGCTAAAAGTCCCATTCCATATAGGTTTGGGACTTTTTTATTACCCACACCCCAAGCGGAGTGTCTTTTGATTAAATGTAGTTCTATACCATGTGTTTACTAAATTATTAGAGAAATTCAAAAGTTAGAACTAGGTATGTTATTCTGATAGAATCCTATATAATTCAAGGTTAAGATAATAATGTTTTCCCTCAATTGTTTTTTTCTCTAGAACGCCCATGGAGCAAAGCTCATTAAGGTATTTCCTTGCTGTTTTTTCAGCATATATGCTGTGCTCAACCAGTTGGTTAACTTTTGTATAAGGTTGATTAAATATGAACTCTATCAATTCATTGGGATTAAGAAATTTACCTTTCTTTTTAATGTAGTCTAATATTGCGTCTTTAACCGAAATGATCTCGTTTATTTTATGATACGTAATCTTTGAAGTATGTTCAACTGCATTAAGCATAAATAGAATCCATTCTTCCCAGTTTCCTCTTTGTGAAACTCCTTGAAGTCCGGCGTAATAATCGGTTTTGTTATCGAGAATATATCGGCTTAAAAATAGAATTGGAAAATCTAATAATCCTTTAGCTGTCAAATAATGGATGTTGAAAACTCTGCCTGTTCTGCCATTACCATCACGAAAGGGGTGAATTGCTTCAAATTGAAAATGTGCGATTGCCATTTTAATGAGGTAATCCATGTTATATGATTGGTCATCATTTAAAAAATCTATCAAGTTTGATAATTTCTTTTCGATCACACCCGCACCTCGAGGCGGCGTGTAAATTACTTTGCCCGCATTTGGTCCAGTGCCACCTTGTTTTATAGACGTTTCAAGAAAGGGAGGCCTTATTTTATCTTTTGTTTGTTTTATTTCTTGAAAAATTTGAAGGAAATAATCTTGATTGAATTGCTGTGTTTTCGAAAAATAATTGTACCCTGACCAAAGCGCTTCTCGATATCTCAACACTTCCTTTGAGGCACCATTTGCTTCACTTTGTCCATCACTAAATGCCTTATAAAGTTCGTCATCTGTTGTGAAAATATTTTCAATCTCAGATGAGATTTTTGCCTCTTGTAAACAAATTGAATTTATCAGCATCCCTTGATTAGGAATAACAACACTTCTGCCTTGAAGTTTCGCTAACGCTGCTTTCGCATCTCCAAGTTTTTTTAATATAGGAATTGAATCAATCAATTCATTTCGGATTGGTAATTCTGGTAAATCATTCCAAGGTTTATTGCGGTCTGGATTTATCTGATAAAGTAACTCGGACATAACTATCTTTTTTGTAAATATACTACATTAAATTAGCAAACGGTAAAAATTTAAAAATATACAGTATGATTCTTTTTTGACGGTAAAATATTATTTCAAATTAGAACAAACGGTAAAATTTAGATATTTTACCTTTTAATCCGTATTTGAAGGTAAAGAATGGTGAAAGTTCGTTGATGAGTTCTTGGTGAATTCTATAACCCCCTCCAAATCCCAATAAAAGTTAGATTTATCGACCCCTTGGGTCACAAGCAAAAACCCGGCACGTAAGTGCCGGGTTTTTTGTTTCAAATGGTGTCACGATTCGATATATTTTCATTCATGACAGATGAAAACTTTTTCTATACTTCCATCATCGTAGACGAAAAACATGAGCTCATTTGGTTTAATTGTAGTCACTCGGCCCATCAAATCAACAACATATGATAACTGTTTCTGATGTTCTGGAAGTTCGTCAATACCGGTATAATCTAAATACATCCCTTGAGTTAAGATCAATGTTTTAATGTTTGAAGATTTCTGATAGCAATACAATTGTAACTCTAGTTCATAACAAGCTGAATTAACATAAGTGTAGTAAACCGAATAATTATAAATATACCCTAAAGTATCAACAACACTCCAAGTGCACAGGGTACTATCCAACGGATTTGACGGAAGCGTGATATTTGTGACGTAAGCAGTATCAACCGCGTTATAATCGAGCGAGCAATCTTCTAAACTCACTACTAAAGAACTCAATGCGGGTAAACAACTTGAGCCTCCGTTTATAAAGAGCGTATCACCATTCGGCGTCTGATTCAATAAATCAATACATAGTATATCAGAGTGGCACATATTGGCATCCATTATCAAGCAGCAATAGCTTCCAGGACACAAATTACTGACTGTAGGAGTTGTGGCGCCTGAAGTAGTTCCAATCCAATTATAAGTAAAAGGTGCTGTCCCATCTAAGGGAATTACTTGCGCTGATCCATCACAAGTTACTGAATCTGATGGGTATGAACCCGAAATGCTCGCATTGATTATACACAGTGGTGTAGTAATGTTAAAGTTTTCGGTTGTTGTAATTCCATTCAAACTGAATGTAACCATGTAGGATCCTTCGCATAGGTCAGTAGCCGTAGCAAAACCTGACGGGATTACGGAGGGAAGTGTTGCGATTTCTTGCCATATAATTGACATCGTGTCTACATTGGTTGCATCCAAGGTTGCAGTTCCGGTACAACTGAACCAATCAGTAGGTGTTGTCGAGACTAAATTCTGTGAGAATCCCAAAAATGAAAACAAACAAAAAATAAACGAGTAAAATAATCTAGGATGTTTCATGGTATTTGATTTAAATGATCAATGTTACCTCCTAGAACGGATATTCAACGGACAACGGGTGTATGTAGCTTAAATAGAGTTGAATAATAACCGAATGAAAACCTACCGAAATGCTTTTCTTCATTACGAATTCAACCAGAGCAAACTCCCATCTCCATAGCTCAAGAAACGGTACTCATTGGCGAGTGCGTGTTCGTAGACATGCTTCCAGTTTTTACCTATAAAAGCATGAATTAAAAGTAACAGCGTTGACTTTGGCTGATGAAAGTTGGTTAAAATTGCTGCGACACTACGGATGCGATAACCTGGCTTGATCATGAGGCTTGTTTTGCTGAGCAATTGGTTGCAGTGTTCATTTTCAAATTGCTTTAAGAGGGCTTGGATCGAGTCCGTGAATGAATGATCTTGTGCCAGGGAATAGGCTTCCCATTGGTTGAGTTGTAGGTGTTGAAGTGTTAAATTGGGGTCCTCGAGGAGTTTGACACCCATCCAATACAAACTTTCGAGGGTACGCAAAGAGGTTGTCCCGACAGCAATTCTTGTTTGATCTGGTTTCTGTAATAAAACGGTAAGTAAGTCTTTTCGAATTTCAATAAATTCTGCATGCATGTCGTGCTCTTCTGCCGTTTTCGTTTTGACAGGTTTGAAAGTCCCGGCTCCAACATGTAAGGTGAGTGTTGCTTTTTCAATTTGCTTTTGGCGCAGTGCAGCAAATAATTCTTCTGTTAGGTGCAAACCTGCAGTAGGTGCGGCTACTGAACCATCTTCTTTGGCATAAACCGTTTGGTAATTTTGTTTGTCACTTTCTTCAGATGCTCTATTCAAATAAGGCGGCAGAGGAATTTTTCCGGCTAAGTGCAGCATTTCGGCAAAACAAAGTTCTGGGGCATTCCATTGAAAAAGAATTTTAAACCCAGCATCTAAGCGTTCTAGTTGTGTTGCCGTTAAAAGATAACTTTTGTTTTGATGCTCGAAGGTCAATTCAACAGTACCCGTTTTCCATTTCTTGGCTCCACCAACCTGACAAATCCATTCCACACTTCCTTTTTGCTGCATTGCGGATGTTATGTCAGGGTATTTATCGCCATGCTCTAAACAAAAAATCTCGAGTTGCCCACCTGTGGACTTTTTAAAATGCAACCTGGCCTCAATTACCTTGCTATTATTGATGATCAACATAGAATCAGTTGGTAAATATTCAGGCAACTGAAAATAACGATCATCAGTAATGTTCCCGTCCTTGTATACAAGCAATTTACTATTATGGCGAGGACTTACTGGATAACGGGCAATTTTTGCATCGGGTAAATCGTAATCAAAATCGTCGATGTTGGTCATTAATGCTGAATTTGGCACAAAAATAATCCTCTCTCGGAATTCTGAAAAGAAGATGATTGTTTTATATTGATTTGTTTCAATAAGTATTCATTATCGACAATCCTTATAATCTCCGTAGCTTTGCAGCAAATTACTGCCCATGACTTTTCGTGACTTGAATTTGAAAAAACCACTCTGGACTGCTTTGGATGAGCTTGGCTACCATACACCCACCACCATTCAGGCTGCTGGTTTCAATGTCATGATGTCTGGAAGGGATACAATTGGGATTGCACAAACTGGTACAGGTAAAACCCTGGCCTACCTATTGCCTTGCCTGTGTATGTGGAAGTTTTCAAAAGAGCCGCATCCACAAATTTTAATCATTGTCCCTACCAGAGAATTGGTAGTACAGGTGGTAAGTGAGATAGAAAAATTAACGCCCTACATGAATATTGCAGTTGGAGGTGTTTATGGTGGCGCTAATATGAATACACAAGCTGCAATGGTCTTGCAAGGGCTTGACATTTTGGTGGGTACACCAGGTAGAATTTTAGATTTGGCAGCAAGTGGCTCTTTACAATTGAAACACATTAAAAAAGTGGTCATTGATGAAGTTGACGAAACGCTTAGCCTTGGGTTCAGACCCCAATTACTGCGTATCTTTGAATTTCTTCCGGTAAAAAAACAACACCTTGTTTTTTCGGCAACTTTGTCTGAAGAAGTTGAAGATTTTTTAGCAAACTATTTAATTGATCCCATAAAAGTTGAAGCGGCACGTGCGGGGTCTCCTCTAGAGAAAATCGATCAAGCGGCATATAACGTGCCTAATTTCTTGTCCAAAGTGTCTTTGCTCAACTATTTGATTGCAGCCAGCGACCCTACAGAGAAACTACTCATTTTTGTTGCATCTAGAGCGTTAGCCGATCGACTCTTTGAGCACCTACAAGAACAACACGAGGGTGCTCTGGGTGTAATTCACTCGAATAAAGCTCAAAATTATCGTTTTAAGACGGTTCAAGATTTCCAAGAAGGAATCGTGAGCATCCTTATTGCTACAGACTTAATTGCCAGGGGTATTGACGTTACCGACGTTGCATGTGTCATTAATTTTGACCTTCCAGAAAATGCTGAAAATTATATTCACCGCATCGGAAGAACCGGGCGTGCCGATAAAAACGGGAAAGCCATCACTTTTGTAAGCCCAAAAGATGCCGAGTTAGTGAACGCTATTGAAGCGTTGATGCAAAAACAGCTCAATTA
The DNA here is from genome assembly GCA_002478565.1 of Flavobacteriales bacterium UBA7468. Lineage (GTDB taxonomy): Bacteria > Bacteroidota > Bacteroidia > Flavobacteriales_D > Crocinitomicaceae > UBA952. The sequence continues at coordinate 218,653 of DLPC01000023.1, read as the reverse complement.
CCAAGCACTCCCTTCAGAGCTTACCCTGACAGAAGAACTTTTGGAATTTGAAAAACCAAAATTAGAAGTACCTGGAAAAATGTTGAAGCTTCCGAAACGTGAAAACGTGGGTGCTTCTTTCCATGAGAAAAAAGCAAAGAACAAGAAGGTAAATGTGCGTTACAATCACAAAAAGGCTATGCAAGAGAAATACGGCAAGCCTAAGAAGAAACGCAAATAATTAAAGTCCGCTGAGCAATTTGTTGTAGAGGTCATTGAAAGACATACCTTCCGCTGTTTTACTTTTAGACAGTTGCTTGAACTCTACTAATGCCCACAATACAAACTCCATTATAAACGGCAAATCTTCGGTAATAATATTTGGCTGGTATGTTTGAATAAAGGCTTTCAAGGGGCTAATGTTCAGAAGCAAAGCATTATAAGTTTCATTACTCGATTCATCGGCTAACTCGAATGATCTTTGCTCATTGAACCAAGCCAAGATAGCATCATACGGCGTTTGTTGATCTTGTTTTTTGAGTTTTTCAATTTTAGGAAAATAGGATTCAAAAAGTGTTTTAGTGGCTTCGCAAATCAAATGATTCGCGACAAATGCAGCTCCTTCCTGCTCTCCTTCATAAACTAATTCAATTTTTCCGGTAATAGATGGCAACATCCCCATTAAATCGCTGAATCTGACAGCCGTGGTAGTTTCTTGGTTCAAGATTGCCCTGCGCTCTGCTGTACTGACCAAATTTTCAAACGCCGTGATGCTCATGCGGGCACTGACGCCACTTTTGTGATCCACGTATGGGCTTTGTCTGGCTTCAAAAGCGATTTGCTCTAGGATATCTTTGGCCAGTTCTGGAACATGCACGGTGCAAGCGCGATCTTCAAGTTTTTCAGCTTCTTGATGCGTGATCTTTTTGGCTGTTTTGATATCAGCAGCGTAGTGCGTTAAAATTTGCGAACCAATGCGGTCTTTGAGCGGAGTAATAATGCTCCCGCGATTGGTATAATCTTCTGGATTGGCTGTAAAAACAAATTGAAGATCTAAAGGCAATCGTAACTTAAAACCACGGATTTGAAGGTCTCCCTCCTCGAGAATATTGAATAGCGCCACTTGAATACGCGCTTGCAGGTCAGGCAATTCATTGATGACAAAAATACAACGATGGGCTCTGGGTATCATGCCATAATGCAAGACCCGTTGATCGGCGTAACTCAGTTTTAAGGTCGCTGCTTTGATAGGGTCAATATCGCCAATTAAGTCTGCGACGGTTACATCTGGAGTAGCTAATTTTTCAAAAAATCTTTCAGATCGATGTAGCCAAGTAATGGGTGTTTGATCACCTTTTTCAGCGATCAGCTCCTTGGCATAAGGGCTCAGTGGTGCCAACGGATCATCATTGATTTCACTGCCCGCAACCACCGGGATGAATTCGTCAAGTAAATGAAGCATCAGCCTGGCAATGCGCGTTTTACCCTGCCCTCTTAAGCCCAATAAATTGATATTGTGTTTGGATAAAATGGCTCGCTCTAATTGCGGAATGACGGTATCTTGATAGCCGTGCATTTGCGGAAAAATGGTGCGCTTAGATTGTAGTGCAGCAATGAGGTTGTCTCGTAATTCAGTTTTGATATCTTTTGAAATATAACCGGCCTCTTTTAAAGCGCCAAGTGTTAGAATCGTTGTATGCATAACTTAATTGAGTCTTTTTTTTCTGTTGGTTTGATAATCGTGAAAAATCATTTCACCAAGACCTTGCAGCCCGGTAAAAAATGCTTTTCCGTTATTGGACTTCGTGAATTCGTCTACAAATGCCTGAAGATATGGATCTTGTGCAATCATAAAAGTGGTGATTGGGATATGTAGTTTGCGCGCTTGAGCCGCGACAGTGTAACATTTTTCAACAATGTATTGATCCAGGCCATTGCTATTTTTGTAGTATTGGCCATCGGGCAAGCGCAAACAACTCGGCTTTCCGTCGGTAATCATTAAAATCTGCTTGTTGGTATTGCGTTTTCTTCTCAGGATATCCATCGCCAATTCTAAACCTGCAACCGTATTGGTATGATAAGGCCCTACATTTAGATACGGAAGATCTTTGATTTGAATAGGCCAAGCATCATTGCCAAAAACAATGATGTCAATGGTATCTTTCGGATAAGTACTTGTAATAAATTCTGCCAAAGCCATCGCTACTTTTTTTGCTGGTGTAATGCGGTCTTCACCGTATAAAATCATGCTATGACTGATGTCAATCATGAGGACTGTACTCATTTGAGATTGATGATGTGTATCCTGTACGACCAGGTCTTTCTCGTGAAGTTGAAAATCAGCGACACCATTGTTGATTTGTGCATTTTTAAGACTCTCTGTGAGTGCAATGTTTTCAAAGGTATCACCAAACTGAAAATCACGAAAATCACCAGTTAACTCCTCACCTTGCCCACTCTTTTTTGTGCTGTGATTACCCCTGCCACTTTTGCGAATATTGCCAAATATTTGTGCCATCGCATTTTTGCGTAGCGCTCGTTCTGTTTTTGCAGTAATAGAGAGTGCTTCGTTGCCATCAGGCAAGATTTCTTCCCTGAGATACCCTTTCTTTTTGAGGTCTTCAATGAAATCGTCGAGGGTGTATTCTGGGGTTGTTAAATTGTATTCTTTATCTAAAATTGCCAACCAATCAAGTGCTTCATCGACGTCACCTGAGGTGTGGGTAATTAATTCGCTAAAGATATCGAATAAACGTTCAAAAGGCGTCTGATCAGGATCGGTATAAGGGGTGAAAATATAACCAGATTGGGCCATAGCGTTTGCTTTGTTTTTTAAACACTAGCAGGGCAAGAAAGTTTGCTTTGCGAACTCGTTTTTGAAAAATATCTTAAGCTTCGATATCTTCTAAGTGTAATTCTAAGGCCCTTACTGAAATTTGGATTTCCCAGATCAGTAAGGAGAGCGAAATAATCAGTAAAATGAGTGCCAAGCCAAAAATCCAGACCGCAATAAATTCTTGGTTGATATAGATAAAGAACATGGAAAGCACACAAAGCAATAAGCTTGTGATTCCAAAAATTTGCATGGATCTGGTGAGGTAAAGTCTTTTTCTAATATTGACAATTTGTGCCTTCAATATTTTGTTTGGATCAGTTTTATAGGCTGCATGCAAATTCCTGATGATATTGGCATAGGCTAAAAATCGATTGGTATAGGCCAACATAATCAATGAGATTGAAGAGAAGAGTAATGCCGGTGTGGTAAGCGTTAGTTCCATTGATCTTTTACACGATTATTTTGCTATTCCTTTTTTGACCATCTCTAAATACATAGCCTCTACTTTATTTCGAGCCCAAGCAGTTCTTCTGAGAAAAACCAAACTTGATTTGATAGATGGGTCGTTTTTGAAGCAGTTGATATTGACCTTAAAGGCCATGTGTTCCCAACCATAGTTTTCTACGAGTGCCTCTAGAATTTGCGCCAATTTGACGCCGTGTAAAGGATTGTTGGGCTGTGACTCAGACAAGGATTCTATTTTTCAGCTGCTTGTAATTGGTGATAAGTGCGGTAAGATACCAACAAAATTGCCATGACAATGAATGGGAAAATGGCATCCATACCCAAACCATCAACAGCCCAATGGCTGATTGCAGCAAAGATAAAATCAAAAACAAAGCCGGCATAGGCCCATTCCTTTAGCGTTTTGGGAACTTGTGGAATGATTAACGTCAAGGTACCAAGCACTTTGAATACTACGAGCGCAAGTCCGAAATAGGCTGGATAACCTAAATGACTGAGACCTTCTTTGGCCATTTCTGTATGGGAGGTAAGTGCAGGCATGAGCCCCTCGAAGAGAAAAATGAGTGTGGTGGTAGTCCAGTAAATAATTTTGGTAGATTTCATAAGCTAGGTTTGAATCAAAGATAACAATTTCTTTGATGTTCATAGGAAGATTAAACGAGGCTAACTACGGCTCAACGCCAAAATCTCGTCTAAACTATCGTTTTTGTTTTGGGTGTAGATATCATGGTGCCAATAATCGAGCTTTTTCAGAAGAAAAGTTAATTGATTGATCTCACGCTCATTTAGATTTCCAATTACAATTTGTGAGACTTTTGAGATCTCAGGAAGCAGGGTGTAAATGGTAGTCTTCCCCAAGGGGGTGATGCGCACCCTGATGCTTCTTTTATCTTTTTGATCTGCAAATTGCTCAATCAAGCCTAAATTCTTTAAACGCTTGATCACCTCAATACCTGATGACTTTTCCATTATTTGCTTTTGGATCAATTCCGTTTTTGTAAGACTATCAAAAGAAAGCAAGGTAATTAAAAAGGCAAATTCATCTGGCGTTTGAATTTGAGCATTTGCAAGTGCTTTTTTGATATAAACTTTGGCATACCTGTACATAAAAGTAATAAGGATGGCCGGATCCGCATTTGCTTCATGTCTGGCTTGAATTAAATCTGGTTCTTGATTGCCACCAATTTGCCTCAAGGTAAGCTGTTCGGTTTCCAATTTGTCATTTAAAAAATGAACAAAATCATTGAGCGTAACATTTACCGCATCGTTTACTGATACCTCATATTCGTGCAGTAATTCGATAAGTGCTACTAAAATTTCCTTTTTCATAGGTTTCAATGACATTCAATTGCTTACAAATTTAGTAAAATAATACGAAAACATTCCATTAAGTTGTTTTTTAGTATGTTTTCGTATTATATTTGTCCAGCAAAAAGAAATTAAAAACATTCAATTTTTTCCAAGATGCCGTTAACAACATCAACAAAAGCGCTTTTTAAATCAAATATTTCTGGATTTCAGCTCAACCCAATAAGTATCGATCCCGATCATTTTAAGGTGAATGTATGTGCACTTGACAAGGCAACATCGTACGAAAACGTACAGAAAATTGACCATTTCATACAAACAGTTTTCGAACAATATCTGGATTTATACGTTTCCAACGGGTATCAACTGCTCGATTCCACTATTTTTCCACTCGTTGAACATTTGGATTTCAAGCAAACGCTCTGTATTGAAGTGGACCTATTAGAAACGAAATCTCCGATAATTTTCATTGAAGCATATGTCTATGACCCTTTTGGAATACTTGTGGCCAAAGGAAGTCAAAAAGTCTTAACTTCCATGATTGAATAAACACCGTGCATCATGAACGTTCCCCAACTCGTTGCTTCGCAAAAGAAATATGCCCAAACTACCCGACTTCAATCTAATGCAGAAAGGGTTAAAACGCTTTTACGTTTCAAACAAATGCTTGAAGAGAATGAAGCTCAACTATATAAAGCAATACATGCTGATTTTCATAAGTCAGCGCATGAAGCATTCCTGACAGAAATCGCCATCTTGATCAAAGATATCGAAGAAGCCATTCGCGCTTTACCTAAATGGAGCAGAGCCACAAAAGTTCGAACAAATTTGGTCAATTGGCCAGGACAATCATTCGTTAAGCCTGAGCCCTTTGGAACTTGCCTGATCATTGGTGCTTGGAACTACCCGATTCAATTATCATTTGCTCCGGCTATTGCAGCACTTGCAGCAGGCAATACTGTGATTCTTAAACCCTCAGAATTGGCCGAAAATAGCGCCCAATGTATGGCTAACTTGGTCGGTCAATACTTTATACCTGAATTGTTTACAGTAGTTCAAGGAGGTGTTACTGAAACAACAGCGCTTCTCGAGCAACGCTTTGACAAAATATTTTTTACAGGAAGCCCAGCAGTCGGAAAAATCATATACCAGGCAGCAGCCAAACACCTGACGCCTGTCACCCTTGAACTCGGTGGCAAAAGCCCTGCAATCATAACACCAACTGCTCATTTACCCACGGCCATCAAACGTTTGGTTTGGGCGAAATTTTTAAATGCCGGACAAACCTGTATTGCTCCCGATTACGTTTTTGTTCATGAGTCTATTTACGAAGAAAGCTTGGCCATACTCAAGGATCAAATTGAACAAAATAATTATGACTTAAGCGCTCATAATTATGTACAAATTATCAATGAACGCAATCTTGAGCGCCTGGAACGATTGCTGCAAAAAGAGAAAATCGCATTTGGTGGCAAAGTCGATAAAATCAACAGAACTATTGAACCGACTATTCTTAGAGATATCAATCTTCAAGACGCCGTAATGCAAGAAGAAATTTTTGGGCCCATTTTGCCTGTGATCGCCTATTCCAATTTCCAAGAAACGCTGCAGCTTATTCGAAACGGAGAAAAGCCTTTATCGGCCTACTTATTTTCTAACGATAACCGGGAACACAAAGCGTGGTTGAATGAACTATCATTTGGTGGAGGCTGCATCAACGACGCTATCATGCACATCACCAACCCAAATCTCCCATTTGGAGGGGTCGGGCAAAGCGGTACGGGTAGTTATCATGGCAAGGCTGGTTTTGATACATTTTCTCATTATAAATCGGTTTTTAAAAAACCACGCTTATTTGAAGTACCTTTGAAATATCCGCCTTATTCAAGCACAAAAATGACTTGGATCAAACGTTTACTTAAATTATCATGAAGCTCATAGCCAAACTTTCAGGTGTAGGTAAAGAATATCAAATCGGCGATCAGACAATAGTTGCGCTACAGCCCGTCGACCTCGAAATCAGAGCTGGCGAATTACTATTGATTATTGGTCCATCTGGCTCTGGAAAAACCACCCTACTTTCTTTGTTAGGCTGCGTGATTTATCCGTCTTATGGTCAACTTTGGGTCAAAGACCAAATGGTCAATAACCTCAATCAAAAAGAATTAGCGGCCTTGCGTTTGAATACAATTGGTTTTGTATTTCAGAGTTTTAATCTAATCGCCCCGCTCAATGCACTTGACAACGTCATGATGCCGTTGCAGCTTAAAAAAATTCCGCGAGCCAAAGCCAGGCAAAAAGCGCTCGATGCCTTAGAATTGGTTGGAATGTTGGACCGAAAAAACAATTTACCCAAGCAGCTTTCTGGTGGTCAACAACAGCGCGTAGCGATTGCCAGAGCATTAGTTACGGACCCCGAATTAGTGTTGTGCGATGAACCCACAGCTTCGCTCGATGCCAATTCTATAGCAACAGTGATGCAAGAACTTGTCAATTTATCCAAGCAAGGAAAAGCAGTTTGTGTCGTTACTCACGACCCACGTTTATTGCAATATGCCGATCGCATTATTGAAGTTGATGCAGGTCGTGCTACCGAAATTTCAAAAAAAGACCTATCTCAAAAATTAGCCCTTCATTAATATGCAAACAAAATATATCTCCCCTCTGCTCCTCGCTCTCGCACTCAGTGCCTGTGGCGGCAAAGAAGAAAAAAAAGTCAGCATCGAAAAATATAAAGTTGACAAGATCGACCAAATCGTAGGTGTTGCACGCATTGAACCCGCTGCTAAAATCAGCCCCATTGGCGCTGAAATTGCAGGTAAAGTCATTGAAATTCATGTGGAAGAAGGTCAATTTGTCAAAAAAGGAACACTTTTAGTTTCGCTTGATCAATCCTTAGACCAAGCGCAAGTACAACAAAGTATAGCTAAAGTCCAAACGCGTCAACAACGCATAAAAAGTTTGGAGGCAAAAGTTGCTGCCATTGAACTCAAAGTCAACCTAGCAGATATCGAGCGCCAACGCGATCGCAATTTAGCTGAATCCAAAGCCGGAACACAAAAAGCGGCCTTTGATTCTGAGAGTATTTACAGCAACCTCAAAGCAGAGCTTGCCATTGCCAAAGCAGATCTCGCCGAAGCAAATGCTGCACTTGCAGAAGTAGAATCAGAACGCAACTATACCCAAAAGCTACTTGACAAGAAGAACATCTACGCCCCTACCGACGGCATGATTCTCAATTGGGATATCAAAATTGGACAAGCCGTTGCTATAGGAAGCAAGCTTGCTGATTTCGCTCCTGAGGGTGATCTAATGGCTATCACCGAAGTGGATGAATTATTTGCCATGAAAGTCAAAAAAGGACAGCGCGTATTGATCAATGTTCAGGGAACATACGAGATGCTTAGTACGGGCACGGTAATTTATTGCGCTCCCTTTCTTTCCAAGAAATCTATCTTCAATGACCGTGCAGATAACTTAGAGGACAGACGTGTGCGCGAAGTGCGCGTTCGAATTAACCGGCCTGAAGCAGTGCTCATTGGTAGCCGCGTTGAATGTGTTATTAATTTGTAAGCTAATATGCAATTACTGCGCACCGCCCTTAAATTCATCAAATTTGACAAGCCAAAGAGTATTGGCGCCTTATTCGGGGTAATTATTTCTATATTTTTAGTAGGGCAGCAAACGGGTATTTTTACTTTTCTGACCAACGCGATGTGCTATTTTGTGCGAGTCAACGATGCTTACATCTGGGTAACAGATAACAAAACAGAAAATGTTAATGCCTTAGCACCCATTGATGTAAGACTTGGTTTTGAGATGGAAAGTTTGCCACACATCAAAAAAGCGCATCAGTTTGTCTTAGCAAGCGGTGCAGCTCGTTTTCCGGACGGAACCGCTGCTGGCCTCAGTATTGTCGGCGTTGAATTACCAGAATTTAACGGCATCCAGCAAGGAATCTTTTTTGATGGTGGCCCTCAAGACCTCATTTCTGACGGCGCTGTTTCTGTAGACTTTTTTGATGCCAAAGCGCTCGGAAACCCTCAAAAAGGAGACTATTTTGAAATCAACAACAAACAAGTACGCATCGCTGCCATCACAAAAGGAGCCCGCTCTTTTGGTGGAGGACTCATTTCCTATACTACCATAGACCGTGCTCGTTTTTTGGGCAATGTGGCACCATCCAAAACATCAGCTTTTCTTGTAGAAGTAGACGACATCAAAAACATGCAACGCGCTGTGAATGCCATTAACGCAAATATTCCAGGCGTCAAGGCTTGGATGCCTGAAACTTTTAAAAATCAAACGATTCTGACAGTACTCAAATCTAGTGGGATCGCCTTTTCTTTTGGAACGCTGATCATTTTTGCATTGATTTCAGGTTTCATCATCATTGGGCTCACCCTCTACTCTGCTGCTATTGACCGCATTAAAGATTACGGTACACTCAAAGCCATAGGCGCTACCAACGGCTATATTCGTAAACTCATTCTGATGCAAGCAACACTCTATGCAATTGTCGGTTTTTTAATTGGCTATGCGCTCATAGAAGGTTTCAGAAACGGTATAGCCAACGCCGGAACCCTATTTACGTTTTCTCCAGCCATCAAATTTGGTTTCTTTGTCATTACGGCAGTCATTAGCATTTCCGGCACCCTATTTGCGATCCGACGCATCACCAAACTCGAACCTGCATCGGTGTTTAGGAATTAACATCTTATTCAGTTTTCAAGTAATCCAAATAAAGATAGATTATCAATATCAAGTTCCACTTTGATGAATTGATTCCATTTGATCATTGCTTTTCGGTTTTGACCGCGATCAACTTGAGCTAAGAAATCTTTTAATTGTAAATCGAGCGCTTGTTTCGTTTCTTCATAGATCAAGGCAACTTGGCTTTGATCATGAGGCAATTTTGCCTTTAAGCACGTTGTTTCAAATTTACGACGAGCAATTTCGCAGAGATCAAAATACATGTTGATGAAGCAATTTACAGCAGGATCTATGCTTAGGTTGTAATATGTCTGGTAAGGATCCAGAATACAACTACTCATCAAGACGCAAGAGTCTGCACTTTGTATGATATCATAATAGAGCTGGGCCTCCAAATGATAGAGCGCAGAAATATCACTGAGTTGATTGGATTTTTTTTGCGCATTTCCAATGAGATCTTCTCGGATCAGCACTCTTCTTTCTGACCATGGAATATAGGGATGTTCATATACCCTGTTGTAAGCTATCTGACGTTGTTGTAGCAAAGAATTATTAATGGCGGCTTGATTATAAAACATTTGATTTCTTTTGGCAATACTTGAAACTGGAATTGGTTCGGGATTTGCCATCCAGAACTTTTGCGCATAAGGCAAGGCCATCAATTTGCGATAAACTGGCACTTCTTTTTCAAAATAAATCTGGGGAGAAGTGAACACCGTTCCAAATTGAAAGGCTTGTAAACTTGCCTCACCATGATAAATTATTGTACTACTGTCCTGATGATGACGACTCAAATAAGCGATTTCATAAATAGCTTTTACTTTATTCAATGAAGCTCCATCTTGTTGTGCGCCATAGGAGCTAAAGAGCTGAATATCTATATTTTGAATGCTATCTGAATGAAATAATGGTGTGAACGGTTGTTGAGTGCACTGTTGGCAGCGCAACAATACTTGTTGCAAATCATGGGTATGTAAGTTGAGCCAAGCTGTTCCAGCAAAAGAACTTCCATCCTTTTTTTTAGGGACAAATTTGATTTCTAACAAGGTATCATTTTCACCAATTTGAAGGGTATCAGCTAACCAAAACCTGAAGTGCTTTTCCGGTTTACGTCCTACATTAAAAGGCGAATAAGGAAAAAGTTCATTTGGAGAAGTTAAATTAAAATCTAGTAGCGCATCGGCACTAGCCTCAGACCTGAAATATCTGTTCTTACATGGATACAAAGCAAAGCGCCCGGTTTTGAATTCATTAGCAACAGGACCATAAGGGCCATGATTGATGTTAAAAAATGCTTCTACAAGCTCTATTTGTTGCCCATCCAAGAAACTTTTTACTTCTAAATATGCTTTTGATGATTGATTTACTTGAGTGGACTTCTCAATTTGTACCGAATTCAGTAAGAGCTGGGCTAGCAACTGCTGATTTCCGGTTTTGACATTCACCTCCTTGACATCCTGAACACGACTTAAAACCTCAAAATCCTGGGCAGATACACGCAAAGCCAATGCAAAAAAACTAATCAACAAACCCAAAACAAATTTGAACAGCAACATGCAAGAAAATTAGTGATTTTATACCTTAAAAAACGATAGTGGGCAATTTTACCTACCTTTGAACTTACATTTTTAAATGGAAACAAACGAAGGCATACGCATCAACAAATACCTCAGTGAGGTTGGCTATTGTTCAAGAAGAGCAGCTGACCAACTCATCGAGCGCGGACGTGTCAAAATCAACGGCAAAATTCCAGAAATGGGCACCAAAGTGCTACCCGGAGACCACGTTACGGTAGATGACGAACCAATAGGCAAACCTCAAGAGGACTTCATTTACTTGGCTTTTAATAAGCCAGTAGGCATTGTTTGCACCACTGATCACATCCGTGAGAAAGACAACATCATTGATTATATCAATCATCCCAAACGTATTTTCCCAATCGGAAGACTCGATAAACCTAGCGAAGGCCTCATATTCCTGACCAACGACGGAGACATCGTCAATAAAATATTAAGGGCGCGCAACAACCACGAAAAAGAATATGTGGTGACTGTCAATAAACCAATCACCAAAGACTTCATTCGCAAAATGTCAAATGGGATCCCTATTTTAGGCACCGTAACGCGTAAGTGCGAAGTGAAGCAAATCGGTAGTCATTCTTTTTCAATCGTTCTGACTCAAGGCCTGAACAGACAAATTCGCCGCATGTGCGAATACCTCGATTATCGGGTTGCCAAACTCAAGCGCGTTCGCATCATGAACATCAAATTAGATGTCGCTGTCGGGCAATGGCGCTACCTCAACGAAGACGAAATTTTAGTCATTCAATCAATGGTAGCCAATAGTACGAAGGAGGTTTAGGCCTTACTGCTGCTCATACAACAACTCAGTAAACGGATCGAGCTCGAAACGTAACTTTTTATCTTTCAGGTTTTCAGGTAAGGCAAAGCTATTTTCTTTCGCTGCAATTTGATAGCGCAACAGAACTATATTATTGCTTTCGTCATAAAAGGCAACCTTCAATGGAAAGGAAAACAACAGTTTTTGGGTTTGAGAAATATTCAGGTATTGTTGCCCATCTTTTGTTTTTAGCTCGGCTTTAATTTGTGGATGCCCTACTTGGTAAAACCATTGATCAAAAAAGGCTTCAAGCCTAGCTTTGGTAGCTGCATCTTTTACGCCAGACAAGATGCTCTGGGCAAAATCTTCAGAACTTGCATTTTTATATTTGTACAATCCATAATAGGATTGAATCGCTGACCAAAACAAACTATCACCGAGTTCAACACGCAACATATGCAAGACCCAACTTCCTTTTTGATAGGCATTCGGATTAAGTCGTTCATTGAGGTCTGCAGTCAGCGAATCGACAAGTGGAGCCTGAAACCTTTTTGAAAAATTGATAACTCGATTGCGATCTTGAATTAATTGTTGACGAAAAGGCGCTTGGCCTTCTGTTTGTTCAATGTAATAGTTGGTTAAGTAAGTTGCGAATCCTTCACTAAGCCATAAATGTTGCCAATCGGTTTCAGTCACGGAGTTTCCAAACCATTGATGCGCAATTTCGTGCGCAATGAGAAGTTTGCTTTTTCGATTGTTATTCAATGAAGCTTCGTCGAAAAAAATACAACCAGCATTTTCCATCCCGCCATAACGCGTTGTGGATTGCACATTATTCAGCTGCATAAAAGGATAAGGTCCAACTGTTTTTTGATAAAAATCAAGGATTTCAGGGGCCACCTCGAAAGAGGCCAAACCAATTATACTATCCTGCGGATATACACTACCAATGATTGGAATTCCATCAACTTCCCCTACCTGTTTCGAAACTAAATCTGCCACCCCAAGGACGGCGACTTTTGTTGGTATGGGTACTGTTATTTTGTAGCTCCATTCTATGTTTCTATTATTATCTTTTTGGATTTTAGATACTAAGTTGCCATTAGCTACCACTTCAAAATTTATGGGAGCTTGAACAGTAAATTGATATGTCGCTTTGTCTGAAGGATGATCATGACACGCGTACCAATAATGCGCCCGATTGGGCCAATTATCTGCAAAGATGGTTGACGCACCAAATTTATTATTACCAATGATCAATCCATCTAGGGCTTGACCACTCATTTTAACAAATAGTTGAATATCGCCTTGTTGCAACTGTTTAGGAAGGTCAATGATGAGTTGTTTTGAAGTCTGGCGCCATTTTATATTTTGGTAAGGTGCCGTCACTCCACTAACGATCAGGCCCATTTTGTCTTGTGCTGGGCCTACGAGATCCAATTTGATTTGGGTAGTTCGATCAGTTAGTCTGATATGCAAGGCTTCATTGACAGCAATCTGTTTTAGATTAGGATCCAATACTAGGTGTAAATCATAATGTAACACGTCGAAGTTAAGTTGGCCTGCAACAAAGTAAGACCAAAATAGAAAAATGAAAGCGTATAAAATTTTCATAAACCAAAAAGTACGCCTTCTTTCAAAGAATTAGGCGAAATATAAATGTGTTCGATTTGTATGGTATGAAGCACCCAACGCGTTTTGATGGCTGCTAAAGGTGCCATTCGCTTGCGAATTTCAATGATATGTGGATTGGCATTACGCTGGGCTTGTGTGGAGCTAATGATCTGATCGAGCATCAGTTTAAACGCGGCAACATCAACTTGAACACTCATACCTTCAGCAGCAAAAACTTTTTGTGCCATTAATTCATAAAATGTTTCAAAACTTCCAGATGCGCCAATCAGTACTTTGGGTAATTTTTGCTTAAAAAAAGAGGCGCAGTGTTGATTTAAATAATTTTCGACACGCGTAATATCTTGAGCCGAAAGCGGGTCTTGGTACTCAAAAAGTTGAAAAAGACGCGAAACTCCGATATCGAAAGAATGGGCTAAAATAGGCCCTTGATGATCCGCCACAATAAACTCAGTGGAGCCACCACCTATATCCATAATAAGTGCAGGTTCATCAAAAGCATGAGAAAGCGCCACTCCTTTGTAAATCAATGTTGCTTCTTGTAAACCAGAAATCACTTCAATGCTAATTTTTAACTCAGCTGCTACCTTGTCTATAAGTTCATTTGCATTGTTGGCGTCACGCAGGGCTGAAGTTCCAATAGCACGAATTGATTGAACAGCTAGATCATCACACAGATTTTTAAATTTTTTCAAAGCATCAAAAGCTCTTTGGAAAGCTTCGGTGCTAATTCGCTTTTCATTGATGCCTCCCATTCCTAAAGCGACGCCTTCTTTGGTCTGAAAAATAATTTGACGTGTTTGAGTATTAGCAATCAGCAAATTAAAGGTATTGGTTCCTAAATCGATGACTGCCCTGAGCATATGTCTAAAATTTCAAAATAGACTTTTTGTACCAACGGCTTGCCAACCATAAGAGCAATACTGAAGACAAGATAAGCACCATCCAACTCAATAAAATACTCATGTAGGCATCTAGCGTTGCACCTTGAGTAAGCTGAATCATGGAGAGTACTGGTGAGGAAAATGGTAAATACATCAAAAATTGCGCACTACCCGAGGCCGGGTAAAAAATATAAAATACGCCCGCAACAAGGCCAAATACAATCAGTAACAAGAGCGGTATTAAAAATTGTTGGCCATCTGAATCGGCAGCACTGCGTGCACCGAGAACCGAGAATAATGCGCCATAGAAAAAGAAACTTCCAACAAAAAATAGCAAAAAATGAACAAATAAAAAGCCATAGTTTAATTCTTCAAATAAGAGGTCACTTAATGGATTAAGCCGTACTCCTGCGGTTCCTTTCCAATAACTAGGATCAAGTAAATCGACAAACAAGGTTTGCCGTAGCATCCAAAAACCAATACTTAAAAAAAGTATCCAACCGAAAAGTTGCAACAAAGCAACTAAACCAATGCCAGTGATTTTTCCAAGCATGAGTTGTTGCGGCTTTACGCTGGCGAGTAATACCTCTACTATACGGCTACTTTTTTCTTTGACGGTTGCCCTAAAGATAGTCATGCCGTATATGCCTACGAAAAGTAGAATGAAGGCTCCGATTGCAAAACCGGTCCAGCTAGAGGTTTCTTTTGCTTCGTTTTTGGGGTCGTCAAGGTCTCGAAAATCAAAAATGAGGCCTTGCTTGATACTGCGAAAAGCTTGCGCACTGAGTGCAGAAAATTCGTTTGCCAAGATTTCCTCAATGCGTCGTTCTACTTCAAATTTGAGCTGCATGCGGGTATCCATGCTGAGCTGCTCTCGGTAAAACACGAAGCATTTTTTGTTGTTGAGTACCTTTTCATTGAGCTCGAGTAAGACATCGAAGTCTTTGTAAGCTTTGGCTTGCTCAAATTCATTGAGTTCAAGATAGCTATCAAGAAAGTAATATTCGATATATTTTTCTTGCTGCGCTAGTACTTTATGCTCCATGATTTGACCAGGGTCTGCAATCAGTACTTTGATCTTTTCTTTGCCTTGATCTGCAGCAAAAAGCAAACCAATCAGTAGCAACAATACAACAAGCGGGCCTAAAACAAGCATCCACCAAAAACCGCGTTGAGAGATGCGCTCTTTGCATTCGCGTAGCGTGATGAGCCAAAATTTAGTCATGTTGTTGCTGTTTTTGGGAAATAAAATCAACGAAAACCTCTTGCATTGACGGTAGGCGCTTTTCTATACGCTCTACAGCTACCTGGTCTTGCAAAGACTTCATTAGATCGTTGACAGTTCGGTTACCGCGTATGCGCAATAAACACTCAAAGCGACCCTCGCTAATTTGCTTTTGTTCAGTAAGTTCAAAGTCGGTCCAGAGGGCATTGGCAAAAGCTAACATGTGTCCTTCGAAGCGCACGATAATTTCGCCTTTGCTGCTATTGGAACGCAAATTCCAAATGCTGTCTTGAGCAAGTAAGCGCCCTTGATGCAACAATGCTGCAGCATCGCATATTTCGTCAACACTTTTCATGTTGTGTGTGGATAGTAAAATGGTACAACCTTTTTCTTTGAGTGCTTGAATCTCATTCATAATGAGTTCTACATTCATAGGGTCAAAGCCGGAAAGTGGTTCATCAAGTATCAGAAGCTCAGGCTCGTGGACCAATGCTGCTAGAAATTGTACCTTTTGCGCCATGCCTTTTGAAAGCGTTGCGATGCGTTTATGACGCCAAGATTCAATATCAAAATGACTGAGCCAGTGTTGAACATTTGCCCTGGCTTGTGGAGCAGATAAGCCCCTTAACCTCGCTAAAAACAAAAGGTGCTCCTCTACCTCCATGTTTTTGTACAAACCGCGCTCTTCAGGTAAGTAGCCTATGGTTTGAAGTTGTGAGGGAATCAAAGGCTTGCCTTTATAAAGAATGTGCCCAGTATCCGGACTGATCATTTGATTGAGCATGCGAATAAGGGTGGTTTTTCCGGCTCCGTTAGGGCCCAACAAACCAAAAATTTGACCTTGCGCCAACGAGATACTGACGTCATCTAGCACGAGCTTTCGCTGATAAGACTTGCTTACCCCCTCAATTTGAATCATGATTTAAAGCTACAAAAAACTTAGCTAGTGTAATTCACCTAAAGACTTCCAGTGGAATTTTTTTGCTAAAATGAAGTATAATCCGATAAAAAACAGACCGCCAATTAGCAAATGACTCCAGGCGCTACCTGGTGCGCTGGTATCGAGCCAAAGCGCATCAGTATGGAAAACTTGCCAGGTGCTAGAGATAACGACTGCGCTAAAGAGGTTATTGATACTGTGGTAAGCCAAGGCTAATTCTAAGCCATTATTTTGAACGGTGATCAGTGCCAGAAAAAAGCCTGCCATAAAGTAATACAGTATAATTGCTGGCCCCAAGGCTTGGATTTCTGGATTGGAGCCATGTACAGTTGCGAAGAGGACGGCACTCAGCAACATACTTAACCAAATTCTCCCGGTACGCGCATACAAACCCTGCAGCGCATAGACACGAAAAATCAACTCTTCCGCAGCCGCTTGAATCGGAATGAACAACAGTGAAAGCGCCAAGAGCGGAAAAAACTTTTGCGCGTTGAAATTCCAATGCAAAATGGTATTTAGCTCATTGGAAATGGCAAAAGGCAAAATAGACACCACTGAGAGTAAGACGGACAAAATGCCAGCAAACCAAAAAAATCGGGACCACCTAAAATGCTTTGTTGCCGTAAAAATATCCAGTAATCGCCGTTTATGGATCAGTACTAAATAAATCAATAGACCAAAAAAGAGCAAGGTAAACGGAAAAAGCATCCAAAAGAATAGCCTCAGCTTTCCAAATTGCTCGATCATTGTAGCATCATCCAAGGTAAGTTCTGTGCCTGGAAAACGCATTTGCCAATCCAGAAAAAGTGGCAAGGAACCGAGGATATAAAGCAGCACTAATAAAGCTATTCCACCGGCATATAACCAAGTAGACCTCTTCCCTTTTTGTGCCGCCTCAATGTAACGCATCAGGAAAACATATCGCGCATGCGACTGAAGAAGCCTTTGTCTTTTTGCGCTTTTTGAGGGTCAAAATTTTCGGAGTCACGGAGTTTTTCGAGTGTCTCGCGTTCTTCTTTACTCACTTGTGTTGGCGTGTATACGTGTAGGTGTACAAAGAGATCACCGGTAGCATAGCCTTGAACGCTCGGTAATCCTTTACCGCGCAAGCGCAACACTTTACCACTTTGCGTACCCGCATCCATCTTGATTTTAACCTTACCCCCAACTGTAGGTACTTCAAGTGAAGCACCAAGAACAGCATCGGCAAAGTTTACAAAGGCATCATAATGAAGGTTTTCGCCTTCGCGACGCAATTCTTCATGAGCGACCTCCTCGATGACGACGATGAGGTCACCAGCCGCGCCATTGAACGGGCCCGCATTTCCTTTACCGCGCACACTGAGTTGCATGCCGTCTTCTACACCAGCCGGAATATCAATTTCAATGACTTCCTCTTGGCGCTTCAGACCTTGTGCATCGGCATCTGAAGGTTTGGATTCTACTGTTTTTCCAGCACCTTGACAAACATGACAAGTGGACTGCGTTTGCATCGCACCGAGAAAAGTTTGAGCAACTCGTGTGATGCGCCCGGTGCCTTGACAAGTTGGGCAGTTTTTGTAGGTAACTCCTTCTGCTTGAACGAGCTTATTGACTTTTATTTTTTTGTTGACACCATTGGCAATTTCCTCCAGCGTAAGCTTCATTTTGACACGAAGATTGGTACCTTTAACAACTCTTGAACCACCTCGACTACCACCGAATGATCCACGGAAAGCTCCTCCAAAAATGTCGCCAAATTGAGAGAAAATATCGTCCATGTTCATGCCGCCACCAAAACCACCAGCACCGCCCATACCTGCATGACCAAAACGATCGTACTGTGCTTTTTTCTCGGCGTTACTCAAGACCTCATAAGCCTCTGCCGCTTCTTTGAATTTTTCTTCAGCACTGGCGTCGTCTGGGTTTTTATCAGGGTGATACTTGAGCGCTAACTTGCGGTAGGCCTTTTTAATTTCGCCTTCGTCGGCATTTTTTGAGACGCCTAAAACTTCGTAATAATCTCTTTTGTTACTCATGCTCTTCTTATTGTCCGACAACTACTTTTGCATAACGCAAGACCTTCTCATTGAGAAAATAACCTTTCTCCACATCATCTACTACTTTACCTTTCAAGTTGTCTTCAGGAGCAGGAATATTGGCAATAGCCTCATGCAAATCGCTGTCAAAATCATGACCTTTCGCTTCCATTTCTTTCAAACCTTTGGAAAGTAAAATTTGTTTGAATTTGTTTTGAATGAGTTTAAAACCTTCGCGCAAAGCTGCCGCGTCATCGAGGTTTTCATTGTTAGTGATTGCTCGATCGAAGTCGTCGAGAACCGGAAGTAAATCTTTTAACAAACCGGCGTTTGCTGTCACGATCAAATCAAGACGCTCTTGATTGGTGCGCTTGCGATAGTTTTCAAACTCTGCATATAGGCGCACAAATTTCTCGCGAAATTCATCGGGCTGAGTTGTCTGGGACTCCTGAGCCTGATCAGCTTCGATATTTTGATCTACTTGCTGCTCGGCGGATTCTTGCTGCTCGGTTTCTTTCGAATTACTTGCTTGTTCTTCTTGGCTGTATGCTTCTTGTGCTTCGTTTTCGACTGACATAATGACTCTGTTTTACTTTGGTCTGTTCTTTGCAAAGATAAGGCCAAGTCTGACTTTAAGACAAGCTGGCAGTATGAAGCTGTCAAAAAGTGTCAAAAAAGCAGATTTCACCACTAACACATCTGTTTATCATTAATTTTACAATTCATTTAATTTGACCCCATGAGAGCAATAATCGTATTATTTTGCCTTTTTAGCACCATTAGTCAAGCACAACTTCTTTACCAAATTACAGGAAAAGACCTTGCACAACCCTCTTATCTGTACGGAACAATCCATATCTTACCTAAAGAGCAATTCGAACTTCCTAAAAGCCTTGAACGGGCTTTTAAAACATGTGCCACGCTAGCCATGGAAGTAGACCTCAACATGAGCGCTGCTGAGAAAATTGCAATGGCGCAACGCGCTGTTTTAGCTGACGGAAAAACCCTCAAAGACATTATGGAGCCACAAGATTACATCAAGCTCAAAATGTACTGTATGGATAGTTTAAAATGGAACGAAAGCAAGTTTGAGCGCAGCAGCAGACTACAACCTATGTTTTTCTCAAGTCTTCTTATTCAGGAAAGCATGAAAAATATGGCCTCATATGAAATGGAATTCAATAAAATGGCCAAAAAACAACATAAAAAAACTATGGGGCTCGAAACCATTGATTTTCAACTCTCGTTATTTGAAAAGCTACCAATGTCTACACAAGTAGGGATGCTTAAAGAGGATTATCAAAACAATATGTCTAATTACGACACCTTACTGGCCCTCTATCTCAAGGAAGATTTAGAAGGTCTCGGAGCAATGATGCTTGAAGAAACTGCACAATACCCAGAATTTAATGAACTTTTACTCTTGGCAAGAAACCGAAGCTGGATCGCCCCAATGAGCAGTCAAATGCAAAAAGAAAGTACATTTTTCGCAGTTGGCGCCGGGCATTTAGGCGGCCCTGAGGGCGTTGTTGCACTTTTAAAAGCGCAAGGTTACACACTTACCCCTATTCAAAAAGATTAAAAAACACTAAGACAGCTTAAAATCATGCAGCAACAAGAAGTTTTTGAATCCATTGTTCAGTTCAGACGCAGTAACCGAAAATTTGACCCCAACATAAAAGTTCCTAATGAGGTGATTGAGCGCAGTCTCAAAAGAGCCATTCTTTCGCCTAATTCGAGCAACATGCAATTATGGGAATTCCATTGGATCAATAGCCCTGCTGCACTCGAACAAATGGTACCTATTTGTTTGAATCAATCAGCTGCAAAAACTGCACAACAGATGGTCGTTTTTGTTGCTCGCCCTGACAAATGGAAAGGCAGACAACAGTGGCACTTGAATCAAGTTAAAAATGAAATTTCAGGAGAGCCCACCAAAGCACAAAAAATGATGCTTCAATATTACGGCAAAGTAATGCCCTTACTTTACGCAGCAGACCCACTAAGGTTATTGGCCGCACTCAGGCTCAGCATTAGTTTCTTTGGCGGCTTATTCAAGCCTTTTTATCGCACCGGTGGTGCCTCGGCAGTACGCGTGGTTACCCAAAAGTCATGTGCGCTTGCCGCCCAAACGTTTATGCTATCTATCGCAGCTGAAGGATTTCATACCTGCCCATTAGAGGGTTTTGATGAAAAACGACTCAAGAAAATGCTCAAATTACCGCGTAGAACACACATCAACATGGTTGTTGTGATTGGTAAAGGCACAGAGCCTGGAATTTGGGGAGAGCGCGTACGTGTGCCTTACGAAGAAGTTGTCGTTAAGCACTGAGGTAATTTCTAATCCCTACTTTAAGTGCTGGCTTGATATCGCCAAGCTCTTCAATGAGTTGAATTTGTGCCTTGACTTCAGCATCAATTTCGGGATATTTCTTGCGCATGCGTTTCAAATGATAAAGGGCGTAAACCCGATTGGCCACTTTCACATCTGAATTCTGAAAAATATGAAAGTATAGATCAAGCAAGGCCCCCGCATGCTTATTTCTCATTGGAAAACTCAATAAAACAACCAATAAACTGCGTTGAATATCGTGCTTAGTGGTTGTCAACAAGGCAAGCTCTAGTTCATTTTGAAATTTATAGAGCAATTGAGGCTGGCTTTTAGCAACGTGTACCAGTAACCACGCGCTGTAGGCAGGCACCGGATGGGCTTTATTGGATAGAGCCAACTCAACGAGAGAAGGGATATCTTTCGGTTGATCCAAAAAATATTGATGAAAAGCAGTAAAGGACGCTGTTTTGGAACGCGCAATTACAAGTGCTTCTATTTCACTTAAGGTGGCCAAGTATCCAGTTGACGCTTACTCTGCTGGGGTATCCCCTTTTGCTTTTGGTGCTTTGGCTTTTTTGATATTGAGATCCAGTACCTCTTTACCGGCAGCGTAGTCAAGCGCAATGGTATCTCCGGCTTGTAAATTGGCATTGATAATCTCTTCAGCGAGCGGATCTTCGATGTATTTCTGGATGGCTCTTTTGAGTGGACGTGCGCCAAATTTTTCATCGTAACCTTTATCTACAATAAAGTCTTTAGCAGCATCAGTACAAGAAACGTTGTAACCTAAATTACCAATACGTAACAGTAATTTTTCAAGTTCGATGTCGATGATGCGATGAATGTCTTCGCGCTTCAAGGACTTGAACATGATCATGTCGTCAACACGATTCAAGAACTCCGGAGAAAAAGCCTTGCGCAATGCATTTTGAACTACAGAGAGTGCATTTTGCTCTTGAGCTTCTTCTTTGGCTTTGGTACCAAAACCAACACCTGTACCAAAATCGGCAAGTTGTCGGGCGCCAATATTGGAAGTCATGATCAGAATGGTATTCTTGAAATCAATTTTTCGACCCAAACCATCGGTCATGTGACCATCATCAAGGACTTGCAATAACAAATTGAAAACATCGGGATGTGCTTTTTCGATTTCGTCAAGCAAGATGATTGCATAAGGCTTGCGACGTACTTTTTCAGTGAGTTGTCCTCCTTCTTCGTAGCCCACATATCCAGGAGGAGCCCCAACTAATCTAGAAATAGAGAACTTCTCCATATATTCAGACATGTCTATGCGGATCAGGGCATCTTCTGAATCAAATAGGTTTTTAGCAAGAATTTTGGCGAGTTGCGTTTTTCCAACACCCGTTGGGCCGAGAAAAAAGAAGGAGCCAATTGGCTTATTTGGGTCTTTGAGGCCTGCTCTATTTCTTTGAATGGCGCGCACTACTTTTTCAACGGCGTCGTCTTGGCCAATGACTTTTCCACGAATAGTCTCGGCCATTTTAACCAATTTTCCGAGCTCGGATTCCGAGACTTTGGTTACCGGTATGCCACTCATCATGGAAACAACTTCTGCGACATTTTCTTCGGTGACAGTTACGCGATTGTTCTTAGCCTCTTCTTCCCATTTCGTCTTGGCTGCTTCGAGTTGTTCTTGGAGCTTGCGCTCTGCATCTCGAAGTTCGGCAGCCTTTTCATATTGCTGAGAGCGAATGACTTCAGCTTTTTGAGATTTCAAGCCTTCGATTTGACCTTCAATGTCTGTGATTTCTTTAGGGACGTGAATATTGGTGATGTGCACACGCGAACCAACTTCATCAAGTGCATCAATAGCTTTGTCAGGCAAGTGTCTGTCTGTAATATAGCGCTCCGTAAGCTTTACACATGCTAAGATTGCTTCGTCTGTGTAGCGAACGCTGTGGTGGTCTTCGTAACGCTCTTTGATATTGTGCAATATTTGAACAGTTTCATCAATGCTTGTTGGCTCAATGATCACTTTTTGGAAGCGTCTTTCAAGTGCGCCGTCTTTTTCGATGTACTGGCGATATTCATCAAGAGTTGTGGCCCCGATGGCCTGCATTTCGCCACGCGCTAGTGCTGGCTTGAACATATTGGATGCATCGAGGGAACCACTTGCGCCACCTGCACCAATAATTGTGTGTATTTCATCGATAAATAAAATGATATCAGGGTTCTTTTCGATTTCTTGCATGACTGCTTTCATGCGCTCTTCAAACTGACCGCGGTATTTGGTCCCTGCCACTAATGAAGCTAAATCAAGTGAAACGATGCGCTTATTAAATAGTATACGAGATACTTTTCTTTGCACAATTCTGAGCGCCAAACCTTCAGCAATAGCTGACTTACCAACACCTGGCTCGCCGATGAGTATTGGGTTATTTTTCTTGCGTCGAGATAAAATTTGACTCACGCGTTCGATTTCTTTCTCGCGACCAACAATCGGATCTAAACGACCAAGCTCGGCCATTTTGGTGAGGTCTCGGCCAAAATTATCTAAAACAGGCGTTTTGGATTTTGGATCGGCGCTTTTGCGCTGTGAAGCGCCAAAGTTTTCTTCTTCTTCATTTCCAGAACTCGGAAATTCTGAACGCGGTTGTTGATTGTTTTGTAGCATAAGTTCGTATTCTTCACGGGCACTGTCGTATAGCACACCGTATTTGTTTAAAACTTGACAGGCAACGCTGTCTTCGTAACGTAATATTGTGAGTAAAAGATGTTCTGTACCAATTATGGTTTGCTTGAATTCTTTGGATTCTAGGTAGGACTGCTTAATGATATTCTCTGCTTGCTTGAGCAAAGGAATATTGGTACTCACTAAATGCTGTACTGCTGTTTTCTTTAAGATCTTTTCGAGTTCCGACTTGAGTTGGATGAGATCGACGTTGAATTCATTGAGAATCTTGACTGCGGTACCTTCATTGAGTCGGATCAAACCAAGCAATAAATGTTCGGCTCCAACAAATTCGTTGGAGAGGCGAACAGCTTCGTCACGGCTGTAACTGATCATGTCCTTGACACGCGGAGAAAATTTAGCTTCCATGGGCATTTAATCGTTGTTACAAATATAACTTTTATCTGTGCACATCATTCGCTTTTATCCACAATTTATATCTGCATTTTGTTAGTAAAAAATAGTGAGGCCGCACGCGAAGGAAGTGCATTTTATTAATTTTGGAAATCTAATTAACTAACGCATAGACTAACGCAATAATATGGCTGAAGGCGAAAAAATCATTCAGATCAACATTGAAGACGAAATGAAATCAGCATACATCGATTATTCGATGTCTGTCATTGTCTCACGCGCACTCCCTGATGTCCGGGATGGCTTCAAACCAGTTCACCGCAGGGTGCTCTACGGGATGCAAGACCTCGGCGTCTATTCCAACAGACCTTACAAAAAGTCAGCAAGAATCGTTGGTGAAGTACTAGGTAAGTATCACCCACACGGAGATAGTTCTGTTTACGACACCATGGTGCGTATGGCACAACCGTGGTCTTTGCGCTATCCTTTGGTTGACGGACAAGGTAACTTTGGTTCTGTCGATGGTGATAGCCCGGCAGCAATGCGTTACACCGAAGCAAGACTTCGCAAGATTGCTGAAGAAATGCTCGACGACCTCGAAAAAGAAACCGTCGATTTTCGTCCAAACTTTGACGATTCCCTAGAAGAACCAACCGTACTTCCTACCAAAATTCCAAACCTTCTTGTCAACGGAGCAGCAGGTATTGCTGTAGGTATGGCTACAAATATGGCGCCCCACAACCTCACGGAGGTCATTGATGGCACAATTGCCTATATCGATAATCGCGCCATCGAAGCTGAGGAATTATTGCAATACATCAAAGCCCCAGATTTCCCAACCGGTGGAATTATCTATGGTTACGAAGGCGTAAGAGATGCGTTGTTAACTGGTCGTGGCCGCGTTGTCATCAGGGGTAAAGCAGAAATCGAAGAAGAAAACGGTCGCGAACAAATTATTGTTACAGAAATTCCGTACCAAGTCAACAAGGCTGAGATGATCAAAAAGATCGCCGAGTTGGTCAACGATAAAAAAATCGAAGGCATTTCAGATTTACGTGATGAATCTGACCGCAACGGAATGCGCATTGTTTTTGAAATCAAGCGCGATGCCATTGCCAACGTAGTACTCAACAAACTTTATAAGTTTACCCAACTTCAGACCTCGTTTTCTGTCAACAATATTTGTTTGGTTGACGGCAGACCTCGCCTACTCAATGTCCGCGAACTCATCGAACAATTCATTGACTTCCGTCATGAAGTAGTGATTCGCCGCACACGCTTTGATTTACGCAAAGCCGAGGAACGTGCTCATATTTTAGAAGGCCTCATCATTGCCTCTGACAACATCGATGAAGTTATTGAGATCATCAAGTCTTCGGCTAGCCCAGACGACGCCCGCGATCGCTTGGCCGCACGCTTTGGCTTGTCCGATATTCAAACCAGAGCCATCGTAGATATGCGTTTGCGACAACTTACTGGCCTCGAGCAAGATAAGCTGCGTGCTGAGTTTGATGAGCTCATGAAACTCATTGCTGACCTCAAAGATATCCTCGATAAAGAAGAGCGACGCATGCAAATCATCAAGGACGAACTCATTGAAATCCGTGATAAATACGGAGACGAGCGCCGTTCATCCATTGAATATGCCGCGAGTGAAATGCGCATGGAAGACCTTATTGCTGATGAAGAAGTGGTGGTCACCATCTCTCATGCCGGTTATATCAAGCGTACGAATCTAGCCGAATACAAAGTTCAAAACCGCGGTGGAATGGGCTCCAAAGGCTCTGCAACCCGTGATCAAGATTTCCTTGAGCATTTATTTGTTGCAACCAATCACAATTACCTACTCATTTTCACCGAGAAAGGACGCTGTTTCTGGATGCGCGTGTACGAAATCCCTGAAGGCAACAAAACGTCAAAAGGTCGAGCCATCCAAAACCTCATCAATATTCCACAAGACGACAAAGTAAAAGCCTACGTCAAAGTACTGGACCTCACAGACAAAGACTACGTTGAAAACAACTTTATCGTGATGTGTACCAAACAAGGAGTCATTAAAAAGACCTCGCTTGAAGCTTATTCTCGTCCGCGTAGCAACGGCATCAACGCCATTGGTATCCGTGAAAACGATGAGCTGCTCGAAGCGAAACTCACCAACGGTAGCAACGAAATCGTGTTGGCAACGAGCGAAGGCCGTGCCATTCGTTTCAACGAAGCAACCGTTCGCCCAATGGGAAGAAACGCATCCGGGGTGCGTGGTGTAACACTCACCTCCACTACAGATGTCGTTATTGGCATGATTTGCGTTGAAGATATTTTCTCTACTATTCTAGTAGTTTCAGAAAAAGGCTTCGGGAAACGCACCTTCCTCAATGATCCAGAAGATAAAGAACCAGTTTACCGCATCACCAACCGCGGAGGTAAAGGTGTTAAGACACTTAACATTACCGAAAAAACTGGTAAACTTCTTTCCATCCAGAATGTATTTGACGAAGATGACCTCATGATCATCACTAAATCAGGAGTCACAATCCGTATGCACATCGACACCATTCGAACCATGGGGCGTGCAGCACAAGGTGTGAAGCTCATCAACCTCAAAGGCAATTCTGAAATTGCAGCAATCGCTCGCGTTCCAAGATCCGAAGACGAAGAGGAAGATGCTACAGAAATCGATCCGCTCACTGAAAATGGCACAGAAATTGACAATTCAGAAGCACAAAGCGAATAATAAATAAAAACATGAAAAAACAACTCCTTCTTACCGCATTCAGCATTGTACTCAGTTCGGTAACCTTTGCCCAAAAGAAAAACGTAACAGACGCTATTCTTTTAATGCGCAAATACAATCCTGCCGGTGACATCACTGCCAATAAAAAAACGGTGACAGAAGCCAAAAACTTCATCGATCTAGCTGCCACGAATCCTGAAACTGCAGAAGATTTCAAAATGCATTTGAACCGTGCTCAAATCTATTACGCACTCATTGAAACTGCTACCATCGAAGCCACAAGCTCAAATGTTAAAGCTGATGAAGCACTTCTAAAGGGTTACAAAGAAGTTGCTGTTGCTTCGTTCAAAAAAGTGCTCGAGGATCCAAAAAAAACCTACAAAGCTGATGCCGAGACTTTCATCAACATGCGCGTAGAATTGTTGTTCAATCAAGGAATTGTAGCCTACAACGAAAAAAAATATGCCGCTGCTGCTCAGGCTTTCCTTGCTGCGAGTGAGGTAAAAAGTTTTCTGGGTGAAACATTCAAAGATGCAGAGGTCAATACATCTTTAGCCGTAAACTATGCTGTCGAAGATTTCCTTGCCGCTAAAAAGTACGACGAAGCCATAAGTTTTGCTTCCAGTTTTTCAGCAGCCATGCCGAACAATATCGACATCTTGATCAGCTTAGTCAATATCAACCTCCAAAAAGGAGATGTAGCTGCTACAGAAACTTACATCAACAAGGCCCTAGCAATTGACCCTTCCAATAAGCAACTTTATTACGTGCTTGGTACAAGCTACATGGATAAAAAGGAAAATGAAAAAGCAACTGCTGCGCTCCAAAAAGCGTTAGAAATCGATCCTAATTACAACGAGGCACTCTATCAACTGGGGGCTCACCTCTATAACTTAGCAGTCGAGAAGCGCAACTTAACCATCGAGATGGATTACAAAGACCCAAAAACAGCGCTCGTCGAAAAAGAAGCCATGGACCTCTTCAAACAAGCGTTGGTTCCATTAGAAAAATATGCTAGCCAAAACGAGAACGACAAAGCCATTTTGGACATTCTCTACAAGACAAACATGAAATTGGGTAATATTGACAAGGCGCAAGAATACAAGAAGCGCCTGGATGCACTTAAAAACTAAAAGACTTCAATCAAAAAACTGCCCGGATTTCGGGCAGTTTTTTTATACCCCTAAATCTGTTTTTTACTAATTTTGAATTATGGAATTTGTACACCCCGAACGCTTATGGCTGCTCTTTTTAGTACTCATTCCTATTCTCATTCACCTCTTCCATTTTAGAAAAAGAAAAACCCTGTTTTTTTCGTCACTGCGTTTTATTCAGTATCTCGAAAAACAAGAACAAAGCGCTCGCAAGCTTAAACACTACCTTATATTAGCTGCAAGAATTTTAGCAATTAGCTCCCTAATTATAGCATTTGCCAACCCTTTTATTCCAACTGCTCACAATCAAAAAAGTGGTAAAAATGCCGTCATAATTTATCTAGACAACTCTTTTTCCATGACAGCCCTCGGAGCCGAAGGAACGCTACTTTCAGAAGCAAGAGAATTGGCAAAGCGCGTACTCACACAAATCAAACCGAACACAAATGTTCTGATTTGCAGCAATCACCTCAATAGTCAGGAACAATTCTTTGTGACAAAAGCGGAAGCTTTACGCTACCTCGATCAACTAGAACCTTTTGCGCTTTCTAGAAGCCTTAACGACATCATAGATTGGCAAACACAACAAATAAAGCAGCACGAGGCACTTGTTGGGCCGCTCAGTTCAGTGCAACGTTTTTTAATTTCAGACTTTCAAAGCCAAAACGCCCAATTAAAGAGCCAAGAACCAGCGCCTCAAGACCCTTTCTATTTATACCAACTCAGCGCTCAAAAACCTAACAACGTATTTATTGACAGCATCTGGTTTGGCAACCCAACCCAACAATACGATGCCAACCAAGAACTTTTTGCCCGCATTAGACACTCGGGCTCAGATACCGACAATAACTTAGAACTCAATTTGGAACTTGGCAAGACCAAAAGAACCATGTTTTTAAAAATCGGAAACAACCAAAGCAAAGTGGTCAGCTTTCCGTTTACCGAGAAAAATAAAGGTGCCGTAAAAGGAAACATGAGTATCACGGATGCTCAAATTCATTTTGATGACACTTGGAATTTTGCATATGAGGTACCTGCTGCAACTCGGATTTGTCTGATTCAAAATGAAACTGCTAGTCAGCGAGTAGCGGCTGCATACGCTGTAGAGCCTCGTTACCAAGTTACACAACTTGATCCCGGAGCCGTCAATTCTGAAAAGTTGACCGCCTCAGACCTCATTGTTTTAAATGGTCTTGATGAAATTTCCACCGGGCTGAGGTCTGATTTATTGGAGGCAGTAACAAATGGACACAAAATACTCATCATCCCAGGTTCAAAAATTGTCACCGAGTCCTACAATCCCTTGCTCCGAGCACTCCAATTACCTCAACTCGGTGCAACGACAACTTCAGGTTTACAATTGCAAAAAATCGCCTACGAAGATCCATTCTTTAAAGGTGTTTTTGAAAAACAATTACAACGCCTACAAACACCAATTGTATCTAAACATTATTTGGTTAATGGGCAGCAGCAAAGTGTTGCCATTCCTCTGCTCTCGCTTCGATCGGGACAAGCATTATTTCTGAGGGCGCAACAAAATGCTTTTCTTTTCACTGCTTCCCTTGACCCCTCCTTCGGAAGCTTGGCACAACAAACCATATTCCCAACCGTTTTACTCCGATGTGGCGAGTTCGCGGCGCAGCGTTATCCCTTATATGCAATGATCGGTCAAGATGCGCAAGTAGGCATCCGAGCGCAAGCTCCAGGAGACCTTCCGTTGAAAATGAATTCCAAAGACTTCGAATTCATCCCACAAATCAGAAAAATTGAAGGACTTATTCAAATCAATCTGAGTGGTCCTGCTGCGCTTGAGAAATTGAAAGCAGGTATTTATCAACTCCTTGCACCAGAACCAATTGGGCAACTGGCACTCAATTACCCAAGAACCGAATCTCGACTGAACTACTTAAAATCTCAAGATCTCCTCGATTTATTCGAGTCTAACGGCATAAAAAATTGTAAATTTAACAGCATCAAAGATGGTCAGAGCCTAACAGCACTCCAAATTGATCAAGTAGCTTATTATTGGCGCAGCTTGCTCATTTTTAGTTTGCTTTTTTTATTGCTCGAGCTTGCTTTGTTAAAATGGTGGAAATGAAAATTCAACTCAATCAGGTCCGAATCTACGACCCACAATCAAAGTTCAACAACCAAGTGTTGGACATCCTTATTGAAAATGGCCATATTAGTCAAGTGGCACCAAAAATCGATGCAGCCGATGCCTTGCAAGTGAGTTCTCAAGAGCTTTGTGTTGCTCCTGGTTTTATTGACCTAAAAGCTGATTTTTGCGACCCTGGTTATGAGCACAAAGAAACCATACAAAATGGTCTTGAAACAGCCAGTCTTGGAGGCTTCACACGAGTATATATTCAGCCCATTACACAACCCGTAATGGACAGCAAAGGCCAAGTGACCTACGCCCAACAAAAAGCACAAGGCGCCACTACATTATTAGGTGTCAATGGCGCCCTAACTAAAGGCTTGCATGGTGAAGAACTCGCAGAAATGTATGACCTCTACAACCATGGTGTGCGTTTATTTACCGATGATAACCATGTTGTCAATGCGGGCATTCTACAACGCGCATTGCTTTATACCCGAGATTTCGGTGGACGCGTTAGTGTTTTTCCAAGAAATAACTCGCTAAGTAGCAAAGGCCAAGTCAATGAAGGCATTGCTTCTACACGTACGGGCCTGAAGGCAGACCCACACTTGTCTGAAATCATTGAAACAGAGCGCAATTTGCGCATCTTAGCCTATACCGGAGGTAAATTACACCTTAGTGGCCTCAGTACCGCTGAAGCTGTTCAACTTGTTAGAAAAGCGAAGAAAGAAGGGCTAGATGTGACGGCAGATGTCCATATCATGAACCTTTGCTTTACAGAAAGAGAAATGTTAGCTTTTGATACACGTTTTAAAGTACTTCCTGTTTTACGAACTGAAACTGATCAAAAAGCACTTTGGGAAGGAGTCATTGATGGTACTATCGATGCCATCGTCAGCGACCACCGCCCCGGAGACCTCGAAGAAAAAGACCTTGAATTTGACCTTGCTCATTTTGGTACTCCACAACTAGAAACTTTCTTCGCTGCCCTAAATACACACTATCAGCAAGATTTAGTATCTCTATTACAGGCGTTAAATGGAGGTCCTCGCAAAGTACTAGGACTTGAGCCAAACATCATTGAGGAAGGTGCTTTTGCAGAACTCACACTTTTTGACCCAAGTCTTCCTTATGTGCCAAATATGCATCCAGAACAGCTGCGTTTCAGTCCTTTTAAAGATGCAACACTTCAAGGGCAAATCAGAGGAGTTATTAGAGGTGAACTTGCGTCTTTAGTAGACTAACTTATGTCTCGTCGTTCCTTTCTTAGAGAATTTTTCAAGGCCAATCGAATGGTTGGCTCTGTGCTTCCGAGCTCTCGTTTTTTGAGTTCCAAAATGTTGGCACCTATAGATTTTAGCCAAGCCAAACTCATTATTGAATTAGGCCCAGGAACCGGTGTCTTCACCAAGGCTCTGGTCAAAGCAATACCCAAAGATTGTCAGTTATTAGTCATTGAGCTCAATGATGCTTTTTTTAACAATTTACAAAAGCAAATCATTTCCCCACAGGTCAAACTCATTCATGGGTCGGCTACTGATATCAGCTTGTTTTTGAAAGAAATTGGACTTAAACACGCCGATTACATCATTTCCTCTTTACCCCTATCTAATTTCCCAAAAGAACTGCGCAGCTCCATTCTTACTGGCTGTAAAAATAGCCTGACTCCTGAAGGGAAATTTATTCAGTTTCAATATTCCCGAGGACTCAAGAAAATGTATGGTGACTATTTCTCTAAAGTACAAATAGATTATACCGTATTTAACTTCCCTCCTGCCTTCATTTACACCTGTTCAAATAGCTGATTTCTTTTGCCTATCTTTGCGCAAAAATTTTCAGCATGCTTTCGGTATCCAACCTCTCCCTTCAATTTGGTAAACGCGTCTTATTTGACGAAGTCAACGTAAAATTTGTCAATGGCAATTGCTACGGCGTAATCGGTGCTAATGGCGCGGGGAAATCAACTTTCCTAAAAATCCTTACCGGTGATCAAGACCCAACTACGGGACGTGTAGAGCTCGAACCAGGCAAGCGCATGGCAGTGTTGAAACAAAACCACTTTGAGTTTGACCAATGCCAAGTTTTGCAAACCGTCATTATGGGGCACAAACGCCTCTATGAAATCATGGTTGAAAAAGACGCACTTTATGCCAAAGAAGATTTCTCAGAGGAGGATGGCATGAAAACCGCTGAACTCGAAGGAGAATTTGCAGATTTAGAAGGTTGGAACGCTGAAACTGATGCGGCTACCTTGCTGAGCAATTTGGGTATTGATGAGTCGAAGCATTATTTATTAATGGAAGAACTCTCCAATGACCTCAAAGTTCGTGTGCTTTTGGCGCAAGCCCTTTTTGGCAACCCAGACGTACTGATTCTCGATGAGCCAACCAACGACCTCGACCTCAAAACCATTTCTTGGCTCGAGGACTTCCTACTCGACTTCAGAAATACCGTCATTGTTGTTTCCCACGACCGTCACTTCTTAGATACCGTTTGTACACACATTTGTGACATCGATTTCAGCAAACTCAATCTATTTACTGGTAACTATACCTTCTGGTATCAATCTTCGCAATTAGCTGCTCGTCAACGCGCAGACAAGAATAAAAAAGCCGAAGAAAAGAAGAAAGAACTCATGGAGTTTATTTCGCGCTTTTCTGCCAATGCCGCGAAGTCTAAACAAGCAACTTCGCGTCGTAAAATGCTTGATAACCTCGATCTAGAAGAAATCAAACCATCTTCTCGACGCTACCCAGGCATTACTTTTCATCAGGAGCGCGATGCCGGCAATCAAATTCTTAGTATTGAAAACCTCAGTAAAAGCGTCGAAGGCAAAACGCTCTTCAAAGACCTTTACCTTACCGTCAACAAAGGCGACAAAATTGCTTTTATTTCCAGAGATTCTGTTGCACTGACACACTTCTTTGAAATTTTAGCTGGATCCAATAAACCGGATACCGGCGAATTCACCTTCGGAACAACTATTACTACCGCATATTTACCAAACGACAACCACCATTATTTTGAAGATAAATTGAGTCTTATCGATTGGTTGCGTCAGTATGCACTCACAGACGAAGAACGCGAGGAAGTTTATCTACGCACGTTTTTAGGTCGTATGCTTTTCACTGGTGAAGAAGCTATGAAAATGGCTACTGTTTTATCGGGTGGGGAAAAAGTACGCTGTATGCTTTCCAAAATGATGTTGGCCAAAGCCAATTTACTACTGATGGATGAGCCGACCAACCACCTAGACCTTGAATCCATTACGGCACTCAACAATGCCATGCAAGAATTTCAAGGTACTTTGCTATTCACCTCTCATGACCACGAATTAGTGAGCACTGTAGCCAACCGCATCATTGAATTGACGCCTAACGGCATCATCGATAAAATGATGAACTACGACGACTACCTCAACGACGATAAAATCGCCCAACTTCAGGCCGAACTTTACGCATAAACCATGATTCGCTACGACGTCTTCTGCGACCAACCCCAAACGCGCTACATTCAGTTCAAGGCGCGCATCCCGGTAACTGAAGCCGAACTGTTTTTGGAATTGGCGAGTTGGCGACCAGGGCGCTACGAATTGGGGAATTTTGCAAAAAACATCAAAGGATTACGCGCCTTCAATGACAAAAACGAGCGGCTTGCGCTCAGCAAGACGCGCAAAGATACCTGGAAGGTAGCTTGTGAGGCTTCAGCTTTTGTAACAATTGAATACAGTTATTACGCAGCAGAACTCAATGCTGGCTCGAGCTATCTCGACGAACAGCAACTTTACATCAATCCGGTCAATTGCTTCATTTACTCAAGTCCTCAGGAGAAGAATGGAATAGAAGTGCAATTGCATCTTCCTGAAAAATATCAAATTGCCGCTGGGGTAAACTTTGAAAATAACAAAGCAAGCTTTACAGATTTTGATCAGTTAGCAGATAGCCCATTTATTTGCAGTGCGCAAATAGAGCGTCGCAGCTACACGATCGAAGGCACCACGTTTCACATTTGCTTTAACAACCAAAAGTTCATTCCCTGGGACAAATTACTTCACGATTTTGAGCGTTTTACTCGAAAGCAAATGGAAGATTTCGGTGAGTTCCCGGTCAAAGAATTCACTTTTTTGATTCAATCCTTACCCTACGCTGCCTATCACGGTGTAGAACACCTAAGTTCTACGGTCATTTCCTTGGGGCCAAGCGCTGATGTTTTCACCACACTTTACACCGAATTACTTGGCGTGAGCTCGCATGAGCTGTATCATGTTTGGAATGTCAAATCTATCAGACCAATTGAATTGTATCCATACAATTTCAAGCAAGAAAACTACTCTGAAGCCGGCTTCATTTACGAAGGTATCACCACCTACATGGGTGACCTCTATTTACTTAAAAGTGGCGTTTTTACATTAGAACAATACCTCAAAGAACTCAGCAAACAAGTTCAGAAACACCTGGACAATCCTGCCCGCTTTTCAATGAGTGTTGCCAATGCATCCTTTGATACCTGGCTAGATGGTTATGTGCCCGGTGCGCCTGGCCGCAAAGTCTCTATTTACACTGAAGGTTGTTTATTGGCCTTTTATATCGATATGAAATTACGACAAGCGAGCCAAAATAAAGTTGGACTTGAAACTATCATGAAACAACTCTATTATGATTTTGCTTGTCAACAAAAAGCTTATTCTATAAAAGATTACCAACGTGCGCTTGAGAATTTTTCCGGTCTCGATTTCAACGAATTTTTCAAAGATTTTGTTTACGGGTCAGCACCTTACGAACAGTTACTTTCAGAGGCATTCGAATATTTTGGACTAGAATTGCAGCAAAAGGCAGCCACAAGTTATGCCGAAGCACGATTTGGTATAAAAACAGTTCAAGTCGGTAAAGATTGGCAAATTATACAAATTTATCCTGGGTCACCGGCTGAATTGGGTGGCTTATCTTTAGGTGATCTTATTATTGCAGTCAATAACATGAGGGCCCTGCCAAACCTTGATAATTGGCTCAGCTACCATGAAAACCAAAACAAAACCTTGCTTATCGAGCGGGCTGGCCGCATTTTAGAATGCTTTATTCCTGAGGTTGATCGCAATTTTTTTGCACAGCATTCGGTTGTGAAGTCTGTGCAAAACAATCAGCATCAAGAAAAGGCCCTGAAAGCTTGGATGAACAATTAATCCATTGATTCCATAAAATAGTCGTCAGGGAAATTGAGCAAATAGAGCTTTTCACTTGCACGCGTTACGGAGGTATACAACCACCTTAAATATTGGTCGTTTTTGCGTTCTTCAGGTATAAAACCGTAATCTATATAAACATGTGCCCATTGTCCACCTTGAGCTTTATGCACTGTTATCGCATGTGCATACTTGATTTGTAAAGCATTGAAAAACGGATTTTTCATTACTTCTCGGTACCGTTTTTGTTTGTTTTTGATATCCGAATGTGTGGCTTCTATCGCGTAGAATAATTTGCGCAATGTATCTCTTGTTAGGCTAGGTGCTTCATCTGTCAAACTCGACAAATGTACCCAGCAACTCAAAGGGCTCTGCTCAGGATAATCTACAAAACGAAGATCAATATAGGCAAACTCAAAACCAAAGTGTGCTTCGAAGCGTCTAACTCTGTCTATTCTAGCCAATTCACCATTGGCAATAAAACCCATTTTTGAATTGGGGTCTAGCCAGAAATAATTGTTTTTAACAACCATCAATAAATCTCCTTTTTCGAGAATTTCCTCTCGGTAAAAGACCCGATTTCTTATTTCGCGATTCCACTGGTTGGCGCGTTTATTTGACATCGTGAGCAAGATACTTTCGTCAGTACCCACTTCAGAAAAAGATGATTCTAGATATTCTTGGAATTCACCTCCGTTTATTCTCTGGACTTGTTGGGGTTTTAGGCGATCAAATAGCGGTAACTGATAGTTTTGTAGGCCGCGCAATTTAGTGGCACAATCTAGA
Source organism: Flavobacteriales bacterium UBA7468 (assembly GCA_002478565.1). GTDB lineage: Bacteria > Bacteroidota > Bacteroidia > Flavobacteriales_D > Crocinitomicaceae > UBA952. Next base: position 182,981 of record DLPC01000023.1, on the reverse strand, counting down.
ATTCCTGAATGTTCATTCACGCGGACAACTTGATTGAGGTGGGCATGATAAATGGTTAAACTCGGATACCTCTCGAGTAAGAGTTGTGGTTTGAGTGCTATGGAATAAGGTTGTCCAACGGGAGGTAACTGACCGGGGTCACCAATCAAAATTAAATGGCAATTTTCACCAGTGTACACATAGTTGAGTAAATCCTCTAGCAAATTGTCGGCATCCATCGTCTCGGCATCTGCCAACATAGAGGCCTCGTCGACAAAAAACAAGGTGTTCTTGTGTAAATTCCGGGCTTTTGTTAAGCCTTGTTGCGCAAGTTCGCCACCTGAAAAATAGATTTGTCTATGGATGGTACTTGCCGGCCGATCTGCATAGTTGGACAAAACTTTTGCGGCCCTACCTGTGGGAGCCAATAGGCGAAAATTTATTTTTTCAATGCGCAATAGTTGTGTGATACCAGCGATCAAAGTTGATTTACCAGTTCCGGCAAAACCGGTAAGCACCCAGACCTTTCTGTTTTGTTCAGTGTACCAGAATTGCGCAAATTGATCAAGTGCTGCAATTTGGTCGTTGGTCAGTGGGAACTGAAAAACGCTAGCACAACGCTCAACAAACGCATCTATATGGGGTACAGCTGACATCTTTAACTGATAAGAGGAGACAACAAAATTAAATATTGTAGCTTTGCACAGTACACTAATGAAGAGTAGTTATAAACAAGATCATGCAACAACTCGTACTTTCCTTTTCAGAAAACACACTGACGCTCCTTCAAAAAAATGAACTGGGCACAAGTATGGAGCAACTGCCTTTGGATTTGAACAAACCATTGGTCAATCATCGCATGAGCACATCTATTCAATCCGCACTCCGACAGAGTAGTTTACACCGTATTACATGGTTTGCTCCAGATTACACTTTATTTCCGAGTAATCTTTTTGACGCTACCCAGCTGCAAGCTTATTATGAACTCAATCACGGACGCTTAGCAGAAACGCTTACATTGCGCTACGACACCATCCAAAGCCTTGAACTAGTTGTCATTTATAGTGTCCCAGTATGGCTCACTGAGTACTGCAAGAACGAACTACAGCACAAACAATTGCAGCATGAAGTATCCTTGCAATTAAACTATTTGGCGCAAAAGAAACAAGCTGATCAAATTCATGTTTTTTTCCATGAAAGCAAGTTTGTACTTAGTGTTTTCAAGCAAAAGCGCTTATTGAGCTGTACCGCCAATGATTTTCAACAAGAAAGCGACTTTATCTATTTCTTATTAGCTCACCAACAAAAGTTAGGGCTTGATCAATCCTTCATTTTAGGTTTGACTCAAGCCAATGAAGGTATAGCTCTACACCATATCCAACAACTTTTACTGAAATTCAAGGATTTTGAAAACTTCACTATCCAAGAATTTCAACTCTTCACTTATCAAAACGACATACTTTGCGGATCATACGAGGAACACTAAAAGGAAAACGCTTTGCAACCCCTCCAGGTTTTCCATCGCGACCAACTACTGATTATGCCAAGGAAGGTTTGTTCAATGTGCTGGAAAATCTAACTGATCTGCTCGATGCGGACGTGCTTGATTTATGCGCCGGAACCGGGAATATTTCCTTTGAGTTTGTCAGCAGAGGTGCGGCAAGCTTATTAGCGATTGACAGTCATCCACGCTGCGTTCAATATTTGAAACAAAATGTGCAAACCTTGCAAATTGCCTCGGTGATGCAAGTCTATAAATCAGATTGTGTCATTTATTGTAAAAATGCAAAAAACGTGCAATACGACATCATTTTTGCCGACCCGCCTTTTCATCTTGGTTTTCATGAGGAACTCATGGCACAAATTTTCGACAAAAAATTGCTGCGCCCCGATGGCTTTCTGATCATCGAACACGGCAAACAAGACGATTTCAGTTCAGACCCTCATTTTGACTTTTGTCGTAATTTTGGGAATGTCTACTTTAGCTTCTTTAAACCTAATTTATGAAACGCTGTCTTTTCCCCGGTAGTTTTGACCCTTTTACCAAAGGACATGAAGCAGTTGTGCACAAAGCGCTAGGGCTTTTTGACGAAGTCATTATTGGCATCGGCATCAATTCTAAAAAACAAGGGCTTTTCAGTACCGACCAAAAAGTAACGCACATCCAATCTTTATTTGTCGGATTTCCAAATATCAAGGTTCAAACTTTTCAGAAATTGACCGTAGAGTTCTGTAAAGAGATCCATGCTTCGCATATTGTTCGTGGGCTGCGCGATGGCAAAGATTTTGAATATGAGCGTACAATTGCCCATATGAACCATTCTATTTCCGGAATTGAAACCGTTTTCTTCCTTACGAACCAAGAACACAGTGCCATTAATTCAAGCATCATTCGCGAAATGTTCTTAAATGGTGCAGACATCTCACCTTTTGTAACAAGACCTGACTTACTCGTTTGAGACCCATGACCAAGCGACTGCTAATCCTTATTTTCCTTATTTATTTCCAGCAAACTTTTGCACAAGTAAAAGTAAGGGGGCTTTCTTTCTGGAATAGCCCATCCCTATCTATTTACCACACCACCAACTATTTAAGCAACGAACGCACGCTACTTCTTGAAGTCAAACCAGACAGCATTGGGATTTTCCAATTTGAATGGAATACCCCGACAATCGAGCAGTTACAAATTTGCAGCAATGACCGTTGCAGCTGGTTCTATGTACAGCCTAATGGCCGTTATATCATTGAGCTTCCAGATGATGCTGGTATTCCTAGCCTTGCAGCGCAAAAAGAGGTAGAATTACTTTTTTACAAGCTAGATACCTTCGACATCAATTACCGCATTTTAGGGTTTGAAGCCTGGATGGATCAATATGTTTCGGAAATCTACCAACTCAAAGACCTCCGAAGTAATGAGTTTATTAGTAAAATTCGGGCTTTTAAAAACGAAACTGCTGCCGTTTACAATCAAGATAGTTCGGTCTTTTTAAAAGACTACATAAAGTACTCTGTTGGCTTGACAATCGATAATTTTTCTGTTATTGGCGGACCAACAAAAGAGGATAAATTCAGCTTTTACCTCAGTGAAGACACACTCAATTATAAGCAACCAAAATTACTGGAGTATGCTAGGGCTTTTTATCAAAATTACTTTGATCAACTCGACCAAACCAACAGAAATTTAGCCACTTTAGCCCTTTCTAATCTAGATTATAGGCAGCTCATTGCGGCCTTTGAAGCCGACCCCTATATCCACAACACAACATGGGCAGAATTTGTGGCATTTCTGAGTATTTCTGAATTGCAGCAAAATCAAAAAATTTCGGCGGCCATGGCCACAACATTCTATGGTCATTTTGCTTCTAACGCGCAACAAAATGATCTGCGCAAAGCCGCACAGCACCACGTTATAAAGCTCAATCGTTTAAAAGTTGGTAAGCAAGTTTCATATAACTACCTGAGCGCTCAACTTCAAACAAATTTGCCCAATAAAATCATTTGCTTGCATTTCTTTCAACCCGGTAATCAGAAGTGTATATCGGAAATTGCAGCACTGCAAAAAGTTGCCGAACGCCACCAAGATGTTTTACAAATCATCACCATCTACCCTTCACAAAATTCCTGGAGCAAAGCAGATACAAAAGCTTTTGAAAAAGTAAAATGGCCGCTCATTGGTCTAAAACCTGATGACGCACTATGGGATTTACTGTCCTTTCAAAGTGCACCCTCATACATTCTTCTTGACCGCAATCAAGTTGTACGCTTCATGCCCGCACTGGGCCCAATTCCAAACGGAAGTGGCCAAACAATGGATACGCAAATTCTTCAGTTGAAATAATACTACTCAATTTCAACTGAAATGAGTATTTCACCATTATTGGGTTGCTCCAATAAATAAGGAGAAGCTTGTCGCAACAACCAATCCATCTGAGCACCACTGAGCTCTTGTTCTTTCACAACTAGGGTCTGAAAAGGCCCTTGTAATTGCTTTGATTGGACTTTAAAGCCTTTGAGGTAGTAGCGTTGCAAGGTTGTCAATGTACTTTCGTTCAATTGCGCTGAACTAATTTTATCTGAACTGACATGCGTGAATACACCCAGTTTGTTGAGCTGTTCAAGCTTTTCCACACAATCCGTACAATTCGTTTCGTACCGAACGTATTGGTCTACCACTTTAAGTTGCTTTTTAACGGGGAGTAACGGAACCGTCGCTAATGGTAAGGCAGTAGGTTTTGGCTCTTGGAAGTTTTGTTTGGTTGATTTTGTATCCATATTCACTCCCTGCGCAAGCAACTGCTTAGCCTCAGCAAGGCTTATCCTTTTTCCTTGATAGTAAGCCACAATAAATGCATCTGTGATGCCTTTAGCAACTGCAAGGCGTTGTCTTTCTTTTGCCTTGGCAAGTTGATCAAAACGCCCACTTGCATATCTGAATTGCCCCTTTGCCGTCTGAGCTTCGATCAATTCTGGTAAACCAAGTTGTTTTTCAGACTGTAACGGACGATTATACACTCCCACTTGAACCGTATAGTACAAAGCTTCTCCTGGTGTTTCAAAAATGCTGCTTTTAACGAGTGCTTTACCTTTTGGTTGTTGAGCTGCTTCGAGTTGAACTGCATTGGTATAATTCAGACGCTCACAACCATTGTAAGCCACAATAAACGCATCTGCATAACCCAAGCTTCTTATGACATTTCTTTGCTTTAATGCCTCCGCTGAAGAACTGAAATAACCCGCCATTACAACCGTCAAACCATTAGCCAAAACACGCCCATCTACAGGGCTAAACTCAGTAAATTTACCAGCCGGAATAGGTTTTCTAAATGCACCAACTTGCACCCTAAAAACCAATCCTTGTGGACAAGGCAAACCGATCGGGATGCTGGCCAAATTAGCTTGCTTATTGATTTCAAAAGGAATAGTTGTAAGGGCTAAGGATGTTGTTGATGTTGATGTTGTTGACGAGGATGACGAGGTTGTTGAGGTAAATGTTGATGAAATCGTTGAATAAGACGTGGATGGATTTGCAGAAGCTGTTGAAATCAATTCATATGGCGGTAAATATCCAAGTGCAAACAAAGATTCAAATTGAGCTTGATTTTCCCCTGCTAAAACTTGAGCATGTAGGTTTCTAAGCGCTGTAATTGCTGCTTGTTGCTCTTGTACTTTAACCAAGAGTTGTTCGCTCAACGCTTCTGTCGGTGTATCAAGTAGCGTCAATTCTAATTGCTCGATTTCCTTGTTAATGAGAATGATTTGTGCCTTTAATTGTTCCATGGAATCACGTTGTTCCAAATAAATCATATAAGATCGCCATTGCTCACTGGCCAATTCGGCTTCAGATTGTTTATCCGCTACTGGTAGCATCAGCTCATTATCTAAAGCTTCCAAATTTTCATTCTTCAGTACAAAAGTTGGAATGTTCATGGTGAGGTATTCGCCTTGTTCTTCCTTCAATTGAGTTGCAATCCTTTCTATCGCGCTTAACTTTTCTTGATTCGAAGCGATTTGCTCTTCGTTCGGATTTACTTGATTCGAAGAAAGCTCCTCTTTGTTTTGATTCGCTTGGTTCGAAGCGATTTCTTCTTTGATTGGATTTACTGAACTTGATTTCTCTTCATTTGAGCGCAATTCCTCCTTCGTTTTTATTACTTGATTCGCTTGATTTGAAGTAAACTCCTCTTTATTTTGATTCACTTGATTTGAAGTGACCTCCTCTTTGTTTTGATTCGCTTGGTTCGAAGCGATTTGCTCTTCGCTTGGATTTTCTTGATTCGAAGAGATTTCTTCTTTGATAGGATTTACTTCGCTAGAAATGGATTCTTCCTTCGTTTTTATTGCTTGATTCACTTGATTCGAAGAAAGCTCCTCTTTATTTTGATTCGCTTGGTTCGAAGCGATTTGCTCTTCGCTTGGATTTTCTTGATTCGAAGAAAGCTCCTCTTTAATTTGATTCGCTTGGTTCGAAACGATTTGCTCTTCGCTTGGATTTTCTTGATTCGATGAGATCCCTTCCTTGATTGGATTTCCTTCGCTAGAAATGGATTCTTCCTTCGTTTTTATTGCTTGATTCACTTGATTCGAAGAAAGCTCCTCTTTAATTTGATTTCCTTGGTTCGAAACGATTTGCTCTTCGCTTGGATTTTCTTGATTCGAAGAAAGCTCCTCTTTAATTTGATTTCCTTCGTTAGAAATGGATTCTTCCTTCGTTTTTAATTCTTGATTCGATGAGATCCCTTCCTTGATTGGATTTCCTTCGCTAGAAATAGTTTCCTCCTTCGTTTTTAATTCTTGATTTGATGAGACCTCTTCTTTAATTGGATTTCCTTCGCTAGAAATCGATTCCTTATTTGAAACGAATGCTAACTCCTTTAACAATTCTTCTTGCTGCTCATATTGAGACAATAATTCTTCCATAGAAACCGTAAGATCATATCTCGGTAAATCTTGACGCTCTGATCTTGCAAGGTAAATTTCTTTTAAAACATCTTGATCAAAGGTAAGCAGGTACTTTTCTTGTTGCGCACGTTGCTGCTCCAGTTCTGCTAGGTTAGCTTGCGTAATTTCTTGTTGTTTTTTCAATTGCGCAATTCTTTGTTGTGTGGTAAGCTGTTCTTTTTTTGACTGTAAATCAAGGCTTTTCTCTTGCGCTTGGATTTGTGCTTGAGTTTGACTGAGGTTTTGTTTTTCAGTTTGAATGGATTTAACATTTTGAGCCAATGCTATTTGCGTTTTTTGCTGCTCAAGCTCAAGTGCCTTTTCCCCATCAAAAGCGGCAATTTGAAGAAAGGTACTCAGTTGCGCATCGAGTATTTCTAAGTAATGAAGAATAGAATCTGGTTGTTGCGTATACTGCCATTCTGATATCTTTTCATTGGCTTGCTGAATTTGTTTCAAGATTTCTAAATTCGGAATATTGGCAGCCTGATTGATACTGAGCCAATTTTTGATGAAAGCCAATTCTTCATTGATTTGTTCGAGTTCTTCAGAGGCTCCTTTCGAAAGTAAAAGCTCGCGCTGCGCTAATTTCTGTTCGAAATCTTTGCGCAATACTTCCGTAAGACGGACTTGATTTTCGAGACTCACTTCAGCGGCTAAAAGTGAGTCTGTAAGGTGAGCTAATAAAGCCAACGTATCAGTATTCGGCCAGGCAAAACGACTCAACAAAGGGCTACTTTCACTCGATTTAGTTGTAAATGCAAATTGTGTCTGCTTGAGCTCGCCACCTTGTAAACGAACTTGTGCATTTGTGAGCAGCTCCACTTGCTGTTCGAGATCAGCTGGAATAATACTATTAATGACCGTATATTTTTCTTTTCCTAATTCGGTAACTTCATAAATGACCTGTTGTCGCAATTGTTCTTGATCTTTAAGTATTGGTATTACAAAACTGGTTTGATAAGGTGCTGAAGCCCCTTCTAGCTGTATGTCTAAACGAAAACTACCTTTTTGAGGTAAAACAATCATAAATGAGCCATCTGTTTCACTTAGAAATGGCCCATAAGCTGTCTGTGAGGCTAAATCGATATAGGTAAAACTGGCTGTGTTTTGCTGGCTATTCTGTTGATTAATAAAGGTGCCTGAAAAAATAAATGGCTGTTGTATCTCTTGTTCGAGCGCCAAGCTGTAAATTTCGCAACGCTGAGCCACCCCTGCTCTGTTACTCGCAAAAAACACTTTTTCTTGGATCCGATCAATCACATAAAGAAAGTCGTCTTCAGGGCTTGAATACGGGTAAGGCAAGCGTTCTGGTGCTGTACTTAGGCCTGTTTTCAAATCGAGTTGTGCTTTGTACAAATCGTAGCCACCTATGCTGTTGGCTAGCGAGCTGTAATACAATGTTTGTGTTTCTTCGTCGTAAAATCCAAAGTTCTCATTCGCGTTGGTATTGACACCCCCCGCTATCTTCGTTAAACTCGCCCAATTATTAGCGGCGTCCTTTTTCTGTATAAATAAATCGAGCTGATCACTACCATCATATGCCGCAACAATGCGATATTTCATCGCACGGCGGTAACAATAAATCGGCATGTAGCCTTTTTTTACATTATATTTTGGTAAGACATCTGCTGCTTCATAAATACTGTATCCATCCTCAGAAAATGGGTATTTGAAGTAAAATTTCTCGAGTTCAACTTCCTTGGTATTCAGAAAAGGAAGCGTTTTGAATTTTTTAAACTCATTTTGCCCTCTTTGACATTGTTTTTTGAATTCAGTAACGTCAAGCGCGTTTTTTTGCCCCACAGTAAGTTTTTCATATTGCTCGAAAGCTTGAATGGCTTTGCTGAAAAAATACTGGTGCTGAAAAATACGAGCCCGGTAATAATATACCAAAGGATCTGCGGTGAGTTGATTGGCCAATATAAGATCAAAATACTTGGCTGCGTCGTTTTGGTCTGCTACTTCATACAAACAATGGCCATAACGAAAATTGAAATTCGGATTGAGCTGATCTTTGGCGAGCAATTGGCGATACGCCGTTAAAGCATTATTGAAATCTTTTTTCTGATAAAAGTCAGCTGCTTCCTTTTCAAGCAGTGCTTGATTTTGCCCATAAGCGTTTGTGAAAACACTAAGCAGCAAACAAATGAAAAAAATAAAATTATTTCTTTGAAGCAAATTCAGTAAGCTAAACGTTTAACTTACGATTTTTTTGCAAAAAGGTTCATGCGATTTTCTGTACCGTTGATCAGGCGTTCTATGTTCTTGCGATGGGCCCAAATCACTGAAATACCGAGAATCACGGTAAAGATGATCATGATGCGGGTGTCATCATGAATTAAGAAATATGAAACGACCGGAAAAAATAATGATGCGGTAATTGAACCAAGCGAAACAAAACCACTGCTGATAAACACGATTAGGAAAATTGCCAAACAAACTGCCGCTGCCGGTGGATTGATGCCAATGATGACTCCTAATGAAGTGGCAACCCCTTTGCCGCCTCTAAACTGAGCAAAGACAGGAAAAACATGACCAAAGACTGCAAAAAAAGCAGCAGTCAATTGTAGAATTAAAAATTCATCCTTGTAGCCAGCAAACCAAGTACTTGCAAAGAAATATGGAAGACAACTGGCAATAGTACCTTTAGCAACATCTACGACTAACACCAACCAACCATAGCGTTTACCGAGTACCCGAAAGGTATTGGTGGCACCTGCATTTTTGCTGCCATGCTCTCGGATGTCAATGCCTTTGAAATATTTGCCTACCCAAACAGCACTTGGGATGGATCCTAATAGGTAGGCCAAAACTATGATTAAAGCGAGCAAATTCATATTACTTGTACAATAAATAGGAGCGTAATTTAGCTAAAATTGCTGAGGCAGCAGTTTCGTCAATAGGCTCATATTTCAAATTTTTAGTTTGACGTTTCTCTGCTTTGATGTTTTCAATGGCTGTCAAGAACGTTTTATTTGAGCTATAAATAGAGAGCAAACCGTCTTTTTTATCTTGTTCATGAGAGAATACGTAGCGCGTGCCGTCAAAACTTTGCATATCCCAAATGAGGCTCGGGTTACACTGATCAGAAAAACACTGTACATAGCTCTGGGTTAACTCTACGGGCTGATTAATCGCCTGACCATTAATACTAATGAGCCCAACAGACTGAGCAGTGCTTAAAAGGCCTTTCTCATTTTTCTTTGAACTCGGCTGATCACTACCAAAACTTTCCAGCACTATTCCACTCAAAATAAATGTCTGTTGCAAGCCTGTTGGCATTTTTTTGAGTTTTTCTTCATCAAAATCCTTGAAAACTTCTTGCGCTTCTTTAGCGTTTGACCAAAAGCTGAGGCTATTTCTGAGTCCATAAATTGGTTTTTTCAGGCCCCACTCTGGCGCATTTTCTGCAGCTTTGAATTGATCTACCATGGCGTTGAGAATACTGTTATCCAAAGGTATCTGAACCTTTGCATTGGCTGAAATTTTAGTCCTTTTGAGCTCGCGGTCGTAGGAGATTTTACCATAAAGATCTACTTGAAATTCACCTGTTTGGATCCCTAAGTTGATTGCGCCGAAGCCAGAAAGTTCGCAGGTCTCGGCATCGAGTACTAACAAGTTCGACAAAGAATCGGTTCTTTCTAATCGGGCTTTGGATCCTAATTCAAATTGCTTTTTCGTCACATTGTATTGAACGTATCCGGAAGCACTGAAAACATTGGGATCTTGGGGGCCTTCTTTAACAGAAAGGAAAGCAGGATAAATACGCAAACTGTCTTTGCGTTCAGTTTGTCTCCATACAAAACCAACGGCCAGATTTCGACCTGATGCATCTTTGGGGTTATCAGTAATTGGTATTTGAATTTGCTTGGCGTTAATGGTGTCTTTAAAGGCCATCCAGGACTTGTTGTATTGACAAGGATGAGCCAATTTGGTCGAACCATCCAGAATGAGGCCCGGATTACTAGCTTCGATACGTACCTTGCCAAAATAAGCAAATTCGGGGCTCAGTTGAAAAGATGCTTTTTCGGCAACTAATCCTTCTGCCACTGTTTTAGTTTGTTCGTAGGTAATTTTTGCCATTTGAATCGTGGAGCGAACAGAATCGCGGTCATAATACGGATACCAGGCAGTGCCATTGTAGGCAAAGCGTCCATCTATATGAATATTTGCTTGTTCGAAACGATGGAATTTGGTGATATAATTGGCCAAAACTTTGGCATTTTTTAGACTATCCATTGCTGCAGCTTTCCGAATGCGCACCCGTGAAGAATCCGGAAATATACGCGCATCCCCTACTTGAATGAAATCTACTTCATCACAAACAATGAGTTGTGTTTTGAGGTCATACTTGGCGCTCAAGGATTTGAATTGTAAGGAATCTTGCTTTACTGCTGTCGAATAAAAATTATTTTTAGTGAGGTCCGCCCCACTTTCAAAGGTGGTTTCTCCACCTTTATTTTTCTTGAAGTCAAGGGTTTCAGCATCCATGAACCAGTTGAATTTGTCCATTTGACAATAGTAATCATTGGCTGGAAACATGATGCGCTTGGTCCCGTTTGAAATAAATTCCCCTACTCTTTTTTCAAAACTAAGATGGGCCTTCATCTCATCAGATTGAATCGCTAATGGATTTTCTCCATAAGATGAAAACCTATTGCGTAATGCAAATGCTGCATTATCCGAACGGACATCGACGTCCGTGAATTGAAAATCTTTGGCAGTTAGCTGCGCATCCTTATAGAAAAAAGCACCTTTACCGGTCATGGCTTTCTGATCAATCGTAATTTCACCATCGAGTGCCGCATTTTCAGCAAAAAGTGTCAGAAACTCATCCCCATAGCTGGCTATTTTCATACTTGCTTTTTTAGGCTGATAACTCATGTATGCTTTTTCAGCACTTGCAACTGGATAACGAACACCTGTACTTCTTACGGGAGCAGAAAACTTAACTAGCCCTATGGCTGAATCGGGTAAAAAAGTCAGTTTTTTGGAAATGGCCGTGGTATGTAAAAACTCAATGGTTCCGGAACCTTGCAAGCCATTATTGGAAAGATATATTTGATTTTTATATTTTGAACTCGTTTCATAGAACGCTAAACCTTCGGGTGGTGCTGCAGTTACAAAACCAAAAGAATAATCTTTCATGATGCGCAACGGCTCATTGAGCTTTGGAAAAATACCTGCTGAAATGAGCTGACCCTCGAGTTTTAAGTTTTGCTCCGAAAAGTTATCTAGACTATCCAATTCAAAGTTGGCTACTTGGTAATAAAATCGTGTGCTATCATAAGCGCCACGTAAAATTTCTGGTTTATTGTAGTACACAAATGACGGTGCCGCTGTTGTGAGGTAAGGAAAACGCCCATTTGCGGCCACTTTTCCAGCTTTATTAGCAGGTAAGTCAATATAAACAGTGCCCCTCAATCCTTTGAGAGAACTGAGCATTTCAATAGGAGTAGTGCCATCCTCTTTTTGTAATGGCTTTACTCTAAATCGTGTATCAAGAGTTGTATATAGATTGACTAAGAAATTGTCGTATTCGAATTTTGCTTGTTTGGTAAGAATCTCGCATTTACCTGCTTTCAAAAGACCTGAGAAAACAATATCTCGGTTTTGCAAAACAGTCACCAAGGTTGTATCTGGATACAAGCTGACTTGTTGTGTCGCCGAGAGCACTATCTGTTTTACCTCACGGACATAAAGCACTTGTTGGTCAAGCTGAATCGTGGCATAGGCCTGTTCTTGAGATTTTCGAAGGTCGCTTTCGATGCGTAAATTATCGAAATCGGTAGTACCTTGACTAGCGGCGGCATAAGCCAGTAATTTTGGCGCAATTTGCCATTTTTTTTGTTTAGGTTCAGCGATTAAGAAACCTGCTGCCGCTAAATCAACAAAAAGAGGTTTTACTTGATCAATGGTTTTTTTCATGGCATTGGCCAGTTCGCCTTCTGTAAATGACGTTACTCCGCGATCGTTAGCCAGGTTTGCCAATTGATTAAAAGGATGAACACCCCCAACCCCTGAAAATTTGCCATATAAATTAGCATCAAAATAATCCATCGATTCAAAACGAGCCATTTTTCTTTCCTGTGCGGTCCCCACATCAAAAGTAAAATAAGGTTCAGGGCTTCCTTTTTTCCAATTTAAAATGGGCGCATAACAATAAACCTTGAAGTAGCTGTCTAAAAATGGGAAGTATTCGGTTCCTTTTTGCCCGGCAGACAAGCGCAATAATTGTTGGGCTTCGTCGAATGTAAAAAAGCACTCTTGGATACTAATAGAATCACCATTCTTGTAGCGCATCACAGCCTTTGCATCTCTTGCTACAATTTGTTGAGGGCTCATTTCAAAACCATCCGCACTGATTTCAAAAAGTGCCTTTCCTCCTCTTTTAAATATGAGTTTTGCCGGATTACTTGCTGTTCCTTTACCAATAAAATCGGCGCCATTCAAGGTAAAGCTGCCGTCGTAGTCCATTTGCTCGCGGAGATTGACAATTTTTAGGCGCTGTTCATAAGAACTGAATTTTGGAGCCGCTTCTTGTTCGGTAAGATCCATGTAGGTCAGATCCGTGAGTTTTCCTAGGATTGGAGTGCTAAAATAAGGAGTGGTCAATAAGACAGAATCTGCCTTGAGTTTGGCAGAATTGAAGTCACATTTGTAGTTTTTGAATACGGCATAGGTTTCTGATTTTGGCAATCCAACTTTTTCCCAATTAACAGTACCCATAGATCCCACCCATTTTTTGCTGAGCACATCAAATACACCAGATGTGTTATAAACTACGATAGAATCCTGATTACCTTGTTTGGTGAAGTAATAACATTTCAAATTGGCTCCTTGAATTTTTAGTTGTAATGTTTTTGCTTCGAACCATTCAACTGTTCCACCACTGGAGGTCCAACGGTAATTCGCATCCTTGAAAAAGGAAAAATCTTGAAAAAAATCTACTGAAAACTGTAAGAAGGAGCTGAGTTTTTCATCCGGACTTGCAGCGTAGTTAAATACATATTGTGTCCAAGGATTGGCCAAGCTCGGATTCACTTTTCGCTCCACGATGGCAATATTGGCCATCATGAAATGATAGATTTCTGGAAACGTTGGCACCTCTTTTTTAGCCAATGAATTGCAGTTGTCAACGAGTTTTTTAAACTGTGATTCATTGAGCAATGATCCTTTGATTTGCTGAGAAAAATCACCCTTTAAATAAGACAACGCTGCTTCATCCGTAACTAACTGTTGCCACGTCTTGACAAATTTATCGCGTTCATTAGGAAAAGTCTGAGCATGGATTAATTGTAAACCCGTCAGTACAAAAAATAAAGCGATCCGAAAATTTTTTTTCATGGCTTGATAAATTGAAGTACCGCCCAATTTTCGCGGTCAAATGTTTGTTGATGCTGGAGACCTAATGCTGTTGCTGCTGCTATTAAATCGGGTGCATCTGTGGTGAAAAAACCAGAAAGCAGTAGCAAACCATTTGGAGTCAATGCAGCTGCATATAACGCTATTTGGGATAAAAGTACGTTTTTGTTAATGTTGGCTAAAATGAGGTCAAAAGGTTTTTCACCAATGGCCTCTGCCCCACCGTGAACCGCATTAATTTTGGATGCACCATTCAGCGCCATGTTTTCCAAAATATTCTCAGCAGACCACTCTTCTATCTCAATGGCAACAATTTCTTGCGCCCCTAATTTTTCGGCAAGAATAGCCAACACACCGGTTCCAGCGCCCATATCGAGCACGCGTTTACCCTTGAAATCGAGCTCAAACATCGTTTGGCAAATCAAGTGTGTTGTTTGATGATGCCCAGTGCCAAAACTCATTTTGGGAAGAATTACGATTTCCATACCACTAAATGGCGCTAACTCGTGAAATGGCGCCACGATGCGCAATTGTTCCGCGACATAAACAGGCTCGAACTGTGACTCCCAAGTAGCATTCCAGTTTTGTTGGGCCAGCAATTGTAAATCGTAGGTGTCGATGTGAGCACCCGTTTTTTGAACCTCATTGATCAATTGCTGTAATTCAGCGCCTTGATAGTCTTTTTCTGATATATAGGCCTTCAGCATCGGGGCTTCTTCCACAAAACTTTCAAAACCAATTTCAGCAAGATATGCCACCATGATATCAGACCATTCTTCAAAATTTTGAAGCGTTAATGTCAGTTCGTAATAATTCATATTAGAGTTGCTCCCATAATTGGTTAAAAACTTGAGGATCTAGTGATGCTCCTCCGACAAGCGCACCCCCTACTTCTGGGCAGCTAAAAATCTGGGCAGCATTGACAGTAGAAACGCTGCCGCCATAGAGTATAGGTATATCCTTACCACCTTCACCAAATTGTTCAATTAGAAATGTACGAATAGCTCCATGCATTTCAATTATTTGGTTTTGGTCTGCCGAAAGACCAGAGCCTATTGCCCAAATCGGTTCATAGGCTATTGCTAGTAAGTGTAAGTGATCCGGAGAAAATCTTTCAAGCGCTGCTTGAATTTGAGCTTGGATAAATGTCAAATGCAAGTTTTCTTTTCGAACAGCTTGAGTTTCACCACAACATAAAATAAAGGGCAACTGCTCTTCAACACAAGCCTGCACCTTTTGTGCAATTAGTTGATTGTCCTCGTGGAATATTTCTCGGCGTTCTGAATGCCCAATAAGCACTGATTGCGCACCAATACTTTTAAGCTGTGTTAGAGAAAGTTCTCCGGTAAAGGCGCCGTGTTCTTGAAAGTAGAAATTTTGAGCCCCAGCATGAAAGACTTGACTCACTTGCTGAATAAACACTGCACTTGGGTAGATACGCAACTCTTTATGAGAAGCATTCGAATGAAATTTCGCATATTGCTGAAGCCAGTGATCGACTTCTGGTTGCGTCAAATTCATTTTCCAATTTGCCGCAAGGATCTTATTTCGCATAAACGAAAATAAGGGTTTTATTAGCGCAACTTTTGTTTTTGCAATTGGGTTTTCAAGTCTTCTTTGTTGAAAGCTTGCGGGCCTTCCGGACTGTGGTAAAACTTAACGGTGTTGCCATTCCAAAGATAAGCCACTCCGGGTACATCGCGGTTGCCACCTAAAACACCCCAAAACTCAATGATATCAAGTACTTTATAATTATAGGATGCGCCAGCAAATTTGAAAAAATCAGGAATTTCTTCAGCCGCTTCGTCCATGAATAAGATTTGTAATTCAGGGAAATCAAGTGTGCTATTTTTCATGGAGGTCAGTTGCTTTGCCGTAGCACGACAGTGGTCACAACTTGGTGCAAAAAAACAAAGGAGTTTTTTACCTTGATCAATGTTTGCAAAATATTTGGCATAACCAGACTGCTTTTGCTTAGGTCCAAGATCTTTGGGCTTGACAGTTTTTGTGGTGTCTTTGGCGTTCTTTGGATCAACCGCGATGGTTGGGCCGGATGCAACTCCTTTATTTTTTGGATTCGAAAGTGTATCGTTACCTACTGCAGTGGTCGCGGAAGCAGGTCCATTCGGAGTGCCTGGAGTAGCTGTAACTGCCTTATAAGTTGGAATAAATACAAACATCAAGAGCATACAGATACTAATGATGGTACTGAGAAACCAAATGTTTGATTTTTCAGGTAATTGTGTGCCATAGCGTTTCCAAAGGATAAGTAATAGACCGATTGACAACACATTTTTCAAAATAGCTTCAAGAGGCGTCATGGGTAACAAGGCGCCAAAACAACCACAATTACCTTGGTTGCCAGTTGTAGCTATTTGAATAGCCAAATGCACCACAAAAACACCAAGCATCAAGACAACAGCTGGAATGACATACTTCTTGAGATCGAATGGAAAGAGCAACAGTACACCAAGGCCAAATTCAACACCAATGAGTGAGCGAGAAAAAATCTTAGCCAGTTCGGTTGTAAACCCAAGTGGATAAAGCTGCTTCACTTCAAACATTGAGATCGTACCATAGGCCGATGGATCTGGGTAAATTTTACCGTAAGCAGACACCAAAAATAATCCAGCAATGAGGATTCTAATAGACCAAGGCAAGTAGCGTTCAATGTTTTGCATGTGTAGCGATTTATAAGAACGAAAATAAATGGTTGACTGCAAGCTCATTTGACTTTAACAGCGCGTTAACAATTCCCGAGGTGAATAAGTGCAAAGACACTATAATTGAGCATATCGAAATAATTACCTTCTACCCCTTCGGAGACGAGGGTCTGACCAGCGTTGTCTTCGATTTGCTTGATGCGCATAATTTTACTTAGGATGAGGTCTGTTAAGGAACTCACGCGCATGTCGCGCCATGCTTCGCCGTAGTCATGGTTTTTGCGTTCCATAAGTGCTTTGGCTTCAGCGGCAATATGATCATAGTGGGCTATCGCTTCTTGAGGTGTCATGTTGTCTTGTAAACCAGCTGGAATACGCACTTGTATGATCGCCATAATACAATAATTGACAATTGCTTGAAAGGCATCATCGAAGGATTCATCGACCTTGCTGGCACCTGTTTCTTGAATGGTTCTGATGCGCTGGGCCTTTATGAATAATTGATCAGTAAGAGAACTTGGCCTCAGTATGCGCCATGAAAGACCGTAGTCATGAGATTTTTTTTCAAAAATCTCTCGACAAATAGTCATTACATTTGTGTATTGTAATTGTGTTTGTGTCATGAATCAGGGTAAGGAACTAGGTGCAGTATTTCATAGAAGTCGTTTTTTGAATATCAAAGGACAACTCCATGATTTTGCACAACCAAAGATAATGGGAATTTTGAACATAACACCGGATTCCTTTTTTGAAGACAGCCGCGTTCTTGCCACCGATGAAATTTTAAAGCGTGCCGCAACATTTATTGAGCAAGGTTGTGATATTTTAGATATCGGTGCAAGCTCAACAAGACCCGGAGCCACTCCACTCAATGCCCAACAAGAAAAAGAGCGCTTGGGCTCTTGCATCAGTCAAATAAAAAAAGCATTCCCTTCAACTTTAATTTCTATTGACACCTATCATGCCGCAGTTGCTCAATTTGGCATCAAGGAGGGCTGTGACCTCATTAATGATATCTCTGCTGGACAATTCGATACAGATCTTTGGAAGGTGATAGGTGCAGCAAAAATCCCCTACGTGCTTACGTACAATCGAGCCGCACAAAATAACCAAGCAGAAAGCCATTTGCAATCCAAGGGAATCATCAGTGATGCCCTGTCGTTTCTTTCAGAAAAAATAGTAGCACTTCAAAAAGCAGGCATTACAGATATCGTGATAGATCCTGGTTTTGGTTTTGGTAAAACTTTAGAGGAAAATCACCAATTGTTGCAACAACTCGAGCATTTGCAAATTCTAGGGCATCCAATCCTTGTAGGCGTGTCACGCAAATCTATGATCACCAAAAAACTCAAAGTAGATGCTGCAGGGGCTTTGAATGGCACCAGCATCCTCAACACCGTTGCTTTGACAAAAGGCGCAACCGTATTTCGTGTGCACGATATTGATGCTGTCAAACAACTGATCACCTTGCTCAATTAGGAATAATCACTATAAATGAAACTTTTTTGCGTACTTTCGTATTATTGTACAACTTTAATAAGCGTATGAAAGCTTTATCCTTTATTCTATTCAGTTGCCTTGGGCTTTTTGCCGTTGCTCAGGCTCCTAGTGCAAACTTCACCATTTCCGATTCAGACAACATTCTATGTGAAGGCGATTGCATTTATTTAGTCAATAACTCAACTGGCGACGGTCTGGTTTACACTTGGCAATTCAATGGCGGAACTCCTTCCACCTATATTGGTCAAAATCCGGGTCAGGTTTGCTTCAATGCAGCAAGTACAACAAGCCCATTCCAAATTACCTTGACCGCCACCAATGCACAAGGTGCCGTGAGTACGATCTCGCAATTTGTGACTGTTTTACCAATGCCAACACTAACTACTACCATCTCTGATACTTTAGGTGGCGCTTATGTTGTCATTGCTGACACCACAATCGATATGTTCCAAGAGGCTTATTTATACGCTGAAGGTACACCTGTGGGTGGTAACCTTACTTGGTTTCCAAGTGGTGTAACTGCAGACAGCATCCCAGGCTGTACAACTTGCTTTGCCGGCGATTCCCTAACTGTCACTCCTTTTTATACGACTAACTACGTAGTACAATACGGCTTGAACGGTTGTTATGCCTACGATACAGTACTTGTTACCGTTAATTTTGCCAATTTGGTTAAAATTGAATTGCCTAATTCCTTCTCCCCTAACGGAGACGGCGAAAATGACTTCTTCCGTGTCTTGACAAACGTTGACGAAGATGGCAATTTTGCCAACGGCTTTGAAGAAGGTGGCGCATTGGCTGAAATTGACCTTCGCGTTTTCAACCGTTACGGACAACAAGTATTCAGAACAACAGACGTTCATGAAGGTTGGGACGGCACGCTCAAAGGCAAGCCAATGAACCCTGCTACTTATACATATATTTTAAATTTCCGCACCATCGACGGCCGTTCTGGCTCGCGCAAAGGAAACGTGACACTATTCAGATAAGCACATGAAAAGTAAATTCATTCTTTCTATTACTGCATTGCTCGCGCTCAGCGCTCATGCACAACACGACCGACTCATTTCCAATTGGTCACAATCACAAGTTATTTACAACCCTGCTGCAGTAGCAACTGGGCAAAACGACATGAGCTTTTTCGCTAACCACCGTTCGCAATGGCTCACCGTACCAGACATGGGAATCGGCATGCGTACAAATTTTGTGAATGGCGAATTCAAAGTGAAAGAAAGTGGTAGCCTTGGCAATACAAATTGCTTTGGTATGGGTTTCAGTGTGCTTTCAGACCAAACTGGAACGGCCAATCTCACCACCCTCAGCGTTTCTGTTCCTTTTAACTACACAATTGGCCTAGACAAACGCAATAAACTAAGTATTGGTATGTCCCCAGGCTTTATCCAGCAATCTTCAGATCGCGGATCTCAAACTTGGGAAAACCAATGGAACGGCACCGGCTTTGACCCAGCTACAAGCGTTGAAAACAGCATCAACGGAAGCTATGCTACTATGGACCTCGGCGCAGGTATCTATTTTCAACACCAATTACAATCGCGTTCAAGCATTTATTTTGGCTATGCGGTTAACCACTTAGTCAAGCCTAAAATGGCTTGGTCATTTACAGGAGATAAAATGTACATGCAAATGGTACTACAAGGTGGTGCTGATATAGCAACCCGCAACAAAGATCTCAGAATTCAACCAAATATCCTTTATTTCAGAGCCGGAAAAACCAACAGCTTTACTGCTGGAGTCACGTTTGAAAACACCATCAAGGAAGGCTCAAAAATCACCGGAATCAATAAATCTAACTGTGTCAACTATGGCGTTTACTACCGTCATAAAGATGCTGTGGTTGCTACATTCGGTATGAAAGTCGATCGTTTCCGTTTTGGAGTTTCTTTTGACGCCAACACCTCAAGACTCAATCAAGCTACAGGTGGTATTGGTGGAGCTGAGCTCTATTTTAAGGCGTTGATGAACTACAAAAAATTCAATTCGAGATCAAAAATCAAATAAGTTCATTGAACTCAAAATTCTGAATCCCGTTTCAATAGAGACGGGATTTTTTTTGCCCGTACCCAATTGATTTCAAAAAGTTGGAATAAATAAGCAAATAAACGCTGAGTTATTTGCGGCGCCGGGTTCAAGGTTGGATGAAGTACTTTTCCACAATAATTTTCGATACTCACCATTTCATCGAAGCGAAGATTCGCATCTCCCCTTGTAATTATCTTTCTTGGATTTTCTTGAGCAATTTTTTCCACACGATGCACGACAAAATGCTCGCCACGGATAAATGCAATCGCATCCCCTACCTCGATTTCTTCAACAGGAATCTTTTTAAGTTTTAACTCACTACCTGGCTTGACTGTTGGCCACATGCTCCAACCCTTGGCTGTAAGCGCCACTTCTTTACCTTCTTCCAAAGAAGATAATATCCATTCAAACCAGAAATGTGCAGCTTGTTTTGACATCTTGAGCTCGTAAACTTACAAAAGAATGCTTAATTTTACATATGCAGCAAAATCAATACATCCAAGAAATTCAGGCGCAATCCCCACATTTTGTTTGTAAAGAAGTGGGTGCTGACACACTGTTGGTCCCGCTCCGTGACAACGTCGCCGATTTCAATCAATACCTTACACTGAACGAACTCGGGAGTTTTATATATCGCTTGGTTGCTGCCGGAAACAACTTCGATCAAATTCATGCTTCCCTTTTAGAGACCTACGACGTAAGTACCGATCAAGCTGCCCAGGATCTCAGCTTTTTTATTGAACAACTCCATCAATATACTGTTGGTCATGCCTAGCATTCAGCTGTCTGTTGGTGGTTTCATTTTTGGACTGAATTCTCAAGCACCCCTTAAAATAGAGGAAGGATACTTGCCTTTTTTAACAGAGAATCAAGTTGTCGATGTACAAATTGACTGCTTTGAGGGTTATCCGACAAACTATACCAAACCTGATATTCATTACCAAGCAAAAACTCAAGAAGGAGTGCTTTGGGAACTCCATCAAGGCGAGCATTGCACTTGTATTTTTGTCTACGACCCCAACAACCTTGAAGTCTTGCAACAAATTGCCTACTGGAATCAAGAAAACAAAAGCTGGCAAGTATATGTATTGGAAAGCCAAGACGGCGCCATTGACCCATTGGCTTATCCATTAGGTCCACTTGTTTGGTATTTTCTAAGCACCATAGAAGACATGCTCATGATCCATGGCTCAGCGGTGCAGCTCGATCAACAAACGCGTGTTTTTTCTGGCTTTAGTGGCGTTGGCAAAAGTACGATGGCCCATCTTTGGGAAAATAATCGCCAAGCCACAATTATCAATGATGACCGTCTGATAATCAGAAAAATAGAAAACGAGTGGTTTGTTTACAATACGCCCATGTTTTATGCTGCAGCTCCTCAAAAAGGAAAATTACACACTGTTTTCTTTCCGTATCATGCGCCCGCAAATAAATTGGATAAACTCGATGGCGTTGCTGCACTCAGTAAACTTTTAGCCCATACCATCCATCACGGTCATAACAAAGCGCACG
Source organism: Flavobacteriales bacterium UBA7468 (assembly GCA_002478565.1). Classification (GTDB taxonomy): domain Bacteria; phylum Bacteroidota; class Bacteroidia; order Flavobacteriales_D; family Crocinitomicaceae; genus UBA952. The sequence continues at coordinate 161,481 of DLPC01000023.1, read as the reverse complement.
TAGAACACCACATGGAGATTGCCACCCAATTAATCAGCCAAATTGCTTGTCATCAATTAGGTGTTGTTCCAACTGCTGAAGTGATTGATTTTATCATGGAAAAGGAAAGCCAGCATGTCTAGCCCCCAATTCCCTTTTCAATTACCCGAAGTGAGTAAGCAACTCTTCATGCTTGCAGCAAACCCAAGTAGCATTGTAAACGAAGACTTTGACCCAAAAATTATTACCGCTTCATTTGTCAAACAAGCTGTACTCAGTCACCTTTCAGGCTTTGTTTACCACAACTTAAGCCCTATTAAAGAAAAGGTTGATCCTCAACTTTGGAAACAGCTCGAGTTACAATATGTACAAGTTTTACAAGGTAATCACCAATTTTTGAGGCTGCATCAGCAAATGGTGCAATTGTTTGAACAAAACCAAATTCCATTTGCCGTCCTCAAAGGCCTCGATTTACTTTTCAGAACCTACCGAGAAGAGGGTATTCGACATATTTCCGACATCGATGTATTGATCTTACCTGTAGACCTTGAGAAAGTCACAAACCATTTCAAAGCAAATGGTTTCAAATGCAAGCAAAGCATTCATAAATCTAGTTTTCACGAAAAACACTTTCAACTTCATGCCCCTTTACAAGCCAGCCTAAACGGCCTTAACATCGATGTACACGTTCTGCTTTTTGATACTTTCCTAGGTTTCGACTTCCCTTCAAAACCTTTACTTGAAAATCGTCTGAAGATCAACTGGAAACAACAACACACCCATGTGTTGGAAGCCAAGGATGCAGCTCTTTTTAATATACTACACCTCTATGTGCATCTCGACAAGGGAAATCATTTCAAAATGAGTTCGTTTTTAGATGTGCAAAGAACTATACAAGCTTTGGATTATCCTCAAAACAAAGCACAATATCCAAAGCAGATACAGACTAAAATTGAATATGTCATCGATTGTATGGTATGGCTAGGCTTACTTGAGCATGACTTTCTTCCCGATAGAAAAAAAGCCCCAGCGCGCTACTTTTTTTACCTACTCTTCTTTTTACAAGCCGTCCAGCCTACTTTTGGGCAAACGCTGCGCTATAAATTTTTTCCAAGATTATTTCTGTATCAAATTTCTTGGAAGACCCTCCCCCTACTCTTCCACGAAGTATTTCCCTCGAAACGCTATTTGCTTTACAGCGCACCGAATAGCAGCTACTTAGGTGCCTGGATCAAGCGCATACAGCATTTTACTAGAAAAAAATAAAGCCCCCATCACTAGAGGCTTTATTTTATTTGTTTCTTATTGCTTACTTGAACAATCTAAACCCTTTCAAAGACATGAGTGGGTCTTGATTTGGGATTAACTCTGTTGGTGGATTCGACATCATCACCATTGAGATTTCATGATCAAGTGCAACTTTTTCAACTTGCGGTGTTGTATAAAACTTCTTGTCCCCCATTACCTTTTTATCTTGAGTGCTAGTCATCTTATTGCTGAATTAAAACCTTAAATACTTTGTGAGCTGAGCCAACAGTTACATGAACCATGTAAACCGCATTGGAAGCTGGAACTTGAATTTGATTGTTTCCATTTTCAAATGATCCAGACATGATTTGTCTTCCTGTCATATCAAATACCGAAACAATTCTAGTCTGTTGAGCATCTATTTCATTGAGGCTTGCTGTGAGGTCAATGATTTTATCATCAGCAGCCAAAACACTTACTGCATCCCAATTAACTGGCGAATCAAAGTTATCTTCCACTGATTCAAATACTTCAGCTCCATAGATTTGCTCAGGATAACCGAAGTGTAATACAAAGCGTGCAAGATCTTGACCCGCTTCTGTTTGAAAAGTGTAAGTATCGTTAATCAGTAAATTTTGTAGCTGGCCGTTTGACAAATCTTCAAGCCAAATGCTTCCAAATGAACTATTGAATTCACCGAGTTGCATGGTATACGTTCCAGCACTCGGGATATTCATGTATAAAGGCGTCTTTTCATTTCTTTGCGTAAAATTCTTAGCATTGATGACCACCTTTTTATCATTGATTTTAGAATAAAGCTGTGGTGTATTTGCCTGGAACATTTTCTCTGAATCGTAGGCATCAAAAACATCAGCTGTGGCATAACTACTATAAACAATTGCCTGATCACGCATTGTATCTTTAATGAGATTAATATTGGCAAACATTTGTTTGTCTAGCAAACTGTGCATCCCTTGCATACCGCTTACGTGATGGCTTCTATCTATATTTTCAAGCACAATACTTCCAGAAGTATTTCCTTCTACCTTTACCCAAAAAGCTTGCATAGGTGGAATAAACTGACTTACGGTTCCTACGCCATTATTGCTTGTTCCGACATTTCCGTTACTATTATAGGTGTCAAAAACCATATTGTTGGCACCATTCGATGTACGATACCAAACAGTGGTTCCTACATTGGTTTTGGCTACGTCGTCCCATTTCAAATAAGACGGGTATGGGTTGCTTACCAAATTGAAACCATTGAAACTGGATCCATTTGCAGACAAAGGAAACGTGTATGTACCATTATTGAGTACTCCACCCGTAAATGTCAAAGTTTGATTACCCGGGGTAAACGAACGTAAATAATGCCCGCGACCAACAGTCAATGCCGAAGTATTGTCGGTAATTTCAACCCATGCCGCACTTGGCTCATCCCAATATTTCACCACATTGGCCCCTGCGGCATCCAAGATCGAACTCAAACCACCAGCAACAGGGCTACCCAAATACCAAAACCTCCCATTTGGCGAAGAACCATTATTCGCTCCAGTAATATTCTGCTTCACTTGAACAGTCCCTGTACCACTATAACTTGAACTTGCTCCTTGCACCAACGTTGCCCCATTTTCAAGCGTCAGCGTACCGTTGTTGGTGAGGTTGCCGGTTAATGTTAGAGCATTTCCTGCACCAATAACTAAAGTTCCATCAATTGTCAAATTTGCAATTGTAGTCGTTGAAGCGTCTAAATTAACTGTAGTATTTGCTGGAATAACCACATTCGTTGAACTTGCTGGCACTGAGCCACCACACCAGTTGGATGCTGTTGACCAATTTCCCCCCGTTGATCCTGTAAAAGATCCTGTAGAACAAGTTGGAGTGCCATTAATAATAATATCATCTATTCTAAATGTTCCAGCAGATTGCGCATCTCCAGTGGCAGGACTTCCATCAGCCTCTCCTCCAGTGAATACTAATCTTATAACTGAATTGCTGTTATTGTTAATGGAATTAATCGCAGATAAATCAAATGGACCTCTTGCCACACACACACCATTTCCACTTGAAAATGTTCCACCTGGTAAATCAGTAAAGGTACCTAGAGACCCAGTAGAACTATATTGAATTTTAAAATTTCCAGGTCCAGTTCCAGAGGATCTAACATTGAAAGAAATATTCATAATATTGTATCCCATTGTTGGGGCAACAATTTGAAAATACTCACCAACATTCCAACCAGAATTAGATATTCCGTTTCCTGTGCAACCTGAAGTTCCTAAAGTACCTCCAGTATTGAACGAAACCGAAGTAGCGCCGCTTGGGAGGTTAATATTTGGGGTATTATTTATTGAAAAATCCCATGACATTATCACCTGCCCCCAAACCCTTCCACTTATGAGGGAAATTAGTACGAACAAGCATGTAGCAGAAAATACTTTAAAAGTTTTCATAATCGTAGTTTAGAACAAAGGTCGTTTAGTAATTGCAGGTTAAAATTATTGGATTGTTAATGTTTTATCAAGAAATTACCTTTTATGATATTCACAATCTTTTTCACGTTATCCACAATAAAATCCAAGAAAATAAAGTGTCAATTAAGCGCTTGGATCCCGCCCGTATGAACAAATAAAATGCGTTTGGAATCGCTGTTAGAATTCGTTGAATTTAAGAGCTGGGGGTCTTCCTTTTGAAGCAGGTCTTGTAAGGCGAAAAGGGCTTTGGCGGTGTAGGTGGGTTCGATCAAGAATTGTTGGGTGGCGTTGAAGGAAGAGGTGAAGTTGAGGAGTTCGGGGGTGGTTTTGGCATAGCCCCCGTGGTGGTAGGTGTCGAGGATGGTGATTTGCTTCCAATTGAATTGGAGTTGTGCAGTGAGTGGATTTTTTTGGGCTTTGGAGGCCAAGGCTTGCATTTCGGTAAGCGAATCAAAACCTTTGAGGACCGGCACTACAAATAGTTGAGTTGTTGTTGGGATGCTTGCTAAAATGCCCAAGCTTGTGGTGGTAGTGCCCTGCGCGATAAAAACGGCATCGAAATGTTGGTTGTTGTTTTGAGAAACTGCTTCTTTATATATTTCAGTGCAGGCCCAAATACCCTCTGGGTTTGCACCACCTTCAGGAATGAACCAAGCAGTTTGCCCTTCATTCAAATCTAGACCAGTTTGGTATTTTTCTTCAGCATATGAGGATCTGGAAAGAAATTCCAAGTGCATTCCCAAATTTGAACAACGTTTCAAGAGCTGATTGCTTTGTGAATTGAGCTCTTCTCCCCTGACCCTTCCAATGATTGGTATTCCGACCGCATTTGCCGCAGCAGCACTGGCCAAAAGATGATTGGAGTATGCGCCGCCGTAGGTAATGAGTTGTCGAAGCCCTAAAGATTTAGCAACCAATAAATTACCTTCTAGTTTGCGCAGTTTGTTACCAGAAATTTCAGGGTGAATTAAATCATCGCGTTTCACGAACAATTGTGCGCTCTTGTTGTTCAATTTTTGGAAGGCAAAGCTTTCCAATTGCGAATGACTTTTTAATTTTGCACACCAACCTGACAACTGCAGATCCATGAGCGAAGATTTTTCTGGTTTTTCCAAGCGTGGAAATCTAAATGAAGAAGATTATTATTTGAGTGAAGAAGGCTATATTGTATTTACGGAAGCGTATCATTTGAAGCGCGGTTATTGTTGTAAAAGCAACTGTAAACACTGCCCCTACGGATACGATGTCAAAACACATACTGTTGGGCCAAAAAAAGAGCATTAATCAATGCCCTTTTCTGGGTATTTTCCTTTATAAGTCTTAAGGATATCCTTGATTTTTTGGATGTCTGCATCTGCATCTCCAGATGGCCATACCAAGTTATGAAAACCGCCAGTTTTAGTGGCAAAATCAATGTAGGCTACATAAATTGGAACTTTTGCTTTTTCTGCAACATAATAAAATCCTTTTTTCCAATTTGGGTTGTAACTACGCGTTCCTTCTGGCGAAAACACCATGTACATGCTTTCATTTTCCTCGAAATATTTGACCGCAGTATCTGTAAGGTTGTTTTTCTTGCTGCGATCTACCGGAATGCCGCCAATTGACTTCAAAAACCACCCAAGTGGCCCAATAAAAAGCTCTTTTTTCATGAGGTAGCGACCTTTTACGCCATATTGATAAAAAGCCAAGCGCCCCAGGATAAAATCCCAATTGGAGGTGTGCGGTCCAACCGCTACAACGCATTTTTGAATGCCCGCCGGAGGAGTTGAATCAATCTTCCAGCCAATTAACCAAAAAATAAATTTTGCAACGAACTTCATGCGCTAAAGTTAAGCAATTCATCTTTCATCTATCTTTACACCATGAAGTTCTTCAAGGAAGGCCTTTCTTTGGTTGTCATCTTAGCGCTCATCGGTGCTTTTGCACTCTTGAGCCCCTTTCTTATTTTACCCAAAAGCAGGGCTGCGGTCGCTCCTGAATTCAAAGCCCAAGATTTCAGTTTGCAGCTCATTCCTATTCAAGTAGTCCAGACCTGGATCCTTGAGCAGCAATCGGTTTCTAAGGATGTCGAGGTGCAAGAAACGCTTAAAAAATTTGCCAAGAAATTTCAAATTAAAAAAAATGTCGCGCTCGAAGGATTTAGTTACGACCCATTTGGCGCAGTTGGCATTTATGTACTGCCGCATCAGCAACAGCGCTATACTTTTTATTTCTTAGCTGGAAAAAATGACAAACTTGGCTGGATTTCAGATAAATACTTTGCACACCAAAAAGGCTTGTTTGTTTTCAACGAGGCACCCGAAGATGCCCTCAAATCTGATTTTGAAAACCAACTGAAAAAAGCGCATTGGACTCAAAAGAAATTTGAAGCGCGCAAACTCAGATTCGAACTTTCACAAGCGCCATATTTGTTAGAATGGCACAAACATGGCTTTGCTTTGCACGTTCCCAAAGAACAAGCGAATAAAAGTACTCAAATGTTGCAGCCCAATGGCTTTCATCTAAGTTGTCCGTTGGCTTTGCAAAATTTATTGGGTTCCGAAATGCCACTCAACGGACTCACCGCATTATCTATGAATTATTATGGTGCCAAACTCAATGAAAAACAAGGTTTGGAATTGGCCTTTGAATCCTTGTTAACTTTTCAAAATAAATCAAAGCTCTACGCCTTCCTGAGGGCTTTTCAAAAAATGCAAAACGAATGGGAATGGCATGCAAATTATGTGCGCGTCAATGATGCAAATTACGCTTTTAAAAAGGAAGGGATGCAACTTTACATATGCAGTACGCCTCAAAAATACCTCAAAGGTGGTCAATACAAACACCAGGAAAAAACACAAGCGCTCTATTGTTCAGGAGATCCAAAACTCTTGACCAAACTTGAAAATGCCGGTTGGGCTGCAGCTGTTTTGGAATTGTTCCCGATTTACAGAGGTTTATCTGATTTTTCCTCAAGAACCCAAAGAGTGAGTACAAAAAACAATACTATACGCTGGGAGCTTAAAAAAGAATTCTTTGCCGCTGGTGAATTTTTAAAATTAGTTGGGACAATTGCTGAGAATTGAATACTTTCGAGTATTAAATACTTAAAAATCAGCGTATGAACAATTTGTTTTCAGCTACAGTGTCTTTATTCATTGCGTGCCAAATTTGTTCAGCACAACTTTACATCACCCTTCCAGTTACTCAAGACAGCCCAATTGTTTATCATGACAATTACAACCACGCTAATGTAAACTATGGCGACAAACCATTTTTAGCAGCTTTTGAAATTCCTGGTGCATTAGGAGGCGTAAATACCAACAGAGCCTTACTTTCGTTTGATTTAAGCCAGATTCCTATAGGTTCTACCATTCTCTCTGCAAAGCTCAACTTATTTGCATATACAGAATTCACTGTAATACCCGTAGATAACGGCCATTACGGAAGCAACCAGAGTAGACTCAATAGGATTACCAGTCAATGGAGCGAAAATACGGTTACGTGGAATACGCAGCCTACAGTTACTAATCTGAATGAAGTCATACTTAATCAAAGTATATCTCCCGATCAAAATTATTTGGATATTGACGTCAAAAATCTAGTTCAAGATATGATTGACAACCCATCGAATAGTTTTGGTTTTGAATTGAGTTTGGTGAATGAGGAAAGTACTACTAATCTTTCTTTTTGCAGCAACGAATATCCGAATACCTTAAAAAGACCATCTTTGGAAATTGAATACCGACTCAGTGTGGGTATTGAGGAACTTACACTGGAGAGGTATCAGCTTGCACCAAATCCTACAAATGACTTACTGAACTTTACCTTTGAAAACGATACACCTAAGTTGATTCAACTTGTAGATTACAATGGAAAAGTTGCGTATTCCTTTATTTGTGCAGAAAAGGAACAAACGATCAGTATACTTCAGCTAGTAGCTGGATGCTATACGATTCAGGTTCAGAGCGAAGCAAAACAATTTCCAAAACGAAAAATCATTCTTCTTGATTAAATAAAAAAGCCCCGCTGCTAAACAGCGAGGCCTTCCACTCTATTACAAACAAAAACGATTATCGGATAAAGAGAAGTTCTCTGAATTTCGGCAATGGCCACAATTCGTCTTCTACTAAAAGCTCTAGTTTATCTGCGTGGTAACGAATTTCATCAAAATGTACTTTGACTTGGTCGCAGTAAGCAATGGCTTTTTCTTCAGCATGCTCAATTTTATTGGCAATTTTGCGTTGTGCCAACATCGCGTCTGAAGCTTCTTTCATTTTATTAATGTGCAAAGACACTTTTTCGAGCAACTCAATTTGTGCTTTTGCCGCAGCTTTACCAGCTTTGTCCCCGAGTACAGAAATAAGACCTTGTACGTTTTGGATCAGCTTATTTTGATATTCTACAGCTGCCGGAATGAAGTTGTTTTGAACGAGGTCACCCATCAAGCGAGATTCAATTTGAATTTTGAGGATGTAGTTTTCGTATTCAATTTCAGCGCGCGCTTCTAACTCACGTGCAGTCAAGACTTCCATTTCTTCAAAAAGCTTCACGACTTTTTCATCGTGCCACACTTTCAATGCACGTGGGGTGTCCTTGAGGTTAGAAAGTCCGCGTTTTTCAGCTTCTTTCACCCACTCGTCGCCGTAGCCATTTCCTTCAAAACGAATTTTTTTAGACGCTTTGATCATAGCTTGTAATTCTTTCAAGATGGCTTCATCTTTGGCTTCACCTTTTTCAATACGCTGATCTACAGCGATTTTGAACAAGCGCAATTGCTTAGCCATAATGGTATTCAAGACAATCATTGCCGAACCACAGTTGGCAGAAGAACCTACCGCTCTGAACTCAAACTTATTTCCTGTAAAGGCAAACGGAGAAGTACGGTTACGATCGGTGTTGTCCAATAAGATTTGCGGGATTTTACCAATATTGAGCTTCAATTCCGTTTTATCTTGTGGTGTCATTTTACCAGCCTTGATGTTTTTTTCGAGGTCATCGAGTAACTGAGAAAGCTGTGTACCAATGAACGCAGAAATAATGGCTGGTGGCGCTTCGTTGGCACCTAAACGGTGATCATTTCCTGCAGACGCAATTGCTGCGCGTAAGAGATCTGCATTTTCATGAATGGCCATAATGGTATTCACGAAGAAAGTTAAGAACTGAAGATTTGATTTCGGGTTCTTGCCCGGAGCCAAAAGATTGACACCTGTGTTGGTGCTCAAAGACCAGTTGTTGTGTTTTCCTGAACCGTTAACACCTGCAAATGGCTTTTCGTGCAATAATACTCTGAAGTTGTGCTTGCGCGCAATTTTCTCCATGAGGTCCATCAACAAGAGGTTGTGGTCGTTGGCCAAGTTACACTCTTCAAAGATCGGTGCACATTCAAACTGATTCGGCGCAACTTCGTTGTGACGCGTTGTCACAGGAATTCCTAATAACAAAGATTCCACCTCGAACTCACGCATGAAGGCATTGACACGCTCAGGAATAGAGCCAAAATAGTGGTCTTCAAGTTGCTGCCCTTTCGCTGGCGCATGACCGAACAAAGCACGCCCCGTCAACATAAGGTCAGGACGCGCATTAAACAATGCGGAATCAATTAAAAAATATTCTTGTTCCCAACCTAAGGTAGCATTGACTTTGTTGACGTTTTTGTCAAAATACTGACAAACCTCAACAGCCGCCAAATCAACTGCATGAAGCGCTTTCAACAATGGCATTTTGTAGTCAAGAGACTCACCTGTATAGGAAATAAAGATGGTCGGGATACAAAGTGTTTTTCCGATGACAAACGCCGGTGATGATGGATCCCAGGCAGTGTAACCACGCGCTTCGAATGTGTTGCGGATACCTCCATTCGGAAAAGAAGATGCATCTGGTTCTTGTTGCACCAACATGTCGCCATCAAAACGCTCGATTGCTTTACCTGGGCCAATTGGCTTTAAGAATGCGTCATGCTTTTCGGCAGTTGTACCAGTCAGTGGCTGAAACCAGTGCGTGTAGTGTGTGGCTCCTTTGGAAATGGCCCAATCTTTCATGGCGCTTGCCACTTGATCGGCATACTTGCGATCAAGGCGTGTACCTGTCTGAATTGCTTCCAACATAAACTTGTAAGTGTCTGCCGGTAAATATTCACGCATCATGTCTTGATGAAATACATTCTGACCAAAAAGATCAGAAAGCTTTCCATTGTAATCAATGTGTTTAGGTTCACGATGTAAAACATCTTGATACGCACGAAGTCTTTTTGTAGCCATTTCTTTAAAATTTTATAAATTTTGAACAAAGTTATCTATTTTTTAGGGGTTGATTTCAATTTTTTGCATTTTTTTTCAACATACCCCCTATTTTTTATGTCTATTATTAAATTTTTATGAATTTCTCCTAAATTATTTCTTTTTACGACCTTTGAACATGCGTTTTGAAGATCTTCTCCAATCCATCAGTCAAAAAGAACTGCCAGGTGAAAAAGCACATGCTCCTTATTTAAAATACCGGCGATTTTTTGAAACAGCCGACAAAGCACAAGCCCGAGAGGCAGCTGTAGGCATTCATCTTTTCGAAAAGAATCAGCAGTTTTATTTTTATTTAATAGAGCGCAGCACCTATGATGGCCAACACAGCGGGCAAATGGCATTCCCCGGCGGCAAGCTCGATCCAACTGACCCTCATCTAGAATTTACAGCGCGTCGCGAAAGCGAAGAAGAATTAGGCATCGAGCAGCAACAAGGCACAACAGCCAAACAACTCACTGAAGTCTGGATTCCGGTTTCGGGATTTGTTGTGACCCCCTTTGTTATTCTTCATGACCAAGAACCCACCTTGCAAATTAATCATAGGGAAGTTGCACATGTAGAAATGATCAAGCTCATTGATTTACTAGATGAACAAAGCATTCAGCTTCGAGATATCCCTTTACCGAATAACCAACTTCTCGAAAAACATCCTTGCTTTATCTTGAATGAGCGCATAGTGTGGGGCGCGACGGCCTTGATGCTGAATGAATTGCGCCTACTCCTGCAGCCATTTTAAAAAGAAAAAACACTTAAAAACAAAAAGAGGAACAAACTGTATTTGTTCCTCTTTCTGCTAAACCATGCTAAAACTATAAAACTAAAACTACAACTATGAACTGTAATTCTGTTGCAAATTTACGGACACTTTTGGATTCACCAAATATTTCAATGTAAATTTTTTGTTAAGATTTGAAGGCGCGGGTCATTTCTCTTTTTCCAGGAGGACCAGGCAAGCGCTCCACCCTAAAACCCAAGCTTTTTAGATCGCGCTTGAATTGCCCCATGGCGCAATACGTAACAAGCACGCCACCGGGTTTCAAAGCCCGATGTAAGCGTTCAAATACAGAAACATCCCACATTTCAGCCTGAGCCCTCGGGCCAAAAGCATCGAAATAAATCAAATCAAATTGTTCTTTGGCTTCCAATGCTTGTATCGCCTTATCTATTTTTAAGATCTCAAAATTCGAACGTAAAGCAACATTTTCATTCCATGGAGCTTGCATCATGTGCGCGTAGGACTCAGATGCATTTGGCTCATTGATGTAGTTTAATTGTGACCAAATTTCTTTCGGAACCGGTTGTGTTTCGTAACTTGTGTAGGTGATTTTTATTTCAGTATGCAGAATGACTTCTTGAAGTGTCAATAATGCATTCAAACCGGTACCAAAGCCAACTTCTAATAGTTGAATAGCTGTATGGGCAGACTCCTCCTTTTTTTGCTCCTGAATGATGAAATTCAAGCCGTGCTGAATAAAAACATGACGCGCCTCTTGAACACTTCCGTGCCTTGAGTGATAGGTTTCATCTAGTTCGGGCAAGTATAATGTAGGCGAACCATCGGCTGTTTCTAATATTTCAATTTTCATGGGCTATAACTTCCTGATCAAATACAAGCCATCCCTGATGGGCAATAATACCTTTTCAACGCGGTTATCTTGGCTGATTTTTAAATTTAAGTCGCGCAACAGCACCGTATCTTTATCTTGGTGTTTTTCATCGAGCACCTTCCCCGACCACAGCACATTGTCAATCAAAATAAAACCACCCGTATTCAAGATGGACAGGGCTTGCTCATAATAAGTTGGGTATTGCTGTTTATCCGCATCGATAAAAATCAAATCGAAGTTGCGATCTAACGTCGGAATCATTTGAGCAGCGTCAGCAATTCTGTATTCAATCTGCTCAGCAAAATCAGATGCGGTAAAATAAGCCCGCACGCGGTTTTCTAATTCTTCATTGACATCTATGGTAAGTAACTTGCCATTTGGCGCGAGCCCCTCAGCCAAACAAAGCGCAGAGTAACCCGTAAAGGTGCCGATTTCTAAAATGGCCTTGGGTTTTAACAAATGACTGATCATACTCAGCACCCTGCCCTGAAAATGCCCACTAAGCATACGGGGTTGCAGCACTTCCAAGTGTGTTTCTCGATCAATTTGAGCCAAAAGGGCTGAATGCGCCGAGCTGTGCTGACTGACGTAGTTTTGTAAATCTGAAGAAATGAAGTCCATGAGCTATACTGATTTGCACAAAGATACGAGAAGCTCGCAGCAATTTCCTAAATTTGTGCCTTCAGTAAAAACACATGACCGTTTCAGAAATAAGACAGCAATTTTTCGACTTTTTCGAAAGCAAAGGACACCAAATCGTCTCATCGGCACCAATGGTAGTCAAAAATGACCCTACCCTTATGTTTACCAATGCCGGCATGAACCAATTCAAAGATTTCTTTTTGGGTTATCAGACACCGCAAGAAAGACGCGTGGCCAATGCCCAAAAATGTTTGCGCGTTTCTGGCAAGCACAATGACCTCGAGGAGGTGGGTGTAGACACCTATCACCACACCATGTTTGAAATGTTGGGCAATTGGTCTTTTGGTGACTACTTTAAAGAAGAGGCCATTAGCTGGGCTTGGGAACTCCTGACAAAAGTGTACCAAATTCCACTAGATCGGCTATACGTGACTGTTTTTGAAGGTGACCAAAAAGATGGCGTTCCGCAAGATCTAGAAAGCATCAACATCTGGAAAAAATGGATTGCTGAAGAACGCATTATCCTCGCCTCCAAAAAAGACAACTTTTGGGAAATGGGCGACACCGGGCCTTGTGGTCCTTGTACTGAAATTCACGTCGACCTCCGTTCAGAAGCGGAGCGCGCTCAAACCGATGGCAAAACGCTTGTCAACCAAGATCACCCACAAGTCATTGAAATCTGGAACAATGTTTTCATGGAATTCAATCGCAAAGCCGATGGCTCCTTGGAAGCGCTTCCTGCCAAGCACGTTGATACCGGCATGGGGCTCGAACGTTTAGCCATGGCCTTACAAGGCAAGCAAAGCAACTATGACACCGATCTTTTCCAGGCGCTGATACAATCTGTTGTAAAAGTTGCTGGTATCCCTTACGGGCAAAACGAAACCACAGACATCGCCTTGCGTGTCATCGCAGACCACATCAGAGCCATTGCTTTTTCTATCGCAGACGGACAACTTCCGGCCAACAACGGCGCAGGCTATGTCATCCGTAGAATTTTAAGAAGAGCAGTCAGATATGGCTACCAAACTTTAGGTCTGAAAGAGCCTTTCTTGTGCGAGCTTTCTCTTGTACTTGGCGAGCAAATGGGCGCGCCGTACTCCGAATTACTTTCACAAAAAGAACTTATTTATAAAGTTATAAAGGAAGAAGAACTCAGTTTCTTCCGCACCCTTGAGCTGGGTATTAAGCGCATTGAAGACCTCATCACACAAGTAAAATCTTCAGGTAAAAATCAAATTTCAGGGGCTGCCGCCTTTGAATTATACGACACCTATGGCTTTCCCCTTGACCTCACTTCATTGATTGCCCGAGAAAACGGTCTTACCATTGATGAAGAGGGCTTCCAAAAAGAATTAGACGTTCAAAAAGAACGCTCTAGAGCCGCTACTTCTCTTGAAACAGACGACTGGATGCAAGTACATCCCGATGTCAACACGGCTTTTATTGGCTACGACCAACTCAGTGCAAGTGTTCAAATTATCAAGCACCGTAAAGTAAGTCAAAAAGGCAAAGTATTTTATCAGCTTGTTTTGGATCAAACACCGTTTTATGCAGAAGGCGGCGGCCAAATTGGTGATAGCGGAGTGCTCAGCAATGCACAAGAGCAAATTCATATTTTCGATACCAAAAAAGAAAATAACCTCATCGTTCACCTCACCACTGAACTTCCTAAAGACCCAAGTGCCACATTTTCAGCACAAGTCAATGCACAAAAGCAAGCAGACACTGCCAAAAATCATAGTGCCACACACCTCTTGCACCATGCCTTGCGCACTGTTTTAGGCACTCATGTTGAGCAAAAGGGCTCATTAGTTACTGAAAAAGGTCTCCGTTTTGACTTTTCGCATTTCTCTAAAGTGAGTGATGAAGAACTCACACAAATTGAAGCACAAATCAATGCTGCTATTCAAGATAATCTTGCACTTGAGGAAAATCGCGCACTCGACATAGAAGCCGCCAAAGCAAAGGGTGCCATGGCGCTCTTCGGCGAAAAATACGGCGATAAGGTCCGCGTGATTCAATTTGGTGCTTCGGTTGAATTATGTGGCGGTATCCACGTAGCCAATACCGGACAAATTGGTGTGGTTAAAATTGTTGCTGAAAGTGCTGTAGCTGCAGGCATTCGCCGAATTGAGGCCATTACTGGTACAGCTGCCATGACTTACTTCCGTGAAAAAGCAGCTCAACTCGAACAAATAGATACCTTACTCAAAAAGCCGAAAGATCTTGTTAAAGCCATTGAAGAATTGCAACATAAAAACAGTGGCTTGCAAAAAGAACTCGAGCGCTTCGCCAAATTACAAGCCCAGCAACTCAAAAATGAGCTCAAAGCCGAAGTTGTCGCACACAACGACATGCATGTACTTATCAAAGAACTAAACACTGATGCTGCTACTGCTAAAGATATTTTATTTCAGCTGCGCCAAGAATTCCAAAACTTTGTTGGTGTTATCGGACACAAAGAAGCCGACAAATGTGGCATCACCATCATTCTTAATGAAGCATTAGCAAGCTCGAACAATTGGCAAGCCAATCAATGGATCAAAGAGATCTCCGGTCATATTCAAGGAGGTGGCGGCGGTCAGGCAGCTTTTGCAACAGCTGGTGGTAAAAACCCTAGTGGCTTGGCCACGGCCCTCGCACACCTAAAATCAAAACTTGGCTAAGCGTAAAAAAGTCTTGATCCTGACCTATTACTGGCCCCCAAGTGGCGGTACAGGAGTGCAGCGTTGGCTGCATTTCTCACGCTATTTGCAAGCTTTAGGTTGGGACCCGATCATTTATACGCCAAGTAACCCTGAGGCACCCGTTCAAGATGAAAGCCTCATGGCTTTTGTACCCAAAGATATCCATGTCATCAAGCGCGATATCTGGGAACCCACCCAACTTTACCTGAAACTCACGGGCAATGCCGGCAAGCAATTGCACACAGGCTTTCTACAAGAAAAAAGTGGCAGCAAACCAAGTTTGACCAAACGATTCTCTATGTGGTTGCGCGCCAATATCTTTATTCCGGATGCCAAAATGGCCTGGATAAAACCCTCTACAAAATATTTAGCGGCATTTTTAGAGGAGCAAGAGGTTGCTGCAATTATTTCGACCGGGCCGCCACATTCGTTACACCTCATTGCGCGCAATCTAAAGCGCAAAACCAATCTGCCTTGGATTGCTGACTTCAGAGATCCTTGGACTCAAATTGACTGGTTTGACCAATTGCCACTCACTAAATGGGGTTTACGGCTTCATCAAAAGCTAGAGCATAGCGTCTTCAAGGAAGCAGATGAGTTGGTTGTAGTGAGCCGAGACATGCAACAACAAATGGAAAAATTAGCGGGGCGTAAACCAACATTGATATCCAATGGATTTGCTCCCGAAGATTTCACCCACTTTGAAAAAAAGCAAGATCCATATTTTACCATACTTCATACCGGATCTATCAACAAAGACCGCAACCCTACTGCTTTGTGGGCTAGCCTCAGCAGCTATGTAAAAAGCAATTCTGAGTTTGCTCAAAAATTGCGTATTCGCCTAATTGGTGCCCTCGATACATCTGTTAAGGAAGATTTAGCCCGCTATGACTTGCTTCAATTCACACACTTCGAAAATTTTGTGCCGCATGAGCGTGTGCTCGAAGAATTAGCCGCTTGTAGCCTGCTTTTATTGCCACTCAACAATGTCAAAAGTCAAAAAGGAATTGTCACGGGTAAGTTATTTGAATATTTGGCCAGCCAACAAGCAATTTTAGCTATCGGACCCAAAGACGGCGATGCTGCTGCCATTCTCAAGGAACAAGAAGGCACCATGATGATCGATTTTGACACGGAGGTGCCCTGGCTTGATGCCATCAATTTGGCGCAACTACGCATCGATCGCACAAAAACGCTAAGCCCCTACTCCCGTCAGGAACTAGCGAAGGAGATGCATTGTCTTTTAAATGAGCTCGTCAAATAATTCAGCAGCTATATTTTTCGAATACGATTTGCATTTTTTCGAAACGGTGCTGCGGTAAAAAATTGTTTTCAATTCTTCTTCTTGCTTTCAAACTTGCTGCTTGAAAATCTTGCTGAATCAAATGTTCAATACTCCTTTCTAAGTATACTACATTTTTTTCACCGAGAATAAGTCCTGTATCTCCTATCAATTCGGGAATACCTGAAACATTACTACCTATTGGTACACAACCACAGGCCATCGCTTCGCCAAGTGCATTCGGAAAACCCTCCATGACAGATAACTGAAAATAGAACCGGTGTTTTTGCAGATATTTGATCACAACAGCAATTGGTGAAAAGGGCACTAATTCAACATTTGCCGGGACCACTTGGCCATTTGGCTCCCACCCTATAATTGTAAAATACCATGTCGGATTGCGCTTTGCCAATTCTAGGATCAAATCAAAACCTTTTCTGAAATAACAATACGGATCTTTGAGATTCCCAATCGTGATGAAACTATTTTCGGGTCTTTGCATTTGTTCACCCAAACAAAACTGCTCGGTATTGAAACCATATGGGATAACCGTGTATGGAACTTGTTTTGTTTTGGGAGCAAAATAATGAAACCCTTGCGCTGGTGCACCGCCGGGATAATAGCGATAATCTTGGTAAACTAACCCTTGTGCTACAGGCAGGATATGCGTCGCAAAACGCAGTGAAGTTTGAGTAGCCCAGCCGAGTAGCCCCTTCGTAAAATTACCATATCTAAAATCCATGAACCTCGAGCCATCATTACCCGCAACAATCACAAAAACTTTCTTGCCTAACAAGCGCCCCAATAGTACTGGCAGCAATGAAGCATAGCCCGCAAAATGACAAACATAAAATGAGTTGCTGGTTTTAAATAGGATAAAAAAGAACTGCTTGATGAACTCAAGGGGCAACTTCAATTTAACACCAACAGCAAACTCATAGGGAGTAACTTGATAATCTGCTGCTAGCAAGTCTAAATCTCGGAGGATAAACGTAGATGCGTGTGGGTAAAAGTAACAGATTCTTTTTTTTGAGTCGGACATTATTGTCTTTGTTAATTTCTATTGCTCAAAAGTAATAACTTTGATCTTCAAGACTTCAATACGATGTTACTAAGACTCATTTATCACCCTTTTATTAACGCCATCTTGCGTCCATTTGCAAAAATGAGTCACCGACTGAGCAAAAAAGAATTAATGTCTGTGAGTGGTTTGGTAACTTTCCAAACTGATGACCTTCAATTTGCATTACACACGAATCAAACTTGTTTTGTAACCAAATATATGTTCTATCAAGGATTTGAAGCTTACGAATATAATTGGCTTTTCAAGGACCTCGCACAAAATGCCAGTTGTTTTTTAGATGTTGGTGCCAATATCGGTTTGTACAGCGTATTGGCAGCAAAGTATAATAGTCAGCTTCAAATTCATGCCTTTGAACCAGGGAAAGGAGCAGTTCATTTTTTAAGAAAAAATATCAGCCATAATCAATTACAGCAACAAGTCAGCGTCCACGAAGTGGCGATGAGTAACCAAGATTCTCAGCTCGAATTCCATGAGGCCGGGCACCCTAAGTTTCCTTGGCTAGCACATAACCTGAATGGCTCGAGTAGTTTGCAAGCAGAACATGGCAGAACCAAAGAAACCGCTTATCAAGTTGCAGTTTGTCGCTTAAGGAGTTTCCTTGAAAAACAGGCGCTCTTAAATTTCGATCTGATCAAACTCGACACAGAACATACCGAACAACTCATCATCGCCGATAGCCAAGATATTCTTGCTGCAAACAGGCCACTGATGATGATTGAAATTTACCCAGAAATTGCCGAAGAAATTCAGCAGCTACTGAGCAAATGGACGAACTATCATTTTTTAAGACTTGAAAAACCCGCGCTCAAAGAAATTGACTTGAAAGATCTCGGCTTGCATCCAACACACGTCAATTACTTGCTGGTTCCGGAGCAAAGAATGCATTGGATTGAAAAATATTTGCTCTGACGTGTGTAGTTATTCAAACCTAACGGTCACCGAAACATGTACAATTCCTTAGAATCTTTTTTACTTCAAATAGGTTGCTCCTGGACCGCTGCTAAGTTTATTCCATACCTCCTTTGTCTGGTTGTTGGTTTTTTGCTGCTTAAAGTATTTTCAAAAGTCGCATTCAGAAGCTGGCTCCGTTATACATTGATGGCAGTTGGATTTTGCTTGCCTTTTTTAGCCTATTTTGCTTTTTACCCGATTTACAGGGCTGATATTCAGGCCGAGACCTATAGGCCTCCACTTATTGAACCTAAACTTCCAAAGCAAGCTACTTTGTTTATTGTGATTTTACCTGGTTGCCCCTATTGCATTGAAACCATTGAGTTAAGCAAGCAAATGCTCCACAAGAATACCAACATAAAAATCAGGTACATGCTCACCTCTGAAGATCAGGAAGGCTATTGGTATTTTAGAAAGCGCTTACCAAAGCAAATTGAGGTTGAAATCCCGGACAATCCGAGCATTTGGATGCTAACAGCTGCCGGAGAATTTCCGAGCTATGTTTTGGTCAAGAATCAAAAAGTAGTCAAGGCCTGGCACAACACCGAATTTGGTGTGCAGGCACTTGATCAAATCAATGCTTATTTTTAGGCCTCTAAAACCTTACTTTTTCTAAAAGTAAAATAGAGTGAAAGCAAGAAGCCCAGTAATAGTAGTCCAGAACCTATCGAAGACAGGGTATTACCACTACTTACGCTCAATGGCTCAAATTTCCATTCAATTGTATGCTTTCCTGCCGGTACCACCACACCTCTAAGGATGTAATTGGCACGAAGCGTTTCAACAGGTTTTTTGCCATCGATGAAACAATTCCATCCTGCAGGATAATAGATTTCACTGAAAACAGCCAACTGCTTGGTTTTGGATTGAGCCGCATAACTCATGTGAGCGGGGTCATAGGAAGTTAATTTGATTTGCGCTGTGCTATCTGAAGCCAAACCTTGCAGCTGATTATTGAATTCAGCATGTACAACTGCATTGAGTTTACTTGAACCCAATTGATCACCCGCACTTAGAGTCATTTCTTGGTTAGCATCCTTAGCTATTTTAACGTTTTGCACAAACCACGCCGGTCCATTTGCGCTGGTATTGATCACTGCATTTTGATTCGGATTCAAAATGACATATTTGGCATTGAGCATGTTTAAATATTCTGCCGCACCGCTCAACTGAATTTCGGCTACACCAAGCGTATCAAAGATTTTTTGCGCCTGCTCTTGGCTCATGTCTGCAGGTAAGGCAAGCGTTCTGAATTTGGCGTTTTTAGCTGTATTCATGGCTGTATTCAGAGCACCAATTGCCGTTGGAAAATGGAAGTCAACAAACTCTTGATAACGCTTCAATTTAGCACCATGGTAACCCCCGATGCTTTTATGGAAAAAGCTAGTGTTGGTTTCGGCCATTGTGCCGTTAACGTTCAACACACGGTATGAGCTGCTCAGATTGAGCGCCCCGAAAGCTGCATAGTAATCGAGGGTTTGTTGATCCGTAAGGTTTTTGTAGTATTCAAAATCAGCATAGGCTCCTTTGAGTTGCTGAGCCAAGTTGCTCGGTACTTTTTCATTTTTCAGTACGCTGAGATCCGCGATAGAAACTTGGTAAGGCGCACTGGCCTCGCCCTCCGTTTGATAAGATTTGTAGGTACCTGTGCTGTCGTCATTATTGAGGTAACGTTTGGCCACGCTGAGTTGGTCTCCGAGTACGAAAATTCCGGCAAGGGCCATGAGCAGCATGCGATTGATTTGGGTTCTGATCAAAACAAAAATAAGCCCGAGTGCGAGTAAAACTAAAAAGAAAGAACGCTGCATATCTGCTTTATAGATACCAATACGCGTATCGATTAGTGCTTGTCTTAACCCTTGATAATAAGAAATTTGAGAGGCATCTTTAGCTTGTTTACTGGCATCTGCAAATTGCTGTACCTCGCGGGTACTCAAGAAGTCTCCGGAAATAGATGGGGATGTCATGAGTACAAAAGCCGCAAGAACTATTACCCCCATTCCGATGAACCAGTGTTTTTTCTGACCAATAAGCCCTTCACCTTTCAACATACGGTCAAAAAAGAGGATGCCAAGTGCCGGTACCATGATTTGCAACAATACCAGCATCATTTTAGAATCGCGAAACTTGTTGTACATCGGAAAATGATGGATAAAGAAATCATTAAAGAAATTCATTTGATTAGACGCCAAATACAACGTTAAAATACTGAGTGCCAAAAATGGCCAACGCAAAGCATCTTTGACGAAAAGCAAGCCCAAAAGGAAGAAAACCAGCATCACGACCCCAAAATAGAATGCACCGCCACTCATGCTTTGCCCACCCCAATATTGATCCATTTGACCAACTTGTTCGGCATAATTGTAATCAGTATTGGCTAGTGCCTCGGGGTTATTCGAAATGTAATCGTTTTTACCACCCTTTGCATTTGGGGAATAAATAGATAACAATTCATTCTTACCATAGTTGTATTCTAAAATATAGGAGCTAGATAATCCTTCTTTGGCCAAACTCTGCGAAGCCTCTTTGGCTTTAATTGTTAATTCAGAAGTTCCTCTGGTGGTGAATTTGCTGTATTCTAAAGTTGGCAAAAGTAAACCTGCGTTGGAAACCAAAGCTAAAACACTCGCAAGAGCCAATGCGCCTATTGTTTTGGTTAAATTCAGCCATTGTTTTTCAATGCCTAAACGAAGCGTTTCAGCTATGCTCACAGCAACTAGAATAAAGGCCAGATAGTACGTCATTTGGAGGTGATTGGCACTGATGTTGAGCCCCATAAATAAGGCAAAAATACCAGCCCCAAGAAGCATCCGACCTCGGAAAGCTAAAATGAGACCACCAAGTGCTGGCGCCATGTAAGCAATTGCATTGACTTTTGACATATGGCCTGCACCAATGTAAAGGATGTTGATTGTCGAAAAACCATATCCTAAAGCCCCAATCATGGCTAGCCACGGATTAATTCTCAGACACAAGCCGAGGATATAAAAACCAAGCATCGAGATAAAAAGAATACCGACAGGTCTTGGTAAGCCCAACTTGATGGCTTGATCAACGGTGGTTAGTAAATTGGAATCTTGGGATGCCGATATTTGGTAGCTTGGCATCCCGCCAAACATGGCGTTTGTCCACATCGTTTGCTTGCCCTCGTTGGCCAATTTGTAATCAAAAATTTCTTTGGACATGCCTTGAAATTGTCTGATATCACTTTGCTTCAAGGTATAACCCTGATATAATGGCGAAAAATAGACTGAAGGCAATATGACAAATAACAGCACTGCAATGAGGTGTGGTAGCAGTGATTTCATAGAAAGTTTCATAAACTAATTTTGAGTGAAATTAATGAATTAATGGCTAGGATTTGCATAGCGCCGAACCTCTTCGACTGTAATGTTATGATCACTGAGGATGACGAGTCTTTCAATGATATTGCGCAATTCACGGATATTTCCTGTCCAATTGAGCTTTTGTAGTGCTGAGACCGCGGCTGCATCAATGTTTTTAGTCGGGATGCCGTGATCTTGGCAAATCAAGCTCAAGAAATGTGTAGTTAAGAGTGGAATGTCATCGCGGCGCTCATTGAGCGATGGTACGTGAATGAGAATCACGGCCAAGCGATGAAAGAGATCTTCGCGAAAACGTCCTTCTTTGATTTCTTGACGCAGGTCTTTGTTGGTGGCAGCTACGATCCGGCAGTCTACCTTGATATCTTTTTCACCACCAACGCGCTGAATTAAGTTCTCTTGCAACGCCCTCAGTACTTTGGCTTGGGCAGACAGTGACATATCGCCAATTTCGTCTAGAAAAAGTGTTCCGCCTGAGGCGAGTTCAAATTTTCCCTTCCGATCTTTGACGGCCGAAGTAAAGGCCCCTTTTTCATGACCAAACAGTTCACTTTCGATGAGTTCTGCAGGAATAGCCGCACAATTCACCTCTATGAATGGCGCTTTATTGCGATTCGATATATCATGTAAAGACCTTGCTACCAATTCTTTACCTGTTCCGTTTTCACCGGTAACCAAGACGCGCGCATCTGATGGAGCCACCTTTTCAATCATGGCTGTAATCTCTAATATTTGAGGTGTTTGGCCAATGATTTTTGTCCCTTTGATTTTTTTAACGACCTGTTTGAGCTGAACGGTTTCTTGTACTAAGTTATTGCGGTCCTTGACTTGTCTGAGCAAGACTAAAATGCGGTTGAGGTCAAGGGGTTTTTCAATGAAATCAAAGGCACCAAGTTTGATCGCACCAACCGCTGTTTCAACTGTTCCGTGGCCGGATATCATGACAACGGGTGTGTCGATGCCCATTTTTTTGATTTGTTCGAGTAGTTCAATGCCATCCATTTGTGGCATTTTGATGTCTGAAAATATCAAATCAAAAGTTTTTTGACCCAATTGCTGCAGTGCTTGTGCGCCACTTTCGGCCTCTTCAACCTGACAATTTTCGAATTCTAATATTTCTTTAAGTGCACGGCGAATGGCGCGCTCGTCGTCGATGAGTAAAATTTGCATGGCTATTTGACTGTGCGTTCTAACATGGGTACAAATTTAAAAGTACCAAATTCTGTGATTTGAATATCTGCCTCAGTGATTTTTTGAATCTTGAGCATTTTTTGCTCCGCACCCTCACCTACCGGAATAATCATGAGACCGCCAACTTTGAGTTGTGCCAATAATTCTTGTGGAATGTCTGGGGCACCGCAAGTGACTAAAATGCGGTCATAGGGTGCGTATGCTTTATTACCCTTGTAGCCATCACCAAAAAAGAGACTGGCATTGAATTTGAAAAAATCGAGAATCCGGCGAGCCGAACGATGCAAAGGCTGATGTCTTTCGATAGAGTAAACACGTGCGCCTAACTGACACAAGATACAAGTTTGAAAACCTGAACCCGTTCCAATTTCTAGCACTTTCATGCCTTTTTGTAGCTCCAAAAGCTCTGTTTGAAAAGCCACCGTAAAAGGGTGAGAGATGGTCTGACCTGAACCTATTTGAAAGGCCATGTTGGTGTAAGCCTGTTCATCAAAAGCTAGATCTAGAAAGAAATGACGTGGTATGGCATTGAATGCCTCTAGAATTCTTTCATCTTGTATACCCATACCTGCCAATTCGGCAATGAGTTGACGGCGTCGGCCCTTATGCTTAAAGGTGTCTTTGAGGTGCTCCATAAACTAAATTTAGAGCGCCACACCCACCGGGCAGTGGTCAGAACCTAAAATATCATTGAGAATGTATGCTTCTTTAATGGCTGGTTGTAGGGCTGCACTGGCTAAAAAATAGTCGATCCGCCAGCCGACGTTTTTTTGGCGAGCGCCCGCACGGTAACTCCACCATGAATATTTGACAGTGTCTGGATTCAAAATCCTAAATGTATCGATCAGACCAGCCTGAATGTAGGCATTCATACCGTCAATTTCTTCTTGCATGTAGCCCGCAGCTTTGTTGTAATTTTCTTTCGGACGCGCCAAATCGATAGCTTGATGAGCCACGTTGAAGTCGCCGCAAACCAATACGGGTTTTTGGAGTTCTAAGTTTTTGAGGTAAACCAAAAATGCGGCATCCCAGGTTTGACGATATGCCAAACGCAGCAATTCGCTACCTGAATTAGGCACGTATACCGTGATTAAGAAAAAATCAGGGTACTCTGCGCAGATGACTCGGCCTTCGGTATCGTGTTCAGCAACGCCAATACCATAGGTAACATTGATAGGATTGTTTTTACTTAAAATTGCAGTACCTGAATAGCCTTTGCGTTCGGCACTTGAGGCGAATACGTGGTAACCTTTTAATTCGGCAACAGCATCTTGTACCTGCTCTGGCGTTGCCTTTGTTTCTTGTAGGCAAATGATGTCTGGTTGTAGTGCTTGCATATCGGCAATAAAGGTTTTACCAACTACTGCGCGAATACCGTTAACGTTAAAAGAAATGATGTTCATGCTCCAAATTTACTAAAATTTGAGGCGCAAAAAGGTGTATAAAAGTGGTATTTGCGCTTCTTTTCCGAAGAAATACCGCATTTCTTGACCAAGCTGTAAAACAGGACCAAATTGCTTGATGTAACCAAGGGAAAAGGAACAGAAATAAGGGCTTGAGAACTGGCTAACAACCTGCTTTGGATCAACAAAAGTCTCAATTCTACTGTTCAAACTCCAATTATTTTCAAAGGACCTGCGCACTTGTAAATTTGCTTGCCCCCAATAGCGATTGGCATAAAGTATCAAGGTGGAATCATCTTGACTTCTCTGAAGCCCCATATAAGCACAGGCTTGCCATTCATAGTTGCCTTTTTTATAACCAATATTGACTTCCTGAAAATAGCGCCAACGGTTTTGGGCCGCTTCAGCCGTGAGTTTTCCTTTTGGCGCCACATCTCCATAAAAATGACTCCAATTCAAAGTCAAAGCATCAAATTTCCATTGCAATAGCGCTCCTATACTTGGTCGCGCTTGCGTAAAACTGAGCTTTTGCCAACCGTTGGTTAGAAAAAATTGTGCGCTCAATTTTTCTGAAATTTGTTGTGAAAAACGCAAACCTGCAACGTAATAAGGTACGTATTCTGCGGAAAGACTGCGGGTATACAAGAGTTGATCTACACCCCGAGGTGTTTCTTGTGTATAGGGAGAACTGAAACTGCCATAAGCCAACTTGCTATTTTTGAATTTCAATTCAGCATAAGCTTCATAGACATTTCTGCGCCAAAATGCTTCCTGTGAATAATTGCGTCGCATGTAAGAACCTATGGCAGGCGCAAAATGTAAATTGAGGTATTTGAACTCCTGACGAAATTCAAGCTCCAACAAATTGAGATCAACTTGATTGACTGCAGCCTGCGAAACCAAAAATGGCAACGTATCTCTTTGATCTAGACTACTGGCTAAATAGGTGTCATAGGTGCCGTGAATTGAGAACTGGCCGGTAAGTTTGAACACCACCAAACTGGAAATCCATAAAATAACATACTGCGATTTCAACATAAAGAGTTTTTCTTATTCAACAATAATTTTTCCTTTCGAATAAGCTTTTTGAAGCAATAAACTTGGAATACCTTTTAAATAGAGATCCCCAACGCTGTGAAGCTGGGCTTTCACCTTGATGCCATCTGAACTCAATCTTGAAGATCTTGGTGAAGCAGAGATAAACAACAAAGAGTCTGTAAGTTGTAATTCTTGGGCTTCGATACTAGCTGATCCATCTAAATCAACATATAACCAATTGAGCTGTCCTTTGAGTCTCAAGTTTTGCCAACCATATAAATTTCTTACCAACGCATGATTTCCGGCTAGTTCAAGATTGATCATTCCGGCGCCTTCCTTTAGTATAAATTCCAGCTCGTTTTGCTGCCAAATTCCAGCTGTTTTTACGGTGTCGCTGTTTTCAAATAATATTTGCTGCAGGGCTGTAAAGTGCACTTTGACTGTCACTTGCTCTTTCCGATAGCGCAAAAAGCGGCAACGATTGTGATTTCGCAAGATCAAAGTATCAAGTGCTTTTTCTGCTTCAAGGAAATTCATGAGATTTTCGTTGGCCTCCCACTCAACATAGTCCAATGAATCTTGGAAAAGCACTACCTTCATATGCGGATAGATATGTAAAAACTCAAATGATTCAAAAGGCACCTGCTGCTTGACTACATTTCCAGCTCCCTTCCAACAAGCCCTATCAGCTGGCTTTTGACAAGAGAAAAGTAATAGAAAAATCAAAAAGATGCTGCCCGCTTTCATTTGTTGAAATGGTAAGTCAAACCCAGTTCCATGTAATCCGCTTTAGCGTAGTGCGTTTTAAGAATAAACATCCCCTCTAGCTGGGCCGTGAGCGAATAGCGGACACCCAAACGAATATAAAATGGTTCATCTGGTTTTAGAACATCGCGCAAGTAATAACCGAGACCATAAATGTATTGGAGCCGATCAAAGGGCTGAATATAGCCCAGATACAAACCAACCTGCAAAGGATCTAAACCTGAAGCATCGGGATAACTTGGGTGGTGTAAAAGACCCATTTTGTAGATGAGATCAAGAGACATTTCAAGCCCAGCTTTAGGCCCGTAATACTTTCTTGCAAAGATACTGCCCGCATAAACAGGATAGCGCCCTACACCCACAGGTCGCATTTCTTTTTGAGTATATATCAAGGAGGCACCGAAGCTCAATGCCGGGCGCTGCAATTCATTGTTGACTTCTTTTGGGCCAACTTCATCAAAAAATCGTTGGATACCCACAGACAAATACGGCAAATTGATGCCTAAGTTGGGCATTTGATAACTCGCATTGGAAAAATGAGTCATGTCAATTCCAAATGTAAGCCCATAATGATTGAAGCGAACGCTTTGCTTTAAAGCGAAACACATGAGGGCATTGACACGAGAGCCAATGGCCACGTTTTCGGGATTTAAAACGGGATCGAAAGGTCTATTGGTATAACCTAAACCAGTAGCAAAACGAAAATCTAGTCTGTATTTTTTGTATTTAATAAGCGGAAGTTCGACAAAGCCATAGGCTCCAATGAATCTTCCTAAAACTTGGTTGTTACCCACTGAACCAAAAAATAAAGTGCCGCCAACTAAAGGATTTCGATAAGTCTGATGCCACCGTTTCAGTTGCTTGGTTTGATAAATGTATGAGCACTCTGAAGCAACCGCAGGTGCTTGTGGTAAATGTGCCATCAAGGGTCGGTGGGCAATTAAAAATCCTAACTTTTGTCGGTATTCAAATCCACCTTGGGCAAAAAAATGAAGGTGACAAACGAATAAAACAAACAAGCTCAGTGTCAAACGCATAACCAAAGTTAATGAAAAGCCCAATTCATGTGCTAACTTTGCCCTATGGATAATAGACTTCTTGCCTTTGAGCGCTTATTAAACATCATGGATGAACTGCGAGCGCAATGCCCTTGGGATCAAAAACAAACCTTTGAAACCTTGCGCAACCTGACGATCGAAGAAACCTATGAAATGGCTGATGCCATTACCGCTCAAGATTACCAAAGCCTAAAAGGCGAACTTGGCGATTTATTTCTACACTTGGTTTTTTACAGTAAAATTGGGCAAGAACAAGGGCTCTTTGATGTCACAGAAGTACTGAATCAAATCTGTGATAAATTGATCTACAGACATCCACATATTTATGGCGACACCGTTGTTAAAGACGAGGAAGAGGTCAAGGCCAATTGGGAGAAACTCAAATTGAAAGAAGGCAAAAAATCAGTGTTAGAAGGTGTGCCCTCTTCCCTTCCTGCTTTAGTAAAGGCTACCCGCATCCAAGAAAAGGTCAAAGGAATTGGTTTTGAATTTGCCGATGCCGAAGATGCTTGGGCAAAAGTTCAAGAAGAATTGTCTGAATTACGCCATGAAATTGAGCTGAACTCTGAGCGCGTTGAAGCGGAGTTCGGAGACGTTTTATTTTCACTTGTGAATTACGCACGTTTTTTAAACATTTCACCCGAAAATGCGCTGGCTACAACCAATCAGAAATTTATCGGGCGCTTTCAAAAAATGGAAGCGCTAATTTCAGAGCAAGGAATGGATATCAAAGAGCTAGACCTCGCAGCAATGGATAATTATTGGAATAAGATAAAAGCACAAGAGTAAGCTGCTCAGATCTATCTGAGAAAAGAATTGTATTGAAGATTGATTATCAAGCGTTTCAACTTTAACATAGGATATTATGGATTTCTTTTATTTAGCCGCTATTAAAACATTAATCTTATTAGCTACTACCTTGTTGATCAGAATCATTGCCGGCAAGGCCGTTACCAAATTTTTAAAGAAATTTGACGGCGACATCAAAAGAAAGCGCATTTCAAATCGGATCATTAACTTGTTTTTAGCGATCTTTTTCCTGCTTGTCATCGCAGCGATATGGAACATTGAATCCAAGGATCTCATGGTATTTTTTACATCGACGATCACCGTTATTGGAATTGCCTTTTTCGCAAATTGGTCCATTCTTTCAAATATTACGGCAAGTCTTATTCTTTATTTCAATCACCCCTTAAAAATTGGAGAAACTCTACGGATTTACGACAAGGAATTTGACATCGAAGGTGAATTGATTGACCTTAGTTTTTTCTTTATGTATATCCGCTCTATGGATGGCTCACTGATTACTATACCAACTTCAGCGGTATTAAATAAAACAGTCATTATCAAGCGATAACAACGATTCAACGCGGATAGCACAAAAAGTATTTTTCTACCGGAGTAGATAGTGCCGAAATATTCAGGTTATCGGAGGCTTCTGAAAGTTCCATAATTTGCCCGTTTTTAAGCAGCAAATTAATGTTGTGTTTTTGTTCGTTGTAAGCACGGTTCGTGAGCACATCCGAGTAAATAAAGTAATTGAGCAATTCTGGGCTCAACTGATGTTCTTGTAAAATGCGTTGTTGAACGCTCTGAATGCGCTCATTAGTAAATGGCGTCTTGGAAATTTCTATTTTAAAAAGCTGTCGGTTTACCAATCCAGAACACAGCGTGGCTAAAATATAGTCAGGGGCAAATTGCCATACTTTAATGGCTCCCCAAATATCGTAGTCATCGAGTTGGGCAAAATGTGTCAGGACCAACGGGTCTTGTTCAAAATGTGCTGCAGTGATATCTTGCTGCAAAAAAAACTGCAAAGAAGGGCTTGCAAATAAAGACTGACCTCCCTTGACCAACTCCTTGGCGCGTCTCAATGCATGAATGAGCATAAACTCTGCTGCTACTACTGTTTTATGCAGGTAAACTTGCCAATACATGAGGCGGCGTGCCACAATAAATTTTTCTACTGAATAGATGCCTTTCTCCTCGAGCACTAAGTGTCCGTTATGCACATTGAGCATTTCAATGAGTCGTTCAGATCCAATAACCCCCTCGGAAACACCAGAATAAAAACTATCCCGATTCAAGTAATCAAGGCGATCCATGTCGAGTTGCGAACTCACTAACTCGTGCAAAAATGGCTTGGCGTAAGAATTATTGAATATTTGCAACGCGATTTCGAGGTCATGACCATATTCAACAGAAAGTTCAGCAATGAAGAAACCAGAAATTTGCTCATGACTCACGCCACAAACGATATCATACTCTAAGGCGTGGCTAAATGGGCCGTGACCGATATCATGCAGCAAGATGGCCAAACATACGCCGCGTTCTTCCTCTTCTGTAATTTCATGACCCTTTCTTCGGATGCATGCTACTGCTTGCATCATGAGGTGCATGGCTCCTAAAACATGATGAAAACGGGTATGATTGGCACCAGGATATACCAAATGGCTCAAACCTAATTGCTGGATGCGACGCAACCTTTGCAAATAGGGATGTTCGAGGATATCGAAAATTATTTCGTGAGGCAAGGAAATAAAACCATAGACAGGGTCGTTAATGATTTTCTTCTTGTTATTTCTGGTGTGTATCGCTGGCAAGTTGCTAACTTTAAATTTTAATCAAAACTATTAAAAATTCAGACATATGCAGGGTAAAATTCTCTGGGCCGATGACGAAATCGAATTGCTCAAACCACATATTCTCTTCTTAGAGTCCAAAGATTACCTTGTCGATACTGCTACGAACGGTCAAGACGCCATTGAAAAAACGTTGCAACAGCACTACGACATCATTTTTCTGGATGAAAATATGCCCGGTTTGAGTGGCTTAGAAACGCTGGCCCAGATCAAAGAGCACAATGCACTTGTACCGGTTGTCATGATCACTAAAAGTGAAGAGGAACATATCATGGAAGAGGCCATTGGTTCAAAAATCGCCGATTACCTCATCAAACCGGTCAATCCCAATCAAATATTACTCAGCATTAAAAAGAACCTCGATCACAGTAAACTAATCAGTCAAAAAACCAATGCGAGCTACCAGCAAGAATTTAGACAACTCGGCATGCAGCTTTCAAGCAGACTTGACGCTGAAGAATGGAAAGAACTTTATGCCAAACTTGTTTTCTGGGAATTGCAACTCGATAACATCGAAGATACCGGAATGCGTGAAATCTTTGAAATGCAAAAAAAAGAAGCCAACAAGCTTTTCTGTGATTTCATTGAGGACAACTACATAGATTGGGTAAGCGGAGACCCCGACGCACCATCTATGATTCATACTTTAATCAAAGACCGAATTGCACCGTTTATTGGCAAAGAAAAATTAGCGGTATTGGTAATAGACAACCTCCGTTATGACCAATGGAAAACCATTGAGGGCATTCTAGCGCGCTATTTCCAAAAGGAAGAAGAAGATATCGTTTATTCTATCTTGCCAACAGCAACTCACTATGCGCGCAATGCCTTTTTTGCGGGGCTTTTGCCAGCTGAAATTGAGCGCCGTTTCCCTACCCTATGGAAAAACGAAGATGACGAAGGCGGTAAAAATCTTCATGAAAAAGAATTTTTAGAGGCCCAACTGAAGCGCCTTGGCAAAAACGTGAAGTGGTCTTACAATAAAATTACCAATGTGGAAGCGGGTAAAAAACTCGCCGATCAATTTCATCAGTGGAAAGACAACGACGTCAACTTCATCGTTTATAATTTCGTCGACATGCTTTCACATGCGCGTACCGAAATGGAAGTAATCCGTGAACTAGCCGACAACGAAGCCGCCTACCGCTCCATCACCACTAGCTGGCTCGAACACTCTCCATTACTCGACATCCTTAAGAAAATTGCTGAATCCGGCCTGCGCTTAGTCATTACCACCGACCACGGTACAATCAAGGTTACAAAACCCGTTAAAATTGTCGGTGAACGCAACACAAACAGCAACTTACGCTACAAAGCCGGAAGAGGCTTAAGCTATGACAAAAAGGAAGTTTTTGTGATCAAAAACCCACAAGAAGCACAATTGCCAAAGCTGAAACTATCTGCTGAATTTGTTTTTGCCAAAGAACAAGATTTCTTTGTATACCCGAACAATTACAATCATTTCGTTAATTATTACGGACAAACATTTCAACACGGTGGCATTTCTCTAGAGGAAATTCTTATTCCATATGTTGTTTTGAAAGCAAAATAAGCGCTTTCGAGCAAAAAGAAATTAACTGTTTTGCTTCTTTAGAACAATTCAAAATAAGGAATTTCCGTACTTTTGTCAAAAAAACAAAATATGGGTTCCTATCCATTTTCAGTACATGCCATCCGCGAGCTCTTTCCGGCGCTCAGGCAGCAAGTTTACGGCAAGCAACTCATTTATTTTGACAATGGTGCTACGTCTCAAAAACCTCAGGTAGTACTTGATACCCTCAAGCAATATTATGCACTTGAAAATGCCAATATTCACAGAGGAGTTCATTACTTGAGTCAGCAAGCAACAACCGCTTATGAACAAGCCAGACGCACCATTCAAAACTATATTGGCGCCAAAAGCCCTGACGAAATTATCTTTACCAAAGGAACCACAGACGCTATCAATCTCGTCGCCTTTTCTTTTGGAGAACTGCTCAAAGCTGGAGATGAAATTCTCATTACTGCCATGGAGCACCACTCTAACATTGTGCCATGGCAATTGCTCTGTGAGCGCAAAGGATGCCTTTTGAAAGTAGCGCCCATCAGCAAGAAAGGCGAACTCGATCTCGAGGCATTGAATACGTTGCTCAATGAGCGGACCAAATTAGTTGCCATCACACATATTTCAAATACACTCGGAACCATCAACCCAGTGGAGCAAATTATTCAAAAAGCTCACCAAATCGGCGCTAAAGTACTGCTCGACGGCGCTCAAAGTATCCAGCACCTTCAAATTGATGTCAAACAACTTGACTGCGATTTTTATTGTTTTTCTGGACACAAAGTTTTCGGGCCTACTGGCATCGGAGTATTATACGGTAAAGAAGAAATTCTTGAAAAAATGCCTCCGTATCAAGGAGGTGGTGACATGATTGCTAAAGTTACCTTCGAACGAACGACATATAATACCTTACCATTGAAGTTTGAGGCAGGCACCCCACACATCGCGGGCGCCATAGGTTTAGGAAGCGCTATCGAATTTCTCAATGGACTCGATATGGCGGCTGTTGCAGCGCATGAACACGAACTCACTAAATACGCACAAGGCATATTGGACACTTTTGAGGGGCTGCATATCATCGGCGAAGCCAAGAACAAAACAAGCGTGGTTTCGTTTACCATAGACGACATGCATCCATTTGACCTCGGAACACTTTTAGACAAACAAGGTATCGCTGTCCGTACCGGACACCATTGCACACAGCCACTCATGGACTTCTTTGAAATTCCAGGTACTGTTAGGGCGTCCTTTGCATTTTACAACACCAAACAAGAAATTGATACTTTCGTTGCTGCCCTTGAGCGTAGCATGCAAATCTTAGGCGCATGACCATCCAAGAAAAACAACAAGAACTCATTGACGAATTTGCTATCTACGATGACTGGATGGACAAATACGAATACATCATCGAACTCGGTAAGTCAGTTAAAGGAATTCCTGAACAATCCAAAACCAAAGAACAACTCATCGAAGGTTGTCAATCTAATGTGTGGCTTACCTGCAGACTCGAAGCAGGTAAAATGTACTTTGAGGCAGATGCTGATGCCATCATAACCAAAGGCATCATTGGTATGCTTCTTCAAGTATACAACGGCGAAAGCCCTCAAACAATTTTGCAAACTGAACCCAACTTTATCCATGAAATTGGGCTGACCGAACATTTGTCACCCACCAGAGCAAACGGTTTGCTAAGTATGGTCAAAAGAATTAAAACAGAAGCGCTTCAATCGTTAAACCCATGAATGAACTCGAAGATCGCATTGTAGAAATGCTCAAAACCATTTATGACCCCGAAATTCCAGTCGATATTTTTGAACTCGGTCTTATTTACGAAGTGAAGATCGAAGAGGATCAGCATGTTTTTATCGACATGACACTCACTTCACCTAACTGCCCTGTTGCTGAATCATTACCCAAAGAGGTTGAAGATAAAGTAGCGAGCGTGGAGGGCGTAAAAGCAGCAAAAGTCAACATTGTTTTTGATCCACCCTGGGACAAAGACATGATGAGTGAAGAAGCAAAACTAGAATTAGGTTTTTTATAAACCCTTTTTATTCCCTTATACAAGTAAAACGCTTCAGCCTGTAGGCTAGTTGGTCATAATACTCGAAAGTAAGGCTTTTCTTGGTGAGCATAATGATTTTTGCGCGCAGCGTATCTGTGTCCCTGATAATAGATATTACTTCATTTTTAGTATCTAATAAATAGTTAACAGTCGCAAATGAGGCTGAATCTGTGACACTGTATTGGTTGAAATAATTGTAAGAATAAATAACCTTACCAGATAATTGCGAATTTTTAAATTCCCAAGCTCCTTGTGGCATGCTGTCATAAAACAAAAAGCCCTCGCCGTCCTCTATTCTTACGATTTCAACATGCCATTTTCCAGGAAGTAGCCGTGCAGTTTTGTTACTTTTTGCACATGAAAAAAGAAGAAATATGGATAGGATAAAAAGCCCTAATTTCATGATAAAGCAATTTGCAGCAGGCACTTCACCCCTATTTCAAGCGCTTGTTCATCGATGTCAAACCTCGGGTGATGCACCGCATGAACAATTCCTTTTTCTGTGTTTCCTACACCCAAACGAAAGAAACAAACCGGACGTTCTTGGCTATAAAAAGCAAAATCTTCTGCGGTCATGCGTAAATCAAGCTCGTGTACGTGATTAGGCCCGAGTGTTTGTATCAAGATTCCTCTCACCTGATCGGTTAATGCAGGATCGTTATGAAGAAAAGGATAACCTTTGGCAATCTTTAAATGAATTTTTGCTCCGAATTCTGTAGCTACTTTATCTGCTTGGGCTTGTAAAATCGCATGTACTTTTGCTCGCCATGATTCATCCATGGTTCTGAATGTGCCTTTGATTTGAGCCGTACTCGCCACGACATTGGTACTCCCCAAAGCTTCGAAGCGCCCAAAAGTAAGCACCTGTGGAATATTTGAAGGGCATTTGTCAGCTACAGTTGTTTTACAAGCTTGGATCCAGGCCATACCAACATCTATCGGATTGATAAAACGGGCAGGCAAAGCACCGTGTCCACCAATACCTTCAATTTCGACATGAATTTCGTCACTTGAGGCCATATAAAGCCCACTGCGCAAACCCACGTTACCCACTTCCATTTCTGGGTACACATGTAAGGCAACCAATTCTTCAACAGCAGGATTTTCCAAAACCCCTGCTTTGATCATGAGCGTTGCTCCACCCGGACTTTGTTCTTCTCCTGGTTGAAAAATCAATTTAATGGGGCGTCTGAGTTGCTCTTTTTGTTGCTGTAGCATTACGGCTGTGCCTAATAGAATAGTGGTGTGTACATCGTGGCCACAAGCGTGCATCCAACCCTCATTTTGGCTTTTGTAAGTCACTTCATTGAGCTCCTGAATAGGCAAAGCATCGAGATCTGCACGCAAGGCCAAACAAGGTGCTTCTGGTGCATGCCAACTCGCGCGAATCATTGCAACCACACCCGTATCGGCAACTCCTTTTTCAAACGAAATCCCATATTTTTCAAGAACTGTAGCTACAAACTCCATGGTTTGCCACTCTTGAAATGAAGGTTCAGGATGCATGTGCAAGTGCCTACGCCAAGTTTGTAGCTCTGTGGCAAGATTTGAAATGCTATTATTTAAGTCAGTTTGCATCATTTGCTCGAATACCTTGATAACCAGCTAAAATTAATTGAATGGATACATATGCCATGAAAAGTCCAAAAATGAGCTTCACCCAATGAACTGGTAATTTTAAGCTCAGCTTGGACCCTAAAAAAGCGCCGATCATAAATGTACTTGCAATCAATAAACCGTAACGCCAATTGACATTTCCGGAATTCCAATAATTATAGACAGCCAATAGTAATACTGGTAAAGACAATACAAATAGGGAGGTCCCTTGTGCTTGATGCTGGGACAGGCCTAGGACAAATACCAAGGCTGGAACGATGATCACTCCGCCACCAATCCCAACAAGACCACTGAGTAGCCCTGCTGCAATGCCAATGATACAAAGTATAAGAATGGTCTGAGGACTCATAGATATCAAATTTAAAAAGATTTGGTAGGTAAATTCAATCTACTAATAAATTACAACCGCGAATATCACTTGCTTCGAGTCGGCCTTCTACTGTAAAACCTTTTTGACAAAGCCTTCCTAAATCATCAGTTTGGATAAAGCTACAAGACCACTGATTGGCCAAGTCAATGAAATTGATTCCTCCTTTCTGACCCTCTTGAACATAAGTAAAAGGATCATAGGCATCTCTGATAAAGACCCTACACCAAGGTGGCGGCTCAAAAATATGTGCGTCAGTCAGGCAATAGGCCTGTGAAAGCAATTCAGTCATGCCGTATTCTGAATAAATATTGGCGACCTGAAATCCTTGCTTCAATTGTGTGTGTAATTCTTTTTTGGTCAATTCTTGACGCTTACCTTTCATGCCACCTGTCTCCAATATAATGGCGTTAGAAAGGTTTAATCCTTTTTCTGCAAGATCTAGCAAGGCATAAGAAACACCAAAAACAAATGGTATTTTACCTGCATCCAATGCCTTTTCATAAGCAGCTGCTACCTCAGCTAAATTGGCTAAATAGTAGCCTGAAATTTCATGATGACTCGCCGCAATGAGGCAATCGACCATATAAATCAGGCTCGAGTCACCATTCTCTAGGTAGGAAGGTAAAAGTGCGATGAAAGCATATTGTTGAGCGGCTCCAAAAACGCGTTCAAATGTAATGGTTAGTGCAGTTTCATACCACCGCAAATCTTGGATATGGTGTTGACTGCGCTGCTGTAAAGTAGTGCCACTCGAGAGAAAAACTTTTTGAGCCAAAACACCAGAAGGCAAAACTTGGTGCGTTTTGAAAAAAGAGATCGGTAAAAATGGAATTTCTTGAATGGTCTTTGGATGGGGTAAACCAAGAAGCTGAATGTAATCCCTGTAAACAGCGATATTGTGATATTGCCGCTCATAAGTTTCGAGTGCAAATTGCTCAAAATTTTGGGGATTCAGGTACTGTAAAAATGAACTTGGCTCCATGCAACAAAGTTAGGTTTAAACCATGAGCTATTCATGATAAAAGCAGTAATTTTGAACATTGAATGCTCCAACTTGTTGCACAAAGAACTATTATGAAAAAAACAGGTGTACTTTTGATTCAGCTCGGCACCCCTGATTCACCAAGCGTGAAGGATGTCCGAAGCTACCTATCTGAATTCCTCAACGACCCGCGCGTCATCGACTTACCTTATTTACTTCGTAAAATTTTAGTCAATGGTATTATTGTGCCATTTAGAGCTCCGAAATCGGCCAAAATTTACAAAGAACTATGGCAATTGGGCAATGGCGCGTCTCCTCTACTCACGCACACACTAGGGCTACAAAGTCTCCTGCAAAAAAACTTCGAGGGTGAAGAAGTCACGATAGAAATCGCCATGCGCTACAAAAACCCATCCTTAGATAGCGTGCTTGAAAAAATGCGCAAAGCCAACTACGACCGCATCGTTATCTTACCGCTTTTTCCGCAGTATGCTTCGGCCTCAACTGGTTCGGCGATAGAAAAAGCAATGGATATCATTCGCCAATGGTGGGTTATTCCTGACATCAAAATTGTCAGTCAATTTTATGACAACGCTGGCTATATCGATTCAATTGTTGAACAAACCAAACAATTTGACCTCAGTAGCTATGACCACATTTTATTTTCATATCATGGGCTTCCAGAAAGACAGGTCGACAAAGTATACGAAGACACCGACCTTTGTGCTGACCAACCTTGTGAAACCGAATTAAATGCCTACAATAAATTTTGCTACAAAGCTACTTGTTATGCAACGACAAGATTGATTGCTGCAAAAATGGGGCTCCAGGAAAAAGACTACACCGTTTGTTTTCAGTCAAGACTCGATAAAAAATGGCTTACACCTTTTTCAGATAAAGTGGTGGAAGAATGGGGGCAAAAAGGTGCCAAAAAACTATTGGTTTTCAGCCCTGCGTTTGTGGCTGATTGTCTAGAAACACTCATTGAAATTGGGGAAGAATATCAAGAAATTTTTGAAGAACACGGCGGTGAAAAAGTACAATTAGTACCAAGTTCAAACACACACCCTGCGTTTGTCGCTGGAATGACGGCATTGATTCGTGCACAGCTCTAGTGTATTTGAATAAAAAAGCGTGTACCTTTGCAGTGCAAAAAAAAGAATTAAGCAAATTGAACTCATGAATTATAAAGTAAAAGACATCAGCCTCGCAGATTGGGGCCGTAAAGAAATTAAATTAGCCGAAGCTGAAATGCCAGGTTTGATGGCGCTGCGCGCTGAATATGGCTCAACTAAACCACTAGCAGGTGCGCGAGTTGCAGGTTGTTTGCACATGACCATCCAAACTGCTGTACTCATCGAAACACTCGTTGAATTAGGCGCCGAAGTTACATGGTCTTCTTGTAACATTTTTTCTACCCAAGACCATGCCGCTGCTGCCATTGCTGCTGCTGGCATTCCTGTTTTTGCTTGGAAAGGCATGAACGAAGAAGAATTTGATTGGTGCATAGAGCAAACTTTATTTGCATTCGAAGGAGGAAAGCCACTCAATATGATCCTCGATGACGGTGGAGACCTCACCAATATGGTATTTGACCGTTTCCCAGAACTAACCAAAGACATCAAAGGTTTATCTGAAGAGACTACCACTGGTGTACACCGTTTATATGAACGCAAGAAAAATGGCACTCTTGTGATGCCTGCGATCAATGTCAACGACTCCGTTACTAAATCTAAATTTGATAACAAATATGGTTGTAAAGAATCATTGGTTGATGCCATTCGTCGTGCAACAGATGTCATGATGGCCGGTAAAGTAGCAATTGTTTGTGGCTACGGAGATGTTGGTAAAGGTTCAGCAGCATCGCTTCAAGGCGCAGGTGCTCGTGTCATTGTTACTGAAATTGACCCTATTTGTGCACTTCAGGCAGCAATGGATGGTTTTGAAGTCAAACCACTTGATAAAGTGATTCACTTAGCCGATATTATTGTTACTGCAACAGGAAATAAAAATATCGTGGTCGGACGTCATTTTGAGGCCATGAAAGACAAAACGATTGTTTGTAACATTGGCCACTTCGATAACGAAATTGATATGGCTTGGTTGAATGCCAATTATGGCCAATCTAAAATGGAGATCAAACCGCAAGTAGATCTTTACGACGTCAAAGGAAAAGACATCATCGTATTGGCAGAAGGTCGTTTAGTAAACCTTGGTTGTGCAACAGGACATCCTTCTTTTGTCATGTCCAACTCTTTCACTAACCAAACTTTGGCTCAGATCGAACTTTGGAACCATTCAGATAAATATGAAAATGATGTCTACACACTACCAAAGCATCTCGATGAAAAAGTGGCGCGTTTGCACCTCTCCAAAATTGGTGTAGAACTTGAAACTTTATCTGAAGATCAAGCTGCTTACATTGGTGTAACGGTTGAAGGACCTTTCAAATCAGAACACTATCGTTACTAAAAATACTGATTCACATCAAAT
Source organism: Flavobacteriales bacterium UBA7468 (assembly GCA_002478565.1). Classification (GTDB taxonomy): domain Bacteria; phylum Bacteroidota; class Bacteroidia; order Flavobacteriales_D; family Crocinitomicaceae; genus UBA952. The sequence goes on along the minus strand of DLPC01000023.1, from coordinate 122,732 downwards.
AAAAAGCCCTCATAATGAGGGCTTTTTTATTTTAGATAAACTGCTTCATTGTTCTAACTTATCAGAGTACTGTTTGTTTCTCAAAATCTATAGGTCAGTCCTCCTTGAACAATAGGGCCACCGATGCCCAATTCTCCGCTGAGTGCCAAATTGTAATTGATGAAGTACTGAAAACCGTAGCAAATTCTGAACGAAACTGGAATCACAAAGTCCAGTGCATTAGGAGCAGAACTTACCAAACTATCATTCACATAAACATTTCTCCAACGCATGTTGCCACCCACGGCTAAACCTATATATTGGTCAAGGTTGGGATCGAGTGCACCTAAATGGAAATTGCAACGAAATTGCGGACGAAATCTTTTTTTGTTGATGTAATAATTGTTGGTCTCGTAATTCCACTGATTATTGAAAAAAGAGGTGTCTACTTTTGAATAAGCTGCACTGGCTTGAGTATAAATGAAATCCATACCAATACTGAAATCATCGCCCACCATATACATGAGGCGCAAACCAGAAGGTGCTAAGCCATTATAATTGACATTGATCCCACTTGGAATACCTTCATTGATTTCCATTCCTAATCTCAATAAATTTGGATATCCTAAGTAAGGGCTCACCATAAAGTTTCCCCTAAACAAAGATTGAGCCTGAACTCCAAGGGAGAACAGGCTCAAAAAAGCAATGAATAATATTGATTTCATATTATGCTTCCATCATTTTAATCAAGTTCAAGGCTGAACCAGCTCTAAACCATTCAATTTGTGAGGCATTGTATGTATGTTGCACCTGAATTTGCTCTGTAGTACCGTTACTGTGCGTAATGGCAATAGTAAGTGGTTTTTCTGGCGCAAAATCTTTGAGGTCAGTGAAATCAAAGGTGTCATCTTCTTGAATTTTATCGTAGTCTGCTTCGTTGATAAATGTCAAGGCCAACATCCCTTGTTTCTTGAGGTTGGTTTCGTGGATACGGGCAAAAGATTTAACCAAAACAGCACGAACACCTAAATGACGCGGCTCCATTGCTGCATGTTCGCGTGAAGAACCTTCACCATAATTGTGATCACCTACAACAATTGAAGGAACACCTGCCGCTTTGTAAGCGCGCTGAACTGCTGGTACTTCACCGTATTCACCCGTCAATTGATTTTTAACTTTATTGGCTTCACCGTTGAATGCATTTTCTGCACCTATAAGCATATTATTAGAAATGTTGTCGAGGTGACCACGGTAACGCAACCAAGGACCTGCCATAGAAATGTGATCTGTGGTACATTTGCCTTTTGCTTTGATGAGTAGGCGTGCTGCGTTGATATTTTGACCATCCCAAGCAGGGAAATTTTCAAGAAGTTGTAGACGCTGTGAATCTGGTGCAACTGCGATTTCTACATTACTTCCATCTGCTGCAGGGGCTTGGTAACCGTTGTCTTCAACTGCAAAACCTCTTGTTGGAAGTTCATCACCAGCTGGTGCTTGCAATTTTATTTGCTCGCCTTTGTCATTGGTAAGGGTGTCGGTAAGTGGATTGAAACCGAGGTCTCCGGCAATTGCCAAAGCAGCAACCATTTCTGGACTTGTTACAAATGCATGCGTATTTGGATTACCATCTGCTCTTTTGGAGAAGTTACGGTTGAATGAATGTACGATGGTATTTTTCTCTTGTTTTTCAGCACCTTCGCGAGCCCATTGGCCAATACAAGGTCCACAAGCATTTGTAAATACTTTGGTGCCCATTTTTTCGAATTCAGCAAGAATTCCATCGCGTTCTGCAGTGAAACGCACTTGCTCAGAACCCGGGTTGATACCGAATTCGGCTTTTGGTGTGATACCAGCTGCAACAGCTTGTTTGACAATAGAAGCCGCACGAGCGAGGTCTTCGTAAGATGAGTTGGTACATGAACCAATCAGACCCCACTCCACTTTGAGTGGCCAACCGTTGGCAGTTGCTTCAGCTCTCATTTTTGAAACTGGCGTTCCGCGGTCTGGCGTGAATGGGCCATTGACATGAGGCTCAAGTTCGCTGAGGTTGATTTCTATAAGTTGATCAAAATATTTTTCTGGCTCGGCATAAACTTCTTGGTCTCCTGTAAGATGTTCGGCAATAGCGTCAGCAGCTTTAACAACTTCTTCTCGCCCTGTAGCAATCAGGTAACGACGCATAGATTCGTCGTAACCAAAAGTAGAGGTAGTTGCGCCAATTTCGGCACCCATGTTACATATGGTTCCTTTACCCGTACAGGAAAGAGAAAGTGCTCCTTCTCCAAAATATTCAACAATGGCACCCGTCCCTCCTTTAACCGTAAGGATGTCTGCCACTTTTAAGATGACGTCTTTGGCGGAAGTCCAGCCGTTGAGTTTACCGGTCAATTTAACACCAATAAGCTTAGGAAACTTCAATTCCCAGGCCATTCCGGCCATGACATCTACAGCATCTGCACCACCAACACCAATAGCAACCATTCCGAGGCCACCTGCATTTACGGTGTGTGAGTCTGTACCAATCATCATTCCACCAGGGAAAGCATAATTTTCTAGGACAACTTGGTGAATGATCCCAGCTCCTGGTTTCCAGAATCCAATGCCATATTTGTTGGAAATAGAGGACAAGAAGTTGAATACTTCGTTGTTTTGGTTGAGTGATTCTTGCAAATCTTTGCTCGCACCCACTTTAGCTTGAATAAGGTGATCTGCATGAACAGTTGAAGGAACTGCTACGCGTTTTTTACCCGCTTGCATAAATTGCAACAAGGCCATTTGGGCTGTAGCATCTTGCATCGCAACGCGATCTGGAGCAAAATCAACATAAGATTTGCCTCGTTCGTAGGCAGCCGAAGCCTCTCCTTCCCACAAGTGGGCGTAAAGAATTTTCTCAGATAAAGTAAGGGGGCGGCCAACTACTTTACGGGCTGCAGCAATACGAGCAGGGTAACGCTCATATACGCGTTGAATCATGTCGAGGTCAAAAACTTTCATAATGCGATTTTGTGAATTTTAATGCGCCTCAAATTTACGGATTTAAAACTATTTCAGCTTGCTCTGTTTGCTAAAAAATATAGTTTGTAGTTCAATTTTTTAAAGAAAAAATGGTCTTTCTTGTCAAACCATTATCAAGAAACTAAAAAACTTAATTTTGTGTCATGCAACCAAAGCAGATACACGAATTAAAAATCCTTGATTTATCGACGGTGCTTGCAGGGCCATCGGTAGGTACATTTTTCGCCGAATTAGGTGCACAAGTGCTTAAAATTGAACATCCTGTTTTTGGTGACGTCACCAATTCTTGGCGCTTGCCCAACGAACAAAACCTAAGCCAGCAAAGTGCTTATTATTCGAGTGTCAATTACCAAAAAGAAAAACGCAAACTCAATTTTCAAGACCCTAAAGACTATTCTATTTTCTTAAAGGAGTTAGCCGATACAGACATCGTTTTAATGAACTTCAAAAAAGGTGATGACGTCAAGTTAAAACTCGATGAGCAAACATTGTGGGAACACAAGCCAGGGCTGATCATCGGAAAAATCACGGGGTTTGGTTCGGACACAGACCGAATTGCTTACGACCTCATCTTGCAGGCGGAAACAGGCTTTATGTCCATGAATGGGAACCCTAATAGTGAACCAACCAAAATGCCAGTAGCGCTCATCGATGTGCTAGCAGCTCATCAATTAAAAGAAGGCTTGCTCCTAGCGCTCCTGCAAAAACAAAAATACGGTCAACTTGTGAGCGTGTCCTTGTATGACGCAGCCATCTGTAGCCTAGCTAATCAGGCGTCGAACTACCTCATGGCTGGTCATATTCCGAAGAGAATTGGTAGTCTACATCCAAATATTGCCCCTTACGGTGAAATTTTTCGAACCAAAGATGCCAAACAAATCACATTTGCAATTGGATCGGATCAGCATTTTGAAAAACTGGTGAATTTCCTTGGCCTTGCAGAACTTGCTACTGACCCCCAATTTTCAGTGAATATCGAGCGGGTTAAAAATAGAACAACCCTCTTTGATTTGTTAGAACCAGTTATTGCTCAAAAAACTTGCTCGGAGATCTGCAGTTCCTTGATTGAATTAAATGTTCCGGTTGCCCAAATCAAGGCTCTAGATGAAGTCTTTACAGAGGATGCCGCTCAAAAACTAGTACGATCCGAACAAATTGGTACGCAACACACCAAAAGAGTCACTCAAATTGCTTTTCAAATCCATGATTCGAACACCTGAAACACCAGCCGAATGGGACGCCTATTTCCAATTGCGATTTAAAATACTCAGGGCGCCTTGGGGGCAGCCACAAGGCTCCGAAAAAACACCAGATGAAGGCGCACACATGCACTTTGCCTATTTCAATGAGCAACAAGAAATTATTGGTGTGGTTCGCTTGGACAGCTGCGGTGCACAAACTGGTCAAATTAGATTCATGGCAGTAGCAGAAAATGCGCAAGGTTTAGGTATAGGCCGATTACTTATGCAACATGCAGAAGAAAAAGCCAGAGACAATCAATTTAAACAGATGATTTTACACGCCAGAGCAAATGCCCTTGAATTCTATTCAAAGCTCGGATATCAATACCTTGAAAAATCTCATTTATTGTTCGGAGAAATCCAACACCATTTAATGTCAAAAGATCTTTAAGCATGACCCAAAATGACTACGTTTTAAGCGAATTTTACAAAATTATCACCCCAAATAAGGTCGAACTATTTGAAAAAATAGCCGCACAACGAAGCAAGCATATGATCATCGCACTTGAGAACATTCAGCAAGACCACAATGCTTCTGCTGTGATGCGCAGCATGGATTGTTTGGGCTTTCAAGAATTACACCTCATAGAAAAAAATAACAGGTATGAATTCCAAAGAGACATTGCGCTTGGTGCTGCCCGTTGGCTAGATGTTATTCAGCACCAACAAGAACCTGAACCCGTTTTAGATTGCATCAAACATTTGCGTCAGAATGGATACCGCATTGTTGCTACAACCCCACACAAAGATGCCTATCAACCACAAAATCTACCACTTAACGAGCCTTTTGCACTCTTCTTTGGCGCTGAAAAACACGGTATTTCAGCGGAACTTGTGAAAGAAGCTGATTACTTTGTCAAAATACCGATGCACGGTTTTACTGAAAGCTACAATGTATCTGTTTCCGCTGCAATTCTCATGAGCGCAGTGCGCACCCGAATGATTCAAGAAAATTTGCCCTTCATCTTGAGTCAAGAAGCACAAACTGAGCTCAAGATAAGTTGGTGTGAAAAAATTTTAAATGGAGGGCCTGCACTTGCCGAAAAATATAGATTAGAATTTCAAAAAGATTTTTAACTTTGGTTGTATACTGAACATAAACAACTACTTATGGGAAAAGGAGACAAAAAAACGACCAAAGGAAAACGAGCAATGGGCTCTTATGGCAAAACCAGAAAACGCAAAGAGGAAACTGTCATGCCTGCTCCGAAAGCTAAAAAAGTAAAAGATGTAAAAGAGGCCAAACCGAAAGCAGCTGCCAAAAAACCTGCTGCCAAAAAGCCAAGTACAAAAACAACAAAATGATTTTTAAGAGCTGCATCCGCAGCTCTTTTTTTTTGCACCTTTGCAGAGTAAAACACACAGTATAACAATCGACATGAAACACAATTTTGGCGCAGGTCCCTGCATTTTACCACAAGAAGTATTCGAACAAGCCGCAGCTGCAGTGCTTGATTTCAACGGGCTATCTATCCTCGAAGTCTCGCACCGACACAAAGATTTTGTAGCCGTCATGGACGAAGCACTTGATCTCGTAAAAAAAGCACTTCATGTGCCAGCCGGCTACTCTGTAGCTTACCTACAAGGGGGCGCAACGCTAGGCTTCACCATTGCTGCACTTACCATGCAACGCGATCACAGAAAAGCGGGCTACATCAATACGGGCACTTGGGCTAGTGGAGCCATCAAAGAAGCCAAAAAAGTGGGTATTGAAGTTGATGTTTTTGCATCCTCAGAAGATCAACAGTTCAGCTATATTCCAAAGAATTACACGATCCCTACCGACATTGATTACGTTCATTTCACCAGTAACAACACCATTTACGGTACCCAATTCAAACAAATCCCCCAAACGACGTACCCTCTCGTCTGCGATATGTCTTCAGATATTTTTTCTCAAGAAATCAATGTTGCAGATTACGACCTCATCTATGCTGGTGCACAAAAAAATCTAGGCCCCGCTGGAGCCACGCTTTACATCGTAAAGGATGAAGTTTTGGGTAAAAGCAGTGCTAATTTCCTACCTACTTACCTCGACCTCAAGCAGCATGTTGAAAAAGAATCAATGCTCAATACACCACCCGTTTTCAGCGTTTATGTAGCGATGCTTAATTTGCGTCATTTACTTGCTCATGGCGGAGTTGCTGCACAAGCACAAAAAAATGAAGCGAAAGCAAAACTACTTTACGATGCCATTGATCAACTCGATGCATTTAAAGGTAATGTTGCCACAGAGGACCGCTCTCTGATGAACGTAACTTTTGCGCTTACCGACGAAAGTCGTGGTGCTGAATTCGATGCCTTATGGAAAGGTGCCGGTATTGTCGGCTTACCAGGCCACCGCTCGGTTGGAGGCTACCGCGCTTCCTTGTACAATGCCTTACCGCTCGAGAGTGTTCAAGTGCTGGTAGATGTTATGAAAGAATTTAACCGTAAAGGATAAGCCATGAAAATACTTGCAAACGACGGCATTTCGGCACTCGGAAAAACGCTTTTGGAGGCTGCCGGACACATTGTGGTGACTGACAAAGTAGAACAAGTTCAATTGGCTTCTGCAATCAACGAACAAGGCTTTGATGCTGTTTTAGTGCGCAGTGCAACGACAGTTCGTCAAGAAGTGATTGACGCTTGCCCGAACTTGAAACTCATTGGCAGAGGCGGTGTTGGTATGGACAACATCGACGTAGCTTACGCCAGAGAAAAAGGCCTCACCGTTATCAATACACCTGCTTCTTCTTCTCAATCTGTTGCAGAATTAGTGATGGGGCAACTTTTTTCGATCTCTCGTTTCCTAAATAATTCCTTTAAAGAAATTGAAACCGGTGACTTCTCAGCGCTTAAAAAAGCATATGCAAAAGGTGTTGAATTGCGCGGGAAAACACTCGGTATCATTGGTTTTGGTCGCATAGGGCAATGTTTGGCTTCTTATGCACTCGGAGCAGGCATGAAAGTTATTGCTATCGAACGCAGGGCTCGGATACAGCCAATCACCTTAAAAATTGGCGGGCAAACGATAGAAATTCCTGTTAAGGTTGTAGATTCACTGCCTGAAGCACTCCCTCAGCTTGACTACATTTCAATACATGTGCCTAAGCAACCAAATGGAGGCGCAGTCATTGGTGAGCAAGAATTCAAACTCATGAAAAACGGCGTTCGGGTTGTCAATACTGCACGTGGAGGAGTCATTGACGAACAAGCACTTTTAAAAGCACTCGAAGATGGTAAAGTTGCTGCTGCAGCACTGGATGTTTACGAGAATGAACCGCAACCACTCGCAGCACTTTTGAGCCATCCGAAAATTGCCTGTACCCCACATATTGGCGCAGCCACACTTGAGGCACAGGACAGAATCGGTGAAGAACTAGCTGAGCTAATTATCGCTTTTGCGAATGCTCAATAGTTTTAGTCGTTGATAATTTCAATCTGCTCAATGCTATCGCCTTGAGCAATAGCGTCAATGACCTCAAGACCCTCAGTTACTTTTCCAAAAACCGTATGATTGCGGTCAAGGTGTGCTGTATTGTTTCTTGAATGACAAACAAAAAATTGAGAACCACCCGTATTTCTTCCTGCATGCGCCATCGATAAAACACCGCGATCATGGTATTGGTTTTCACCACTGAGTTCGCAATCTATTTGATACCCAGGCCCACCTGTTCCTGGCATTCCTGTAGCACCTTCTCTTGTATTTGGGCAGCCACCTTGAATGACAAAATCCGGAATAACGCGGTGCCACTTGAGGCCATTGTAGTAACCATCTTTGGCAAGTTTTACAAAATTTGCGACTGTATTTGGCGCATCGTTTTCGAAGAAACTGACATGCATGTCTCCTTTGTTGGTTTTAATTATTGCTTTCATATTTTAATTTTTTGCAAAGTTAAGGTGATTTTTGCGCTTTTCTTGTTGAAAACTCAGTTGATAAAGCACTTTTTGTCTCGGTTGCAAGCGCTAAAGTGAATGTTAAATTTGTAATGAAGCAAACCAATTTCAACATGTTCAGTTCATTTACCAAGAAAAAATTGACCGACAACCAAGTTGCCAACGTATTTATCAATGGCATCTTTGACAGTGTTGACAAAGGTTTTGCTGAAGTTGCCGCCATGATCAACGAAGACAGCGCATTTATTCGCTCTCCACAAATTGCACCCTCAGATAGCGGCCACTTTGGCTTGATCATTATTGTAGGCAACTTATCTTTTTTAGAAAGCACCTTCGAACCAGATCAAGCAGCTAGGGTTGAACACCTCATTTTTGAAAAATTAGCGCGGGTTTATGAAATGGAACTCTATGCATTTCAACAAATGATTCGAGAATACCAAAGCTTCATCATGCGCGTGAATCATCCATCCAAAAACTGGATTTACGGCATGTCAAAGGCAATCTTTCACAAATACGAGCTCTACGAATACCAAGACGAGTATTTCAAAAAAATGCAGGCACCCAACCCCTTGTTTCTCAAACGAATGGATGAAGTTGTTTCCAATTTTGTTTGGGACTGGGATGCCTTTTTCAAAAAATTCCGTCTGTAGGTTTAAACGAATGTCTGTTAGTCCACCAGCTGCTCTTCAATGGCATGTATGGGCTTTCTAAACACGATCTTGCCATCAAACATATCCATCACCACATTTTGGGTTTTGTCTACAGTTTGTGCCAATAGTGCCTTCGACAACTCATTGAGCACCTGTTTTTGAATCACTCTTTTGACTGGCCTTGCTCCAAAAAATGGATCATAACCAAGTTCCAAAATATGGTCAAATGCTTCCGGAGACACAACCAAATGAACTCCTAAATCTTTGAGCTTTTCCTTGAGTGCTTTTAATTGAATTTGAACAATTTCTGCAACATTGCTTCTAGTGAGTGGCAAAAACAATATTTGCTCGTCAATGCGATTTAAAAATTCTGGCCTGATATTTTGCTTGAGCAACTCGAGTACTTCAATTCTTGTAGTTTCAGCAACTTCAGGATAGTCGCTTTCTTTGACTTTTTCAAAACGCTCGTGTATCAGTTGTGATCCTAAATTAGAAGTCATGATGATCAAGGTATTTTTGAAATTGACTAATCTGCCCTTATTGTCTGTCAAACGACCATCGTCGAGCACTTGCAATAAAATATTGAAGACATCTGGATGCGCTTTTTCAATTTCGTCGAGTAATACAATTGAATAAGGTTTGCGTCTGACGGCTTCTGTGAGTTGCCCACCTTCTTCATATCCAACGTATCCCGGAGGCGCTCCTACGAGTCTACTTACTGTGTGCTTTTCTTGGTATTCACTCATGTCGATGCGCGTTAGTGCGTTTTCGTCGTTGAACAAATAAGCCGCGAGCGCTTTGGCGAGTTCGGTTTTACCTACTCCGGTTGTTCCCAAGAAAATAAAAGAACCAATTGGGCGTTTGGCGTCTTGCAAACCTGCCCTACTTCTGCGAATGGCGTCAGAGAGCGCCACAATAGCTTCTTCTTGACCCACCACACGTTTGTGTAATTCATCTTCTAACCGCAATAATTTATTGAGCTCACTCTCAAGCATTTTACTCACCGGAATACCGGTCCATTTAGCAACAACTTCAGCGATTTCTTCCACCGCAACTTCTTCTTTGATTAATTTTCGCTCGCCTTCAATCTTGACCTGCGCCAGCTTCATATCCTCCAAGCGCTGCTCTTCTTCTTTGATCTTACCATAGCGCAGTTCAGCTACTTTTCCGTAGTCACCGTTGCGTTCTGCAGCATCGGCTTCAAACTTCAAGGCCTCGATGAGCTCCTTTGTTTTTTGAATGCCATCAATGATGTCTTTCTCAGCTTGCCACCTTGTTTGCAGGGCCATTCTTTGCTCGTTGAGCTCGGCGAGTTCTTGCCCTACTGCTACTGAGCGTTTTTCGTCGTTTTCTCTGAGTATGGCGGCTTTTTCAATTTCTAATTGCATGATCTTGCGCTCCACTTCGTCCAACTCTTCGGGTTTAGAATTGATTTCCATGCGCAGTTTTGAAGCAGCTTCGTCAATGAGATCTATGGCTTTATCAGGCAAGTGTCTGTCAGTAATATAGCGTTGAGAAAGCTCTACTGCTGCAATAATTGCGGCGTCTTTGATGAGCACTTTATGATGGTTCTCATATTTTTCTTTGATGCCACGCAATATGGAAATAGCGTCTTCGGTTGAAGGTTCATCAACTAATACGGTTTGAAAGCGACGGACGAGTGCTTTGTCCTTTTCAAAGTATTTTTGATATTCATTGAGTGTCGTAGCGCCTACCGCTCTTAATTCCCCTCTGGCCAAAGCTGGTTTTAAAATATTAGCAGCATCCATTGCGCCTTCTCCACCTCCAGCACCTACTAAAGTATGGATTTCATCGATGAACAAAATAATTTCACCTTCAGCTGCAATCACTTCCTTCACTACTGACTTCAGACGCTCTTCAAACTCACCTTTGTATTTAGCACCCGCCACGAGCGCTCCCATATCTAATGAGTAGACCGTCTTGTTCTTTAAATTTTCTGGAACATCTCCATTAATGATGCGATGTGCCAATCCTTCAGCAATTGCCGTTTTACCCACGCCAGGTTCACCGATTAAGATCGGGTTGTTTTTGGTACGGCGTGTCAATATTTGTAAAACCCTCCTGATTTCGTCATCGCGCCCAATTACAGGATCTAATTTACCGGCCTGAGCCAATGCATTTAAATTTTTGGCAAATTTTTCTAGGGACTGGTAATTGGCATCTTGCTGAGGCACTTTGACGCTTTCTCCATTTCTAAGTTCCATAATTTGTTGTTTTAAGTTCGGGATTTGTAACTGTTGATCTTGCAGCAGTTTGGCTACTTGGTCTTTGCCACCAACCAAGGCAAGAAACAAAATTTCAATGGACACATATTGGTCCTTTAATTCTTGACTCAAAGTCATGGCCCGATTGACTACATTTTGAAAATCGGTACTGGCATAGAGCTGTTGGGCGCCAGATACTTTGGGGTAAGAAGCGACAATTTGAGTAACAGTCTTGAGCAGCAAAGCCGCATTCAAATTATTTTTCTTTAATAAAAAAGGAATTATATCCTGATCTTGTTCCAATAAGGCAAGTAAAAGATGCCCTGGTTCAAGCGCTTGTTGGCTACGCTCTTGCGCACTATGTTGGGCATGAAAAAGTATTTCTTGTGCCCTATGTGTGAATTTTTCTGTTTCCATGATGCAAACTATTTTGGTATGGGTGCTCAAAGCTCAAACCAAAGCAAAAATTCAAGACATTATTTCCGAATCAGACCAACTTTAATGTCAAAATTGCAGATTAGCCGCTTCAAAATCAAAAAGTGAACTGACAATGTAACCATTTCTGAGCAAGACCCGTTTAGAGCTCACATGAAGTATTTATTTTTTGTGGTGTTTTTTGCTGCGCTTTGGCTTGGTAACCAGGCAAAGGCTGATCTTCCCAAGAAACCTATTCAAAAAATTCAGGTGAAAGAAGGGCAAACAGCCTACTCCATAGCCAAAGAATACGGGCTTACACTGAATCAACTGCATCGTTACAATAATTTTGATCCTAAAGCAGACTACCTGGTTACCGGAAGCTGGGTTTATCTGCAAAAACACAGTGCTCTTCGTGGCACTTCTCCGGACAAACAACTCAATCAAGGAGAATAAAGTATTCCTGCATTCAGCCGCATGGGGCTTGCAGGGATTGTTTGTTGTTTGTTTGAAAGTCCCGCCTTGCGCGGGACTTTTATTTTCATGCCAATTGAATCTCTTTTTGTATTTTCGTAACCATGCTCAAATTTGCCCTTGCATTTTTCTTAACATTGAGTGCCCATCAAGAATCCATGGCACATGAATTCTATTTTGCCTATGCCGAGCTGAGTTTAAATGAACTGACCAATCGCTTTGAAGGTACCCTGATATTCACGACCCATGATCTTGAAAAAGCACTTGATCCGAAAGGAAATTTGATAGGAAAACTAGCTTCAAGTGACGAAGCATCACCCATCAGAACACAACTCGAACGCTATATTAACCAACACATCAATATATCTTATGGCTGTGCGCTCGATTCAAACGCGATAGACGCCTTTTGCCAAAGCGAATTTATTTTAGAAGGAATTGTACCTCAGCTTAATGGCACCATAGAGTGTTTTATCTCGGCACCTGCCCACGCTATCTACACCCCATTAAGCATTCAATTTGATGCGCTGTTAGACGTTTATCCTCTTCAGCAAAACAAGCTTACCTTTTATTACAGAGAAAACAAATACACTTTGAATTTTATACCTGGAAATTTAATTCAAAATTTACCTATCAAGCCATGAAGAACTTTATTCTAACCAGTACGCTTTTTTTTGGAGCTTTTTCTTTTGCCCAGTCAAAATTTGCGCAACTCGACCAAGTGTTACCCACAGCAAATTCTTACCGAACTGCTTCTGGAGCGCCAGGGCATGCTTATTACCAACAAAAGGCCGATTACAAAATGAATTTGGTGCTCGATGACAATAAACAACGTCTTGATGGTTTTGAAACCATAACCTACACCAATAACTCGCCCGATCGTTTGGATTACCTTTGGTTACAACTCGATCAAAATATCTACGACGAAAATTCAGATACCAAACTGATTGAAGTTGAAAAAATGGAAAACTTCAAAAGTGTTGGTGACCTGCGCAAGCGCGATTTCAACTATGACGGGGGCTTTAAAATTGAACAAATCACCAGTACCAGCGGTCAAAAGTTGACTTATTTCATCAACAAAACCATGCTGCGCATTGATCTTGCCAAACCCCTACTTCCTGGTCAAAGCATTTCGTTTCAAATCAAGTGGTGGTATAACATCAATGACCGCATGCAAGTTGGGGGCCGATCAGGGTACGAATATTTTGAAACTGACCAAAACTATTTATATACAATAGCCCAGTTTTTTCCGAGAATGTGTGTTTACAACGATGTAACAGGTTGGCAAAACAAACAATTTTTAGGTCGCGGAGAATTCACCTTGCCTTTCGGTGATTACGAAGTTTCTTTAACGGTGCCCGCCGATCACATCGTTGCGGCAACCGGAGAGTGCCAAAATTATACTAGCATTTTAAATGCCGAGCAACGCAAGCGTTATGATTTGGCTAAAAAATCGAATAGCCCTGTTCTGATTGTGACCCAAGCAGAAGCCGAAGCTGCAGAAAAGAACAAGAGTACCCAAACCAAAACTTGGATATACAAAGCGACAAATGTTCGTGACTTCGCTTTTGCCACTTCCAGAAAATTCATCTGGGATGCACAAAAACAAACCGTAGGCAATAAAGATGTATTGTGCATGAGTTATTACCCAAAAGAAGGTAATCCATTATGGGAGCGCTATTCTACCAAATTGGTTGCGCATACCATCAAAACTTATTCGAAGTATACCATCAACTATCCTTACCCTGTAGCTATTTCGGTCCACTCTAAGTGGATTGGCATGGAGTATCCGATGATTTGCTTCAATGGAGGCCGCCCTGAAGCAGACGGCACCTATTCAGAGGGTGAAAAATATGGCATGTGGGGTGTGATCATCCACGAAGTTGGGCACAATTTCTTCCCAATGATCATCAATTCAGACGAGCGTCAATGGACTTGGATGGACGAAGGATTAAATACATTTGTACAATACCTCACCGAACAAGAATGGGAAAGAGGTTATCCGAGTCGTCGTGGACCGGCGTATCTCATCGCAGACTACATGCGTGGTGATAAATCCGGGATTTCACCAATCATGACCAATTCGGAATCGATCAAACAGTTCGGCAACAATGCTTACGGGAAACCTGCTACAGCATTGAATATCCTTAGAGAAACCATTATGGGCCGCGAACTTTTTGACTACGCGTTCAAAACTTACTGCGAACGCTGGGCATTCAAGCACCCTACCCCTGCCGATTTCTTTAGAACGATGGAAGACGCCTCTGCGGTTGACCTAGATTGGTTCTGGCGCGCTTGGTTCTACTCCACAGACAACGTGGATATCGCACTCACAGATGTCAAGTGGTTTCAGCTCAATACGCAAAATCCTGCTCTAGAGAAAGCATTTTTACAAAACCAACAACAGCAAAAAGATGCATTTATTGGCGATACACGCAACAAGACAGCAATTACACAAACAGTCAATGAAAAGGATGCGAACATTGATGATTTCTACGCCAAAAGGGACCTCTACAAAGTAGATGCGCTTGATGACAAAGCTTATCAGAATTTTATATCCAAAACCAGCCCTGAAGATTTAGCATACCTGAATGCAGGTAAGCAACTCTATGAGCTCAGTTTTGAGAACATCGGTGGAATTGTCATGCCACTCATCATTGAGGCCACCTTCGCTGACGGCTCTAAGAAAGTAGAGAGAATTCCAGCAGAAATTTGGCGCATCGAAGAACAAAAAGTGAGTAAAGTATTTATCTACGAGCAACCTGTTGTTTCTTTCAGACTAGATCCATTCTTAGAAACAGCAGATACCGACCTCGATAACAATACTTGGCCACGCCAAATGCAACCTACCCGCTATCAACTTTACAAGCAAGAGCAATCCAGAGAAAATCCAATGCAGCGTCAACAGCGTTTGGAGCAGCTGCAGCGCGGCAATTAAATGCAGTTAGATCTTTTGAAAAGCTACCAATTCTTGATGAGCTGCTGATTTAAGCAGGTAGTAATAGCTTCCCTGAGGCAACAAAGAAACTTCAAAGCTTTGGTTAAATACCCCTGCCTGAACAAAGCTGTCAAGGACTTTTGCCATCACTTTACCCTGCTGATCGACCAAAAATATTTCATAGTGCGCTCCAGCGCTATTAAACCTTAGTTGGTGCTTACTCAGGCTCGGATTTGGGAACACCAATGCTTTTTGAGCGCTAAATGTTTCCTGTTGTGTAATTGAATTGGTGCATCCTTGTAAAAGATCGAGGTAGCTGATGTTTTGTTCGAACAATCCTTGAATTTGGTTCGGATCAACTTCAAACCAATCTTTGAGTAAACTCGCATAAACATCTCTGAAGTCGATCTCCATTGGAATGCCTGCCTGACTATTAATTTGATTTGGAATTTGTGGGTTGGTTCCGATGATACCAGAACTGATACATGAACCAAACAAAATTAACGGGGCGGCGTCTCCATGATCCGTTCCCATACTTCCATTACTTGCAATCTGACGCCCAAATTCAGAAAAAGTAAGGCCCGCTACACGTTGTTCCAGCCCTAGTAACTGAAGGTCGTGTTGAAAAGCCCGAACGGCATCCGAGATGCGTTGCAATAAATTGGCATGTACCCCTTCCTTGAAATCCAGTGCATCAACCTGTGCATCATGGGTATCAAATCCATTGACATTTAAAATATATACTTTGGTTTTAAGACCACCAGATATCATTTGTGCAACATATTTCAATTGAACAGCCAGTGGGTTTTGAGGGTCGTAAAGATTCGACAAAGAATTACCCGCCACCGCTGCGCTATTGATTTGTTGACCATATTCGTTGGTTTGGTTGATCAGCGTTGAGATGTATTCAATTTGGGAGCCATAGTAGGTGCCATCATTAACTACAGGAGTCAAAGGAAGCGAAGAACTACTGAAGGGATCTGAAAGCGCATGGCTAAAATTTCCGACCAATCCTTGACAAGTAGCAGAAACCTCAGAGCCCATTGAGATGGCAAATGGATCAGGATAATCAACATTTGGGTAGGCATCAGGAAAATTCGGATAGGTCGACTCAAAATAACGACCAAGCCAACCACTTGTCTGATTGATGTCTAGGGAACCTGTCGTCCAAATATCCATGGATCGAAAATGCGAACGATTGGGTTCTGGATATCCTACATTTTGAATAATGGACAGTTTACCCTCGTTGAATAAGGTCTGCATGCCAGTCATTTTAGGATGTAAACCTACTGTGTTTGTTAGGGGCAATATTGAATTTTCAGGGACCAACATATTGGCTCTTTGCACCACCAATTCCGCATATTGATCTCTTGGGAACACCATGTTCAGTCCATCATTTCCACCGTTCATACGAATCAAGACCAATACTTTATCTTCAGCACTTTTGGGCACTGAAAAAAGTTCTTTAGCGATGGCCTGCATCGAAAAGCCATTTTGCACGAATGGCAAAGAAATACTGGCGAGTGCGCCATTTTTTAAAAAAGCTCTTCTTTTCATCAGCACACATGGAATTGAGGCATTCTAAACAAGGTGTTGAGCACAGCTTTTACACGTAGAATGACCGGATTGTAAAACGTTGGATTGGTAGGGTCTGCCAGGTACTCATTGTATTGAAGCGTCCATTCAAAATCTGGCAAACCGCCTGTGAGTAAACTCTTCAAATAAAGTTGGTCAGCCGGATCAATTACTTTTGGACAGAAAACAGTACAAAGATCTTGGATAACCGTTGGGGCAGCTGCCGGTGCAGATAAACCATTCAGCAGCCCTAAGAAGTTCAAGGAAAAGTTTTGATTGTTGAGTGTCAGGCCATTGGTCGTCATGAGTAAGGCTACATCGAATCTTTTCTTCAGATACGTTGAATTGATCCAGAGTTTTGTAAAAGCCGGCGCTTGGTAATAGGCGGTCCAACCCGCTACGCTTGGCGGCGCAGCGTACTCCTGGCCCATTTGATCTGCCAAAGTGTACATGGTCAAATACATTTGTGAAGATGTTTGCAAATCAAAATTTACCACAGACCCAGTGCTATTAAGCATGGAAAAAACAGCTTCAAATGGTGATTTAATAATGGCTCCTCTTACACTGGTATCGTAAAAATGTTCGCTTTTAAACAATGCTTCAAGAACAGGCGCTATTTCGTAATTATTATTCACCAAAATTTGAGCCATTGCAGCAATGATATTGGTTTCAACCCAAGTTGAAATATCGTAATTGACAAAATAACGGTATAATTTGCGACAGATATACTTTGCAGTTTCAGGTTGGGCGAAAATAAGGTCAATGTAATCGAGGTGTTCTTGTGCTCCATTTGCTGATAAAGTCTGATTTCCAAAATGATAAGAAAGTACTTTTGTAGAAGAATCGTGGAGTTGGGGCATAAATTGACTGGTCACTTGGCTTTGAGTCGAACTCCTGACTCCTTGAACTATAAAACCAGTGAATATTTTAGCACCTTCCGCAACATCTTGTTCCGTGTAATTCGTGTAATCGCCAGCGGCAACCTGCGGACCCTTTCCAATAGAAAACAACTCTAATAATTCGCGCGAAAAGTTCTCATTTGGAGAAAATACAGTATTTGTTGAGCCATTGAGAAAAACGAGCATACAAGGATCAGTTGCCACCTCTTTGACAAGATTTTTGACATTTCCCAACGCATTTTGATGCAGTAGATTCAAGAACTGATACATGGCTCTTGCATCACCAGAACTTGTTACGCCAAAATGATTTTGCCAAAAAAATTGCATTTTTTGAGTAAGATTTAGCTGCTCCTGATTAATGTTTTGCATCAGCCAGGCGCCCAATGATTTGCGACGCGCAGCTTCTGTTTGCTGATTAGCCGTGACATCGGCCGGATACACCGCATTGACCCATGATTGGCCAAAGGCAACAATTTGCTCACCTGGATCATAGGCCAAAGGTTCGTTAATTGGAGTTATATTTAGTAGCTGGGCAACACAAGCATGCATCCCTCCATTTACGGCAAGTTGTATTTGGGGAAAACTTGCTCCATATGTCGCTCTACGCAATAAGTGGGCGGCTTCAGCAGAGGTCCATGGACCATTATACAGATTCATTCTCAGTTCTTTGGATGAAATTTAGTGCTTTGTAACGAAAAAAGCAACCCTCTCGGTAGTTTTACGTTCTAAAATCATAATAATTTACATTAAATTTGTCTACCTACACTAACCTACAAGCCATGATCAAGAAGTTACTCTTCTCTTTTCTATCTCTTATTTCCCTACTTTCAGTTAACGCTCAACAATCTGTCACATTCAACTATACTGGTGCCATTCAAACATGGACTGTGCCTCCTTGCGTCTATTCCATTCAGGTTGACGTTCGCGGCGCAAAGGGTGGCGGCGTACTTGCAACCCCATTCGTAGGGTCAGGACAAGGAGGAAATGGCGCAAGAGTACAACACTCGAATATCGCAGTAACTCCTGGACAAGTTCTTGAAATCCGCGTAGGTGGTTGCCCAACAGGACCAACTGGTGGCTGGAACGGCGGCGGAAATGGCCAAACGAGTATTTCCAATCCACAATATGAATCTAAAGGAGGTGGAGGCGCTTCTGATATCAGAGTTTCGCCATTTGCCATGAACAATCGTATAGTCGTAGCTGGTGGTGGCGGAGGCCGCTCTGGTGGTTCAGGTCAAACCAATTACCAAGCATCCGGTGGAGCTGGTGGTTGCACAACTGGTCAAACGGGTCTCGGTTCTCCATTTACCGGTACAGGCGGCGGTGGCGGAACACAAACTGCCGGTGGTAACGGTGGCCCTCCTTGGGGAGGTGGCCAACCTGGAACAGCCGGAACTATCGGAACTGGTGGAAACGGTGGTTTTTACACCACGGCTTCCGGCGGCGGTGGCGGCGGTGGCTATTTTGGCGGCGGCGGCGGCGGCGGTGACAACTGCTGTACTGGTGCCAATGGCGGCGGCGGCGGCGGCGGCGGTTCAAGCTTCTATCCTGCTGGCGGAACTTGTACGCAAGGTTTTCAGACAGGGCACGGTCAAGTTGTAATTACTTATACTGCTGGATCAACTTCCGTGACGGTAGCGAATACCGGACCTTATTGTGTCGGTGATCAAATCAACCTCAGCGCAACAACGGGGGCCCCAGCCTACTCTTGGGCCGGCCCTAATGGCTTTACTTCTAGCTTGCAAAACCCAAGCATCCCTAGTGCTACAGCAGCAATGGCTGGTGTTTACACTCTTACCTACGATGCTGGAGGTTGTATTTCAACGGCCACAACAACAGTGGTGGTCAATACGCCAGTTCTACCAACCTTCAATCAAATTGCTCCTATTTGTGAAGATGCCAACGCGCCTTCTTTTGTCAATAACTCAACCAATAGTCCTTCTATTGCCGGTACTTGGAACCCAGCTGCAATCAACACTGCAACTTCCGGAACCTTTACCTACACCTTCACGCCAAATGCGGGTATTTGTGCGACACAAACCACAATGAATATTCAAATCTTGCCAAATGAACAGGCTGTATTTAATCAAATACCTGATTTGTGTATCAATAGCGTTGCACCTGCACTTCCAGCGACATCTGCTAACAACATTCCGTACACAGGAACTTGGAGCCCTGCATCTATTTCAACAGCAGTGGCCGGAACAGCTACCTACACGTTTACTCCAACTGCAGGACAATGCGCTTTTCCTGCTACTATGGATATCATTACTCATGCACTAACTACTCCTCAATTCAATCCTATGGGGCAAATTTGTCAATACATGACAAACGTAGTCATTCCAACTACCGCTACAAATACAACAAGCTACCTCAATGGCCCTTTAATTACCGGATCTTGGAATAGCCCAACAGTAATTACAACTACACCAGGAACAGTGAATTACACATTCACCCCTGACCCAAATCAATGTGCAACAACACTTACCTTCCCTATAACCGTTGATCCCTTGATTATTCCGCAGTTTACACAAATTCCACAATTGTGTCAAGACGATACCAATCCAATTTTCCCAACTACCTCCAATAATGTTCCAGGTATCACCGGAGCTTGGACGCCACCGAATATTGATACATCTATTCCAGGAATTTTCACTCACACCTTCTTCCCTGACCCAGGACAGTGCGGTGATACAATTGACATGATCATTACTATCGTTCCGGCAGTGCCACCAACTTTTGTTGCCGATACACTTTCAGGATGTAATCCGCTATTGGTAGGGCTCAGTACAATAGGTGCTGTTCAAGGCGCTCAATACACTTGGTTCTGGAATGGTACTACTATTGGTACTGGCACCACACTCTCTTACAATTTTGACGCGAGTGGTTACCACGATATCACCCTAGAATACAACTTATTGGGCTGTATCGAAACAACTACCTACAACGATTACATCTACATGGAAAATTACCCTGAGGCTTCGTTCTCTTGTGTGCCTGGTTCATTAACCGAAACCACCATGCCTGTACAGTTTGTCAATAATTCCGTGGGTGCCATCTCTTATTTCTGGGATTTCGATGACAACACCTCTAGCACAGAACAAAATCCGAATCACAACTACGTTGATGTTACAGAAAACCTTTTGGTTACCTTAACCGCAAGCACTTCTTTGGGTTGCTCCGATGAGTACCAACTCAATATCCCTGTGATTGCCGAACCAATTTACTATCTACCAAATACATTTACTCCGGATGAAGATGAACACAACCAGACATGGCAAGCAATTTTCACTACTGGTTTTGACCCGCATTCGTTCCATTTAGCTGTATTTAACCGTTGGGGAGAACTCATCTGGGAAACCTACGATGCCACACAAGCGTGGGACGGCACTTACGGACCAGATGGAGCAAAAGTTCCTTCAGGAATATACATTTGGAAACTTCAATTCGAACCAAAAGAAAACGATTATCGTAAAATTGTTTCTGGTCACTTGAATCTTATTCGCTAGTTTTCTAGTGCTTATCAAGCAAAAAAGGCGCCCCATTGGTCGCCTTTTTTGTTGTATATCATCGGATTAAAAAGAATAATTTTGAACCTTAACTCGTTAGCAAACTCCTTACTTTTTTCTAAAGAAAATCTTAATTGGAACGCCTTCAAAGTCAAAGCGCTCGCGCAATCTATTCTCTAGAAAGCGTTTGTAGGAATCGGGGAGGTACTGCGGTAAGTTGCAAAAGAAGGCAAAAGAAGGCGCGTGTGTTGGCAATTGCTGCACAAATTTAATACGCACATATTTTCCTTTTACTGCAGGAGGAGGTGTTTGAGCAATGACCTCCAGCATAACTTCATTGAGCTCGTGTGTAGGAATTTTACGCATTCTATTTTCATAGACGCGCATGGCGGTTTCCAAGGCACGGTGGATTCTTTGCTTATTGAGAGCTGATGTGAAAATGATGGGCACATCATTGAAAGGCGCTAATTGCTCGCGCAGTAACTCTTCAAATTTAACCATCGTATTTTGATCTTTCTCGACTAGATCCCATTTATTGACCAATACCACTACTCCTTTGGAATTTTTCTCTGACATGTAGTAGATACTGAGGTCTTGTTTTTGAATGCCTTCAGAGGCATCAATCATAAACAAACACACATCGGCATTTTCAATTGTTCTGACCGAACGTAAAACGGAGTAGTATTCGATGTCTTCGGTTACTTTCGCTTTTTTACGGATTCCGGCAGTGTCTATTAAAAGAAAATCAAAACCAAATGCTTTGTAGCGGGTATGAATGGCATCTCTAGTGGTGCCAGAAATGTCTGTTACAATATTGCGCTCTTGACCTGTCAAGGCATTGACCATCGACGACTTTCCGACATTTGGGCGCCCTACTATAGCAATTCTTGGCAAATGATCTTCTTCTCTGACAGATTCATCCTCCTTATTGAAGTACTTCACGAGTTCATCTAGGATTTCACCAGTTCCGCTACCGTTGGTAGCACTGAGGTCAAATACATCGCCGAGTCCGAAAGCATAAAATTCTGAGGACATGCCAACTCTTTCTGTATTATCTACTTTATTGGCCGCTATTAATACCGGTTTTTTGCTTTTACGTAACAGTTGTGCAACAATTTCGTCCATTTCAACAATACCGGTCATGACATCGACCATAAAGATGATGACAGTAGCTTCTTCGATGGCAATTTCAACTTGCTTTCTGATTTCGCCCTCAAAAATATCTTCCTTGGTTTTGGCGTATCCTCCGGTATCGATGACCGAAAACTGGTATCCATTCCATTCTCCTTTTCCGTAAAGGCGGTCGCGAGTGACACCACTCACTTCTTTGACAATGGCATCACGAGACTCTGTGAGTCGGTTAAACAGGGTTGATTTTCCAACGTTCGGACGACCGACTATGGCAACTATATTACTCATTTCTTAAACTTAATATCCGTATTTCTTGAGCTTGACCTCTGAATGACGCCAATCTTTGTCGACTTTGACATAATTTTCTAGAAAAACCTTTGTTTCCAAAAATTTCTCCATATCGATGCGTGCCTCTCGGCCAATACGCTTCAGCATTTCACCGCCTCGGCCAATGATGATCCCGCGCTGTGAATCGCGTTCAACGATGATGTTGGCTCTGATTCGGGTAAGCCCTGGCTCTTCCTTATATTCCTCAACCTCCACTTGTGTGCTGTAGGGAATTTCTTTTTGACAATGAATGAATATTTTTTCACGGATGATTTCCGAAATGAAAAAACGCATGGGGCGATCAGAAAGTTCCTCTTTATCGTAGTACGGTGGGCTCTCAGGGATGAGATCGAGGATTTCTTGCCAAACAGCATCAATATTAAATTGATGAAGGGCAGAAATTGCGAACACTTTGGCTTTCGGAAGTTTTTCTTGCCAATATTGCACGCGTTCCATCACTTTGGTTTGATCAGATTGATCGATTTTATTGATGACACAAAAAACAGGCACTTCTAGGCGTTGAATGCGCTCCAGGGTTTCTTTGTGATTCATTTCATTTTCTTTGGTGTCTGTCATGAAAATGAGTACGTCGGCATCTTGAATTGAAGAATTGACATACTCCATCATATTTTCATGTAGTTTGTAAGCTGCATTGACTACACCTGGGGTGTCGGAGAAAACGATTTGATAATCTTCGTCATTGACTATCCCTAAAATTCTATGACGCGTGGTTTGAGCTTTCGAACTCACGATCGATAGTTTCTCACCCACAAGTTGATTCATGAGTGTAGACTTCCCGACATTCGGTGAACCTACGATATTGACAAATCCTGATTTGTGTGCCATAATTGAATTTAACTACAAAGGTACAATATAATAACGGGATGCTTCACAAGAGAATCGATGAATGCCAATTGTAAGAAATTTTTAACTTAGTGTCATGGAACAAATCGAACAACAAATTTCAGCGCTCAAAGCGCAACTTACTGGTGATCTCTTCTCAGATATCGAAACACAGCAAAAAATCTATGAGCTTAAAAAACAGCTCAATCCAGAAATCGAGTCTCATCCGGAACAAGATGACGACGACGGTTGTTTGTATTGTGGAAGTTAGTGATTAGCAATCAATACAACTTTTGTCTTTTCAATAAATACTGCAGTAGTATTTGATTGTAACCCATTTCTATCGGTGCTTTGACGAGATCTATGCCATTATTGAGGCAGCGCATTTCCATATTTTTAAAATGTGCACCGAGTGCCTGCTTGTAGTGCTCTCGGATTTCGGCAGGCCTTAAGTTGAGCGTTTCGCCTGTTTCCATGTCTACCAATTCATAAGGTCGATCTTCGAGCTCAAAATTTTGTTCAAGTGCTTCATTGAAAACATGAAATAAAATGACTTCATGTTTATTGTGTTTCAAATGCAACAAGGAATCGAATAAGGCATCTGCATTTTGAGGGTCATCAAGTAAGTCTGTAAATACAAGTACTAAACTACGCTGATGAGCCAGTTCAGCAATATCATGAAGCGCCGAGGCAGTATTGGTTTGCTTTTTATCAGAAGGTTGATAAACATGCAGTCTTTTTTCTAATTCACTGTACAAATAACGGTGATGCGTCATTGATGATTTCGCAGCGGTATGCAAAGCAAGCTGCTCTTCGAAAATACTGAGCCCCACGGCATCGCGCTGTCTTTTGAGTAATTCAATCAAACTTGCTGCTGCATAGATGGAGAATTCCAATTTGTGGACTCCATCTTTAGGGAAATACATAGAGCTCGATCCGTCAATAACAATTTGACATCTCAGGTTGGTCTCTTCCTCATACTTCTTGGAAAAGAGTTTGTCGGTTCTTCCAAACAAGCGCCAATCAATATTTTTCGTGGATTCGCCTGCATTGTACAAACGATGTTCTGCAAACTCTACTGAAAAACCATGAAAGGGGCTTTTATGCATTCCGGTAATGAAGCCTTCAACCACTTGTTTTGCAAGTAATTCTAAATTTCCAAATTGGGTAAGCCGCAAGCGATCAATAGTAGCCATGTCTTACAAAGTTAATAAACTGTAGCAGATGCCAAGCAACCACTTGATGTGGCTCATCGTTATATCATTAAATTCCTTATCATGAAGCATTTATACATCCTATCAACCCTACTGCTTTTATTTACCACTTCTAAGCTAGGTGCTCAAGTAACAGGCTTTGCCATTAATGGTCTGGCATTAAATCCTAACGCCGTATTATCCAGTTGTGACCCAACTGTTACAATAGGTTTTAGCGCCGCCACTCCCAATACAAGTTCAGCGGGTAATTTCGACCTTCCTTACACCATTTTAGGAAACAATTTCAATGGTTTTCAATTCCAAGCGGCCATTAATTGGGGCGATGCCACAACAAGTACTGCGGGAGGTGGGACTTCTACTGCTGGCACCAACATTTCCATGAATCCGCCGCTCAGCCATACTTATAATGCGCCTGGTACTTACCTCATCACCACCACTGTTTATAACCCAGCCAATCAAACATTCGCTTATGACAGTATTGCCTATTCTGTAGGCCTCTGTAGCATCAATATTTATGCATATGTAGGTTTAGACTGCGACAACAATGGAACCGTAGAGCAAGCCTTGCAAAATGTCCCTTTTCAACTAATTGGTAACAATGGCCAGATTTATCAATCCAATGCAGGATTAAACACATTGTTACTCTTTAATGCCGTTCTTGCAGGAACTTACACCCTTCAAATTGATCCCAATTGGCTTCTAAGCAACGGTTATCAAGTACAAACTTCAGTACCTAATACCTCTATTACAGTACCCGGTACAAGCGTCACCACTTATGCCTTCACACTTATTTGCAATCAAAATCAACAACAACTTTGTGCAACAGGACAGGTTTACTGTGATGCCAATGACAACGGCGTGTTTGACAATGGTGAAACCCCACTTTCAAACGCTCCAATTTCTGCCAACGGTGTCACTACCTACACCAATGCGAATGGCATCTATAATATCAGCTACCCCGGCATCCTCAACGACACTGTTGCGCTCACTTTAAATGCCAATTGGCTCAGTCAGAATGGTTATGCCGTGCTAAATAACAATGGTAATAATACGGCATTGGTCATTGGAACCATGTGTAATGGCAGCACAGCAGTTGCTAATTTCAATTTCCCATTGCAATGCAACACCCCTATTACACCCGTCTATTGTTTCGGTGGATACGTTTTTTGTGATGCCAATGGTAATGGCATTTTTGATGCAGGAGAAACACCATTAACTTTTACTCCTGTCCAATTATTCAGTAGCCCGAATGCGAGCACTTCCATTACGGTTTACACCAATAATTTAGGCTATTATCAATATTGCGGCAATTTTCCAAGTACCAGTAATAACATTATTTCACAAGTAAGCCCAACTTGGTTGGGTTATAATGGCTATTCGAGCTCGCTTCCATACATCACAATTGTTGGTTCGAACAATGGCCAAGTTATTAACGGAAATCTAGCCATTAATTGCGGAGGCACTGCCAATCCATGTGCAGATTTGTGGACCTCTGTTACACCTTGGATTGGCTATTATCAAAATAGCACAGCCTATATTAAGTTGAATTGGGGAAGTTATGGCCCTGGAGTTATCGGAAATTACACCTTAACTTTTACGTTTCCATCTGGAGTGACACCAATATTATCTTCCATTCAAAATAGCAACTATGTCATATCAGGTAATACCATTACTTGGAACCTAAGTAGTTCTACGACTAATTTTACCAATTACGATGTGATCATGTTTACCGTTCCCGGAGGCCTGACTAATGGTGCGCAACATTATTTTACATCTACAATAACACCCACTGGTGCAACGACAGATTGCGGCACCTACAATAACAATGGTTCCTTGCTTCAAATCTTAGGGAATAGTTATGACCCGAATGATAAAAATGCGAGTACAGACTACATGAATGAGAATTTTCCGTTAGGCTATTTGGATGCATTCATTGACGACGCGCTCACCTACACCATTCGTTTTCAAAATACAGGTACAGCACCAGCTCAAAACGTCTATATTTTAGATACACTGAGTACGATGTTAGATTGGTCTACTTTTACTCTTCTTGAATCTTCTCACCCCATGCAAGTGGTAGACCTGGGCAACGGCATCATGCGCTTTGAATTCAATCAAATCTGGTTACCCGATTCAACAACAAATGAACCTGAAAGCCACGGACACTTGCGCTATCGCATCAATGAAATACCGACCAATGCGATCATGTCAATCATTGAAAATACAGCATATATTTATTTTGATTGGAATGAGCCGATTGTGACCAACACTACTTTTCATCAAAATATGTGGATCGATGGCATTGAGGAATTGAAAAACCAACTTGAAATAAGACCTAACCCAGCACAAACAACCATTCAAATCGAATTGACACATCCTCAGAATGTCAAAATCCTTGACTTAAATGGTCAAATCCTGAAAGACCAAGAAATATTTCCAGGTGAGCACATGGATATTCAAAACTTAAAACCCGGGCTTTACATGGTCCAAACCGAAGGAAAGTGCAGTAAATTCATCAAAAATTAATGCTTTTTACTTTTTTTTCAGAAGTATACTACCCTTTTCAAAGTTTGGCATCGTATTTGTAAATAGCTCAATGTAGTAGTTTATAGTTAGGTTGTGGTTTCGGTGGCCCACCCCATCGAAACCGAAAAAGCGGCTCAGTGAGCCGCTTTTTTTATATTTGACAAATGAAAAGACTACTTTCTCAGGCCAAGCGTGCAGCTGCACTGAGTTTGATTACCAATTTTTTATTGGCTATCGCAAAAGGATTGGGTGGTATCTTGGGGCACTCTGATGCGCTCATTGCAGATGCCATTGAATCTTGTGCAGATATCTTTTCTAGCTTTTTAGTGTTATTTGGACTTCAATACGCACACAAACCTGCCGATGAGGACCACCCATACGGGCACGGAAAAGCAGAACCACTCATCACTTTTGCTGTGGTTGGTTTTTTATTAATTTCAGCAACAATAATTGCAGTTGAAAGCATCCGTCATTTGAATGAACCACAACAGCAACCTGAATTTTTTACATTATATATTCTTGGCGCCATCATAGTCATTAAGGAATTGAGTTACCGTTATGTCTACCACAAAGGGGTACTTACCAACTCAAGCAGTTTAAAAGCAGATGCTTGGCACCACCGATCGGATGCGATTTCTTCACTCATTGCTTTTCTTGGAATCTCTTGCACTTACCTGTTTGGTCAAGGATTTGAAAAAGCCGATGACTGGGCCGCTCTCATTGCCGCATTATTTATTGTTTACAATGCGTATCGGATCTTCAGGCCAGCTTTGGGCGAAATCATGGACGAACACACCCATCATGAGCTCATTGATGAAATTAGAAAAGCTTCCAAGGAAGTACCAGGAGTGATTGATATCGAAAAATGTTGGGCCCGTAAAAATGGCATGACCTACGTTGTAGACCTACATTTGGAAATGAACGGTGCACTTACCGTCACGGAAGGACATGGGATTTCGCACGATTTAAAAGATCATTTAATGGAGAAATTCCCGTACATCACTGAGGTGCTCATTCACATTGAACCCGCGCCACAACAGACTTAAGCCTTTCTAACCTTTTTGTTTGGTTTGGGAGTAACCTTCTTTGATCAAAAGATCGTAAATCTTCTGTTTGAAATTACCTTGAATTAAAATCTCGTTGTCCTTTACGCTTCCACCAACGCCGCACTTACTTTTCAGTATTTTCCCGAGCTCTTTGAGGTCGTCATCAGAACCAACAAAACCTTCTATTAGCGTCACTTCTTTACCGGCACGCTGCTTTCTATCTAGACTTACATAAAGTTTTTGTTGTTGTGGCGGAAGTGTTTGCTGTTCTGCATCTTGCTCGTACTCGTAAGCAAAATTTGGATTGGTACTGTACACCACATTTTGTAGATTCTTAGACTTTTTAGACATGTCACAAAGATAAAAAAAGTCGGTACAGAAAAAAGTTATTCACTTCGAGAATAGCTGATGAAGCATAGCGTTTTTAGTACATGAAACAAGTCATTCAAATTGATCAACTCAGTGATCCTGAACTGCTACAATTGGTTTGTGGCTCTACATTTGAAAAATCTAAATACGAAGCAATATTGGAACGAACCTGGCGCTGGCATCAAAAAGATTGGAGAATCTTAGCCAAAAGTAGCACCTGGGATTTATTGGAAATTTATGGCTTAGACCTAGCTACCGCCCAAAAAATCGTCGGAGTTTTTGAATTGAGCCGGCGCTATCAAGCTGCCAAAGTGAAAAAACGTAATCAAATCAAAAAATCAAAAGATGTGTATGATTTATTGCAGCCCAAACTCAGTGACCTTGACCACGAACAATTTTTTGTGCTTTTCCTTAGCTTTTCCAATGAAATCATAGAAATGAATCAATTAAGCATTGGCGGAAGACACAGTACCATTGCCGATGCCAAAAGGATATTTCAGTATGCATTGCGCTGTGCTGCATCGGGTATTATACTTTGTCATAATCATCCCAGCGGGGCTTTGCAGCCAAGCGATCATGATAAAATCCTCACTACTGATATTCAAAAATTTGCCAAGCTCATCGATATGAAGTTGCTCGATCACCTTATTTTCACAGATAATGGCTATTTTAGCTTCGCCGACGAAGGCCTACTCTGACATGTCAAAAAAAAGAATTCTTACCATCATTGGTGCGCGCCCACAAATCATCAAGGCAGCAGCACTGAGTCGCAGCATCCAAAGTTTATTTTCTGAACAGATTGAAGAAATTTTAGTGCATACTGGTCAACACTATGACGAAAACATGTCCGCGGTATTCTTCGACGAATTAGGTATCCCACAACCTAACTATAATCTTGCTGTCGGGAGCGGCAGCCATGCAAAAATGACCGCTGCGATGTTAGAAGGAATTGAAAAATTATTAGTCACCGAAAAACCCGACGCAGTAGTAGTTTATGGTGATACGAACTCTACAATTGCAGGTGCGCTCTCAGCAGCCAAAATACATATTCCTGTTGTTCACATTGAGGCAGGCTTGCGAAGTTTCAACAAATCAATGCCTGAAGAACTCAATAGAATCAGTTGTGATCACATGAGTACTTTATTGTTTGTACCAACCCAAGCTGGGCTTGAAAACCTTAGAAATGAAGGTTTCAGCATGGAACACAAAGCACAGGCAAGTATTGATTTTCCGCATGTCTACCACTGTGGTGACGTGATGTATGACAACAGCCTTTATTTTTCAGAAATCAGTTCCAAAAAATCAAAAATTCTCGAGAAGTTAGGTTTGGTTTGCGGGGCTTTTATTTTATGTACCATACATCGCGACAGCAATACCGATGATCCAAAGGCGCTTGAACAAATATTTGAGGCCTTACTTGCAATCATTGAGCGCGCAGGCAAGCAAATCGTTTTACCTATCCATCCGAGAACGCAGCAAAAAATGCAGCAGTTGTTGCCCGCTGAGTTATTAGAGCGAATTGAAAGCAACCCAAAACTACAATTGATTGAACCAGCCGGCTTCCTAGATATCATTGCCCTTGAAAAAAATGCACAACTCATCATCACAGATAGTGGTGGTCTTCAAAAAGAAGCATATTTTTTTGAAAAACCGTGTATCATATTAAGGTCACAAACCGAATGGGTTGAAATTGTAGAAACTGGCGCTGCCCTATTAACAGGTGCCGATCAGACAAAAATCTTAGCCGCCTTCGAGCACTTTTCTAATGGTCATACATGTGTCTATCCACCACTTTTTGGCGACGGAAAAGCAGCTCAATTTATCTGTGACAAAATTATATCGGATTTATAGTGCTGATCTACGTCGAATATATCACAGAGCGCTTGCTTTACACCCTTGACTTCGTTTTTTCAGAGCGGAAAATAGGTTATGAAATCACCAATGATGGTATTCATTTTATGTCAGCTTTAGGGAACAAACTCAATTACTCAACTAGAGAATTTGACAACTGTTTGCAACTCGTTCCAGCAAGTATCTTATTTGAAGAAACACTTTTCAAAGGACAAATTAATCGCGCTGTATTTCATCAGCAAGAATGCCTCCGTTTTGACGAACACACAGATCCGTTTGCTTCAATTTTTTATATTCTGAGCCGCATGGAAGAATATGACAGCATCCATACGGATCATTTCCATCGCTATGAAGCAAAGGCATCCGTTTTAACCAAAAACAATTGGCTCAAACAACCTATCTGTGAAATTTGGTGTCTGGATATCATTTCATTTTTAGAAGAAAACTGGAAAATATCGCTCAATCCGCGTGCGCTGCGCTATGGGTTTCAACCCACTTTTGATATCGACAATACTTTTGCCTACGCGCACAAAAATACATTTAGAAATAAGCTAGCCCTTTTAAAGGATATTGTCTATCAAAGAAAATCAAGAAGGTTAGATAGACAAAAGGTTCGTAAAGGACTCATGACCGATCCTTATGATACTTTTGATTGGATTGAAGAAATAGCTAAGCATTTCGCTGACACCAAAATATTTTGGTTACTTGGAAACTACAGCAAGCTCGACAAAAACATCTCATATCTCAATGAGGCGCAGCAACTCAAAATCAAACAATTAGCTAAAGTTGCAGAAATTGGTATGCATGCCAGTTCTCAAACTCAAAATAGTGCGCAGCAATTACAAATAGAGATCGGACGTTTAGAAAAAATTACGGGCTATAAACCCAATAGCAATAGGCAGCATTTCTTGCTCATGCAACTACCTCAAACCTATCAAATGTTGGTGCAAAATGGTATTACCCATGACTACACCATGGGTTATGCTGAAACTACAGGTTTCAGGGCAGGAACAGCCAGATGTTTTAAATGGTTCGATCTTACAAAAAATGAAGTGACGCCATTGCATATTCATCCGTTTGCTTACATGGATGGTACCCTGCTTGAATACCTACAATTCAGCCCTGAACAAGCCATTCAAGAGATAGAAATGCTGCATGCGCAAGTCCAACAATATGGCGGGGTATTTAGTTTTTTATGGCATAATGAAACCATTTCTGGCTACCAACATTGGGCAGCTTACCAAGAAGTTTTCAAGGCCACACTAAGACTTGGTAATTGAGAGCCAATTATTGCGCAGTGCCTTTTAATTTTTGATAAGAAGAGCAAGTACGCAATTCTACAATCATTTCCTCTTTTTCTTGTGCGGTCATCTTGGCATCGAGGTCTTTACACTTTTTGATTGGCTCATCGTATTTCTTCAAAATATCATCAATGGGTTTGTTTTCAGCATCCGCCTTTTTCAAAGCCTGCGTCATGTCATACCATTGATCTGCACATTTACAAACCTCCGACTGGCATGAACCTAAGAAAATAACCAGTGTAAAAAATAGGATGCTGCGTTTCATGGATTCAGTTTAAAGCATTAATAAAAACAACCTCCGCCCTTACCTAAGCGAAAGGTAAATGTAGCGCCTGCGTAGACATACCAATCTTTGGTGCTACTCGTACCGCGTTTTCCCAATGGATTGCCATCAAGGCTTCTGTTTGAAAGCGCAGCAGAAAGATCAGAAACTTCCTCTTCCAATAGTTGAGCATCCACATAATAATCTGAACCGACATCATCTAGGTAATCCGTAAAGGTTTTACGAATCGCCATATCCAGATTGAGAGTAGCCATTTTACCAAGACTCACTTTGAGGCCCATTCCTAAAGGCAAACACGGCTGATATAACGCATACGGCTTGCGTGTCCCGAATGATGTTCCCTGACCTTCTGTTGCAAGTGTTTGTAAGAAAACTTGTTGACCGTTGTACATTGCCGTCGGATTCATATGAAACACGCCTATTTGAGCAAGTAGGTAGGCTGTTGCTGGATAACGGCTGCTTCCAAATTGAAAGGGCGTGAAATGAAACTCTAGGCCGGCTGCAACTTCGTGTAATTGTGATTCAAAGCTCAGGTTGCGATTGACAAGCAAAGGATAAGGCGAGGTGGAGTCTGCAGCTGCCACTTTACCATAAAGATAGTTGGCTCTGAAGTTGAGCCTTGTATTGAAATTATAGCGGTAAATGAGGCCGCCTGCTAAATGCGCTTGCTTGAATTGCTGATAGGGATTGAGGTCTCCGAGATAGTAGGTCTGACCAACTGTAAATCCGATTTCAGAACGAGAAAAAAAAGTTCGCTTCTGGGAGAAACCCAAAAGCGAACTGAAGATACAAATAAGGAATATTGCCTTTTTCATCGTTGTGCGAACGTAAAAATGGCAAAAATATTACATTTTACCTGAACGTTTACGATCCGTTTCTTTAAGTAAGATCTTACGGATGCGTAAATTTTTAGGGGTAACCTCTACGTATTCATCTGATTGGATGTATTCTAGACACTCTTCCAAGCTGAATACTTTAGGTGGTGCCAAACGCACTTTGTCATCAGAACCTGAAGCACGCATGTTGGTCAACTTCTTAGTTTTGGTAACGTTGACACAGAGGTCTCCGGCTCTTGAGTTTTCACCGATTACTTGTCCTTCATAAATATCTTCATTAGGCGCAATAAAGAATTTACCGCGTTCTTGAAGGTTATTTAAAGAGAAAGGAATAGAGGTACCTTGTTCTAAAGAAATCAAGGAACCATTCTGGCGACCTGGAATTTCACCTTTATATGGCTGGTATTCCAAGAAACGGTGATTCATGATGGCTTCACCTGCTGTTTGAGTCAGTAAGTAATTACGTAGTCCGATGATACCTCGGGACGGTATTTGAAAAGTCACGATCATGCGGTCACCTTTCGGAACCATATTTGTCATTTCTCCACGGCGACGCGTTACGGCTTCTACAGCAGTTCCGCTGTGTTCTTCAGGAAGGTCAATGGTGAGTTCTTCGATTGGCTCACATTTAACACCATCCACTTCTTTTATAATAACCTGAGGCTGACCAACTTGTAATTCATAACCTTCACGACGCATGGTTTCGATGAGTACCGATAAGTGCAATACGCCACGGCCAAATACCATCCATTTGTCAGCTTTATCGGTGTCACTGACACGAAGTGCTAAGTTTTTCTCGAGCTCTTTGGTAAGACGATCTGAGATATGACGCGAGGTCACAAACTTTCCTTCTTTGCCAAAGAACGGTGAATCATTGATAGAAAAGAGCATACTCATAGTAGGCTCGTCCATCTTGATCGTTGGAAGTGGCTCTGGATTTTCAGCATCACAAATGGAATCGCCGATTTCAAAACCTTCAATACCTGTAACGGCACAGAGGTCTCCTGCTTGTACTTCCGAAACTTTTGCACGTTCAATGCCTTCAAAAACAAAAACTTCTTTGATGCGGTGTTTTTCTTGACGGCCATCGGATTTAGAAAGAATGATGGGTTGATTTTCTTTCAGAACACCTCTGGATAAGCGACCAATAGCAATACGACCCACGTAAGAAGAAAAGTCAAGGGAGGTAATCAACATTTGCGTATTTCCTTCTTCAATTTTTCGAGGTGGGAAATAAGCCAAAATTTGATCGAGCAAAGGAGTAATGCTGTCAGTAGGTTGTTTCCAATCTGTAGACATCCAGCCATTTTTCGCCGAGCCATAAATAGTTGGGAAATCGAGCTGTTCTTCGTTGGCATCGAGTTCGAACATGAGGTCAAAGACCTTTTCATGAACTTCTTCAGGGGTACAATTTTCTTTGTCGACCTTGTTGATCACCAAAAGTGGTTTGATTCCCATTGAAAGGGCTTTACCCAACACGAAACGCGTTTGGGGCATTGGGCCTTCAAATGCATCAACTAACAAACAAACACCATCTGCCATGTTCAAGACACGTTCTACTTCACCACCGAAGTCGGCGTGACCTGGGGTGTCGATGATGTTGATTTTGGTTCCTTTGTAAGTAACTGAAACGTTTTTAGAAACAATGGTGATTCCTCTTTCGCGTTCGAGGTCATTGTTGTCCATGATCAATTCTCCGGTCATGCGGTCGCGTTCATTGACGACTTGGCCTGCTTCAATCATTTTATCGACGAGCGTTGTTTTACCGTGGTCGACGTGTGCTATAATGGCGATATTTCTAATTTCCATAAAGAGCTTGTATGCTAATTTTAATATTTACTTCTTTTTGCGCCAAAACCACGATCTGATCCGCGATCAGCGCCGCCTGAGCGTTTTTTATCAAAACCTCCTTTTTTTTCAAAACCTGGTTTTCTGCTACCACCAAAAGAACCTGGGCCTCTTTTGGATCCTGGACCTTTCGAAAATTTGCGGTCTCCGCCACGATCATTGCGATCACGACCACCTCCACCCTGGCCCGGTGCGGTTACTTCGATTGAAACTTTGTGACCTTCAAATTCAGTACCATCAACGAGTTTTAAGATTTTTTGTGTGTGTTCATCATCTGCTTCGATAAATGAGAAGGAAGTCATGATGTCAATACGACCCAAAGCCTTGGAATTGAGCCCAGTAGCATCGCAAATGATGCGAACCATTGCACCTGGATTCAGACCATCGCGTCTGCCTAAGTTGACAAAAAAGCGCGTTTTACCTTCTTCACGGGCACGGCTCTGACGGTCGTTTTTACGGTCTGGTCTTTCGCGGTCTTCTTTGCTAGCCGAAGCGTTTAGATCACCCGCACGCTCGTAATACTCGATAAAGCGGTTGAATTCAGCTGAAACAAATCTTTTGATGACTTCTTCTTTGGTTAGATCTTTAAAAGAATCAAGGATTTGATCCATGAAAGGTGCGATATCTGCTTCTTTAACTTCTGTGGCAATTGTATTGTCGATGAGTTTCTTCAGCTGTATTTCACAAATTTCTGCAGGATTGGGGATTTGCCCTTGGGTAAAGGTCATGCGCATTTGTCTTTCAATTGCCTTGATTTTGACAAACTCACGGGTATTCACTAATACGAGTGACTGACCAGTTTTTCCTGCACGAGCAGTTCGCCCGCTACGGTGTGTATAGTTTTCGATGTCATCCGGTAAGTTATAATTGATGACGTGTGTGATATTGTTGATATCCAAACCACGAGCAGCAACATCGGTTGCAACTAAGATCTGCAATTCTTTGGAACGAAAACGCTCCATCACGCGGTCGCGCATAGCTTGTGTGAGGTCACCGTGCAGTGGTTCTGCGTTGTAACCATCGCGAGCCAATTTCATGGCAACCGTTGCTGTTTCGTTTTTGGTTCTACAGAAAATCAGACCATAAATGGTAGGATTGAAATCGATCAGACGTTTTACGGCGTCATAACGATCGCGCTCTTTTACGGTGTAGTAAATGTGCTCGATATTTTCGTTACTCTGATTTTTGTGGCCAATGGATACTTCCAATGGGTCTGTCATGTAGGTACGTGCGATGCGTGCAACTTCATTTGGCATGGTGGCTGAAAACAACCAAACATTTTTATCAATTGGGGTTTGATCAAGGATCATGTCGATGTCTTCTTTGAAGCCCATATTGAGCATTTCATCGGCTTCATCGAGAATGACGTATTTCACTTGGCCCAACTGCACCACTTTGCGGTTGATGAGGTCAACTAAACGACCGGGTGTTGCCACAACGATTGATGTTCCTTTCTTAACGTTGGAAATTTGAGTACGGATATCGGTTCCGCCGTACACTGCTGTGATATTGCCGTCGAGATACTTTGCAAAAACATTTAAGTCTTTGGTGATCTGAAGGCAGAGCTCGCGGGTTGGGCAAATGATAAGCCCTTGTGGCAGGCGTGCTGCTGTATCAATGTTATTAATTAACGGCAAACCGAATGCGGCCGTTTTTCCTGTTCCGGTCTGCGCCAGACCGACAAAATCGCAATCTTCGCCTAATAAATAAGGGATTGCTTGTTCCTGGATGGGGGTCGGTGCTTCAAAACCCAATTCTGTCAACGACTTCAGCACCTCTCGCCTCAATCCCAGTTCTTCAAATGTCATGTATTCTTTTTAAAATTAGGTGCAAAGGTACATAGATTATAGGGATTTATTGTTAATAAGTTGATTAGTAGTGTTAAAAAACACTTTTTACAGTCGATTGTATGCGCCTTAAAGGCCTGATTTTGACGAATTATTTGTAATTTTCACTAATGAATCCAATCCGTCTATTTCAGCTTCTCCTTGCTATATTCTTCTTGCAAAACCAACAATTACTCGCGCAACGAGTTACACCACTGCAAACAGACATTCAAATTGATTCCATCTACAAACCTAAGCCTTGGGCAGCAAAATTGGCCCAAGACCCTATCTCTAAAAATTTATTCTACGCCAGCTCGAACGGCAATATCTATGAAGTTTTCGAACAACTAAAGTCAGATACCTTGCGCTACACGAGCCAAGATCATGGCCTGAGTCGGCTTCAAGGCTTTTGTTTTTTAGACAGCACTATTTTCCTTTCCGGCAATATTTGGTACAGCACAACAGGTATTGGAATGATCATCAAAGGAGTTTTACAGCCCAACGGATCTAGAATATGGTCAACGGTGCTTTCAACAGAAGCTTACCCAACTGGCAGTGCCAACGGAGATCATGGCTTTACGGCGCTTAATATTGACCCCTCACAACAATATTTATTTTTTTCAAGTGGATCAAGAACTTCCTTCGGAGAAGTTCAATCCAACAATGGTACATACCCTGGCCTCCGCGAACAAGCACTCACCAGCAAAATATTCAGAATTCCTATCGACGCAGCAAATATCTATCTACTAAACGATTCAGTGTTTTTGGCAAATTCTGGATATGTATTTGCAGAAGGTACTCGAAACGCCTATGACATGGCCTGGAATGCACAAAACCATTTGTTTGCCATAGACAACGCAGGTGAACGCGATGACCCCGAAGAACTCAATTGGATTCAGCAAGGCAAGCATTACGGTTTTCCATGGCGCATCGGCGGCAATCAAAATCCTTTACTCGACCCACAATACGATGCCACACAAGACCCATTGATTAACCCGCTAAATGGCGCTTTTTTAGCGGGGCATTTCAATGCTGACCCAAACTTTCCGGCGATCCCGTCAGGCCTTGAATTTACAGAGCCGCTTTCGCATTACGGCAATGTTGCCGATTATTACAAAGATCCAATAACCGGTGTTATACACAAAACAAGTGAATCCGGCGTCCCAATCAAGACTTTTACACCGCATCGATCGCCACTAGGCTTGGTCATTGACAAGAACAATGAACTGGGTTCTATTTACACCGGGAAGGGCTTTATTTTAAGTTTCATGCCTGGTGGTGATAGCACCGGCTTCAGCCCGATTTCACCTTGGGGCTCGCCCTGCCCTTTTGTCGACAATTCTAGAGAGTTGGTCCTACTTCAAATTCAATATGACAGTCTTTTACAAGACTACAAACTGTATTCATCCAATGTAGCTACTGGTTTTTATTTACCTGTTGACGCTGTTCAAATTGGCACTTCCATGTATGTCATCGAAAACAATGGGGTGCTTTGGCGCGTTCGATTTCCTGCACCAGACGTCATCCCAACATGTGCAGCTCAAGGTTTATTTGTATATCCCAACCCCGTAACCGACCTTTTAAAGGTCTACTACCCAAATCCTAATCATGAAGTTCGTTACCTCGAAATCTATGATGTATTGGGGCAGAAAGTGTGGTCAAGTACCAACTTTACCGATGCATTTCTAAATACAAGTCCACCCAAATTGAACAATGGCACCTATTTTGTGAGTATTCGCAGTTCAGAAAAAAGACTTGCTATCCAAAAAGTTCTTTTTTGTGAATAGCATTCATGTCAAGGTTATTTTTCTATTTTTGAAAACTTTTAAATCAGAAAATCAACTATGCAACTCAACGGAATCATTGCCATTTCAGGAAGACCCGGTCTTTTCAAAGTCATCGCTCAAGGAAAAAATAGCGTCATTGTCGAATCAATGATCGATAAAAAACGTTTCCCTGCCTATGCCACAGAAAGAATTTCTACACTCGATGACATCAGTGTGTTCACATATGAAGAGGACGTGAAATTGACCGATATCTTTGCTAAAATGCTGGCGCTTTATCCAAATGAAGGCCCATCTCATAAGGCTGACATGAAAGAACTAGAAGCGGCAATGGCTCAATTTTTACCGAACTGGGACCAAGATCGTGTCTACCCTTCTGATGTGCGTAAATTATTTCAGTGGTACAACCTACTTTTAAAGGCAGGTTCTTTTGAAGCAGCTGAATCTGAAGCTGAAGCTACAAGCACAGAAACAAAAGACCTGAAGGCCCCTAAAGCAGATGCCCCTAAAAAGAAAGCACCTGCAGCAAGCGCAAGCACAAAAGCAGCCAAACCAGCTGCGCCTAAAAAACCAACAGCGGTTAAAACAGGTTCTTCCAGAGGAAAATAACATGAAAATTGAAAAAAGAGCGCGCCAATTTCTTCCTGAAAACTTGGCCATTACTGATTTTAAGGTCATTGAGCCGTTTTTTCAGGACCTTTTAGCACGAAAAATCGAAACATTAAAAGACTTTGATCAATGGCTATTGGATCGTTCCGAATTGGATGCGATTCTCGAAGAAGATTTGGCTTGGCGCTACATCCGCATGAGCATCAATACCCAAGATGAAATACTGCGTGCGGCCTATAATGATTTCGTTACCAAAATTCAACCTGAACTCGCTCCACTAGAAGATCAACTCAATCAAAAGCTCGTTTCGCTTCCATTTCTTGAAGCGCGCCAAGATAGCGCCCATCAAATTTATTTTAGAGCAGTCCGCAGCGCACTCAATCTTTTCAGGGAAGAAAATATCAGTATTGAGGCGGCCCTGAATGAAGAAGCTCAACAATATGGAGCAATTAGTGCAGCTCAAACCATAGAACACGAGGGTAAAGAGCTCACCATGCAACAAGCTGCCTTGTTACTCAAGGAGCAAGATGAAACGCTTCGAAAAACCATTTTTGAAAAAATTGCAAATAGACGCCGGCAGGACACCGACAAACTCCAAGATCTATTTAGCTCGCTCGTACAAAAAAGACAGCAATTAGCAGTGAATGCTGGGTTCAACAATTACCGCGACTACAAATTTGTAGAGATGGGGCGCTTCGATTACACAAAGGAAGATTGCTTTGCCTTTCATGAGGCCATCAAAACTCATATTGTCCCGTTGGTCAAGCAAATACAGCAAGTTAAACTCGAGCAACTTGGTAAGGCTCAATTTAAGCCCTGGGACCTCGAAGTAGATCCGCAAGGAAAAGCTGCGCTGAAGCCTTTTACGAATGGCCAACAAATGTTAGAGGGCACCATAAAAATGTTTTCAAAAATTGACCCCTACTTCGGCGCATGCTTGAAAACTATGGACGAGCTCGGGCACCTCGATCTCGATTCTAAAACAGGAAAAGCTCCTGGTGGCTACAATTACCCTTTATATGAAATTGGGGTTCCATTTATTTTCATGAATGCCGTAGGCGCTCAAAGAGATTTAGAGACAATGGTCCATGAAGGAGGCCACGCGATTCATTCTTTTTTAAGTCGCGAACTCAGTCTGACTGCCTTTAAAAATTTACCATCTGAAGTAGCTGAATTGGCTTCGATGTCCATGGAACTTTTAAGCATGCCTCAATGGTCTGAGTTTTATCCAAATGAGCTCGAACACAAACGCGCCATGCGTGAACAACTTGAAGGCACCTTAAAAGTACTGCCTTGGATTGCACAAATAGATGCGTTTCAACATTGGGTTTACGAAAATCCCAATCACAGTATAGAACAAAGAAACGAGCACTGGCTTTATTTAGCGCAGGAATTTGGCACCGGCCTGACCGATTGGACAAGCTTTGAAGATCAAGTGGCTAATGCTTGGCAAAAGCAACTACACTTATTTGAAGTGCCATTCTATTACATTGAATACGGCATAGCTCAACTTGGCGCACTTGGTGTATGGAAAAACAGTCTAGAAGATTATCCAAAAGCTATTGACGCCTACAAAAATGCCCTATCATTGGGCTACACAAAGTCTTTACCAGAAATTTATCAGACTGCAGGTGTGCCCTTTGACTTCTCTTCCGAAAGACTCCAAGAATTAGCCAATCTGATTCAAGCGGAACTGAAAAAATTGCAATAACTACTCAGATTTGATACAGCAAATTAAAAATCTGTTTATATTTGCACCCGCACATGGCGAGATAGCTCAGTTGGTTAGAGCGTAGGATTCATAACCCTAAGGTCCCGAGTTCAACTCTCGGTCTCGCTACTCAAAGCCCAGTTATCACTGGGCTTTTTTTTTATTTTTCAAAAGCTTCACCTTGAATGCTCAACTCTACTTGCGCATTTCGCAAGTCGCTATCCCTTATTTGTTGGATTCAGTTTCGTGATCTCTAAGAACTTTATCATTTTTGGGCAAAATTGAAACTATGAAAAAACTGCTTTTAACCTTTTTACTATTGATAGGCACTCAAAATCTCAGTATTGCTCAAACGAGAAATTATCTTGAAGTGAACGCTGGATTGGCAAGAATTTTTTACGACGGCTATTTTCCTGGAGTTTCCTTTTTAATTGGGCAGCAGAAATTTCTTGCACCGCAAACATTTCTTGAATACCAAGTTGGCCTCGCTTTACCTTCTATTGCTACTGCTAAAGTTGGCTTTGGTTTTCAAGGAGATGTAATGGGCGTAAGTGCCGGGGTGCGCATTTTTCCTGCCTTTATATACGGTCAGACCCACTTTGTTTTACGCAATGGACAAATTAATATTTCAGCAGAGATATCTCCGTTCAATTTGGATAATTGGGATATCGGACCATCATTTGGAGCCAATAATATTTTCACACTTGGTTATCAATGGAACATTGGTAAAAGCCGCAAAAAATAATTTCTAAATCTTTTGTAATTTGCCGCATGCTTAAAAGGTGCTTATTATTTCTTTTCATTGCTTCGTTTCATTTAGTATTTGCTCATGGCGGTATTCAAAACCATCATGATGCGAATTCTAAGAATACCACAGATGGCGCGCCTTATTTACTCTTTTTGTTTGTCTACACCAGCGAACAAACGCAATCTGGTGCAGGGCACATCAGTATGGCCTTCGGAAAAGATTCTTCTTCATTAACCTATTACACCAAATACAGAGCCCACGACGGCGGTGGATTCAAAGTCAAAAACATCGGTTTTTCTGCTGCTTTCAATTATGATTGTAAAGTCCTCAAACATCAGCATAAAACCCCAAGTTTGGTTTTAAAAATGAGGGCTTTCGAGCCCAATCTCGATAAACTTGAGGCGCTCAGTGATCACTGGAATATTGAAAAACCTTGGAGTCTATTTATCAATAATTGTACAGATGCTGTGAAGCGAAGTTTGAGAACCTCTCAAATCAACCCAGGGTTAGCATTTTTAATCAGTACGCCCAATGAACTTATCGAAGATTTATATGCCCATCATTTAGCCGAATTCAAAACCGATCAAATTGAGGTCGTTTTTGGCAACTTGGATGCTTATTTGTACGCAGAACCTAATGCTGTTCCACAAACCTTATTCGGAAAACGAAAAATAAAAAACCGCAATAAAGAAGCGATTGTCATCCTTACTGGCTTTGGCTCAAAGTATCACAGTCTTTCCAAACTGAGAAAGTACTTTTCAAACAAGGGTTACGACCTATATATCCCCAATTATATTTCTCGAAATTCATTAGAAAAAACAGTTGCTAATTTTGATCGCTTTTACCGACAACGCGACCTCGTGCAATATGAAAAAATCCATGTATTCGCTTATATCGTTGGAGCCTGGAGCATCAATTCATGGTTGCAAACGCATCCAAAAACGAATATCAAGAGCATTGTTTACGACCGCAGTGCTTTACAAGAAAGGGCACCCTACATTTTAATACAGGACCTCAAACTCCCTAATTATCTTGTTTTTGGGCCAATTATGAAAGATTTACACCAAACACCATATAGAGAAGTCTCCGATACGACCATACAAAAAGGATTGCTTCTCGAAACCTATGCAACGGCTATTGTAAGAAAACATCAAAAAACTGCGGCTGAACTTGGGCCTTATTGCTGGGATGTCTCATGTTTTCAGCAAAATTGTTTGGACTACAAATATGTCCCTTTGAATCATGATCAAATGTACACGCAACCGGAAGTCTTCGGGGCGGCTGTCCTGTCGTTTTTTAAAACTGGAAATTTTGGTACCTCGCTTGATACTTTCAAACCTGTTACAGATCCATTTATCAAACATCAACCATGATATCCGTCTATCAAATTAAGCCCTACTTTCAAGCACTGCTGAAGCCCGTCATGGTAGGTCTACACCGAATCGGATGCACACCAAATTTGCTTACTCTACTCGGAATTCTTCTTTCAATTTCACTTGGATACAATTGTTACCAAAATTATACCGAGAATGTCAGCTACCTCATCCTTCCAATCGGTTTATTCATCCGAATGATGCTCAATGCCTTAGATGGCATGATGGCCAGGACCTACCATTTGGAGAGCAAACTTGGTGCTGTGCTCAACGAGCTCGGAGATATCGTCTCAGATATCGCCATATTTTACCCCTTGTACTTGTTTTTCAATATACAGCTAGAGGTGGTGCTGCTCTTTATGATCTTGGGCATTATCAATGAAACGGCCGGAATTCTGAGTTTAGCACTAATTCAAGAGCGCCGATATGATGGCCCCATGGGCAAAAGTGACCGCGCCTTATTGATCGGCTTACTGAGTTTACTCTTGTATTTTGGTGTTCCCTTAAAAAACTACCTGCTTTATATCCTTTTGGTGGCCTGCGTACTTTTGATTGTCAGCACAGTAAAGCGTTGTTTACCAATACTTAAAAAAGCATGAGTCCTGTTCTTCAAATGGTTGTTGTCATTCTTGGTGTATTGGTATTTGCTACCGTTTTATTTTGGATTTGGAATAAAATACAACCTAGCGCTCAAGTTTCAGAAATGATGCTGCGCACGAAGTCTTGGTGGGTAATGGCTACAATTTTTGTATCTGCAGCATTGGTACATCCACTTATTTCTTTCGCTGCCTTTGCATTTTTATCTTTTGTTGCCCTCAGAGAATTGGCTAGTATTAGCAAAAATGCGCGCACTGTGGACCGCAATGTTATTTTTTGGGCTTACCTCGCCATTCCAGTCCAATACTATTTTGCCTATGTTGGCTGGCATGATGCATTTATTATATTCATACCTGTATTCATGTTTACGTTAATTCCTTTTCTCTTGGTCATTCAAGGGCACACTCAAGATATTGCTAGATCGATGAGCGTCATTCCAACGCATCTTATGCTAACTGTTTTTTCAATCAGTCATTTGGCATATTTACTTTCTTTGCCTGAACTCAAAGGATTTGAGGTTGGAGGTAGGGGCTTACTGCTCTTTGTTGTGTTTTTAACGGAAATGAATGATGTTTTTCAGTTCACATGGGGCAAATTAACTGGCCGACACAAAATCATAGAAAAAGTTAGTCCGAATAAAACCTGGGAAGGTTTCATTGGCGGCTTGCTAAGTACTGTTGCCGCGGCCTATTTCTTGCGCTTTTTAACGCCATTCTCACCAATAATTGCGCTGCTCTGTGGCTTGCTTATCGCCTGTTCGGGTTTTGTTGGAGATATCATTGTTTCAGCCATCAAACGGGACTTCGGCATCAAAGACACCG
Source organism: Flavobacteriales bacterium UBA7468 (assembly GCA_002478565.1). Classification (GTDB taxonomy): domain Bacteria; phylum Bacteroidota; class Bacteroidia; order Flavobacteriales_D; family Crocinitomicaceae; genus UBA952. The sequence continues at coordinate 78,893 of DLPC01000023.1, read as the reverse complement.
GAACGGTTATCAAAGGCCACGGCGGTATTCTTGACCGCATCGATTCATTGGTCATTAGTGCGCCATTTTTCTTTTATTTCGTGTATCTGTTGTACTACTGATTTTGAAGTCGCTACTCCTTGCCCTCATTTATAAGTTAGTGTTACCCCTGCCGCTAAAAATGTTGGGTATCAAAATCTATGGGAAGCAAAATCTCAAATTTCAAGAGCAATTTATTATCGTTGCTAATCATAATAGTCATTTGGATACTATTGCTCTGATGTCTAGCTTACCCCATCACCTATTGATCAAAACACATCCTGTAGCAACAGCGCAATATTTTGGAAGAAAAAAATGGTTGGTCTGGCTCTCCAATCTTTTTGTCAATACCGTACTCATCCAACGAAAAGAGGATGTTGAAATTGATCCTGAAGCCTTACAGCACATGGATTCATCAAAGGCCCTAGCTCTTCTTGAAAAGAAATTAGCCAATGGCCATTCTCTGATATTTTTTCCGGAAGGCACCCGTGGTGAACCTGAAAAGCTCCATGATTTCAGAAAAGGAATTGGCGTCTTGCTGCAGCGTTACCCACAGATTCATTATATCCCAGTATTTATACGTGGAACGGGTAAAATCTTGCCTAAAGGCGCCCTTTTTCCTATTCCATTTGAGGCCAGTGTAAGGATTGGAAAGCCACAATTGAAAAACTCCAATTTGGTTGAAGAAATAGTATCAGAGGTGAGGAACTCAATTTTACTCATTGAGTTGATGAACAACTATAAATGAATACTGCGTAATTCGTCTGCAAGTTGATGTAATGCCTTCTCAATTTTTTGCCTTTGCGCTTTTCTTGGATTTTTTAGGCCATTTGCATAATGACTCATTTGCATTTGATTGATACCAGTAAGTCTTTCAAAGGCAGCATTCGTAAGTATACCCTTGAAATAATTTAAAAGACTGATCACGTCAAAATGATAGTCGATAGTAAATTCACACAAAGAAAGATTTCCTAATTCTATTTGTAAACTCAAGCCCTCTAGCATGGATTGCTTGGCCTCCTGAACTGTTTCACCCACACCTGTTACACCCTCTAGATCTGGAATATATGCCCAATATGCATCTTTACTACGTTCAATAACAGCACGGTAATTTTTCATGGCTCTAAATTCATTTCTTTTTTAATTTTCTTCTCAATACCTTTCCCAACCTCCTTTGCGCCGTGAAACGGAACAGGATAACGTCTCTCTTCTTTTTGATAGATATAATGACTACCTGATACTCTTATTAATATCCAACCGTTTCGAATAATCAATTGGTGTAATTCTTTTGATTTCATTTCAAAAAATAGAATTACGACACAAAGGTATTATTTTTAATACTTTCTGAATGCATTTTTATAGAAATAAATGAATAGCAAAGGACAATAATTTATCCCTACTTTTATTCCATGATTTTACGGACAGTAGTGCTAAATTGAAGTGACACTTCGATCAAGTAAAGACCATTGTCCTTATTTTTGAAGATTAGGGTAATCCTCCTTTACGCAACGCGCCACAATCTTTGCGCTATTAATGGCCAACGGAATACCACCACCAGGATGTACCGTGACACCGGCAAAATACAAACCCTTGAGCTGCTTAGAAAAATTAGGATGCCTGAGAAAAGCAGAGAATACGTTATTGGACGCATTTCCGTAAATAGATCCTTGCTTACCGCTGTATCTGGCATCGATCAAGCGAGGTTCATTAATTTGCTCAACCTCTATGAGCGGCTCGATTGCTGTTCCTAAAGATTTGGATAACTTTTCGAGTATGCGTGAGCGCAATAATTGAATTTCATGATCCCAATCCTGCCCAATATTAATGGGTGCATTGACCATTACAAACCAATTTTCTTTGCCTGCTGGTGCATCTTGCTTTTCTACCTTGGAGGAAATATGCACATAGACCGTTGGATCATCGTAAAGTGTTTTTGTTTCAAAGATTGCTTTGAATTCTGCTTTGTAGTCTTCAGCAAAAAAGATATTGTGTACGCCAAGCGTCTCAAAACTTTTGTTGATGCCCCAATAAAAAACAACCGCAGAACTGGACTTTTCTTGTTTCAACAAAAATTGAGGTGCCTTTATTGTCGGTAAAAGTTGTTCGTAAGTGTAGTGAATATCCATATTCGAAACCACGATATCGAACGAATAGCTGGCTTTTTGGGTTTGTAAACCTGTTACACGCTTATTGTGATGTAAAATTTCAGTTACACGCTCATTTGTATGAAATTGCACGCCGTGCTGAAAAGCCAATTCATGAGGCCTTTTTGTAATCTGAACCATGCCCCCTACAGGCAGTGCCGGACCTTCATTGAGTTCTAATTGTGCAATGATATTGAGCATCGCTGGTGCTAAATAAGGCGAACTTCCATTATAGGTAGCTAGGCGATCGAGAATTTGAGCTGATTTCGGATTTTTAAATTGTTGCCGATTGGCAGCATGCATCGTCTGATGTAAACCATATTTAAAAAGTCGAGAAAGAGCAATCAATAAGGGTTTACCTAATAAATGCTTGACACGATGCAGCGAAATTTGAATGAATACCGGATATATGGCTTTATAGTTCTGAGCGATGCGATCGAGGTACTTTTTAGTTTTTAAAGCATCTTCTCCAAAGTGTGTTGCGAAGGTTTGAGCAACTTGTGCATTACCAACTGGCATTTGAAGTTGTTGACCATCATTGTAAAAATAGCGGCATGACTCCTTTAATTGATGAAAGGGAAATTCTTGCGCTCGATCTAGACGCCAAAGTAAATCTTGTAATAAATGGGGCTCAGTAAAAACTGACGGGCCCATATCAAAGCGGTATTCGCCAAGCTTTTGTTCTACAATTTTACCACCGATCTGCATATTGGCTTCAAAAACATGTACCTCTAAGCCCAAATGCTTTAATTCAATGGCGCTTGCCAGGGCCCCTATACCTGATCCGATGATTCCTACCTTCATAACTTAAGGACAAAATTCAAGTAAAAAAGTTCAATTTCCTCAGTGTAGACGGGCTTTTTAGCCACGTTTATCAACAAAATGGCTATTTTTTCAACATTTTCACACTTTTTTTTGCTTGAAACCTTTGTTGGCATTGATATTCAGATATATTTGTTCCGATAATTAATTTCTAACTAATTAAAACTAACTTATTATGAACAAGGCTGAATTAATCGACGCAATCGCAGCGTCTGCAGGATTGTCAAAAGCTGATGCAAAACGTGCATTAGACGGATTCGTAAGCGCTACAACTGGTGCTTTAGCGAAAGGAGATTCTATCTCTTTAGTAGGTTTCGGATCTTTCGGAATTTCTAAAAGAAATGCACGCAATGGTCGTAACCCTAAAACAGGTGCGGTTATCAAAATTGCTGCTAAAAACACAGTTCGCTTCAAGGCTGGTGCTGACCTTTCTAAAAGCGTAAACTAATTCAGTTTTTACTGAAATAAAAAAGGGCCGTCTCCCAGAGATAGCCCTTTTTTTTGTGCCTTATTTTTGATTCCAAAGAAGGTTGCTATAGCTTTAAGTTTAAGTAGCGCTTTGATTTGGAATGATTTTCCAAAACAAGCTTGGAATAAATCTTTTCATGTAGACGGCCAACAATTCTTTTCCTCCAATCAAGATTTCCCTTTTCTTTTTTGCCAAACCCACGAGCATTTCTGATACACAATGTTCGACAGGCATTCCATTAACCTGATTATCATCCATTTGCCCATGAGACTCACCTGCTGCAGTTAAGGCACTTTGAGAAATTGGTGTATTGATTTTTCCTGGAAAAGCGATGCTCACGTGTATGCCGTTTTTTGCTTCTTCCATCGCGAGGCTCTCGTAGTATCCCACCAACGCCGCCTTTGAAGCACTGTAGATAGATCTTAAATGGAAGCCAAATTTTCCGGCAATACTACTCACCACTAAAAATTGTCCAGAACCTTGCTTTTGAAAAATTGGTAAAACCGCTTTTGCGAGTGCAATATTTCCAAAGAAATTTACCTCCATAAGTTGGCGATTGACATCCATAGTTGTTGCTACCGCACTTGCACGTTGCGAAACTCCGCCGTTATTGATTAAAATATCGATGCGTTGATAAACTTCAATGATTTGCGCCGTGATTTCACTTAAATTGGGAAGATTGGCTAAATCCAAGGGCAACACATAGTGCTGGTTATGATTCTCTAATTTTTCTTTAAGGTTGTATAGCTTCTCTTCATTTCGAGAAGACAATATAAGTTTGGCACCCGCTCTTGCCAATTGCAAGGCAAGTTCTTCACCGATACCAGAAGAGGCACCAGTAATCCAAATAACTTTATTCTTATAGAAAGTAGCATGATTCATAGCTCAAAGATAAAGGATTCAGTTCGCGGTTGTTTTCATATTGCGTATTTTTGAGAAAAAAAACAAATGGATCAGCAACTCATCAGCCAGCAATTTGAAGAAGCTCAGCAAGTACTTGCTGCATTCAGCACAGCCGAAAACTTTGCAAAAATTTCCCAGGCAATTGAGCTCATGAGCACAGCGCTATCCAATGGCCATAAAATCATTTCCTGTGGAAATGGAGGCTCAATGTGTGATGCCATGCATTTTGCCGAAGAATTAAGCGGACGCTTCAGGGCAGACCGCAAAGCGCTTGCGGCTATTTCTATTTCTGATCCTTCACATTTGTCTTGCGTCTCTAACGACTACGGCTACGACTTTGTGTTTTCGAAATTCATTGAAGGCTTAGGGACCAGCGGAGATGTCTTATTAGGAATTTCAACTTCTGGCAACTCAAAAAATGTCATTAATGCTGTTGAAGCTGCAAAAGAGAAAGGAATGAAGACCATTGTTTTAACCGGTAAAGACGGTGGACAACTCGCTCACATGGCTGATTTAGAAATTAGGGCACCTCATAGCAACTTTGCTGATCGCGCGCAGGAAATTCATATTAAGATCATTCATTCGCTTATTTTAGGAATCGAGCAAAAGCTTGGACTTTAATACCCTAGCCTACCTGGTTTAGCACAGAATTTTTGCGGCTATACCCAAAATATATTACCAAGCCGATCAGCAACCAAATGCCGAAATAAATCCAGTTTTGCAACGGGATTTCACTCATCATGTAAAGGCAACACAAAAGCCCGAGCGTCGGGATCAATGACAATTTTTTGGGCACACTCAGGATCGTTAAGAAAATCGTAAATAACCAAAAAATAAGCGCTGGTATTTTCTGACCAAAATCAGACCAACTATGAAAGTTGAGAAAATTATAAACGCGGTCAAAGAGCTGTAGGTTTGAATCCCAAAGGGCTACGCGTTCCAAAATGCCAATAGTAATGATGCCAATAAAAACATAAGGTAGCACATAACCTGCATTCATGTAAGGCGTCTTGAAAGAGCCGCGTTGCACATCAGGCTTATTTTGCAAGACCAATACCCCTCCACAAACCAACACAAAAGCAAACAATGTTCCGATTGAACAGAGGTCTGTCACCATCGTGAGGTTCATGAATAAGGCAGGTACAGCCACTACAAAACCCACTACGATTGTGGCAAATGAAGGTGTTTTATACTTTGGATGGATTTTAGAAAAGCGTTTAGGCAACAATCCGTCTCGACTCATGCTGAGCCAAATACGAGGTTGCCCCATTTGAAAGACCAGTAAAACAGAAGCCATCGCTACCACAGCAGAAATGGAAATAATAAAAGTCATTTTTGGTTTATTGATTTGCTCAAAAACAAAAGCCAATGGCTCACCAACAGCGAGTTGCTCATAGGGAACAATACCTGTTAGAATCAGTGCGATAATGATATAAAGAATTGTACAGATAATGATAGCCCACATCATTCCACGTGGTAGGTCGCGCTGTGGGTTCTCGCATTCTTCAGCGGTAGTTGAAATGGCATCAAAACCAATGTATGCAAAAAAGACAGCAGACACCCCTTTCAAAACACCACTAATGCCTTCAGGAGCAAATGGTGACCAATTTTTCATGTCGATGTAAAACACCCCAACGGCAATAACCAACAATATCACCGCTAATTTGATGATGACCATGGCGTTTGAGGCGTTTCTGCTTTCCTTGATTCCTCTGTACACCAACCAAGTGATCAAGACAATGATAAACAACGCAGGAATATCGAGCACCAAATGAAAGGAACCGATGCGCGGTGCAGAAGTCCAAGCCTCATAAGCTACTTGAAGATTTGATCCGAGGGCTTTGAATTGTAGGCCTTCGGCGAGCTGGGTCTTTGCTTCTTGAAAGCCATTGGCTGCACTTAAATAATCCATTTGCATCCAAGCTGGAATATGAATTCCATTAAGTCCAATTGCCTCAATATGAATTTGTTTAAGCATTGTAGTTAAATAATCACTCCAAGATATAGCAACCGTAATATTTCCAACTGCATACTCCATGATCAAGGCCCAACCGATAATCCATGCAATCAATTCACCAAAAGCAACATAAGAATAGGTATATGCTGATCCTGCCACAGGAACCATCGAAGCAAATTCAGCATAAGCAAAAGCTGCAAAACCACTCGCTAAGGCTGTGAAAAGAAAAAGGAATATCACAGCAGGACCACCCTGTGCACTTGCGGTACCAATGGTTGAAAAGATACCAGCACCAATGATAGCAGCTATCCCAAAAGCAATTAAATCTCTTAATTTGAGGTGTTTACTTAACGCATGAGTGTCTGAATTAGCATCGGCCAATTGCGCCTGCGCCATAATTTGCTGTACATTTTTCTTGCGAAACAAGGAATTATTAGACATTCTGTAGGATTTAAAGCACTAAAAGTAAAGAAATTTTACTTTTGCATATGGAAAAATTCATCGCAGTTAAAGGCGCACGCGTGCACAACCTCAAAAGTCTCGATGTTGCAATCCCTCATGGCCAACTCACCGTTATCACTGGTGTATCAGGCTCCGGCAAATCAAGCTTGGCTTTTGACACCATCTATGCCGAAGGACAACGCCGCTTCATTGAGAGTATGTCCGCCTATGCACGTCAATTCTTAGGGAAATTAGATAAACCTGCTGTTGATGACATCAAAGGACTTGCCCCGGCAATTGCAATCCAACAGAAAGTGAGTTCGAGTAACCCGAGATCAACCATCGGAACAAGCACCGAAATCTACGATTACCTCAAACTTCTTTATGCGAGAATTGGCAAAACCTACTCTCCAGTTTCCGGGCAAGAAGTCAAGAAGCAACAGACTACGGATGTACTTCGTTTTCTGGACGCAAATTGGGAAAATGAGCCGTTTGCCATCCTTTACGAACTTCAATTTAATTCAAGTGAAGAATTAAATAAAAAATTACAACTGCTTAATAAGCAGGGTTTTACAAGGATTTTCCATAAAGGGGATTTTATCCTTATTGATCAAATTCAAGACCAATTAGTTGATACTGAAAAGATCTATATTTCTGTAGACCGACTCACGAATCAAGAGCGCGACGACGCACAACAAGGACGCCTTACAGAAGCCATTGAACTGGCATTTCAAGAAGGAAAAGACCTCTGTACCTTATATAACGCCAAGCAAAAATCATTTCAACACTTCAGTAAGCGCTTTGAGCTCGATGGCCTTGCCTTTCAAGAACCCAACGTACACTTCTTCGCATTCAACAATCCATTCGGCGCCTGCAAGCGCTGTGAAGGCTACGGCATGACGCTCGGAATTGACGAAGAATTGGTATTTCCCGATCGCAAAAAAAGCGTTTATGAAGGAGCTATCGCCGCTTGGAAAGGAGAAAACATGCAGGAATACCTTCAAGCACTCTTGTACAACGCTCAAAAATTCGACTTTCCAATCCACCGACCAATTCAAGAACTGAACCCAGCGCAATACAAGCTCCTTTGGACAGGAAACTCTTACTTTATTGGTTTAAATGAATTCTTCAAATTCATTGAAAGTCAAACATATAAAATTCAATATAGGGTTTTACTTTCTCGCTACCGAGGCAAAACAATTTGCCCTGAATGTCAAGGGACGCGCTTGCGACAAGATGCTGGTTTTGTCAAAATAAACAGCAAGAGCTTGCAAGAGCTGGTCCTGATGCCACTAACGGAAGCGAGTCACTTTTTTCAAAACCTGAGTTTAACACCTTACGAAAAAGAACTCACCAAACACATTCTGCCAGAAATCCAGACGAGGCTTGATTATTTGCAACGCGTTGGCCTAGGCTACCTCACCCTCAACAGAACATCCAACACACTTTCAGGCGGAGAAGCACAGCGCATTCAACTCGCCACTTCCATTGGCTCTAGCCTTGTTGGATCCTTATATATTCTGGACGAACCCTCCATCGGGCTGCATCCAAGAGATACCGCTAAATTGATCAGTGTACTACAAGCGCTTCGCGACCAAGGAAATACGGTTATTGTAGTCGAGCACGAAGAAGAAGTAATGCGTGCTGCTGACCAAATCATCGATATTGGTCCACTTGCTGGCTCCCAAGGTGGTACCCTCGTTTTTCAAGGAGATTTCAAAGCACTTGCCAAAAGTAAATCATTGACAGCAAGTTATTTGAACAATGATAGAGTCATTCCTATACCAACAAGAAACAGAACTGCGAAAGGAAAACTCACTATTCACGGTGCACGACAGAACAACCTTAAGAACATTGAAGTAAATATTCCACTAGGGCAACTTGTTTGTGTCAGCGGGGTTTCGGGCTCAGGCAAATCAACACTCATCAAACGTTTACTTTACCCTTTGGTACGCAAAGAACTGGGCCTTAGCAGCGATTTAATTGGCAAGTGCGATGGGCTTAGCGGCGACATCAAAAAAATTGGGCATGTAGAATTTATCGATCAAAATCCAATTGGCAAATCATCGCGCAGCAACCCAATCACTTACGTGAAAGCATTCGATGATATTCGGGAAATATTTGCGCGGCAAGCCCTTGCTAAATTACGCGGATTCAAACCTGGCTTCTTTTCTTTTAATGTTGAGGGAGGTCGCTGCGAGGTTTGCGAAGGAGAAGGTTCTATAGCTGTTAGCATGCAATTCATGGCCGATGTTTCATTGCCTTGTAGCCAATGTAAAGGCAAACGCTACAAGACCGAAACACTCGACATCAGCTACCGAGATAAAAATATTGCTGAAATCCTAGAAATGACCCTTGACGAAGCCCTTAGCTTTTTCAAAGCAGGTAAAGATAAGCTCGATCAAAAGGTCGCTGAAAAAATTCAACCGCTCGTCGATGTTGGCTTAGGTTATTTATGTGTTGGACAATCGTCGAGCACGATGTCGGGTGGAGAGGCACAACGCATAAAGCTCGCTTCGTTCTTGAGCAAAGGCTCGCAAAGCACACCTACCCTTTTTATTTTTGATGAACCTACCACAGGGCTACATTTTTACGACATTGAAAAATTACTAATTGCCTTTCAGGCACTACTCGACAAAGGTCATTCTTTGGTTGTCATTGAACACAACATGGAGGTCATCAAATGCGCCGACCACATCATCGATTTAGGGCCAGACGGTGGTGAAAAAGGCGGCCAGTTGTTGTTCGAAGGCCACCCACGAGATTTAGCCAAAAACAAAGACAATCAAACAGGTATCTTCTTGAAAACAAAATTTTAAAGAGTAAATTTTAAGCTTTTGTGCATTGTCCTGTTAATAACTAAGGAGTTAAGCGTTTATTTACTCTTGATATTCCTTTAACTTTGCAGAAAAATCATAGCATGGCAGCAGATATATTTGAAAAAATTCAGGCAAACCGTGGTCCGCTCGGTATGCACGCAAAAGAATCTCATGGCTATTTCACCTTTCCAAAACTTGAAGGTGAAATCGGCCCTCATATGAACTTTCGAGGAAAGGAAAAACTCAATTGGTCGCTCAACAATTATTTGGGTTTAGCGAATCATCCTGAGGTGCGTCAAGCAGACGCCGATGCTGCAGCAGCATATGGTTTTGGTTCTCCAATGGGAGCGCGCATGATGTCAGGTAATTCAAACTACCACGAACAACTCGAAAACGAACTATCCGCTTTTGTAGGCAAACAAGATACTATATTAGCCAACTTCGGATACCAAGCAGTTGTTTCTGCAATTGACTGCCTCGTGGATCGTCACGATGTCATTGTTTACGACGCAGAATCACATGCTTGCATCCTAGATGGTGTTCGTTTACACATGGGTAAACGCTTTGTATTCAAGCACAATGATGTAGAAGATTGCGAAAAGCAACTTCAACGTGCCACCAAACTCGCTGAAGAAACCGGCGGTGCTATTTTAGTGATCACTGAAGGTGTTTTTGGAATGCGTGGTGACCAAGGTCGCCTCAAAGAAATTGTCGCGCTCAAATCCAAATATAACTTCCGTTTGTTTGTAGACGATGCGCATGGCATTGGTGTTTTAGGTGCTACTGGTGCCGGAACAGGTGAAGAGCAAGGTTGTCAGGACGGCATCGATATCTACTTCGGAACTTTTGCTAAATCTTTTGCACTCATCGGAGGCTTTATTTCTAGTGATGAACAAGTAGTTGAATACTTGCGTTACAACATGCGTTCTCAGATTTTTGCAAAAGCAATGCCCGTTGCACTCGTTATGGGCTTGCTTAAGCGTCTTGAACTCATGAGAAAACATCCCGAATTAAAGGAAAAGCTTTGGGAAAACACAAACGCCTTACAAAGTGGCCTCAAAGCTGCAGGTTTTGAAATTGGCCCTACAAACAGCTGTGTTACGCCAGTTTATTTGAGCGGTTCTATTCCTGAAGCCACCAACCTTATTTTTGACCTCCGTGAAAACTACAATGTTTTCTGTTCAATGGTGGTTTATCCAGTAGTTCCAAAAGGCATGATTATCCTTCGCCTTATTCCTACCGCCTCACACACCCTAGAAGACGTCAAATACACTATCGATTGCTTCTCTAAGATTGTTGGCAAGTTAAAAGCAGGCGAGTATATGTCTGATAAAATTGCAGCGATCTAGATCTTGCAACATATATATTCAAAAAAAATACGGGTTATTTCACCCGTATTTTTTTTGCGATTAACTTTTCGATACTCTTGAAATATTTGCTGTCTTCTGGCTCACAAAAGATGACCGAACGCCCCTCTTTACCTGCCCTACCTGTTCGGCCGATACGATGCACGTAAGTTTCTGCCACGGTAGGTACATCCGTATTCACTACGAGGTCTAGTCCGGAAATATCGATTCCTCGAGCCGCGATATCAGTGGCTACTAAAATTCTGATTTTTCCTTCTTTGAAATGATTCAAAGCCATTTGCCTGGCATTTTGAGACTTATTGCCATGAATAGCCATCGCTTGTAATTTATTTTTCCCGAGAAGCCTTACCAATTTATCTGCACCGTGCTTTGTTCGTGAAAAAACCAAGACACTATTGGCTGGATCTTCTTGTAGTAATTGTACTAACTGCTGTTCTTTTTCTTTGCGGTCAGCGACATGAATGGCTAGCTGATCAATGCGTTCAGCTGTAGATGATACAGGCGTAACCGTTACTTCCACAGGGTCTTGTAGCAGACTTTGCGCCAAGCTTTTGACTTCATTAGGCATGGTTGCTGAAAACAAAAGGGTTTGACGTTGCTTTGGCAACAACTTAACAATACGCTTGACATCGTGAATAAAACCCATATCTAGCATGCGGTCCGCTTCATCCAAAACAAAAACTTCTAATTGTTTCAAATTAATGAAACCTTGCTGATGCAGATCTAACAAACGGCCTGGTGTTGCGATGAGAATCGCAGGCTTTTGTTTTAAAGTTTGAATTTGCGCGTGAGGTTTGACACCACCGAAGATGACCAAAGAGCGCAACTTAAGCTTTTTTCCATAGGCCCTGAAATTTTCGGCAATCTGAATGGCAAGCTCACGCGTAGGCGTCACTACCAATGCTTGAATACCACCAGGAGCAGCATTGATTTTGGCCAAATTTTCTAGAATAGGGATGGCAAAAGCGGCTGTTTTTCCGGTGCCTGTCTGAGCCAAACCTATAAGGTCTTTTTGTTCTAAAATAGGTGGGATTGCTTTTTCTTGAATCGGGGTTGCATTTGTATAGCCTTTTTCAGCAATGGCTTCGAGGATTTCTTTCCTCAAGGGTAATTCATTAAATAACATGCAATTCATTGTGCTGATCAAAGTGAAAAAACGTATCGTCACTTGAACAGATTCTAGACAAAGATACAGATAATAAACTGCTTCTACTATTTTGCAGCTAAGATGCGCTGTAGCTTGCGTTCATCGACCTTTAAAATAGTCTCTGAAAAAGCAGAGTCTTCGTCGAGCAATACTTTTTGTGTAGCTGAGAAGTGAATACCTGAAAGCTGCGGAATTTCAGTTAGTTTTTGGAAATTCCCAGCATGAACGCCCCCGCCTGCCATGATTTCAATTTTTCCAGTAGCATAAGCGGACATTTGCGCTAAATTTTCCATCCCTTGCTCGACATTCTTGGCAAAACCAGAGGTGAGAACCCGTTTAAAACCCAAGTTAATCAGGACATCTAACGAGCGTTTCCAGTCTATACTCTCATCAAAAGCGCGGTGAAAAGTCCAGTCGAGCTTTGGCTGACTTTGAATCAATTGTTTTAATACAACCTTATCGATGTCAAAATTTTCTTGTAAAATACCAACCACTACCCCTTTGACTCCAGCGCTTGCTGCAAAGTCGATATCCCATTGAATTTGGGCCAATTCTCGATCGTTGTAAAAAAAACCACCAGCTCTAGGTCTGATCAGCACGTGGGTTTCTACCTGAGCCTCAAGCGCAGCGTGTACAAGCCCAGCAGATGGTGTTAACCCTCCTTGTTCTAGATTTTGACAGAGCTCTATGCGAGCAAAGTTGTATTTTTTAGCAAGATCTATCGCCTCGATAGATGCTGCACATAATTCGAATTGTATCTGACTCATTGTCCCCAAAATTGCGAATTCTCAGACAAAAATCAGGCCCTTTTTACGTATATTTGTAGGCAATCAACACAAAAATGGCCAAAGACAAAGCAAGCACTACCCAAGATCAACTTGATTTCAATAGCTTTAAGCAAGAAGTCCTCAATGACTACTTGCTTGCCTGCACTTCTCGCGAAGCCTCTTTGCTAGGTAGAAAAGAAGTCTTGACCGGCAAGGCGAAGTTCGGTATTTTCGGTGACGGAAAAGAACTCGCTCAAATTGCATTAGCCAAGCAATTTCAAAACGGTGACTTTCGCTCCGGCTATTACCGAGATCAAACCCTCATGATGGCGCTGGGTGAACTCACTGTTGAGCAATATTTTGCTGGTCTTTATGCCCATACCGACGTTCAAGTCGAGCCTCAATCTGCCGGCCGTCAAATGGGAGGCCATTACTCTACAAGGAATCTCGATGCAAATGGCAACTGGAAAAATCTCATGGAACAAAAAAATAGTTCCGCTGATATTTCCCCTACAGCTGGCCAAATGCCTCGACTGCTTGGCTTGGCTCAAGCCTCTAAGGTTTACCGCGAGCATCCTACCCTCAAAGACCTCGAACATTTTAAAAAGTTTACCAACGGTGGCAATGAAGTTGCTTTTGGCACCATAGGCGACGCTTCAACCTCAGAGGGGCCATTCTGGGAAACGATGAATGCTGCTGGCGTTCTTCAAGTACCAATGGTCATGTCCGTTTGGGACGACGGCTATGGTATTTCAGTGCCACGTGAATTACAAACTACCAAAGGAAGTATCTCTGAGGCACTTGCAGGCTTTCAACGCACTACAGACAAAAAAGGATTTGAAATTTTAGTCACCAAAGGCTGGGATTACGCTCATCTTTGCGAAACTTATGAAAAAGCGGTCCGAATTGCGCGTAACGAGCACGTCCCAGTTCTTGTTCATGTCAAGGAAGTTAATCAACCACAAGGCCACTCTACATCGGGCTCACACGAGCGCTACAAATCTCCGGAACGCCTCGAATGGGAGTCCACCTTCGATTGCGTCAGCAAATTTAAAGAATGGATATTATCCTTTGCAGATAAGGGGCTCATATTAGCAAGCGCTGAAGAACTTGATTCCATTGAGAAAAACGCTAAAGAAGCAGTCAAAACTGCAAAGAACAATGCGTGGCAGGCTTTTTTAACAGATATACAACAAGATAAACTTGAACTTTTATCCGTTTTAAATAGTTTTTCAACAGCTCATCCGTTGCATCAAATGTGTCAGGAAGCTGCTGAGAAATTAACCAAGGAAAAAGACAGCATTCGCAGAGAATTGCTACAAGTAGCCCGTACGATCTTGCGTAAAACCTTAGGTCAAAATAGTGCTGAAAGATCCGCCCTAGCCAATTGGGTACGCGCCGTTCAAGAAAAAGCCCAAGATCGTTATAGCTCTCATTTACATTCTGCATCTGCTCAAAACGCTAGGAATGTAGCCACTGTTCCCGTACAATATGCTTCAGAAAATCAGCAAGAAGATGGTCGCATCATTCTTCGAGAAAATTATCGTAAGATTTTAGAAACTCGTCCTGAAGTTCTTGTTTTTGGTGAAGATGCCGGTAAAATTGGCGGTGTCAACCAGAGTTTAGAGGGCTTACAAGAGCAATTTGGAGCCCTGCGTGTTTCAGATACCGGAATCCGAGAATGCACCATCATTGGGCAAGGTATCGGAATGGCCATGCGCGGCCTTAGACCAATCGCAGAAATTCAATACCTCGACTACCTGCTTTATGCCGTTCAAATCATGTCAGATGATTTGGCAACGGTACAATACCGCACCAAAGGCGGACAAAAAGCACCACTCATCGTATCTACACGTGGTCATCGCCTTGAAGGAATTTGGCACAGCGGCTCACCAATGGGCATGATCATCAATTCGCTGCGCGGAATTCATGTCTGTGTTCCTCGCAACATGACCAAAGCAGCTGCTTTTTACAACACCTTACTACAATCCGATGAACCAGCGCTTGTCATTGAACCACTCAATGGCTATCGCACCAAAGAACGCATGCCACTCAATTTTGGCGAGTTCACTGAAGCGCTAGGTGTACCAGAAATTGTGAAAGAAGGCACTGACCTCACTTTAGTTTCATACGGTTCCACGTTCAATATCTGTGAACAAGCAGTGGTACAACTTGCCGAATTTGGCATTTCTGTGGAACTCATCGATGCACAAACCTTATTACCATTTGATATCCACCATATCATCGGAGCATCTGTGGCCAAAACCAATGCTTTACTCATTGTAGACGAAGATGTAAGCAGCGGCGCAAGCGCATTTATGCTCGATCAAATTGTGGTCAAGCAAGGTGCTTATCATTTCCTTGACCTTGCCCCACAAACGATGTCAGCAAAAGATCACCGCCCAGCATATGGCTCAGATGGCGATTACTTCAGCAAACCAAATATGGACGACATCATCGAAAAGGTACTTGACATGATGCACGACCTCGATCCAATTGGATTTCCAAAAGTTTATTAAACTTTTGTGTTTTTAACTTTTATAATCTAGGAAACAAAAAAGGGGAGCCAACAGGCTCCCCTTCGTGTATAAGTTGTAGAAATTATGCTTTAGAGTCTGATTTAGCTAAAGAGTAAATCACTAGACCAAAACCAATTTTGTTGATGGCATCTCCGATGTTGTAAACAACATCCATCCAAGGATTTGGATCAGAGCTTCCAAACGCTCCGAAAAGTCCACCTGGAGTTCCAATAATGTATCCTAAAGGATAGATTGCCCAACCCACTAGTACAAACCATGCCAAGATTCTTGTAGCTTTTGCTACTGCTGGCCCAGCAGATTCTGCGAGTTTTGCAACTTCACCAAACCATACAAGGTAAGCAATGTAGAAGTAAGCCGCACCTGAAAGCACACCCCACATCACGCTGTTTCCGCGATCTACAGCTTCACCAAAGTATCCTGTCACAAGCATCACTACAGACGCAAAAATAAGTTTCCAAAGCAAACTAGATTTAGCACCTGCTTTTTTGGTGATGAGATAAAACTCAACACACATTAACGGCACTGTTAACATCCAGTCAACATAACGGAAAAATGTTGGTGACGTTTGCGTGTCTGTGAAGTAATCACGCATGTAGTAATAATGAACTGCCGCAATAAAGGTGATGATACCGGAAACCAAAATAGAAGTTTTCCATTTATCTTCCATATTGCGCATCTCCATGAAGAAGAATGCAGCCGCGGCCATCATGGCCATTGTTCCGATGAAAAAAGTAAACGCTGTGTATGTATACACGTCACCTTTTTCAAAGATTTCTTGCACTTTGAGTGCACTTGTTAAAGAAAAAAACATAGTAATTAGGTTTAGTTTTCCCTACTCTATTGAGGCTTTTCGGGAATCGCCATTAATTATTTGAATAACAATGATATACAATTATTGTTTAATAATTGCAAAAATTTATTCAACAATTCTATCTAAACCTAAGTAATTTATTGTCAATATCTTACGGAATTGCTGCGTTTTTTAGTAAATATTGAAAGAAAATGGCAAACGCATTTGAATACCACTCATTTTTTTAATTTGAGCATATTTTTGGTAATATAACATGAGTTCTGTCGGAATTTGCACTTGAGCTTTGGTCTGTTCATTTTCTAATTCTTCATCTACAAGTTCAATTAATTGATCGATTGCACTTTTTTCCTTTTTAGGATAATAGACAACATAAGAGCAGCCAGCATCTTTCTGAGCAGCAGCAACCGCAGCAGATAAGCCCCCTATTTCATCGACTAAACCATGACGCTTTGCACTTGTACCAGTCCATACTCTTCCTCTTGCGACACAATGAACTTGTGTTTTTGTGAGTTTACGGCCATTTGCCACTCTTTTGAGAAATAAATCATAGACTTCATCAATTTCTTCTTGCATAAAGCCATATTCCTCTGCACTTAGTGGTCTAAACAATGATAAGCCACCATGTTGGTGCGTCCTCACTTCGTCTGTTGTCACACCAATTTTATTTTTAAGAAAGTTACCCGCATTTGGTAAGACTCCGAATACCCCAATGGAACCCGTTACTGTCGTTGCTTGTGCAAAAATCTTCTTGGCTGGGGTGGCAATATAATATCCACCAGAAGCTGCGAAGTCACCCATGGAAACATACAATGGCTTCTTTTCAGCTGTAAGGGCCACTTCTTTCCAGATTTCTTCACTTGCCAACGCAGAACCACCTGGGCTGTTGATGCGTAGCACTACTGCTTTGACATCTGAGTCTGTTCTGGCCGATCTTAATAACTTCCCTATTGAGGCTGCACTTAAACCCTCTCCTTCAGAAACGACATCACCTTCAGCTAAAATTACCGCTATATGCTTTTGTTGTTTGGCTAAAAGTTGATCATCGTGAAAAGTATCCCTAATATACTTACCAAATGTTTGTAAACGTAGTGCTGAACTTTGTTCAAGACCAACTTTCTTTTTTAAAAATGCCAAAACTTCATGCCGATAGTAAACTCGATCAATTAATTTGAAATCTTGAGCATGTGAAAGTTTTCTAATTGCAAGTGCATTGGCCAAAGAATCGAGTTCTAGTGTATCAAGTTTGCGGGACTGAGCAATTTCATTTCTCGACATTCTCCACATATCTTGAAGCAAGGCGCTCATCTGAACACGGCTAGAATCGCTCATTTCAGTTCTGAAAAATGGCTCAACCGCACTTTTAAAATCATTGTCTTTTCCACGCACAACCATCACGCCTATTTCGAGGTCGTCAAGCAGATTTTTAAGGAAAAAACTTTCTGCATGCAAACCTGTCCATAAAAAGGTAGCGCCACCGAGGCCAAAAAAGTCAGTTGCTACACTACTCACGTAATAATCTGTGTAGGAAATCTGTTCGCCAGACAGATAGGCTACAACGAATTTTCCAGTTTTTTTGAAGCTGCTGAGTGCCTCGCGAAGTTCTTTGGCAGTTGCCATGCCCATTTCAGGGCTTTTCATTTCCAAGAAAACTCCTTTGATTTTGCGGTCTTTTGCAGCAGCTTCCAGACCAGTTATTAATTCAGGTAAACCTGTAGTTCGATCTACTTTCAAAGCTGCAGGATCAAGGGACTGAGCGCTTTTATCGGCAACGACACCTTCTAACTTTATGTGCAATACCGTTTTATCCTGAAGCGCTAAGGGTTCTGGTTCAAAATCACCAAAGGATCCGATAATGCCGCCAAGAACAAGAAAGAAAAAAACCATACCCACCAAGCCAGCAACAAAAACTGCCAGAAAACTTGGCCAAAATAATTTACCAAAAGAAAGGCGCTGCTCAGACATATTAAGAATTTAAAAGTGAATGTAAACTGAGTCGGTTGACAATATTGATGCGAAGGCTAAAGCGAATATTTTGCGCATAATTGTTGAAAAGATTGCCTGAATAATTACTATTGCCATAAACTAATGGGAAATAAACCCCAAAAACTTTACCCATTCTGAGCGCAATACCTGCATTGTAATAGGTGTCGACTGTTTGAAAGACACCACGTGCTAAGCCGAAGTCGGCAAAAACACCAAATAAATTTGGTTTGATTGGTAATTGTGCATAGAGTGTAGCAGAGCTCAACCAATTGATATTGCTTCCTGCTGAGTTACCTGTGTGGAATTGGCCATGGCGATCCATGCGTTGCTGTGACCAAAAACCGCTTAGCTCCGAGCGCCCAAAATTATAATCTTCTAAAAATAAATCTTGCTGCCCTTGCAAACCATTCATAGACCAAAAGAACCTATCAGAAGGATTGTTTAATGTAACATTTTGATATGCAAGAGTATAACCACCAAAAATATTGAACTCAACTTTACGATCCATCTCTGCTAAACGGTAAGAAAAAGTTTGATTGAGGTTGGTCCAGATTCTTGAAACGGATTCTCCGAAAGAAACATCGACAGCATTTGTATAATCTTGAAAATATTCATAGCGATTGGTCCATTGTAATTGATAAGCTGGCTTGCGGTAGTTCAGCATATGTTGTACAAAAGCGCCTCGTCCATTGCCGAATCCATTAGTCGAATTCCAAATACCTTGAATCAATAAATCATTATGAATGGCATGACGTGCTTTTCTTTCACCAAAATTGATTGAAATATAAGGTGAAAAGGCAAGGTAATATTGGTTGTATTCACGACTTGTGCTAAATGATTTAACTGATAAGCCGAAACGCATGAGCTCAATGGCTTTGGTTGGTAAAATCTGGTAAGAAAACTCAGCTATACCCACAGGTCGCAAGCGTGATGTCTGCATTGGATTGACCAAACGTGTAGTACTGAGCATCGGACTCACTAAATAGGTGAATTTCTTTGGTGCCAAACCAATGTTGTGAATAGTGACACCGGCCATCAGGCCATCGTAAGCATTACCACCTAGCATTGGGGTCCAGAAGAAAGTCGTTTGATCCTTTTCGTGATCGCCAAATAAGAATTCTGCGCGCAAAGGCTCAACTTTATGAAACAACTGCTCTTTTACCCAAAGGTTATTCTGGCGGTTGAGTTCAGGGATGTCGTTGTTGCGGTCTATTTCAACTTTAGTGATTTGACTGAATTTGGTGTTTGCTGTCACGGATTTTTGCCCGGGTTCTGCCCATACGGTTTCAAGCAAACCATTTTCCCCAAAAATATTCACTTCAACTGGACCATTCACCTGACCCTTATTGGCTAACTTAATTTCGCTACCCGTTTCTGATAGCTGAACCGATTTGATTTTGTAATCGAGGTGCTTTGTGGTTTGAATGAGGTCTTCAAACAACCAACCCAGATCTTTACCCGTTTGGGTTTCCAATACGTTGCGAAGGTCGGCGGGTTGTGGGTGCTTGAATTTCCATTGTTGGTAGTATGCAGACATCGCTGCGTCAAAATTTTCAGCACCAAGGTAGTCCATGAGGTAATAAAAAACCACACCAGTTTTTTGATACATGATTGCACCGTAGTTCATGCTCGAAAAATCATCTGAGTGTGTCTCTAGCGGCTGATCGAGGCCAAAACTAGCGAGCGTGCGATACATGATGTCTCCGGAATCGTGGTGATCGAGGTCATTGAGGTGGAAACGCCCCCCGGCAACCATGTCTGAAAAGCGAGTGTTGTCCGGGTATTTAGTTTGGACATAACGCATTTCATTGAGCGTGTTTAGGCCCTCGTCCATCCAACCATGAACGCGTTCGTTAGAGCCTAAAATTCCGTAAAACCAATTATGCCCCACTTCATGCACAATAACTACCTCTAATTCTTCTTTGTTGCTAGCGTTGCCAATTACGGTAATCATAGGATATTCCATGCCACCACCAGCACTAATTGTACCGTCTATTGCCGTTACATGCTTATATGGATAATCACCATTCCAAAGTGAATAATAGTAAGTCCCGTCATGTAAGTATTCGAGTGAATTGGCCCAAAGTTTGGCATTTTGCGGGGTAAACATTACCCAGGTGGTAACCGTTTCTTTCGAATGAGGCAATTCTACAGAGCCCTTTAATACAAGAAAACGCTTGTCCGCGAACCAAGCGAAATCATGCACGCGATCTTGGGTATAGCGAATGGTTTTCCACTCAGAGGCCGACTCTGGAAATGAACTGTTTTTTTTGTTGGATTCTGTTTCAGCTAAAAGCGACTCTAGCTTCTTAGCACTTTGCTGTACTTTTTGATCTAAAAAAGCAATTTCTGACGCTGTTTGTAGTTCTCCGGTGGCACCGACGACATAATTAGCAGGAACAGTGATTGCTACATCAAAACTTCCGTACTCTGAATAAAATTCGCCTTGATTCAAGTATGGCATTTCATTCCAACCATTTTGATCATAGACTGCAGGTTTTGGATACCACTGTGTAATCTGGTAAGATTGCCCGATATGACCTAATCTTGAAATAGAGCCCGAAGGAATATTGACTTGAAATGGTGTGGTTAGGGTGATACTTTCACCCGGAGCTAATGCTTTTGGTAAATCAATGCGCACAATATCTTGGTGAACAGGTGTGAATTCCCATTTTACAACTTGGCCATTAACTTTAAAATCTAGTCCATCAATTGAACCTAAATCTTTCGGATCTGCATTCCCTATTTTATCCTTTTCAGTGCGTTTGAGTTGCTCTGCAAGGGCTGTTTGGTCATTTTTGTATGCATTTGGCCAAACATGCATGTAAATAAAGGTGAGGGTTTGAGGTGAGTTATTTTTGTACACCAAGGTTTCAAAACCTGTAAGTTGATGTTTTTTATCATCGAGTTTAACCTCAATTTTATAAGAGACCTCTTGTTGAAAGTATTGACTAAAAGCGCCAAATGGAAGGAGAAGAAATAGTAATTTTTTCATGTAAGCTTATTTGAAATAAAAGTACAAAGTTTTGGGTAACAAAAAGCCACCCGAAGGTGGCTTTATAGGAGACGATATAAATTGCTAATTGTTACATGCTTATTGTTTGATCACACGGTGTGTGTTTTTGTTTTGCGCATTTTGAAGCGTAATCAAATAAACGCCGTTTTCTAATGTAGAAAGATCGAGTGTTACTTCTTTTTGCTCTATCGCTAAAGATGACAACAGCTTGCCGTTTAGGTCTGTAATTTGAACATGAAGTGCAGTCGTTTTATTCAATGTAATTTGAATTGTTGCATTTGTAGGGTTTGGCGCTATTGAACTTTCAAAAGACAATGTCTCCACCAATAAAACACCATCGACTCCATCGCAATTTTCGTCAATATTATTTCCTTCAGTGTCAGCTGCCCCTGGATTGATCGCGTTGTTACTGTCATCACAATCGCCGGTGAGGGTGGCATAACCAGTAATTGGCGTACAAGAAACGGTTGGATTACCAATTCCGTAACCATCGTTATCGCCATCAAAATAATAATTTAAGAAAGTCAAACCTTCATCTTCTTGTCCGTTACAATTGTTGTCAATGCCATCACAAATTTCAGTAGCGGCAGGATTGATGGCATTGTTGTTGTCATCACAGTCACCTCCGATGGCTATTAAATTAACCGGAGCTTGACAAAATAATGCACCTGTTGCTTCATCACCGAAACCATCCTGATCAAAGTCAACATAGTACATTGTTGGAGCTGTGATGTTGGCATCGTTGTCGTTGCAATCGCCATCTGTAAGTACATAACCTGCAGGCTGCGTACATGAAGTCTGTGTAACAGCAGTATTACCAACTTGATCATTGTCTAAATCTTGATACCAAATGGTATTTGGATTCACTAATGCATCAGCATCGTTACAATCGGTGTTATTGGCCACATAACCCGCCGGAGGATTACACACTAAGGTATCCAATGTTGCATCACCAAAACCGTCGCCATCTTGGTCTGCATAAAATAACTGAGGTGTGATTGAAATCTGATTACCCCAAACCGATACGTTGTCCATGCGTAAAGTCGAGGTGCTGGTGGCTTGATTGATGACATAAAAGCGGAAGGTGACACTTGAAACGTTTGCAAAAGCAGCAGGCAAAATGACGGTATCAGCCAAGGCCACATTTCCATTCCAAGATGATGCTATGGTGTCAATATCTGAACTGTAATTATCCAAGCTTGAACGAACAAAAATGGTTGGAGTACCGCCTGTTGAACTTGTTCGGTGATTCAAAGCTAGTTTTCCTAAGTTCAGGTTCGTACAATTAATACCCGAAACTGTAAATTGATTGTATTGATTGAGATCGAGAATAGCTGTTGTATTCCAACCACTGCGATTAAATACTCCACCACCTGCTGCACAAGCAGTACCTTGCGCGTCAAAATTTGAGAACGTCACGTTTGCAGGCACATTTGTTGCTGCAACATCTTGAGTTGCACAATCAACAGTAGCTGCAAATTGATAAATACCTATTTGCAATGGTGCATCAAAACCGTTACAATCTTCATCAATACCATTTCCTGCGACATCTACTGCTCCTGGGTGGATTTGATTGTTGTTGTCGTTGCAGTCTGTCGAGTTGGTGACATAACCAGCTATAGGACTACAACCAGACTGCGTAACAGCGGCATTTCCGTATCCGTCGTTATCTAAATCCTGATAATAGGTTATCGAACCAACTAAATTTAGATTGAGCGTAAGCGTGCTGTCACATCCGTGAATGTTTTGTAAGTTTTGCGTATATGTTCCTGATGCAGTGTATGTTTGACCATTCAAGGTATATGGGCCACAATAGGTTACATTTTGTGTGGAAGATGTTGCATTGTGGATCATTAAGTTCAAATTAATAATGGAGTCACAACCCGCCGCATTGGCATTTGCCAAGGTTTGAACGTAAGTACCGGATGTAGTATAAGTTTGGTTATTGAGTGTATAGCTGTTACAAGCCATTGCTGAAATGGTGTTATAGCTGACACAAGAACTTGCCGCACTAGGCGTTACCGAAGCCCAGGTTTCACCTGCTCTGATTTCGTCGATTTCATAATTTCCGGTACCTGCAGCTTGTCGTAAGTAAACAGATTGGATACCGTTTGTTGGCCAAGAACTTGTACCTCCTGAATTAACAGCACCTGCAGCTGGTTCGGCTGCTCCAGGAATTGGATTGAGCCAAAGAGATGCGGTGATGACTCCTGCGGCAGCTGGTGCTGAAGCTTTTGCAACCACAAAATAGGTTGTACCTACATTAAGGTCTGTTGTGATGTATGTGGCTACTGCACCTGCACCACCTGAAGTATTTAAAACACCAAGTTGAAATGTATTTGCAGCGGTTCCTGACTTTATGAATAAGCGCGGAAAATAGATGCTAACTGACGCGCCAGCCGTACCACCAAAACCAATAAAATAAGCCCCTGTGGTGGTTAATCCTGTGGTATTAGAAACGTTCAATAAAAAGGAAAAATACCCTGAAGTTCCGGAAGTTGTAAATGGCTTATTGATATCTTCAGTACCAGCACTTGCCAACGAAACGCGATTTCCTATTGATGTTTGGAGACCAGGATAACTCAGACTGTTTCCAGTTTGTGAAGCAGTGGCAAGCGCTGAAATTTCACCCGCAGTTCCACTGTGGGTTGTCCAACCATTGGCAGTTGCTAAACCTGTGAAATTGAAAGATTCAAATGCTTGAGCGAATGCATTGACGCTCAATACAGTAAGAAGAAAAAGTAGTCCTTTTTTCATATAAAATAGTTTGAATTGTAAATTTAAGACTTGTCCGTTAAATTACGTTAAGGAATTCAAAAAGAAAGCAATAAAAAAAGGGTGGATTGAAGTCCACCCTTTATTATTTAACGGTATCCGGAGAATTATTCTGCTGGAGCTTGCTCTGGCGCAGGACGCTCAGGACGCGGCAACAATACTTTACGAGATAATTTCCATTTTTTAGTCTTCGGATCTTTCCCGATAACTTTGAATGTCAAGACTTCGCCTTCTTTGACAACATCTTCCATTTTTGCCGTTTTTTCCCAAGCAAATTCAGAGATGTGGATCAGGCCGTCTGTACCTGGTACGATTTCAACGAAACAACCGAATTCTTTCACAGACTTCACTTTACCTTCGTAAGTTGCACCATCCTCAACTTGAGGAGGGAAAGCAATTTGACGAATCAAGCGGATTGCCTCTGCCATATCATCACCGTTGTTCGAAAGGATTTGAACACGACCTTCGCCTGTTGGTAATTCTTCGATGGTAATGGTTGTTTTGGTTTCTTTTTGTAGACCTTGGATGATTTTTCCTCCAGGTCCGATGATGGCACCAATCATTTCGTTTGGAACGTTGAACGCTTCAAGACGTGGCGTTTGTGGCTTCATTTCAGTGTTCGGCGTAGCAATAGTCTCAGTGATTTTACCAAGAATATGCAAACGTCCAGCGCGTGCTTGCTCAAGAGCTTGCATCAAGATTTCATATGGCAAACCATCTACTTTGATGTCCATTTGACATGCTGTAATTCCTTTTGCAGTACCTGTTACTTTGAAGTCCATGTCACCTAAGTGATCTTCGTCACCAAGGATATCAGACAACACAGCAAATTTACCTTCGTCAGCAACCAAGCCCATAGCAATCCCAGAAACTGGTGCTTTGATTGGCACACCACCATCCATTAATGCTAAAGTTCCAGCACATACAGTTGCCATTGAAGACGAACCGTTTGACTCAAGGATATCAGAAACCAATCGAACCGCATAAGCATAATCGTCTGGCATCACTGGCTTGAGCGCGCGCAAAGCTAAGTTACCGTGACCGATCTCACGACGTGAAGTTCCGCGCAAAGGCTTCGCTTCACCAGTTGAGAATGGAGGGAAGTTGTAGTGTAATAAGAATTTTTCAGTTCCTTGGAAGGTAGCACCGTCGATGAGCTGCTCATCCATTTTACCACCCAAAGTAAGGGTCGTTAAAGATTGTGTTTCACCTCTGGTAAACACGGCAGAACCATGTACCATTGGCAGGTAATCAACCTCGGCCCAAATTGGACGGATTTCGTCAAAATTACGACCATCAAGGCGCTTGCGCTCGTTGAGCATTACCCAACGCACCGCTTTTTTCTTCACTTCAGAGAAGTAAGGAGAAATAAACTTCCCTTGTGTTTCGAGTTCTTCTTCCGTAAAGGCAGCTTTCACTTCTGCTTTGATGGCATCGAACAACTCAGTACGTTTTGCTTTGTTGGCTAAGCCCATGCGCGCTACATCTTTACACTTGTCCATGGCTAATTCATACACGCGTGCACGAACTGCTTCGTCATGTGTTTCGTGAGAATACTCGCGTTTCGGATTTGCCGTTGGGATTTCTGCAGCAAGGTCTAGTTGAAATTGACACTGTTCTTTGATGGCTGTATGAGCCAACTTGATCACTTCCACCAATTCTGCTTCAGAAATTTCTTGCATTTCACCTTCAACCATGTTGATATCTTTGGCTGTACCAGCAATGATGCAATCGATATCGGATTGTGCCATTTCTGCCATTGTTGGATTGATGATGAATTCACCATTGACGCGTCCAACACGTACTTCAGACATTGGGCCATTAAATGGAATGTTTGAAACAGCGATAGCTGCAGATGCTGCAAAACCACAAAGTGCATCAGGGTTATTGACGCCATCGTATGACAACAATTGAATCATTAACTGAACTTCTGCATGGTAATCGTCTGGGAAGAGCGGGCGCAAAGCGCGGTCTACCAAACGCATGACTAAAATTTCAGTCTCAGAAGGGCGTGCCTCACGACGGAAGAAACCGCCTGGAAAACGTCCTGCTGCTGCATATTTTTCACGATAATCTACAGTAAGCGGAAGAAAATCTACTCCTTCTTTTGCCTCTGGCGCTGCAACAACAGTTGCGAGCAACATGGTGTCGCCCATGCGAACCACTACAGACCCATCGGCCTGCTTTGCCAATTTGCCGGTTTCAACAGAAATTTCTTTCCCGCCGGTCATAATGGACTTTCTTGTTCCTATATTCATCTTTCTTTATTTACAAATTTTTAAACAAAGAGGGGGCTTTCGATGTAATCGAAGCCCCCTCTCCCATAAATTTCACTGTGCTGATAAAAAGATTAGCGACGAAGCCCTAATTCTTTGATCAATGCACGGTATTTCTCGATATCTTTTGCCTTAAGGTAATCTAAAAGGCTACGACGCTTACCAACTAAAAGTTGAAGTGCGCGTTGTGTACCGTAATCTTTGCGGTTCTTTTTTAAGTGCTCAGTCAAGTGGCTGATACGAAAAGTGAACAATGCAATTTGGCCTTCTGTAGAACCAGTGTTGGCTTCAGAACCGCCGTGTTTTGCGAAGATTTCTTTCTTCTTTGCTGAATCTAAATACATGCTAATATTTTTGTAAATGATTATTATGTAGACTGATCACCATGATCAATACGGCTGCAAAGATAAAGGAATCTTTCTGAATCACAATAGAATCCAAAATTAAACTTAACTTTGTGGCGTTCTAAGGTGTTTGCTTGTCAAACTTAATAAGGAATCCGGTGAAAATCCGGAGCTGTATCTGCAGCTGTAAGTGTCTAAAATGCAATTCACTGCGTCACTGAGTAATCGGGAAGACGAATTGAAACGGACACGAGCCAGAAGACTTGCCTTTGAATAGCGTGAAGACTTCAGATTAAAGTCGGTATCGCCGGGCTCTATTTTAATGCGAGTCTTGCTGCACCACTTTTTTCAATGTCATTGTTTAATTTCTAATTTTTTAACAAACATGAAAAAAGGATTATTTTTTTTAGGCTTAATTGCCAGCTTTCAACTTCAGGCACAAAACTATGTGCACCAAGTTTTAGTCGTTAACGAAGGTTATTTTGACTACCAAACCAATCAAATTTTAACACCTGTTACCATTGGAAGTTACAATCCAAGCACACAGCAATATGCGGTTGTCGACACCCTCGAAAACATGCGCTTCGCTTCCGACCTCGTGATCGACGGAGACTTCTATTATGTTGCGGCGGATAGCAAAATTTTCAAATTTGACCTCAACTCACACCAAGAATTGACAAGTGTCAGCTGCCCAGGTGTCAGAAATTTAGCCATTTCAAATAACCACCTTGTAGCCACAAGAGGAGAATACCTCCAAACCTACAATTCTTATTTGCATGTTTACGACAAAACAAATTTACAACTTACTACTGCCATTGATACCGTTGTAGGTCCTAAATGGGCTTGCCAGAACCTTGTTGTGGTGGGTAATACTGTTTATGTCGCCGTTAACAATGCTTATGAGTGGGGCAATGAGAAAGGATTGATTGGTCAACTCGATCTCGTTTCAATGCAATATGGCAACGAAATTGACTTAGGTCAGGAAGGTAAAAATCCAGACAACATGTTTTTATACAACAACGAATTAATTACCGTTAACAACAAAGATTGGTCGGGTGCTTCAGTTTCAAAAATTTCATTGAATGGCGTTGTAAATACACAGAACTTAGCAAATGCCGTGACAGGATGTGGTACCTCGGCATTACGCGATGACAACTTAGTTTATCAAATATCAATGGAAAACACCCTCAATGACTACAACCTCATCAACATGTCTTGGGTGGGTCCAGTAAACGGCATCACAGAAAATTTCTACGACCTCGCACAAGACCCAATCTCTGGTAATCTTTACGCATCCAATACCGATTTTTTCTCCACGGGGAAAGTTTTTGTTTTTGCACCAGACAACTCTGAAATCGACCAATTCAACACCGGGGTTTCACCAGGTACCATCGTATTTGACGTGCGCTCATCAGCTGGTCTTTCTGAGCTAACTACAAATGTTACAGTTGCTCCAAATCCTTGTCAAGATCTCCTTCAAATCAATGGTCTTGAACAAAATTCATCTTACTCCTTGACTAACGCAGCAGGGAAAACCCTGATAAATGGAACTGCTCCGAGCATTTCACTTCAACAATTCAGTGCAGGCGTTTACTACTTGCATATAAATAACAGCACGATTAAAGTGATCAAACAATAATCATACGCTAATTGAAAAAAAGGCCGCTGCAAGAGCGGCCTTTTTTATGAATGCTTATCTTTGTTCTATGCAACAAATCCTAGATCACCAGCAAATTCAGCAAAAAATTGTTCGCCTCGGACACCAACTGCTCGAAGCTACCTTTGATCAAACAGAAGTTTTTATCGGAGGGATTGCCGGAAATGGATATCTTCTGGCGCAACAACTCAGTGAAATTCTTCGCGCAAATAGCGACATGACGATACATTGCTTTGAAATTCAACTAAATAAGGACGAACCATGGAACGATCCTATCACATTTAGTATAGAACAAAAAGCGCTGAAAAATGGCTACATAGTTCTGGTAGATGACGTTATTAATAGTGGTAAAACCATGCAATACGCCCTCATGAAATTCTTAGAACAAGCCACCAAATCAATCAAAACTGTAGTGCTCATTGACCGTCAACATCGCCGTTATCCAATCAAAACAGATTTCGCCGGGCTCAGTTTATCTACAACACTTAAGAATCATGTGGACGTTCAGTTCAAGGATCATGCAGCACAAGTCTTTTTGTACTAATGGAAAGAATTACAGAATCAAGCTCTTTATATGAGCGCTTAGATAAGATGTCTACACTCGAATTACTGCGTGGCATCAATGAACAAGACCACGAAGTACCTCGGGCCGTAGAAAAAATCATCGATCAAATCAATCTATTTGTCGATGCCTGTTTTGAGCGTATGCAACAAGGCGGAAGGCTCTTCTATATCGGAGCAGGCACTAGTGGGCGCTTAGGTATTGTCGACGCAAGCGAATGCCCGCCAACTTTTGGTGTAGAACATGGGCGTGTAATTGGGCTCATTGCAGGTGGAGACAACGCCATTCGCAAAGCCGTAGAATTTGCTGAAGACGATTCGGAGCAAGGCTGGAAAGATATTTTAGTGCATCAACCAACTGAACTCGATACTGTTGTAGGTATTGCAGCTTCAGGAACTACACCATACGTAATCGGTGCTTTAAATTATGCAAAACGGGCTGGCCTCTTGACCGCTGGAATCACGTGTAATCCGGGTTCTCCATTAGCAGAAGTCGCGCAATATGCCATGGCGCCAATTGTTGGACCTGAATTTGTTACTGGCAGTACGCGCATGAAATCTGGTACCGCCCAAAAATTGGTACTCAATATGATCTCCACTAGCCTCATGATCAAACTTGGACACGTCAAAGGCAATAAAATGGTAGATATGCAGCTCAGCAACGAAAAACTTGTCGACCGCGGTGCAAAAATGGTTGCCAACGAATTACAACTTGACCTCGAAACAGCCAAAGAAATCTTACTTCAAAATGGCTCTGTGCGCAAAGCAATAGAAGCCTATCAAAACAAATAACATGACCGCATTTGATCCAAATGGAGTCGGGATTGCCAATGGGAATATTTTTGGCTTTCCTTATTCAGAACAAGAAGCCAACTTAGTAATCGTTCCTGTTCCATGGGATGCAACAGCTTCTTATGGCAAGGGCACAAGTAAAGGCCCTCAAGCCATATTAGATGCCTCTACTCAGCTTGATTTTTTCCATCCAGACCTAGATAAAGCCTATGATACTAAGGTTTATATGTCACCGGTCTCGCAGGAATGGCTAGACATCAACGATCACTTGTGTGCACTAGGCCTTGAATACATTTCATTCTTAGAGGAACATGGCGAAGCGCTTGCTCAAAAACAATTTGGCCATGTGCTGGAAGCAATTAACGATGCACACCAGGCTTTACGCGAAAACTTATTTGAGCGCTGTACGCAATTACTGAATGCCGGAAAAATACCGTGTGTTTTAGGTGGTGAACACTCTACCCCACTCGGATTATTACAAGCTTTGGATACCAAATATGCCGATTATGGTATTTTACAAATTGATGCACACGCAGATTTACGCGATGCCTATGAAGGGTTTGAGCAATCGCATGCAAGTATCATGTTTAATGCCTTGAAGGAACTTAAAAATCTTTCTCAACTCACACAAGTCGGTATCCGCGATGTTTCAGAAAGAGAAGTTCAGCTTTCAGCAGCAAACCAAAAGGTCAGTACTTTTTATGACTGGCAGCTTAAAAACGAACAATATAAAGGTACTACTTGGGCAGAACAATGTGAAAAAATCATAGCAACGCTGCCTCAAAAAGTCTATATCTCATTTGATATTGACGGACTAAAGCCTGAATTATGCCCGCATACCGGAACGCCAGTGGCCGGTGGTTTTGAATTACAAGAAATTGCCTACTTATTTTTTGAGACTGTCAAAAGTGGACGCCAAATCATTGGTTTTGACCTCAACGAAGTTGCTCCTGGAGCAGACAGTGATTGGGATGCCAATGTTGGCGCAAGAGCCCTCTGGCATTTGGTTTGCGCAACAGAACTATCTAGAAGAAAGCACGCATGATCAAAAAAAGTTCTCAAATATTTGGCGCCATCGCATTGGTTTGCGCATCGCTTTCATTGTTTAGCGTTTGGAATTTATTGCAGTGGGACTTCCTCAATTGGGGTACACAGTTATTCCTTTTCCCTTTTATTTGTGCTATAAGTGTCATGGGATTCTTCAGTAAGGCAGATCCTTCCTGGAGCAAAATTTCACTTTACGTGCTTCTTTTCTTGCAAGCGGCCTTGTACTTTTTTGTTTTCAAATACCAAGACCCCTATGCACCCCAACTTCTTTTATTGCTGTTACCAACTCTACTTGCCATTCAAGTGCTTCTCGCAGGTAAGTTTTGGAGAAGACAACACGGGAAGGGCCTCATTGAAAACAAATGGTTTATTGCATTTTGTCTTTTGACAGTTTTTGCCATCGGCTTAGAAACCAAAGCCGCTTTAAATGCTGAACTTCAGTTACTTTATTTTGGCATGAGCCTTCAAACCATTGGTGTAATATGGTTTTTCAGCCTCCGTATTTTGAGCACAAAGTAATAGATCTTAAGGCTTCAGTACACGACCATAACCTGCCACCCTGCTTTTCCAGTAAGAGGAATTTTCGATATCTACAATTGAAATACCGATACTCGAGCTCGCGTGTATCATGAGTTTGGGCGTTCCTTTTTCACTGATCAAAATACCCACATGATTCACTTCGCCGCCATTGGAGAAAAAAACGAGGTCACCTATTTGTGCATCTTCTGGTAAAATCTTTTCAGCTAAGTTGTATTGATCTGCGGCCCTGCGAGGTAAATCGACTCCCTCTTTTTCAAAAACATAAAAAGTAAATCCACTGCAATCAAAACCAGATGGATCAGTACCAGCTGTCAAATAGCTCACTCCAAGATGCCTTTGTGCCTCTGTAACGATTGCCTGTTGTTTTTTAAGGCTAAGGGCACCTTGTGAATATCTTGGCAATGGATAGTTGTTGACGGGCGAAACCTTAAAATCTGCAAAGAAGAGGGTGCTAAACTGTTTCCAAGTTTCTACATCCTTTTTAGCATTTGTTGCAGACAAGGCAGCCTGATGGTGGGAAATATCGGTGTAAAGTGCCTCCAACTCGGTTCGATGAGCCAGAAGCAATTGCTGCCCTTTTCGTTGTTTTTTTAATTCGAGTAGATGGCTCATTGCCCAATCAAACTCGGTTTCATGGCGCTTTTTCCACTTTGCTTGTTGCGCCAACTCTAAAATGCTAATGGCCTTGTAATAACTTGGTAAAAGCGAGTAGTCATAGGTCGGGTCATTGAGTAATTGATTGGATTTTCGGTAAACAAGTTTAAAATAACCCTGATCAAACAATTGTTCTAGACGATCAAATCGAATATTTTGGGCAGTTACTTGGTAAGCAAACGAACAGAAAAAAAAGAGGACGATGAACCTTGTGCCGTTAATTAGCATAGAGTTTACCATTCATAAAAATAATAGAAGTTTGGTTGGGTAGCTTCACCAAAACTTTGTTGCCAAAAATATTGAAATCGGCATGTTGTACCGTTGTAAGTTCATTTACTTTTCCATCCACAAATGCAGAAACACCTCCGATGATATTGCGAAAGACAAGCACATTGTTTTTGAGTTGATACGCCTCCGGGCGATAAGTTGCCACTTGTATTTTTTGTCCGTTGCTGAATGCGAACAAATAGGAATTTTCCATCCAGATGCAGATATCATCTTTGACATCCCAAAATTCCGATGAAAAGTTTGACAACGCTGTTTTTTGACCACCTTGATAATGCCAAAGGTTGCCGTTCATGTCTTCATAAACAACAAAGCCTCTACCGGCTTTATACTGCTTGATCGGAAAAGATTCTACTTCTTGAAACACCCCGCTATCAAAAACATAAAAAGACTGTGTGTAGGGATCTTTGAAACACATGACATCGGTTCCGAGCTGAAAATTGAGCTGCTCTTCATTGTAGGTTCCTACTTCAAATTTCTGCCCTCGCCAGAAGATAAAATATGTATTGCTGTTGTCTTTGTAGACAACGAGGTTTTCTCCGATGGAGGCGTTCATGGAAAGGCCGTTTGTGATGGTGACCAAACTTTCCATTTTTTGATTCCAGTAAACGTTCAAGGACTGATAACGGGTGTCTTCATAGACGATGATGCTGTCTTTGACAATGAATTCACGACCAAAATTGGTGAGGGGCGTAAATTTACCAGCGTCCCACATCCGGACTCCGTTGGCAATTTTATAGGCCATGAGGTGATCAGAAACTTGATAGTCTACATTTAGGGTGGTGACATCTATGCGTTCTTTGCCATCGTAAAGTTTGAGGTTACCACGTGTATCTATGTAAGCCACTACTTCATCACCTGCCTTGTAACTCACAATTGGTTGTATTTCAATTGGACGAAAATAACCGTCTTGAAAGGAAACAAAAAAATTATTGAAGTCGAGGGTTGGAACAATGCCTTGGGCGTAAGTCAAAGTTGTTGACAAAAACAGAAGAAGATTGCCCGTAAATTGAGGAAAGCTCATCATTCAAAATTACCAAATTTACTTCAATAAACGTATCTTCGTGCTGCTTATCTAAATTGCCATGAAAAAAACCCTTTTAATCGGCCTCTTCCTCAGTTCCCTGACCAGTTGGAGCCAACAAAAAATTACTTACGTCGCCTATGACCTTCCGAATGGTCTGCACGTTATTTTACACGAAGAACACGCTACCCCTATCGTTGCTGTATCCGTACTTTATCATGTAGGCTCGAAAAATGAAAATCCGAACCGTACTGGTTTTGCACATTTCTTTGAGCACCTATTATTTGAAGGGTCGGCAAACATTGGTCGCGGAGAATACAGCGAACTTGTAGAAAAAAATGGTGGAACACTTAACGCCAACACTTCCCAAGACCGCACCTATTACTATGAAATTTTACCTTCTAACCAAACTGAACTCGGTCTATGGTTAGAAAGTGAGCGCATGTTGCATGCCAAGGTAGATATCAAAGGAATTGAAACGCAACGTAGCGTTGTGAAAGAAGAAAAAAGACAACGCGTTGATAACCAACCTTATGGTTCTTTTTTCACAGAAATTTTCAAACGCGTTTTTATAAACCATCCATACAACTGGGCACCAATAGGCAGCATGGAACACCTCGATGCAGCACAAGAAGAAGATTACATCAATTTCTACAAAACCTTCTATGTCCCTTCAAATGCAACACTCTCCATTGCTGGCGACATCGATATTGACCAAACAAAAAAATGGATAGACCAATACTTTGGGAGCATTCCTAAAGGGCAAGCAATCAATTTGTACCGTGATTTTGTCAGCTTAAGCGATGATGCTTTCAAAGCACGTTACCAAGTAGACAAATCTAAATTTGACGCTAAGAATTTCCTAGCAAGCTCACAACCTGATGCAAAAAAATTAATTGCGACCTATCTAGCAAAGCCTTGCTCTATTGAGCGTACACAAAAAGACAGCAGCCCAATTATTGGACAAATCAAAGACACTATCTACGATAACATTCAGTTACCAGGAATTTTCATTGGTTATAAAATGCCTGCGCAAACACACCCTGATACTTATGCACTTGAGTTTTTGAATGAAGTACTTTCTGGAGGAAGCTCTTCGCGCATTAACAAAGAAATAGTAGAAAAACGCGAGTTGGCACAATATGCATTCTCATTTAATTATGGTCTAGAAGATGCGGGTATAGGTATTTTCGCCGCAATTATCCCACAAGAAGTTGCTTTGGATACGGTGCTCAATGCTTTTGACGCACAACTTGCTCGTGTCAAAACTGAACTAATCAGTGAGGAAGAGTTCCAAAAAGTACGCAACAAGTTTGAAAATGACATCGCATCGAGCAACTCAAGTATCGCTGGAATCGCTGAAAACTTAGCTGACAATCACGTTTACTACGGAGACGCAAGCCGCGTGAACACTTTGCTTGACAACTACTTAAAAGTGAGCCGAGAAGATATCCTACGCGTGGCCAAAACATATTTGAATCAAGACGCACGCGTCATCCTTTACTATTTACCTAAAGAAAAATAAGCCCAATGAAAACCATCATACTGACCCTCGCATTAGCAAGTGCAGCACTTGCTCAGGCACAAATTGATCGTTCGAAGCGCCCTGATGCGGCTGCGGCTCCAAAAATCAATATTCCTGCATCTCAGGTCTTCACAACAGCCAATGGCATCACTGTCATCTTATCCGAAAATCACAAAATTCCAAAGGTTTCCATTGAGTATAGTTCAGGTTCGAGCCCAAAATTATTAACAGACAAAGCAGGTCTTGACGATTTCACAGGCGAGTTACTCATGACCGGTACGCAAACGCGCAGCAAAGATCAACTTGACCGCGAAATCGATTTCATTGGCGCTAACCTCAGCGCTGGTGGAGATGGAATGTACCTCAATTGCCTCACTAAACACCTCGACAAGGGGCTTGAGCTCATGACAGATGTTTTGTTCAATGCAAGTTTCCCAGAAAGTGAAATCGAGCGTTTGCGCAAGCAAAACCTATCGGGTTTGCAGTCTACCAAGGCAGATGCAGGTCAAATGGCCAAAAACGCAACCAAAAAAGTAAATTTCCCGGGTCACCCTTATGGTGAAGTCATGACCGAAGAAAGTTTAAAAAACATCACGCGTGCAGACATCATCGCTCATTACAAAGCCAACTTTTCTCCTGCAGGATCTTATTTGGTAATTGTAGGCGATATCAATCGTGTACAAGCCGAAGCGTTAGTGAACCGTTATTTTGGCGCATGGCAAGGAGCCCCGGCATACAACGCAACTCTAGGAAAAGGTCAGTTTGACAAAGGCAATCGCGTCATATTCGTTAAAAAACCTGGCGCAGTTCAGTCTGTCGTTTATGTTACGTTTCCAATTGACATCAAAACAGGTGATAAAAACCAGCTGCCACTCACCGTTCTTAACGGTATTTTAGGTGGTGGTGGTTTTGGGACACGCCTCATGCAAAATTTGAGAGAAGATAAAGCCTTCACTTATGGCTGTTATTCTTCCTTAAATATCACCGAAAACGGCTCTTGGATGTCCGCTGGTGGTAATTTTAAAAATGCCGTCACGGACTCTGCCATCACTGAAATTTTGAAAGAATTTTCAAATATTATTGCGGCAGCTGTTACTGATGAAGAAATGGCACTTACCAAAAACAACATGGCTGGTGGATTTGCACGCTCTTTAGAAAGCCCACAAACTATGGCACGTTTCGCACTCAATACGATCAAATACAAACTTGCCCCAGATTACTACCAAAACTACTTACAGCGTTTGGAGTCCATTACCAAGGAAGATATTTTGCGCATGGCACAACAATATTTTACAGCAACAAACTGTCACATTATTGTAGTCGGAAATGAAGAAATTTTACCCAAGCTCTTACCTTTTGATGCAGACGGACGCATTGAAAAACTAGATGCCTTTGGCAATGAATTAAAAGACATCAAACCAGCAGATATCGATGCTCAAACGCTCATCAATCGCTATGCGATGGCACTCACGGCCTCTAAAAATACGAAAGAATTGGGCAAAAAAGTTAAAGCGCTTAAATCCTACGTAAGGGTCTCAGAATTGAGCAACGGACAAATGCCATTTGCCTTAACAAGCACAGATTATTTTTGGGCACCTACCAACGAGGCCAGCAAAATGGAAATGCCAGGAATGGTCCTTCAAAAATCATATTTTGATGGAAAAAGCGGCTATAATTTTAGCATGCAAGGTGGCCGTGAAGACCTCAGTGCCGAACAACTTGCAGCAAAAATGAAAGCCAGTGGATTTATCCCTGAATTAGGTTATATGCTTAATGGCATGACATTCGAAATCAAAGGAATAGAAACCATCGACGATAAAGCGTGTTATTTACTCTACACCAACGATGGAACAGCTGAGAGTTTTGATTATTATGACGCTGCTACTTACCTCAAGTACAAAACCATCTCTGTACGCAAAGAGGGTGAACAAACTATTGAGACCTCTATTACTTACGATGATTATCAAAACATAGACGGTTATCTTTTTGCCCAAAAATACATTATCAATATGGGTAAAATGTCATTTAATGCCGTGGTTAAAAGCATTCAGGTCAATCCAAAAGAAGTTTTGCCAAAAGATTTCTAATAGAAACTGATTTACATTGAAAAGGGTCGCTATTGAGTGACCCTTTTTTTATATTTTTAGTCAATGAAAATTAGCGCATTATTTTACGTTTTCTTTATTTGCCTCATCAATCAATTGTACGCACAAAACACACTTATTTCGAGCGGTCAATTTTTTGAAGGAGAACCCTATCTGGCCATCGATCCGAGTAATTCGCAAAGACTTGTTGCCGCATGGATGGGGTTTCAATTCAATGAAAAAATTGTCATCAAAAGTGCTGTCTCCACAGATGGAGGCCTGACTTGGAGCAGCCCTATTTGGCAAGCTCACCAGCAAGCTGGTAACAGTAGTGCGGATGTCTCTTTGGCCTTTGATGGACAAGGAAATTTATACATGATTTACATTGACTATGACAACATCAATTTCAGTAACGGAGGTATTTATTGTCGTAAATCGGTCAATGCCGGGCAAAGCTGGGGTGCGGCAACCCTAGTTCGTTCTATCATTTCATGTCCAAATAAACTATGTATTGATCGCCCCTGGCTTGCCGTAGACCCCTTGACAGGAACCATTGTTGTCACCAGTACAAATGCCAATAATCCTGCATTTGTAACAGCGCCGTATCATCCGTACATAGCGATTTCCTCTGATCAAGGCACAAGCTTCAGTTTACAAGAACTAGATGTAGCCCCATTTTTAGCGGGTTCAGCTCTTAAACAACCCTTAGCATCACCTGCTTTTAGCAATAATGGTACCTTCATGGCGCTCTACCCTAGCTATGATCCGTCCCAAAGTATATTGCCTAGGGTTGTTGAAGTATCCAAGACAGCTCCTGCTTCATTTTATTCCTACGCTGTGGCGTTTCAAGGTCTTGGCTTTGGTAGCAGCAATGACAGCATCAAAAAAGGTCCTCATTTATCAGTCAACCCTAACGATGCAGCTAGTGCTGTTTACACTTTTGCAACGGATGTTTTTGGAGATCCTGACATCGCGCTTATTGAAAAAGTTCAAGGCGTTTGGACAGCACCAATTCGCGTCAATAATGATGCGCAAGCAAATGGTGTAGTTCAAGACCTCGCCTGGGCCGACTTCGATACAGATGGCGATATCGCAGTATGTTGGCGAGACAGACGCAATGGCATTCCCTATACTTATTCAAGCCCCACAGAAATTGTGTGTCGAATAAAAAGTCAAGGTACTTGGGGCAATGAAGTTTTCATCAGCCCTCAGATTGCCCACGATTCCATACTCTTAGAAAATGGCAATGATTTTTTGAACGTGCAGTTTCATCAAAATAAACTCTATACCATCTGGGGTGATGTCCGGACCGGCACACTCAAAATATATCTGAATATTTACAATCAAGAAGACAGCACAAATCAAACAAATCTCATTTCAAGCAATCCATTCATTTTCCCAAACCCCTGCCAAGATTTCATTACACTTCCTAGTGTGTTATCAGGTTTAAATTTTGAAATCTATCAATTAAACGGACAACTTGTAATGAGCGGTCAAGCAACAAACGATAATAAAATAGCATTGACAAGCCTTGAAAAAGGAACCTATTTGCTAAAAATTGGTGGACTCAGTGAGACCTTTTTGAAAAATTAAAGGTAACTTTGGAGTATGAGTGATTTTATTGTTTCTGCGCGCAAATATCGCCCTCAAACCTTCGACACGGTTGTGGGTCAGTTCGCCATTACCAATACACTCAAAAATGCCATCAAGAACAATCACCTAGCTCAAGCTTTTTTGTTTTGTGGGTCTCGCGGAGTAGGGAAAACAACGACCGCTCGTATCCTTGCCAAAACCATCAATTGTTTCAATCCTACTTCTGAAACAGAGGCCTGCGACACCTGTGATTCCTGCCAGTCTTTTCATACCGGAACATCCCTTAACATTTATGAGCTCGATGCCGCCTCAAACAACTCCGTTGACGACATCCGTAATCTCATCGATCAAGTACGCATTGCACCGCAACTCGGCACCCACAAAGTGTACATCATTGATGAGGTACACATGCTCTCCGCCTCGGCATTCAATGCTTTTTTAAAAACGCTAGAAGAGCCTCCAAAACACGCCATTTTTATTTTGGCAACAACTGAAAAGCACAAAATCATCCCAACGATTCTTTCGCGTTGCCAGATTTTTGATTTTCAAAGAATTCGTGTCAAAGACATCTCTGACCACCTTACTCAAATAGCAACCAAAGAAGGCGTTTCCGCTGACCCTGAAGCTTTGCATCAAATTGCACTGAAAGCCGATGGTGCGCTGCGCGATGCCTTGTCTATATTTGATCAATTAGTTACCTTTTCAGGTTCAACACTGACCTATCAAAATGTGCTGGACAACCTGCACATCCTCGACTACGAATATTACTTCAAGGTGACCGACGCTGCTGAAAAGGAGGACATTTCAGCCGCACTGCTTATATTAAACGACATCTACGAAAAAGGCTTTGATGGCCACCACTTCGTTGTTGGTTTATCGGAGCACCTGCGCAATCTTTTAGTCTGCAAGGATCCAAAAACGGCCACTTTACTCGAAGCACCTGACGCCATCAAACAGCGCTACATTAGTCAAGCAAGTGAAATCGAAGGACAACGACTCCTTAGAGGATTGCAAGTCCTTTCAAAGACAGACGTCTCTTATAAAGCTTCAAAAAATCAGCGCCTACTGATCGAAGTAGCCCTCATGCAACTCTGCTCACTCAAGCAAGAGCAAGAAAAAAAAAAGGACTAACGGAGCGCATTGACATCCTGCCTTTTCCAAAGCAATCTTTAAGAAAGTCAAATAAGACAAATAGCACCCAAAAAGAAAACGCTACTAGCTCCGCTACAAACCATTCAACAAGTACAGTAGCTCAAAGCACGGCTCAAACGCCTCCTCCTACGCTGACAAAACCTCAAGGTCAAGTAAAAAGCAATATCATCTCGATCAGAGAAGTGCTTGAGAAAGAAAAAGAAGGCGCCAATCAGCTCAAACAAGAAGACTTACCTCGGGAAGGGTTTCACTTAGATCACGTTAAAATGTATTGGAAGCAATATGCTTTTCAACTCAAAGAAAACGGCATGGAAACGTTTTATAATGCCCTGATCAAACGAGATCCCATTTTAAAAAGTGAAGAAACCCTCGAACTTGTTGTGGACAACCTTGTTCAGCAAAATTATATCCAGACGCATTTACTGGCATTCAAAGACTTCATGCGCAAGCAATTGCGCAACTATCACCTCGATATCCAGATTACTTTATCTGAAGCCGGTGAGGAAGAGGTTAAATTCTTGACCGGTAAAGATAAATTTGCGGCGCTAGCAAGGAAAAATCCAAACTTACACACGCTCAAGAACCGCTTTAATTTAGATATCGACTATTGATACCTTCTAATTGGCATTTGGTTTCAGATTCTCCGGAATTGCGCAATCAAGTAGAAGATTTTCTTCGTTCTTGGCAAAAGGAACTTCCTTTTGAATTTAAAAGTTCTGGATCTACGGGGCTTCCTCAGACCTTTCGGTTCGAAAAAAAACAAATCCTCACCTCAGCAAAAGCGAGTATCAAGGCTCTCCATCTCAACGAACACACCAGCGCTTTAGTATGTCTTCCATTGACCAGCGTTGGCGGACTCATGCAATTAGCCCGAGCAAAAGTTGCTGGCTATGAACTATGGATAGATTTACCTACTTCTAGGCCTCTAGAACATTTCAGTTATTCCATCAATTTCATCGCGTTGGTCCCTACTCAACTTTCTGAAAGTTTGAAATGCGATTGCCAACGATTGAAAAATATTGACAAGATTCTGATTGGAGGAGCACCACTCGAGACCACACTGATACATTCTTGTCTAGAACAAAACATCCAGCTTATCCAGAGTTACGGCATGACTGAAACGCTCTCTCATGTTGCACTACGAACCATCAATAGCCCAGTACTTCAACCTTTTGAAGCACTCGAAGGCATTCATTTTGAGACAAACCAGCACTGCTTGGTCATTCGATATCCTGCTTTACTTCAAGCACCCATTCAAACCAATGATATCGTTCACTTACTCGATCCTGCACATTTTGAATGGCTTGGCAGAGCAGACTTTGCAATCATAACAGGTGGTGTTAAGGTGCTGCCTGAACTGATCGAACAAAAATTAAATGCCTTACTTCATCAACCCTTCTTTGTTTGCGGCGTAGCGGATGAAAAATGGGGGCAAGTAGTTGGATTAGTCCTCGAAGGTACCCCAACTGAGCTTGACATTGCCTGGGATGAGCTCGATCTAAAAACTGCAGAAAAGCCAAAGAAAATTCTTTTTATCAATGAATTTACTAGAAGTGGTACCTTGAAAATTCAAAGGCAAGTAACCCTGGCTTCTATTCGACATGAAGACTGGAGATCCATTTAAAATATTAGGCCTCAAGCCAGGTGCTAGCCCCCAAGAAATAAGGAGGGCTTATCGAAGCTTGGTGAAAAAATACCACCCAGACAAAAACAAGGATGCAGGTGCCCAAGAAAAGTTCTTAGCCATCCAATCCGCATATGAACAACTCCTGAATGTAAAGCTTACCACAGAAAGCACTGCTGATATCCGAAATAAAGAACGGCAACAAGCGCAAGAAGACGCAAACCAACGTGAATCGTACGAAGCGTACAGAAAACATGCCCGTGAAAAATATGCGCAGCGAAAAGCCGCTGAGGAGGCCTATAAAGTAGCCTACCTCAAAAATTTAAAAACCTCCTGGAAAGGAGGATGGCATCAGACTGCAGCTGTTTTAGGGCTTTGTTTATTTTTAGTCGTCTGGATTGATTTTTTTCTACCTCAAAAACAAACACGCGTTTACCCTGAAAGTTTCGGGCTCAAAACCTATCAAAGCATGAATGGGCATTTTGTCCAGTTATTCAAGAGTACAGATGGACGATATTTTTGGATTGCCGATTATTACAGTCAAGAACTCATCAAGTCTAATTCGATTTACGCGATCGAGACACCGTGGCTCAGGCAAGTAAAATCAATCAAACTTCAAGAAAACCAATTTATAAAACATACTCCTGTTCATTTTACCTTTTATTGGGCGCAAATATGGGTAAGCCTCTTATTTCTGTTTCCATTTATAAGTTGGCGTTTTGCAAGTGCCGACATTATTTTTGTCGCCGGCTCGTACTTTTCGAGGTTTATCATTGGACCTTTTTTGCTCTATTTTTTATTAACCGAACAACGTTGGCTACACTTCATTAGCTTTGGCTACTTATGAAAACTAAAAAAGAAAAAGCCCAATTTGTGGTCGAGACGCTCGAACAACTCTTCCCGACCACGCCAATTCCGCTGGACCACAAAGATCCTTTTACTTTGCTGATCGCAGTTTTGCTTTCTGCTCAATGTACCGATGAGCGCGTCAATCAAGTAACCCCTGCGCTCTTTCAATTGGCTGATAATCCATTTGATATGGCAAAGGTTCCCACTGAACAAATCCAGGCAATTATCAGGCCTTGTGGTTTATCTCCAAAAAAAGCAGCTGCCATCAGTGCGCTTTCTCATATTTTGGTCGATCAATACAACGGAGAAGTGCCCCAAAACTATGAAGCGCTTGAAGCGCTACCTGGCGTAGGCCATAAAACTGCTTCTGTTGTGATGTCACAAGGATTTGGTTTTCCGGCATTTCCAGTTGATACACACATTCACCGTCTCCTAACGCGTTGGGGCCTGACTTCCGGTAAAAATGTTGTGCAAACCGAAAAAGATGCCAAAGCACTTTTTGCAGAAGAGCTTTGGAATAAACTCCATTTGCAAATCATCTTTTATGGCAGGGCCTATTCTCCGGCACGTTCACCAAAATTTGAAACGGACATCATCACCAGAACAATCGGAACAGCAGCAGCAAAAAAAGAACTGCGTTGATATCAACAATTGTTCAAAACCCTCCTTTACAACTTTTTTAAAACTCCTTTTTAGCAAATTATAATAAACAACTGCCTTTGCCTATATTTGTTAAATGGAGAACCCTGACAGCAATAGAAAGCCCATAACTCGAGTTAAAAATGCTGCACAAGCATTATCAGAAATTGGCCGAATACCACCTCAAGCTACTGACATAGAACAGGTTGTCCTTGGCGCCATGATGCTTGAAAGCAAGGCCATCAACGATACAATCGACATCTTGTCCGAGAAAACTTTCTATGATGTGCGTCACCAACACATTTTCAAAGCAATTAGGGCCCTTTTTGCGGCAACCAACCCCATTGACCTTGTTACGGTTACTGCTCAACTTCAAAAAAGTGGCGAACTTGAATTGGCAGGTGGCACACCCTATGTGGCCTCGCTAACTACAAGGGTAGCGAGTGCGGCTCACGTCCAACATCATGCCAGGATCCTTGCTGAAAAATTCATTAAACGCGAACTCATCAATGTAAGTTCAAAAATCATCCGCGATGCCTACGACGACACGCGTGATGTTTTTGACTTACTCAACGATGCCGAATCCGACTTATTCAGTATCGCTGAAAACAACATGTCTAAGCAAGTCGGCACGATGTCTTACATAGTCCAAGAAGCTATTCACGAAATTGA
Organism: Flavobacteriales bacterium UBA7468; assembly: GCA_002478565.1. Lineage (GTDB taxonomy): Bacteria > Bacteroidota > Bacteroidia > Flavobacteriales_D > Crocinitomicaceae > UBA952. Next base: position 35,596 of record DLPC01000023.1, on the reverse strand, counting down.
ATTGGCCTCTAAAAATGCCGATGGTGTCTCTGGAATCCCGACTGGTTTCCACGACCTCGATAAAGTGACTGCCGGCTGGCAGCGCTCCGACATGATTGTTTTAGCTGCCAGACCCGGTATGGGTAAAACTGCTTTTGTCTTGTCTATGGCCAGAAACACCGCTGTGGACTACGGTAAAGGTGTCGCCATCTTTTCCTTAGAGATGTCTTCGGTGCAGTTGGTCAAGCGTCTAATTGCCAGTGAATCGAGACTACCAGCTGAGAAACTCAGAAAAGGAGATCTCAAAGAGCACGAATTTCAACAACTGCATACCCGAATTGGTAAACTTGCCGAGGCGCCCATTTACATTGACGACACACCCGGTATCAACATCTTTGATTTCCGTGCAAAATGTCGCCGACTCAAAGCCCAATACAACATCGACCTCGTCATCATTGACTACTTGCAGCTCATGAGTGCCAAAGATTCGAAAAGTGGTGGAAACCGTGAACAAGAAATCTCGACAATTTCTAGATCCATCAAAGAAATCGCCAAAGAACTCAATGTGCCCATCATTGCACTTAGCCAGCTGAGCCGCTCAGTGGAGACCCGCGGTGGTGACAAACGTCCACTTCTTTCTGACCTTCGTGAGTCTGGAGCCATCGAGCAAGATGCCGATATTGTATCCTTTATCTATCGTCCTGAATACTATGATATTACCCAAGATCCTGACGGAAATTCAACCTTAGGAACAGGAGAAATCATCATCGCTAAACACCGAAATGGTGCACTTAAAAATGTCAGACTCCGCTTTGTGCCAGAGTTTGCACGTTTTGAAAACCTTGATGAAGTAGAAGGTCTAGATCTTCCTCATTCAAATTCAAATAGTCTCAATCAATTCAACCAAGAATTTGCTACCTACACCATCAAAAGCAAGATGGATGAAACCGAAGAAGATATTTTTAGCAAAGAAGACAGCGATGAAGATCCTTTTTAAGGTATACTTATTTATTTTTCTGCTCAGTTTCTCGAACCAATTCAATGCAAGTCAAATTTTGGTTCCGATGGACGACACTCAAAAAAATCACTTGAAGGCCTATGGCATCGCCTACTGGACCCTTGAAAACGAAATTGTTATCGAGTGGTTACTCAATTATCGTGGCGGTTCTTTTTTGATGCCACACCTGCAAAGACTGGAAGAGGAACTCTTATTGCGCAACGTGAGCTATCAGGTTCTCGCAGATGGGCAAGTCAATCAAATCAAAGCACAAATCAACGACCCCGAAGTCAATATGGAGGTGGTGCAACTTGAGAAAGCGCCAAAGATTGCGGTTTACACACCCCCTAACAAATTGCCCTGGGATGACGCCGTAACCCTCGTATTGGAATATGCCGAAATCAAATATGACAAAATTTATGATTCAGCGATTGTCAATGGAATTTTGCCCAAATACGATTGGCTGCACCTGCACCACGAAGATTTTACAGGTCAATACGGTAAGTTTTATGGTTCTGCTCGCATGCAAAGTTGGTACCAACAAGAGGTTGCGCGTACTGAAGCCTCGGCTGCCAAACTTGGGTATGCAAATACCGCAGCACTCAAACGCGCGGTAGCGGTCAATATTCGAAACTTTGTGATTGGTGGAGGCTTTCTATTTACTATGTGTTCGGGAACAGATTCTTTTGATATCGCTTTAGCGGCAGAAAATGTAGACATCCAAGAAGCTGTTTTTGATGGAAGCCCCTCTGATCCTCGAGCACAAGAAAAACTGGATTTCAACAATACCTTTGCCTTTCATAATTTTCATATTATCAAAGACCCGATGGTCTATGAATACTCAGACATTGACGGCACAGAATTACGCAATCAAAGGCTAATTACTGAAAAGAGTGATCAATTTACTTTGTTCGACTTTTCAGCCAAATGGGATGTCGTTCCTACTATGCTGACCCAATGCCATGTCGATGTCATCAACGGATTTATGGGTCAAACTACAGATTTTCATAGAGAATTTATCAAACCAAACGTGCTCATTCTAGGCGAAAACAAAGCAGCAAACACGGCACGTTATGTGCATGGCGAGTTTGGTCAAGGAACCTGGACTTTCTACGGCGGGCACGACCCCGAAGACTACCAACATCTTGTAGGTGACCCCCCAACTGACCTCAATTTGCACCCCAACTCTCCTGGTTACCGTCTTATTTTGAACAACATCCTATTTCCTGCTGCCAAAAAACAAAAACGAAAAACGTAGAATAATTTAAAGCAATCGTATTTTTAACTGTTTTTTTGCTTAAACTTGCATCGAATTTCCAATTACCCATTTCAGGGACTGCTCCAAATTCAGCATTTAACTTACCATTGATGGATCTTAAAACCTTAGAGAGTAAAAAAATCTCAGACCTCCGTGTCATTGCGCAAAGTCTCGGCATCGACGCCTCAAATCTCAAAAAAAACGAAATCATTGCTGCCATTATGGGTGACAAACCCAACACTGATGCCGCTACACCTGCAGTGAAAAAAAACGTTGAATCGACAAAATCAGTGGCTGCTGATCCTGCCACAGATCAAACCGAAGCGCCTGATAAGAACCGTTCAAAAAGAGCTAGAAAGCCGCAAGTTGCTGTTGAGAACAAAGCTGTTGAGAACGAACCAATAGTTCAAAGCGCAGCACCAACAGAGGCTACCGAAGAGCCAAGCACAAAAGAAGCACCAATTGTTGAAGGACAAAAAAATCAACAGAGAAGAGAAAAACACCCACATCAACAACAACAAAATCATTCAAATAACCCGAATAATCCACGTTTTCAGCGACGCCAAGATTCAACTAATCAAGAGCAAACAACAGCTGAAAACAATAAGGAAAATCCAGCCGTTGAGCCATTTAAAGAAGACCTCTACGACCTTGTTGGAATCGTTTCAGCCGAAGGGGTTTTAGAGGTGATTCAAGATGGTTACGGTTTTTTACGTTCTTCTGATTACAATTACCTGCCTTCACCTGATGATATTTACGTTTCGCAAAATCAAATTAAATTATTTGGTCTTAAAACAGGTGACACAGTCAAAGGTACTATTCGCCCACCGCGTGAAGGAGAAAAGTTCTTTCCACTCGTCAAAGTTGAATCGATCAATGGCCGCGATCCATCTTACATCCGTGATCGCGTTCCATTCCAATATTTAACACCACTTTTCCCTTCAGAGAAATTCAAACTTACGGGGCATGCGCAAGAAACGCTTTCTACGCGTGTCATGGATCTTTTTGCACCAATCGGTAAAGGTCAGCGCGGTATGATTGTTGCGCAGCCAAAAACCGGTAAAACGATGTTATTGAAAGACGTGGCCAATGCCATCGCTGCCAATCATCCAGAAACCTACCTCATTGTTTTACTCATAGACGAGCGCCCTGAGGAAGTGACTGACATGGCACGATCTGTAAAAGCAGAAGTCATTGCATCTACCTTCGATGAACCAGCCGAACGCCACGTAAAAGTAGCCAATATGGTACTTGAAAAAGCCAAAAGAATGGTAGAGTGTGGACACGACGTTTGTATCCTTCTCGACTCCATCACCCGTTTGGCAAGAGCCTACAACACCGTTTCACCAGCATCGGGTAAAGTACTATCGGGTGGTGTTGATGCCAACGCCCTTCACAAACCGAAAAGATTCTTTGGTTCGGCACGTAAAATAGAAAATGGTGGTTCTTTATCAATCCTAGCCACAGCCCTTACAGAGACTGGTTCAAAAATGGACGAAGTTATTTTTGAAGAATTCAAGGGTACGGGTAACATGGAACTCCAACTTGACCGCAAAATTTCCAATCGCCGTATTTATCCTGCTATCGATATCACGGCCTCTGGAACGCGTCGTGAAGACCTCTTGGTTGGAAAAGATGTATTGCAACGTGTATGGTTACTCAGAAAATTCATTGCCGACATGAATCCTGTTGAGGCAATGGAATTCATGAAATCACACATGGAAAATACACTCTCTAACGAAGAATTCTTGGTTTCAATGAATAGCTAATGAAAAGTTCTTGGTTTTATGCACTTGGTTTTGGAGGGGCATTTATTGCCCTGAAGTTACTTGCTTTTGCCTTTGATTGGCAATTACATATCATTCAACCTTTTGTACTGCTCAACATGGCCTTTCTAACGGCCGGCATTGCCTTATTTTTATACCACAAGAAGCGTACTGAAACTGAAAGTAATATCCTCACTGATATAAAAAACGGCCTCTCGGTAGGTTTACCTTACACCCTACTCGTGAGTTTCTTCTTGTTTTTTTATTACAAAAACATAGACCCTAGCTTCAATGCGCAAAAGTTGGCGCAAATAGAAAGTCAGATGGATAGTGCTGCCGAGATCGCACAAATCAGAAAAAGCAACTCAGCCCTAGAGAACAAAACAGATCAAGAAATAAGAAGCCTTGCCAAGCAAAATATGTCTATGATGTACAACCCACAGTTTACACTGAGCGTGAGCTTACTCGCGCTACTGGTTTACAGTACACTCAATAGCCTACTGATTGCAGTCATCTATAGAAAGGTCGTCTTCAAAAGTTAGGTCCGGGACAGCTAACACCCTAAAGCTTTGCTACGATCTGAGCGCCAAGAGCATCATAATCGATGCCATCAAAATTCCCGCTCGACATCATCAAAAGTACTTTGTTGTGCCAATCTTGACCTTCAATAAATGTCAATACTTCTTGGGTTGACTCACAAACCAATACACCTCCACCGAATCCTTCAGCTACTTCTTGAGCACTAAGCATTGGTAATTTTTTATGTGCCACCACTTCAGGGCTAAAATAGACCAGCGCTTGATCAGCAGCAACCATGGCACCATTATATTGTGGCAAAAATGCTTTTTGCAAAGAACTAAAGGTATGTAATTCCATACAGGCAATGACCTCGCGATTTTTATATTGTTGTGCAACTGCTGCTGTAGTGGCCTTCAATTTCGAAGGGGAATGCGCAAAATCCTTGAACATCACAAAAGAAGGATGTTCAATGACTTTTTGGAGTCGCTTACCAGCACCCGTAAAGTCAGTCATGGCGCTAAGGAAATCTGATGTTTTGATCCCCATTTGTTGCCCCACATACATAGCTCCCATCAAATTTTGGAGGTTGTGGGCACCAAATACTTTTAAGTCATAAGTTTGGTCTTCGAAAGTCAAGCGCGTACCATTTTCCGTAGGGACAAAATCAGGTGTGCAGTACGGTATTTGTTGGCAATGAGTGACGTTTTTTGCCAAATCTTGTAAGACAGGATCTTCTTGATTGTAGACCAAAGCACCATTTGCTTCGATAAGCGCGATGAATTGTGCAAACTGATCGACATAGTTTTCAAAAGTTGGGAAAACATTGATGTGATCCCAGGCAACGCCTGAAAGCAAGGCAATGTGCGGATGATATAAATGAAATTTAGGTCGGCGATCAATCGGAGAACTCAAGTATTCATCGCCTTCAAGAATCATAATAGGCGCTGTTTCTGTCAACTTCACCATGCAGTCGTAGCCTTCAAGTTGTGCTCCAACCATATAATCTACCTCCAAACCAAGCTTGGCAACCGCGTGCAATAACATAGAAGTGATGGTGGTTTTGCCATGGCTTCCGCCAATTACAACTCTTGTTTTGGTTTTACTCTGTTCGTAGAGGTATTCGGGATAACTATAAATTGGTAATCCGAGTGCTTTTGCAGCCAGCAACTCTGGGTTGTCTTCGCGGGCATGCATACCCAGGATAACTGCATCGAGATCGGTGTGGATTCTTGATGCATCCCAGCCCATAGCGCTTGGTAAAATCCCTTGCTTTTGAAGTCTTGTGAGGGACGGTTCAAAAATTTCGTCATCTGAACCAGTTACTACCGCTCCTTTTCTAGAAAGGGCAATAGCTAAGTTGTGCATGGCACTTCCGCCGATTGCAATAAAATGAACGTGCATGAATCAATTATTTTTTAAGTACGCTGGCACCAGTTGACTCATTGAACCAAATATACTCGGTGCAAACTTGTCCGTCACGGGTAAAATAGGTTTTTCCGGATTCGTCTGTGGTTTGTTCGAAAACAACGCCGTGTCCGTTCGGATCAACCACTACGCGTCTGACAATTACCTTGGTGACATAACCTTCTTTATTCTTGATCTGATAAGTCTTTTCGGTTAAGGAATTGGCTGGGAAAAGCACGCCATTTTCATCTTTTAAATAATTCGGCGTTGTCTTTAATTCTACACGAGAACCCGCAATTTTTTGAATATTTTGTTGTTGTGCCGCGCTGTTGGTCTCGGCCTGAGCCTGCTGTTGGTTTTTAACGTACGTAACTTCTTGGTTTTTTTGATTGAGGTCCTTGGATTTATTTTCTGCGGCTTGTTCTTGATCTTTCGCTTGTATGGAGCGTATATTTTGAACTTGATTGATGCGTTCCAGACCCGCTTGTTCAACAGCCTGTTGTTCTTTGATCTCTACTTGCGTTTGGTAATCTTTGGCGTCTTTCCAAGCTTGCAAATTAGTTTGATTATCGAGTTGATGAGCCTCGGCTGTTTGATTGCGATCCCTGATAGCTACCTCGGTCTGTTGCACGACTTTCACCGCTTGATCTTGCAATTGATTTTGGGTTTGTTCGTTTTGCTTGGCCTGAATTTCTCGTTGTGATTGAGTCAGTGCCAATTGACTGGCTGTTTCGTAGCTCGTGACTTCAGCAGATTGTTGATTGAAGTAATTTTTGTAATCAATTTCTGTGCGCATAGCTTGTTGTTGACGATAAGGTCCTTCTTCTATCGCGGATCTTGTTTGATGTAAGTCGTTGAAAGCTTGTGAACCGTCCGAAACAGCCTCGCCAGGCGCTGTCAATTGAATGCCACTTGGTGTACTTGCCACCTCTGCATCTTTTTGAAGGGTTTTTGCCGGATTCAAGATTGTTTTCAGAGAATCGATCGATTTTTGAAGCCTTGGCAATTCTGTTCCTTTCAAATAGCTTTCTTGTTGCTTACCAAAGCTGTGCGCATCTTCTAGCGCCTTGAGAGCAACTTGCTTGTCTTTTCCCTCTTTCAATGTGCGATATGCACCTTCATTTTTTGCTAAAAATTGGCCTTTGAAAACTATTTTCTTTTGCAACTCAATCACCGCTGGTTCGTTTTTTCTGCTTTCCATTGCCGGAGCCCCAAGTACTTTTTGCGCCATTGGCAATTGATCGTTGTCGTAGTGCTCATTGGCTTTGGCTAATTGACTCTGGTAAACTGTGGACAGATTGTCAAGTTTATCAGTCACGAGCTTCATGCCGTCTTGTAATTTCTTAGAATATTGGTCAATGAGTACTTGTTTATGAAAAAGTGCGATGAGTTTATCTGCCTGCTTATATTTTTCTAGAATATCCATGAGTTGTTTTTCAGTGACATTTCCTTTTAAGCCTTTAAACTGGAGGTCTGCGGCAGAGAGTAATTTATTGAGCTTGATCTCGGTGTCTTTGTCTTGGACTGTATTTTTGATTTTTTGGAGTTCTTGCTCTACTCTCGGTTTTTGCTCGGGCTGAATTTTTTCAGCTTCAGTAAAGTATTGGGTTGCCAAGGTGGTATTTCCTTTACTGAGGGCGTTTTGAGCGTTGTCCCATGCTTTCTGAAAAGCTGTCTGTTTTTCTAGTTTTTGCTTTTTTTCGTTTTGAAGATTGGTAATGGTGAGTTGTTCGGCCTGTACTGCACTATTACCAGGCAGAATTTGATTCGCCGCTTTGATTTTTTGATCTGCTAAGTTGAGGTCACCAGAAGTTTTTGCAGCTTGCGCTTCGGCTAATAAGGCTGCTTGTTGAGATTTTTTAGCGGCTAATTCTTGTTCATCCTTGATGGATTGCAAAATGCTGGCTTTACGCGTACTTGCTTTGCTTTGCTCAGGATTGATCACTAAAATGGAGTCGTAATATGGCAAAGCTTTTTCCATACTACCTGGCACATCTAATTTAGTGGCTGTTGCCAATAAGCGATCTATTTGTTGTTGATCAATGGCTTTCTGATAAGCCGCTTTGGCTTTGTTGTCGGCTTCGAGTTGAAAACTTGTATTTTGAGAAAGTGACTTATTGCTCTGGGACCAAGTATATTGATCTGTGGGTTTGTTTGTTGCAAAATTGAGGTCTACGTTTGGTTTGAGTTTGTACATATTGAAAACCACATTGTCCAGCAATTGATAACCATAAGCATTGGCTGGAAGTCCTTGCATCGTGCTCAGGTCGAGTGCAACAAATTTGGTTAAATAGGTCCCTTTATTAAATCGCAATTGCAGCGGAGCTCCTTGTTGAATGCGAGCAGAGGCATAAAACTTTCCGCGTTCATCGGTAAGTACTTTGGTGAGCACAGCATCTTGTTGCATGATATCAACAGTGACACCATATAAATTTTGCTGATCGAGTAAATCTTTTACTTGACCTTCAAAGACAACTAAAAAATCTCTTTGTGCTAGCGCCTGTAAAGACAGCAGAAATAAGAAAAGGGATACAATTCTGTTCATAGATAACTTGCCTTAAGCGAAATGACCATTTTAACGCAAATTGGTACATTTGTTTCAAAGACAAATTTGCTAAAAATCAGCGAGTAAAAAAAATGCTAGCATTTAATCAACTGAGTTATTGGGAACGCGCGTTGTACATCCATGACAACACCTTTGTGATCGTGGGTGCAGGCCTTGTGGGGATGTCGACAGCATTATCGCTCAAGCAACGTTTCCCCAAAGAAAAAATCCTGATTTTGGAACGCGGCTACTTACCAACAGGAGCTAGTACAAAAAATGCAGGTTTTGCCTGTTTTGGCAGCCCAACTGAACTACACGACGACCTTCAGAAAATGCCTGAAAATACAGTTTGGGAAACGGTTGCTTTAAGACTTAAGGGCTTGCAATTACTTAAAGAAAGAATCGGTTTAGAACAGATGGCGTGGCGCCCCTGTGGGTCTTGGGATTTAATTGGGCAAGCGCAAAGCTGCTTGGATACAGCATTTATTGAATGGTTAAATGCGGGCTTTGAACAAAATTTCGCTTTAAAAAATGTGTATTCTATTGACCCACAAGTTTCTAATAAATTCGGGTTCAATGGTTTTCAAACGAGTTATTTCAATCGTTTAGAAGGAAGTCTTGAAACACATTTACTCATTGATACCCTCCACAAACAATGTGTAGCGGCTGACATTCATTTTTTATTTGATACAACGTTAGAAGCTTTTGAAAGCAGTACACAGGAGGTTTTACTGCAAACTCAACGCGGTGAGCTCAAGTGCCAACATCTATTTCTCTGTACCAATGGTTTTAGCCAAGATTACTTCCCAACTGAACTCAAACCCGCAAGGGCACAAGTTTGCATCACCAAACCATTGAAACACCGCATCAACGGAACCTTTCATCTAGATGCTGGCTATTACTATTTCAGGGATATTGGATCGCGTATCTTGTTTGGAGGCGGACGAAATTTAGATTTTGAAGCAGAAACCACTACCTCTTTTGAATTGAATCAAATGATCCAAGACAAGCTTCTAGAAAAACTTCAAAATGAAATCTGTCCGGGCCAAAATGTCGCAATTGAAGCACAGTGGTCAGGCATCATGTGTGTTGGTGAACAAAAGAAACCACTCATTCGGTCTTTGAACAAAAACGTGCACGCAGGTGTTCGTATGGGAGGCATGGGTATTGCCATCGGTTCGGCCGTTGGTCTTGAACTGAGTAATTTGGTTTAAAATGGAAAAAAAAGCAGCTGAGCAAAAAGAATTTGTCAATCCAATTGACCCCGATAAGATTGCTGAAAATCCGCATTTATTACCCTATGCGCATCAGGTAGGTAGCGCTGTCATTAAACCAGAAGATCAGGGTAAGTTAAAAGGTCGGGCGCTTAGTGCCATGAGCCAACAAACTGACATGCAGCTCGATCAGATATACGAGCAGATGCAATTATTGGCGCAACAAGCAAAAAAACTCCAAGATCGCAAAGAAATTTCTGCTTTTATTTATCAAGCAGAAATGCGCTTTGAACCGCTCATCAATCATACCTATCACCTCTATCTGAAGGCACAAACTAACTACATGCTTTCTTTAATTGCACCTGACGCATGGGGAAGATCAGGTGCTCACCTCACCTTTATAGCGAGTGTCAAATTACTTGCGGACCACACCTGGGATATTCTTAGTCAGAATCCTGATTTTGAACTTACTGAACTTCAGCCCTGACAAAAAAATAGTTGCTTGTATCGGATAAGGAGGCATCAAAAATATAACCAGATTCTTTGAAGTTTTTTATTTGCTCAACATCTTCCACGCCGTGATCAGCACACCACCTGGCCATCATCCCTCTTGCTTGTTTAGAAAAAACTGAAACGCTCTGTAACTTACCAGCTTTGAGTTGCTTGAAAATAGGCGTCACCATTTTACTTCGAAGCGAGGCATCTTGAATGAGGTCACTGTACTCACTACTGGCCAAATTCAAAATCCTTTCATTTGGGCTGAGTAATTCTTGGAATAACAATTCTATTTTAGGTCGCCAAAATACATACAAAGAAGTCTGTTTTTTTGAAATGGGGAAGCGCTGAGCCATCTCCAAACGATAGGGCGCAACTCCGTCTGTTGCCCTCAAAAGCCCATAAAGACCTGAAAGCACAAAAGCATTTTGATGAAGATATCGCATGGATTTTTCGTCGCAGGAAATGGCATCAAGGGCCTTGAACGCCTCACCGATATAGGCGAACAACGCCGGGGTTAAATGCTGGTCAACCTGTAGAGCACGCCAATCATGCATCATTTGTTTTGTCTCTATTGCCTTTACACGAGATAATTTCATTTTTTGTTCGAAATCTGTAAGCGTCCATTTTGACAATATCTTTTGGAGGGAATGTGCATGCGCTAATTGCAATGGCAAGGTATGCTGCGCCGTGGTAAAACTGCGCATCATTTTAGCTGGTGACAGAATAATTTTCATAAGATACAAAGTTAATATGCCATTTGATTCTCAATAGATTTTATTAATTTAAGGGCCTTATAAACCAGCTCAAACTATGAAACAACTACTCTCTATTCTTGTTTTTTTATACGCGCATGTTGTGCTCGGACAAAACTCAGAGTTTTACGGCTATGTAAGCCCTACAACCGCCAAACTAGAGCCAGCTCCTGTGCAAAATGGACCAATCAAAGATATCGTTGTTCCTAATTTCAAGGGGCGTGAATTCGTGGAAAACGAAGTATTGAATGCACACCAACCAGATTGGGTATGGCAACAACACCAAACCGCACTCAAAAGTGCAAGTGCTACCGTTTTGTGGCAGGTTCAAGGCATCGGAAATGGTATTTCACCACCAGACCCAACTGGTGAGGCTGACTCTTCTGTCTATATCCAAGGAACCAATGCCAATAGCGGTGGTTCATTTAAAATTTTTAATAAACTTACCGGAGCAGCAATCAGTGGAACACTCGTAATGGCGAGTTTAGGAAGCCCGTCTGTCACAGGGCTTGGGGATCCAATCATTCTCTATTATAAATCTGCAAAACGTTGGATCATTACCCAATTTTCAACCACCGCGCAAAAGAAATTATTGGTGTATGTATCTCAAACAAGCAATCCTCAAGGTGCCTATTATTTCTATCAATTTACTTGTCCAAATTTTCCAGATTATCCGAAATGGAGTATTTGTGAATCTTCAGATGCCTTGTTGGCTACCACAAACGAAGGCGGGCCACCACGTGTTTACGCCATGAAACTCAGTGCGCTGATCAACGGAACAACATCACCATTCTTTGGCGTTCCAATCGGTTATACACTCAATGGCTTTGGTTTTCAATCAATTACTCCTGTAGATCTCGAAGGAGACCTCCCAGCGCCAGCAGGCCAAAAACCACTTTTTGTCAGACACCGCGATGACGAAAAACACACAAATGGTTCGCCTGATAGCCCTACCAACGACTGGATTGAGATTTGGGAAATGACCATCAACTGGACCAACAACTCAGCAACGGTCGCTAAAATTCAAGATGTCGCCATTGCCGAAATTGATTCCGATCTCTGCGGGCTCACTAGCTTCTCCTGTATTGCTCAACCAGGTACAACTGTCAAACTCGATCCATTAAGAGAGTGCGTTATGTACAAAGCGCCAATGCGCATTTTCAATGATCATCAGGCCATGGTTTTGTGTTTAGCCACAGACGTTGATGGCAACAACCGCGCAGGTGTGCGTTGGTTAGAACTACGTAGAGCTACTGGCAGTACCGGTGCATGGTCACTATACCAAGAAGGTACTTATGCTCCCGGAACGACACTTAATCGTTGGATGCCAGCCATCAACATAGATAAACAAGGCAATATCATGATGGCCTACTCCACTTCAGGTACTACCGCACCAAATTATCCATCTATTCAAATGACAGGACGCAAAGCTTGTGATCCACTTGGCCAAATGACCGTTCCTGAAACTGTTATCAAACAAGGCTTATCTTCCCGAACGGCAAATACGCGCTGGGGCGATTACCACCACTTATGTATCGACGATTTTGATGGCCAGACTTTCTATTACACTGGGGTTGTCATGAATTCCAATAATGCCATCGTGACCAATGTTTCAGCTTTCAAAATGAATCCTGATACCCTAGACTTAGCTATAGTCAACGCATTTACGGTACAAAATGGCGGTATTTGTGGTTCAAGTACACAGGTGGGGCTTGTACTTGAGAATCAAGGCATCAATCAAGTGGTCAATGGGCAATTCACCTATCAAGTTGGTAGTTCAACTACACAAAGCATCAATTTCACTAGTGCGCAATTAACAACAACAGGTACTTTAGACACCATCTACTTCGATTTACAAGGTCTCAGTGCCGGAAGTAACAGTATTGCTTTTACCTTAAGTGGCGTCAATGGCATCGGACTCGATGAAAATGCTTGTAATGATGGCTACTCTTTCAGTATTTTCGTCAATGGGAGTTCGAGTATTGTATTGAGCAATGTCACAATCAATCAATTGGCATCTTGCCAAGGCAATGATGGATCTATCACAATCAATGCAACTGGTGGTCTTGGTAACCTCTCCTATTCGATCAATAATGGCCCTCAACAAAATAACAATCTCTTTACAGGGCTCAATGCTGGGATATACAATTACATTGTAAGTGATACGACTGGCTGTGCTGTGCTTGGCAGCTTTCAGCTACAGTCTGGTGTGGTTGTCAGCGCCAGCGTTCAACAAACCGTTGCCATTTCATGTGCTGGTAACCAAAATGCTACCCTTGTTGTGACACCTTCTGGTGGCACAGCACCTTATAGTTTTTCTATCAACAATGGAGCTGATCAAGCAAATAATACATTTAGCAATCTTGGCGCTGGTAACTATACCATTAGCGTCATTGATGCAAATGGTTGCACGACTACTCAAACTTATATTGTTAGTGAACCAAGCGCTGTCAATGTGGCTATGGTCCCAACAATGGTTAGTTGTTTTGGTGCAAACAATGGAATTTTACAAACACAAGTCAGTGGCGGTACAGCTCCTTACACTTACTTTTTGAATAACGTGCAACAGAACGGAAGCGGGCCTTACAATAACTTGACGCCCGGTATTTATACTTTGGATGTTTTTGATGCCAACGGTTGTCAACAAGCATTTTCAAGCACAATCATAGAACCGAATGCCCTGCTACTAACAGCGACCACAACAGTTTCTAACGGCACGGATGGAACTATCGCATTGAACGGAAGCGGAGGAAATTCTCCCTACACTTTTTCTATTAACGGTACGAATTATTACAGTGGTTCGTTTTTCTCAAACTTAAGCGCAGGCACTTATAATTGTTCAGTAAAAGACAATAATGGCTGTATTACCACCATTGAAGTGGTTGTCAATACTTCTTCCATTACGGAACTTTCTTTTTCGCTCTCCGAATTATATCCTAACCCTAATAACGGAAGCTTTCAAATCACAGTTGGTGGTGTAAAAGGATCTAAAGCGACAGCTCAGATTTATAATCTTCAAGGACAACTGATCTCTACGTTTGAACTGAAAGCCGTTGACGGACAAATCAAACAAAACCTTGAATTAAGCCCAAAAATTGCCGCCGGCACGTATTATTTAGGTATTTATGATGGTACACACGGTGCCGTACTTCAGTTTGTTAAGCAATAGACCAAAGGAATTTAGCCTTACTTGAATTCAAAGGTGGCGAGGTCAATTTCCTCGTCTACTTTTCCTAAACGACGTGTAATCACCCTGCGCACTTCGTATGGCGTGCCGTAATACTGAAAAATCTGAACGGTTAAAATTGCTTTTCCGCTCAATATAGGTCTATGATTGCCATAATAGTGAGCCTGAACAAAGTAAGATCCTTTCGGGGCTTTTCTAATCAAATATTCTTCAGGGCCATAACCTTGGGTAAAATCATTGGAAATTCGTCCGCCATTTCGAGTATTTTGATAAGAAAACATGCACTTTTCGTCGTCGGGTTCGCTTACCCATAAATCGATATCAGTATCATCTGCATCCCAATTGAGCACCACACGTATATCGACAGGCAAGTTCACAATAAAATAAGATGGAATGGCTTTGGTATCAATTTCTTTAGGGTGCTGAGCAACAAGATGATTGATTTCATTGAGTGCAATCAGATGAATACCTGTAAAACGATCATCAAAAGGCTGTTCTACTAGCTTCCATAAATAGTTCACGGCTTTATTGTATTGCCCGATCTGAGCGAGTGCCAAAGCATAATCGCGTAATGATTGAGGCTCTTCAGGACGTAAGTTCAACACATCTTTTAGCAATACCAAAGCTAAGCGCTCTGACTTAAAGGCCAACAATTTTTGAGCCACAACACGCAGCAACGAGACGTCTTTTAATTCCATTTCGGCTAAATTGGTCAAAACACGAACTGCGGTTTTAAGATCGCCCTTCGAAGCAAAGAATTCAGCGACATCAATAAAAAATGAAGGTTGTGTGCTGTATTTCTTCCTGAGCGTCAGATACAAATCATAAGATTTTTGTCTGGGGGCGCTGTGCAAAAATTTTAAATAGGGTACCCTTGGATTCCATGGTGCCAGCAAAACAGTGGCTTGTGGTGACCTACTTGTTGCATTTTCATTGAAGCTGGTTAGCGTAGCTTGAAAGGTACCGAAGCCTGAACTTAAATCTACGCTATTAGAAACCGTGCTATTAGTCCAATTATAGGTAGTGTTTGAGCCTATAGTCGTGGCGTTTATTTGCACCACTGAATCAGTTGGCGATGTTGAAGGTGTGACATCTTCAATTGTAATAGGGCCAACAGAGAAATTACTTTCAACTACCCTGTCCGGTTCTGTTTTTTGTTTTTTTTGTTTTTTTGGCGGCTTCCAATACCAGCGCTGATAAGCCTTCCAATCTTTACGGAGTTGCTTCAAATGGACTTGTTTAGGATCAAGTTTCTGCTGCTTTTTTGCTTTAGCCAGTGCTTTGTAATAAGATTTTTGTAAAGATGGTGGTGGTACAATTCGATGCTCTAGGTAGTCCTCAAGGGCATCGAGTATCAATAACGAAGTTGCCGAACTAGCCAATCGAAATTTGACTCCTAGTGCTAAAATAGCTTCATGGTTCTTTTTGGGTTGTGTTTCCAGCTGTGCTAATTTGGCCAAAGCCCAGCGCTTTACTTCTGATCTGCCGACAGCGATGTTACTGGCTAATTTAGAGATATCCAGCACTTTTTGTGACAAAACATTTTGTGCATCTAGTCCAAATAAGGCAGTCAGTTTTTTGCAAGATTGTGGCGCTCGTATACTCAGCATTATTCTTTGTGACCTTGGATCTAGGTCCGTGGAATAATAAGACAAACCACTCAATTGCTCTTTAAAACCAAGAAAGCGCAGGTACTGGCGGGTTAACAGAAGCAGCCCTTGTTCGGGCTTGATCTGCTGTAGATCAATGACTTTCCCGTTTGTTCGATTTGCTAAATCTTGAAGTAAGCCTTTATCGGCTTTATCGCTATTCACGATGGGATAAATCTTAACTTTTCCTGCATTGTATTGGAATGTACCAAGCGTTTGAAGGCCATCCGTGAATAACAACACTTCTTCACCTTTCATTCTTCCGAACTGCAAACATGAGTGCGAAGAACCTCCATCATACGCGAGCCCATTCAGATAAGACAGCAGACCCTTTACTTTTCCATTTCGGATGTCAAAGTACTTTTTTTCAAGTACTTCGTGAGCAAAAGAAATGAATTCAAGTCGTCCGGTTGAGATACGCTGAAGATATGCCAACAACAACTTAATTTCCTTTTTGCGTGCCAAGGAATTGTCTCTTGAGGCAGATGCATCCCAGCATACTGTAAGTGAACGAGGCGCTCTCTTAGGAGCATATTTCAGTGGCAAAGGTAAGTTGGTGCTGAAATAAATAGCTCCATCCAATCGATTGGCTTGGGCTTGGAGATCTTGCGCCAATGGAATTTTGATGTTTATGGTCAGATCAAGAGCCTTTTTCTTAAAGTTGTAAGCCCTAAGAACGACAGGCTTGCCTGCCTTATAACGAAACGCTTTGAAACTAAAATGACCAAAGCTATTTTTGCTTTTGAGCGGCAACGCAAAATAGGCTTGCTCAGCATCCTGAACGAGCACAGAACTGACTTCAAAAATCAATCTTTTAGGCACATGAGTGAGCAACGGAAATATGCGCATGCGAAAAGCATTGCCTGCCACCTGTTCAATAAGTCCTGGATCTATGCCTTTACGAACAGTGGCCTCATAGGCAATACGAGCCTTTTTTTTCTCTACAGCCACAGCAGGACGCATTTCTCCATTCATTTCCATCGAAAAGGCTGTCAAAGTTTGCCCTTGATTTAACAGGAGTTCAAATTCAGCCTCAAGCGTTTTGGAATATGGATTGGTCACAACGAGTTCGTAACGGGTTCTCGCATATCCATTGTCGAGGTAACTGTGAATGCTCAGAGAATTGTATTTTAAACGCAGACTAGAATCACCTTTAACCTTGAGCAGTGGAACTTGAGTCAGCAACTTTCTTGGAAAACCCACATTAAGGTGCAGTCCTTTCTCAGTTTTTAGAGTCTTATACGGATCTTGAACAGGCCGGGCTTGATAAAAGATGCACCAGCCAATTAGAATAAGCACAACGAGAATTAACCCGAATAGAATATTTTTTTTCATAAGCATGAGAACCTGAACGCATACAAGACGAAAGACTAACAAAAAAGCCGCTTTTTCAAGCGGCTTTTTTTTAAAATAAATTCTGATTTATGTTAAGCGCGAAGACGCTTTGAGAAATCGATTAGGATTGGTGTAGCCACACAAAGTGAAGAATAAGTTCCGATTACAACACCCACTAAGAGTGCAAAGAGGAATCCTTTGATTGCTGGGCCACCGAATAAGAACATAATTAATACAACCACAAATAAAATCATGGAGGTATTGAATGTTCTAGAAAGCGTTCTGTTCAAAGAAGCGTTGATGATTTCGCCGTGGTTATCTTCAGGTTTGCTACGGCGCAAGTTCTCACGGATACGGTCAAATACAATCACGGTGTCGTTCATGGAATAACCTATTACAGTAAGAATGGCTGCAATAAATGCTTGATTCACGTCGAGCGTGAATGGCAAATAACCGTGTAACAAAGAGAAAATTGAAATGACGAAGAAAGCATCATGAGCCAAACCGACGATTGCACCTAATGAATATTGCCAGTGTCCAAAACGAATGAGGATGTAGGCAAAGATTGCGATAAGCGCCAAGGTGATTGCAATGGTAGATGAAGTCCAGAGCTCACTTGAGATCGATGCTGAAATAGCACGTGATTCAAGTACCTTGTAAGAGCCCATTTTGTCTTTACATGCATCAAGACCCGCATTCAATTGCGCGTTTACTTGGTCTGTAGCACCATCGTTGTTTAATAAGTAGTTGGTAACGATTTCTACATTGTAGTCGTTGGTTTTGGTTTTGAGGTCAATAGAAGCAGGCTCGCCTTTTTCAACGAAAACCTTAGCCAATTCTTTGCGAATCACTTCGATATCTGCTTTCTTTTCAAACTTCACCGCAAACGTTCTACCTCCGGTGAATTCAACACTTTGCTTCAAGCCACGTGTCGATAAAGCTACAATACCGATGATGGTTACTGTAATTGAGAATACATAGAAGTACTTACGTTTTCCGATCCAGTCAAAATTGAAGTTTTGGAAAAGACCTTGAGAGTATTTCGTATTGAAACCAACCGCTTTGCCTTTTGCCAACCAAGTGTGGATGGCCAATTCTGCAATCACCATTGCTGAGAACAATGAAGTAAAGATACCAATGATGAGCGTGGTTGCGAAAGACTCGATTTCACCTGTTCCAAATACCTTCAAAATGATGGCAACCAAAAGGTGGGTAACGTTGGCGTCGATGATAGAAGGAAGGGCCTTACGGAAACCTGTGTTAATTGCATTTTCGGTATCGGCACCTGCAGCTTGTTCTTCACGAACGCGCTCAAAGATGAGGATGTTGGCATCTACCGCTGTACCAATTGTAAGAACAATACCAGCAATACCAGCTAATGTGAGGACAGCTCCGAATGAAGCGAGTGAACCAAAAATAAAGATTACGTTTGCTGTTAGGGCAATATTAGCTGCCAAACCAGCTCTACCATAGTAGAACATCATGTATAACAATACCGCGATGAAAGCAACTCCAAATGAAATGAGACCTGCTTGTGAGTTTTGAGCTCCGATGGTAGGGCCAACTTTCTGAAGGTCCTTAATGACACATGGAACAGGAAGTGCACCACCATTCAATAGACCTGCGAGGTCTTCTGCTTCTTGGAAAGTAAAACTACCAGAGATTTGCGTGTTGCCATTCAGGATTGGGTTGATTACGCGTGGTGCGCTGTAAACCACACTGTCCATTGTGATCGCAATGATGCGGTCTTTGTTTTCGGTTGTCATGCGGCCCCATTCGTCAGCGCCTTCGTTGGTCATGCCGAGGCTTACGATGATGCTACCGTCTGTTTGGTCGTAGTCAACTTTTGCGCTACTTACGTGCTCTCCTCTAACGCGCGCTTTACCTGTATCAGGAATGCGACACGCGTATAAGAAATAAGCTGTTTTTTTAGATTTGTTGTCTACGCTTTCTGGCTTTGCAGACCACATGAATTGAATGTCTTGTGGAAATACAGACTTCACGTCTTTACGGCGTAAAATAGCGTCAACTGTAGCTTTATCGTTGTTATTCACGTAACCGATGGCGTAGCCACCAACTGGCACTACAAGTTCAGCAAGGGCTTTCTTAGAAGCCATTGCGCCAGTTGTTTCGGTTGTTGGGGTTGTTGCTGCGGCTACAGCAGTATCTGTGTTCACTGCTGTGGTATCAGCAGTAGTGTCAGTGGTCAAGGCGAGATCGTCAAGGCTAACTTCGTTGAGTTTACTCAAACGAGATGCTTCTTGCCATTGCATCTGAATTTGCTCTGGCATGTAAGTTTCAAAAAACTCTAGGTTAGCGGTAGAACGAATTTTACGTGAAACTGTTTCTTCGTCTTGCACACCAGGTAATTCGATGAACAAACGGTTAGTCGCGAGGTCGCGTTGGATGTTTGGTTGCGCCACACCAAATTGGTTGATACGGCGGCCAATGATATCTTCAATACCTTTCATAGAAGAAGCGACGAGTTCACGAAGGTAGTTCTCTACCTGCGCATCAGAAGTTTTGATGCCAATGCCTTCGCCTTTGATGATGTAGCTAAGTGGCAATGATCCGTTTGCTTTTTTGTAAGATGCAATGAATGTTCCAATGAAATCGCCACCTTCTTTGTTGTATTGAGCTACGGCACGCTCGAAAGGTTTTGTAAATTTCGGATCGGTGATACTTTTAACGTGTCCTTTGATGAGGTCTGGGTATGAAATTTCTACTGTTACGCTCATACCACCAACGAGGTCTAGACCAAAAGCGAGTGACATTTTTTTCACTTGACCAAAGGTAGAACCGAGCACTGGATAGACCGGCTTCTCGCCTTTTTCACGGAGAATTTCATTGATAAATGCTGCTCTTGCAAGTTCAACTGCTTCTGGGTTATTGAAATCTACTGTCGTGTTGTTTGGTAAAATGGCAATACCACCAGTTGCTTTTGCTTCGTCACGAAGCATTTTTACTTTGAGGTCTGCCTCTTTAGCTGCTTTTGACTCGACGTTGCTTGCAACCCATGTGAATGAAAGTTGGTAAACGCAAACGGCAGTGAGAAGAATGGACAAGAACCAAAAAAATCCTTTTAAACGCATTTCTTGTATGTTTTGAATTTGAATTAAGGTTGCAAATATAGGATTTAGGATCCTTAAATTCAAATAAAAAATCTATAGTATCTCGCTGAAATCAATTAAAGTAGCAGCGAAGTCGAGCCAAGCTTGATCCGTGTTGGATTTTTTCAGAGAAAGTGCAGCATTACAGGCCTCAATTTCTCCTGATTCAAACAACATACGAATTTGATCTGCAAAGGGTTTTGCTGCTGTGTTTGGCAATTCAAAACCTTCATTTTGAACAACCAATCCTTCTGCTAATCCACCGACATTTGTACACAAAACTGCTCTTTTTTGTGCTAGCGCTAAAGCTCGAACCCCAGATTGAGTAGCACTTTGATAAGGAAGTACCACTAAGTCAGCAGCTTGAAAATACAGAGCGAGGTCTGAATTTGGAATAAATTGATTGAAAAAACGCCAATTTTTATTGGGTAGGGCCGCAAGCGCAGCTTCATAAACCTTGGGATCGCCATACACCTCACCTGCTATCAAGAGTTGGTAAGAATCATCGAGTAAAGCAAAGGCATCAATGAGTTCTAATAACCCTTTGTAAGGCCTAATCAAGCCAAAAAACAAGATGGTTTTCTTGTAAGGATCCAAACTAAAATGATGACGACAAGTCAATTGGTCTAGAGGTGTTTGTTCAATTTCATACGGCGGGTGCGCAATGTGTTTAATCTTGGCCGTTGGCTTAATTCGCAGAATGTCATGCCCCACGGCTTCAGACAACACCACAAAACCATCAAAATGGTTTAAAAATAAGCGATTAAAAAACGGATCAAAAAAACGCTTCTCATGCGGATGTAGATTGTGAACTATGGCTATTTTCTTGGTTTTTTTGGGTAAACACCTTGCCCAAAACACCATCATTGGCGCAAAGAAGGTCATCCAATAGCTGGTAACAAATACGTCGGGTTTTTCTTTTTTAAAAACAAGCAGGGAACTGAGGTAAGTCCAAGGCAAAAATGTAGAAACAATTCGAGGGAACTCGGAATGACTGGGTGTACTGGTGTCTAGTTGAGAGCTGCCTGGAAATAAAAAGTTGGGATACTGTTGCTTGAACGTGTAGCCTTTAATGTTTATTTTTTGGGCTAAAGCATTAAAAGTCGCAGCACTGAACTGTGCTATCCCACCTCGAAAAGGAGGCAAGGCAGAGAAAAACAACCACTTTTTTGAAGCCTTTTGACTCATTGAACAGGTGCTATGTTTAATGCCTTACAACGTTCCAAATAAGCTTTGGTATCTTTTTCTGAAAGCGCTACGCCATCCAAATAAAGGACCTTACTCAATAAAGAGCCATCTTTATTAAAAGTATACAGCCAACCATGCAACAAATCTTTGTCGTATTTCATTGTAGCAACTTTTTGACCTGCTGAATTATATTCCGTCCAGATACCTTGCTTCAAACCCTTTTCAAAGGTTCCTTCTTGCTTGAGTTTGCCATTATAAAAATAGGCCTGATAAACGCCATGGAGTTTTCCTGCTTGGTAGTTTACTTTGCGTTCTACTTGAAGTTTGTGTTCTAAGACCTGCCCTTCCTTGTAGTAGTAAACTGCTTTACCATGCAAAAGGTCATTCTTGTAGTTTTCAGCACTGATCAACTCACCTGAAGGCGCGTAGTTGTACCACAAAGAATCCTTTTTTTCGAGATGATAAAATCCATCAGAAAGCAATTGACCGTTCTCAAAAAACAAAAGCACTGCTGACTTTCCTCCTTTCAATCCGTGCTCTATGATGGCTTTCTTGGCGCCGCTCTCAAAGTAATAGGTAAATGTCCCCACTGGGCGATCATCCTTGAAAGTACCTTCATAGACTAAAACAGAAGAATTGGGATAAGATTTTCGCCATGGTCCTTGCTTTTTTCCCTTCGAATCTGTTTGATTGACTTGAGCCGCAACACTCAGTGAAAAAAGCGTGAGAAAGAGCCCTGAAATAAAAGTAGGAAGAAAACTTTTCATAGTAAATATTTAGGGAGATCTGCTAAACAATCGATGCTTAAATCGGGGATTAATTGCGTCTTTTCTTTGGAACGAACTAGTATGGTAAACATACCTAGTGCTTTTCCGAATTGGATATCGGAGTCTGTGTCTCCGACCATGATAGATTTCTTGAAATCAATCGATGGAAATTTTGCTTTCAACTCTAGGGCCATTGCGGTGTTTGGCTTTCTGCGAAATGGCGCTGCTCCTTTTTTTTCGTAGGCCGCTTTCACTTCTTGGATTTTCAGGCCATGCGCAGCCAAGGAAAAACACATTTGTTGATGAATAATGGTGAGCTCCTCTTCGGTGAGTAATGCTTTGGCAATGCACTGTTGGTTTGTCACAACAAAGATATTCCCAAATAATCGACCTATTTGAGACGCTGCATCCAATAAACCTTCTGTAAATTGGAAGTCTGGCCATTGCAAGATGTATCCTTCAAAATTGCGCTGATTGATCACGCCATCGCGGTCTAAAAAAAGCGTCCAGGTATGGTCTATTTTTGGAATTTGGTTCATAGACCCAAACGGCTAGCGACTAGGTAATGATTGCGCGTACTTGAATTGCGGCCAATGAGCTCGGAGACAAACCCTGCAAGGAAAAATTGCACCCCTATTATCATGGCGACCAAAGCCACAAAGAATTCAGAGCGTTCAGAAAGGCGCTCCGCAGTATGATGAAAAAAGAGTTTATCGATTCCCATATATAAGAATAATCCAAAACCAAGCATGAACATGAGCACGCCAAGAGCACCAAAAAAATGCATTGGTTTTTTACCGAACTTACCCATAAAAGCAACGGTCATGAGGTCCAGCGGGCCATTCAAGAAACGATTGAGACCAAATTTGGTCACGCCGAATTTTCGGGCGCGGTGTTCGACCACCTTCTCGCCTATTTTCTGGAAACCAGCATATTTTGCCAAAGCCGGAATGTAGCGATGCATGTCTCCGTAGAGTTCAATGCTCTTTACCACGGCTGATTTGTAGGCTTTGAGACCACAATTGAAGTCGTGAAGATGGATCCCGGTGATGCGTCTAGCAGCCCAGTTGTAAAGTTTCGTGGGAATGGTTTTTGAAAGAGGGTCATGACGCACTTTTTTCCAACCCGAAACAACATCGTAGTCGGCTTCGGTGATCAGGCGGTATAATTCAGGTATTTCGTCAGGAGAGTCCTGTAAATCGGCATCCATGGTAATGACAACATCACCAATAGCAGCTTCGAAGCCCATATGTAGCGCCGCGGATTTACCGTAGTTTTTTTGGAAGCGTATGCCTTTAACCGCTGTATCCTGAGCTGAAAGCCCTTCAATAACAGCCCAAGAATTGTCTTTACTGCCGTCATCAATGAATAGAATTTCATAGCTCAAGCCTGCATTTTGCAAGACGCGTTGCAGCCAGTGATGCAGCTCAGGCAATGATTCATCTTCATTGAAGAGCGGAATGACAACAGAAACTTGTATTGATTTCATGTAGTTCAAAGATAGTCTTTTTTTAATCTTCAGCTTTGACCCACTTGATCGTCTGGGTGCCAATCTGAATAAAATAAATACCTGGTGTTAATTGATGGGTATCAATTTGATGCTGATCAGGATGGAGAGGTTGTTCCGATAAAAGTTTACCTGAACTCGAATAAACTCTTGCCAACGTTGCTTTATCTATCCCAAAAATTTGTATGGCTTGTGCACCCGGATTTGGATAGAGATGTAGCGATGGATTTTCTAAAGATTGAAAACCGACAACAGGATCATTGGTAAGACTAAAATGATCAAAAGCCGCTTCTGTAATATTTGGATTGCCCGCGTAGTCGGCTGTTTTGATAAAAAGTTGCAAATTACCACTAAGATCGAGTAGCCCACTCAGAGGAATACTTTGATAGGCCCATTGCATCGCTTGGCCTTGTGGCCCGATTATTTGCTCCAAAACAACTTCCTGCAAACCATTACTGATTGTCACTTGAAAAGTATCTGAAAATGTACCGGGCCCGTGGTAGCAATAAAATGAACGCGCGTAATTTAAATGAGGTGTAGTCAGTCCGGCGGTATTGAAAACAGGTGAAATGAGCTGCGTAAAACCGTTATCGACATCAGCGGCATCAGGATGGATAGTGCTGCCAAGACCTGTATACATACCTTGATCAGCGCAATCGAGATCTACGTCAGCAGCCATGACGGTTTGCGTAGTGGCTATTACCTTCCCTCGTTGCCACATACCAGTTTCGGCATCTCCAATGACAGACCAACCAAAATCAAAACTAAAATCGTCATAATAACCTTTTTCAAGGTAAAAAGTAAGGTTATGGGTAGCGGCATCAATTGTAAGGGTGGCGCATTTATTGTTGTATCCCCATTTACCTATAACGATTTCATAGGCGTCCTGATAAAAAAGGGTGAGCGCTTCGATACCAAGCCCATTGGTGGTTCCGGTATGCGTGATTTGAGGATGTTTCAGCTCGATTTGCGCATTGCTTATTGGTAAATTGGTGCCGGCTTCAAGCACTTCAATTTCTAGCTGGTATGGTGGGATGGGCAAAAGATTGACATTGAGGGTGCTTTGTTGTCCCTCTAAAAGATTGACGGTTAAGGTCTGAGGATAATAGCCAGGTTTATTGAAAGAGATGGTATAAGTACCAGTGGCAGCAATACCTGTTTTATAGATTCCCTGTGCATTGGTATTTTCAGTCATGGGTGCTCCAGATAAACTGACACTTACTTGATCTAAAACTACACCACTGATCAAATTTTTTACTACCCCAGTCAAACTCGCACCAGGGGCGTAGTTGACCTGAAGTACAAATAAGCCTTTGGTTATATCTGCCGCAACCGCTTTATCCGAAGGAAAAAAAGGATAGACGCCCCAACAACCATCAAAACCAGGTGTTTGCCCAGGATAGGTGTCATAAGCACCAAGTTTAATTAAATTCTCTGGGTCGTTGGCATCGTGAAAGACCACACCATCGCTGTAGTAACTAGTGATGAGATAATTACCTTTCACATGCACATTGTGCGGAATGACAAAAGTACCTTGGTTGTTTTGCACGCGATCAAGTGGCGTGATTTGCTGCATATTGGAAATATCGTAAGCAGCTATAAAAGCACCTGAGATTTCATCGGTGGTATACACAACTTGGCCATCCGCACTTGGCCAAATATTGTGGGTGAAAAAATTAGGGGTACTTTGAGTAGCCAATAGGACCGGATTCGCTTTATCTGCAACATTTAAAATGCTAAAAAAACCGTCGTAAATATGTGCGACATAAAGGGTATCATTGCGCTCAAAGCCATCGTGCACATAAAAGGGATCGTAAGTCCCGACTTCAGTAGGAGCCATTGGATTGGCATTGAGATCCAGAATAATGACACCTCCGTTGCCGCGGTTGGCACCAAAAATATAGGCAAAACCATTCGGGCTTATATAGCAAGTATGAGCACTCTGCCAAGGTGTTGCGCTCGGACCAGTGTAAAAGGTATAATTTAAATTGACCGATTGTGGCAAGGGGCTTAAATCTATAATGAGCAAGCCATCTTCGGCCTCTGTAGTGACATAGGCGTAATCGCCGTACACGCAAGGATCTCTCCAGATAGACTCTGAACCTGCTAACCAAAAAACTTCTTGCGGCTGAGTGCCATTGGTTATATTTACTATTGATGTTCCTTTGGAAGTGCCCACAATCGCATATTCATTCCCAAATTCATCGACGTAGCCCCAAACATCATTGAGGTTTGCACCGTGCAAGGCCTGATAATCGATGTGAGACAAGGAGTCGATGGAGAATTGTGCCTTCAAGGAGAAAACAAGTAAAAATGTAAAAATAAAGAGCTGAAACTTCATATCAATTGGTTTCTGGTTTAAGGTCATTCAATATCACTTATTGTTTGATCAATTTCTGCAGATATCGACGACTATTTGTTTGAATTTCTACCAAATAGGTGCCCGATAAATAATGACTCACATCGATGAAACTCTCGGCAAAATTTGTACCAGCATTCATGTAACTTTCATGTAAAACCCTTCCACTCAAATCAGTGATGCGTAATGTTGCCTGGCCATTAACCTCCCCCTCGACTTCAATCGTGGTTATTGACGTTGTTGGGTTGGGATAGATCGCAATTTGATGCGACAACTCTTGCTCATCAACATCTAAGGTAAAGCCCACAGTGAAGTCATAGCGGTGGTAACGCCCGAAGTCTCCGGGGAAAAACTCAATGTAGCTGCCCCCTACTTTGCGCAAACGCATTTGCCCAGAGGTTTCTCCTTCTACTTGAGCCGAATACCAGAAAGCCAAACCGTCGTGGTCGGTGTCTTCGATGATGATCGAATAACATCCAGGTGCGAGGTCAAAGGTATCTTTATATTGGGTAGTATTTTGCAAATTATTGCGCTCAAATATGACCGTTCCTGCATGATCTAACAACTGATAACTATTTTCTGTTGCTTTGTTGTTGGTCGTCAGCCAAATAAAGAAGGGCCCATCGATGCGTTCTGGCGCATCGTATTTGACGGTTTTCTTACTGTTGTAGTCGTATTCATCGGGGCCATTGTTCCCGTTGACGTCCACAACCCAAGCTGTGAATGTAAAAGAGCTGTCTTGCTCGTACCACCAGTTTTGATCGAGCACCGGAATTTCTACGATGGTTTGCTCCAAAAAGCCCAAATTTCCGGTCCAATTAAAGTTCAAATCAGCGCCGAAATCGAGCCAGCATTTAATGGTGCAGGATGTGAGGGCTTGGGACCCCGTATTTTTGAGAATAATTCTTGGGTTCTGGCAAGTTGGATTCCACTTCGAATAATATTCGTAATTATTTGGATTCAAGACATCAACAATAGCAGCATCATTCGTGAAATTTGGTGCACTATACGAAATGAGGTCGTAGGCCGCGATGTAATTTCCGCCCGCTTGCCCAGGATCTATGGTTGGCACCGCATTGATGGCGTAGTCGAGGTGTACGGTATCCCCAGGCTGCACGTATGGCGTTAATTCAAATTCAAATTCTTTGACCATATCACCGGGGCACCAACCCTCGCGGGCATAGGGCCAAGTTCCACCCTGTCCAATGTTTGGGTTATCACCGCAAACCATCGCATCCCAAATGCTCCAGTTAAAGCGCGGAATACCGTCTACCTTGATTTGATGACTATTATTGACCCACTCACAGCAAGCCGCATCGCCAACTTGCCCATGGCCCGACATTCTGGTTTTGATCTTAAACATGTCGGCAGCATCACTGAGCACAACTGCTTTATCTGGCAACACGAGGTCAGCGGCCATCTGACCATAATTATAGGACTTAAAATCAGACCAAATAGGTTCTCTTTTAAGGAGGTCACGTGGCGGAATACCTTCAATAAATGCAAACTTAAGATCGATTAATTCTTGGGTATTGTGTGCTGCAAGATCGACAAGTCCATGAAGGTATTGCTGATAATCGGTCACGTCGTAAATCCAAGTAAAACCATTTGGACCAAGATCAAACTGAATACCGTATGGCGTAATGTAGCGTGCGATTTCCACGTCATGAATGATCTCATATGGCGGGTTGTACACAACGATTGCCTGATTTTGAAGGTTTACAGTTGTCTGTAAGGGAATGCTCGCTAAAACTTGTCCGTTGAGGTCATAATGCTGCATTTGTCCAGCAGGTACACCAACATAGGTTTGGACTAGTTCAAAATGTCTGTGCAACGGAACTTGTTTGAATACCACTACAGGTTCTTTGAGTTTGGGGTTGCCATAAATGCTATTTTGAATAGGACCACAATTTCCTTGACCCAATTGGAGCAGTGGTCTTGAATTAATGCTTTGAACGCCTGCAAGAAAAACGCCGTTCGGCTGAATCATGCCGGTATTGGACGGCATTAATAATTCACCATGCGGACTTTCGTCTTTTGCAAATGCCAACTCATCAAAGTTGTGATAAAGTAGTAAGTCATTCCAGTTGGGATGTGTGTTGTCTATTTGAGCTTGGAAGTTGGCTAAAATAGTGCTTTGCGAAAGCGCTGCATTGTAAACACGCAATTCGTCAATATTTCCTTTCCAACCAAGATTTTGATTGTTACTAAAGCCCAAAACCATACGATGGATGTAACCCATTTCTCTGGTTTTATTGGCGCCAGCATGCCATAATTGGCCGTTCTTGTAGATGAACATTTGTGCGTTGGCTTGATCTTTGACAAAAGCCCAATGAACCCAAGTGTTGTCGAGTTCGGCCGGAGTAGCCGCCTGATTAATGCGGTCATAGCCTGTTTCATCTCCAGCATCAAAATAAATATTGTTATTGCTCCAAGGTAAGTGGATATTGAGGATGCGACGGTTTGCTGTGTCGAGTGCTTCAATAAAGGTTGAGTTTTGACCCGCATTTCCATTTCCTTTAGCCCAAAATTCAATAGTGAATTGTCCGCCAATTTCCTGATTGGCCAAGGAGGAAATTGTATACTGAGCACCATCGAAATCCAGTGCACCATTTCTAGTTTGATATGCCAATGAAGGATGCGATGCATTTGGCTCCATAACAAAGCTCAGACTTTGAGCAGCCTCAAGATCATTCGAAAAAGAGAGGTCTACTATGAGGTTAGAACTGCCATCCCAACTAAAATCTTGGTAAAAAATAAAATCATTCCAGCCGGGTTGTAATTGAGCAGCACCAACTCTTGACGCCTGATAAACTTCTGTGAGCGCGCCATCATAAAAACTAGTCAAGGCGGTGTTGCTGGTCATTGCTAATTTGATACTTGGCCTTCGCAATTCTCCACCTAAAACCAAATTGAGTTTCAGTGCGCTGATTGGTCCGGCTTGTAGACCTGCAGACAATAATTCTGCGGCAGTGATGATGAACTGAAATTTACTGCCTTTGTGGTTGGTTTGAAAAGGAGCCGTTGAGCTAGCCATACCGCTGTTAAGCGTGTGATAATTCATGGCAATAGACTGTCTTGATGCTTCTTGCATATCATATAAATCGGCCTCCGAATAAGGAAATGGATTGAATTGAACTTGTGATGGAGCAGCGCAATTAGCCAAGTACATCTGCCCATTAATGGCTGCAGAATCTAGCTGCCCGGTGTGGTCAAAAACTCGGGTGTAGGTGAGGTAATCCCACTCGCCGCAGTCATATTGATCCCAAGTGGTTAAAGGTGAACACTTGAGTTTATAATACATGAGCACTTTTTCAAAGCGCTGTGTATCGAGGCTTGCAGGGAACTGAAAATTGGCCCGGCGCGTAGTGATGGAATCGAATGTAAAAGTTTGAACCCATGTGGTATCTTGGGTGTAGGCTTGTACTGACAAAAGTGTCAGCAAACAAAGTAATAGTTTTTTCATAGAAGCACTTGTGCCTCTAAGTTACAAACTAATTCCGATTAATTGAAAAACAACTGAAGGGACAAGCCTAATGTTTCGCGAATTTGGGTACGCTCGATGATGTAATCAAGGAAGCCATGTTCTAATAGAAATTCGCTGGTTTGGAAACCTTCAGGAAGGTCGCGGCCAATTGTTTCTTTTACAACACGTGGGCCTGCAAAACCAATGAGCGCACCAGGTTCAGCAATATTGATATCGCCCAACATTGCAAATGAAGCTGTAACACCCCCAGTAGTTGGGTCGGTTAGATAAGAAATATAAGGAAGCTTTGCCTCTGATAATTGACCCAATTTGGCAGAAACTTTAGCCATTTGCATCAGTGAAAATCCGGCTTCCATCATGCGTGCACCACCAGATTTTGAAATAATCATAAAGCCTGCTTTGCTTTTGATGGCTTGGTCAATTGCGCGTGCAATTTTTTCTCCCATTACGGAGCCCATAGAGCCACCAATGAAATTGAAATCCATGGCTGCGATCACAAAATCAATGCCGTGTAATTTACCTTTGGCAGTGCGAATGGCATCTTTGAGACCTGTAGCTTTTTGGGTAGCCGCAACGCGATCCGTGTATTTTTTGGTATCGACAAATCCTAGTGGGTCTCCGGAAGTAAGTTTGGCATCGAGTTCTTTGAATTTTGCATCGTCAAAGATGAGCTCAAAGTACTCTTGAGCACCAATTCTTTCATGGTGCGAGCAGCGGTCACAAACATAGTTATTGCGCTGTAGGTCTTCGCTGGTGTAAAGCGTTTTACAATTTGAGCAGCGGACCCAAAGCCCTTCTGGCACTTCCATTTTTTCACTCGTGGAAGTAGTGATTCCTTCTTTATTTCTTTTAAACCAAGACATAGTTACAACAACGTATTGATATTATTTAGATCGGCAAACGACGCGCTGAGTCTTTCTATGAAAGTGAGTTCTCCTTCGCGCAGCCACTTGCGTGGATCGTAGTATTTTTTATTTGGTATATCGGCACCCTCTGGATTACCAATTTGGGTACGAAGATAAGCTATTTTTGCGGTAATATAATCGCGAACTCCTTCCGTAAAGGCATATTGCAAGTCCGTATCGATGTTCATTTTAATGACGCCATAACCGATGGCCTCTCTGATTTCTTCAAGTGTAGAGCCCGAACCGCCGTGAAACACAAAATCAACAGGATTAAGGCCTGTGCCAAATTTTTCTTGAATATAATCTTGTGAATTCTTCAAGATCACGGGTGTCAGTTGCACATTTCCTGGTTTATAAACACCATGTACGTTTCCGAAAGAAGCAGCAATAGTGAATCTTGGAGAGACTTCCAAAAGTGCTTGATAGGCTTGCGCTACTTCTTCGGGCTGGGTGTACAGCTTAGCATTGTCAACATCTGTGTTGTCAACGCCGTCTTCTTCCCCGCCAGTAATGCCTAATTCAATTTCGAGCGTCATGTCCATTGCTGCCATACGGCGCAGGTATTGTTGGCAGATTTCAAGATTTTCTGCTAAGGGTTCTTCACTGAGGTCAATCATGTGGGAACTAAAAAGTGGCTTCCCTGTTTCTTTATAAAATTGCTCTCCGGCATCGAGCAAACCGTCGATCCAGGGCAATAATTTTTTGGCGCAGTGGTCGGTGTGTAAGATCACAGTGGCACCGTAGGCCTCGGCCAATGCATGTACGTGCTTGGCCCCAGATATAGCGCCTAAAATGGCTGCTTTTTCATTGTCATTGGAGAGTCCTTTACCTGCAAAATAATGCGAACCCCCGTTAGAAAATTGAATGATAACTGGCGCATTTAGTTTGGCAGCAGTTTCCATGACGGCATTGATGGTACTGCTGCTTGTGACATTAATGGCTGGCAGGGCAAAACCCTTTTGTTTGGCCAAGCTAAAAATTTCTTGGACTGCTGCACCTGTGGCGACTCCTGGTTTGATCATGATGTTGTTGTTTTGTTGATTGATGATGGGGCAAAATTAGAAATTATTGGCCACAAACAATATTTCCAAATGTTTAGCGTTAGATGCTTAAACTTTTAATTTGCCTATGGTTCAAAACAATTACTCCGAAACTTTACCTCAAACCCAGACACTTTTGCCAAATCCACGCGTACTCGATTTCCTCAAGATGTATAGCAAATCGGTGGAGGCAAAAAAAACTAAAAATTTGGTTGTATTGCTAGGTAAAAACTAATGAAGCGCCTTCGGGCGCTTTTTTTGAGTCTTATTTTGTTGCGCTATTCTGCACTAAGTAGTTCAAAATTTCTTCCACCAAATCGAGTGGCAAAGCTTCCTTTACAGGAAACTGAACGGCGCCTTTCGAGTATTTGTAGTTTCTCTTTTCAAATTCAGTACTAAACGCAGCTATACCTTTAGCGCCAGGATACAAGCCAATATGTTTGGAGTATCCGGCAAAATGAATCAAGTTCTTTCCATGGAGTTGAAAGGTCGGGATGCCATAGGCCATTTTCTGCGTCAGTTCAGGTACTTTTTCCAATATAAAAGCGTGCAAGGACTTGAGTTGTACTTGAATGTGTTCCGGAAATTGAGCTATGTGAGCCGCGATATCGGGATGCATGCGCCTAGTTTTGCTCGCAATAGCGCTTGAATTGATCGAGTATGGCTTGCCAACCCTGTTGTTGAAGTTCTATCGGATTTTGAGTTTCTGGCTCAAAACGTTGTACTAATATGGTTTGCTGACCATTTGAGGCAAATTTCACCTCAACTTTTCGACCATCTTCAAGAGAGGAAGCAATCCATTCTTGCGGAACAATCGCAGTAAAAGTTGCGATGAGGTCAAAACCAAAACTGCCATCTTTAGCTTCCATTCTATATTTGGAGCTACCACCCTCTTTGAAATCGACTTCAGCACTAGGGCAGCACCAAGATTCGTGTGCAAAATTCCAATGGATGACATGTTGTGCTTGGGTCCATTTCTCCCAAACTTGGCCTATTGAAGCGTTGATGGTGGCTTTAACTTCAATGATTTGTTGATTTTCCATAAAACAAAGATAAGCCTTCATCTATATAATTGGTAATTTTGACACATGGAATTTGAGCTGGTATCTGACTACAAACCAACGGGTGACCAACCCGAGGCCATCAGGCAGCTCGTGGCCGGTTTAAAGGACGGCATTGGGCAGCAAACCCTGCTTGGTGTTACCGGTAGTGGCAAGACCTTCACGGTAGCCAACGTTATCAAAGAAGTGCAGCGCCCTACACTCATTTTATCGCACAACAAAACACTAGCTGCACAGCTCTACGGCGAATTCAAGCAATTTTTTCCAAATAATGCTGTGGAATATTTCGTATCCTACTACGACTATTATCAGCCCGAGGCTTTCATTCCTTCAACCGGAACTTATATAGAAAAAGACCTTCAAATCAATGACGAAATTGAAAAGCTCCGCTTGGCCGCCACCTCTGCCCTGCTTTCTGGGCGCCGCGATGTTATTGTTGTGGCCTCTGTAAGTTGTATTTATGGTATCGGTAACCCTACTGAATTCAAAAATAGTATCCTACATATTCAGGTAGGGCAAACCATCGTGCGCAACAAATTTCTGTTTCGCTTAGTCGAGAACCTCTATCAAAGAGCCGGCAATACTGATTTTGAACGCGGACAATTTAGGGTCAGTGGCGATACCGTTGATATTTATTTGGCTTATGCCGACTACGCTTTGCGCATCGGTTTTTGGGGCGATGAAATTGAGCAAATCAGTGCCATTGACCCCGAAAGCGGCCAGGTACTTGAACGCTTTCAAAACATCGATATCTTTCCAGCCAATTTATTTGTTTCTAGCCCTGAAAATACCAGACAAGCGATATTACAAATCCAGGACGACCTCGTAGAGCAGGTGGCTAATTTCAAGGAGGAAGGCAAACTCGAAGAAGCCAAAAGACTCGACGAACGCGTCAATTACGACCTCGAAATGATCCGCGAGCTTGGCTATTGTTCGGGCATTGAAAATTATTCGCGCTACTTCGACCGCCGAGAGCCCGGAGAACGCCCCTTTTGCTTACTTGACTACTTTCCTGATGACTTCCTGATGGTGATTGACGAAAGTCATGTCACACTACCCCAAGTACGCGGGATGTACGCCGGAGACCGCGCACGCAAAATCAATTTAGTAGACTACGGTTTTCGTTTACAAGCGGCCATTGACAACCGCCCGCTCAAGTTTGAAGAATTCGAAGGCTTTTTAAACAATGTCATTTACGTATCTGCCACACCCGCCGATTACGAAATCCAGCAAGCAGAGGGCATCTTGGTAGAACAACTCATTCGACCAACTGGCTTATTGGATCCTGTCATTGAGGTACACCCCACCAAACACCAAATTGATCACCTCATCGAGCAAATTGAGGCCCGCAGACAAGTACAAGAACGCATTTTAGTAACCACCCTCACCAAGCGCATGGCCGAGGAACTTCAAAAATACCTCGACCGCCTCGGCATCCCGTGTCGCTACATCCACTCTGAAATCGATACCATCGAGCGCGTTGAAATCTTGCGCCAACTGAGGCTGGGTGTCTTTGATGTCTTGATCGGTGTCAACTTGCTGCGCGAAGGCCTTGATTTACCAGAGGTTTCTTTGGTAGCCATCCTCGATGCAGACAAAGAAGGTTTTTTGCGCAACGAGCGTTCGTTGGTACAGACCGTAGGGCGCGCCGCCCGTAACGTCAATGGCAAGGTGCTCATGTATGCCGATAAAATCACGCCATCAATGCAGCGTACCATCGATGAAACAGCGCGCCGCCGCCTGACACAAGAGGCCTACAATAAAGCACACAATCAAGTGCCGCAGACCCTCAATAAATCCAAAGACAAAATCCTGGAGTCTACAAAAGTGGCAGACGGCGACCAAACCACGCGTCAGGTCAAAAACTTTCAAAAAGAACAACAGCAAAGTGCCACACCTGTAGCAACTATGAACCCCGAAGAGCGCGACAAAGAGATCAAAGCGCTTAAAAAACAAATGGAGCGCGCCGCCAAAGACCTCGATTTCATTGAAGCGGCCCGCATCCGTGACCTCATTAAAGCAATCGAAAAATCCTAAAATATGTCTAATAACAACGCGCTCAAACAATTCAGAATCATGGCCATCGCCGAAGGTTTTTCTTGGTTAGGCCTTTTGGTCACTATGGCCCTCAAATATGGCTATGACATGCCCGAACCCAACAAATGGGTTGGTTATATCCACGGCTTTTTGTTTTTAATCTACTGTTTTTATATTGTCTATTTCCTTTTGGAAGAAAAATGGCCTTTTGTTAAGTGTTTGATCTTGTTCTTGACGGCTTTCTTGCCCTTCGGCACTTTCTGGGCAGAGCGCAAGTATTTGAGATAAAAACATTAACTTCAATTTGAAATTCAAAATCTTACTTATGAAACTACTCAAAAGAATTCTACTTGGTTTGCTGTTTCTGATAGCGCTTTTACTCATCATTGCACTCTTTGTACCGAAAGAAATTTTAGTGAGCCGCAGCATTCAAATCAACCGTCCTCAAACTGAAGTCTTTAATTATGTCAAGCAACTCAACAACCAGACTAAATATGGCGTTTGGTGGAAAGCTGACCCTAAAATGAAAATTACGACAACAGGTAAAGATGGTCAGGTTGGCTTTGTGCATGCCTGGGATAGCAAGGATGAAAATGTAGGTGCTGGGCAGCAAAAAATTATTGCGCTTGATAGCAGCGCACGCAAAAGTAAAATCAGCATCGAACTGAAATTCATCAGACCGTTTGAAAGCGTGAATCCTTCTTATATAGCAACCAATAGCATTGCAGGCAATAAGCAAACTGAAGTGACTTGGGCCATTACAAGCAAGATGCCTTATCCTTTGAATCTCATGGGCGCACTCATGAACATGGAAGAAATGCTCGGAAATGACCTCGAAAAAGGACTAAAAAACCTAAAGGTGCTACTTGAAAAGGAAGATTATTAACTTTGTTAAAAATTGTAACACATGTCTAATCATTTACTAAAAGGAAAACGCGGTATCATTTTCGGTGCCCTCAACAATCAAAGTATCGCTTGGAAAGTAGCACAAAGAGCACATGAAGAAGGTGCAACCTTTGTACTCACAAATGC
>DLPC01000008.1 GCA_002478565.1 Flavobacteriales bacterium UBA7468 | reverse complement strand
GCAAAAAACTGGACAAATATTAAGAGTGATGTAGAAAATGTAGTTGTTGTATTGGTGATAGGCGTCTTAGCACTGCAGTGCTAAGACGCCTATCACCATAAGATGGTTGCTTAATTGTGTTGTTAAAATAAGGCGTACCTATTATATAAAAGTATGGTAGGTGATGTTGGGAGATAACTCTAAATAACAAAATTTAGGGTAGTTATTGTTCAGTCTTTATTAAAAGAAACTGGATAAGTTAATCATTCAAAACTTTCATCGTAAGATCAATTTAAATAATATTTTTAGCGAGGAGCTTTATTAATTGATCTCAGCCTAAAAGAAAGTAATGAGTACCTCTAAGAAATTGACAATAAAATATCAGGTTCTCCCAAATTTAAAATAATTCATATTTTAGTATCCAAACTTCCGGCTTACGACGATTGTTACCCTTATCATTGAAGATTGTTTTGTGAATTAATATTTTATAATTATTTGTAAAATTTAAACTCTCCAATCCTCCTAATATTGGATCAAAATAACCGGAAATCTCATCTGCATTGTCATCGCTTTTAAATGAAAAATGAGCTGTTCTGCAATTAATTGCGGTAAATTTTCCATTCAACAATATTTTTTCTTCTGTCTTACTTGAAGTACTCAATACACTATCTATTATTTTATTACCACTTACTTTGTTAATGTTAAACTGTTTTAAACCTATTTTTTCTTTTAGTTTGTAATTAATGTCAATGCTGATATCATGCTTTGTGACAGTTTGTGCAAAAGATTGTAGTTTTTGGAATACTGAGTTACTGTATTCATTACTAATGGTCGAAATTTTTTCTTCTGAATTACTATTTTCAATTAATTTACCAATTTTTTCAAATAATACGATTGCATCATCATTTTTAACTTCCTCACCTTTCAACTCTGTAAATCTAACTTTATTCTGTTTGGGTTTCAACAGAATAGAGAAAGATGCTGCCATTACCCTAGTTACCTCCGTATGAGAAAATCCCAAAAGGTATTGCTTTTCTGATTTACTTATTTCATTCTGCCTACTAACACCAAGAATATGATCTTTAGCAACTTCTTTATACAGCTCCTCGAAATTGGAAAGAACATTACCTAAAACATATGTATCAACTCGGCCATATCCAACAGAATCACCTTCTTTCAGATGAAGATTTAAAACGTCATCAGGAATATCTATTTGATTTTCAATTAAATCAACATCCTCTAATTTAAATTCCCTAGAGATAACTTCAATATCTTCTGTTTCATTTGGCATAAAGAAAGCGTCTTTAGAAGGTAAATAGGTTATGTCAATATCGAAAATATCACAAAGTGAAAAGTTATTTGATTTTGCAAAATGCCCTTCAAAAATTATTACTTTTCCATAAATTGCACTACGAATTAAATCTAGATGGGATATTTCTAAATTTATATATCTTTTAAGGTTAATAGGCGAAACATTATAGATGAAATTAATATCATCTCCATTCTCATTTAGATCAGCCCATTCATGTATAATTACTTCATTCTTAGAATTTGTGTAAACAGAAGTAGTCGGACACATTTTAAAAAGCAAATCCCCAACAAAGATGAGCTCTCCAAATGGATTAGTCTCTAGTGTAAATAGGTTGGATTTCATAACTTTGATATTATTTCAAATTTGGTTGATAAATCACAATTTATTGACTCAAAAAATTCAAAGTGACCATCCCGATTAACTTTACCGCAATATCCATCAGATTCCTCTAAAATACCTTTTGCTAAGTGAGTACCAAGTTTTTTATCAATATTGGGTTTGTTTTTTCGGTAAGAATTGAATTTATTTAATGCATTTTCCTCTGTATCATAAAATGAGAGTGACCAGCCTTCGCATTTCATTTTGGATTTCTCAATTCTCGGATTATCATTAATTAAGGCTCGTGGTAAAAAATTTTGAGGATTTGAGATTTCAGAGAAAGTCCATCGATAAGCCTCTCGAATAGTACGCATATATTTATCAGATGGAACACACTCCACACCTTTTGCTTCTTCTACTTTTTCAATTTCAGAAAAATATTTGTTAGTCATCGTTTGTGGGTTCAATTTTGTTTAAAAATTGTTAGGATATTATTTGAACCCAAATATTGATTTATTAGAACAGATAAACCAAAATTAGATCATAAAAATAGTGCAATTGCCAGATATACTAGAATACTTTCTAATATTTTTTGAATAGCAATCAGTTTATTATTTAGTTCGACATAAAGATAAATTTATTTTACACCCCCACACTACCCCCTGCATTAAATCTTCCAGTCGAAGTTGCTTTCCCTTTTTCCACCTCAATAATCACATCCACTTCGTGCGCATGAGCGTTCACGCCTCTAAATTTTCCTTCCTTGGTCGTATGGTAAATGAAAATGAATGAAGTATTCGGATTCATTTTGCGCATTTCGTCCATGTCGCTTACTTCTAGACCAGCTTTGGAAACGCTATCTATGAAAACAAATTGAAATTGATCCAGGTGTTCCGGAACGCGAGCGGTGACAAACAAGTTCGGGTGATTGGCTTTTAGGCGCTCTATTTTCTCTTTGAGTGTGTATCCGTAACCTTCTTCAATGGCGCAGTACAACACTTTGCCATGATTTGCTGCTAAGTGATGGGCAAAGTCTAGGCACATGGTGGATTTTCCTGACTTTGGGAGTCCAAATACCATGGCGAAGAACCCGACACTTGGATCACCGATGAGTTCTCGGTATTTCCCTTGAAGGCCTATGGTTTGAAAGTCCATTTTTAAAAGCTCGCCAGAATTCACAATCATGCCATTGTCATCCATTCCAGAAACACCTTTGTTCTTTGGGAATAATTCACCTCCGACGATGCCCATGAGGCCATTGAGTTGTGCCTTGTTAATGTTGAGTATTTTAGAATCCCCATCGATGTAGGTTTTGAGCGTTTGAAAGGCATCATCAAGCTTTGTGGCGTATTTGTCGGACTTTGTAATCTTTCCTTGCTCAACAGCCTTTTTGATGCGATTAAATAGGCGTCCTGCCTTGTCTTTGATGTCTCGTTTTCCGTTTAAGGAAACGTAGGCTTTTAAAAGCGCAATTGACAGCATACCCGCTTGACTATGCGCAATCTCTAAATAGCGCTTTAGGTTCTTAGCATCAATTTTGATTTCAGCCATCTCCCCCATTTGCTCATAGCATGAAATCAATTGCTGCTGCATGGTTTCGATTTCCTTGGCATAAGTTGACGTTTTACGGATCCGTCTTTCCAAAATCGCTTTTTGAAGGCTGTGGATCAAGGTTAAAATCTGCGCCTGGCTTTTCACCTTTCCATGCATCGCAGCATAGCGCTTGATGAACTGAACATCGGTATCGAGATGCTCTACATCATCCGTTTTGTAAGTAACTACAGGAGCTGCTTTTTTAACCGGAGTACTAACTTTCTTCACAGGCTTTGAAGTAGCAGTTTTCACCGGCGCTTTCTTGTCACCGGATGGCTTCACAGGATTTTGAGCCATATATTCATCGAGCTTTTTGAAATAAGCATCCACTACGCGCTTGATGTTCTCATTGGTACGGTACGGACTCCAGTTTTCTTGTGAAGCTCCTTCCACCAAACGGTGTCCTTTGGCGAGTGCTTCTGGAAGGTTTTCCCAGCCGATGTTTGATGTTTTTTGAAAGTAGTTTGTTGTGTTTAACATGGTCTAAAAATTTAATAGTTCTAATTCGAGTTCAAATGCAAGGGCTTCTAGCTCCAGTTCATTTAAGGTAATTGCTGGTGTTGCTTTTACCGGTGTGAGATTGGTGCGGTATTCTAGTAAGTAATTCAAGCGATTGAATTCTTCAGCTCGCGCCTGAGCACTTCGTCCTTCGACTTGCAATGCTGATTTTTTGGCTTGGATTTCTACTTTCAGCTCTTGCCACTTTGGTGAGTTCTGATCTCCTTTGTAGAGCTCTGATTGTGCAATGATTGCTTGCTTGTCTACTTCGTATTGAGCCATTACAGGACTCAAGTCACTTGTTAGTGAATATCCCTTAGGTTTGAGCAAGGTGCGCTCCGTTTTGCGGACTTTACTCACATATTCTTTGAAGTACGACACATAGTATCCTTGGGAGAAATACAATCCCAATAAGGCATAGGACGCATCAATTTTTCTTCCCATGGAAATGATATCCTTGTCTTGTTGATCCGTTGCGTTTAATAGTGCTTCAATCTCTTCTTTGAGCTCCTTTGCTTTTTTTACACTTTTATTGACCACCTCGCCATCGTTGGCCACCTTGGGTGTTTCTTGTAAGAAGGTAGAATTGAGTAAAGTCGTATGAAAGGATTTGATGCAATTCAGCGATTTTTCTCTGTAAGTAGTGTAATCACGAATGT
The DNA here is from genome assembly GCA_002478565.1 of Flavobacteriales bacterium UBA7468. Lineage (GTDB taxonomy): Bacteria > Bacteroidota > Bacteroidia > Flavobacteriales_D > Crocinitomicaceae > UBA952. Next base: position 7,572 of record DLPC01000008.1, on the reverse strand, counting down.
CATTTTGCACCGCTTTCAAAGTGTCAATAGCTAAATTCACACGCTTGTAATCACGGTTCAGATTCTCCTTGGCTTGATCAAAGAACATGGCAACCAATCGATCCACATCCGTGATCAATGCTAGTTTGATTTCTTCGGGATCCATACTTTCTAAGTCCAGGACATTTCCTCTATCTCCCCTAAACCAAATGTCATTGATTCGCGAAGTCTTTTCTTCGAGTTTCTGGAATACGAACACATCCATGGAATCCTGCACCAAAGGCATGACGATGCGCACATACTGAAATTGATTTCCTTGTCTCCAGATACGGCCTTCTAATTGGCGAATGTCCGTTGGATTCCACTCCGGATAACAGTTGTAAATCACTGTTCCACGCTTTTGTAAATCAATCCCCTCGCGAATAGTTGCTGTCCCGATGATGATTTTCACCACGCCATCTAAGAATGCTTCCTTGATGAGCTCCTTTCGTGTATCGTTGATTTCAGAACTGATGATCTCGACTTCGTCGACTCGATTGCGGTCATACATCACACCTTTTTTGTAGCCGATCTCTTTCTCTAAGTATTCTTTCACCAGTGGGAAAAACTGCTTACCTCGATTCATGTAAATGACCTGACCGCTGGCTGTTTCTTGGTGATCTTCGTGCCATTTCTTTACTGTTGCAATACAATCCATGACATAAGCAATCTTCGGGCTTTCTGCCACAAACTCCTTGTAGTCTTCCGGAGTACCGTAGAGTAGATATGGTGAAAGTGCGTTATCCAAACTGAAAGCCAAGGCACGAAACAAATTACCCATGTCCAACTTTCCTTGGGTAGACTTCTTGGCCATCGCAACAATCCCGTCTTGGTTCGTGCGCTGCTTAGGTGTCATGTTTATGTAGGTCAAGACCTGCTTGTCTTTGGGAAGTCTTTGCTTGGAGTTTTCAAGGTCATAGAGCAATGGCAAATTAATCTTCTTTGGCCGAATCACCCCAGCTTCCTCTCCTGTTTTGTAAAGGATGTGGTTATAGATGAGTTTTTGAAGTACGCGGCGATTGGTGAAGCTTTTAATGACTTCCTTCTCTACGATTTCTTCTTTGTAGTTTGCTGTCCATTCCACGGTTGGAAGCACGAACAAATCAAAGAAGGTATCTAGGTTTAATATGCCATTATCCCTTAATGAATCATAGGCCACAAGCGACAGCATGGAATAGATTTCCAAAGGAGAGTTGGAAAATGGCGTAGCGGTCAAAAGCATAGTGTTTCGGCCATACTTTCTTTGAATAAAACTAAGGATCAAAAAAGCCTTTTGACCGGTTTCAGAAGTAGCTGATTGAATGTTGTAGCGTTTATTGCCCACATCATCACTTTTCACCTGGCTGAACACATTCTTGCAGCGATGCGCTTCATCGATCACCGCGTAATCAAAGCCTAGAATGTCAATATCTGCAATGGTGTTCTTGAGCCCTACTCCGATCATCTCTCGAAACTTCTGGTATTCGATTTCCTTGTCACGGTTGGATTTCTCTTTGGATTGCCCAAGAATGTTGACGAGTTCTGTAAACAATTCATCTGAAACGGACTTTCCAAACCCTAGGCGCTTAAAGCCTTCATAAGTCACCATCGTAATGGATTTCTCTGGCACAGCTTTATTGAGATTGATTTTCTCTACAATGTCTGTACCTAAGTTGAACCAATCATTAACTGTGATTCCGGTGTGAGACAATACACCAGGCACAAACTCTCCGGTTTTGCGATCGGTGTAGCCAATGATTTCATTCATCCACTTTTTGTAGGTGGGTTTTGGAACGACTACCAAAGGGCGTTTGCATTTGCCTGAATACAAGTTATGGGCGAGGTTTACAATGGCTGTCATGGTTTTCCCAACTCCTACATCAAAAGCGTTGATACCGGATCCCATAGCCTCCATAAAGGCAACGCCTTGGCGCTGAATATCTGTGATTTGAAGGATTCCGGATTTGAAACGAGCTGAACATTCAAAACCGATGGGCACTTTCGAATAATTGATATCTGACTGCCCGTTGTAAACGCGGTTCCAAGCAAAGTTCAATTTTTGCTGATCTTCAAAGGCAAGTACCTCATGCAAGAATCGAGAAAAGAGCTTTTCCCCTTCAATGCGTGCATTAGCTCTGAGTTCTGCCTTTTCTTCTTTGGTTAGGCGATCATCTCTCAAAGCTTTATTAGCAATGTAATAATCTGCTATATCAATAGAGGAACTCTTTTCAAAATCAGTGTCTGGATTTAGTGTGAAAAGCCATTTGACAAACACGTTTTGCAAGGTGTATTTAGTCTCTCCATCAAAGCGAATACGGATCTTGTCACTGTCCTTTTTGCGCTCGATTTTTCCATTGACCTTTCTAAGTTCTTCGGAATTCTCTAAATCCATAAACTCTTCGCGAACTCCCGTAATGCTAAACAAATCTGGGTTTACCGCAAAATCTGAAATGGCCGTAATAATTGGGCGCTCCTTCTCATCGGGGTTTTCTACTGCAAGTAGCTCTGGCTTTGCTTTTTCCAGCGCTTCTTTGTGTTGATTGTACACCTCTTCGCCAAAATATTCAAGAATTTCATTTTTGTCCACCTCGAGCTGCTGAAGCCTGTCATACATATTGCCATAGGTATAAATTGGAAAAGGCATCATTTCACCAGCATGGTAAAACAAAGCACCTTGTCTGACCAAGGTATGCAACTGTGAGATCAAAACCCTACCAGTACCCTCCAGATGGTAGGCTTCCCAACCATTCATCGGAATACCTTGGTGCTGTTTGTACCATACCCAAGCCTTGATTTCAGGCTCAGTGATGCCTTGGTTGTATTTGGCCATGACGTCCTCAAAAGAGAGTTTGTTGCCTTCTGTCGATCCCAAGCCTTTGAGTGCATCGACCTGTTTGAGTACGTTGTCAAGAGCTTGTGATTTACTTCTTATATTCATTGAAGTATATGCATTTAAAGCGCCTAAATTCTGAATGTTAGCAACTGATTTTAAGTAACTCATAATTGATTAATTTGAAGTTCGTATTCGAGTGCCAAGGCCTCTATTTCGATGAGCGAATAGCTTTGTTGTTTTTGAATTGTGGCGAGTATTTTAGACTTATCGCCTTGAATGGTTACCGGGAATTCTTTACTGGAAGTCACAACCTCTTGGCCACATACTTTTTCAGGATGCAACACAAACCAGGTATTAAATGTGCAGAGCTCTGTAAAGCTCAAAGGTGTTTGAGGATATTGCTTTGACTTTGCCTTTTGCTCAATGGCCTTTTGATCATAATACACACCATTGCGAAGCAAGGCAGCTTGCATGTCCGTGGCAATGGTGAGTTTCTCACGGATGAGATCCAAGCGCGCGCGAAGATATGTCGGGCTTATATTGTGCATCAGATCATCGTAAGTTCAGTTTCTAAAAGTGGAATGACGGCTGCTGGAACCATTTGATCGTGCAATACCTTATCAATGACCATTTGTTCCACTTGCTCATAGCCTTGTGGAGACTGCATCATTTCATACAAGTTGGGCGCGTTGACCTCAGTTACTCGTTTGAGTTGAGTAAGTATTTCTTCACGAAGTCTAAGCTCCTGTGGACTTAGTTTCGGAACATATCCCATGATGCTGCTTTCTCCCTTTTCATTAAAGGAATAATAGCCGATTTTAGTAACTATGATGTGATCCAAAAGTGAGATGTCAAAGTATTTGAGTGCCTTGACAATGTTTCTTGTAAGGCTCTTATCGGCATCAGACGGGGTAAGATTTCCACTTGGGTGGTTATGCGAGATGATAACTGCCTTTGCCAAGGTTTTGACCGCCACGGCCGTAAGTAATTCAACGTCTACCATCGTAGCATTGATCGTGCCTGTTGAATGGTGGTAATAGCCAATGATCTTATTGGCCTGACTCAAAAAAATGGCAATAAAGTGCTCCTGGACTTCAATGCCTTTTAGAATTCTGTTTTTCAAGAACATATAGACATCCATAGAGGATTTAATGTCACCAAAGAACAGTGCTTCCTTGTTGAAGGTGATTTCAATTTCACGCACCTTAAACTGTGCCTCTATGGCATCCAGCTCCTTCTCGAGCTCCGAGTAAGTATCTTTATCAAAAACCATCTGCGGTTTTGCTTGGTTTGTTTTGTATACCATGTTATTTTCGTTTTAATACAATGATGTCCGTTGGGACTTTGGTGCTACTGAAAACCGGCGGTAAGCGATAAGCATCTACTAAGTCGCAGATCTTTTCTAGCTCCATTTTCTCTCCTTGGTAGCTAATGCCGTTTCTTAGAAAATTACTGCCCGTAATAAACACCAATAGCCCGCCGGGCTTCAAAAGTTGTAGGGAGTAATACATGAAAAACAGTTCTATTTGATGCATCTTCGGCTTTGGAAAATAGCTACTGTATGAGTTCTTGTATTTGCCATAAGGCGGATTTCCAATAACTAGAGAAAATGGATAGCCACCTAGCCAAGTCATTGGGCTTTTCAAGCGCTGTGTGAAACGTGGGGCATGTAAAAAGGCAGTTTCAAAATAGCCTTCATAAATCTTAGCCTCAGGGTAAAGAATCTCACATATGCGCTTCGATGTCGGGTTGATCTCAAAACCATAGCACTTCGAAAGATCCGGTGCCCATTTGAGCAAGTTCCCTGTTCCGAGACTTGGTTCCAATACTGTTCCTTTGGAGTTGTAGCCATACCTTTTGGCTAGCATCCACATGAGTTCACAGATGTAGTCAGGGGTAAAAAACTCATAAAGCAAGCCTTCGCCTGATGCACCTTTACTGCCTTGGCCTCCAGCTCCGCTAAATTTTGCAATGTATGTCTTATCAGCCGCGCTGTACGCTTCTTTGGCTTTGTCTTTTTGATGGATAAAAGCCTCGATTTCAGTATTCAGCGCATGTTGATTCACTACTTACCTTGAGTTTCCAAAAGTCCATTTTTACCCACCACTTTTAAGATATAGGAATAAGCTTCCTTGCTTTTACCTTTCACCAAATCCAATGTTTGCTCCACACTTCCCGTTCCTGGCTTAAAGAAATAGCCTTGGTTGTAGCGAACAAGTACTTTGTCAAGGCGCAGTACTTCACCTTCCTGGTGTTGATCCATCAAGATTCCGAGATACATCGAACCTAACAAGACGTTGAGTTCTGGCTTCATCAGGTCAGCTTTCACAATGACGTTGCCCGTATAGTTGTTCTCTTTGATTTTATGGGATAAGTACTTTTGTTTCAAAGGCCCGTTGACACGCTCTCCTAAGTGCTTTTTAAGAATAGCGAGTTCTTCAGCGCTTAAACGTCCTGCTTTGTTTTCCCAGTAAATGATGTCGTTTGCCGTTTGGGTTTTCATTTGCATCAATCCAACGGCATTTGCCGAACTCACCACACTTGGACGACCGCCACTCTCAGTGAAAATCAAAGACAGGATCAACGATCCAGGCACCTTGGTCAAGGTCTCAGCTTGTTTGATCTCTTTGTAAAAGGTTTTACCAATCGCATCCATCTTCGCTTTGTTTTGCGATAGCGCTGTATCAGAATAAAACACACGCGGTGTCATTGGAATGGGTACTGCTAGTTCTGCCATGATTATGCTTTGTAAAAGGTTACTGAACGGGTTGCTTTCTGAGTAGCGGTCACAGCAGGATCGCTCGAGTTGGAGGTGTCGGTTCCAGTAGTAGAACCTTTCTTCTTTGTGAAGGCATACAGGGCAATTGCTGCCGCAGCTCCAAGGATTAATTTGTTCATGGTTTTTGAATTTGTATGGTTTGACTATACTTGATCGTTGCATTGGGATTTGATACACTGACCCTTTGCTGAATTTTTCGTGGTGAAAAGACCCAAAGCCAGGGCTTTTGGCGTTCTCCTAGATAAAGCACCTGAGTGAGCGTATCGGTGGATTTAATCACAAGGCGCTGCGTGTCTTTTTCAATCACCCCACGGATCTGATACCACTGATCCTGATAATCAAAAACACGCACTTTAACTGTGTCTAGAACCATGCTGTCTCTAAGCGTAGTAAGGACATTGGTTTTGGTCTCCACTACCGTTGTGCTATACTGCGTTGTCTTATTGACCTTGACACCCAAGTTCTCAATTTGCTTCACTTCCTTTGGAAAGAGTTTCTTTAGCTCTTTGGTTTGAAGCACCAGTAAATCACTTTGAGCAGCCATTTGGCCACTCTTGGTTTTTACCATCGAGAGTTCCGCTCCCAATGTTTTTATATTGGAGCTGAGTCGTTTGTTATCCGCATGTAAGCGCTGGTTACTTTTCCAAAGTAGCAGGATTGCGCCGAGCACTACGAGCAGCCCGATCAGTCTTTGCACTACGGGACTTTTGAGCACGTTTAGAAGCATATTCATGGTGTGAGGGTCTTTGAGTTTGTGACCAGATGTAAGCTGAAAGAATCGTCATGATACCAGCAATAGCAGCCGTTGCAACGGTTTCCATTTTAGAGCCAATGGCCAAAAGTGTTACCAAGGCTAGAAATGCAGCTGCAAAAAGCGTGAGTTTGAATCTTGTCTGATTATTCATGGATTAAAGTGTTATGTTTTCCCATTGCTTAGTGAATTGTTGCAAGGCAAAAGCTCCTGTACGTGGATCAAATCCCAGACGGATGTTTCCCACGTCATCAAGCTGTTGAAAGTCGCGCAACCAGTAGATGAAAAGTCCATCGATGCGCATACCGGCAAAATTGCGATCCTGCATATTGAGTACATGCAGTGGGTCACTGAAGGTTTTCACACCCTCAATGACCTGTGCACTTGTGGTATCCACCACCCCTTCAATTTGCTTTGCTAAGATCTTATCCACGATTAATAGCAATAAGAAACAATGATGTCATCCGATACTTCGGTGCTGTAAGGAACCGTGAATGTGATGGTCTTAGATCCGTTGGTTCTGGTTTGTGTTTTCACACGAAGACCATTGAAGAAAATATCGATGTTGAAGCCAGACTTTGGAATCTGACCCAAAGTCAAAGAAATAGCAGAGTTTGCAGCGCCAGTCAAACCCGTAAAGGTTTCTGTAGTTGCTGTAAATGCATCTTCCTTTGAATCCGCTGTGGTTTGTGCAGCAGCTGCAGCAGCAATTCCCTGATCTGCTTTCGTAGCAGCAACGGCAGCAGCCGTGGTGGCACTGTTTGCGGTGTTTTGCGCAGCAGTTGCAGCGGTGTTAGCCGTATTAGCCGTTGTTTGCGCTGTTGCAGCATTTCCCAAAGCGTTGTCTGCCGTGGTTTTAAGCGTGTCCAAGTTGATATTGGCACTTACGGTCAACTTATCCACTTTGCCTTTTGCTGTGCCGTTGTAGGCATAAGTATCGGCATTGCTTTCATAAGCTGCTTTAACAGCTGCAGCCGTCAAGGCGTTGGTAAATAAGTCCTCGTCTGCAATCTTCTTGAAAGTAGATGTGGAACCCGTTCCGGTTGTAACAGCCGTAACGATGTACAATGCCCATTTGGTGTCGCCATCGTCATTGACAAAAACGCGGTCTGTGACCTTTAATCCCGTCAAGGCATTTCGCGCTGTGGTGTCGGCTACGTTAAATGCATTCTTTGCACCCACCACCAAAGCATCCACTTCGGATTTGGAGTA
>DLPC01000018.1:224358-229035 GCA_002478565.1 Flavobacteriales bacterium UBA7468 | reverse complement strand
TCAAGATGGCCGTTTTCTCCACATGTAGATCTATTGTATAAATTTTATCATACGTTTTAAGTAAATTCCAGCGCATTCCTCTAAATGTTGGATTATCTAAAAAACCATGAGGATTGATAAATGCTAATACACCTGAACCGTTTTTTTCAATAAAATGTTGACCATAACGTAAAAACTTCACATAATCGTCATTAATAAACTTAGAGTTTTGTTCTTTTAGCTTCTCTTTTCCTCCTGGCTCTTTTTTATAATCATCCATGAGGCTCATAATCCAATCGCTTTTGTTGGCACTTTCTCCGCTGTATGGTGGATTTCCAATTATGCACATCACAGGAGTATCTCGTTTGATGTGATTCGCCTCGTTGGCTTCGGTGCTTAACCAATTTGCAAACAGCGTTCCTGTATCAGGGTGACTTTCTTCTAGGCTGTTAGTAAGATACACCCTCAATCTTTGATTGTTTGTAGGCTTATATCCCGTTTCTGTGAGCAATAAATCCAGTTTTAAGTGTGCCATAGCATAACTCGCCATGAGTAGCTCAAATCCGTTTAGACGAGGTATTAAATGGTTTTCTACATAATTACCCCAAATGCCTTCTTGACCTTCAAATTTCTTGTGTATATGTTTGATAACTTGTGCAAGGAAAGTACCAGTTCCTGTTGCTGGGTCTAATACTTGAACCTTATGGTATTCCTGTTCCACCAGTTTACCATTGAGGTTCACCTTTACTTTCGTTTTAGAGGTATCTGCGAGCCCCTGCGGTAAATCAAATTCTGTTTTGAGGACATCATCCACCGCTCTAACAATAAAGTCAACTACGGGCTGTGGTGTGTACCAAACGCCACGTGCTTTTCTAAGCTTTGGATCGTATTCGCTCAAAAAGTCTTCGTAAAAGTGAATAATGGGGTCTTCCATTTTGGTTGACTTACCATAATTCTTTAACATATCCTCAACATTACACGCCAAGAATATCTGTACCAAATCATCTACAATCCATTTGATACGCTCATCCAATTCTAAGCCTGCGATATACCCAAACAGCTTCTTCAAAAAAGGGTTTGACTTCGGTATTAATTCAAACGCTTCTTGTCTGCTGAATGTGGGTAATGTTGGATCATGTAACCTCGCTGCGAACATTCCATAGGTAATAGTTTGTGCATATACATCAGCGAATCCTTTAGGTGTAATATCGTGAATCAAAATCTGCTTAAAAGCCGTCATTTGGTCTTTAAGCGTACTGTTTTCGTGGTTTTCTTCATCACTGGTTAAAGCCTTTTCAATCACTTCCGACAATAACCTAGCTTTGCCTGCCATCATTTCTGCGAGTTTCTTAGAACTCTTTATAGTTTGACCCACATGGGTACAAAAATCTTTGATAAAGTCCTCAAACGATTTAAAATTATCGGGTAGTGGTTTTATCCCTTTATCTGTAATCTCGCCAATACTAACCTTGCGAACAAAAACTCCATCACGATACAAATAAAAATCTAAGTAATCTGTGAATATTAGGTTGTTAAGCGAAGCTTTGTATCGGTCGAATTGTTCTTTATTACCCGTTTTTTTAGTACCCTCTAAATCCTTATCCCCAATGTCTTTCGCCTCGATAAAACCTACTGGTATTTCTTTGAGGGTTAAAATGTAATCAGGTGCACCGCAACTTTGTCTTTTAGGTTCATTGGTAGCACGAATAGAGGGTACTAAATGTTCTATTAAATTTTGCAAATCACCCCTGAAAGTATGTTCAGTGGCATTGCCCAATTTATATCTCTGGTTGATGTTATTTATATACTGGTCGAGGGTCATTGTTTAATCAAAAATATGTTAGCGAAGATACTTTTTTATTGGTTAAACTAAACCCTCGATTATTTGGTATTTTAAATTTTGATGTTAGTGAGCAAATCATACCCATCAGGCATCTCATCCATTTGTTTGGTTATATACTCCAGCCATGTGTCGTTCACCTGAAAACGGTCGATATGCACGCTTGAATCAATGGTGTTTTCTGTATGTGAGGTTTCAAATTTGCCCAAATAATGTTTTAACCATTTTTGAATAGCATCATTGTTTTTATAATTTGTTTTGAGCACAAAATGGGCATGATAGCCACTTAAATCAGGATTCTGCTCCACATTATACCAAATCGTAATTGTATGGTCTTTGTATCGCTTTTTTAACGCATTATTTAACCCATCCATTAAGCTACGCACACTATTGATCGTTTTCGCATTTCGAGGTCTTACAGTGCCTATAATGTCCCAATTGAACATTGCTAAAAATTGAATATACTCTATTCGATTCCTATCCCTTAAATTTTTCTTGTTGATCCCAAGGAGTGCAATACTGTAAAAATTTTTATATCCCTCAATAGGTATGCAATACCTCCAATAATCAGTTCTATTTCTTATTTCAGCTTCTCTACGTTGAATGGTACGTTCTTTCATTCCAAACCTTTGTGTAAATAGTCTTTTAGAGTAATATCCAAATCCATTATCCAATTCAATGTATTCTATATTATTTATTGTATTGCCTGTTATATCATTAACTCTTAAGTAGGCCCTCTCATTCATTCTTATCATATTTCCCATATAATATTCTTTCTTTTATATATTCTTTGTTATTCATAATCCGAATGATCTCACCCTATTTGGAAAGGGTACAGCTTCGCTATTACGCTTAACGTTTATTTTATTTTGTTCAGAAAAGTGTTATTAGTTCCTGAACGGTTTATTTTACTTGTTTTTGGGTTGTTTTAAATCGAAACGATTTTGTCCATTATCACGGACACGAAATTTTTGTTTTAAGACTAATTTTCGACGGTACTAAAGTCCAGAATTTGAAAATAAATAGTCTGTTTTTTGGCAAAGTTCAACGCCACGTTTTTCACCCGGGCCTAATTGAACAGTTTTTCTAAGTCTGAAACTCGGTAGTAATTTGAGCCACCAATGGGTTTTGGATTAATCCCATACTCTGCACAAATTTTGTTCAAAGTGTTAGCTGAAACACTCAAATAGTTACAAGCCTCTTTTGTTTTTAGGTGCGTTTTAATTGGAGTGGATTGCACTTGATCCAATTTGCCTTCAATTCGCACGAGTAGGTTAAATAGTTCCTCATTTGTCATCGAATAAATCGTTAAACATATATTTATCAGGGATTAAAGCACCCTTCCTCGATTGGTTTTGAAAAACCGCTCTAGCTTCTTTTTTAACTTTATCAGCGATAATCTGACCGTATTTTTCAGTGGTTGTAATTTTACTATGTCCAAGCATCATTTTTAATGATTCTTGTGTCCCACCATCGGTTATATAATTAGTTGCAAATGTATGTCGAGCAATGTGTGAAGATATATTTTTATCAATCCCACAATGAACTGCAATTAATTTTAATAGGTGGTTATAATCGTTTAAGTTAATTGTAGGTATCAATAAATCTGTTCCACTTAACAAAGGATGATTCCTATATTTTTGAATAATATAAATCGCAAAATCATTAAGGGGAATTATTGATTCGACATCTGTTTTTGCTCGATTTTTCGTTAAGGTGTAATTTCCATCACTTTCACGTGTAATGTTTTGCCTTTTAGCAGTTGCCATATCCGTGTATGATAAACCTGTATTACAGGCAAAAATAAAACAGTCCTTAGCCCTCATTAAACGTTCATCTTCGGTATTGAATCTTAGTATTTTAAAGTATTCGTCCTCACTTAAATACCTTACATCGCTTTTTATCCGATCTAATTTCAACCCTTTGAATGGGTATGATTTTAAATAATCGGAATTATAAGCATCCTTTACAACAGCGTGCAATACTTTCAGATAACCATTAAAAGTACTCTGTTTGTATTTAAAACCTTTTAACAGAAATTGTCCAAACTCTTTCCACCATTCAGCGGATAGGACTTCTAACTCAACATCACTTTTGCCATACTTCAACGTGTTAAATTGATTGACTTTACCGCCAACAAATTGATATCTGCTTTTTCTTTTACTCCCTAATTTACTATCGTGAAGTCGAACATATCTATCAAATAACTCGTTCACTTTCAATGTTTGTTTTACTGAACCATTACCCTTATTGAATATTTTATATTCTACAAATGCTTTGTAATCATTTAATTTGGGGGTTTCAATAGATTTAATATATTCGTCGAATAGTTTGTGGCAAGTTTCCTCCAATTTGTTCAACTGCATATTAACTCGTTGACTTTCTATTGATGTTCCTTTAGCTTGTTTTTTAGTATCACACCACTTACTGCTATCCAGAGTTATTTTGGTAGAGATAATGAAATCTTTACCTGCTTGCCAACTTGGGAAGACACGTAAATAAATGGATCTTTTTGTTTTGTCGCTTTTTGTTGCTCTCGCTTGGCGAGTGATTCTAATTTGGTAATACATTTTGATTTTTTCATTTTAATTTATTTTAATGTTACACATGTGTTCGGTTATAATAGTAAGCACAAAATGAAAAAAGTCAAGTCCCCACGCCAAAATTTTTGAAAAAAGTTTGCGGTTCACAATCCAAAAGGATGCGGTTCACAAATGATTCACAAAAATTTTGAGTTGTTTTGAAGCGATATGAATTTCCTAAAAACAAAAAAGCCACTCTAGTATTGTAACTTGAGTGACTTTGATGTCTTTTGACTTTCGTCTTTGTGATCCCGCTGGGATTCGAACCCAGGACCC
>DLPC01000018.1:130893-224262 GCA_002478565.1 Flavobacteriales bacterium UBA7468 | reverse complement strand
GCCGTTTTGAGGGTGCAAATATATGGATATTCTTTAGATAACACAAAGAAATATGTGGTAATTTTGTAAATATTTTTTGTACGTAAATCAATTTACTGATTGCCAAGCTTCTAAAAATGATCAATAAGCCAATTTTCTTGATAGGTATGATGGGGAGTGGGAAGTCTAGCTTGGCAAAAGCTTTGTCTAGGGAACTCTCCATTCCATTGCTCGATACGGATCTTGAAATTGAAAAACAAGTTGGACTAACAATTGCTCAAATGTTTTCGAAGCATGGTGAGGCTTTTTTTCGTGCTAAGGAGCAAGAACTCATAAACTCGTTGACAACTGAACCAAAAATTGTGGCTTGCGGAGGAGGTTTGCCTTGTCATCATGAATTGATGCAAAAACTTTTGGATAAAGGAATTGTAGTTTATTTAGAGGCGCCTGTAAAAGTTCTGTTTGAGCGTATTTCTACAGGAAAAGAAAGGCCATTGTTGTCTGGCTTCGATGATTTCAATTGGCTATTTGCAGAGCGCAATGCTGTCTATCAACAGGCGCATTATTCCGTAGATGCTCGGTGGACTGAACAACAAGTTTTGTCAGCTTGCCTTGAGTTGCTTAGTACAAATCCTTCTTGAATCCTAGCGTAAAATTAAAGAAGAACGGCGAAATGAAATTTGTTTGACCCGCTGTGTTATTACTACCATTAGCTAATAAAAGATAGTAAACGGAAAGGTCTGTGTAAAATGTTCCTGTTGCTGGTATGGTGTATTTTACTCCTCCTTGAAGAAAACCTCCGATCGCTAGTATTCTCCCTTCTTGAATTTCTGCTGGATCAGTTGCATAGAGCTCTTCCCACGCATAAACACCACTGACATCCCTTTTGTCATAGGATTTTTTGACTTTACCAATGCCAAACAAAAGTCCGGATCCGCCGTATCCGGCAAAGCCGTTGTCGTAATCGTTGCCGATATAATAGCGGTTTCCACCTTCAAAAAGAAAATAATTGGTTTTCAGTTGACTATTGACCGCTAGGATATACGGATTTGTATTTGGACTGATTGCCGTTACATAAGACGTTGTCGTTTGTTCGTTTGCTTTTGGTAATAAAATATTGACACGGCCATAAAAAGTAACATCTCCACTTCTTGGTATTTCGATGTGCGCATGAAGACCAGGCATGTTTAACTTCTGAGTAGTTGTGCCATTATTGATGAAATTGGTTAGGCTCAAACCACCACCCAAACTAACTTGAGTGCTTGCTTGGAAATGGATGAGAAAACTAAGGGCGATGATAAGTAATTGTTTCATATTGACAGATTAACAAGAATCGTTCCAACAAAAATACGGCCTTTTATTAGGACAATAAACAAGCATTTGCTCATAATTAAATTTGAAATGTTTTTTCGTGTGATAATTTCATCTAAATTTGTTTTAAATGACAAGAGTACAGTACTTTTTTTCTTTTGTGTTGGCCACTATCTCCTTCATTGCTGCAAGGTCTATTCAGCAACAAGGAGTGAAATCCTACTACCAAGAATTAGCGAGCTCTTTTCAAAAAGAAATAGGTTTTTTTGACTTTGAAAAACCAGAAGCAGCGCAGTACTTACCAATGGGCTTGCAGCCTTTTTCAGCACTTGCTTCCATCGATACCAACGCGATGCTGGCCATTAGCCATGACTCGCTCAGCGTAATGGCCTATTCACCTCAAAGCAATTCCTTTCATTACCTGCCTGCATTGGAGGAAGGAGCAAAGATTACTCAATTAGCATATCACGATTCAACAGTTGTTTTGCTCAATGATGCACAACAATTATTTTTCATGGATGCCGCCTTATCAAAAGAAGTTGCAGAACCTTTAACTATTGCTCAGGAAGATGCTTCGATTGCATTACTCTGCTTTCATCCAAATTCGAAAAGATTATTGCTTTTGGAGAAAAGTAATGTTGGTTCGGAAAACGAACAATATGCCATTCAAACACTGCGTTTTGGCTCTCAAAAATTATCTGAAACGCCATTATTCCAATTTGATCAAGCAGGTATTGTTTCCTTTATTCAACAAAGCCAGGACCTCACCCAAGACGAAGTTTTTTCGTTTGTCCCAGTTTCTATGGCCGTTCATCCTCAAACCAATGAACTCTATATTTTGAGTAGTACAGGTTCGATTCTTACCTTGGATCAACAAGGAAATCTTCTAAGCTATCAAAAAATAGACCTCCAGCAGATCAGCCAACCAAGAGTGTTGTCATTCGATCAAAATGGCGATTTACTGCTAGCTGACGGTTCCGTATTACATCCGGTTATCCTCAAGGTGAAGTGGCAAAAAAAGCTTTCTGAGAAGGGGCCCCTCGTTAAATAAGCCATCCAGTATTGACAAATTGCTAACAAACAAACCTTGGCTTTCAAATAGCTGTTGGTATCCTTTTGTTACTTGTGGTGTTCTTCCTAACCATTCTTTTTTATCGGTGCTGCATTTACCTAAGTACGTGCTACTATAAATAAGCTGAGCTTCAAACCCTAAACAGGTGGCAAGCCAGCTCCAAATTAGGCTATTGAGTTCAAGAAGTGTTGAAGGTGCTTGTCTGTAAATCGCTTGAATATCATGGGCATAATGCTCAAAGTGTGGTGCGTTTGCATAGGCGCTTTCAATGGCGCGCCAGTGGTCTGAAATCCAGTTTTTGGAGTAGTCAATTTGACAATCCTTGAGCGCCAGTTTTTTTCCGGATTCATGAATGATCGGAACGTTGAGTTGCAGTACGCCATTGGCTGTTAGTATCTCACAACGAGTTCTGATACTCTGTTTCACAAAATGTTCGTGTATTTCGATAATTGGCTCAGCATCTAGAGCTAAAGCACGAACATAGGCTAAAGAGGGGAAATAGGCAGTTTGAAAAACGGACATCAGTCAATAAAACGGAAAATCCTATTGAAGCGTATACCAAGGAAAGAGTCTACGAATGGTGATTTTGAGAACCAAACAAAAGATGCTCTACCGACGATATGATCTTCAGGAACAAAGCCCCACACGCGTGAATCTGCAGAATGGAAGCGATTGTCTCCCATCATCCAATAGTAATTCATTGCAAAACGATAACTTGTTGCCTTCTTTCCATCGATATAAATATTCTTTCCTTTGATGGCAAGTTGGTGACCTTCATAGGCGCTAATGATGCGCTTATACCAAGCGATATTGTTGGTATTGATGGCAATGAGCTGTCCCTTTCTTGGGATTTGAAAGCGTTGGAAATCTGTCATAGTATTATTGACAGCAAAGTCCTTCGGAAATTGATCGAGATTGGCTATTTTTTGCAAAGGACTTGCTGCTTTGTTTTTATCCAATGGCAAGTAGCGAATTTTCTCTAAACGAATGCGAAAATCGAGTTCTATTTGCTTTTTTTCTTTTGCAGTTAGGTTTAATAGGTAATATTGAGAATCTCCTACAGCATCGAAGTCAGTTCTGGCTCCGTCAGCAGAATTTTCTAAGCCATAACGCGTCAACATTTCTTCGGTTGATGGAAAACTCACTTTTGTTTTTTCTATGCGGTACATCAAAGCTTGCCCCGGAGCAACATAGGCCTTTTTACCGTTTACATAAAGCACCGAGTTTTTGATTTCTAGGACGTCTCCTGGGGTTCCGACACAGCGCTTGATGTAGTTTTCACGCTTGTCTACAGGGCGATAAATTAGTCCGCCATGTTTCTGACCATACTTACTTTCTTCCATGTAGACTGGGAAATCTCCGTTTTTAAAGCGCGCACGTGCCTGATTTTTCCAAAAATCGTGGTTTTGGATAAACTGTTCGAGTAATTTATTTTCTTGAGGTGTTGGATCACGTCTTTCCCAAATGGCACTGACATTGTTTTTCAAGGCGAATTCAAACAAGGCCTCCTGATTCACTAATCCGTGAAAGTCGTGCCCCATGAGGCCACTAGGTGTTCTAGGGTCAAGAATAGCGGTATCACCGGAAGGGAAGTTAAAAACTACGACGTCATTGCGCTTGATTTTTGCCCAGCCGGGAATTCTTGTGTAAGTACCTTTTTCCCAATCGACATATGATTTGATATTGACGAGCGGTACAATATTGTGCACCAAAGGATAGGAGAGTGGTGTGATGGGAACTTTTGGTCCGTAGGCTAATTTGTTCACAAAAAGGAAATCGCCGACAACCATTGTTTTCTCCATGGAGCCAGTCGGAATTTGAAAAGGTTCAAATGAATAGGTTCGGATAACGGCAGCTGCTACTAGCGCCCAAACAAATGAATCTCCATATTCTTTAACGCGCGGTTTGGTTCCTGGTTTGTCGCGTGAGATTTTATCAAAACCAATGGCTAAAATATGTCCAATAACAGGAAGTGCCATGAACAGGACTAGGTGGTCACCCCATTTACGGATTTCAACTTCTCTGGAGTTGGACCAATTGGTAGCCGGGCCGTAAACGAGTGCTTCATTTTTAGCAACAGAATTGAACAGTACGTATGGGAAAAACAAGGCCTGAAAAGTATCTTTGAGACTGTAGAAACCAAAACGACGCAATAGACTAAGATTGATCGTCATCCACATAACAAGATGCACGCCCGGGAAAACCAATAGTAGTGACCACCACGGTTTATTTAAGACTTCTTTGTATAAGATGAAATAGTTATAACCAGGCACCATTGCCTCCCAAGATTTTCGGCCTAGTTTTGGGAAAACTTTATGCCATTGTGCAAGGTAGGGATGGAGGAGAATGAGTAGGTAGAAATAAATAAAACTCATGATTGCAATTTTAAGACGTCAGACATTTGGTAATAACCTTTTCGGCCTTTTAGAAACTCGGCTGCCAAGACGGCACCCAAGGCAAAACCTTTGCGGTTATGAGCGATGTGTTCAATTTTGATTGTGTCGATCGGTGAATCGTAGCGTACTTCGTGTGTTCCTGGGACGTCAGGAATACGGTGTGCACTTACTTTAATTTGTTCTTGGCGGTTTGCTGCTAAACTCCAGCTCTCATAAAGAGGATTGAGCTCAAGTATATCTTCCAGAAGACTCACGGCGGTACCACTTGGCGCATCTAGTTTTTGAACGTGGTGTGTTTCTTCAAGGCTTATTTGATAATCGGGATAGGCAGACATCAATTTGGCTAAGTGCTTGTTGAGTTCAAAAAATAAATTGACACCTATACTGAAATTACTTGCGTGTAATAAAGCTGCATCATTGCTTTTGATCTGTGCTTTAGCAGCTGGTAAATCGGATAGCCAGGCAGTTGTGCCTACAACAATAGGGACTTGACGTTGAGCGCAATAGGAAATGTGCTTGAGTGCTAGTTGAGGTTGCGTAAATTCAATACAAACATCTACGTTTGTCCAATCGATGCTGTCTAGTGGTGTTGTAGAGTTAATTGTTGCTGTAATTTCGTGACCGCGCTCTAGCGCAATCTGCTCAATGGCTTTGCCCATTTTCCCGTAACCCAACAATGCGATTTTCATTTGGTAAAAATAGTATAAATCAGCGAAAGCTAAAGTTTAGTCTGGCACCTACATAACCACCATATTGATAAACAGGGTCTATGGAAATGCTCAGGTCTGGGCTGGTATCAAAATAAACAAAATGAGCCTCGGCTCCGGCTTCGGCAATTTGAATCAAATAAACGGCTGCGAAGCCGAGTATGGAGAGGTCGCGCCAATCTAGGTATTGGCGGTAAAGTTGTAAGACAGCAGGATTGTCGTAGATGGCGTATGCTGGATTGAGCGTACCGCCGTTCAAACGTTGTGTGTATTCGAACTTAAGCTCCTTTTGCATACGCTGATTGGTAGCTAAAAAATAAGTAGCGGTTCCTAATCCGGCGTAGATGATAGGCACTTTCCAATAGGCATTGTTGTGTCTTGGCGAAAGCACGCTATTTCTAATTTGTCCGGCACCGGGTATGATTGCGGAATACAGCATGCTTTTTTGATGAAAAGCAAGCACTGTTGAGTCTGGTTTACTGATGATTTGAGCAAACCCAAGTTGGTTGAACATAAAAATCAACAGCAGGACTCTCATTCTGTCTTTTTGAGCATTTCAATGAGACGTTGAAGCTGCTGCTCTTCCTCAAAGTGAATGATCAACTTGCCTTTTCCAGTAGCTTCTTTGTCGAGGCTCACCTTACTATTGAGTTGTTCGCTGAGGTAAGAAATGTATAGTTTTTCTGTAGTAGAGAGCGCTACTTTTTCTTTACTGTTACCTTTTGGTAGAGCGCTACTTTGGGCTTCGGTGGCGGGTTTGCTTAATGCTTCTACGGCACGCACCGAAAGTTGTTCTGTTAATATGCGTTCGAGCGCAGCGAGCTGTTCTTTTTCAGTACTGAGTGACAAAAGCGCACGTGCATGCCCCATGGTTAACTGCTTGTCGCGAACTGCAGCTTGAATTGGAGCGGGTAGTTTGAGGAGTCTGAGATGATTGGCAATATGCGATCTAGACTTGGCTACTTTTTCACTGAGCTGGTCTTGAGTAAGTTTACATTCGTCGATGAGTCTTTCGTAGGAAAGTGCCACTTCAATGGCGTTGAGATCCTCTCTTTGAATATTCTCTACCAAAGCCATTTCTAACATGGTTTGGTCATTGGCAATGCGTACATATGCCGGAACTTCATGAAGGCCTGCTAGTTGAGCTGCTCTGAAACGACGTTCACCAGAAATGAGTTGATAGCGGTCACGGCCCATCTTTCTGACCGTAATTGGCTGAATGATACCGTGCGTCAGGATAGATGTTTTGAGCTCTTCAAGTGCACTCAGTTCAAAATGTGTCCGAGGGTTAAAAGGGTTGGCTTCGATCGATGAAATAGCAATAAGCGCAACTGCACCAGCGGGTACGGCGTTGTTTGCACTTGTGATGTCGGTGTCTGTATTTTGCAAAAGTGCACTGAGGCCGCGGCCAAGTGCAGGTTGTTTTTTTGGATTAGAGCTCATGATCTATCTCTATTATTTTATCGTCGTTGCCAATTTTGGTGGCGTCATTTTTTTGAAGCAATTCTCGGGCAAAGTTCAGGTAGTTGATGGCTCCTTTGGAAGAGGCATCGTACATTATAACAGTTGTGCCATGGCTTGAAGCTTCACTGAGGGTGGTATTGCGGTGAATGACGGTATCAAAAACCAATTCTTGGAAATGGGTCTTGACTTCATCTACTACTTGATTGGCCAAGCGCAGTCGGGTGTCATACATCGTGAGTACCATTCCTTCAATTTCTAATTCGGGATTAAGGCGCCCTTGCACAATTTTAATTGTGTTGAGTAATTTACTGAGACCTTCTAAGGCAAAATATTCACATTGAACTGGAATCATGACGGCATCTGCAGCGACTAGTGCATTGACTGTTATGAGGCCCAAAGATGGCGAACAATCGATTAAAATGAAATCGTAGTCGTCTTTGATTTGAGCCAAAGCTTCTTTGAGTAGGAACTCACGGTTGGGCATATTGATCATCTCAAGCTCGGCACCAACAAGATCAACGTGAGAGGGTAGTACGAATAAATTAGGATTGCTGGTTTCTAAAATAGCTTCGTTTGGATGACGGCCATTTACTAGGCAGTCGTAGATATTTTTAACAGATTTAGGGTCGAATCCAAGGCCTGAGGTAGAATTTGCTTGAGGATCGGCATCGATGATCAGTGTTTTGTATTCAAGTACGCCCAAGCAACCACCTAAATTGATGGAAGTTGTTGTTTTTCCGACGCCTCCTTTTTGATTGGCGATGGCAATAATTTTACCCATAATTGATCTATTGAAAGTTAAAATTACAAGTAGTTCTGCATTCTTGGAAGCCATCCCTAAGGAACTTATCAACCATTTTTAGTTGCGCCCTGTCAATATCATTCATTCACAGGTGCTTAGCCTTGTAAAACATTCCGGGGTTTTTCAGTAAATTTGTCCTATGACCACCAAGCGTTATATCAAGATCGGAAGTGCTGAGGCCAATGATGTCCAAATATCAGCTACAAAAGTATTACCGTTTCATGCGCTCATTATGCAAAACACCGACGGACGTGTTTTTATAAGTACCTGCGCAGCAGATGCAGAAGTCACTATCAATAAGGTACAATTGCGTCAGACAGAAGAAATCTTTTCAGAGGACCAACTTCAGATAGGGGAGTGTGCTATTCATCTTGACGGCCTTGTTTCTTGGCCCCAACAAGCTTTGAATAGAGCTGATCAAGCACCTCAAGAAACTCAGTCTACTGTTCCTGATTCCAAACGCGGCCTAAGTTTACAACTGATATTAATTTATGCGGCAGTAGCTTTGTTGCTCATTCTCATGGCTTTTTATGTGTAGCTCAAAAAAAAACACATTTTCTTTAAGCAAATCAGAAAATATTCGTAATATTGCACCCCCGTTCAATTGGAACGGTCTAAAATAACTCAGATGAACGTCATTAAACAAATTGAGCAAGAGCTCATCGCCAAAAATGAACTTCCAGCTTTCGGAGCCGGAGACACCATTATTGTTTCTTACCGTATTGTTGAGGGTAACAAAGAGCGTATCCAGCAATTCCAAGGTGTTGTTTTACAACGTCGTGGTGCAGGTGCTACTGAAACATTCACAATTCGTAAAATGTCAGGTAACATCGGTGTAGAGCGTATTCTCCCTGTGAACTCACCATTCATCGAAAGCATCACTGTAGTGAAACGTGGAGCTGTTCGTAGAGCACGTATTTTCTACTTCCGTGAGCGCACTGGTAAATCAGCTCGTATCCGCGAAAAGAAAAATTTTAGCCACTAAGCTAAATCTCATATTCAAAAAAAAAGGAGCTGTTTTCAGTTCCTTTTTTTTTGCGCTATAATATTGTTTGATTGTCATTGAAGTATCAAATCTAATTCAATCTATTCGAATCTATTCGAATCGAATTGAATCTAAATGATTTGAATCAGATCCATTCAAATCAAATTATATCCATAGCTTTATAACCCGAGAATCTCGAAATCTGCCCTTCTATTTAAAGCTCTATTTTCAGAACTATCGTTAGGAACTTTGGGCTGGCTTTCACCAAAACCTTTATAGCTCAATCTATTGGCTTCAACGCCTTGTTCGACCAAAAACCTGACTACTTCTTTCGCCCTTTTTTCAGACAGCAACAGATTTGAATTCTCGGAACCTAAATCGTCCGTATGTCCGTTGATCTGAAGGCTGATATTCGTTTGTTGTTTTAAATAGGACGCAAAGTTTCGAAGTAAAATTTGTGCATCATGATCTAATAAATGACTTTCCGTGGTGTAATAGATAGATGCAATGGTATAGGTTTGTCCAAGCGCTAGGCTGTCCACTTGAAGGGTAGGCGCTGCAACTTTTTTGGTTTCGGTCTGAAGGGTTTCAGCTTTTATTACTTTTGCTTGAAAACTATGATTCTCCTTGCTGGCCGAAATGCTAATGTCTTCACCCACTTGAACAGCAATGGCATAGGTGCCATCTTCATTCGTTTGGCCGGCATCTAATTGTTGTTCGCGTTCATGATAATTGAGTTGCAGTTGGGCACCTGCAACACCTTCCCCGTTCTCATCGACAATTTTTCCAGTAATAATGCGCACCTCTTTGGGCCTTGCGGCTTCATAGAGCTCAAAACTATAGATGTCCCAATTTTGATTTTGTAAACTCGAAAAATAAGCTTCTTTACCGGTTGTAGATACAAATAAACCAAGCTCATCTCCTGCTGAATTAATTGGGTAACCCAAATTTTGTATTGGGCCCCAACCGTCTTTTGTTTTTCGCATGAAATAGATGTCTAGACCACCCATACCAGGGCGTGCTCTATTGCTTTCGGAAACAAAATAAAAGGTTTCTCCATCCTGATGAAAAAATGGGCTTTTGTCTTTGCCTGTGGTGTTGACTATTGTAAAAGGTTTGGCTTGCCCCCAAGTTCCATCGGCTTGCTTTTCACTATAATAGATGTCATTGTCCTGAGAACCTTTTCGCAAGCTTGTAAAGTAGAGCAGTTTGCCGTCAGAAGAGAGGGAGGGTTGAGCTTCCCAGCCATCTTTGGTATTGATCTGCGGCCCTAGATTGATCAAAGGCCCCCATGTAAAAGTATTTTTACCATTGACTTGATTGACTTGATAGCGTGTGCTATAAAGGTCACAATTAAGGTAATCTTTTTGATAGACTTTTTCTGCCCGGCAAGCACAAAGAATCATTTCTCTGTTGTCTGCAGATAAACTTGCTGAACCATAGTTGTAAAAACTTCCGTCATTAAAAGGCGCACTCAAAGCTCTACCTTGATTGAATTCATTAGCAGTGGCCTGAGCCATTGTGAATTCTTCTTCTACACCACCCGCGATATCACCGAGGTTGGTTTTGTCTGCTTTTCGAGTGAAGAACAATAATTCGTTATCAGGGCTCAGCATCGGAAAATACTCGTCTTGATGGGTACTTACTTGTAGTACTTTGCTCACGTCGTACGGAACCGGATTCAATTTGGCAGTTTCTATGAATTTGAGTTCCTGATAAACAGGTAATACTTCCGCTTTGTGAATGGCATATTGGTCGGTCAAGGCATCGGGATACAATGAATCGTAGGTCACATAGCTTTCTAGGTGTTTTAAACAGGCCTCTTTTTGATTGAGGTAATAGGCTAATTTGCTGCTATAATAAAAAGCTTCTGGGTTGTAGTCTGGGCATTTTTGAATGGCTGCTTGGAAAAACACCAAAGATTTTTGCAATTTCTTTTCGCCGTCAGCTTGTGTGCTCGCATTTTTGAATTCCGAGGAGCCTTTTTGATAAAAAAGTAGCCCTAAGTAATAATAAGACTGTACGTTTGCTGGGTACTTTGTGGCAAGTTGCGCCAATGCTTGGGCTTGTTGATCAAAACTTGTTAGTACTAATGCTTCTTGTAAGGCTTTGTTGATCTTTTTATCGGATGTGGTGCATGCATCTTGTTGGCCATAAATTGCGAAGGCAAAAAACAAAATAAAACCAAAAGAGAACAAGCGAGTGTAGCACATAGTGCTATCTACGAACAATCGGAAAAAAGTTACATTTTTTCGATAATATTTACACAGTAGTCGATGTCTTGTTGAGAGATGTTCAAATGGGTCACCATTCTGATCATTCCTGGACCAAAAGCCATGCATTTGATTCCTTTTTCTGCAAATTTAGATATGAGTAGATCGCGTTGTTCGGCATTTTTGAGTATCGCTACCACGATATTGGTCTGAACGGGTACTACCTTTTCAATAAAAGTACATTTTAGAAGTGCATTTTCAAGTGCTTTGGCATGTAGGTGGTCCTCTTTTAAACGCGCTACATTGTGCTTTAATGCAAACAAACCTCCTGCTGCGATGATCCCAGCTTGGCGCATTCCTCCACCCAAAACTTTTCTCACTCGGCGTGCCTTATGAATAAACTCATGAGAACCAATTAGTACGGATCCGACAGGAGCACCTAAGCCTTTTGAAAGGCAGACTGAAATGCTGTCAAAAAATTGTCCATACTGGGCTGCAGGCATAGCATTTTCAGCCAGCGCATTAAATACACGAGCGCCATCCAAATGCAATGGAAGCTTCAGTTTTTTGCTAAGGTCACTGATTTTTTCTAATACTTGGGCATCATAAATAGCACCGCCGCCTCTATTAGCAGTATCTTCAAGGCTGATCAATTGTGTGATTGGAAAATGAACATCTTGGGCTGGGTTGATCCATTTTTCTATTTCGCTGGCACTCAAGCGACCGCGATCTCCTTGTAACAAGCGCACTGAAGCCCCTGAATTTTTAGCAATTCCACCGCCTTCATATTTGTAAATGTGACTTTCTTCATGGCAAATGACCTCGCCACCAGGTTGTACATGTACATTAATGGCAATCTGATTGGTTTGTGTTCCGGAGCTACAGAATAGTGCTGCTTCCTTGCCAAAAATTTTGGCGATAGTTTGTTCAAGTTCAATAACGGTTGGATCCTCCATGAAAACGTCATCTCCAACAGGTGCTTCGAGCATGAAAGCACGCATTGCTGGACTCGGAACTGTTACGGTGTCGCTGCGTAAATCAATCATTTGTTTATTTTTGACAAAAATAACATTAGACATGGAATTAGCTCAATGGTATTTGCTACCAATTGCAGCCTTTTTGGGTGCCTTGGCTACTTTTTTCACCGGTTTCGGCCTCAACACAATTTTAGTCCCTGTATTCCTATGGTATGTTGAACCAACACTTGCTGTCTTTTTTGCTGGTTTGGTGCATTTGGCAAATAACATATTGAAAGTGGCACTTACTGCTAAAAGAATAGATTGGGTGCTGTTTAAGAGTTTTGGCTTGCCGGCTTTATTTGGCGCAGCAATCGGTGCTTTTTTACTGGTTCAGATTGGAGGTGATTACAGCAGATATTTAAAGCCTATTTTTGGTGTATTGTTTATGTTCTTTGCAATCTTGGAGTTCTTTAATTGGCGTTTTTCAAAGATGTCAAAACTACAACTCAATTTTGGTGGATTTTTGAGTGGTTTTTTTGGCGGTTTCTCAGGGCATCAGGGTGCGCTCAGAGCTTTGTTTCTTTCGCAATTGAAGTTAGATAAGTTATTATTTGTTGCAACGACTGCGATAATATCTTTATTAGTAGACCTCACAAGGATAGGTTTTTACCTACAAAACCCTCGTTTATGGATCTCCATTCAATGGGATTTGATGGGGTTCACTATTTTCGCGGCGTTTTTAGGCACGTTGGTTGGACGCTACTTACTGCCGCAAATCAAAAGTCAATTTTTTGATTTATTATTTGGATTGGCCTTGTTTTCTTTAGGGTTATCGATGTTACTTGGTTGGGCTTGAGGATATAACTGCGTTTTAACACCATATTCATCAATCACGAATTCTTCTATTTTTTCACCTTTACTGGAGTAAGTACAGCTATAACTGAGCTTTCCGTCTTTGTAAAACGATTCGTGTTTGCCTACTGGCATATCAGCCGTATAATTTTCAATACTAAGTATTTGACCTCTCTCGTCAAAAGTTTTAAAGTCACCATTTTTTTTACCGTCTTTCCAATTTTCGATTCTTGCGGTTTTACCGCTATCAAAGTAGTAGGTCCAAACACCATTTTTCTTGCCATTTTTATAATTCAATTGACTTTCCTTACCGCCATTTGCAGTGTAGGTGATCATTGGTCCATCAAGTAAACCATTGTTGTAATTCGTAACTTTTCTCAATTTACCATTGTTTTGATAACTGCGTTGTACACCTTGGAGCTTTCCATTCGCATAGTTTTTCAAGACAAGGGTATCCTGCTTTTCGCTACGATTGAACTGGATCGATGGGCCATCCAAGACCCCATTTTTATACCAGATTTCAAATTGTTTCCACTGTGTTGAATCGTAATAGATCAAAGTAGCGCCATTTTGTAACCCAACATGGTATTCTTGAATCGCCTGAATACATCCGGTTCGGTAATAGGACGTATCTCGTCCTTCGCGTTTCCCATTTTCAAAGTAAAGTTTTTCTTCCACTAAGAAATTAGAATAACAACTGATGCATGTTCCAGAATAAGGGGTGGCGTAGTCTTTGCGCAATAAATACAGATTTCGCTGTTCATCAAACGCAACTTTTTGCTGACAATTATTGACATTATTTGCAGGGCAGGCCACTCGTGTTGATTTGCAGGCCTCAGGAATTTGGGCAATACAAATGACTTTGGTCAAAATACAGAAGACCATTAAGATTTTAAAAGGAGTCATGTCGCTTTGCTATTATTTTTGTTCGAGTTCCAAAAGCGCAGCTTTCATGCGTTCTGGTATATCAATTGTTTGCTGAATCTTGCTGTTGAAACCAACGAGTGTACTGCTACCTATGGTACATAATTTCTCTTTTACATATAGTTCATAGGCAAGCGTAAAACTTTTGTTTCCGATATGTTTGAGAAATAATTTGATTTCGGGTTGGTTGTTTAAAAATACAGGATGGATGTACTCGACCTCATTTTTTACCAATACTACACCTTCTTCGAGCCAATTCCAGTTTGGGCCTACCATTTCATTGAAATAATGAACCCGTGCCATTTCAAAGTAAACTAAATAAATTGAATTATTGACGTGTCCTAGAATATCTATATCGGTGAGTCTGACTTGTATTTTTGCAGGAGAAATCATTTGTCAAGTTTTTGATAAGTGGAGTTATTGGAAATAAATTCAGGAACTAATTTTTTCATGAGTGTTACACAAGCCTCATTTTGCTGCTGCTCTGCAATGGCCAAGAGCTCATAAATACCCTTTTCTTGCTCTTCAGAGGTTTGTCTGGTTTTGGCTATGAGAATTTTAGGGTGATGCGTAGCAAGTGTATTTTCACTAGAGGCCAATACTTCTTCATAGAGCTTTTCACCCGGTCTGAGCCCTGTGATCTGAATATCAATGTCCTTATAGGGTTGCTTTCCTGTCAAGAGGATCATTTTCTTTGCTAAGTCAATGATTTTAACAGCTTGCCCCATTTCAAAAACAAATATTTCGCCGCCATTTCCCATTGCAGCTGCCTCTAAAACTAATTGACATGCTTCGGGAATGGTCATGAAAAAACGTGTGATCCGTTCGTCTGTAACGGTGATAGGCCCTCCAGCTGCAATTTGTTTCTCGAAGGTTGGAATCACGGAGCCATTCGAACCAAGCACGTTGCCAAAGCGTGTAGTGATATAGGCAGTTTGTTGCTTTTCATTGAGGACATCCACCACCATTTCTGCTATCCTTTTGGATGCACCCATAACGTTCGTTGGATTCACAGCTTTATCGGTTGATACCATCACAAACTTATTGACCTCAAACTGCGCAGCAAGTCGTGCAATAAGTAATGTGCCGCCAATATTATTACGAATAGCCTCGGCAGGGTTATCTTCCATTAATGGTACATGTTTATAAGCTGCCGCATGAAAAACTACTTCAGGCAGGAAAAGCTCAAAAAGTTTACTCATGCGTTTTTCGTCACAGATATCCCCGATGACCAACTCGAAGGTTAATAATGGATATTGTTGTTTGAGCTCTTGCTCTAGTTCGAACAGAGGTGATTCTGCTTGGTCTAGAAGAATAAGTCTTTGTGGTTGAAGTGCGGCAATACTTTTGGCCAAGCCACTGCCAATACTTCCGGCAGCACCGGTTACTAAAATAACGCGATTGGCAATTAACTCCGATACTTTCGGGTTCTGCAATTCAATCACCTCACGTCCGAGCAAATCATTGATATTGATTTTTGTGACTTGCTTGATTTGAAAAGTGCCGTTAGTCCAGGATTTTGCTTCTGGGACACGTTGAATTTGAATCCCTAATTCGAACGCTGCCTCGGCAATTTGCTGCAGGCGGACTGCCGATAAATTTTGAACAGCAACAATGACGGTATGTAAATTGAACTTTTGTTTCAGTAAGGCAAGATCTTCGAGTTGATAGACACGTGCTCCTTCAATGCGCTTATTTTTTAGATTGGGGTTGTCATCAATAAAACCTAAAATGTTTTGTAAAGAAGCAGTATCTTTTTCGATAATCCGTTTGGTTAAGAGCCCAGAAACACCTGCACCAAAAATAACCAATGGCACTTCGGTTCCTTTTTCCTTGATATATTCCAAATAAAGTAACTTGACCAGCAAACGACCTGAAATCACAAAAGCGGTACTGAAAATGAACTCCATGATCAAGACAGAATTCGGGAAGAGGTAGTAATGGTCTAGCCAATAAAAGCGCACCAAGCCACCGATAATAAAAAGCAAGGAGCTGATGATTTCCGCGAAAAGAATACGTTTAAAATCATCAGTAGAGGAGTAGCGAACAAGTCCTTGATGGATCTGAAAAAAACCAAAAACAAGGACCTTCACAAGTACAAAAAACCATAGACTTTTGGCGAGAATGGCCCATTCGGTTTGGATCAAAGAAAAATCCGCCTTGAGATCAAAGCGGATGAGGTAGGCAAAAAACAGGGCGAATAAATGGATGAGTACATCAAGCAATATAATGACCCATCTTGGTGTATTTTTCTTTAATTGAAGCACACGCAAAGATAGTAATTTACTACTTCTCGCGAACGAGGTGCACTAGGCCTTGTTTTTCAATTTCTTGATTGGCATTGGTTGTGGTTTTGGCGATGTAAAAATAGACACCTTCTTCGAGTGGATCTCCGTTTTCATCTGTGCCATCCCATTGGAATGCTGGATTTGTGAATGTTCGAATGGTATTTCCCCAACGGTTGACTATGATACATTCGTAGCTTGCAAGACCTCCGTAAAATAACATCTGGAAATAATCGTTGCTGCCGTCCCCGTTTGGCGTGAAGACATTTGGAAACTCAATATCACAAAAGTAGAAATCTACAAGTGCTGTATCGATACTGACCCCACACATGTTGGTGGTAGAAACGATGTAATTGCCAGAAGTTGTCACTTGGATGGTCGAGTTGGTTGCGCCCGTATTCCAATTGTAGGTGACATTTTGTGGTTGCACAACGGCCGCGAGTGTTGCGGTTTCACCAATACATAGGGTGGTATCGTTGATAGCTGTGTATGGATCTGCGACAAAGGTGAGGCTAAATGTTTGGTTGAAACCACAAATGCTATCTTGCATGTTGATCAGGTATACACCAGCAGTATCAGCGGTTATTAAAGGGTTTTGGGCGCTGTCATTACTAAAAGCGATGAGCTCAGAATTGGAACTCCAGTTGGATCCTGTATAAGAAACTACTCCTGCGACTTGTAAGGTGAGGTTACATAGCACAGTGTCTGTCATTGGTGAAACAGGTGCTGGAATACTATCTACAATAATTTGTGTACTGTCGGCACAACCAATTTGGTCAATAACGGTTACCCAATAGCTGCCTGAATTTAAGTTAGGGAAACTTCCGTTGCTACTTGTTCCGACTAAAACAGGTCCTTGATGTACCACAAACACATAGGGGCTCACACCAAGAGTTGCACTTGTTGTAATGGAGCCATCTTGTAAACTACAAAACTCTAATGTTGAGGTTGTTTGACCCAAAATTGGATTGGTAGAAGGGAAAATTTCGGTTGTGGTTTGATCAAAGCAACCATTGGCATCCTGAACATAAACTTGGTAAACTCCAGGTGACAAATTACTAAAGACAGGACTTGCCGAAAATGTTGAGCCGTTGGTGAGGCTATATTGATAGGCAGGTGAGCCTCCCACTACAGTGAGGTCTATGATGCCGTTGTTGAGCCCGCAGGTTGTGGTAGTGACCACCATATTGCTGATATCTACAGAGTCTACTCCCTGAAGTTCAGCTTGTAAGGTGTCAGAACAGTTATTTTGGTCGACTAAAATAATGTTGTAAATATCAATGCCTAAATTGCTAAAGGTTCCTGAACTTTGAAAGTTTTGACCGTTATCAATAGAGTAGGTGTAACCACCAGCACCGCCTGAAGAGCTGGCAACTAAACTGCCGTTGCTGGCACCACAGGTTGGGTCGTTTTCTACGATGTTGTCTATTTGCGGGTAAGAGATGAAAAGGGTGATGGTATCGTAGCAAATATTTGTGCTGTCGGTCATCATGACTACGTAGCTTGTAGTTCCGGTAGGAGAAACTGGGGTTGGGTTGTCACCTATGTATACACCGGTTGGGTATGTATAGTTGTCATGTAGCCAAGTAATTGTGTAGTTGGGAATGGTTGCCGAAATAGAAATATTATCGAGCCCCCAGTGGTCAAAGCCTGCTCCGGATACAGCAAGTTGCGTCCAGCGAAACTTGGTGGTTGCGGTTTGAGCAGCAAGTGGAATAGTCTCGCAATATTGATTCCATGAAGTCATGTAGGAATCATAGCCTCCATTCGGACTCCAGTAATTCATGGTTACCCAAGTGGCACCGGCATCGGTAGAGTATTGAAGATAAACACCTTCACTTGCTAAATCGGGCCCCTCGCAAGGAGAAGCTTGAGCTTGAATCGCATAGCGCATTTCAAAACAAACATTACCGCCCGAAGAAACGTCAAGAGGAACGGTAGTCATGACACGAGGCGCCACAGACTGGTTTCCCATCCACATGAAGTCAGAACCATCAAGACTTGGGACTCCACAAGTATTGTTGGCAATTGTAACAATTTGCGAGAAATCCCAACCAACTGGCTGGCCGTTGTTGAAGTTTTCTCCGAAGGCCAAAACACTGGTTCCGGATCCGTTGACACTTAGAATGGTAGAACCATTACATGGTACAATTGTGTCTTGAGCGATGGCTTGAACGGTACACTGCGCATTGGCGCTTGCCCAAGTCAATAGACCTGCGAAAAAGCAGAGTAGTTTAGTGTAGGTTTTCATAGGTAGAGTTATTGAACCGTAACGTTGACGATTTTAAAATCTGTCAGTTGAGTTTTGGTTAAGTGCGCAGGCATGTGGTCAAAAATGGTAAGACCTTGTCGATTGCGATCAAGGCAAACACCTTCTAATTTCTCTAATGGCTGTAGTGTTTGCGTAAAGACAGTTTCTGGATGATCGCAAGTAGCACAAACACCATCGTAATGAAGTTCAAAACTGTAATTAATTGTTTTTACTTGATTGGTGGTGTTGGTAATGGTCAATTGAATGAGGTCAGCTTCGTAGCCTTCAGACGGGACATTACAGTGTAATGGTTTTGTTTGAATTTCAATTCCAGCTTTACTAACCGCCTTCTGGGCGAAAGATGTGGCAGAAAAAAGAAGGAGACCGACGATTGTAAGACGCATTTTCATAGATTAAGTTTAGATTTGTAGTAGACGCACATTCATTTGTAATGGTTGCACGTTTGGTAAAATTAGCATAAATAAAGAAAACTTGAAAGAAATTGAGCGAAAGTTCTTAGTGGAAAACGACCACTGGAAACAAGCCCAGATCATCGGGCAAAGAAAACTTAAGCAAGCCTATCTGTTGCGAGAAACTGATCGCTCTGTGCGAATTCGCATGACAGATAATATGGCTTTTTTTACCGTTAAACTTGGTGTTGGAATTTCCAGAAGCGAGTTTGAATATGAAATTCCGGTAGAGGAAGCGCAGGCTATGATTGAAGAGGCCAAACTAAAATGTCTGGAAAAAACGCGCTATTACATTCAATCAAATACAGATACTTGGGAGCTCGATGTTTTTCATGGTGCACTCGAGGGGTTAGTAATTGCTGAGCTCGAATTGGATTCAGAGGATCAACATATAGAATTACCCTATTGGGTAGGCAAGGAAGTAACCTTGGATCCAAATTACTTGAATTCCAATTTAATCGAACGTGTGGAGCAACCAGAAAATTAAAAGAGCTTAAAGATCTTCCCTAGATATAGGATCTTTCAAAAGGTCAATAACTGTGCAACCCAATTCGATCATGAAGAATTCATTGAGATTTCCCGAAAATTCTGGAAGCTCAATCTCCAAATTCCCTTCGAATATCGATTGGCATTCTTGATTCCATATTTTTTTGGCATATTTTTCAATGATCAGGTCGTCATCCCAAAATGCCTCTTCAATGAGGTATATACTTCCTTCTGAATTTTCATCAATCATGAGTTCAGGGTCTATACCTAAAGCCCAATCAATAAAGGGTTGTTTTGGCTTTACCATCAAGAAGCCACGGTTGATGAGTTTCATAGCGTTAAAAGTTGTGCGTTTTTGAACCGATACCATTTCGTATTCTTTTTGGGTTGGGCCCACAGAATATAACTGAAATTGGCGTTTTTATAATGGCCGCTCCAAAAGCGTAGCCAATCTTCGTATTTTATTTTTTTTGGTGAGCTTACTTGAACAATTTGATTTCCTGCCAAGGCAATCAAGGTGTAGTCTTTAAAGATTTTTTCTGTTGAACCAATTTTGAATGGCTGCTTGCTTTTGAACTGATCGAGCCAATTGAAAAATGCTTCTTTGGCTTGGTTCGTATCTTTAAAAGACCATTCTTGATGCCCAAAAAGCTGTTTCAAGGAGTCATGGCAAAGCACGTGAAAATGTTGTTTTGAAAAGCGATTTAAAAAGTGCTTATTCTGACTTGAATCTAAAAATACGGCAGCCATTTTTAATGAGCAGGAATCATTGGCATAGGTTTTGAGAAAAGAGCTCAGCGTGTCTAACGCTTTGGCCGTAGTTATTTTTTTTGTTTGTGTATGTGATTTGGGCCTGATTTGATCTAAGTTTTGAACAGAATCGTCTGGTTGCTGCTGACAGGCAAACAGGCCAGTTAATACTGAAACAAGAATATAGAACAACGGATTTGTGAGCGCTCGCATCTTTTTAATTAATTTTGAACAAATTTAACAAACTATGAAGCATTTTGTATGGTTTGCCTTATTGGCTTTAACAACTATGTCATGTGGAACACGAATTCCATACACTACCGCAATTCGCGATGAATTCAGCCTAGACTCTGAAGAGAAATTCAGACAAGTACAATTTTATATTTCGCATACGATTATTTTGAATCAAGTCAATGTTCAAGCCAGCGAGCTTACCACTCAAAATGGTGCATTGGTTTCAAGTTCAAGTAGCCAGTCAGAATCCGTCATCATTCCGGCAGGTACACGTTGTATTTTTGAAGGTTTTGGTCCTGCGGGACAAATCTTAGTTCGTTTCGAAACCGGCGATTTGCGTTACATTCCTTTTGCCACAAAAAATGAAGGCGCAAGTGTCAGACAATATTACCTAGATGCCGACTGGACAGCGAGCGGTGGCGCAAAAATCAATTACGGCGGCAATACCTACAAAATTGACCTCACCCGAGGTGCACCAAGAGCCGCTCACTTAGAAGTGATTAAAAAGAAATTAGAAAAAACCAAACGCAAAGAGCGCATCGTTAAAGGATTAAAAGTTTAATTTTCTCCATGTCAATCAACACCAATATCTCCTTCCAACGCGAGGGTTTCGAAAATGACGAACTAATTAGCATCTACAAAAAACTTGTTCTTCCTAGACTCATAGAGGAGAAAATGCTCATTTTGCTGCGACAAGGTAAAATCAGTAAGTGGTTTTCAGGGTGGGGACAAGAGGCTGTTTCAGTAGGAACGTCCTACGCGATGTCTTCAGAAGAATATATATTGCCCATGCACCGAAATTTAGGTGTATTTACCACGCGTGATATCCCGCTTCATAGATTATTTGCGCAGTTTCAAGGCAAAGCAAGTGGTTACACTAAAGGCCGCGACCGTAGTTTTCATTTTGGAACCCAAGACCACAAATTGGTGGGCATGATCTCTCATCTTGGTCCTCAGTTAGGCATCGCTGACGGTATTGCGCTCTACAATAAAATTAGAGGTGAGCAAAAAGCAACTTTGGTATATTCAGGTGACGGTGGTGCTTCTGAAGGAGACTTTCACGAAGCGCTTAATGTCGCTGCGGTTTGGGATCTTCCCGTCATTTTTGCAATTGAGAATAATTGCTGGGGGCTCAGTACACCATCTATAGAACAATTCCGCTGCAAACAATTCATTGATAAAGGGATTGGTTACGGTATGGAAGCCATCCAAGTTGATGGCAACAACATATTAGAAGTCATCCGAACGGTCAGAAAAATAAAAGCTGCAATGGCAGTTAGTCCGAGGCCGTTCTTATTAGAATTAATGACCTTCCGAATGCGAGGGCACGAAGAAGCATCGGGTACCAAGTATTACCCAGAAGGTTTGCAAGCATCCTGGGAGTCTAAAGATCCGGTGCTTGGCTTTGAGCAATACTTGCTTTCTGAAAACATTTTAAGTGAGCAAAATGTAGAAACCATCAAAGCTGAATTCAAACAACAGATTCAAACCGCTTTTGATCAGGCAAACAACGAACCTAAAATCGTACCAGATTTTGCACAAGAGCTTTTAGATGTTTATGCGCCGCATACTTACAAGGAAATAGCGCCTACCGGTGCTCAGTCTGAAAAAAGATTCATCGATGCCATTCAAGATGGTTTAGCCACTGCAATGGAGCGTCATCCCGAGCTGGTTTTAATGGGGCAAGACATTGCAGAATATGGTGGTGCATTCAAAGTTACTGAAGGTTTTGTTGATCGTTTTGGTAAAGACCGCGTTAGAAACACACCTCTCTGTGAATCTGCAATCATTGGTGCAGGTTTAGGCTTGTCCATTGCCGGAGCCAAAGCAATGGTTGAAATGCAATTTGCCGATTTTGTGAGTGTTGGTTTCAATCAAATCATCAATAATTTGGCAAAAATTCATTGGCGTTGGGGGCAAAAAGCAGATGTTGTGGTACGCATGCCTACAGGCGCAGGAACAGCCGCGGGGCCTTTTCACTCCCAAAGCAATGAAGCATGGTTTGTGCATACCCCTGGTTTAAAAGTGGTTTATCCGTCCAATCCACACGATGCCAAGGGCTTATTGCTAGCGGCTTTTGAAGATCCCAATCCAGTTATCTTCTTTGAACACAAATTTTTATATCGTAGTCTAAAGGGGCAGGTTCCTGATAGCTATTATACTGTTGAAATTGGAAAAGCAGCAACCGTTCAGTCTGGCTCAGACCTCACCATCCTCACCTATGGTTTAGGTGTTCATTGGGCTTTAGAGGCTGCGGCTCAAAGACCAGATGTAAGTATTGAAATCTTAGACCTGCGAACCTTACTTCCTCTTGACATTCCTGCGATTGTTGCTGCCGCATCAAAGACTGGCCGCGTTCTGGTGCTGCACGAAGACACCATGACCGGCGGTATTGGTGGTGAGCTCGTTGCTTTGGTCAATGAACATTGTTTTGAATCCTTAGACGCACCTGTGCTGAGGGTGGCATCGCTCGATACGCCAGTGCCTTTTGCCGCTGACCTCGAGCAACAATTTCTAGCTCAATCGAGGCTATTATCTGTTTTGGATCAGTTGCTAGCTTATTAAGGTGAGGCAGTCTTTGTTGTTTTTGCGCCCTTACATTTACTTGTGGTTTGCAATGACCATTCTTCGGCTGGTTTTTGCTTGGCAGAACGCTAGTTTTTTTGAGTCCATTACCTTGAGTGGATTCACAATTGGTGCTTTCTTTGATGCAGTTACGATTGCCCTATTGGGTTTGCCTTGTGCCGTTTTTGGATTTCCAGGTTCTTGGAAATCCAACAATTTCTTAAGTATTCTATACAAAACATACCTGTTGCTAATTGGAGTTTTTGTCCTGACGCTCAACTGTTGGGACATCGCTTATTTTTCCTACACCCAAAAACGTTCTAGCTTTAGTTACTTTACACATTTACTCACCGGTACTGAAACGAGTTCTTTGGCGGGTGAATTTTTAATTGAATTTTGGTGGTTACCCCTTCTTTTTATTGGACTTTTATTTGGGTTTTTGAAGTCAATGAAGCGCAGTCATAGTTTAGTCCATGAAAATAAAACAAAAGCTTGGCTCGTTTATTTTACAATCCTGTTATTTAACTTTTCTTTAGCCAGAGGCGGATTTTCACTCAGGCCACTGAGTATCATTGATGCGAGTGCAATGACAAGTTTAGAGGAGGCACCTTTGGTTTTAAATACGGCCTTTACCGTTTTGAAATCAAGACAATTCGAAGCTCGTAAAAAGGTTACTTTTTTTAGCGATAACGAACTTAAAAAATACCTTGTTGCGCCAAACTATCATAAACAGCCAATTTTGCCGAAAGGCACCAATATTGTGTTGATCATGCTAGAGAGTTTTGGTACAGCCTATGCGGGTCCAAACAGCCCAATGTCTTTTAGCCCTTTTCTAGATTCTTTACTCCAGAAAAGTCTATTTTTAGAGGCAGCAATAGCCAATGGTCGAACGTCCATGGATGCGGTGCCAGCCATACTCGCAGGAATGCCTTCTTGGCAAAATGAGTCTTATATTTTGAGCCCATTTTGCACCAATCAAATCGATGCTTTACCGTCCGTTTTAACTGACAATGGTTATCACTGCTCCTTCTTTCATGGTGCTAAAACGGGTTCGATGAATTTCGATGATTTTACGAAGTCAATTGGTATAAGTAGTTATTATGGCATGGAAAATTACAAAGGGCCCGAAGCTTTTGATGGCAATTGGGGAATTTGGGATCACCATATGTTTCAATTTTTTGTAAAGGAACTAAGTAGTTTCAAGGAGCCGTTTTTGAGTACTTTTTTTAGCCTCAGTTCGCACCATCCTTATCTCATTCCGAAATCTTATCAATCCAAAGTAAAGCGAGGGCCAGAACCTCTTTGTGCCACCATTTCCTACACAGACATGGCGCTGCAAGCATTCTTTCAAAAGGCAGCTAAACAAAAGTGGTATGATCGCACGCTCTTTGTGCTTTGTGCCGATCATGTTGGGCCTACGCGGCTTCCGTCCAATCAGTCAACAGAGATGCGTTATCGCATTCCAATCGGATTTTATCATCCGAAAATTAACTTAAAAACCAAGCTCGAATGGAAACTCAAAAAGGATCAGGTCTTTCAACAAATTGACATCTTTCCAACCATCATCGATTTGCTTGGTTTTCAGCAACAAGCCTTTACATTTGGCACCTCGATTCGCAATCAAAAGCAAGGTGCCAAGCTTGTTTACGAAAATGGCAATTTGATATCATTCGATAGTCAAAATGGACATTTTGATATTTTTGCATGGAATCCCAATGTAAACACAAAAAGCGCATTGCCATTGAATTTACAAAGGCGCTTGAATCTTTTACTCGCGACCTATCAAGATTATCAAAATCGCTTGCTTGAAAATCGCTGTCGCAAGACGAAGTAGGGCCGAAATAATCTAGGAATTCCGTATCTTTGCCTTTTCAAATCAAGAGCTATGGCAGAGAAGAGAGTAACCCGTGAAGAAGATTACGCAACCTGGTACAACGACCTCGTTTATCAAGCAGACCTCGCCGAACATTCCGATGTGCGTGGTTGTATGGTCATTAAACCCTATGGTTATGCGATCTGGGAAAACATGCGCGACGTACTCGATGCCAAGTTCAAAGAAACCGGGCACTCCAACGCCTATTTCCCCTTATTCATTCCGAAAAGTTACCTCAGTAAAGAAGCGGCTCATGTTGACGGTTTCGCCAAAGAATGCGCGGTAGTGACGCATTATCGCCTCAAAAATGCTGAGGACGGTAGTGGTGTAGTTGTAGATCCGGATGCCAAACTTCAAGAAGAACTCATTGTTAGGCCAACTTCTGAAACTATTATTTGGAACTCTTACAAAAACTGGATCCAATCATACCGCGATTTACCCATTTTGATCAACCAATGGGCTAATGTCGTGCGTTGGGAAATGCGTACCCGACTTTTCTTGCGCACCGCAGAATTCTTATGGCAAGAAGGGCACACTGCTCATGCTACTAAAACAGAAGCCATCGCTGAAGCAGAACAAATGCTAGACGTCTATGCTGAATTTGCTGAAAATTACATGGCCATGCCTGTTTTAAAAGGGCGTAAAACAGCAAGTGAACGTTTTGCAGGTGCCGAAGATACGCTTTGTATTGAAGCACTCATGCAAGATGGTAAGGCCTTGCAGGCAGGAACCAGTCACTTCTTAGGGCAAAATTTTGCCAAAGCATTTGAAGTTAAATTCGCTGACAAAGAAGGGAAATTAGATTACGTTTGGGCAACTTCTTGGGGTGTTTCCACTCGCCTCATGGGAGCGCTTATCATGACACATTCCGATGATCAAGGTTTGGTTTTGCCACCAGCATTGGCACCAATACAAGTAGTTGGGGTTCCGATCTACAGGTCTGAGGAAGAACTGGCCGCTATTTCAGAGCGTTTTGCTACCTTGGCTAAAGAATTGAAGTCACTTGGCATTCGTTTTAAATACGACAATGACGACAACCGCCGTCCAGGATGGAAATTTGCCGAATACGAAACAAAAGGTGTTCCTATTCGCTTGGCCATGGGGCCTAGAGACCTCGAAAATGGCAAAATTGAAGTGGCACGCCGCGATACCAAATCCAAAGAGGTGGTCGACTTTGAAGGCATTGCAAACTTCATTCAAAACTTACTCACAGCAATTCAAGCGCAATTATTACAAAAAGCCAAAGATTTCAGAACGGCCAATACCAAACAAATTGATTCTTACGAGCAATTCAAAGTTGAAATTGAAAAAGGAGGTTTCTTTTTAGCGCATTGGGATGGCACACCTGAAACAGAAGAGCTCATCAAGCAAGAAACCAAAGCAACGATTCGCTGCATCCCTTTTGACGGAGACCCAACACCAGGCGTTTGTATGGTTACAGGTAAACCATCTGAAAGACGCGTTGTATTCGCCAAAGCCTATTGATGTCTAAATTTGATTTTCGCGATTT
Source organism: Flavobacteriales bacterium UBA7468 (assembly GCA_002478565.1). Lineage (GTDB taxonomy): Bacteria > Bacteroidota > Bacteroidia > Flavobacteriales_D > Crocinitomicaceae > UBA952. Next base: position 198,174 of record DLPC01000018.1, on the reverse strand, counting down.
TTCGATAGTTCAAACAAATAGTCCGCTCAAAGTCGGAACAGATGCCATATTACTCGGCGCAAGCGTCGCAATTACCGAAGATGCTACCCGTGTACTCGATGTGGGTACCGGTACAGGCGTTATCGCATTGATCCTTGCTTCTCGTTTTCAGCATATCCACGTGACAGCCGTAGAACCCAACGAAAGCGCTTTTTTAGATGCCTCGTTTAATTTTTTGAATACTAAGTTTTCTGAACGGCTGAACATTCTTCATTCGACTGTTCAAGACTTAGCCCAGTCAGCGTTATTTGATGTGGTGGTCTCGAATCCGCCTTATTTTATAGACGATTTAAAAAGTAACAATCCTGACAAAAAGCAAGCCAAGCACATCGATGAAATGGCTTTTTATGATTTTATTGATGCGTGCCTGTTGCAATTAAAAGAAACAGGAACATTTTGGTTGGTGTTGCCCAAAGACATAGCAGACAAGGTTTGCGATCATTTGGCGCAAAAAGGCATGAAACTGTTCAAAAGGATACGTTTTCATTCCAATAGCAATAAACCGGATATTCGTTGGGTAGTGGCTTTTTCAAAGAAGGAAAATTCAGCAGATGAGCAAAATGTTCCATTTTCCGAGAAGGTGTTGCATATCCGAAATACAGACGGTAGTTTTCATCAGGACTACATCGACTTAGCGGCATACCTGCACGCAAAAAAGCTTTAGATCTTCTTTTTCCAACGGTTCAGATCTGTACTCAGACCAATTGCATGAATAGTACCTGCTTTTGAATAAAATTGCACGGCATAATCGAGGTCAAATTTCTTGATTTTGATGCTTGTCCCTACAGAAAATCCGGCTAGGCCAGGAAAATCATTGAGTTTAAGTTGTTGCCTACGGTTGTAATTAAAGCCCATCCTCAATTGAAAAGCTCCTTTTGGAACAAGTTCTAATTGAAAATTGAGGTGATTGGCTAGTTTCTCGCCGAAGTTTGGGGTGTAAATTGGAATGGTGTCGCCAGTGAGCGGATCATAGGTAGGGCTTGCATTTGGATCAAGCCAAATATTGTTCGGACGGTTCAAGGAATGCCCGATGATATGAAATCGAAATGGTGCATGCGCCAATTTGTAACTTAATGCAATGTAGGTATCAAGAGGAAGAGAAGAATTGGCGGTATTTGAATAATCTTTGAAAACCAAGCCCAAATTGCGCACGCCAAAAGCTGCAGTAAGGAGTTTTTTGGGATGAATCAGAAGCGCTGAAAAATTTGAACTCAGGCCAAAAGCACTGTAGCGTTCTAATTGCGATCCGAGTAAATTGAATTGTGCACCCATTCTAAAAAATGGATTGGGCGCATAGGCATAGCTCATGCCAATTTGATAATCAGTAGCATTGAAAGTCCCGATGACATCACCAACTGGGTTGGTCTCGGTGAAATTGCCATAGTTCAGGTAACGAATATAGGGTGAGATGGTTCCTATTTTTGTTTGAAGAGCAGTGCTGAAAATGCCGAAGTTGACTCCAGATGGCAAGATGCCAAAGGTACTGTGTAATGATCCAACCATTTGAGCATTGAGTAGGGCAGCTTGGTCTAAGGTTGTGGATAAATCGCCATCGGGTAGGGCGTAGTATTTGGTGCCCACTCCAAGACTTTTGCAGGACGTAGTCTGTTCAAATCCAGTAAAAGCGTTGTTGCCAAGATTGTATTGGGCAAGTCCAACGAAATTTAAGATCACAAAAAGCAGGACAATCAGTTTCATAGTGTTGACTCAAAAACGATAAAATGGATTCGAGATTGTGAAAATACTAAGAAAAATCCCAAAAATGATTTTGGAACGATAATTGTAAAATGAAAAATCATGAGCCAAGCAATACACTATCACGATCAATTTGAGCAGATTTACAATGCGCATAATTCCTTTTTTAAACGAATTATCTCCAAGTATTTTTCAGGACAAACGCATGCTGACGTACAACAAGAGTTTGCCATACATCTGTATTCCATCTTTGAAAAAAAATACCCCAGAGATGCGGCGCTTTTCGATTCAAAAGCATGGTTGCGTACCGTCGTGACTCATTTTTGTATTTCTTATTTGCGAAAACAAAAAGCTCAGAAAAATGCAGTTTGGGAAAATACCACCACCGCTTTTATTCTCAAAGCAACAGATGATCAGCTAGATAGAGAGCGTCAAATTGTTGAACTGATGCAGCAAGCCCTTGGTTGTGTAGACAAACATGAAGCACTTATTCTGAAAATGAAATACATGTATCAAAAGCCGAGTAAGGAAATCGAGCAAAAATTAGGTATTCAATATGCAGACGTTCAAATCAATCGGATCAAGGCTAAGATTCGCAAAAAGTTAGATAGGACCGATCTCGAATGGTTGTAAATTAAAAATTGAGGTGCCTTTCCTTTTTGTCTGGGTAAATATCGGCAATTGTAACGAGGATACCTGTTTCTTCTACATTCCCAAAATCAGGATTTACTGCAGTATCAAAGGTTCTCATGGTTGCAGATAAATTCATGTAGATATTCATGAGCGGCGGAATGAAAGTGCCACGTTCGCGCACAAAACTATTAAGTTCTTTGAATGCTTCTTTATAGTCCTTTCCTTCAATGAGTTTTTTATAGCGTTCTGTATCGCCTATTTGCAAGGGGTGAAAAGCGTTCATTAAATGATCTGGATCTGGAAAAAAATGCTGCAGAAAACATAGCAAGAAGTCACGGCTACTGGTGTCATAGTCGGGATACATCGTCACTTTTCCAAAAAAGTACTTTACCTCAGGATAGAAGCGAATGAGCGCGCCAAGGCCATCCCAAATATTATCTAAAGCAAATAGTCCTTTTTTCGGATTCACCGTTGGTTGGAAACTGGGTTGTACCCAGCTTCTTCCCAATTCGATGGTGTATGGAAGATAGTTGTCTTTAAAGGCTTGGCTAAAAAGGAAATAATGCGTTGTGGACAAATGATATTGCCCATTTTGATCCATTGCATTGGCACACGCCAAATACCTGTAACCACCAATAATTTCTTCATCCTCCGGTGACCAAACGATGAGTTGTTCATAGGCGTAGGGACCAAAGTCGTGCTCGTCTAGGTCTATCTCTTCACCGGTGCCTCCACCAGCAGCTCTGAACGTTAGTTCTCGAAGGCGCCCTATTTCTCGGAGTACATTTGGTGCATTGTGGCAATTAACCCGATAGATTTCGTTGTCGCCCTTGCGTGTTTTGCGTAGAAAACGCTCGGTATTTAATTCCGCTTTTAAAGTGGCTTTGTCGATAGGTGTTATGAGTGCTTTCATAGCTTTTGCTTAAGTTGATAAACGTGGTCTTTTACCCAATTGGCAGCTCCATTATCGTCTAAGTTTGATGGGAGATCTTGGGGCAATAAAGGTTTGCCAATTGTAAAACTGATTTTCCCATGTTTTTGTTTATACATTTCATCAGCTAATAAGAACATTTCTAAGTTGGCTTTGATGCCTAATTTAGTTCTGATTCGATTGAGGCGATAAAAAGTTTTGGAAAGCCCACCTGCGATGTAAATTGGTATAATTGGTCGCTGCAATTCACGGGCATAAGTAACAAAAGTTTTTTTCCATTCAGCTTCAACGATTTGTTTGTTGTGGACACGCGTTACCATACCCGCTGGAAAAATAATGACCACTTGCTCTTTTTCAAATGCTGAACGAATATGATGACGCACATTGCCTGGATTGCGTCCAAATTTATTGACCCCTACAAATAGGTTAGAAAGCTGTTTAATGTTTAAAAGCAAATCATTGACTATCAACACAACATCTGGCCTTACTTCGTGTAAAGCATGAATAAGTGCTACGCCATCCATTCCTCCCAAAGGATGATTCAAAGCTAATATTGCTCCTCCCTCCTTTGGGATATTTTCCAAACCTGACAGCTCAATTTTAAAATTGAAATAGTCGATAATTGCTGCACAAAATTCGTGGTCTTTGAGGTGGCCGTAGGTAGCAATGAAGGCATTGATTTCGTCTTGATGAAGTTTGCTTTTTAAAAAGTTCAAAACAAAACGAGGTAGCCACTTGAGCAAACGTGGATTTTTGCTGCTGATGAGTGCTTCTAGATCAATAAAATCTTTCGTTTGCATGCTTAAAATTAATCGAAATACTGAAAATCTATACTAAGACCATCGTAGGCTAACTGTACGTTTGGCGGTAGTCTTTTGGAAACATCTTGATGCCGACCAAATAAATGAGAAATGTGGGTCAGGTAACTTTGTTTGGGTTGTAATTCGTCGATGAGAGCCAGGGCCTCTTCTAAATTAAAGTGAGATTGGTGCTGGTATTCATGCAGGGCATTGATAATGAGCGTGTCGAGCCCTTTGAGTTTGGCCTTCTCTTTAGGTGCAATGGTTTTGGCATCGGTGATATAAGCTAAATTACCGATTCGAAAGCCAAATACGGGCATGCGGTGGTGCAGTACTTCAATCACTTCAATTCGCAGCTCGTCATTGATGAAAAAAGTTTGGTTGTCAATGCGTTGGATTAGAAACTGAGGCACGCCCGGATAGGGTTTGGGCTCGAAAGCATAATAAAACTCGCGGTGCAGTGCTTTTTCAACTGCAGCACTACAATAGATCGGGAAATCTGCTTGTTGTTTGTAATTGAAAGCACGCACATCATCAAGGCCAGCAATGTGGTCTTTGTGCTCGTGTGTGAGTAGGATGGCATCTAGTTGACCTACCTTTTCCCTGAGCATTTGTTGGCGAAAGTCGGGGCCAGCATCTATGCAAAAACGGAAGTTTGCAAGCTCTAAAAGTACGCTCGCTCTTAAGCGCTTGTCTTTGCTGTCTGTAGATAAACAAGTAGGGCAGTCACAAGCAATTACCGGAACACCTTGTGAGGTACCGGAGCCTAAAAAAATGAGTTTGCCTGGTTTGCCGTTCATAGTGTTTCAACGGCATTGAGTTGAACAATCTTTATGGATTTATCTGCACGTAAAAAATACGAAACAATGCTCTTGTTATCGCGATTTTCTTGTTCTACATTAATGTAGCGCGCCCAATGGATTGGTTCTTTTCCGTGGAAATGAAAAGGTGCATAGCCAAATCCTTTGTAAATGCCTTTATCGATCCAAACGACGCTTTTTTCGCCTTTATTTCTCCCCTTATCGATGATGTAAAAAGAAGCGCCACTAAATTGTAATTGGTCAATGAGTTGTTGTACGCGTTGATTATAAGCTTCGGGGCTTTCTTCTTGCACACAAGCGCCATTGCATTGTTGAATTGTGTAATGAAAGCAAGCACTTTGAGTCGGGTAGAGGTAGCATAATTTTTGGCAGAGCTCGTGTTTTTCGGTGGCTCTTTCCAGAAATTGTTGCGCTTCTTTTTTGGAGCTAAATTGAATGAGTGGTTCTGCACTCTGTTTGCCAGCATTCTCAATCTTGAGCCTGATGTAACCGTCGAAATCTTGATGGTCATAAAGGCCGTATGGGAATAGGCTTTTTCGCAAGCGCCTGTTGTAGATAGGTTTATGTTCCTTGATCAAAACAGATTCGCGCAGCATGGCAATGAGTTCAGAGCCCGTTAGTTCGTATTCGACCCTACAAATTTCTTGACTCATTTGCGTGCCTTTTGCGCTTTTGTTATTGCGTAAATGCTGTTCTATTCGCTTTTTGATATGGATGCTTTTGCCAATGTAGATGAGCTGATTGAACTCGTTGTAAAGTAAATACACACCCGTTTTATTGGGGAGCTCTTCTATGCTTTCTAGACTCAGATTTGGATGCACTGCCTTTGGTTGAAGCACATCTTGAATAAAATGCTTGAGTTGTTTGGTATCTTGTTGATAAAGCAGCGTAAATAATTCAGCGGTTGCTTTGGCATCACCGTCTGCGCGGTGGCGCGCATTATTGGCTATGCCAAGTTCAGTACAAAGCTTGCCTAAACTGTAAGATGCATGTCCGGGAAGTAAGATTCGTGCAGTCCGGACGGTGCAGAGTTGGGGCATTCTAAATTCATAGCCCAAGCGTTTGTATTCGCTGCGAAACATCCCGTAGTCAAAAGCTACGTTATGTGCGACAAAAACACATCCTTCACAAAATGCTAAAATTTCTTTGGCAATTTCATAAAATTTTGGAGCGTCTTGAACCATGTTGTCCGTAATGCCAGTGAGCCGGACGATGAATTCTGGTATGGCTTGCTCTGGATTGACTAAGCTATGATAGTGATCGATAACTTGCTGACCATCATGTTTATAGATGGCCAACTCTGTGATTTTAGAGTCTTTGGTATGGCCACCAGTAGTTTCGACGTCAACAATTACAAAATTCATGCCCACTAAGTTAGAAAAATAGTGGCTCAGTGGGCGGGGAATTTTAGAGATTGATCATTTTATCTTTGGCATGACGCACCCTGAAATCGTATTTGAAATCGGTACTCTCTTTTGCTTTTAACTTCAAGTGCCATTCGATTAAACCCGTTTTTTCATCGAGTTGACCTTTGCCTAAATCAGATTTTTCAATGACGATGTCGGGGTTTGTAGTCAAGGGAATTTGATCCTGGATAATTAAATCGATTTCAGAGGATTTGAGGTTCTTCACTTCCACAGCATAAGCGAAAGTGCGCTCTTTTTTATCTTGAATGATGCGTTCTTTACTTTGATTTTTAAGTAGTGTTCTTTTAACGATGATATTTGGATCTCTACCTAAGGATAAATTCAAGGTATCATCGAGCGTTGTTGGGTCAATGTATGTTTCACCGATGTAGGAACCGTCAAAGAAGATGTTTGCTTTAGCTGGAATAAGCTGCAATTCATCGAGTTTCGTCATCTGAGCCACTAAATATACACCAGGCTCTAGTTTCGGAACGGCGTAATATCTAAAGGATGTATTGAGGTCGGCTTGTTTGATCAATACCATTCGGATTTGATTATCCGATGCGATATTGTAGTCGAGATCAATTTTGAACTCAGCAGCAATGAGTTGCTGAACTACTGTCATAAAAGCATCTGCATTCAGTGCATTGCTTTGAACTTCTGCCTTCCCATTTGAATAAGCAAAACCCATGTTGAACATTTGGGAATTGACAGCAGGTGCATTGTTATACGCATCAGTGCGGTATTTAGATTTTTCCTCTAGCTCTTTTCGGTAAGCCAGATAATCGATGTACCAAGGATTCAATTCAGGTTTGGTTTTATTGGCATAAGGGTTATTGGTAGAAATGCTCAATTTGACGTCGTTCCAATCGAGGCCTGTATTTTGTTGTACTTGCGCCTTGTAGGTAAGGCTGATCTTTCCGGTGCTTGCTTCACTGCGGACATCGTAAAGGGGAGTCCAGCCGGCATTGGCTGCCAAATAACTGAGTTCTATTTTTCCGCTGGCTGCTTCTTTACACATCAGGGTAACAACGATACGCGGTATGCCTTTAAGTTCGGGTTGAGGGTTATTTTGATTGGCCCAATTGCGCAACTCTTCCAAACGACTTTCTAGCTGAGCTAAAGAGGTATTCTTTTTGGCACGTTGACGTTCGAGGCTACTGATTTTTTTATTGAGCTCATTGACTTTCGATGTGTAGTAATCGACAGTGGATTTCAGCAGTTGAATACTGTCATTGACCTTGCCTTGTCCTTTGACGGCTCCATTAGAAATAATAATTTTTCGGGCAGCCACCAATACTTCTATTTCGTCGTTGATATCACGGATATCAAAGCTCAATGCAGTTATAGAGTCTTCGAGGTTTTTGATCGCTGTTTTGATTTTTGGAGGTAATTCGCCTGCTTCTGGTCTTGCAGCGGGTTGTGGGTAATAAAACTCGTATTTTGAATCTAAAATAACCACATTACCTGTTGCTTTCACTTGGATTGTGCTCGGGTTAATTTGCGCAGAAATCCCTTCAATGAGTAATTCGCTTACCCCAACTTTGATGGTGTAGTTGGCTTTGTGTTGTAATTGTGCACCCTGTGTATAAACAGTTACGGCACTCAGTGTAGACTTGACGGGAATTTTGTCGTTGGCAAATACTGCAGTTGCAACAAAAAGAATGGAGAGGAGGAATTTCATTTTCATAAAGTGAGCGATTATTAGTGGTGAAAGATAATTATTAAATCATTAGTGACTACTTGAATTTCAAACAACATTTCCTTATAAAAGGCTTTGTTTTTAGTCATATCTTTGTCTTATGAAATTCGAGGACTACCCAATTGATCAACTTTTGAAAGACCAGCTTGCTGTTCTCGGATTTAAACGACCTACCGACATCCAATATCGTGCCATAAAACATATTTTAGATGGTGAAGACGTCATGGCCGTAGCTCAAACAGGTACTGGTAAAACCGCTGCGTTTGTCATTCCAGTGCTGCATAAATTACTGAAATACCGTTCCAAAAAAAACTTTAAGGTTTGTATCCGCTGCATTGTTTTGGTACCCACACGTGAATTAGCTCAGCAAATTACAGGTGTTTTCGAACAAATTGGTGCCCAAACAAAAATCAAGGTTATTGGTCTTTATGGCGGTGTCGAACAAGACGCACAAATTAGTCAACTTAACAAAGGCGCTGAGGTCCTGATTGCTACACCGGGCCGAATGTTTGACCTCATTGCTCAAGGGCATTTAGATGTTTCAGATGTGCATACACTGGTACTTGACGAAGCTGACCTCATGCTCGATCTTGGCTTCAACAAAGATATTCACGACATCAAAAAGAAAATTCCAGCCAAGCACCAGACATTGTTCTTTACGGCAACGATCAACAAAAAAATCAAGGCACTTGCCTACGACGTCGTTCGTTCGGCAATTCGCATTCAACTTTCGCCTCAAAACCCGGTTTCTAAAAATGTCCATCACGCTGTGGCTTTCATTGAAATGGACGACAAACGCTTCTTTTTGGAAAATATGATTGAAGAATATCCGGAGGCGAGATTTTTGGTATTTGCCCGTACAAAAGTTCGTGTAGAACGCATTGTCAAGGCTCTGGAAAGAGCAGGTTTGAAAGCAGAGGCTTTACATGGCGGAGTGGCTCAAAACGAACGTTTTGCCTTACTTGACCGCTTTCGGGCTTCTGAAAATAAGGTGCTCATCACCACCGATGTCGCTGCCAGAGGGATTGACATTCCAAACATGGAATATGTTGTCAATTATGATTTACCCGATAATCCTGAGAATTATGTACACCGTTGTGGACGAACGGGCAGGGGGACAGCGCTGGGGCAAGCTTTATCTTTTTGCAGTCAAGACGAAATCCCTTTACTTGAGGCCATTGAAGCATATACCGGTGAGGAAGTATTGCGTTACGAAATTTCAGAAGGTGAATACAAAGCCATTCTTTTTGATGCCATAGATCCAAATTACAACTGGCAAAAACTCATTCAAGAAAACGAAGACCCAAATTTTTGGCTCGATTAGAAGTGTTTGCTTATATTCGTATCAAATATATTTACACACAAAATAAATTCAGCATATGAAAAAACTAACCCTACTCGTTTTGCTCACCATTGGTTTTATTGGTTCTACTACCGCTCAAACAAAAAAATACCATGGTGTCAGCTTTTACACCGACCTAAAGCTGGACGGTGAAAACCTCGTTTTAAATGGTGCAGGCCTCAGAGAGAAATATTGGATGGATCTCTATGTCGCAGCATTGTATGTTCCAAAAAAGACCAATGAAGCCGGTAAGGTAATTTATAACGATACCGAAATGGCGATTCATATCAAAATCATCTCAAATAGTGTTACCCGTGAGCGTTTTATTGAGTCTGTCAATGAAGGGTTTGCAAATGCCACGCACGGCAAAGCTACTAAAGAGGAAATCAAGAAATTCGTGGGTTATTTTAGCGAGCCCATCAAAGAAGGCGATAAAATTAATTTAGATTATATCCCTGGTAAAGGAGTTCGTGTAACCAAGAATGGTACTGTGAAAGGCACCATCCCTGGGCTTGAGTTTAAAAAGGCGTTGTTCTCTATCTGGTTGGGTACACCTCCTGTACAAGAAAGCCTAAAAAGTGAAATGCTTGGAAAAGAGTAATTTCCTTAACTCTTAAATCAAAGACCTCCAATTGGGGGTCTTTTTTTTTGTAACGTTTGTTACAATGAATCATTGAAAATATGCTCAACTTTGTACCTCAATTTTATCGTTAGATTTTATATTAAATTGCTTATCATGAAACACTTAGTTTATTACCTCCCATTTCTTTTTTTGAGTTTGCTGTCTTGCCAATCATTCGCACAATCGGGATACAAAAATGCACCTATCGCCGAATTATCAAAGCTTAAAACTGATAAGAAAGCAGTTGTAATTGATGTCAGAACTCCGGCTGAATGGCAGGAAGGGGTCATAGAGGGTGCAACATTATTTATTGACTTCAAAGGGCCTAATTTTGAGCAGCAAATTGCTAAGCTGGATAAATCAAAAACTTATATCGTTTATTGTCGTAGTGGCGGCCGAAGTGCAGGTGCGAGCCAAGTCATGGTTGATAACGGTTTTAAAAATGTGATCAATATGCAAGGAGGTATTTTGTCTTGGGGAGGTAAAATTGTGAAGAAACCATAATTTAAGGTACAAAGCTTCATGCACTTTGCAATTTTCATATGAAATCGTATATACCTGGTATTATTTTGGCTGCAACTCTGGGATTTGCAGCCTTTTTTATTGCTCAATTCACGCCTAGTTTTCTAAATGCCTATTTAGTTGCTTTGATACTTGGTATGCTATTGGCTCCATCTCTCGGCAAACAAAAAAACTTGAATGGCGGTATTCATTGGAGTGGTGTAAAAATGCTTGAATGGTCGGTTGTGTTACTCGCTTTTGGAATGGATTACAATGCCATTGTAAAAATAGGCATGGGTAGCTTCGTTATCATTGCTGCAGTATTATTCATCGTACTACTATTGACCTTTTATTTATCAAAAGTCATGGCTTGTCCGGGCAAGACAGGTTGGCTTATTGGTTTTGGAACAGCAATTTGTGGGTCTTCGGCAATTGCCGCATTGGCGCCTAAAATCAAAGCAAAAGAAGAGGATGTTGCAATTTCTTTAGCGGCAGTAAACCTTTATGGATCTCTTGGAATGTTACTGCTTCCTTTATTTTTTCAAATTTATCCGCAGGCTTTGAATCAAATGGCTTTTGTGATCGGGGCCTCTTTACATTCCGTAGGAAATGTGGCTGGAGCAGGATTCGCTGTTTCGGATGAAGTCGGGCAATTGGCACTGGTTTATAAAATGGCAAGGGTTGCACTGCTCTCGCCTGCTTTGATTTTGATGGCTTGGCTCGATTCAAAAGGAAAGTCACAGGCTAAGTTCGAATGGAAGCTCCCTTGGTATTTGTTCGTATTTCTTGTGATATCAATTTTTGTCACTTTTTACCCCCTTCCAAATGATTTACTTTTGAAATCTGAATTAATAGGTAAGGTCATCCTGACAATTGCTATGGCAGCTATTGGCTTGAAAGTTAATTTCTTTCAGTTACTCAAAGATGGAAAAAGAGGATTAGTTTTTGCTTTGATCATATTTATGCTGCAAATCAGCTTATTATGGCTGTTAAAATAGCTGACAAATATTAGTTTTTTAAGTAACTCGAGTCACAGTTCGTAAAATCAAAAGCGTTTAAGTTTGGTCTATAAAAATAAATCATATGAAAGTAGAACAAATTTACACAGGCTGTATTGCACATGCTGCATACTATCTAGAAAGCAATGGGGAAGCCGCCATATTTGACCCATTAAGAGAGGTTCAACCATATATCGACAGAGCCCTTGCTGATCATGCGCAAATTAAATATGTTTTTGAAACGCATTTTCATGCAGATTTTGTTTCTGGGCATTTGGACTTAGCTACAAAAACGGGTGCAAAAATCGTTTACGGACCAACCGCAAAACCTAGTTTTGAAGCAATAGTTGCACAGGATAATCAAGAATTTAAAATTGGAGCTTATACAATCAGGGTAATTCATACACCGGGTCACACTATGGAGAGCACAACCTATTTGTTGATTGATGAAACAGGTAAGGAACATGGAATAATTACTGGTGATACCTTATTTATTGGTGATGTAGGCCGCCCGGATTTAGCCCAACACGTGATCGCTGATCTCACAGAGCAGAAATTAGCTGCACATCTTTACGATTCCTTGCGCAATAAAATTATGCCTTTAGCTGATGAGTTAATTGTCTATCCAAATCATGGGGCAGGTTCAGCTTGTGGTAAAAAAATGAGTAAGGAAACTACAGATACGTTGGGTAATCAAAAACGCACTAATTATGCGCTGCGAGCAGACATGACCAAAGAAGAATTTATAGATGAATTACTTACTGGTCTGACGACACCGCCTGCTTATTTTCCAAAAAATGTTTTGATGAATATTCAAGGTTATGATTCATTAGATACCATTATGGAACGTGGAAATCGTGGATTGTCACCGAGTTCATTTGAGCTAATTGCCAATGAAACCAACGCACTTATTCTAGATACCAGAGCACCAGAAGTTTTTGCACAGGGCTTTATTCCTAATTCAATCAATATTGGATTAGACGGTAATTTTGCTATGTGGGTTGGTGAGATGATCAGTGACATTCAACAAGAAATTTTGTTGGTGTGCGAAATTGGTCGTGAAGAAGAGGCAATCATTAGGCTATCAAGAGTAGGGTATGACCACACTGTTGGGTATCTTAAAGGTGGCTTCGGTGCTTGGGTTTCTGAGGGCCGTGAGACAGATGTTGTTCAACGCATTTCAGCGGAAGAATTTGCTGCAAAATTCTCAAGTAAAGTACCAACGTTTGATGTCCGTAAACGCAGTGAATTCAATGCGGAACATGTGGTTGATGTTGTGAATATTCCGCTCAATGAAATCAATCTGCATTTGGCAAAATTTCCAGAAAATGAGTCCTTTATTTTACATTGTGCAGGTGGATATCGCAGTATGATAGCAGCATCCATATTGAAAAGCAGAGGTATTCACAATTTTGTCGATGTTATCGGTGGTATGGCAGAAATAGCCAAAACAAATACTCCAAAAACAGCATACGTTTGCCCAAGTACTTTATTGTAAGAACTTATTAAATGCTCAAAGTAGGTCATGTTTTCCTGGCCTATTTTTGTTTTGAATAATAAATTTGATTTGCACAATTAAGCTTTGTAACACTTGTTACACTGAAATACGTTTTGAATAGATACTTTTGATACAGATAATTTTCTAAACCCTAACAAAATGAAAATAGAACAAATTTATACCGGTTGCCTCGCTCAAGGTGCTTATTATGTTGTGAGCAACAACGAAGCATTTATAATTGATCCCTTGCGTGAAATTCAACCTTATCTGGATAGAATCAAAGCTGATGGTGTCAAACTTAAATATATTTTCGAAACACATTTTCATGCTGATTTCGTATCAGGTCATCTTGACTTAAGCGCGCAAACAGGTGCTCCAATTGTATATGGCCCAACTGCAAAGCCTGAATTTGAAGCCATAATAGCTGAGGATGGTCAGGTATTTGAAATTGGTCAGATTAAAATCAAAGTTTTACACACTCCAGGGCACACAATGGAAAGTACAACTTATCTTTTGATCAATGCGGATGGAAAAGAAGAGGCCATTTTTTCGGGCGATACACTTTTCTTAGGTGATGTCGGGCGTCCAGATCTTGCGCAAAAAGCAGCGGACATGACCCAAGAGCAATTGGCCGGATTACTTTACGACTCATTGATGACTAAAATCATGCCTTTGGCAGATGACATTACGGTTTATCCTGCGCATGGTGCTGGTTCTGCATGTGGAAAAAACATGATGAAAGAAACTGTTGACACACTCGGTAACCAAAAGAAAATGAACTATGCTTTGAATCAGCCAAACAAGGAAGCATTTATTGCTGCTGTGACAGACGGATTATTGCCTCCGCCAGCTTATTTTGGATTTAATGTAGCCATGAATAAAAAAGGCTATGACCGTTTTGAAGATGTTAAAAAGAGAGCGTTGACGGCCTTGAGCCCTGCAGCATTTGAAACCTTAGTGGAATCGACTGGCGCCATGATTTTAGATACACGATTAGCCGCTGATTTTCATCAAGGTTTTATTCCACAATCTATAAATATTGGAATTAAAGGAGATTTTGCTCCATGGGTAGGGGCACTTATTGGTGATGTCAAACAACAAATTGTATTGGTAACTGAACCAGGTACAGAAGAAGAGGTCGTTACACGTTTGAGCCGAGTCGGTTTTGATGGTGTTTTGGGTTATCTTGAAGGCGGATTTGATGCATGGAAAAATGCCGGAAAAGAAACAGATCAATTAGAGCGCATCTCTGCAGAAGAATTTGCAAAACGCTTTGAGGCGGGCAAGTCAATGGTGATTGATGTGCGTAAAGAAAGCGAATACGAAGCTGAACATGTTGAAGATGCTTACAGTAAGCCGCTTGCTTACATCAATGATTGGACCAAAGATATTCAACCGGATCAACATTTCTTTATGCATTGTGCAGGTGGTTACCGCAGCATGATTGCGGCATCCATTTTACAAGCGCGCGGATACCGCAATTTTACAGAAGTTGAAGGTGGCTTTGGTGCGATTTCAAAAACAGAAGTTCCAAGAACTGATTTTGTGTGCCAAAGCAAAGTCATGAAACAATAAGTTTGTGTCGACGCGCTAAAATTCTTTTCACTATGGCAACAGCACTCAAGGTTTTACTCCCGACTAATTTTTCGGTTCAAGCCACCTATGCTCAAATTTTATTGCAGCAATTAGCAAAAAAAGTAGCTATAGAAATTCATCTTGCTCATGTTTTGCCATTTCCTGAGACAGTGAGTATTTTGCCAGACGGTAACATCATTACTTGTGGTGAAATAGATCCGGGATATATCAAAGTTCAGAGAGATATTGCATTACAAAAATTACAAGCAATTGAAGGTGATTTTGCAGGTCACCACATTCTTGTGGGCCCGACAGTAGATGCGCTGAGTAATTATGCTGAAGCGCAAAACTTTGATTTGATTGTCATGGGAACTAAAGGCACGGATGGCTGGGTTGAAAAACTAAGCGGAAGCAAAACACAACACGTTGTTCGACAGTCAAGTGTACCGGTGTTGTCATTAATGTGCGATAGAAGTGATTGGCAACCCCAAGAAATTCTATTAGTACATCAATTTGATAAAGAGGCACTTACTTTACCCAAAGCGTCTTTAGCTATTATTCAAGCCTTTGCGCATCAGGTTCATTTGTTAGAATTCTTAAAAACAGATTCTGACAAGGATCAAGTATTAAAAGCAATGGATCAATTTGCAACTTCACATCAACTAGCGCATGTTAGAAAACACATATTGCTTGAAAAAGATGTGGAACAAGGTGTTTTACATTTTGATCAAATGCAAAGTGTTGATTTTCTTTTAATTGGCACCCATGCCAAAGGTGGAATTTTCCATAAAAGTGCTACCGAAAAATTGGTGAACCATATGTATAAACCTATTTTAACTTTTCATATCTAGATTGAAACGATAATTTTTACTTCAAACCATACTAAACCCAACATTATGCTCGATTTTATATTGAAACCATGGCCATGGTGGTTCTCAGGAATCATTATTTCTGCGGTCATGTTCTTAATGCTTTTCTTTGGAAAAAGTTTCGGATTTTCCTCCAATCTCAGAACCTTGTGTAGCATTGCCGGTGCCGGAAAGCGTGTGAAATTCTTTGATTTCGATTGGCGCACGCAATCTTGGAACCTGGTCTTTTTGGTAGGAGCAATCATAGGCGGCTATATCGCAAATCAATTTTTAAATGATGGATCACTTTTTCAAATTGCTGAAAGTACAGCCAATGACTTATCCAAGCTAGGGTTTTCAGAAGCAAAGGAGGTTCAGCCGGCAGAATTATTTAGCTGGGATGCATTGTTTACACTCAAAGGATTTGCTGTGCTCTCAATCGGAGGCCTACTTGTTGGTTTTGGCTCTCGCTATGCAGGTGGTTGCACCTCTGGGCATGCTATTTCCGGAATTTCCAATCTGCAGCTACCTTCCTTGATAGCCGTTATTGGCTTCTTTATTGGCGGATTACTAATGACCCATATTATTTTCCCTCTCATTTTTTAATCATGAAATTAATCAAGTTTTTAATTGTTGGGATCTTGTTTGGCATCGTGATGGCAAAATCTCAAGCATTGAGTTGGTACCGTATCCAAGAAATGTTTCGTTTTCAGAATTTTCATATGTATGGAATTATCGGAACAGCTGTATTTTTAGGGGTCATTGGAACCGCACTCATTAAAAAATTCAACTGGAAAGATTATCAAGGCAACCCGATCAATTTTGCACCAAAGGAAAAGTCTTTTTGGCGTTACCTGATCGGTGGTTCAATTTTCGGTTTGGGTTGGGCACTTAGCGGGGCTTGCCCGGGCCCAATGGTCGTCAACATCGGCTACGGCTACTTGAGTTTCACCATTGTTGTACTTTTTGCGGCAATTGGCACTTATTTATATGGTGTATTTCAGAATAAATTACCTCATTGATTAGTTTTATTATGAAATCAATCGTTGTTTTATTTGCGCTGACTTTATTGTTGTTTTCCTGTGGTGGGGTTGTAGATAATCACCAGACTCTTTCAGAAGCCCAGCAAATACAAGCAACGCCACTCAGCGAATTTTGGCAGCCCTTAGATGTGTTTGATATCAAAGACGATCAAAAATCGAAGGAGGTGCTTTACGGCCGTGACTTAATTATTTACACCGCCTATTATTTTGGTCCAAAGGGTCGAATTGCACAGCAAACAAATGGCCTCAATTGTCAGAATTGCCACCTGAATGCCGGCACCAAACCCTTCGGAAACAATTATGGTTCGGTTGCCTCTACTTATCCAAAAGTGAGAGCAAGAAGCGGCAAGATGGAAAGCATTGAAAAGCGCATCAATGATTGCTTTGAACGCAGCTTAAATGGCAAACCACTTTTGGAAAATAGCAAGGAAATGCGTGCGATGGTCGCCTACATGAAATTCCTTGGTGAAAATGTGAAAAAAGGTGAAAAAGCTGCTGGTTCAGGACTCAAAGACTTACCATTTTTAAACAGGGCAGCAGATCCTTCAAGGGGTAAGGGGGTATATGAATTGCGTTGTGCGAGTTGTCATCAGTCAAATGGACAAGGTATTATAGATGGAATTGGTCAATCATATGTATATCCACCTTTATGGGGCCCTCGTAGTTTCAATAATGCGGCTGGTTTGAGTAGAATTAGTAATATGGCCAAATATGTTAAATACAACATGCCATTAGGAGTAAGTCATGAAGCGCCAGAGCTTTCAGATGAAGACGCTTGGGATGTTGCCGCTTACATTGAAAGTAAGCCGCGACCACACAAAGCGGTACCTCAGGATTGGCCAGATATCAGTAAAAAACCAATCGATCATCCATTTGGCCCCTATGCGGATCAATTCTCAGAACTGCAACATAAGTATGGCCCTTTTACAGCAATGAAAAAAAATAAAAAGTAAAGCTAAAATTACCAACGCGTTTAATTCTAAATATAAGTAATGCAAAGAATGGATAAGGAGAAAACCGGTTTACAGCATTTCTGGAAGAAACGATTGTTTTTTAGTTTTTTATTGACATTTTTTCTCTTTCAAGGCTACTTTGCGCAACACCACGAGTTATCTGAACAGCCAATTATGTGGAAAGGTAAGCCACAAGATGTCTTGGACTCAACTTCCTTGTTATACGCATTCAAAACAGGTTCAACTGCAGGTCATTTCCGCTATTTTTTCAGCCAAACCACCAATGAAGGTGCCTTATCAGACTATTTTGCCAATGCTATTGGTGGAGGCCTGCGCTTTGAAACCAATTCTTTTCATCATTTTCAATTTGCTGTAAGTGGTTTTTATTTTTTCAATATCGGTTCATCAGTTTTGCATGATCCAGACCCAATAACAGGACAATTGAGTCGTTATGAAATTGGTTTATTTGATATTGAAAATCCTGATAATCATAGGGATATGGATCGTTTGGAAGAATTGTATCTCAAATATAATTTTAAAAGAGGGAAAATAATTTTAGGTAGGCAATTGATTAACTCGCCATTAATAAATATTCAGGATGGTCGTATGAGAGGTACAGGTGTCGAGGGCTTATGGGTAGACCAAGTGATCAATGAAAAAATTCGCTTCCAAGGCGGAATACTCACAGCCATTTCTCCGAGAAGTACAACCAAATGGTACAAGGGGGCAGAATCCATAGGTTTATATAGCCAAGGTGTAGATGTGAATGGTGCTCCTGCTCATTTCAGAGAAAATTTAGAATTGCCATTTATTGGGGTCGCTTCCTTTCAATATCACATCAACAAGCAGCTTGAATACCAGGCCTGGGATTATCATCTTCCGGGTATTTTAAATAGCACCTTTCACCAGGCAATTCATACGTTCAAACTTGGGCAGTTTAATTGGCAAAATGGCGCGCAATTTATCAGACAATGGGCGCTTGCCGACGGCGGCAATGAAGACCCCAACAAGACCTACATGCAAGCTGGATCAAAGTCCATGACTTACGGATTTCGTACCAAATTGGAATTTGAAAGATGGCATTATTCATTGAATTATAACCGTATTACAGCTGAGGGAAGATATCTTTTTGCTCGAGAGTGGGGTCGTGATCCATTTTTCACATTTATGCCCCGCGAGAGAAATGAAGGTTTTGGTGATGTTCATGCCTTTGTTTTTAAAATAGAAAATCAAAATAAAAGTTCCTTGTATCAAAAAAGCGGTATCGCCTTTGGTTACTTTAGCTTACCAGATGTCAAAAATTATGCGCTGAATAAATACGGCATGCCGAGCTATTTGCAAATGAATATTGACCTTCGGATGAAATTAAATCACCTCATGCAAGGTCTAGAAGGTCAATTACTTTTGGTGTGCAAATACGGTGTTGGGGAAACTTATAATAACCCTAAATACGAGTTCAACAAGGTGAATATGTTACTCACCAATTTTGTACTCAACTATCATTTCTAACTATTTTTCATACTTTTTTATTTGACCATCATGGCGTTTGACTTACTTACAATTTTTGGGCTTTTTGCCAGTACATTGATCGGGATATCACTTGGTTTAATCGGAGGTGGAGGATCAATTCTTACAGTTCCGGTATTAGTTTATCTTTTTAAAGTTGATCCTGTTTTAGCAACAGCTTACTCCCTTTTTATCGTTGGCTTAAGTAGCCTTGTTGGCGCTTTTCCTAAATACAGGTCTGGGATGATCGACTTAAAAACAGCGATTGTTTTTGGAATTCCTTCGATCATTGCTGTGTTCGTAACCAGAAAAGTTTTGGTGCCTGCCATTCCAAACACAATATTTTCGATTGGAGATTTACCATTTACAAAAGCATTAGCAATGATGCTCTTATTTGCTATTTTGATGGTTGCCGCTTCAGTTTCCATGATTAGGGATAAGAAAAAAGAGGAATTGGATAGTACTGCACCACGCGTTTTTAATTATCCAATGATTCTTCTCGAAGGGAGTGTTGTTGGCGTCTTGACTGGTTTAGTTGGAGCAGGTGGAGGCTTTCTCATCATTCCAGCATTGGTGATGCTATCCAAATTACCTATGAAACAGGCTGTAGGAACAAGTTTGTTGATTATAGCCGCAAAATCATTAATTGGTTTTACTGGTGATGTTTTGGAAAATTCTGACAAAATGGATTGGACACTTTTAGGCGTAGTGACAATCTTGGCAATTATTGGAATTTTTATTGGGAATCAATTGTCTAAAAAAATTGATGGCGCTGCGCTTAAAAAAGGATTTGGTTGGTTTGTTTTGGTGATGGGTCTTTACATCATTATCAAAGAACTTGCCTTTCCAGGGGCATCCTCACACTAATTCCGCTTCAACTATTTGATTTTTGAGATTTCAAGAATTACAAATACTAAACCCGCTACTATGAAATCAAAATATAAAAATCAACGCCGTACTTTTCTCAAAACATTAGGTACAATAGGTCTAGGTAGCTTAATTGCTCCGCATGCATTAGCTCAGGATTTGAATGAAAATTCGAATGGAGGTAATCACGATGATTTACTCTTTTCAGCAAATGAAAAAGAGAGAAAAAGCCCTAAGCTTACCTTGCAACTTTTGCAGACAACAGATGTGCATTGTCAGATACATCCCCATGATGAGTTATTTTGGGAAAACGAGCAAGCCGTATTTAGAAAAACTGGTGGTTATGCTCAGTTGCAGACATTTCTAAAACAATTGAAAGCGAGGCATCAACACACTTTTTTAGTGGATACAGGTGACATGTTTCAGGGTTCCCAATTAAGTGTTGAAACTACCGGAGAAGCGTTTGTTCCCATACTCAATGCCTTGGACTATCAATTGTACTTACCCGGTAATTGGGAAGTTATTTATGGAAAGTCTAAAATGCAACAACTTATGGGGGCGCTGCATTCGCCAAAGGTATGTACCAATATGTATCATGATCTTGGAGAAGGTAAACGAGGTGAACTCATCTTTCAACCCTATCAAATTTGGGAGGTTGAAGGTATCAAAATCGGATTCTTGGGTTATACTGATCCACTTGTACCAATTCGTCAAAGTCCAAATTACAGTAAAGGAATTATCTATACAAAGCCAGAAGAAAATTTAGCACATTATGTCGATGTGCTCCGTAATCAAGAACAGTGTAGTGTGGTCATTTTATTAGCTCATTTAGGTTTATCCCAGCAAATAGCGCTAGGTAACGATCCAAGTTGTGCAGGTGTAGATTACATTTTTGGTGGTGATACGCATGAAAGGGTTAGAAATCCCATCCAATGTCAGTACACTAAAGTTGTAGAGCCGGGTGCTTTTGGTTCTTTTGTTGGTTCCTTAGAACTAGATTTTGAGCAAGGTAAATTAGTTGCTGAACGCTATGAATTACTTGAGGTGCAATCGGATAGTTTAAGTCCAGATGAAAAAATGTCCAAGTTGCTCAAAGAGAAAGAATCTGTTTTTTCGGCTGAAATCAATCGTGTGGTAGGGTATAGTACAATACCACTTTATCGTTATTTTGTTGTGGAAAACCCGATTGATACTATGATTCTCGATGCACTTGATTGGAAATTCCCCGAGATTGACATCGTCCTTTCAAATGGTTTTAGATTTTGTCCGCCAAGGACAACTCCGGATCAAACAGGAAATATTCCAATCACAAAAGGTTTTATTTTTGATATGTTACCTGTAGACTCTACAGTTCGAACAGCTGAGGTTAGCGGTACGCAAATTCGCAATTGGTTAGAAAAAGAACTCAATAATGTATTTGCCCAAGATGCTTCAAAGCGTTTTGGTGGCTGGGTGATCAAGTTCAAAGGAATGGAGGTTGAGTTCTTAGCCTATGCAGAGCAAGGGCAGCGCGTAAAAAAGGTAATTGTAGGTTCTCAACCATTAGAATTGAATAAAACTTACAGCATATTAGCCTGTGAACGCGATGGCGACCCTACTGATATGCTTTGTAGAATTAAAGGTGTAAGTAATCCAAAAAATACGCCACATACTTTGCACAAAGTAATGGAATCCTATTTATTGACACATCAAGTTGTAACACCAAAACCACATGGCAGCGCAAAAGTTTTAGATGCGCCACAAAATTTATTAACCCAAGTTACTGGTGTCCCGTATCAATTTTATTAGGATGTTTTTAAATAAGTCACAAGTTTAAAAAAACATGAACTATAAATAGAGGTAAATGCAATTAAATTAATGATTATGAAGATATTGAAAATTTTAAAATTTAAATCGTCGAAATTTAATATCCTATTTATTTTCATGTGTGTGTTTTCTATTCGAAGCTTCGCACAAACCGGAAATTTTCCCTTTGAAATTCTCTTGAAAGCTGATTCTGTTTCAGGATTCAATGGGCTGCATTCTTTTGCTTGGGGGCAACACAATGGCAAGGTGCTGCTTGTTGGTGGGAGGCCAGACGGCATTCATGCTCGGCAACCATTTAATGCTTTTCCGGCAAGTCAGAACAATCAGCAATTGCAGGTGCTAGACCTTGCGACCAAACAATCATGGAGTCGATCTCTGGCTGAACTTTCTATTACCCTCCAAGAGCAATTGCAAAGTACCAATATGAATTTTTATCAGGATGGCAACACCTTGATTCTTACAGGTGGTTATGCTTACAGCAATTCGGCAAACGACCACATTACTTTTCCTTACCTCACAACCATTGAGTTAGATGGGCTCATTCAAGCCATCATTGCAAATCAGGCAATTGCGCCATTTTTCAAGCAAATTCAAGACGAACGCTTCGCAGTGACAGGCGGAAATTTAGGGAAAATCGGACAGCAATACTTTTTGATAGGTGGTCACCGCTTTGATGGTCGCTATAACCCCATGAATAATCCGACATTTGTTCAAACTTATGTGGATGGTCTCAAAAAATTTGAACTAACACCCGTTGGGCAACCCTTGGCAGTACTCAATTACCAAGAAATTACAGATCAAGTAAATTTACATCGAAGAGACTACAATTTATTGCCACATGTTTATCCAAATGGTGAATTTGGCTACCTTATTTCGTCGGGAGTTTTTCAAATCAATGCCGACCTTCCATTCTTGTATCCAGTTGAAATTAAAGCCAGTGGACATACAGCTGTCAACGGTTTTAGTCAGTACTTGAGCAATTACCATTCAAGTAAATTCAGTGCTTTTGATACAGCTACCGGTACCATGCATCATGTATTTTTAGGTGGAATTAGTCAGTATTTTTATCAAAATGGAAGCCTCATCAATGACCCAAATGTACCTTTTGTAAGAACAATCAGTAACTTGGCCCAGGGGCCGGACGGCGCATATCATGAGTATGTCTTGAGCAATGAAATGCCTGGTTTACTCGGTGCTAGTGCCGAATTTATAGCCCAAGAAAATCTATCTTTTTATGAGGCTGAGATCCTTGATTTGGCAGCAATTACACAAGATTCTTTGCTCATTGGACATCTTGTAGGTGGTATAAAAAGTACGCAACTCAATCCGTTTACTGCGAATAATACAGGGGCAACAGCTGCAAATGCCGTGGTTTACGAAGTTTGGTTGAAAAGAACAACAAGCTCGGCTATTGAGGTTATGCCTGAAACCAGTACATTGAATGTTTCGCTTTTTCCTAATCCTGCGGCAAACTTGGCTTATCTTGATTTTAAACTGGAGCAAAAAGCAAATGTCGAGTGTTTTATACTGGATGCGAATGGGAAATTAGTCCATGAAGTATATTATGAAAAAATTAAAAACACCAAAAAAACGCTAGACCTCAAACAATTAGAGCTTGGTTCAGGAAACTATACGATTCAGCTCATTTTTAACGACCAACACACCCTAACTAAAAAATTACAAATTCAATGAAAGAATTTTGGAATGAACGCTATTCGGAGGCTCAGTATGCCTATGGATTAGAAGCCAATGATTTTTTAAAAGCTCAGCAGATTGGTTCAGGTCTCAAAATACTCTGCCTAGCGGAAGGAGAAGGCAGAAATGGTGTTTATTTAGCCAAATTAGGCAATGAAGTGACCTGCGTCGATTATTCAGAGGCAGGGCTTGAAAAAACACGAACACTTGCCAAGCAAAATGGAGTAGAGGTAACTTGTGTTTGTGCAGACCTAGGACAAATGAATTTACAAGCAGCATCTTGGGATTTAATCATTGGCATTTTCGCACATTTTCCAAAATCGGTAAAGGAACATATTTAGCCACAAGTATACGATGCACTTAAACCAGGCGGACAACTTATTGCTGAGGTTTATGATGAAGAACAATTGCGCTTTGGAACAGGCGGCCCCCAGCAGCTTGATCTTTTGTATACTGTTGACGAATTGGAAACGTTACTTTCAACTAATTTTCAGCACAGACTCATTGAAAAAGTTTACAGAGAAGTCCATGAGGGGACATACCATAATGGGGCTTCTGCGACCATTCAAGTGCTTGCGCATAAATAAAAGATTGTTTCTTGGTATTGGAAAAATAGGTAGTGCAAGCTATTTTATTTTTTAAAATTAATATTTATCCAAGATAGAATTGAGATCTTTAAGCGTAATTTGTATCATGGGAAATTCCTGCAAGCTACTTATTCTTATTTTTCTCTTTTTGCAAGGTGCTTATTCAATCGCCCAAGACGACTGTGAGTTCAAGCCACAGAATAAGAAGGGCGGACATTACTTGTTTTCTACTTTTTACGAGGATGATTTGAAAACGCCACGTGATGGAGTTTGTCAAATCATGCATTTAGGCAAAATATACGAGCGCAGAACTTTTGTGAGGGGAAGACTTACTGAAGAAACCCTCAATACGTTTGAAGGAAATCCGAGGGTTAGGAGTAAATTCTCTATCTGGGACAACGATTCAATCCTCATCGATCAAAAGGTATATTATGAAAACGGACCGCTTCAAACCCACAATATTTTTTATTTGAATCAGGAAGGGCGTCGCTGCTTGAAATCTATAGAGTATGGGATAAAAGGGCAAAAGCGCTTTGAAAGATCATATGCTTGGATCCGATACCGTGAGCTTCAAGAATCAGACAAAAGCATGCATCCGCCGCATACAGTAGATGAAGAGGGTTATACTTATTTGATGGTACCTATTGGTGCTGAAATGACTTATTACGACGGTGGGCAATTGATGGAAGTAAAGCAGCATCAATTTATTAAAGATGGAAACTACGAGCACCGTTCATTGAATGGCCCGGTTTTAACATATTACGAAAACGGCAAACTCAAAGCAAAAGGCTACTACAAAGAAGGGGCTTTGTATGGTGGTTTTAAAAGTTATTATCCCGACGGAAAAATACAAACAGAGCGTCAGTATCAAAACGACGTGCCTGTTGGTGAATGGAAAGGTTGGCATCAAAACGGAAAACCATCCTTTTGGTATCTCTATGATTTGAAAACGGCTCATCCATTTGAACCCAATAAAAAAGAATGGGCAGAGAACGGCCAACTTACCTTGGAGCAGGTCTTGGATGAAAGTGCCAACGGCTACTTGCGCGAATGGACAGCAGCCGGTGTCCAAACACATGATGTTGATATTCAACTCCTGGACCGCACCAAAGGCATAGAGACATGGTGGTACAACGATGGGAAATTGCATAGTCGCCGGGACTATCGCAAGGGGCAAGATACCTCTTTGGTTGAGTTTTACCCCAACGGCGAATGGCAACGCTTGGAAATTCATAAAGAACAGGGTTCAAATAGCTATAAAGAAGTCAAACGTTGGTACCCGAAAATGGTCTTTGAAAGTGTCTTTATTGCCGAGACGCGCGCTGACGGTTTTTTCAAACAATTACAAGAGCTCTATTATCCGAATGGCAACTTGAAAAGTAGGGTGGAGTATAAAAACAAAGACTGTTACAAGGAATTTTATGCCAATAATGGCAGTAAAATCCGCTTCTTGCATACCATTTCAGATAGTTTGTATGGCCCTTATCAAGAACTAGATTCAATGGGTCAACTACTCATCGATTATCGTTATTCCGGAGGTTTCAGAGATGGCTGGTGTAGGGAGTACGCTACAGATGGGCGCTTGCTATTTGAACGTTATTATGAAAAAGGAATTCACAATGCGAATTATCCAACGGTAGATAAAAGAAAAGCCTTGCCATCCTTAGCTATGGAAACCAAGCAAGGCTTGGAGCGACTTCTAAAAATCCAGCGCCTAGATACGTTACTCTTTTCAAAAAAAGAAAGCGAAAAACTCGTTGAATTGGCCTACCAGCATTATCCGGAGCTGTTTGACCCCCTTCCTCAGACAGACTATATCGGCCTTCGGGATTTCAATCATACTTTACGGATTCATTTACGCCGCAATGGCCAAATGATTTTCATGGATATCAGTGCTTACGCTGCGTCGAGTGTCACCTTAATTATTTATCCTGATATGGAAATGGAGATTTTTAATCGTCGTTATACCAGAGATGAGCTCGACGCACTCAATGTTATCATGCCTAAATTCTATATGTGGAACGACTAATTCTTTTATTGATATTTTTCTCGGTGAATTTATTGCGTGCAGACATGCTGCCTACCGAACTGCTTTTAACCCTCAAGCAAGTCCCAACAAGATCAGATCAATACACCATTTTAGAATTAGAGATCAAAAACCAATCTAGCCTGCACAACAGTATTTTAGTGCCCGGGCATCCGCAGCTTGGGATGGGTTTATTTGAGATTTTGACCTACCAGCGCGGTGAAACCATGAAATGGACTCCGCTGAGTGTTTATAATCCCGTGCTACCTGATTCTGCCGCTACTGACCATCATTACATGCAATTTTGGAACCTAAGCCCCGGAGAGAGCTTCAAGCAATTGTTTGTACTCAAGTTGCAGCCCTCTGAAGCATGGGCTTTTCAAATCAAATATCAACCGCATGTTTGCAACGACTACTTTAAATATGCATTTCGTTGGTACAATGACGAAGGAGAGCCGTCAGAACCAGCCATTGACGGCGATCAACGTTTTGCCTATCAAGGCCCTATGTATAGTAATTTGTGTGAAGTTGAATCAAAAACATCAGCCAGCACAATTTCTTTAGATCGCAAGGGTAGGCCTTATTACAAGGCAAATTGGTCTAAAGTGAAACGGCATATTCAACGCGGTCAGCAATATCCGGCCAATTGGCCAGTGCTCAGTAAGCAATTATATA
Source organism: Flavobacteriales bacterium UBA7468 (assembly GCA_002478565.1). Taxonomy (GTDB): domain Bacteria; phylum Bacteroidota; class Bacteroidia; order Flavobacteriales_D; family Crocinitomicaceae; genus UBA952. The sequence goes on along the minus strand of DLPC01000018.1, from coordinate 171,605 downwards.
GTCAAGCTGTGCTTTCTTCCTTACCAACTTATTCTCATCAATATTTAATTGTAGAGTCGAAATCTGGTATTTTTTATATTTCCTTGGGCTATCGATTGGGTAAAAGGTTTCTTGTAAGAGGTTTTTTGGCTCAGCTTGCACACATGTGTGGTGCAAGACGCGTCTTTTGGAAAACTTCATCGACAAGAAAAGTAAAACTCACTAATTTTCAGACTCATATTTTCGAGTTTTAATTAAATTGCCTTATCAAAATCAAGTATTTTTCTTCAATAACTCTTTAAACTCAAATACAGCTCATCTAATCTAAACACCTTATGAAAATTCAACTTACCACGTTATTCCTTCTTTTATCTATTGTTTTATTTGCTCAAGAAAACCCAGCGGCTAAAGAAATTGGGGAAGCCATTGAGTTAATGGATGCAGGGAAATTTTCTGATTCACGAGCCATTTTGGAAGAAGTGCTTCAAGACGACAGCACCAATTATGATGCTTGGTATGAATATGCTTACAGCTTTTACATGCAAAAAGAGTACTTAAAGGCAATAGAAATCATGCGCAAACAAACCATGCACCCAAAAGCGACCGATCAGCTTTGGCAAATAATTGGCAATAGTTTGGATTACAGTGGCGATTCTCAAGCAGCACTGGACACTTATGCGGAAGGCCTTCAGAAATTTCCGAATAGCGGTAGGTTGTATGTCGAAACAGGAAATATTTATCTGAATCAAAAAAATATAGAAATGGCCATTCGGAGCTATGAAAAAGGAATCGAGATGGCACCTGAATTTTCTTCAAATTATTTTCGTTTGGCAAAAATTTATTGTGGAACTGAAAACGAAATATGGGGCGTCATCTATGGCGAAATTTTCATGAACCTAGAACGCAACTCACAACGCACCCGCGAAATGAGCGCTTTGCTCTACCAAACGTATCAGAAAGCTTTAGTTTTTGAAAAAAATCAAATTACAATCAGCTTTGCTCAAGATGCAACACCATTTACAATGGTTTTTGAGAAAAATATGGGGCTTGCCGCTACGGGTTATCAAATAGCCAATAAAAAAGTGAGTTTTAATGTAGAGACACTCATTGCCTTGCGACGTTCGTTTTTAATGAGTTGGATGAACGATGCCCAGGCAAAACCTTACCAAGTCTTGCTTTTTGATTTTTGGCAGCAGCTTGAGGACCTCGGTTTTTTCGATGCCTATAGCTATTGGGTTTTCAACCAAGCACCCAATGACCAATTCAACAAATGGCAAAAAAATAACAGTACAGACTTTTCTTATTTTACAAAGTGGTACAACCCAAATCCAATTACCATTGATGCCAAAAATGTATTTCTGAGAACGAATGTCATCAATTGATTTGTTGGGGTATTTTTAAAAAATACTGTTGTGTACCATTTACAATTTTTAAAATAAAGGTATTTGTTGGGTAAGAAATCTCGGTGCAAGCTGCGTTTTTTTGAAAATAAATGGGAAGTTCTTTCCCTAGCTGATCAAAAGCTTCAATGTGAGCGTTACTTTGTCCCATGATCGTAATTTGCTGAGGTCCTGTTTGCTTCCACTCAAGGTCTTGAAGCTCATTTACCTGTGCATTGGGGTTGTTGACATCAATCAGCAACGTATCCGTATCACAAAGCCCGGTGGCAATAAGCATAACCTGATAGATCGATAAATTGTACTCGAAGCCTACGTTTTGCCCTGTTTCTATGGTCATGTCTGGGAAATACCAATTAAAGGTGGCAGGTAGGTTTGAATTGGCTGTGAAACTGAACAAGCTGGCTCCCGGAACACTACTATACGCAGCGCTCGCCTGAAGCAATTGGTCGGGTAGTATCAAATTCCAAACGGGTATACTATCTAGAACGATGGTACTAGCTACCTGTTGTAAAATAAAAGCAGCTCCTTGCCCAATCCCTGGATTAAAAGTGCTGGCAACACAGGATTTCTGAAACAAGGCACTGTAGAAAACACAAGCGGCCAAATAAGATCCTTCCAAACTCGGGTGTGAGCCATCTTGCTGGTATAGATTGATACCAGGGTAGTTATCGCGTACATATTTCCAAGCAACCCCTACGGGTGAAACCCCTGCATTGGCAGAATCTGCAAAGCGCAAATATGCCCCTCTAAGGCGCGCATTCATGCCATCAAAAGTGCTAATGGAGTCCCATTGAGGATCTCCGTTTTGACGCCCCCAAGTCATGAAGAAATTAACTTGGGCACATGGTTGTATGCTATTTACGCTGTCAGCCAATTGCAGTGCATAAGGCAGTGTTTGGCTATTGACTTGTGCTGTTGGGAAGCTTGGTTCTTGGCTTTGTCCTTGCAGCACTACATAGTCCCAGGCTTGTGCGTGCATCAGCTGGTAATTAGTCGGATTGTTGGCATGCATTTGAAAAGTTTGCCCACCCGGAGTATTGCTTTGAAAAATGAGTACGTCACCTTGTGCAGTAGCAAGATCGCTAATCAGTTGCGGTAAATTATTGACAGCCATATAGCTATTGCCAATAAATAAAGTGCTGAGTGTATCTTGTGCAAAGGTTGGGCATACAGCAAAGAAGCAAATGCTCAAAAAAGTAAAAAGGCGCATTAATGATTGATTTTGATGGGTGGTGATTGTAGGCGAATGTCCTTGGACGAACTGCCTACCTGTAAAATAAATTGACTCGGGTATGCTATGGTTGAAGGCCCTGTTGGTATGCCAATTTCAGTAATTGGAATTTTGATTTGACCAAAAAATGTGGTTGAACCCTTTCGGATTAATTCTTTTTGAACCCTGATGAGGTATTGTACGGGTAAGGTTTCTTGAGAAAAAATAGGTTTGATGTAAAATTGGATGGCTTCTTGGCCGTCAAATGAGCTTGAATTTTCTATGAGCAATGAAACCTCCATGGTATCCTTGGACTGAAAAGCACTTTTGTTAACCATTAAATTCGAATAAGTAAAAGAACTATAGCTTTTGCCATGTCCAAAAGGGTAGAGGGGTTCGCCGCTTCCATTCACATAGTCATTCCCTCTACCTGTTGGCTCATGCCAATAACTCAGCGGCAACTGGCCTTCATGTTGTGGAATGGTAAACGGAAGTTTTCCCGACGGATTCACCTTTCCCGCCAAAATATTGGCCAGTGCCAATCCACCAGCTTCACCGCTGTACCAATTGTACATAATCGCAGCGGCGTGGTCTTCCCATTCACTCATCGTGACAGCGCTGCCCCCAACAATGACAACCACTACGGGCAAACCACAAGCATTAAGGGTTTTGATCATTTCTACTTGCTCATCAGGCAAGGCCAATGAGGAGCGGTCTTGAAATTCACCTTCTGTATAATTGACTACCACTAGCGCAACATCCGCTTTTGGTAGTACTTGCTCAATTTCAAAATAACTCGCTTCGACTGTTTCCTTCAGTTCTTTGTAGAAAAGTTGGATGCGCCCGTTTGCTTGCGGTTCGCGAAATTCTACAGTGATTTTGAATTGTTCGCCAGTTTTGTAGTCAAGCAATATCGATCTTTCGTGAAAACCAGTTTTTTCCCATTGGTCAATGCGGCAGGTGTCATCAATGTAAAGCCGATAACCGTCGTTTCCTTTGAGGCCAAGTGCAAAGGCTTTGTCTTCGAGCATTTCTATATGTGCTTCCCAACGCGCTGAGAAAAAACTATTGCCTGTCGAACTATCGGGGCCATAAAGTGTCCAGTGGTAATCAATTTGATTTTCTTGTCTGACAACTACAGGATTTCCACTCAATGCAGGATTGTTGTAGTAACTGGCCTTAAAGCCCGTTGTATTTCCGCACCAATTGTTTGAAATAAGGAAGGTTTGGGCCTTATTTTGGACGCCATTGAGCGCAGGTAAAAGCAGTATGTTTTCTTTGCCAAATTCTTTGATGAGCCCTTCTTGAATACTCGTTACATTATAGCCTTTGCCACTGTAGCCACCAAGTTTTACCTTTGTTGCCGCTTCCCCGACCAATAAAATCGTTGCATTTTTATCGAGCGGAAGAATTGGACTAGCACCTGTCAGCGGTTCATTTTTTAAGAGTACAATGGAGTTTTCTGCAGCTTTTTGAGCCAATTCAAAACCCGACTCAAGCAGTTTTTGGCTTGCCTTTTGGCTCGGAATATTGATGTATGGTTGCTCGAATAAGCCTAGCTCAAACTTAACACGAAGTACACGCTTAACGGCTTCGTCGAGATACATTTCTTGCACCTCTTTGTCAAAAAGCCCCGGTGAAAATAAATTAAAATGGCTGCAATCAGTTTGAAAAATGACATCTAGGCCACCCTTGAGCGCATGAATGCCGCTTTCTGCATAGGAAGTTGCGGTTTGGTGCAAGACCAATTCTCCACCAACTGCATTGGCGTCAGATATCACAAAGCCATTAAATCCCCAATCTCCTTTGAGTGTTTCTCTCAGGAGTGGGGCGTTGGCTGAACAGGCTGAACCGTTCAAAGAATTGTAAGCGCTCATGACAGACCTCGCTTTGCCTTGCTGTATGGCCGATATAAATGGCCGAAAATGGCTCATGTATAGAGCGCGCTCACTGAGCCCTACAGGATAGCTGTCGCGGCCGCCATTGCCAACATTGACAGCAAAATGCTTTGGGGTGCACACAACGCCAAGTTGTTCCATACTGCGTACATAGCTGAGGCCCATTTGGCTGGCCAGAAATGGGTCTTCACCATAGGTTTCTTCCACACGGCCCCAACGTACGTCAGTAGCCAGATTCAATACTGGGCTTAGAATCTGCCGAACACCAATTTGTTTGGCTTCAAGTGCAATGTGTGTTGCCACCCGCTGCATCAGCTGAGGGTCAAAGCTTGCTGCGAGCGCGATGGCTTGCGGAAAACATGTGGTGTGTCCGCGAACCAGCCCGTGCAAGCCTTCGTCAAAAAAAATGATCGGAATACCCAAGCGCGTTTGTTCTACAAAATAGCGCTGAATTTCATTGGCTTTTTGTGCGTATTCTTGGGCGGTTTGTGTTTTGGCGTATTGCAGGATCTGTTGCTGGGGGTCTGCAATTGCTGAGGTGAAAAGCTGTAAACCAAAAATGCCGTTTTCAAAACGGCATTTTGAGGTGTCAAAATCGGAAGGGATCATGAAAACTTGCGCCGCCTTTTCTGCGGGAGTCATGCGGCTGAGTAAGTCATTGACCCTTTCATCAATACTTTGTGCAGGATCTTTGTAGAGCTGAGCAAGCGTCAGCTGACTCAGGCATAAAAAACAGACCAATAGCTTCATGGTCTACGAAGATACACAATCTTAAAGACCGTTGGCTGCCATGCGTAATTTCAAATCAAGATAAGCTTTTTGGTAAGCTTCAACTTGTTTTTTGTCACGGTTGGATAAATCCATTCTGCCTAGCGTTTGTAAAATAAGATCGGCTTCATTGGTGTTTCTTAAAGCAAAATAGGCCTCTAGTAAATTTACGTAGATCGCTATTGTAACATCTTTATCGATGCGTGCTTTTTTATTGGTAATATCTGATTCTTCTAGAGCTTTTTTCCAAATGGCGATGGCTTTATCCAATTCTGCCTTGCCTTGCGCTTCATTGGTCGCTAACATTTTAAAGCCTAATGTCGCTGCGTTATAAGCATCTAAAATGTCATTGTGCGACTCATTTTTAGACTTTACATAATACAACTCAAAAGTTTCTTCGGTGCGTTCAAAACCAATACGATCATTGACCATATGATTGATGGCTTTAAGATTTTCTTGTAAACATTTATCTTCCATCGCTTTGATGGCCGCACTGGCATCCATAGAAGGTTGGGTTTTGGAAGCTGTGCTTTTGTAGGTTTTGAATTCAGTAAATTCTGCTGGAGCTGCAGCATAAATTTCTTGATTAGCTGCATTACTCACTCTGAAACTCATTGGATGTCTGTAAGTAAATTCTAGATGGTAATAAGTGACATCTTTAGAAGAGCTTACGCCGTTAGCAATAGTTGTTTCTTTCTTCACTTCGCTAACTACTCGGGCCGGAGTAGCCTCGAATCCTTGGAGTGTCACGGTGTAGTTGAGTGCATTATTGCTACCTTTTTCAAGACCATCAATGGTAAGGTAGGTTGACGCCAATGAATTGTTATCATAGCTTGTTTTTAGAACAGGTGGGCTAACGGTTCTACGGTAAGGTTGTGCGACGTAATCTTTAACTGGATGATTATTCTCATTGAGTACTTGCTTTTCAAGAATTTTTGAGGCAGTAGATTTCGCATTCCATGCTTCCATTTCTTTGGCATACTTGTCGTCAGCGGCCTTGAGTCTGTTTGGGTATTCAGCCATTTCTCTTTGATAATCGGCTTCTGCTTGCGCTTTGTCTTTTTCAAATTGATCGAGTAGCTTTTGATTCTCGACTTCATAGGCTGCATTCACAAAAGCTTGATAAAAAGCAGGCTTGGGTTGAACTGGATTGGTCGGTAGTTTAACGTATGTGTAGGTAAGTTGCTCGCCTTTAACAGATTGAGCAAACACATTCAAGCCGAGGGCTAAAGCCAAAATTAATGTAGTTTTTTTCACGAAGATTTAATTTAAAATACGGGTTTGAGGACGTAAAAATAGCCTAATTAGTTGCTTTTGGATTGCAATATAAAATTAAAAATAGGGGAGAATCTTTTCTTTTCATATCTTTAATCCTCTAAAATTAAGCAGATATGCATCGACTAATCAAATTAAACATCATAGCTGTCGGGTTATTATTGAGTTCTTGTACCTCTTATTTGTTGCCTGAAACGCAAGATGTTGTTTTTCTCACGGATTCAGATTCTTCAAAAGTAAGTACCGTAGAAAAAGAATTCGGAACAGGTAAAAAGATTAGCACAACTATTGATCGCATAGGCTTTCAGCAGATTGTTATTCAAACACCAGGGTTCAAAGACGAACATTATTTATTAGCGCCTGAAAAAAGAGACCCTTTGTTTTATCCGTTTGCCTTATTAGACTTACCAATTTTATTTGTTAATGGTGAGAGTCTGATTAATTTACCCGATGGATTTTTGTATCCCAATGAAATCAAACTTAGCAATAGTCTGGTGTATCCAAATCGGAATTTAGATCAAAGGTATGTCAATATAGAGGATGTAAAAATTGCTATTGCAGACTACGACCAAGACATCCAAACCTATTTTGTGCCAAATGCTCCAAATATTGAAGGTAAATTATTGGAAGAAAAAAAATTGCGCATTTCCGAAAATCTAGAGGCCAAAAGATTAGAAGAACAAAGATTGGCAGAACTTTCTAAGAAAAAACGCAATAGAATGGTTTCAGGGGCTTCTCTTAGTGGTCCAAACGACCGTAAGAGTCTTTTTGCTGAAAACACAGTTTTTACTGAGGATTTATTCAACGTGTTGTATCAATCGGGATTTATCGACACAGTCAACCGGATTTTCCAAGACAACAATAACACCATTTTTTTGGAAGCAAAAATGACGGAAATCGATGAGTTTATTGTTTATGAAGGATATGGCAATTACCGAAAAATTGGCTTGGAAGTTACCTGGACCACATTCAATAATTACGAAGAAGTTGTGGACTCGCTGAGCTTATATAGTTTTTCAGACCCCTTTGTAAATTACGGTGGACAAGCGCCCGATTACATCGGTATGATCAACGATGCGCTTGCACGAAGCTACTACGAACTCAAACAAACTGCTCAATTTCAAGAGAAACTCAAAGTTCAAACTAATTTCAATGTTCAAGAACCGGTATTGAGCATCAATAAACCCACCAATTTGGTGAAGGAATTGTCAGATGCCTCACTCGGTTCTGTAATTATCAAAAGGCCAGATGGCGGGCATGGTTCAGGGTTTGCAATCACACAAGATGGCTACATTCTGACAAATTATCATGTGATTTCAGGCAAGACACAAGACCAACCATCCAAGGTAAAAGTCATTCTTTCAAATGGAATACAATTGGAAGCCGACATTGTCAGATATAACAGAGCCAGAGATGTCGCATTGCTTAAAGTAGCCTACAATTTTGAGAAAGTATTCTTACTTTCTGATGTCAAATCTTTTAAGAATCTATCGGAGGTATACACGATTGGTGCACCAAAGTCTGTCGAGCTTGGCCAGTCTGTAAGTTTAGGTCTCATTTCTAACGAAAGAGTGACCAACAATAATAATTTACTTCAGCTAAATATCAATATCAACGGGGGTAATAGTGGTGGGCCACTCTTTGATAAAAGTGGAACCCTTCATGGCGTTATTCAGTCAAAATTAGTAGGTAAGGATACCGAAGGTGTTGGATTTGCGATACCATCTTATTTAGTAGCTACTTACCTTAATATTCAATACAATAAATAAAATGAAAAAAGATTTATTCAAACTAATCATATTGTTAGTGAGTTTTGTAAGTAGTCTTGAGTGTACAGCGCAAGGTCGATATTTAAAATTAGGTGCCACAGTGCCTGGTACTAGTGTAGCTGGGCTTGTTGGCAATGGAGCGTCTCTATCCTTTGGTAAGGTTTCGAAAAAAGTTTTTAATGTCAGATCAAGAGTTGGCTTGGATTTATTCTATCACAAAGGATCTCAAGATTCATTAGTTGGATTTAATAAATATCCGGCAATGTTTGAAGGAGATATGATTCAATCGACTTCTTACCAAAGTACTCTTTTTCTCAATGGGCAATTGGTTGCAAGTTTAGACTATTTTTTATTTAAAAACATGCCAAATTTATTTTTTGGGCCAGATGTATTTCTGTCTGCAGGATTGCATAATTATCGATACACGCTTGAATACGTCTTGGATGGCTTAGTTTATACTAGCGGCGGAGGAGTCAAAGCACATGTAGGATTTGAAAAACCTTTAGGACAAAAAAATATCTTTTTCGGTGAATACGCAATTGGTTATGTCGTTACGACCCCTTATTTCCTCATTGAACAGCCATCTTACACCGGTGAAGCAGAAAGGTCAACTTATTGGTTCACCGTTTCGCATCAATTCAGTGTAGGTTTCAGATTTTAAATTTTAGTAGTTATGATGAAATATTTCTTTTTAGTTTCGCTCTTGTCTTGGCTATTTGCTTGTACAAAATTTGAAACAGCACAACCAACCATTTCCATGACGCGTACGGGCCTTAATAATGAATACATAAATGTAACCGCAAATTACGGTACGCTGCCTCGACAAAATGTCTTGTTTTACGGAATCCAGCTTGATACTATACCAAATAAACCAATTGATGCTTATGGCAATGCGGGCTTGCCTTGTCCATTGACCAAGACATCAATTTATAATGGCAGTTCAGGTTTATTTGTAACTGGACATACCTATTATCTCAGGTCTTTTGCTGCTATGAAGACAGGTGAGTTGCTTGTTTCAGAGCCACTGGAGTTTGTTTTTTAAAAGTTTGTCGCTTTTCTAAATTGTTTTTTTTCAATTCTTTTTGACGAGCAAAGAACCAAACCTCTCTCTTTTTGTTTAACTAAAAAACAAAAAGATGAAACAAAACGGTTATTCAGTTTCCGATCAACACATTGACATTCTTATTGACGAGCTCGGTGATGAGCACGTGAGTACTTCCGTAGAAACTCCCCTTAGACCAGATGCGTTTGAGCTTTCAGACGACGAAAAAATAGAAAAGATTGCAGCACATTTTGGCTCCATCATGGATATTCTTGGTTTGGATCGTACAGACGATAGCCTCAGTGGAACACCGCGCAGGGTAGCCAAGATGTATGTCAAAGAGATTTTCAGCGGGCTCAATCCTGAGAATTTCCCTGATATCAAGTTATTTGAAAACAAGTATCAATATAACCAGATGCTTGTAGAGAAAAATATCTTGTTTTATTCCAATTGCGAGCATCATTTTGTGCCAATTATTGGAAAGGCTCATGTGGCCTACATCTCATCTGGGAAAGTGATCGGTTTGTCTAAAATCAACCGCATAGTACAACATTTTGCTAAACGTCCTCAGGTACAAGAGCGTCTTACGATGCAAATTACCAAAGCTTTACAAAAAGCGCTGGAAACAGATGATGTCGCAGTCGTGATCGATGCAACCCACCTTTGTGTCTCTTCAAGAGGTGTCAAAGATGTCAATAGCAGTACTGTCACTGCTCAGTTTTGTGGTAAGTTTGAAAATGAAGCTACCAAAAATGAGTTTTTGAAGTACATTGAATTGTAGGCTTTACTGAACCTGCAAATGGGCTTGGTATAATTTCAGCTCGTCCCAACTCGCGAGGTCGCCAAGTTTTTCTTTGAGTGGCGTGAGTGAGGTTTCTTTGTAATCTTCGAAGTAGCCAGCTAATTCATTGATGCGCTCTGAAGACATGATTTCATCGAGTGCAATAGCTTCACTGCGGATCAGGTAGACAAAATGATTGGTAATGGTCTGAACCGATACTTGGCGTAGGCGTGCTATTTCATCGATGGTTTTGCCTGTTTGTAAGTGCTCAAGTGTTAGCTCATAGGTCGATTTTTTCTCTGTTTTGGGCTTATTTATCTGCTTTGAGCGCTTTTCTAACATACTGAGTGGCGCTTCATCGGGCTCATCGAGCAAAGAAGGAACCTGCTTGAGTTCTTGTTGCACGGCAGCTATTCGGCTGCTTTTGTAATTTTTTATTTCAGTATTGTTGACTTGCTCCTTGTTGATTTCTTTACCAGCGCTAACTGCTTCAATGAGCAAACGTGCCTTTTTGAGCTGAAGAATGGTTTCAGTAAGTAGCTCATCTAATTCTTGTAATTCCTCCGCATATTGCTTGGTTTTTCTGACCCGAATGAGTTCTGCAATTTTCTTTAAATTAGAAACGAGTACGGCATCAAAATCCTTAAAAAAGTAATGATAAGCCGCCTGTACGCGCTCGTTTAAAAAGGCAAGGTCAAAATGTTTAGCGTGTAAAATTTGATCGAGCTGCTTTCTGAATTTCTGAGCAGGTTCTGTTGAAGACTGAATGATTTGATTTTGTAAGGTCATCCAACTTTTATTTTTGGCCTTTTCAGTCTTTGGCCCGACAATTTGATAGCTGGCTTGATGTATCCCCCACTTTGAACTCAGTTCATACCAGTCAAAGGCTTGCTTCAGCGAGTTAATTAAATAGTGCTTTGTTGCTTGTTCTAAATAACCCTCAAGTAAATCTTCCTGTACCTTATGCTGACTAAACGCTACAACTTGTTGGTCATTGGAGAGCCCGTTCATGCGCATTGGTTGGGTCAAGACTAAACCTGACAAAGTGCGCAACCGCGAGAGCGCTACATACGCTTGTCCTGGTGCAAAGACGTCTGAAACATCCAGGACTGCTTTATCAAAAGTGAGGCCTTGACTCTTGTGCACTGTGATGGCCCAAGCTAATTTCAAAGGGTAGTGCACAAATGTGCCGAGCGTCTCTTCTAGTACTTCGCCTGTCATATCATTGAGCACATATCGTTTATTAACCCACTCAAATTTTTCGACTACGATTGTTTTCTTCTCTTCAGTAAAACATACCGTCATTTCATGCTCACTCAAGGATTCAATGATGCCCATTTTGCCATTGAAATAATGCTTGTCAAAAGACAAGTCATTTTTAATGAACATGACCTGAGCACCCACCTTGAGTTCAAGTATTTCCTCAATAGGGAAGAGGTGCTTTGGGTAGTCTCCTGTAATTTCAGCCTCGTAGCGCCAAGTTTTACCGGGTAGTGCCTGCAGTGCTTTGGCATTGATTTGATCGGCCTTCGAGTTGTGTGTGGTTAATGTGATGTATCCTTCGTTTTTTGTCGCATCAAAGTCGGGTTGTACGTACTGATTTAAAATCTCGACATCCTCATGGGTAATTTGATTATTTCTTAGGTTGTTGAGCACCTGTATAAAAGCTTGATCTTGTTGACGGTAAATTGTAGATAGCTCGATATACAGCGGCTTGATCTCTTGTAAAACCCGGGCATTAAAGAAAAAAATACCTTGATAATAGTTTCTTAAAATCTGCCATTCTTCTTGCTTGACAACAGGCGGCAGCTGCAGGAGGTCCCCGATAAACAAAACCTGAACACCGCCAAATGCTTCATTGTTGCGCCGCACATTGCGCAGGGTCCAATCCATAGCGTCCAATAAATCGGCGCGTAGCATACTGACTTCATCTATGATGAGTAGCTCAATGTTTCTAATGAGTTTCAGGCGGGTTTTGTTCATTGAGAAATGCCGCATTAGCGTATCCTTCGTTTCAAACTTGACCGTTTCTGTAAAAGCTGCTTGTGCTCCAAATTCAGGAATGAAACCTGCAAAAGGCAACTGAAAAAAAGAATGGATAGTTACGCCGCCAGCATTCAAAGCTGCGATGCCCGTAGGCGCTACGATCACCGCATTTTTATGCGTTGAAGCAATAATCTTTCGAAGAAGCGTAGTTTTACCCGTCCCTGCCTTCCCAGTCAAAAAGATAGTCTGATTGGTTTGGTTGATAAATTGCTCGGTAAACTCAGCTGCAGAACGCTCTTCTTGACTCAAAATAAAAGGAGTTGATTAGACCAAGCGAAGGTACTTATTCTACGTTTAATAACGATAGTTCATGAAGTAGGCTTTTATAAAAGTTGAAGTCGAGTAGGGGAAAATACTGAAGGATTGACTATTTTAGGATGATCTTTCATTTTTGAATTTCGCCATTTCTTCATTTGACTAATGTATATGATAAAACTAGAAAAAAGGATGCCCCAAATGAATTTAGGCTTTCTATTACTTTTGTTGCACTTTACTGCGAGCTCTCAAACAAGTGCCCCGGATAGTACTCAGGAGCTTAAAAATTTGTATTCTTTTTCATTAGTAAATGGGCTCAATCAAAGTCATAGTGAACCAATATATGGTGACCTCCAAATGGCAAAGGCAACGAGCGTAACTCATGGTTTTAATTTCCATTACACACGTATTTTGCACCCTGCTATTGATTTGAGTGCAGGGCTTGGTTTTGGTGCTTTGCCCTTTCGATATAAACTTCCAGAAAATTATAATCCTATTGGTTATGGGCCGTTTATGAATTATTTTAATAATTTGAACTATAAAGGTTTTTGGCGCGTTGAATTATTGGCGTCTTATCGCAAACAACTGACAGATGAACGTTTACTTAGAGCGCAAGTAGGTGGTGGATTTGTCCATTATGGAGCTTACAGCTACGGTTCGCAGTCCTACATCAGTTATGATACCATTCAACCAGACGAGCAAATTTATGATTTGGACATTTTATTTAACAATCGGATTAAACCCTTCGTTTCATTTGGGGGCGAACTCTCGAAAACCTTGAAAAATCGAGATGTGTTAGGATTTAAACTGAGTTATGATTATGCCTTCAATACGGCTTTTGAAGGATCGTATGTCATGAAAAATCAAACGTCAGCAGGAAAATATATCAATAATGGCCATTTTTTGAATTTTCATTTGACCTATACATTAACAAGAGCCAAACATATTCAGACCATCAAAGCACTGCAATTAGACCCAAATATGGATCGCAAAGGAGCTAGAAAAGCAGCGCGAAAACAGAAAAGATATATAGATCCCAGCAGTAAGTTTATCAATGTTTCTGGAGGTGCAGGAATAGGACTAACACGCGTAATTAAAGATCCAAATAGTATTTTCATCAATTATGGATTTGGGAGTTTTTTACCTCGCTTAACCTTTGAAAAAGGCTTGAAAAACCAATTTTTTTATGAATTTGGTTTTCATTCTCAGTTATTTTGGGATGTGCAAAAGTTCTCATTTGATAAATATGGCGCCAGTGGCAATAGTGCATTTTATGCATATCAGTTTTCAGGTGGAGGCTTGTATCGTTTGATTTTACCCAATAATTACAATGTCATCAATGTTCATGCGGGTATGTCGCTAGGTTTCCATTTGGAAAATGGGAGTGGTTACGGCGGAGGTGTAATTTCAGGAGAAATCAATGGGGTTCCTTATCAATTCAGTTATACTTATACTTCTGAAATTCATTCCAACATTTTAAGTTCAGTTTATTTGGGTCTTTCCAAGGATTTTCGAATTGTAAATAATTTGTATCTGAGTCTGAGCTACCGCCAACAATTTGGGTTAATCAAAGCAGCACAAACTACTTATGCCTATTCTGGCTTGAACATCCCTTATACAGAAGGCGTTCAAACTAAAATCAACGGCACGAGTAAAGATTTTCAGTTGGGCTTCAAAGTGAAGTTTGGTGGAGAGTGATAGCATAAGCTATTTACTGAGGTTCTATTACCGTTCTATTTCGTTCAAATAAATCGGCAATTTGTTCTTGAGTTAACCAAAAAGTTTCATTTTCTTGATCTAATCGAACTTCAATGCGCTCAATAGATTGATTTGGTTGGTATATCATAATCTCATTTTTCATCTTTCCAGATAAAACCCAAAGCTACCGAAGGCACTTTACTTTAAAGGTGAAAATCTTGGTAAAGACCAAGTTTTGTGGGGTGAAATACTTAAAACAATTAGTAACAAAAAAGCCCTCATTCGAGGGCTTTTTTTCTTTGTGGAGTCGGAGGGGTTCGAACCCTCGTCCAAACGACGAGTTTTCAAGCTTTCTACATGCTTAGTTCGTGGTTAGTTTTCGATGTGCGGCCGGACAAGAACACCCAACGCGAACACTTAGGTTTTTTAATTTCATGTTGCGGTAAAACCATTGGCAACACTAACCCTATGGGATGAACTTCTGAGCGATGAACCGAAAGGGTGGCAGTTCATCAGAAGTACTTGTCTGGCCTACTGTACTTCAGCTAGATTAAGCCAATTAACATTCCGTTAATTAAGCAGCAAGTGCGTATGACGTGTTGTCATTTATAGGTCGTAGCACGATATTTAAGAGGAGCACTACAAGCCTCTGCATGCTGACACCTGACTACCGCTATCGCTGTCAAATCCAATGTCGACCCCAAAGAACGTAGGTACAAAGGTACAAAAAAAAAGCCCTTCCGAAGAGGGGCTTTCCTTTAAAGAATTATGGCAATTATAGCTTGATGCTAAGTCCTGCATTTACAAGTCCACCGTGGCCAAAACCGAGTTGAAGGTTGGCACCAATGTTATCGGTAAAGAAATAACGCATACCTAAACCAGCTTTGAATCCAACAGGAACTAGTCTTGAAACTGATACAGGCACATAATTAGGGTCTGTGCTTGTGAAGTCAAAGCTTCTGTTACTGTAACCAATACCTACAGTTGAAAATAAATCAAATTCATCGTTATCAAGGAAGTGGTAATTGAAGCAAACCAATGCACCGATTTTTTTAGTTGAGAAGTCATAGGCGTAGGTTACGTTGTCTAGATTTCCGGTTGTTGGGTTTACAATGGTTGTAACCTCATTGTAGTTAATGCTAGAACTTGAAAATCCAAAATCCAGACCCAAACCAATTTTGTCAGTAACCATATATTCTACCCTTAAACCCAATGGACCAGCGCCACCTGCTGTGAGGTCAAGTTCAGAACCAGAATTGGCATATGCTGCTTTGAAAGTTGCTGTGTAAAGGTTTGGAAAACCGTAATACCCTTCGATAATAATGTTTTCTTCCTCTACAGCTTGTGCAAAAGATGTTTGGTTAAAACCAGCGGCAATCATGGCCATAGCGACGAACGCCTTCAAATAATTTTTAGTCATATAAAGTGTTTTAGTTTACTTAAAGACAAAAAATATTTGTTTCATATCAATTTATTTTAAAAACTTGAGGTTCAACAATAACTGAAGAGTCGAAGGATATATGTAGGACACCTTTTTTAAGTTTAATAGCATTGGCGGGATTTAAAGATTTTACTTTTGAGGGTGCAAATTCAGAGATATCCAAAGTTAATTTTCTGGTTGTTGTTTCACCGGGTATCCAAATGGCATAGATGCTTTGCTTGACTTGTGTGAAGACCCACGTGCCGGTGTCGCCTTGCTTGATTTCATAGGGCGCTACAGGTTTGGAGTTGTAAATGGCTGCTCCGTTTATTTTCATCCAAGCACCAATTTCTTCAAGGCGCACATAGGCTGTGCTGTCCCAGCGGCCTTGGGGGTCAGGGGCAATGTTGAGTAAAAAGTTGCCTCCTCTAGAAACAATGAAGCAAAGGTTTTTTAGCAGCATGGCCGTGCTTTTGTAGGTGTCGTTAGGTACGTAGCTCCAACTGTTAGCCATGGTCATGCAGGTTTCCCACGGGTAGGGAAGTGGTTTATCTGGAATGCTTTGTTCGGGTGTCAGGTAGTTTTGATTTGGTCCTTCTACAGCACGATCAACCACAATGAGGCCCGGCTGTACTGTTCTAGCTTTGGCAGCAAGTTCATCCATGTGGATATTTTGATCAACGGGTTTATAGCCCCATTTGGGCGAAGTTTCGGTGTAGGGTTGCACCCAACCACCATCTAACCACAGAATATCAATCGGGCCATAGTTTTGCATCAATTCCATGATTTGCCCTTGTGTAAATTGTACGAAAGATTCCCATTTTGCTGGTTTCTTCTGGAGGTCATAGTTCGGGTTGCGGTCATAGGGTGGGAATTTGGGGTCCCAGTAGTCGGAATGATGCCAATCTGGTTTGGAGAAATAGGCCCCTACCCAAAGGCCCTCGGCTCTGAAAGCGTCAAAGATAGGGCGCGTAAGATCTGGGTGCGCACTTTTGCTATTTGGGCAATTTGAATTGGAAACAGTGTAGTTTGTCAATTTGGAATCAAACATACAGAAACCATCATGATGTTTAGTGGTAAACACCATGTATTTCATGCCGGCATTTTTAGCTGCCTTCGCCCAGCGGCTTGGGTCAAATTGTGTTGGTTGAAAAGTCGTTTGCAGATTTTCATAAGCCTTGAGGTACTCAAAATAATTGGCAGCATAAGGGCCCCTACGCGTGCACCAATCTTCGTCTTCAGGGCAAATACTCCAGCTTTCAACCACGCCCCATTGGCTATAAGCACCCCAGTGCATGAGGAGGCCAAATTTATATTCTTGCCAGCTGGCAAGTTTTCTTATGACTAAAGAATCCGTCGGCGGAAAATAAGTTTGTTCGTGGTGCTGTGCTGCTGAATAAAAACCCAAAAATCCTACTAAACAAAGTAGAATCGCTTTATTTTTCATGTCCATAAACCTCTATTTCGTCTATAAATAACCAACCATCGCCAGCCACACCTCTCCATTTTGGAAGCGCGCCAGGATTACCAATTTTTAGGTGTAAGGTTTGAATGGGTTCAGCTGGAAAGTTGCTGACAACAAGTGGATATGCGCCATTGACTTGTGCTTGTCCTACGCCCGGATTATAGCTGGTGCTTAAAAATTCATTTTTTGCCAGGGTTAGTCCTTTTACCTCTAATTTGCTAGGCCCCATGATCCATGACTGATTGTTTTCCAAATAATGAATGCGTACCGAATCGATGTGGTAAGCTTTGTCGAGTTGAACTTCGAGTTCGGCATCAAGCCCCTGCCATCCTTGCCAACCTTTTTGATATTCTAAAGTAGCCCTGAGGCCGTCATTGATAATGGCAGTTTTGGTCCAGTTTAGCGTATCATTCACTGTTAGGCCATCACGGTAGGCTTTAGCGGGTAGTGTGAGGTATCTCACATTTTGTTGCTTGGCCAGATGTTTGACGCGGGCTTCTTGCCAGAATTGAAGTGTTTGTTGTTGAAATTGTTCTGGGCTGAGCCTCACTTCATGTAACAGCTTAGGGCCATTTATGATAGCAATATTGGTGAAATCTTTGAGTAGCTGTTGATAAAAGGATTCATTTGCAGCAAAATACCAATCGGGGCCAGCAAGCGGCGATTTGCCTACTTCTATGAGTGCATAACGGATGCTTTGCTCGGCCATTTCAATCCTTTGAACCTGTTGGGCAGTCATGCCGGGTAGTTTTTTAGCTTTCTCATACATATGAAGTGCCCATTTCAAGTTAGCAGGTGCCAAATAGCCATTGATGTGTGTGATTGGTGGTTCATAGAGCGTAAGCGCTTTGCCACTGTTTTGGAGATCTTTTACCTGCGCCCGTAAAATCTCTCTAACAATGACACCAGCAGGACCATAATAATTTTCGGTAAATTCATAAATCAAACTATCGGCGTTCAGGTTGGGGTTCCAAACCCATTTTGAGAGCAAAAAAGCGCGTAATGGTTGCATTTCTGATGATGGCGAGTTATAGCCCTGTTCGAAAATCATTTGCACGCCGTTTTGCTTGAAAAGTTGAATGTTTTCTTGAAGGGTAGGCCAGTTTGGAAAGGGCATGACCATATGTGAGAAGTTAATGACATAATCCCAAATCAGGATGTTATTGGTGAGTGCCGCCCAATCTTTGAGGTCTTTTTCAAAACCGCTTCCGGCCAAAGATTTCGCCCTGTTTTCTTCAATGGTACAGAGCATGATATTCACGTTTGATGCTGGTTTGGTAAGTTGGGGTGCACTGCGCGTGTATTGATAAGCGAGGGTAGATATGATCTTATTTGGAAAACGTTTGGCTACCTCATTGACAAAACGCAGCATGGTCCCTGAATGGCTGTGCTCCAAGGAGTCAATGTGGCTACAAGTGCTGCACTCACAATAATTATAGTTGTCCATTTGGCTCACCGACCAATATTTAGCGTCAGGTTTTTTTTGCATTTCTGAAGCCAAGTTGTTGCAAACTAAATTGAGGACCTCCGGATTACTGAGGCAAACCTGATCTTTCATGCGTATTCCATTGCGCAAAGCGTAGTATTCTGGATGCGTTTCAAAATGAAGTTCCGGAGGAAGTAGTTTGTGCAACGTGTGTACCCATAGACCCCATCCGGGATGATTTTCAAAGGTGAAGGAAGATTCACCACTTGTGAGTTTGTGCCAATCTCCATAGCCAGCTCTGCGTGTTTCGCCGTAGAAAATTTCTCTGTATTGAAAAGCAGGAATAGATTCGTACCGATCGTAAGGAAGTTTGAATGGAATTTTATTGGGTATGCGGGTGCATTCAGCTTGGAAATACTCGAAATTGAATTTGCGTTGTAAAATATCATAAATGGCATTTTTACAAGCGGCCTCCGAGTAGCCAAAAATTTGAATTTGTTTTTGATCGCATATAACGCCAAAACCATCATTGCCCCAGTTTTCACAATTAGGAAAAAATTGTTTGTCGGGCCAAAAGAAACGGAGTTCAAAGTGTTGTGTTTGCTGACCGGCTTCTCTCAAATAAAATTCGAAAGAATTTTGAATTCTTGGGTAATAAACTTCTTTTTGTGCCATCAAAGAAAAGGACAAAAAGAAGCATATAAAAAGGATTTTTTTTGGGATCATGTCAATTATGTTGAATTTGAATAGCTTAATGAAATCCTCCTTTTCCGCGATATAGTTGGATGGGCTCATTGAATTTGATTTCAACGACACTGATCATCTTGTCCATCTCGCTTATCGGAATATCAATAAATAAAGTACCTGGAACTGAACTCCATGAAATTTTCCCCACTTCTTTGACAACAAGTGGGGTGGAAGCACCCATCAATTGAACGCTTTGAGGTTTGCTTTTGAGTCCTTTAATAAAAATTCGGGTTGTGAGCGGAATTGAATTGAGTTGCGGACCTTGTGGGCTCGGTACAAATAAATTCAAAGTCATTGAATCTTTCGAAAGGGTAGAGGATCCATGGTAATGACCATCTGGCAAACCGGCAGTCGTGCCGTAAATAGCAGTGGCATGTTTCTTTGTCCAGCGACCGAACTCTTGGAGAATGGCTACTTGTTCCTCAGGAATGGTTCCGTCGGCTTTTGGACCAATGTCTAGAAGCAAGTTACCGCCCATATTCAAGCATTCCGTGAAGATACTTAGCAAATCAAAATGGCTTTTAAAGTTTTTATCTTGGGGTCTGTAACCCCAGTTATCATTGGTGGTAAGGCAGAGTTCCCACGTATTTTTGTCCGGATGGAGAATGGGCATATTTTGTTCAGGGGTGTCGTAGTCTCCATAGCTTTTGAGCCGACCATTCAGAATTGCAAGAGGATTGTAAAATTTGATAATTGAATCAATTTTAGCAGCCTGCCATTCTTGCTCTGAATGTTCCCAGTCGCCGTCAAACCAATATAGGTCAGGGTTGTACTTGCTGGCAAGTTCCTCAATTTGCCCATGCATGAAATCTAGAAATCGCTGCCAACGAGCTAAATCATCCTTGATTTGGTAGCGGCTAGAATCTTTTAGAAAACCTGGGTAATCATTTGAGCTCCAATCGAGTAGCGAATAATAAGCCCCCGTATGAATCCCAGCTTTTTTAAGTTCTGCAAACAAGGGAGCGATTAAATCTTGTTTGCAAGGGCTCTGATAAACCGTGCTTAGCGGTAGTTTAGGAGTCCAGTTTGTGTTTTTTTTAGGTGAGGCTGTTCGTATTTTGGTATCGTAGAGAGAGAGGCCATCGTGGTGTTTGGTCGTGATGACACAATATTTAGCACCACTTTCTTGAATTAAGGCTGCCCATTGGTCAGGTTTGTAATTTTCCGCGCTGAAACCTGTCATTTGTTTCATGTATAATTCATAAGGAACTGTTTTATTGTGGAAGGCCCAGCTTTCTGAAGTTCCGTCAACCGTATACATGCCCCAATGAATAAAAATACCCAGTTTGGCGTCTTCAAACCAAGTATCGGAAACTTGCTTTTGTGAAAAGGAAACAAAGGGTATGCAAAGGAGTAGGTGAAACAATTTATTCATCTTTCAAAGGAACAAAATAGCCTTGAGTTTGCCAAAATTTAAACAATCGTTTAATTTTTCTTGAAAAAATTGAACAAATGTTTAATAAGAGTGTTTAAATTTGCAGCGCAATATGAGAATCAACCCATGAAAAGAGATCTAAGTACAGAAGAAAAAATAAAGGCGGCTGCGAAAAAAGTCTTTATGACTAAAGGCTTTGACGGTTGTTCTGTTCGCGATATAGCCAAGGAAGTGGGTAGTAATGTATCATTACTGAATTACTATTTCAGATCTAAAGAAAAACTCTTTGAGCTCATTTTTGAAGGAGCTATGAGTGATTTCTTACAGTCTATGATCGAAGTATTTAGCTCAGATCTCACGCTCAAAGAGAAAACTACTTTGCTTATTGAAAAAGAGTTCGATTTTTTTCTAGAGCATCCAGAACTACCTATGTTTATTCTACAAGCCATTCATCAAAATAAATCTGGTGCCCCGATGCCAAGTCATTTTTTTGAACCCATAGCAAAAACCGGGATTTTCCAACAGCTCGAAGCTGCTCAGGCCAGTGGAGAAATTCGTCAGATCAGCCTGAGAAATGTCACCATTTTGTTGATGTCCAATGTTCACTATCCATTTATGTCTAAGAAATTGACCCAACAATTTCACGGAATTGATGCCGAAACATTAGATCAAGATCTTAGAGCCCACAAGGCTTACGTTAAAGAAATGCTTATTAATTTTTTATTCCCTCAAAATCAAACCGTATGAATATGAAACCCAGTCTCTCCTTCGGGTTGCTTAGTCTATTTTTCGGCTTGTCCATTCAAGCTCAAAAATATGACCTTGCAACTTGTTTGCGTATGGCCGACTCAGCCAACGTGCAAATTAGAAATGCCCAACTAGATGTCGCTATCAATGAAAGTCAGCGATCGGCTTATTTATCATCGCGTTTACCGTCATTGAATTTCTCGGCAGACTACCGCTACAACGCCGTGATTCCCGGGCAGGTAGTGCCTGCTCAATTTTTTGGTGGTGCACCCGGAACTTTTGCTGAGGTAAAATTTGGTGTGCCGCTTGTTTTGAGTAATACCGTGCAACTCAATCAAATCCTCTTTAATTCTCAAGTGAATTATGGTTTGGCAGCCTTGCGAATCAACAGCGAGATTGTTAAAATTAAGCGCGACATGACCATTCAGGAGGTGAAGTACCAAGTGGCAAATACCTATTTTATCTTACAGGGTGTTTATCAACAGTTACAATTCTTAGATAGTAACGCCACCAATGTAAAACGCATGTTAAAAAACATGGATTTATTGGTGAGTCAGGGTATGATGATTCAAACTGAAGCAGATAAAGTACGCATCAATCTTTTGAACATCGAAAACAACAGCGCCAATTTATTGGCCACCAAAGCTCAACTTGAAGAATTATTAAAAATAATGGTTGGCATTGATCCAAAAACACCAATTGTGCTCAATGACGATCAATTGGTGCAGCAAACACTTCTTTTGGATCCAGATCAGGCTAATTTGTATGCTTTACAATTGTTAGAGCAACAGCAAAAAATGGCACTTGAAGAAGCCAAAGGAATTAAGATGGGGTACCTCCCTAATCTCAATCTTTATGGAATCTATCAATACAACGTGAACATGAATCCAGAAACCGATTTCAGAACTGGTATCGATGGCGCCTTCATTGGTTTGCGCATGGATTGGAATTTATTTGATGGTTTAGACAAACATCATAAAGCTGCCATGAATGCGCTCAAGCAAGAGCAAATCCAGGCTCAACAGGACCTCACGCGTTTACAATTGCAACAGCAAGCCGATCAAAATAAGCGCAATATCGAAGTAAAGGCAGCCGCACTTGAGGTATCCAAAGAACAACTCAATTTGGCAGCTTCAGTTCACAAAAATGCGGCGCTCAAATACAAAGAAGGCCTCATTTCAGTCAACGATTTCTTGTTGGCACAAACAGGTCTAGAGCAGGCGCAGGCAGGAGTTGTTGCTGCCTATGTGACACTCAGACAAGCAGAATTAGAATACTTAAAATCAAACGGAAATATCAAATAAATTATCATGAGAAGAATCATCCTTATCTCCTTAGCCGTTATCGGTGTACTCGTAATTACGGTTACTAAACTTCTTTCAAATGCTGACGAAGCCAAAAAGAAAATTTACATCCATAACCTCGATGCAGCAGTTCTAGTTGAAACAGCAAACCCAATTGAAAACTATACTTTTGAAAGTGCCTTTTCGTATCTCGGGGTTTTCGATGCGATGCATCAAAATAATGTCGCTTCCGAAGGTTCAGGTAAATTGATCGACATTCTGGTAAAAGAAGGATCAACAGTTCAAAAAGGTCAATTGATTGCCAAGCTCGATGATGAGCTCATTCAATTACAAATTGAAAATGCCAAACTTAACATCGCTCAACTAAAAAATGACAACGCTCGCTTTGCTAATCTTCGCAAAGAACAAGCGGTATCTTCAGTAGAGGCCGAAAAAATGGAACTGGCCCTCAAATCCGCAGAAGTTCAACTCAAACAACTTCAAAAACAATTGAAGGGTTGTAGAATTTTAGCTCCGTTTTCAGGTGTCGTGACTAAAAAAATGGCTGATTTAGGTTCTATGGTTATGCCAGGTACCCCAATTGTCGAATTGACTGATATTTCTCAACTTAAATTATCGATCTCTGTTCCGGAGCGCGATGTGCTTAAATTTAAAGTAGGTCAAAAGGTGGCAGTAAGTGTCGATGCCCACGACGGTGAGCTTTACAATGCATCAGTTTATAGCACTTCAGTACAAGCAGATGCTTTACACAACTTTAAAGTACAGATTCTAGTTTCCAATAAAGCAAATGCGCGCATTTTAGCAGGCATGTATGGTTCTGTTACACTTCAAAGTAATCAATCCGTTACCGCTATGGCGGTGCCTCGAAAAGCCTTGATTGGTTCAACGAAAACGCCACAAGTTTATGTAGTGAAAAATGGCAAAGCAAAACTCACAAGCTTTAGTCCGGGTACATCTGATGGCAACTACTTAGAGGTTGTTGCAGGTCTGACTGCAAGTGATCAAATTGTGGTGAAAGGCCAAGTGAATTTAGAGGATGGTATGAATATCAAACGCAATTAATAGCCATATGACACTGACAGAATTGGCCATCAAAAGGCCCTCGTTTATTATCGTGATTTTCACCATATTAGTCGGTGGTGGACTCATCAGTTACAAGCAACTCTCTTACGAGTTAATGCCCGATTTTTCGGCGCCCCTATTAACTATTACCACAGCCTATCCTGGTGCCTCTCCGTCAACTGTTGAGTCGCAGGTTTCAAAACCGCTTGAAGATGTTTTGAGTGGAATGGAAAATGTGGATGAGGTAACTTCTTTTTCTTTTGACAACGCTTCATTTGTTTTGCTTGAATTTAAGGCTTCTGCAAACATTGACGACGCACTGGAAGACGCGCAACGCAAAATCAATAATAACCTCAGTAAGCTTCCTGAGGACGCATTGAATCCGGTTGTTGCTAAAATTGAACCAAATGCGACACCTGTTCTCCAATTGAGTGCCGTGGCTCCTAAAATCTCTGATGCTGAATTGATGCGCTTAATGGATGAGCAACTCCTACCACAAATCAAACAAGTGAAGGGTGTGGCAGAAGTGCAAGTAATCGGTGGAGAGCGCCGAGCCTTTCGCGTGAATGTAGACAAGGATAAAATGCGCAAACTGGGTCTATCACTGGCCCAGATCAATCAAGCAATAGCCATGTCAAACCTTGATTTTCCTACGGGAAAGGTGAAAAGTAGTAGCGAGCAAATTACAGTACGCTTGACTGGAAAATATCAGAAAATCCAAGATTTAAAAAATTTGGTAATTATCGCCAAAGGTACTTCTTCAATTAAACTCGGTGATGTTGCGGAAGTCGTAGATGCAAGCGATGATCAAGTCACGATCAGTCGTTTAAATGGTGTAAACGGCATTGGTTTACGTATCAAAAAACAAAGCGATGCAAATGCGGTTGATGTCGCCAAATTGACCAAGCAAAAATTCCTTGATCTCGAAGAAAAGTATGCCAAAGAAGGCTTGAAATTCACTATCGCTACCGATACCTCGATTCCAACCATTGAATCTGTTGATGCAGTTATTCATGACCTCGAGTTAGCGGTTTTACTTGTGGCATTGGTGATGCTTTTGTTCTTACACACAATTCGCAATGCATTTATCGTATTGGTTTCAATTCCAGCATCCTTGATTTCAACTTTTGTAGCCATGTATTTATTGGGCTACACCTTGAATCTCATGACGCTATTAGCCATGTCTTTGGTAATTGGAATCTTGGTCGATGACTCTATTGTGGTCTTGGAGAATATTTACCGCCACTTGCAGATGGGTAAAAAACGCCGACAAGCGGCCCTTGATGGTCGAAACGAAATTGGATTTACCGCACTGGCCATTACCTTAGTGGATGTCGTGGTTTTCTCGCCTGTAGTTTTTATCGAAGGAACTATTTCAGATATCTTACACCAATTCTCAATCGTTGTAGTTATCTCAACGTTGATGTCCTTATTTGTATGTTTTACGCTAACTCCTTGGTTGGCTTCTCGTTTTGCCAAAGAAGTCAAACTCAATCCGAAGAAACCTTTTCAAGCTGTTTTGTTATGGTTTGAACGCCGCATCACCATTTTCACAGAATCTTACGTGAAGATTGTTGGGTGGGCGCTCAGACACAAAATTTCTATGGGTCTTATCATTATCGGGATTTTTGTGGCATCCTTTTCTACAATGGGTCTCGGTATTGTTGGGCAAGAATTCGTTTCACAAGGTGATCAAGGAAAGTTCATGCTCAAACTGAAGTACGAAAAGAGCGCCACTTTTGCTGAAAACAACCTGACTACCATGAAAATTGAGCAATTACTATTGGCTCAAAAAGACATGATAGACATTGTGTTTTCAAACGTTGGGGGGCCTAGTGCTGGCCTCGGTGCGGCTGCTTTTGGTTCGGAAAATCGTTCCGAAGTGACGGTCATGATGAAAAAAGGGAAACAGAAAGAAATTCCTACTGTAGAATACATGAATGCCATTCGCACAAAGATTGAAAATGAATTTCCTGGGGTTGAGGTAAAAGCCCTTAATATGGGACTCATTGACTCTGAGCAAGCGCCAATTGAGATCTTTATTTCGAGCAACGATAAAGAACTCATGATGAAAGAAGCACAGCGCCTAAAGCACGCCATCAAAGCAATGAAAGGCGCAAAAGATCCTTCTCTCAGTACTGAAGATATCACACCAGAAGTAAAAATTGCACTCGACCGTGAAAAAATGGGTCAATTGGGGGTGAGTGTCGCTGCTGTGGGTATGCAACTTCAGGGAGCGCTTTCCGGAAACGACGATAGTCAAATAGATTTGGCGGGCTCTGAATATGACATTCGCGTGATGCTTGATGCAGCCAACCGAAAAGATATTCAAGATGTTGCCGAAATGAGTTTTACCAATAATGAAGGAAAGCAAGTACGCTTGAGCGATTTTGCCAATATCAGTGTTGATAATGCTGCTGGTACTTTGGAGCGCAAAAACAGAATTCCAAATACCACCTTACGTTGCTATGTATTGGGTACGGCTCCTGGTACAGTAGCTACAGCTATTGAAGATTACCTTAAAAAAGAACCACTTGATCCAAATGTGCGCCTTACTTGGGGTGGTGAAATCAAGCGTCAAAAAGAATCATTCGGTGCACTTGGTACCGCAATGGGTATTGGCGTAATCCTGGTTTATCTAATCATGGTCGCACTTTATGACAACTTTGTTTATCCGTTTGTGGTGCTCTTCTCAATTTTGGTTTCATTAGTTGGTGCCATCTTAGCACTTGCTTTGACCTCTTCTAACATGGGAATCTTTACGATGTTAGGTATGTTGATGTTGTTGGGGCTTGTGGCCAAAAATGCCATATTAATTGTCGACTTCACCAATCACCTGAAAGAGAAAGGCATGAGTACATATAATGCCCTTTTGGAATCAGTTCGTGAAAGGATGCGCCCTATCTTAATGACTACCATTGCGATGGTCATTGGGATGGTTCCGATTGCTACAGCAACAGGATCTGGGGCTGAATGGAAAAATGGTTTGGCATGGGTATTAATTGGCGGTCTGACCAGTTCAATGTTTTTGACAATCATTGTGGTCCCGATGATGTATTATGTTGTAGATCGCATTAAAGCCAAAATTCAATTCAAGAAATTAGCTAAGTTGGCTGATATTGATGTGGCAGAGTAAGCATAATGCTCAGTTACTAATATTTAATACTATATTTCGCAATAACAAAAGAGGCGGCCATTGGCCGCCTCTTTTATTTGAAAACGATTTTTCTATTTAGATTTTGATTGAACGTAGCGATAAACTCTACGAGTAAGGTAAATGTTGACTACTATCACGGCTATGACAACATAGCCCAAGATGTCAAAACGTCCAAGAGGAGCATGCTCATTGGCTTGCAAGACAATCTTTCCGCCAATCAAAGCGGCAATACCTCCGGCCATTTGTTGTAGAGAGGAATTGATGCTCATGAAAGCACCTCGATCTTTGGCATCAGGAACAGAGGTTGTCAGGGCTTGAGAAGGAACCATTCTGGCCATGATACCTCCCATCATCAATATATTGACTATGATGAGCACAAAAAGACTATTTTGCCCTAAATGTACATATACAAGTACTGAGGCGATCATGATCAAGGAGGCAATCAAAAACAACTGAAATTTATTGACCTTATCTGCAATAAAGCCAATGAGAGGCATGATCATAAAGGTTGATATTCCTACAATCATGAAAAGGAGTGGCAACTCTTTTTGAGAGATGCCAACATTATTCACCGCAAAAGCACTGCCCCAAGGCATCATAAAGTAGCCGCCTAAAGACATAAACGCAGTAGCCATGAATCCAATTCGGTAATTGCGATTTTTAATGGTAGTCAATAGATGAGAAAAGGCGGAATTTTCACTTTTGATAGCGAGGTGCCCGTTGATAGGTTTTAAAGCAATTAAAATCGCGATTAACATACCAAGAGAAAGCCCAACAATCAAATAGAATGGTGTTTGCCAGCTATATAAAGCTGCTATATATAAGCTGAGCGGAATGCCGATAATTTGACTTAAACCAAAGCCCATTTGCATAAATCCCATGACGCGTCCGCGTTGTTCCAAACTAAAAAGGTCTGCAACTATAGCCATGGAAATAGAAGACATGACACCTCCGAAAATACCGGTCAAAATCCTAGCCCAAACTAAATGAACATAGTTGTCGGCCAGACCGCAAAAAAGTGTCCCAATAATAAAACCACTATAGAAGAATACTAATAAGCGTTTGCGGTCAAAACGATCGGCAAAACCGGCGGTCAGAAAACCAGATATACCGGCAGCTAATGCGTAGCTCGAAACTACGATGCCAAATTGGTCTGGTTTGACCTTGAAGTCTTTCATGAGTAAGTCACCGAGTGGAGACATTACCATAAAATCGAGCACTACTGTAAACTGAGTTAAAGCCAGAATAGCCACAGCGAGCCATTGATATCTTGATAAGGGGTTCGTATTTTTCACTTTGCAAAGATATCAAACTATAAAGTCATGGATAGTTATCCATAAATTAACTTAACGAACGATCGAAATTTTGCTTTCTTTTACTAGGTTGCCTTTCGATAGTTTTACCAAAAAAATGCCAGAGGGAAGCAGGTCGATTGGATACTTTTCAAGCCTTTGAACACTCTTCCAAGCATCAATCAAACGACCATCTATTTGCCAGAGTTCAATTTGAGCACCAACAAGTTCTGGTATCAGTTTAATGCTGAGTTGTTTTGTGAGTTGATCAATTGAAAGCTGAAAGCTTGCACCTGCTGAATCATTGTCAATTTCAGCTGCTAAATCTACTGTTATAAATAAGGTGTCTGATGAATTTGCACACCCATGTTCATTGATCGCCAGAACATGATAATAACCCGTTTCTTGGGCAATGAGTTGTGTATTATTTTGACCAATCAGTGCTTGGCCATTATGATACCATTGTAAGTAATCACTAGGGTTACTCGAAGTGAATGAGTGGGTGCTGCTATCGGCTATAATTGAGGGTGAATCAGGGCTTTCAAATAAATGAAGTGTATCGGCAGCTTCTGTAGTAGGAATTGGATTGATATTTTGAATGTTGATCTGATAAGCAATTTGAGAAGAGCCTGCAAAACATCCTGTGCATGAACCAAGATTTAGTGTATGATTACCAATGTAGTCGTCGGCTCCAAAATAGTTTTCTCCTATACTTTGATCTGCTTCCCATATTTCAATAATATAGTCTTGCCCCAATTCTAGATTGATATTTGGCCACCAAGAGAGTGGGGGGGCTTGGTCAATTATAACGGCAGATTGATATATTACTTGACCATTCTTTTTGATTTTGAAATAGGGGTCTGCCTCTTCAAAGGAGGGAAAGTTTTCTCCGTAATTGCTCATTTGCTGAAGATCGAGTTGTGTCAATTGGATGGCAATTGTGGTGTCTAATTGGTCGTAAGCCGTATATTGAATCGGGAAATTTCCGGCATTCGGGTAATACTGAGGGCCAGGATTTTCTGTAGTTGAGGTTGCTCCGTTTCCGAAGTCCCATTGATAGAGCAAAAGTCCGGGTTCTTGGTTGAAAAATGTAACCAAAGCCGGTGCACAGGGTTGACTGACCTGAAAATCAAAAGCACCGCTATTATTCAGGATAACTGCGGGATTCACAGTAAAATTCATATTAAATTGATAGGGGTAGCCTTGTAGTATGGTGAGATCTGCTAGAATGGAGATATTCACTTGAAAATTTCCAGCTACGAGTGGGACTCCTGAAATATGGATACAACCATAGACGTCAAATTGAGGATTGTAATTGCAGTTGTTTAGTGCTTCGTTACAACTCCAATTGAGCCCAAGGGGCAGGTTGATACTGACAATTTGAAAGTTGGTGAAGGGATAGCCTAAGGTGTCAGTTGGCAGCACAAATGTAATATCGGTGTTGTATGGCGCGCCTACGGTTGCGGGGGGTAGGTTGGTGGGGTAGATTCCGACCATCGTCTGATTGTAGTCAATTGCGCAGCCTTGTGCATCTAATGTGCTCGATTTAAAAATGATAAGCAAGGCAGTTAAAGCAGTGTGTAATAAATTTTTCATGTCTTTTTTGACACGAAAGTAGCGCACTGTTAGCCGGGTTTTTTCAGTAAAAAAACGGAATTAAACGGTTTTTTAATTCAATCCTCAGTGTATTTTCGGACTCGCGGCCCAAGTTCAATGCACTCCAAGTTTTGGATCTGCCCTGCATTAACACTGAATCTAAAAATTGTTTTTACTTGATGAAAACCTTTGTAGCCACAAGCACCTGGATTGAGCCAAAGCATTTGATAGCGTTGATCCATTTGTGCTAAAGCAATGTGCGAGTGTCCACAAACAAAAAGTTGTGGTGCTCCATTTTTTTGTAATTCTTCAAATGCAGGTTTGGCATATTTACCTGGTTTTCCAGCAATGTGCGTCATAAGTACTGTCACACCTTCAACCGTAAATCTTAAAAATTCTTTGGTTGCACTTCGGATAATATGGTCATCAATATTGC
Organism: Flavobacteriales bacterium UBA7468; assembly: GCA_002478565.1. Lineage (GTDB taxonomy): Bacteria > Bacteroidota > Bacteroidia > Flavobacteriales_D > Crocinitomicaceae > UBA952. The sequence continues at coordinate 141,457 of DLPC01000018.1, read as the reverse complement.
CAAAAACAGCTCTCGTTGGTTTAAAGCTTGCCAATTGGTCAAGCACCTCTGTAGCGCCGATATCACCAGCATGCCAAATTTCATCTACATCCTTAAAGTAATCAAAGATTTTGGGGTCTAAATCCCCGTGTGTATCTGATAAAAGTCCGATTCTCATCATGTTATGAACAAAAATACGCTTTTTCAATCAACTCAATCTGTAAAATATTCAATGAAACATATTCGATAATCGATAAAAAACGATAAATATTCACTGAATTGCACTCCTTGCTCAATCTTTACTGAAAACCAATCTTTTGTGAATAAATTTAGAGCTTGGTTCTTATTTAATAAGAGTTTTAAGCTTAAAATTGTAACAAACTAAAAACTATGAACAAAAAAGCTACTTTAAATCATTTAGCAAGATTGAAGGCAGGTGCTGTAACGCTCCTGATGTTCTTCCTTCTGTTCTCCTCAGAAATTCTTGCGCAAATTAACTACTCTCAAAACTGGAATGCCGGAAGTATTGCAAGTTGGACAAACTCGACTTCAACATGGAGTAACTGGTCAGTAACAAGTTCTCAGGTTTGTGAGGGTTCAGGAATGGCAAGAAAAAATATTTATTCAAATTCAACTGCCGGAATTTTTACATCACCGAACGTGGGGCAATCAATTGGTACTGCCGTTACCATGACCTATCAATACAAAATTACAAACTGGTCAGCCGGAACAACTGCAACACCTGCTACTTTTGGTACTATAGATGTTCAATATGCTGCAACAACAGCGGGTCCTTGGACAACAGTACAAACAATCAATAGTACTAACCACATACCGTCGACAAGCTGTGTTACCAAAACTGCGACGTTTACGCCACCAGCATCAGGAACGTTTTTTGTTCGTTTTAACTGCGCCTATGGTACAGGAGACTACTGGATGGATTTCGATAATGTGAACATTACCCAAGCTCCTCCAACACCTTGTGGATATTCAATTGCATTATATGATACCTATGGCGATGGATGGAATGGTGGTGCACTAACATTAAATGTGGGTGGTACAAATGTGATTACAGGTGCAACTTTATCAACCGGATCCGGACCAGCTACTTTTAATTTTAATGCATTCCAAGGTCAAACAATAACGGCGAATTATACTGCTGGTTCTTGGTCTTATGAAAACTATTATCGTGTTTACGATGGTCCTAACGGAACAGGTGCAATCATTTATCAATCACCTTCAGGCACACCTCCTGCAAGTGTTTCAGTTACCAATCCTTGTACTGTTCCGAATCCTGGTTGTTTAGGTACACCAACACCGGGTAACACTTTAGCATCTACACCTTCAGTTTTCCCGTCAGTGCCAGTTTCATTGACACTTCAAACAGCAACCCTAGGGTCAGGAGTTACCTACCAATGGCAATCAGGCCCGAGTTCAACTGGTCCATGGACTAACATTACTGGTGCAACGTCTTCAAGTTTGTCTACAACTTTAACAGCTTCTACTTGGTTTAGATGTCAGGTTACTTGTTCTGGTAACACAGGTACTTCTAACCCTGTACAAGTACAGTTCAATCCTTATTGTCAACCGCTTTATTCTTCAGGTACACTGTACGGCGACCTTATTTCGAACGTAGCTATTTCTGGTCCAGGTTTGACTTGGAATAACAACTCAGGTACAGCTACAACTGGTCCTTCTTACGTTCCATACACAAACTTACCTCCAGTTGTCATGCAAGCAGCAACTTCATACTCAATGACCGTTACTGCAGGTTCCTTTTCTGGTCAGGCATTTGCGGTTTGGATTGATGCCAATGATGACAACGTTTTCTCTGCAAGTGAAAAAGTTGGTTTCTCTGCTGGTACCACAACTACAAGTTTTGGTTCGGTAACATTTAACATCAACTTACCATGTACACCGCCACTCGGTATTCACAGAATGCGTGTGCGTGGTGTATGGTATGGAAACGGTGCTACTATGGATCCATGTATCAGTTATGGTTACGGCGAAGCTGAAGACTACTTAGTTCAATATGTAGCTGGTGTTCCATTCACGCCAAGCTTTACAGCAGCAGCTCCTGCACAGTCTTGTACATACATTGACTACACATACACTACGCAGTCAGGTATGCAAAATTACGTTTGGACACTTCCAGGTGTGGCCGGTGTAGATTACACCTTAGTATCTGGTGGTACAGCTACTTCAAACTCCGCAGTTGTTAAATGGTTAACACCTGGTTCAAAAGCAGTTTCTGTTAACTATAACAATGCTTCTGGTTGTGCTTCTGCAGGTCCAGGCTCAAACACTGTAACTGTTCAACAAACCGCATTGGTTCCAAACACTGCTGGTGCAAATACAGTATGTGCGGGTTCTACCGTGAACTTCACAAACACCATGTCTGGTGGTGCATGGACATCTTTGAACCCTGCTGTTGCAACGGTTAACCCAACTACAGGTGTTATTTCCGGTTTGGCTGTTGGTACAACAGACATCGTTTATTCTATCGCAAACCCTGGAACATGGTGTGCAGCCTCTACAAACACAAAATCAATTTCGGTCTTACAAACTCCTATCGTGAACGCAGGTCCAGACGTAACAATTTGTACAGGTGGTTCAACTTTACTGAACGGTTCATCATCTTTTGTTCAAACGCACACCATCCAATTGACGGATACATATGGTGATGGATGGAACGGAAACTCTGTGAATGTTTTAGTGAACGGAACAGCCGTTTTGAGCAACATTACGTTAGCGTCTGGATACGGTCCAGCAACCTTTACTTTTGGGGCAGCAACAGGTGCAACAATTTCCGTTGTATTTAACCCGACAGGATCATGGCCTGAAGAAACCAGAATTGCTGTATTAGACGGCGCAGGCACAACCCTAGTATCCAATTATGCAATTGGCTTAGCTGGTCCTTGGACTGGTACTGCGGGTCCTGCAATCAGTTCTACTTGGGCACCTGCTTTATCATTGAGCAATGCCAACATTAACAACCCTATGGCAACGCCTGGATCAACTACTACTTATACAATGTCTACCACTGCAGCAAATGGCTGTACAGGTACAGACCAAGTATTGGTAACTGTTCTTCCTACACCAGCTCCTACGCCGGTTATCACAGCGAACGGTAACACTACTTTCTGTGCTGGTGGATCTGTGATGCTTGTTGCTCCTCCTGCTGACTCTTATTTATGGTCTAATGGATTAACCTCACAAACAATACCGGTTACTACTGCAGGTAATTACTCAGTTACGGTCAACGTTGGTATTTGTAGTGGTTCATCGCAAATTGTTCCGATTACAGTCAATGCACTTCCTTCAACAACAATTACAGCAAGTGCAACAGCACTTTGTCCTGGTGCAACAGCTACATTGAGTGTACCGACTGCAGCTACTTATCTTTGGAGCAACGGTGCAATCACACCTTCAATTTCGACAGCAACACCAGGTGCTTACAGTGTTACTGTAACCAATGCTGCCGGTTGTACTGCAACATCTGCCCCTGTTACGATCACAAGCGCAAGTGTGCCTACAGTTACGGTAACACCTAACGGTCCGGTATCATTCTGTACAGGCGGAAATGTTGTCTTAAACTCTTCAGCATCTGCTGGTAGTACCTACTTGTGGTCAAATGGTGCGACAACACCAAACATCACCGCAACTACTTCCGGTGTTTATTTTGTCACTGTTACCAACGCTGCAGGATGTCAAGCATCTTCAAACAACATCGTTGTTAGTGCACAACAAACATTTACTGCTACTGCAACTGCTTTGTCGCCAACAACAGTTTGTGCAGGAACGCCTGTAACGCTTGTGGCTAGCCCAGGTTCTTCATACTTGTGGTCAAATGGTGCAACTACACAAGGTGTGAATGTTACCGCTGGTGGCCCAATCACCGTAACTGTAACCAATGCCTCGGGTTGTACCGGTACTTCTGCTCCAATCAACGTGACTGTTCTTCCGGTTCCAAATGCTATAATCAATGCTGCGGGCCCATTGACCTTCTGTCAAGGTGGTTCTGTGAACTTAAATGCGGCAGGTGGTACATCTTACAGCTGGAGTACAGGTGCCAATACAGCTACTATTGCGGCTAATACATCGGGCAACTATGTTGTAACTGTTACAGCTGCCAACGGTTGTACTGATACAGAGCAAGCAACAGTAACGGTGAATGCAATACCTTCAGCAAATGTGGTCATGGATGGCAATAGCGTACTTTGCCCAGGTGAAACGCTAACACTTTCAGCTGCTCCAGGAAACACTTATGCATGGACAACAGGTTCTAATGCAAGTGAAATCACTGTGACAAATGCAGGAACATACGGTGTAACTGTTACAAGTGCAAATGGATGTTCAGCAAACTCTGGCAACATCGTTATCACTGCTGGTCAGTCCTCAGCATCTACTTTAGATGTAACTGCTCTTGATGCTTACACTTTAAATGGCGTGGAGTATACCACAGCAGGAACATATACTCAAGTTATTCAAAACGAAGTAGGATGTGACTCTACCATTACGTTGAATCTTACGCTTACAGTAGGTGTTGACGAATTAAATGGTGTTGCATACGAAGTATATCCTAACCCAACTGCTGATCAATTTACAATTGATGCAAGCCAAGCAGTTTACGGAACTTATAGCATTCAAGATGCACAAGGTAAACTAGTGAAAGAAGGAATGATGAATGGTATTTCAACAACAGTTGACCTCAATGAAGTGGCACGTGGAATTTACTTCTTACGTATTGCTGAAAGAACTGAGGCAATAAGAATCATCAAAAACTAAGCTACTTTAGCGAATTGAAAAGCCCCGCAGAGCGGGGCTTTTTTTTTAACTTTAATTCACGATGCTTACAGTATGAATAATCGAACAATTTTATTTTTTTTATTTCTTTTTAGTTGGCAGCTGATTTTAAATGCCCAATCAACTTTTCCACATCAGCGCTTTGTAGATTGGCAAAACAAAGGTGCACAGACAATAGATGAGTCCGATTTTCAAGTACTCGATTTGGCCAGTTATGGCATTGATGCAAGTGGTCAAACCGATTGCGCCGCATTGATCAATCAACTCATTACAGCTCATTTCAATGATTCCATTGTTTTGTTATTTCCCCAAGGCATATTTCGGTTTGACAACTCGATCACCTTAAAATCGAACATAATATTGGCAGGTGCCGGAATGACTCAGACAGTTTTAAATTTTAACCTGGGTAATGTTGGTTCTTCCATACAAGGTTTGGGCAATTTAAATGGCTCTGTCTTTGCGCTGAATGCGCCTGCTGTTAAGGGCCAAATAGCCCTTATTAGTCCAAATCATGATTTTGAGGTCGGTGATTGGGTCCGTTTGGCATGTAACGACAGTACTTTGGTGACTTCCGATTGGGCGCTTGGAACAATAGGTCAACTGACCACTATAGAAGCAGTACATGCAGACACTTTATTTCTTAAATCTGCACTGAGACGGTCCTATATCAATGAAATCGGACTTACCTTACAAAAGATTGCCCCAATTTCTCAGGTTGGCATCAAGTGTATGACCATCCGTCGCTTAGATGATACTGCCCCAGCACAGCAAAGTAATTTATTATTGGAGGGAGTTGTACATGCAGTTATTGAAAATGTAGCGTTTTACAATTGTACTTTTTCTCATATTGATGCCAGGACATCCTCAAATATAACAGTCCGATCTTGTTATTTTCAGGACGGATTTTCCTACGGTGGCGGAGGTAGGGCCTATGGGGTTGTTATGCAAGCAACCACCAATGAATGCCTGATTGAAAACAATATTTTTAAACACTTAAGACACAGCATTCTCTTGCAATCCGGAGCAAATGGAAACGTCGTAACCTTCAATTATAGTACAGACCCATATTGGGAAGAAGCAACACTTCCTGCAAATTCGAGTGGTGAGATTGTACTACACGGCAATTATCCTTATGCCAATTTATTTGAGCAAAATGTTGTTGGTAATATCGTTATAGACAATTCTCATGGAGCAAACGGCCCGGATAATTTATTTTATAGGAATCGGGCATACCAATACGGCATTTTCTTTAGTGATCAAACTTCACCTTTTCAATTATTGATGGGTAATCATGTTACGAATACCTCATTTCCTTATAGTTTAGTCAATTATACCGTTCAAGGAATTGGACACTACCAATTTGCAAATAATAACAAAGGTACAATTGTGCCAGCTGCTAGTCAATTTACTTATGATACGTCTTTTGCTTACCAGTTTTGTCCTTCATTTGTCATGCCAAATACGTGGCTGAGTATCGGAGATCAGCCACCAATGCTCCAATATATCCCAGCTCAGCAACGATTTTTAGAAAATAATTTTTTGAGCAATAATTGCCAATTTGCAAGCATTCAGCAGCAAGATCTGGAACAACAGATCAGTATTTCTCCTAACCCCTTCAGTAATAAATGCATCGTTAGTTACGAAGGAAAAGCCTTTTCACCGCTCTTGCTAATTGATTGCAATGGTAAAATATTGCAAACCATAGCGGTTCAAGAAGCTCAATTTGAACTTGATATGAGCGTATTTGAAAATGGTATGTATTTCTTAAAATCTACGGACGGTTTGTACTGGTGCAAACTGCTGAAGTATTAGAATGCACGATACACCTCATAAATAGGAAGCCTCATATAACTTGGTTCAAAATAAGGGCTGTTTCGATAAATAAAAAAGAGTTGCTCCCATTCGTCATTAGCAAACTTGACATCAAGTTGCTTTCTTTGTTCATAGGCTTCTTTGAGTTTTGGTTGCGCCTCTAAAATTTCTGCAATTTGATCCTTGAAAACATACGCAGAAAAGTATTCTTTCTGTTGCAAATAGCTATCAAAGAAATTCCACGTTAAATAACTGTCCTCGGCCAAAGGTTGAAGGACGGCATGGATAAAACTGGCCTTTTCTTGCTGGCATGGAATCAGAATATCGCCCGGTTTCAATGCGAGTTGTATCGTTTGTTTCTCAATTTTTAGATCGTGAAGTTTAAAATGCCCTTCATAGGGTTTGCTTGGAGCTTTAAAATCCTTCACAATAAAAGACGACACCTCGACGGTTTTAGTGGATGAAGCAGTTATACGCGTAAAATCAACTTGGTTGCTTTCAAGTCGTTCGATAACCGCCTGTTCCTGACCACTTACAATGTAATATTTCGGGATGATAACAGAATCTTTCGCGACATAACTATTGAAGTAGGGGATGTATTTTTCGTAGCGTTGCGAGCGGTCATAGGCGAGTTGCTTCAAGCCCGTAACTGGATGTTCTGGATAAATCGCTTGGTATCCTTTGAATCTTATTTGATCAACTTGCTTTTCATTGAGTTGATAGTTGTAATAATAAGTAGTTTGATTTTTAACCCAGTTTTTTGCGGAGTTCCGTGCTGTTTCAATTTCCTCACTATGACCAATGGTATAGGCAATCAATGAATTCATGAAACTCAATGTAGCTGCTACGCGTTCCGGGAAAGGTTTCAGCATATGGGTTTCAACAGTAAAGGATAACGAATGAAATAAACTCGCATAGCCCATCGCATAACGAGGAAGGTCGTTAAAGGCAACAATTCCACTTTCTGGGGTTTCGCCTTTGAGCTCTACATAGGGGAATAATTCGAAATTACCAGTTTGACAATATGCTGTTAAGGTAGGTATGCAACTTTCATAAGTGAGGACTCGCATGCTTGGTGCCATTCGTTCTTTCAAGGAACTGATATAGGTGAGCGTATAAGGGTAGTCAGCGCCATTTGAAACATGATTGTCAATGAACACATCTGGATCTAAGGCGTGGAAAATTCGGGCAAATGTAAAGCTGTTGCTCGCATCCATCTTGATGAAATCACGGTTGAGGTCTAGGTTCTTTGCTGATCCTCTGAAACCGTAGGTCTCAGGACCATTTTGATTGGCCCTGCTTTTCGAGGAGCGGTTCATCATGCCACCCACATTATAGGCAGGAATAAAAGCAATGACAGGTAAGTTTTTGCCTTCATTGCTTTTAGTAGGCTTTTCAGCGCGTATCCATTGTTCGAGCCAGAGTAAGCAAGCATTGACGCCATCTGGTTCGCCTGCATGAATGGCATTATTGATCAGGATGGTTGTTTGGTTTTTTGCTTTTTCAAAAGTTTTTAAAGAATCTTTTGCTCCGTTGATCACGCACAAATAGATGGGTAACCCATAGTCTGAAGACCCCATATTGAAGAGCTGGATTTCTTTGTGTTGCTTGTCTAATTCCTGTAGATGACTGATTAGTTCAGGGTAAGTAGGAGTGGTATTGCCAGACCATTTTTGGCTGTAGCCATTTAAATGCGACATCAGCAGTAGGGGAATGAAGTAAACTAATTTCATTCAACTAAATTACAAAAATGCACTACACTTGATTGTGCGGATTCAGTAGAGATTTAGAAAGATGGGCAGCTCAATTTTCTAAAGTCGTTGACACGTTTTTTACACTTCAAGTTGATTCCTAACGATACTTCGTGAGAGCCGCCCGATACGCCGCTTCCAAGTGGAGATACCGTGAGGTCATAGCTATAGCCAATGCGGTACTTATCTGTAGTAATACCAACTGTTAGGATGAAAGCATCTTTGTTGCGGTACCAAGCACCTAATGTAAAACTCTCATATTTGAGATACGCGCCTATGCTGAGCTGTTGAAAATTATTTTGATATTGGTAAATGATGTTAGGAGAAAGCGTTGTGGAGCTTGAATAACGCCCGCGCTGACCAATTTTGATGTTGGCTCCTAAATGTCCTGTCAGTTTTATCGGTAAGCGTGATTGACCCAAGATGAGTGATTCATCTGGTCTATTTAAATGATGACCCGCAATACCAAAGTAAAAATTCTTTGTAAAACCAACCATGCCTGCTGAAACATCAAAAAAACCGCGTCTTCCATTTCCTCTTGGAACATCACCAGTTTGGTAGATAAAACCTCTTCGGGGGTCAATCATGTCTCCGAATGTCAGCTGGCTCCAATCCAAAAACTTCTGATAATAAGCTGCTTGAGTTCCGAACATGAGTCTGAATTTTCGATTTACTTTGAGGTAATAAGAATAACTTGCTCCCAACATTGATGTTTGAATGGTTCCAGGACCCTGTATGTCATGCAGGGCGACCAAGCCAACACCCCCAGAAACATTTTTGTAGTAACTATCATAGGCGGCAGCATAGGTGATGTAATTTCCAGTGAGTTGGGGCCATTGGTTGCGGTAATTGAGCGAAACACGCGGGCAGCCACTCGATCCGGCAAGCGCTGGATTCAAATAAACAGGATTTGAGTAAAACTGTGTGAATGTTGGGTCTTGGGCAAATGCGTCAATAGTAATTCTGCAAAGTAAAAGACTGAGTAATAATTTTTTCATGGCTTAGAGGCTGATATAGCGTCGGGCTTTGCGACTAGGTTGGGAATAAATTCGGAAACTGACCTGATGAGTGAAACTTGGTGTATTGAGACTAAATAGTTGTTGTCTGGCGCTTTGTAGTAAAAGTGCACAGTGTCTACCTATTAGGCCAGCTGCAAATTGATATTGCTGACCAGAGCCGAAAGAAGCGCCGAGCTGAATGCTCTTAAAGTTGAATTGTAGACCAGTGTAAAATTGCTGAATATCTCCAATTTGATGATAAATCATGTAGGGGGAGAGTCGCATCTTTTCATTTCTTGAAGCGTATTGAGTACCAAGAGAGATGGTCCAATTTTGAAGTGCTCTTTGGTTAAGGCCTTGAATTTGATTTCCAAATGCGTAGTCAAAGTGCTTGAAAGCATTTTCTACTTGAGCGTTTAAGAAAAAAAGTGGTGTTTGAATACCAAAACCAAAATCGAGGTCTTTGTAGAAAATACGGCGGCCGATATCCATCGTGCTGTCAATTTGAACCTGACGAATGTCAGAAGGAGCCATTTCTAAAAAACTCACTTGCTGTAGCTTTTCGGCATTGGCGTATCGTGCCCCTAGTTTCAAACGCATGCTAGGCTCTAAGATGATATTTCTTGTAAGTAACAATTTGGGTGCAGCAATACAGGCAACTTCATAATCTGAAACTGCGCCGTTAGCAAATTGATTGTAGTTAGTCTGAAGACCAAAACCACTGCGTAAATTACGCGCATAGGCATCAAGGCTGAGTTGCTGGCGCATGAACATTTGTTCAGTATTGGTGTGTGTCCTCAAAAAGCCGGTACTTTGAAAGCGTGTCTGAGACAAAGTCCCAACGCTACTGATTTGTGCGTCTATGTTACTTTTTCCTGGAATAAGTAGGTCATAAGATTGGTTGTTCGATAGGCCAATTTCTTTAGATACAAAGCGATCGATTTTGGCCAATAAGTTCATATTTAAATCTAAAGATTTATCACTGTTTTGGTTACTATTTGTGGTAAGTTCTTCCACAAGTGGCGCCCAAAAGTATTGCAGCTTCTTCACCGATAAATGTTGGATGCCTTCCTCTTTGACAACAGTTGTATGCTGTGTTAGGGGTGTCGAAGTGTTATTGGCAGAGTTGTCGTAATTTATAGCGAATGGTTCTTCAAGGATTATCCATGGGCTATATCCATTCCCATTTGAAAGCGAATTGTTGTTGTTGTTGTTGTT
>DLPC01000018.1:81214-130811 GCA_002478565.1 Flavobacteriales bacterium UBA7468 | reverse complement strand
GTTGTTGTTGTTGTTGTTGTCGGAGATTGGCGAGATAGCTGCTTTTGATTGTTGAATGCTATCTTCCTGAAGCTTATTTTGAGAAAGCGAAATGAGCACTTTTTTACCCTGCCGGGTAGAAGCGAGGTTAGCATGATTTGAGGATGATGAATTTGAATCCAAAAGCCAAACAATACTAGAGGAAACAAATAGTAAAATGGCAGCAGCGATTGAAATGTGTAATCCAACAGGACGCTTTTTGTAGAGTGCGCTTTTGGGTTCGAAAGTAATGTGCTTAGCTTGGTATTTGATTTCTGACCAAGATTCAAGCTCGTTATCGAAGTTTTCTTTTTGATCTATATTCATGAGGCGAGTATAAATTGTTCAGTTACCTGTTTTTTGATCTTGACACGCGCTCTAAAAAGATACACCTTGACTTGAGCTTCAGACAACTGAAGTTGCTCAGCAATTTCTTGATAACTGTATCCTTCTAGATCGCGCAACAACAGGATGCTTTTCTGTAGCGGAGGAAGGTTTTGCACTAAAAGTTGCACTAATTGCTGTGCTTCCATTTGTTGCGCTGGGCCTGCATCGTGGTTTAAAAAAAGCGAATCAAGGTGTTGTTGCTTTACTTTGTTGCGTTTCACTTGGTTGAGCATGAGGTGATTTGCACAAGTAAAAAGCCATGATTTAGCTTTTTGTTTCTCTACAGTTTTCCTGTTGATCCACAATTTTTCATAACAATCTTGTACAATATCACGTGCGGGTTCAATGTCTCGCAAAAAATGCAAGGCGAATCTATACAGTGAGTCACTGTAGAGGTCTACACATTGGTTGTATTCGGATCGTTTCAAAATCGTGTTCGGGTATAGAACAATTTATAACTACGAATAGTTACACCTACTAAAGGTTTACTTTAGAAAATTACGGGATTTTGAGCAGATTAAAAAACGATGGTCTAGAAACCAAAGTTATCGAAACCGGTTTGAGTCAGTTCTTGGTATTTTTCTTCGTTGAATTCGTATAACAAGGAAGGCTTGTGTGGGACACCTTTTTGTTTTTCACGGAGGCTTGATAAGATATCGAGCTTTTGAATCTTTCTTCTGAAATTACGTTTATCTAGCGGCTTATCAAGGATTGATTCGTAAAGACGGTGTAATTGACTTAAGGTGAATTTTTCAGGAAGTAGGTTGAAGCCTATTGGCTGAATTTTGATTTTTTGCTTGAGTTTTTCTTTGGCGGCTTGTAAAATTTCAAAGTGGTCAAAAGCCAGTTCTTTGATTTCGTTGACTGGAATCCAATCGGCATTTTTGGCAAATGAAGAGGCTTGGGGTTTGTAATGGGCCATTTGAACCAAAGAGAAATAGGCCACAGTAATTACGCGTGCTTCGGGTTCAGCCCGGATAGATTTGAGCCATTCACGGTCGGATTCTTTGTGAATACGGTCCGGATCTCCGAAGGCACCAACTTGCTCTAAATAAATATTTTCAAGACCTGTCAATTCTGCAAGCACGCGGTTGGCCGCTTGGTCGAGGTTTTCGTTGTCATAAATGAGGTTGCCGGGTAGTGCCATGCGTGGACCAGAACCCGATGGTATTTCACCTCGGTCAATAAGTAAAACAGTAAGTTGTTCTAAGTCAAAGCCAAAGATCACGCAGTCTACGGAGACATTCGGATTAAGTTCGGAACCTATTTTTTTCTGTATGTGATGCACGTATTAAGGATTTTCTATATATTTGGCATAGTGTAAAATTGACACAAAGCTCTAATTCACTCTATAACAAATATATGTATTTCATCATTGAAAGTGGTTCAACCAAAAGTGATTGGGTACTTGTTGAAGACAAAAATAACCAAAGTTTTTTTTCAACAATGGGCTTCAATCCATATTTTCATTCCACTGAACTCATAGCTAACGAACTGCGCAAACACCAGGATATTATGAATGTTGCTCCTCAAATCAAAGGAGTATATTTTTATGGTGCTGGTTGCTCGAGCCCTGAACTCAACGAAATTGTTCAAAAAGGTTTGGCTCAAATTTTCCAGAATGCTAATATTCTTGTTGAGCACGATTTATTGGCAAGTGCCTATGCCACTTATCAAGGCGTTCCGGCGATCTCATGCATTGTTGGTACAGGTTCAAATTCCTGTTATTTTGACGGTCATAACCTACTTGAAGAAGTTCCTGCACTAGGTTATATATTAGGTGACGAAGGCAGTGGCAGTTATTTCGGTAAACAATTATTGTCCTCTTTTTTATATCATCATTTGCCAGCAGAAGTAGAAGCAGATTTTATTGCTACTTATCAGCTTGACAAAGACATGATCGTAGATAAAGTATACCGTGAACCAAATGCCAACGTGTTTATTGCTTCCTTTATGCCCTTTATCGCCAAACATAAAGCTCATCCTTTTTTCTCTGAAATGGTGTACAAAGGCTTTAAGCACTTTATGTCAGTGCACATCTGTTGCTACGATAACTACAAAACTACGCAGGTTCACTTCGTAGGTTCTTTGTCTAAAATATTTGAAAAGGAATTGTACCAGGCAGCTCAGGAATTGGGTATTACTGTTACTTCAATCATACAGAAACCAGTACAGGGTCTTGTAGATTACCACTTGAAATATATCATTCAACCACTAACCGTCTAAATCATGTTTAAAAAAATGTTACTCAGTGCCCTTTTAATAGGAGCACCAAATGCTTTTGCTCAATTAAATACTCCGAAATGGGTAGCAAATGCAACAATCTATGAAGTTAATGTTCGTCAGTTCTCTACAGAAGGAACATTTAAAGCCCTCGAAGCACAGTTGCCTCGTTTGGAAAAAATGGGGGTTGACATCATTTGGTTGATGCCAATTCATCCAATCGGTGAAAAAAATCGAAAAGGAACTTTAGGAAGCTATTACGCTGTTCGCGATTACCGTGCGGTGAATCCTGAGTTTGGCGATATGTCGGATTTCAAATCATTAGTGAACGCAGCTCATCATCTCGGGATGAAAGTGATTATTGACTGGGTTGCTAACCACACCTCACCTGATCACGTTTGGGTGGATCAAGGTCATCAAGATTGGTACACCCTAGATTCCTTGGGTCAACTACAACCAACCATTGGTACAGATTGGTGGGATGTCGCAGATTTGAACTACGACAACCAAGAAATGCGCCAAGAAATGATCAGCTGTATGGAATTCTGGGTGAGAGAGGCCAAAATTGATGGCTATCGTTGTGATGTTGCAGGTTGGGTTCCGATGGATTTCTGGATAGCGGCTCGCAAAGCGCTCGATGCAGCGGGTAATGGCGTTTTCATGCTAGCAGAAGCAGAAGGTAATGAACTACACGATGCTTTTGAGGCAACTTATGGCTGGGAGTTCCATCACATCATGAATGACGTCGCAAAAGGTAAAAAAGATGCGGCTGCTATACTTGAGTATTTTAGTCGTTTGAAACCTCATAACAATGGTTTTCATATGAATTTCACCTCCAACCACGATGAAAACTCATGGAACGGGACGGAGATGGAAAGAATGGGAGACGCTCGTTTTGCTATGGCGGTTATGGCTGCGACAATCGAAGGCATGCCATTGGTCTATAACGGACAAGAAACATCCCTTGACCGTCGTTTGGCATTTTTCGAAAAAGATGCCATCGATTGGAGTAAAATGGATTTAGTTTCCTTCTACGACAAATTATTGCACCTGCATCAAAACAATCCCGCATTGTTTGCGGGTGCTGGTCAGCAAAATCCAAGATTCATTTCAACTGCAGCTCAGAAAAATCAGTTGGTTTATGTTCGTGAGCGCGGACAACACCAAGTTTTGGTCGTATTGAATTTAAGTGCAACTGCTCAACAAATTAAATTTTCAGACGCAGCAACTGCAGGCGAATATCAAGACCTATTTGATGGTAAGAAAGTCAAATTGAAATCTGAAAAATCATTGCAGCTTCCTGCTTGGGGCTATAAAGTCTACTACCGCTAAGCTAACATCCTCATTCTACTGCCATGCAAACTAAACCTACGCTTTCTTTTTGGCAAATTTGGAACATGAGCTTCGGTTTCATGGGCATCCAATTTGGTTGGGGGCTTCAAATGGCCAACATGAGCTCTATATACGAGAGCCTTGGTGCCAAACCCGAAGAGATCCCAGGACTCTGGTTAGCTGCCCCATTAACAGGGCTTTTAGTTCAACCCATCATTGGTTACCTCAGCGATCGCACTTGGCATCCGGTGTGGGGTCGCCGCAGACCTTTCTTTTTGATTGGCGCCATTCTTAGTTCCATCTGTTTATTTTTGATGCCATCGTCCTCCGCACTCTGGATGGCCGCAGGTTTGCTTTGGGTGCTAGATTCCTCAATTAATATCAGCATGGAGCCATTTCGTGCTTTTGTGGCCGATCAATTGCCAGCCGAGCAGCGTACCCGAGGTTTCTCGATGCAAAGTTTCTTTATTGGAGTAGGAGCTACTATTGCGAGTGCACTGCCATGGATTTTCACCAATTGGTTTGATGTTGACGGTACTGCGCAGGCAGGACAAATTGCTTCAAACGTAAAATGGAGTTTTTACATCGGAGCCATCGCTTTTTTAGGTGCTGTCGTGTACACTGTTCTGACAACCAAAGAATACCCGCCATCTGAAGAAGATCTTGTTGCTACAAGGTCGGAAAAGAAAGGAATTTTGCACGGTGCTACAGAAATTCTAACTGCCATCAAAACAATGCCTAAGCAAATGCGTCAACTCGCTTTGGTTCAGTTTTTAACTTGGCCAGGTTTATTTTTAATGTGGTTCTTTTTTACCACAGCTGTGGCCACTGAAATTTTTAAAGGAGAGCCCGGAAGCGCAGCTTATGGCGAGGGATCTGATTTAGCAGGATTGGCCTATTCTTTTGAGAATGTGGTGACCTTTCTGTTTGCACTTGTTTTACCATTTTTAGCAGCCAAAATTGGTCAAAAGTGGACACATTTTACAAGTCTTTTAATTGGAGGTCTTGGTCTTATTCTCATTAATTTCGTCGATCAGAATAGTACCTGGATGCTTTTCTTGATTATGGGCTTGGTAGGGATCGCTTGGAGTAGTATTCTTTCGATGCCATATGCTATGTTGGTGCCTTGTTTACCTGCCAACAAAATAGGCGTTTACATGGGAATCTTTAACTTCTTTATTGTTCTTCCTGAAATCATTGCATCGTTATTTTTTGGCGATGTCATGTCTGGATTATTACAAAATTCAAGAATAGCTGCGGTAACCGTAGGCGGAATTTTACTCATTGTAGCAGGAATTTTAACCTTACGAATAAAAGAAAATAATGTCGCCAATTAAAGGACTCCTTTTTGATCTTGATGGAGTATTAGTCACTACCGAACACAATCATTTTATCGCATGGCAACGCTGTGCAAATAGTTTGGGAATTGCTTTCACTGAAAACGAAAACGAATTATTGAAGGGTGTAAGTCGAATAGATTCACTCAAAAAAATTCTAGAATTAGGTCATAAAACCATTTCATCTATTGAATTCGAGGATTTACTCAAGAGTAAAAATGATTTTTACCTTGAATCTATACAATCCTTAAGTGCTTCGGATTTATTGCCAGGTGTAGCAGCATTACTTGAAGAAGCCAAAGCAAAAGGCATATTGCTGGGTGTTGGATCATCTAGCAAGAATGCCAAATTTATCCTCAATAAATTAGGTATTGCTGATTATTTTGCAGTGGTTATTGACGGAAATGGTGTAAATGATCCAAAACCACACCCTGAAGTTTTTCTGAATGGAGCCAAAGCCTTCAACCTCGCACCAAATGAAGTTTTGGTTTTTGAAGATGCAGCCTCTGGGATTGCCGCAGCCAAAGCAGGTGGCTTCACAGCGGTAGGAGTAGGGAATCCAAACATCGCCAAACAAGCAGATTTATATTTTAACGATTTGACAGAATTTAGTTTAGCCAACTATGCGTAATTTATTTGAAATTGATCCTTGGAAGATCATCGAGACAAAATTTGATGCCAACAAACAAAAGCAAGCTGAAAGTATTTTCAGTATTGGAAATGGCTCGTTTGGGCAACGTGCCAATTTTGAAGAAAAATACAGCGGTGACACGCTTCAAGGAAGTTACATTGGAGGAGTTTATTATCCTGATAAAACGCGCGTAGGGTGGTGGAAAAACGGCTACCCAGAGTACTTTGCCAAAGTTCTGAACTCAACAAATTGGATTGGCATCAATATCGAAATTGATGGCGAACAACTCGACTTGAATGTGCAGCAAATCAAATACTTTCACCGTGAATTAGATATGCAAAAAGGGCTCTTGAAAAGGACCTTTCGAGTTGTTTTTGGTTCCGGAAAAGAATTAGAGGTTGAAAGTATTCGTTTTTGCTCAATGGCCCGTGAGGAAATCGCTGCCATTTCCTATACGGTCACGCCGCTCAATTTCAGTGGAAATGTCAAATTTACGCCGTACCTAGATGGAAATGTGAGTAACCACGATGCCAACTATGACGAATTCTTTTGGTTAGAAGATTCTAGAAAAGTAGATATTCAAAAAGGAATTTTGTGTGCACGTACCAAAAAGACTAATTTTTGTATTGCCACGGCCATGCGTTTTTCATTTTGGCGCGAACAAGAACTCTTGACCATTCACCCAAATGTTGCGCAACGAGATTTCTATGTAGAAAACAACTTTGAACATTACCTTGAGAAAGGTGTGCGCTTTACCCTCAAGAAGTATGTAGCAGTTACTTCTACGATCAATCATTCAGAGTTTGAGTTGGCAGCAAAAGCCATTAAACGCGTTCGCGATGCTTATACATCAGGTTTTGATACGCTGCGCACAGAACATGAAAATGCTTGGGCAGAAATCTGGAAAAGTGCTGATATCTTGATCGAGGGTGATGAAGCGTCTCAACAAGGGATTCGTTTTAATATTTTTCATTTGTATCAAACCTATACTGGTAAAAACGCCAAATTAAATATTGGTCCTAAAGGATTTACCGGTGAAAAATACGGTGGTGCAACCTATTGGGATACTGAAGCCTATTGTTTGCCTTTCTATCTCAAAACTGCAGACCCTCAAGTCGCAAAGCAGTTATTGATTTACCGTTACCATCATTTAGATCGTGCCATTGAAAATGCTGAAAAATTAGGCTTTAAAAATGGAGCGGCGCTTTATCCAATGGTTACGATGAATGGGGAGGAGTGTCATAACGAATGGGAAATTACCTTTGAAGAAATTCACCGCAATGGAGCCATTGCCTTTGCCGTTTATAATTATGTTCGCCATACAGGCGATACCGCGTATCTCTCCGAATATGGCTTACCTGTCGTAGCCGGTATTGCTCGTTTTTGGGCCCAACGTTTCAATTGGTCTGAAGCTAAAAAAGCATATGTTATGCTCGGAGTAACTGGCCCGAACGAATATGAAAACAACGTCAACAACAATTGGTATACCAATTATATCGCTCGTTGGTGTATTCAATATTGCTTAGAAGTCAATGCACAAGTCAGTGCGGCTTTGCCTGAAAAGCTCAGCGCTAAAGAGATCAAAGACTTCCAGCATATCGTTGAAAACGTTTATTTCCCTGTGCTGACAGATACCAATATCTTTTTACAGCAGGATGGCTTTATGGACAAAGAGCAATTAACGGCCAATGACATTCCGGTAGCAGAGCGCCCAATCAATCAGCATTGGTCCTGGGACCGCATTTTGCGCTCGATTTTTATCAAACAAGCAGATGTGCTTCAAGGCTTATACTTGTTTGAAGATCATTTTTCTGAAGATATAATCCGTGAAAATTTTGATTTTTATGAGCCAAAAACCGTTCATGAATCATCACTTTCTCCTTGTGTGCATGTCATCTTAGCGGCTAAAATTGGTCGCATGGATAAAGCACTTGAATTGTATTTACGCACGAGCCGTCTGGATCTCGACGACTACAATCACGAAGCAGACGAAGGTTTACACATTACGTCTATGGCAGGTACCTGGATGTCTGTTGTTGAAGGCCTCGGTGGTGTCAGAGTTACAGAAAATGGTTTGTCTATCAACCCGAGCATCCCAAAACCATGGAAAGCCTACTCATTTCAAATTCGCTATAAAAACCAGCCTTTAGCGCTTTCCATTACACAGCATAAAGTTACATTAGAAAATTTAGGTTCAGCGCCTGTTTCTTGTAAGTTGTTTGGTCAAGAAATATCAGTTAAAGAAGGGGAAAAACAAGAAGCAGCGTTGAAGTAATTCAACGTTGCTTTAATCAATACTCAGTTGCCCTTTAGCATACTGAAAAAGACGGCTTCTTTCTGCGACCTCTTTGCGAAAATACGCTTCTTGCTTCTTTGGTAAATAGCGTTTTTTATGGATGCCAAAGGTGAACACATTCAACATCTTTCTTCCAAAAGAAAAGCGTGGCTGAAACTTTTCGTCAATCGGATTCATTTCAACCAACGATTCAGTTAAGGCATCACTGAGTCCCATTTGTAGCAATTGAATTCTTACTTGTTCAGCGCGCTCGTTAAAGCGGGAAAGATGCTCAGGGTCAACCCCTTTCAATTTGGCAATGCGGTTTGCCTGAAAATCGAGGTCCAAAAAAGCTTTTTGCAAGTCTTCAATACTCATCATAGGGCTACAAAGTAAGTTATTTCTTTTGAAAATAGCCCAAAAATTCGGCGTTGCCATCGCCGCCAAGAATTGGTGAATCCATATAGCCGTTCCACTCAAGTTGGTTTCGTAAGGCCATTGTTTTGATATTTTCCAATAGGGCAGGGTACTGACTTGTATCTTTTACAACCCCAGCCTTATTTAATGAACCAGGTCCTAATTCAAATTGTGGCTTGACAAGTAAGATGACCTTTGCACCTGCTTTCAAAAATGGAATAGTGAAAGGCAATACTTTTTCAAGTGATATAAAAGATACATCTACCACGAGGCCATCGAGCTGTTCGGGTATCAATTTTTCAGTTAAATCGCGCGCATGTGTCTTTTCTAAGTTGATAACACGAGGGTCGTTTTTAATGCGCTCGTGTAATTGTTTTTGACCAACATCAACACAGTATGAACGATTTAATTCACGGCTTAATAAAACTTCTGTGAAGCCGCCCGTACTGGCACCTAAATCCATAAAAGTTTGGTTCTTGACCTCAATTCCCCAATGATCAAGCGCAGCGATGAGTTTGAATGCTGCTCTGGATACCCAAGGAATTTCTTCGGCCATTAATTCGATGACAGCGTCCGTAGGTACTTTTTTACCTGGCTTGGAGAAGAGCTTACCATTGACCTTAACGCCATATTTTTTAACGAGTTCTTCAGCGCGCACGCGTGTACTAACCAAGCCGCGTTCAAGTAAAATTTTATCAATGCGTTCTTCCATTATTCAGGGTAAATAAAAAGAATTTTTTCTGGCCAACCCTCTATTTGAAGATAAGTTGGGGCGTCTTTGACAAACTTATGCGCCAAAGGTTTGAGGTCAAAATATAGTTCACCTTGATAAATTTCTTTGAAGTCAATGTCATTTTGCTCTATTGCTTTTTCTGAGCTGATAAATTTACAATTTCTGATAGGAGGAAAAGATTTGGCAAGCAACGGACTTCCAACTAAGCTCAAACTTCCTACATCAACTGTAGAACGGTAGTTTAAGATGAGAATATGCTCCCTCATGGAAATCGAATCTATTCGGATAGGAGCTTCTTCTTGATTGAAAAGCGCCATGTCAATAACCGAAATTTGAATGGGCATAGGACGGGACGATTGAATGATTTGAGTCGATTTGGAAACCGTACAAGAATAAAGTAAGAGTACGTAAAGAGATAAAATAAGCGTTTTCATGGCGAGTTGCTTGACAAGAATCCTCAAAAGTACGACCAATTGCGCAAAGAGTCCTATTTTTGCAAGACCAATGAAGACGAAAACACTCAAAAAAAATAAAGTCAATGTCATCACATTAGGCTGTTCCAAGAATACTTTTGATTCTGAGCTCATGATGGCACAATTGAAAGCCAATCAATTTGATGTAGAACACGAGGCGCAACAAGACGACGCTGAAATTGTGATCATCAATACTTGTGGATTTATTGACAACGCGAAGCAAGAGTCCATAGATACCATATTGCGTTATGCCGAGGCGAAACAAGAAGGGTTGGTAGAAAAAGTATACGTGACAGGTTGTTTGTCTGAGCGTTACCGCGACGACCTTGAAAAAGAAATACCTGAAGTCGACGCATATTTTGGAACACGCGAACTTCCACGCTTGCTCAAAACACTCAAAGCAGACTACAAGCACGAACTTGTTGGCGAACGCATCCTGACAACACCGAGTCATTATGCATATTTTAAAATTGCAGAGGGTTGCGATCGCCCCTGTTCTTTTTGCGCAATTCCGCTGATGCGAGGAAAACACCTTTCTACGCCAATTGAAGATTTAGTACTACAGGCCAAAGGTTTGGTGGCAAAGGGTGTCAAAGAAATCATGCTCATCGCACAAGACCTGACCTATTACGGCTTGGATCTTTATAAAAAGCGTGCGCTCTCCGATTTACTCAAGCGCTTGTCTGACATCGATGGCTTAGACTGGATTCGTTTGCATTATGCGTACCCGTCTGGTTTCCCGATGGACGTTTTGGATGTCATGGCAGAGCGAGACAACATTTGTAAATACCTCGATATGCCTTTACAACATGGTTCAACAAAAATTTTGCAAGCCATGCGCCGAGGTATCACCCGAGAAAAAACCGAAGAATTGGTAGCCCAAATCAGGGCAAAAGTGCCAGGTTTGGCCTTGCGCACCACCCTCATTGCAGGTTATCCAGGAGAAACCGCTGCTGATTTTCAAGAAATGTATGATTTTGTCGAGCGTACTCGCTTTGATCGCCTCGGAATTTTTACTTACTCCCACGAGGAAAATACACATGCGTATCAATTTACAGATGATGTTTCGGCTAAACTTAAAAAGGAGCGTGCCGATCAAATTATGGAGCTCCAAAGCGGTATTTCCTATGAGCTCAATCAATTAAGAGTTGGCCAGACCTACAAAGTATTGTTTGACAGGGTAGAAGGAGATTACTTTGTCGGACGCACAGAATTTGATTCTCCGGATGTCGACAACGAAGTACTCGTTAAAAAAGACAGTGCCTATGTTCGATTAGGAGATTTTTCGCGTATCCTGATACACGAAGCGGATCATTATGATTTATATGGCACGGTTGTCTTGTAACTGGAGGGTGTTTTATGGCGTTTTAGCCATCTTTTTCTTGGCTAGTTGTGGGCATGAAAATGCTGCGCGCCTCACGCAATTTGACCTTTTAGAGAATAGTGCCAAAGCCAAACCCCTAGCGCAAACAGATGATTTTTTGCAAACAGCAAATATTCAAATTACCTACCCCAAATTTGGCAAACATCCCTTTAGTCAATTAATGAGACATTTGCTATTACTTGATACCACAGGTGTGTATTGTGTAGGGCAACGCTCACTTGACATTCACTATCAGGTGCGTTGGGCCACAAAAAATGTCTTGAGTTTACGCCAAGATGTGGTGCTCGATTGTCCAATGAATCAGGGAAAACGTAAAACTACAATTGAACATTTGTACACGCTTCTGAACGATACGATTTATAAACTTGAATTGGAAGGTTCACCTACGCTATTACAAGAAATTCAAGTTGCCTTGAAAAAAAGAACAGCGCCTTATTGTAGTCCGCCCAAAATTGAGGAAGTATTTCCTGTCATACACAAAGGGCATTTAGAAGTAACTCCGCACTATGGAAGTTCACTTTGTGATACCACTTTCAAGCGTTTTCAAATCAGAAGAAAAGATATGCGTTTGACAGGTATCCGTGTTTTTTTACCACTGAAATCATAGTTCGTCGGCGCATTTCGACTCCTATTTGCACAAGAACCTTATCTTTGAAATAAAATTTCAAACATGGGTTTACTAGACAATAAAGTCGTTTTAATTACCGGAGCATCTCGCGGTATTGGTAAAGCAATTGCGGAAGAGTGCGTTGCTCAAGGAGCTAAAGTAGCTTTTACATACTTATCATCAGAGGAAAAAGCACGTGCCCTCGAGGCAGAATTGAGTGCCAATGGAGGCGTAGCAAAAGGCTTCAAATCTGACGCTGCTGATTTTGAGCAAGCACAAATTTTGGTCGATCAAGTTGTTGAGGCGTTTGGTACTGTTGATGTCTTGGTAAATAATGCTGGAATCACACGTGACACCTTGTTGCTGCGCATGACCGAAGCGCAATGGGATGAAGTGATTAATACCAACTTGAAATCTGCTTTTAACCTGACTAAAGCTGTTCAAAAACCAATGCTCAAGGCAAGATCGGGTTCCATTATCAACATGAGTTCGGTTGTTGGGGTCAAAGGAAACGCAGGGCAAGCAAATTATGCTGCTTCAAAAGCGGGCCTTATTGGTTTTACAAAATCTGTGGCTGCAGAGCTTGGCTCAAGAAACATCCGTTGCAATGCCATCGCGCCTGGTTTTATCGAAACAGAAATGACTGAAGTCCTAGACCAACAAGTAGTTGAATCTTGGAGAAACAGCATTCCCCTAAAAAGAGGTGGTCAGCCAATTGATGTCGCCAATGCTACGGTTTTCTTGGCATCTGAAATGTCTGCTTATATCACAGGTCAAACATTGCATGTTTGCGGTGGTATGTTAATGTAAGCTTATGAATATACGTCCGAGGCGCAATCGAAAAAGCGCAACCATACGCCAGATGGTAGAGGAGACGCAAATTAGTGCGGCACATCTCATTTACCCGATATTTTTAAAAGATGGCCATGGCATCAAAGAGGAAGTTCTCTCTTTACCCAATAATTTTCGTTGGTCCATCGATAAGCTTTTACCTGAAATTGAGGCCTGTATGGAGCTCGGGGTAAAAACCTTTGATGTTTTCCCTGCCGTAGACGACGCTCTCAAGGATCAAATGGCCAGCTACAGCTGGGCCTCAGATAATTTTTATTTAAAAGCCATTCAACAAATCAAAGATAGATTTCCAGAAGCTGTCGTCATGAGCGATGTCGCGATGGATCCTTATTCTTCAGATGGCCACGACGGCTTGGTACGGGATGGACAAATCATCAACGACGAAACCTTGCCTATTTTAGCCAATATGGCATTGGCACAAGCTCAAGCAGGTGTCGATATCATTGGCCCTTCTGACATGATGGATGGCAGGGTTGGTTATTTGCGTTCAGAACTCGATGCTGCAGGCTTTACAGACGTTTCTATAATGTCTTATACGGCCAAATATGCCAGCGCTTTTTACGGGCCTTTCCGCGATGCTTTGAATTCCGCCCCAAAGTCAGGAGACAAAAAGACTTATCAAATGAATCCGGCCAACAAAAGAGAAGCTTTACTTGAAGCGCAACTGGACTTTGATGAAGGGGCCGATATGCTCATGGTAAAGCCAGCCTTGTGCTATTTAGATATCATTACTTTACTCAAAGAAAATTTCCCGATTCCAGTTACAGCCTACAATGTGAGTGGAGAATGCGCCATGGTTTATGCTGCTGCAAAAAATGGCTGGCTCGATTACGACCGTGCCGTTCATGAAATGCTCATCAGTATGCGCAGGGCAGGGGCCGATGCGATACTGACTTACTTTGCCAAAGATTTTGCCCAACAAATCAAAAACGCTTAATTCACAGTTGAATGGCTATTGAACTTACCCCTCATTACCTGAGCCTTGAAGCGTTCGAGGATTTACTCAGAAGTACCGAACCCCTTGTGCTCGGAGCTGAATTAAAAGAAGGCATCTTAAAGTGCCGAGCTTACATCGATCAAAAGATACAGCAAACAGACCAGCTCATTTATGGTGTCAATACGGGCTTTGGTTCTTTGTGTGACACTGCTGTAGGCAAGGAAGATCTTGAAGCACTACAGCGCAACTTAGTTTGTTCGCATGCCTGTGGAATTGGTGAAGAAGTTCCTCAAGAAATCGTCAAACGCATGTTGCTGCTCAAGGTGTTGGGTTTATCCAAGGGTGCATCTGGTGTTCGTTTAGAAACTATTGAAAGGTTATTGTTTTTTTACAATCATCAAATTTATCCGCGTGTTTTTCAGCAAGGAAGCCTAGGTGCATCTGGTGATTTAGCACCACTTGCACATTTATCTCTGCCATTGATTGGTGAAGGTGAGGTTTATATTGATAATCAGTTATATAAATCAACTGAATTAAAGAAAAGATTTAATTTAGAGCCACTTGTATTGCAGTCTAAAGAAGGGCTTGCTTTGCTTAATGGAACCCAGTTTATGTCTGCTTATGCGAGCTACTCGATTGATAAAGCTTACCGATTATTTGATGGCTTTAATCAAGTAGCGGCATTGTCATTAGAGGCTTATGATGGGCGCATCGAACCATTTTCAGCGAATGTAAACGAAATACGCAATCAAGAAGGGCAAATCAGAGTTGCAGCTTGGTTTAGAGAAACATTAAAAGGCAGTCAAATCATTGCACAATCAAAAGCGCATGTCCAAGACCCTTATTCGTTTCGTTGTATTCCTCAAGTGCACGGCGCAAGCTTAGACACTTTACAACATGCAGCGAAAATCATTGAAAGAGAAATCTCTGCTGTTACCGATAATCCGACCATCTTTTTTGAAGAAGATCAAGTGGTTTCTGCTGGTAATTTTCATGGGCAGCCCTTGGCCTTGATCCTAGACTTTATGGCTATTGCAATGGCTGAACTTGGCAGTATTTCAGAGCGCAGGACCTACAAACTCATTTCCGGAACCCGCGGTTTACCTCCATTTTTGGTTAAGAATCCAGGGCTCAATTCAGGCCTGATGATCACGCAATATACAAGCGCCTCTATAGTAAGTCAAAACAAACAATTGTGTACTCCTGCCAGTATTGACACCATCGATAGTAGCAACGGCCAAGAAGACCACGTTAGTATGGGAGCCAATGCTGCAACTAAACTATACAGAGTATTAGAAAACTGCCAGAAAATCTTAGCAATTGAACTCATTCATGCCGCTCAAGGATTCGAATTCAGGCGCCCTTTACAAAGCTCTGTTTGGCTTGAAGAGTTATATGCCCAATTTAGAACGGTTGTTCCTAGCCTTGATTCCGACCGCATTCTTGCTACTGACATGCAAGTAGCTTACCATTTTATTGAACAAATGACCCAACATGACTGATTTACAACAAATCAATGAAACACCTAAAAGACCAGTTTTTTTGTTGGTTTTGGTGATCCTTTCAAGTATTAATATTGGTGTAAGTACGATTGGCTCTTTGACTGCAGTATTGGGTGCAAAACCCGATGCTGAAATGGTTAAAAAAGCGCTTTTAGACTACGCTGAGATGCGCGAGCAGCTTGAAAAAGCGGGTGCTGCTGATTACACCTATATTGTAGATCAAATGCAGACTGTGACTACCCATATGTTTGCTCATTTTCACACCTATAATGCAATACAATTGGTTTTTTTACTGCTCGGCTTGACGGGTGTTATCTTCATGTATCAGCGAAAAAGATTGGGTTTTCACTTTTACATTGTGTACAGCATTGGTTTGGTCTTGTTGCCGTACTTTTTCAACTCCATGAATCAAATCCCTACTATTCTAACGGTGGTTGGTGTCTTGTACGGAGCGGTTTGGGTCTTTATGTATGGCAGAAATCTGCACTGGATCAATCAGTAGCAACTAAAATATTTTTCCAGGATTCAAAATACCGTTTGGATCAAAAACTTTTTTGATGCCACGCATTAATGACAAACCTGTTTGGCTAAAAGCTAAGTCCATGTAGGGCTTTTGCACCAAGCCAATCCCGTGTTCTCCTGAAATGGTTCCACCCATCCTAATGACTTCTGTAAAAAGCTCCCTGATAGCGTCAGTTAATTCCTCCTGCCAAAATGTTTCACTAAGATCCCCTTTGATAATATTCACATGCAAATTGCCATCGCCGGCGTGGCCATAACAAACCGATTCAAAGCCATATTTTTGACCTATTGCTTTCACTGTAGAGAGTAAATTGGGCAATTGGTAACGCGGCACAACGGTATCTTCTTCCTTGTAAACGGATTGTACTTTAACAGCTTCGCCTACTTTTCTACGCAAACTCCAAAGTGCTGTTTTTTGCGCTTCAGATTCTGCAAATAATATTTCATCGGTTTGAAACTGATCCAAGACGCCTAAAATTCCCTCGCATTCTTTCATGAGTTGTTCGGGATCGAAACCATCCACTTCTATAAGGAGGTGGGCGGCGTGTGTATCCTTGACCTCGATGGTGTAATCGCCAGAAAAGGCTTGCGACCAACGCAAGGCATTTTGCTCCATAAATTCAAGGCCACTTGGTGTTATTCCGGCTTGGAAAATTGCGGCAACCGCCTCACATGCTTGCTGTGCATCAAAGAACGGCACCAACATGAGCAGGTCATGTGTAGGGTGGGGCAATAGTTTTAAAACAATCTTGGTCACGATGGCTAGGGTGCCCTCGGATCCAACAACAAGTTGAGTCAGGTTGTAACCTGTGGCATTTTTTAAAACATTGGCGCCGGTCCACATGACCGTGCCGTCCGCTAATACGATTTCTAGATTGAGGACGTAATCCTTAGTGACCCCGTATTTAACAGCTTTAGGCCCACCTGAATTTTCGGAAATATTACCACCAATAAAACAAGAGCCTTTGCTTGCGGGGTCAGGTGGGTAAAACAAGCCTTTTTCCCGAACTGCATTTTGCAATTCTTCGGTGATTACGCCTGGTTCTGTCATGACTTGCGCATTCTTGACATCAATATCTATTATGCGGTTGAGTTTTTCGGTAGAAAGCAACACGCCGCCATGGATAGGCAGACAACCACCACTTAATCCCGTTCGGGCACCTGCGGCTGTTACTGCAATTTTTTGCGCATTGCAGTACTGCATGATTTTTGAAACTTCTTCCGTGCTGTTTGGCAGCAAGACAAGACCTGGATAGAAAATCAAGTCTTCGGTGTGGTCATGGCTATATGCTTCAAGTTGAGCACGCTCGCTCAGGCAGCGTCCGGGAAGCAATTGCTCAAAGTAAAGCAGATCAACAGCAGTAGGTTGATTAAATTCGTCTGAAAATTGTTGGCTTTGCATGACTGCGAACATAAGTAAAATTGCTGAATTGTTGCCGCTGGTTCTTTTTAATTTTATCTTTGAATTGAAAATGAAACACATGTCCCAAGAAGTATATCTTATTGATGGTATTCGCAGTGCCATCGGAAATTTTGGAGGAAGCATTGCTCCCTTGCGAGCTGATGATTTAGCGGCTCAAGTTATAGCTGCCCTAATAGCGCGTCATCCAAATTTAGATTTGAAATCCATTGAAGATGTCCTTCTTGGTTGTGCCAATCAGGCCGGTGAAGACAATCGCAATGTGGCTCGTATGTCAAGCTTGCTCGCTGGTTTACCGATAGAGGTTCCAGGCGAAACAATTAATCGCTTGTGTGCTTCAGGAATGGCAGCGGCTATCAACGCCACACGCGCCTTGCGTTTAAACGAAGGTAATCTTTACATCGCAGGAGGTGTTGAACACATGACACGTGGGCCATGGGTGATTTCAAAAACGACCTCAGCTTATGGTCGTGATGCTCAAATGTACGATTCCTCTTTTGGTTGGCGTTTCATCAATCCAAAAATGGAGGCGCTATATGGCGTTGACAGCATGGGGATGACCGCCGAAAACCTCGCCGATAAATATCAAATTTCAAGAGCAGATCAGGATGCTTTTGCTGCATGGAGTCAGCAAAAAACCGCAGCAGCGCAAGCCAGAGGTTTTTACAAAGGTGAAATTACTGCCATAGAAATACCTCAAAAAAGAGGCGAGCCCTTCCTTTTTGATCAAGACGAATTTGCGCGGGCCAACACAACCATCGAAACGCTAGCTAAACTCAAGCCAGCATTTAGAAAAGAGGGAAGTGTTACTGCTGGCAATGCTTCAGGCCTCAACGATGGTGCCGCAGCCTTGCTTTTAGCCAATGAAACAGGCGTTCAAGAACATCAACTCAAGCCCTTAGCCAAAATATTATCGGCTGCAGTAGCAGGGGTTGAGCCAAGCATCATGGGGATAGGTCCGGTTCCAGCAAGCCAAAAGGCCTTGCAACGAGCAGGTTTGTCACTCGATCAAATGGATGTCATTGAAATCAATGAGGCTTTTGCGGCTCAGGTTCTGGCTTGTTCAAGGGCTTTGGGATTAAAAGACAATGACCCAAGAATCAACCCAAATGGAGGAGCCATTTCTCTTGGGCATCCTCTAGGGATGTCTGGTGCCCGCTTATTATTAACTGCAGCGAGGCAACTGCAACAGACCAATCAGCGTTATGCATTAGTGACCATGTGCATTGGAGTAGGTCAAGGTTATGCTGCCGTAATTGAAAAATGTTAAGGTGAAAATCGTCTATTTTTTTTGTTTCATTTTTATTTTCAGCGCTTGTAAAAAAGAAGCGACAAACTGGAATTCCAATTGGGAAATCCCCATACTCAAAGACACGTTGGATTTGACCAATTATTACAATGATACTACGCTCTCTTTGAATGGCTCACAAATTGACATTGCGCTAAGCAGAACGCTTTTAGATATTGGCCTAGCAGAGCTAATTAAGATACCAGACACCACTATTAGTCAGCAATTTCAGACCGTTTTTACTGTCAATAACGTAACACCAGGTTTTACCTTTGTCAATAGCGTCAAAACGCACGATTTAGATCTTCACGATATCCAACTCAAAAAAGTTCGGGTGAAGTCTGGGCGTGTCAAGTTGAAAGTATACAACCCATTAAATACTGATGTTTTGTATCAAGTAGAGTTGCCTGGGGTAAGCTTAAATGGTCAGTCTTTTATTCAGAATTTCACGGTAGCTGCTGGAACCGTTCAAAATCCAACTGTGAGCTATGAAACAATAGACTTGAGTCAATATGAAATTGATCTTGGCGGTGCACAGGGCCTTGAATTTAATAAACTCCAATCCAAGCTGACGCTTAAAACCGACCCAAATGGTCCCATCGTTTCGATTTACTCTAATCAACTCTTCAAATACGAAGCGAGTTTTCAAGACTTAGTTTTTGATTATGCTAAAGGATATTTTGGTTCTGCTATTCTCGATGAGCAGCAGACCTTTCATTTACCTTATCTCGATCAAATTATTGCGGGTTCTCTCGATTTACCCAATTTAACAATGGATGTCCTGATTGAAAATGGTTTTAAGGTAGCTTTACGTGGCCAACTTTCCTCCATGCAAGCGACCAACACACAAGGGCAGTCTGTTGCACTTCAGGCACCAGTAATTGGCTCAAACTTCTTTTTACCGCCCGCTTTAGGTTCTTGGTCAACGCTTCAGCCAAGTACCTTGCCCTTGCACTTTGATGCCAACAATAGCAATATTGAAAATTATTTGGAGAATTTAGGAGCAACGCAAAACATAGCCTACGAACTACAGGTAAATCCTTGGGGGAATACAGCTGCAGGCCACGACGAAGCTTTTCCGAATAGCCGCTTGAAAGTTAAAGTGTCAGCTAGTATGCCACTTCAGTTCAGTGCTGATGGTCTGACACTTCAAGATACTTTTGAGCTCGATATCAAGCAGGATTTAAACAAAACGCATGTAAGTTCAGGTGCCATTCTGTTAGAAGCAACCAATGCCTTTCCTTTTGCAACTGACCTTGTTTTACATTTTCTAAAAGATGGGCAAATTCAGCACACCGTTCTTGCTGATGCTCAAATTTCAGCAGCAAATCTTGGCCAAATAGACCCTGTTGATGGCCTGCAGAAAAAAACATCAAAACTAAAAATCGCGCTCCCAGAAGCAGTTTTGTTGCATATCAATGAGCTCGATCAAGTTTTGGTGCAAGCAAGTTTTTCAACCCTTGATCCAACAACTGGTTTGGCCATCATGCAAGAGGTACAGGCTAATGCATTTCTTGCGTTTAAACTCAAGCTACAACTTCAAACAAATGTTCGGCCATGAGGTATCTTGCTCTTTTGTTTGCAGTTTTCTTTTTTCAGCAACTGTTTTTTGCACAAAGTCAATTGCTCCTAGAAGCCAATGGGGCATATAACAGCAGCACCTTACCCAAGAAAATACCACAAGCATTTTTTTATGGCGGTTTTTTAGATTCGAGCTTTTTGACTCAAACCCATCAAGCTTTGACAGCGCGCAATACATTCGGTTTACAAATGCACGCCAATTTCCAATACCAAACAAACAAAACGCTGAGTAAGGACCCTAAAAAATTAGCTTCATCATGGTCTTGGCTCTTCGGTGCTGGTCAGGAGCAATATTCGGGCATGCAGTTTTCAAAGGATGCCTTCGGTTTTGTGTTTTTAGGCGGAGCACCTTTTGTGGGCGATACTTTGAATTTTTCTAATACGCGTATACAGAGTATCAGCTTTTCCAAAGTGGGTTTTGGAGTTTATAATCCTCAAAATCAAACCTCTTTGCAATTCAACCTCATTGGCTTACAAAACCTCATTGATGCGAAACTAACTAATACAAGTTGGTTCCAAGACCCTGTGCAAGATTCCATTCATATCAATATTACAGGAAACGGACGATATACTACCCGAGCATTTTCAGCTATCGGGCTAGGTTTAGATTTTGATTATCGTTTTAACTCAGAAACCGACTCTGAACCCATAGTATTTCAATTGAAAATACAGAACTTTGGTTTTGCCTATCAAATAGCACCGCTTGAACAAATTCAGCTCAATGGAACTTATCATTATGGTGCCTTTGATCTCCAAGACTTACAACAACTACAGTTTTCAAACACCCTTGATTCCGCCCTCCTTGACCTCGGATTGGAACGCACCGCACTCAGACAATGGACACTTTTGCCAGCAAGTATCCAATTGTCAAAAATGGTGAATCAAGACAGCACTATTCGTGTACAAGCCTATTATGGGGCTCAATTTATTCTCCGACAAACGTATCTGCCACTCATCTTTGCAGGCGCTCATTTTTATATAACTAAAAATTGGCAAACAGGAATTGGTGCGGCCTACGGAGGTTTTGGTGGTCTAAGGGCTCAGGCTTATAGTGCTTTCACTTTCAATAAATATCAAATTTTAGTACGCACGGATAACGCTACCCTTCAGAAAGGAGCGTCCATTTATTTGCAATTCAAATGCGATCTATAACTCTCTTATTTTTCTTTATAAGTTTTGCTGTGCTCGGGCAGCAGCGATTCTATAAATTGTATTCTGGATCGAGCTTTGATAAAGGTGAAGATATTTTAGTCTTACCAGATTCAAGTTTCCTTGTGGCGGGTACCTCAGGAAGTTGGGACCAAAATGCCCAAGGCTATTTGTTAAAGTTGGATCAACTTGGAAATTATCAATGGAGTCAGGACTATGGCGCGCAAGAAACAGAAGAGATCAAGCGCGTATTCGAACGCCCTGGTTATGGTTATTACCTTGCAGGCATGTCCAATTCATGGTCAACAGGGAGTTATGACCCCATGCTCATTTTTACAGACCTTGCCGGAAACCAACAATGGATCAAAACTTTTGAAAGTACAAGTTGGGAGCGCATCCATGATGGTGCCCAGACTATTGATACCGGCATGGTGCTTGTCGGAGAGCGTCAGGCCGTAGTTGGGGGTTCTGCAGATGTCTTCATAATGCGCCTAGACAAAAATGGCGATACGCTCTGGACCAAAACTTTTGGTACGAATGGCGATGACCGCGCTTTTGCCATTCAACGATTGACCGATACTTCTTATGTCATTGGCGGTGAATGGTATTTGGCTGATTCTACCATTCAGAAAGCTTTCGTAGCCCTAATTCATGACAACGGCACGTTGCTCTGGCAAACCCATTTAGGTTACTACAATGGTGCCTATCAGGTTTCAGACCTAACACTCACGCCAAATGGAATTATGTTCGTGGGTTTTCACAAGCCAAATGCCTTTAATTTTGATAATTTTACTGGCCGGATTGCTACGGACGGTAATCTCATACAAGAAAACACACAACTAGATAATTCTGGCAACATTACCAATAATCGGGTGCGCCAAGCACAATACCTCGACCAACAACAAAACTGTATTTTCGGTTTTCAGACCATCAATAATACAACTTTTCAAGATACCTTTGACTTGTTCATTTGTTACGTTGATCCTTATTATGGATTTTGGATACCTAATTTAGCATACACTGTAGTTGTCAACGCGGGCCTTGATGAAATCAATCAAATCAGGGCTACAGCCGATGGCGGTTATGTAGCTGTTGGCACCAATTCAAATGTTGTTGACAATCAAAATGCATTGAACGGCGGCTCCAATATTTTTGTACTTAAAATCGATATGCTTGGCGGTGGAGAAATTCAGACCGATACAGTTTTTACTTTGAATCAATTGGTTTCGGTAAGTGACATTGATCAGGAAGAAATCCGTTTTGGGGTACATCCGAATCCCATGACCGCTGTTTGTCAAGTGACAGCAACGTCAAAGGAACCTCAACTTGTTCGCTTATTTGATCAACAAGGAAGTTGTTTAGAGAGCTTTATTTTGCAAGAATCAAGGGAGCTGGACCTTCGAAATTATGCAGCTGGTATCTATTTTTTAGAACTCAATGGTTCGTATCTCAAGCTATTGAAGCAATAGATTATTTCGCTCTTCGCGCTTTTTCTTTCATTAATAATCCCAACTCTCGGCTTGTTTGACCAGCCACAGATGTGTTTTCGTCCGCTCTTCTTAACAGGTATGGAAGAACTTCTCGGACAGGGCCAAATGGTACATATTTGGCAACTTGATATCCCGCATCGGACAAATTGTAAGAGATATGGTCTGACATGCCAAGTAATTGGGCAAAATAAAATTGAGGATTTTGCGCATCAATTCTTTCTTTACTGAGAAGGGTTGCCAAATGCATCGAGCTCTGTTCGTTATGAGTACCGGCACAAACAGAAAATACGTCTTTATTGGCTACAATGTATTCAAGTGCGGCATTGTAATCGTGGTCTGTACTGG
Source organism: Flavobacteriales bacterium UBA7468 (assembly GCA_002478565.1). Lineage (GTDB taxonomy): Bacteria > Bacteroidota > Bacteroidia > Flavobacteriales_D > Crocinitomicaceae > UBA952. The sequence continues at coordinate 107,908 of DLPC01000018.1, read as the reverse complement.
CTTTGTCTGGTTGAATAGGAGAGGGGTAGCCTAATTCTTTGGCTCTGGCACGTTCTTTTTCCATGTAGGCACCTCTTACTAATTTCACACCGTAATAAATGCCATCTTTTTTAGCGCGTTCACACTCTGCCTTTAAATAGGCAAGACGGTCGTGGCGATACATTTGAATGGTATTGTAGACAATACATTGTGTGGTGTTGTATTTGCGCATCATGTCGTAGGTCCATTGATCAATGGCCGTTTGAATCCAACTTTCCTCGGCATCGATAAACAAGCGGGTATGGTGTTGGGCAGCGGCGGCACAAATGCGATCAATGCGCGCTAAGATGGCTGTAATTCCACTTTTTTCATCGTTGTTTAGTTCTCGGAATTCAACTCCTTTGCGTTTGGCACGAAGGCGATTTGATTCAAGTTCAATGAAATGATGTTGGGCAATACCAGTCACTTTAAAGACAGCAAACGGAATTGCGCTGTCGGTTGCTGATTTTTCGATGGTTTGAATGATAATCTGAGTGGTTTGCTCAAATTCTTCTTCTTGGGTTTTACCTTCCACGGAATAATCTAAAATGGTTCCGATGCCATAGGCATTTAAATATTCAATAGTATGATCACACTCATCTATGGTTTCGCCGCCACAAAATTGTTTGAAAATTGTTTTTTTAATGAGTCCTTGGATTGGAAGTTTGAGGCTTAATGCCAACGGTGTGAGGACTTTAGCCATTTTGACTAAACGTGGCCAACCGATGATCTTAAAGAGTAGATAAGCCCGTTGCAAATCTTGTTTATTCTTGGATCGAAAAGCGATTTCGGTGTTGTCGAAAGATATCATAGTTCAAAAATACTTGCTTTTTGCTCTTCTTGCATTCTCCGAACTTTATTTATTTTTACACTATGGCATCCCAACAATACAATGGCAAGCAAGTCACTCTAGATTTTGGTCCGCTCGGAGCAACTTCATTCGCAAACAAACTCGATGCCTATGCGGGGCAAAAAATCCTCATCTTAGTGGATGAAAACACCCAGCAACACTGTTTGGATTACCTGCTTACGAGTTTTGAGCAATTGGCACAGGCGGAAGTTCTGGTGATTCCACCGGGTGAAGAAAGTAAATCAATTGAATTGGTGGTACAACTGTGGGACCTTCTCTTGGCATATGAGGTCACAAAAAAAGACTTGCTTCTTTGTTTGGGTGGGGGTGTAGTTACGGATATTGGGGGCTTTATTGCTAGCACTTATAAGCGTGGCTTAGATGTGATCATGATTCCGACTACTTTACTCTGTATGGTTGACGCTGCCATCGGTGGTAAAAACGGTATTGATTTCCAAGGTGTTAAAAATATCATTGGCTGTACTAAACAAGCGCAGCATATTTTTATTGATCCTGCCTTTCTATCGACATTGCCAATAAATGAATTGCGCTCTGGTTGGGCTGAATGCATCAAACATGCCCTTATTAATGGGCCTGAGCTCTGGCAGCGTCTTCAAAAAATCTCGCCAATCATAGATTGGGCAAACTTTCAGTTAGATAGCGCTTTATTTTGGGAATTAATCCTCACTAAAATTCAAATAGTCGAGCAAGATCCTCTTGAGCTAACCCTCAGAAAAGTGCTCAACTTAGGGCATACGCTTGGACATGCCATCGAAGCTCATCAACTACAAATCAATGCACCAATTACACACGGGAACGCTGTGGCTTGGGGTATTTTAATAGAAGCCATGATTGCTGCTCAACAGGGTCTGCTCTCTGAAAGTGACTTAATTGAAATCAGTGCCCTTATTACGTCAATTTTTGAGCCACTGAAATGGGAACAATTGAATGTCGCAGTACTTTCAGCTTTTCTCGATCAGGACAAAAAGAATCAGGATCAAAAATGGCGTTATGTAGCACTAAAAAAGGCAGGTGAGTATGAAATGAATTCAGTAATTCATCCACATGAATTAGATGCCGCACTAAAGGCCCTGCAATCAATGAAATAAATGCTGGATATTTCCTGTAAATAATTTGACGGCAATCGCCATCAGGATGATTCCAAAAATTTTACGAATAATACCGATACCTCCCTTTCCTAGCCAAGCTCCAATCTTTCCAGAAAGCTTAAGCACTACATAAACCAATGCAACATTGATGATGATTGCGATAATGATATTGATGTCGGCATAAGCAGCACGCATAGACATCAGTGTGGTCATCGTACCTGCACCTGCAATCAGTGGAAATGCAATCGGAACAATAGAAGCTGTTTCTGGTTCGTCATCTTTATACAGGGTGATGCCTAAAATCATTTCGATGGCAATAAAAAAGATCAAAATTGAACCAGCAACCGCAAATGAATAGACATCGATACCGATCAAACCCAATATCTGATCACCGATAAACAAAAAAACGACCATAATCAGCAAGGCCACTACGCTCGCCTTCTCAGATTCTATGTGCCCGACTTTTTGTCGTAAGTTGATGATAATCGGAATGCTACCAATGATATCAATGACTGCAAAAAGCACCATGCTTGCCGTAGCAATTTCTTTGAGATTGATTAAGTTGAAAAAGCCCATCTGATTTTTTTTACAAAGTTAAGTGAATCATTTGGAGTAGGAGGATAAAAAAAGGCCTCCGAAGAGGCCTTTTCATTGACAAGTTAGTTGGAAGCACCAACTTGAAAATGCTTTATTTAACGATTGTCATTTCGTCAACAAGGTGTTTTGCCCCCGCATATTTATCAACGATAAATAGGACATAGCGGATGTCGACATTGATTGTTTTTTGCAATTTATTATCAAAGATGACATCTCCTGCCATAGCCTCGATATTGCCATCAAATGCCAATCCTATAAGTTCTCCTTTTCCATTCAATACCGGCGAACCAGAATTACCACCAGTAATGTCATTGTTGGTTAAGAAGTTGACAGGCATGTAACCAGCCTTGTCGGCGTAAGGCCCGAAGTCTTTTTTCGCATTCAATTCGATGAGGCGTTGTGGTAAATCAAATTCTTCATCGTTAGGCTTGTATTTGTTGATGGTACCTTGTAGGGTAGTGTAGTTATTGATTTTCGCATCGTTGCTTTTGTCTGCCGGAAGTGCACTCACCTTACCATAAGTCAAACGAAGTGTGCTGTTGGCATCTGGGTAGAGAATGGTGCTGAGGCCAGATTCACGAAGGCCTGCCACTAACAAACGATAAGCTTTGTTGTATTCGTCTGTGAGGCGCGTCAATTCATCCGAACGCTTGTTCAAGTGCTTGATGATATTAGATGAAAGCGCAAAGAAAGGATCATTTTCGATCATGCCTGCATTCGGAATTTCTAAAAATGCATAGAGTCTGTTTTTGGCAGCAAAAAGCGATACCGCATACATGGCACGGATCTCTGTTTCAACAGAACCATCGGCATACATGGCTTGAATACCTGGTTCAAGTTCATAATTTGCTTTTGCAGCATAAAGGTTGAGGCCGTTGATCAGGATGTCAATTTCTGCTGGTCCATAACTATTGGCAAAGAACTCGTCAATAGCTGCTTTGAGCTCGTCTTTCATAGCTGCACGTTCTGTTGCATTAGCTTTGGCATAGGCCATGAGTTGAGCGCCTAAACCTCTTGAAATAGCTGCATATTCAGAACCTCTGAATAAAATTTGGAGGTAGTTGTCGTGACGCGCTTTGTCGTTGGTAGCAGCATAATAAGCATTGATATTCTTTACGACATCGCCGTAAGTGGCTTTGTTTTTCGGGAGATTTGCCCAAGCGTCAAATTTGGCTTCATTTTTAGCTTTTGAAGCTGCTGTTTGGAATTTTGTAAGTGCGTCGATCATGCCCTGGCGGTTTTTCCAGTAATTGGCGATGCGCGCATATTTTGAGGCGTAGTTCAAGCGCACGCCAGCATCTTTGTCCATGTAAACTTTCATGGCGTCCATTGCTGTTTTGGATGCCTCTACCCATGCTGGGTAAGCGTACTTGACATTTTGATCAATACCTCCTGCAGGCAACCAACGATTGGTACGACCCGGATAACCCATGATCATGGCAAAATCACCTTCCTTGACACCTTTCAAGTTAATTGGTAAGTGGTGTTTTGGGTGTAAAGGAACATTTGTAGAAGAGAAATCTGCTGGATTCCCGTTGGCATCAGCATAAACGCGGAACATAGAAAAATCACCAGTGTGGCGAGGCCACTCCCAGTTGTCGGTGTCACCACCAAATTTACCAATGCTGTTTGGAGGTGTTCCTACCAAACGTACATCTTTGTAATCTTGGTAAACGAAATAGTAGAATTCGTTTCCTTGGAAAAATGAACGCACATTCACGACATATTTTCCTCCTTCGCTGTTTTCCTTTTCTATTAGTGCGATTTCCTCGCGAATGGCTTTTTCGCGTTCCGCTTCAGTCATGTTTTTGGAAACCTTTGCTAAAACTCTTTTAGTACAGTCGTCCATACGCACAAAGAAGCGCACATACAAAGACTTCGGTTTTAATTCCTGACTTCTGTCGGCAGCCCAAAAACCATTTGTAAGGTAATCGTGCTCAGGAGTTGAAAGCTCAGCAATTGCATCATAACCACAGTGGTGGTTGGTCAGTAAAAGCCCGTCTTTAGAGATGAGTTCAGCAGTACAACCTCCGTTGAATTGAACAACAGCATCTTTCAAGCTTGAATTATTTATGCTGTAGATTTCTTCAGCTGTGAGTTGAAGCCCCATTTTTTGCATATCGCGGTGGTTCAAACGGTCTATGAACATTAAAAACCACATTCCTTCGTCTGCTCGGACGAAAATACCAACGAACAAGGCGATGGCAAGAGAAATTCTTTTCAGTTGTTTCATGATTTATTTTTTGTTTGGCGAAGATACGTAAAGTTTTTTCTTCATTCTACTCAAACTTTCAGGTAAGATACCGAGGTAAGATGCAATCTGATGCTGTGCGACGAGTTGTTCGATGCCGGGGTGTCTTTGTAAGAGTTCTTTGTAGCGCTCTTCAGCATGTGCCGAAATAGTTAGTAAAAATCTTTTTTGCAATACGGCTAATGTTCTTTGCGCCATAATTCTAAATAAACGCTCTAGTGCTGGCACTTTTATATACATGTCTTCAATATCCTCCTTAGAGACTTCCAAAATATAGCTTTCATCGAGGGCTTGAACACTAAGCGTGGCGGCTTCATTGAAATGAAAGCCTGCTAAATCGCCAACCCACCAATCTGAAAAAGCAAAATACATCACATGTTCGTTGCCTTTAGGATCTGTGTAATAGACTCTGAGTGCTCCGGACACGACAAAACCCTGTTGAAAATTCGTGCTACCGGTTTGGACAAAATAGTCTTTTTTAGAGAGCTTTCTCAGATGAAATTTTTCTTTAATTACCTCGATTTCAGTTGCATTGAGGTGAACGCGGTCTGTAATGTATTTGATCAGTTTATCGTGTGCTACAGAAAGATCCATATCCTATTGATGCTTAGGTAAATGACGAATGCGCCATTCTGTGGGGTGTAAATTATTAAAGCGTTGCCCTAATTGTTTGATCATGGCAATCTTTTCGCCTTTAAAAGTAACCAAATAATGAGCAGCAGGCAAGGGGCATTGTTGACTTTCTCCGTGCAAAATTTGCAATGCTTGTTCTTGTGCTACCTCAAATTTCGGGAGCTCCCATTCCAAATCCAAGCTGTATACGAGGTCATAAGCTGGTGCCCAGGATTTTTTAAAGAGCTGCGCAACATGAACGCCTTTTTTGAGCCATTTCAGCGCTGGAAGTTTTTCAAAAAATTGCCTTGCAACGCACGTAGCGGCATAGAGCTGGTCATTTTCTAACCAGAAATCATGGGCTACATTTAACGTTAAGGGAAGGGTTTGTGCAATTTGTTGACCTTTTTGCTGTTCGGTTTTATTTATCTGCAAGGAATTTTTTGCCTTCGATTTGTTTTTTTCAGGACCTGATTTCTGCAAGATGGCAATGTAAAATCCTTCGCTTTGAATTTGACCTGGAAAAAAGTAATGACCAATTTTTTCACGGTCTTGTTGCATCCCTTCAAAAAAAGTAGGCTGAACTACCAAAGTGTCTTCTTGCTCAAAAAAATCTTTTAGAAGACTTTCGTTTTCCTCTGGATTGAAGGTGCAGGTCGAGTAAATTAAATAACCATTTTCTTTGATCAAAGGCCATGCGGCTTCTAAAATATCGTGTTGTCTGGCGGCGCAGTTTTCAGCAGCCGATAACGACCATTCAGCGCGTGCGGCTGTATCCTTGCGAAACATGCCTTCGCCAGAACAGGGTGCATCTAGCACAAGGACATCAATCTTGGAACGCAAAGCACTCAATTCTTCAGGACTGTGATTACAAACAAATGTATTGGAGTACCCCCATTTGGTTAAATTCTCTGCTAAAATATATGCCCTGGAACGCACAATTTCATTGGCAATTAAGACGCCACGCTGGTTTAAAAAAGCAGCAATGAGCGTACTTTTACCTCCTGGCGCAGCACTTAAATCGAGAAAAACTGGATCTTTGGGTAAATCAAGTACTTCTAGTGCTTGCCTCAAATACATAGATCCAGCTTCTTGGGGGTAATAGGCTCCTGCATGAAAAAGTGGGTCGTACGTAAAGCTGGGTCGCTCTGATAGGTAATATGCATCTTGGTTCCATGGAACGGGGTTGCCGAGTGCTAAGGCATGGGTTCTTCTTGGATGCAAGCGAACTGAGGTAGGCGCTTGTGTATCCAAGGCTTCAAGCAGATTTGCCGGATAAAAAGCATCTTGTTGAATGCGTTGTGTAAAATCAAAGGGCAAAGAGCTCATGCGCAAATTTAGGTCTTTTTGTAAAGCGAAACCTTCAGGATTTCTTTGGAATTGGCTGTAGCTAGTGCGCGACGGTCTAATTTAATACCAGGCATAAGTATCAGTTTATCTTGATCAAAAAGCCCCCAAAACATTGGTCTAAGAAGATCGGGTATCTTATGTTCCTTTAAAATTTCAAAAGCGTTTTTCTTTCCTTTTAAGCCCATAGGATATAAATGATCTGCTTTTTTTAATGGCTTCAACTGAAGTGCTCCTTCTAATAATTGCGTATCCAAATAAATATCCTCTAAATGGTAAGTTTGCGGTAATTGACGGACCTTTTCCAATTCGAAATAGAAGGGACAGGACTGTTTTTCATTCACCGTATGATGTCGAATATACCAAAGTTTTTTTTCAAAAATCAGTAACGCATATGCTTTACTTTCGAGATCATTCCAGGTCAACTTTTTGCCATTTTCAGCTTTGAATAATTCGGGGATCCTTTGAATAACGTGTCCGGGTATTTGAAAATATTTAAATAGTTCAATAAACTGATAAACAGATAATAAAGCTATTTCTTTTAAAGTGATACTTTGGTTAATCTTTAATTGCTCAATTGCAAAATTAAGTTTCTTGTGTTGACTTTTAATTTCAGATTGAAATGTTGATTGAATTTGTAAAACTGAGTTTTTAAGATCAGGTACTAATTCAGTGAGTTCTGGTAAAAATTGATTGCGCCAAACATTGCGACGATATGCCAAACTTTGATTGCTTCGGTCTTCTCGCCAGTTGAGTTGCACTTCGTTGGCCGCCCGAAATAAATCTTGTTTTGAAAAATTCAGGAAAGGACGCAGTCTATTTTGATCTAAAGTAGCCATTCCGGCCATACCTTTCATTCCAGCTCCTCTCGACAACTGCAAAAAGAAAGTTTCCACTTGATCATCTGCGTGATGCGCAGTGCAAATGAGGCTATTCGGAAAACTGCTACTGATTTCATTAAAAAAGGCGTAGCGGATTTTGCGGGCTTTGGCTTGCAAATTCGAACTTTTGAGCGTTTTTTGTTCTGTATCTGTAACAGCGTAAAGATGAAGAGGGATATTTTGAGAAGTGCAGTATGCTGCTATTAGTTGGGCGTCGAGCTCGCTTTCTTGATGGCGTAATCTGTAATTGACATGAAGTGCCTGAACTGGTGCGCCCAATTCATCAAGTAAATGCAGCAAAAGCATGGAATCAAGTCCTCCGCTCACCGCAACCAAATAGGTGGAGGCAGGGAATCGTTTGATTTGTTGATCAAGCGAATTTTTAATGGTTTTAAGATCGGAGCCCATAAATGAGTTTATTGGCTTTGAGTAGACATTCTTGGTATTCTTTTTCTGCTTGAGCTTCAATGGTGATGGCACTGCCAACGGCACACGATAAATAGTTGTTTTTGCGATTGTAAATCAAGCTGCGGATAACAACATTGAAATCGAAGTTGCCGTTGGGTTCTATCAGTCCAATGCTTCCGGAATACAAGCCCCTTTGGAAATCCTCGAGTTGTTCAATGTGTTCCATGGCCGAAATTTTAGGTGCGCCGGTCATGCTTCCCATGGGAAAACTACAGCGTAAAATATCGGTAAAATTAACCTCTGGTCTGAGTTGACAACTGATCTTTGAAATCATTTGATGCACAGTCTCAAAGGAGTAAATTTCACAGAGTTCATCTACACGTACACTGCCTTTTTGAGCTAATTGTGACAAATCGTTGCGTACAAGATCTACGATCATGATGTTCTCTGATCTTTCCTTGGGGTCTTTTTTAAGATGATCCGAATTGGCTTGGTCCTCGCCTGGATTTTTAGATCTTGGAGCGGTTCCTTTTATTGGTTCTGATCGGAGCGTTTGCCCTATTTTTTGAAGATATCTCTCAGGGCTGGCGCAAAATACAAAGTGATCAGGGCTTTGAATATACGCAGCATGCGGCGCTTTAGTCAGTGCATGTAGTTTGGAGAATAACCCAACAGGATTGTCCATTTGGACGTTCGGAGCATAAAATTCTTGACAATAATTCAATTCGTATATATCTCCGCGTTGGAGTGCTTTTTGAACCTGATCAAAATGTTTGAAATAGCTTTCTTTACTTGTTTTTTCAATAAATGTGGCTTCGAGTTTGGGCTTTGGACCATTGTATTGATCCCAAAAATAATTAGCTGCCTTTTGATTTTCGGGTGTATCGTGACCAGCGAGAATGGTCACGTCATCCTTGCACAGATACAGCGCCTCTGGCACCCAAAAATGGAAATATGGATAAGAAAGCTGATCGTCATTTGAAGAATGCAGCGCTTCGAAATGATTTTTGAGCTCATAGCTCAAAGTCCCGAATATAAAACGACCTTTCTGCTCATTCAGATAGGTCTGAAGCAGGCTTAGGTCAGAAAGCTCCGTGCCTTTCAATTCACTTTGTACACCAATACCAATCAGTGGACCAAGGTGATGCTGTGGTAAATAAAAAACAGTTCGCTCCATGGCTTCAAAATTAACAACTATTCGACACAAACATTTGTTCCAATATATTGTTGACTAAGCGTTACCTTTGTACCGCTTATTCGTATTTAGAATTGTTTCCTCCTATGCTCCGATTTCTCTTTATTGCTCTGCTTTTCATCTCTTTTGGTGCTTTTGCACAAAAAAAACCAACCCTAAGTGGTTACATCACCGATGTCAGAAACGGCGAGGCACTTGGTGCAGCGCGTGTTTTTGTTCAAGAGCTTAAAACAGGTACTGCTGTCAATTCTTATGGTTTTTATAGCCTAACTATCCCTGCCGGGACTTATAACATTGAGTTCAGAGCAGATGGTTATCAAACCCAAACACTTGTTGTAGTTCTCAATGAGAGTCAAACCAAAAACGTAGAACTCGATATGGCGGTTCAAGAAACCAAAGACATTCGGGTAACAGGTAAACGCTCAGACAACGTCACCTCCACAAAGCTTGGACAGATGGAGCTCAAGATGGATCAAGTCAAGACCCTACCAGCTTTTATGGGGGAAGTAGATGTGGTTAAAACTTTGCAATTACTTCCTGGAGTATCCTCTGTTTCAGAAGGGGGGCAGGGCTTTTATGTCCGTGGTGGCGGGCCAGATCAAAATTTAGTGTTGTTAGACGAAGGTGTTGTTTACAATGCTGCTCATTTATTTGGTTTCTTCTCTGTATTTAATGCCGATGCAATTAATAGTGTCAACCTTATTAAAGGAGGTATGCCTGCCAATTTTGGAGGTCGCTTGTCTTCAGTGCTTGAGGTAAACATGAATGAAGGAAACCTCAAAAAAGTCAAAGTGAAGGGTGGAATAGGGGCCATCTCTTCGAGGTTGACCGTCGAGGGCCCGCTTAAAAAAGACAAAGGTTCGTTCATAGTTTCGGCTCGCAGAACCTACATTGACCTGATCATGAAGGCGGCAATCCCTGATTCGTCTCCGTTTGCTGGATCAGGCTATTTCTTTTATGACCTCAATGCGAAGTTGAACTACAAACTCACAGACAAGGATCGCATTTATTTAAGTGCTTATTACGGCAAAGATATTTTCTCGTTCAAGGATCAAAATGGTGGTTTCAAGGTTGAAATGCCTTGGGGTAACGGTATTGCCGCATTGCGTTGGAATCACTTATTTACAGACAAACTTTTTTTAAATACTACGCTTACATATTCCGATTATAATTTTGAATTTGCCTCAACCCAAGACGAGTTCCGGGTTGCACTCACATCAGGTATTAAAGATTATACCGCAAAGGTTGATTTCTCGTATTTTCCTAATCCCAAACACCGGATTAAATTTGGAGCGGCTTATATCTATCACGACTTCACTCCTCAAGGTCTTTCTGCTCAAGATGATACCATTACCTTTAATACTGGCACTATCCAACACCTTTATTCTCATGAAACAGGTGTTTATGCCTTGGATGAGTTTGACTTAAATGACGCCTGGCGTTTCAATGTAGGTTTGCGTTACAGTTCATTTGCACACGTTGGACCCTTTGATCGTTATGTTAAGGGTGATGGAATCTCTACATCAGATACTATAATCAAATACGATCGAAACGATGTCATTGCTTTCTATCAAGGACTTGAACCTCGTTTTGCGCTGCGTTATTTACTCCCAGACAACAGTTCAATAAAGGCAGGCTATGCCTACAATTACCAATATGTGCATCTAGTGACACTAAGTGCGGTATCCCTGCCAACAGATATTTGGTTTCCAACCACTGATTTAGCTAAACCAGAAAAAGGTTTTCAGACCTCCATTGGATATTTCAAGAATTTTGACAAAGATCGTTACGAAGCATCGGTCGAAATCTACTATAAAGGGATGAAAAATCTCATAGAATTCAAAGAAGGAGCATTACCTGGGGATAACATCAGTGACAATACGGATAATTTATTGGTGTATGGTGAAGGTTGGGCCTATGGAGCGGAGTTTTTCCTTAAAAAAGCGCAAGGAGCTTTCACGGGCTGGATTGGTTATACATGGGCCAAAACCGAAAGACGCTTTCCAGATATCAACGAAGGAAATATATATCCTGCAAAATATGACCGCAGACATGACCTAACATTGGTAGGTTCCTATAAGCTCAACGATACCTGGACTTTCAGTGCAAGCTTTATTTACGCAACAGGCAATACACTCACCTTGCCAGCAAGTTGGTATGTACAAGACCAAAATTTACTTTTTCAGTACGGCCCAAGAAATTCAACAAGAATGGCCCCTTATCATCGCCTTGACCTCAGTGCAACGCGTTATGGTAAAAAATTCAAGACAAAAACAGATCCTGCAACAGGTCTTGATATTCAAGTCAAAAAGGCCTACCAAAGCAACTGGTCCTTTTCCATCTATAATGTCTATAACCGCATGAATCCTTTCTTTTTGTACGTTGACAACGATGGTGATTTCATGTCTGGTGATTTCTCCTTGAAAATCAAACAAGTTTCTTTATTTCCAATAATACCAAGTGCAACATGGAATTTCGAATTTTAAAATTTAGCGCGCTACTGTTGGTAGCATTCAGCATCATTACTTCTTGTACCAAAGAAGTTCAAATTGACTTGCCTGGCTACAAAGAACAACTTGTCGTTGACGGCCGCATTGAAACCGGTTTGCCAGCTATTGTTTTGCTTTCTAAAACAAGTAATGTCTATGCAAGCACCAATTTTGAATCTTATCTCAACAGTTTTGTCGATGATGCTGTTGTCGTCCTTTCAAATGGTACTCAGACAGACACGCTTACAAAAATTTGCACCGATGATTTGCCTCCGGGTTTAGAAGACATCGCTTCCGGGATTTTTGGTATTCCAGCTGCACAATTGAGCAGCTTGCATTTGTGTGCTTATATTTCATTAGGTATGATCGGTGAGGTGGGCAAAACCTACACGCTACAAATTCAGCATAACGGGAAAACTTACAACTCAAGCTCCAAAATTTCAGAACCTGTTGCCTTAGATTCACTTTATTGGAAACCGGAAGGAAATTTCACAGATCGTGGCTTTTCTTGGGCCAAACTATCAGATCCTGCCTCTTCCACAGATGCCTATTGCTGGGAGGTGAAATACCTTTCTGATGCTACTTTTACCAAAACCTTCAATCCTTACTTTAACGATAAATTTTTCAACGGTCTCACCTTTGAGTACGGTTATGAAAATCCCATGAGTTTTCAAGATACGACGAGCAATAATCCGTATAGAGGTTTTTATAAATTAGGAGATACAGTGGTTGTGAAGTTTTCTAAAATTGGTCCCAAAGAATACAATTATTTTGAAAAGAAATACAATCAGATGTATTCTGGTGGAAGTCCTTTTGCGGTCCCGACAAATATCCCTACAAACATTACGGGGGGTGCTTTGGGTATTTGGGCGGCATATTCTCCTTGGATAGACACCCTCGTTTGTCAATAAAGTGTAGTCCCTGCTGTTGCGTTATTTAAACGTAAAATTGCGCTGTATTAAATAGGCAACCACAACCATAGCGGCACTTGATAATACATTGGCAATGGAAGGAAAGAACCCAAAACCTTCAATAAAAGTTTTGAGTAGCAAATAGTTGCCAATCCAGGTTAACACAGCGCTCATGCTGTAGCGTATCAATTGGGTTGCAGCGCCTAAGTTGCTTTGTGTGAAAACAACAAATTTGTTGAGGTAAAATCCAAGCAAAAATGCCAAAACAAAACAAAGCATTGAGCTTAGGGTGTAGGCAGAAATGATGTAATGCAAATTACCGAGGTCGAACTGAAAAATTCTTTTGGCAAATAGGTATTGATAAAAAACAAAAAACAACAACCAACTCAAAACTAAATTTCCACCGCCGCAAGCTGCATAATAATAGGTTTGTTTGTCAAAAAATCGACGAAACAAAGGATAGAAAAGGTCAAGAATATTGCGAATTAGAGTTGCCATATAGTTTCGTAGCCTGTGTGTTTGCGCAAGTTAAGCACTTTTGTTTGGTCAAAATACAAATATTGCCCCCTGATTCCAGTCAAAATCCCGCTGATTTCTGGTGTTTTATCGAAAGAGAGCGCTTGAATTTTTTCTGGGTATTGTAGGACGGGATAATTGAAATGCCAAATTTCATCGTCGTCGGTCCAGTATTGCGTAAGGTCTTGAGGAAGGAGTTCTTCTAGTTCCCATTTTTCGGTGCTGAGGTCTGAGTCTTCTGTTGGGGGCACATTGCGCAACATTTGTTGCCAATTAGTTTTATCGGTAAAATGATCTTTAAGGGCTACTTCAATAAGCCCTGCTAAATACCTATTTGGCGTCTCAGCCAGTATGATAGCTGCATTTGCACCTTGATCTATCCAACGAGTTGGCATTTGCGTTTTTCGAGTAATCCCAACCTTGATCTGTTGTGTGAGCGCTAAATAAACCAGATGAGGTTGATTGTGGTTGCGTTGTTCAAATTCGGGATCACGACCAAGTCCGAGATGCGCTTGGCACAGTTCAGGTCTTATTATACAAGGGCTTGCGGCTCCTGCCGTTGAAAAGCAATTGAAACAAAAGCCTTCTCCAAAAGTTTTATTGATTTTTTTTTGACATTCTCTACAAAAAATTTGCCCCGTAAATTGTAAGTGGATTTCTTTGCCGATAGCGTCATTCAGCCCAATATTTCCATTTTCTGTTTTGAGAAAATATTGAATGGTTTGGGCATGTTCAGTTCCCATTTTTTGAATAATGGTCTTCATTATTCAGGCAGTATATTCATTTTATCGGCAAAATGATAGCAGTAGTCTCGGAGATCTTCAGAGATCAAGTGTTCGCCAGTTGCTTTTTCAAAAGTATCGGCTAAAGTGAGCAAGGTTTGGTGAAAAAACTGTTTCATTTCTTCTATGGTCATGTCTTTGGTCCAGAGGTCAATTTTCATGGTATTTTTTTCCTTAGGATCCCATATAGACAACAAAAATGCAGCAGCTTCTGCATCTTTGATTTGGCCATCACTTGCGGACCACAGCATGCGCAATGGTAGTAAATTTTCGTTAAGCCCTACTTGGATACTGATTTCTGATGTTTTTGAAATTTGCTCGCTCATTTTGGTACTTGATATTTTTGTAAAATTCGGTTATACGGCGTATTGATCAATTCTTGAATGCTTGGCTCTTGCGCATCTAGGTATTGTTTGACGATTTGATAGCCTAGAAAACGACCCATTCGATCAGGGCTTTCCTGAGGGAGACCAATCGAGTAGGGGCCTTCGTTTAACAGATTCATGTTGAGTTCTTGGTCAGTTTTGAACAATAATTGTTGCTCCACAAGGTATTCCCAGAATTTAGATTCAGAGGCTACTGCCCATTCATAGGCTTTTTGCTCATATCTTAACTTGGTGGCAATGCTTTGTTCCGGAAGCAAAATATCAAGAATGACCAATAGTTTACCCCAGCGAATCATTTCACTTGCAAAGTTGTCGTCAGTTTCTTTGATCAGTTGGGTGCTGAGCCAAACCAAAATGGCATCAGTAGAGGCATATTTGGGAGCCAAACCATTTTTAATCCAACGGTAAAATTGTTGTTCGGGTAGCATTTGAATCACAGGGTGCTGTGGACCCAAATAGCGTTCTTGCCCGATGACAATGGTTTTATTAGAGCTAAAGGCACTCGCAGCAAATTGTGTATAGGCAAAATAGAGTTGTTTTGGGCGGGCAAGACCTGGAGCTAAAACTTGTAGTCTTTTGAATGCATTACTGATTTCTCGATGGACTTGTTGCCGCCAATGATTCATGGTGTCAAGTGCAGTGAATACTTGTGCATTGAATGGATTGTTAACGCTTTGTCTGAAGGCATTTTTTAATGATGAATCGGGTTTCAGTGGGATTTGCAACGCATACGGCAAGCAAAACTCGATGGCTTCAGTATCTTGCTTGTATAGTTTACTTACATATTGGCTCAGTTTTTGTTGAGGTTGGGCGCGAAGTGCAGAATCCAAGTTGAGTGCGGTGAGCTCAGCGGGGAGCTGCTCAATGTCGACGTCATAAGGGTCTTGCTGACAGGCAAAAACTAAGCAGAGTATAGCAAGCAGACCAAGGCCTCGTTTCATGAATATTATTATTTTTGTTCAAAATTAACATTAATCAGACAACATGAAATCAATACAGCTGCAACACTTGTTTTTTTGCTTCTTGATCGGAGCCTTCACTCATCAATCTTTCGGGCAAGCTGTCGCTGAAAAAAAGCTGCAAGGTGGGATCACCGGCGCGGTTGGTTTTAATTTTCTGAAGATGGGCACCTCTTTGCTAGAGGCACAACCGGGCCTCAGTACCTCAGTCGGGGTCAATTTCATCAAAGCGACCAAAGAATCTCAAAATATTGCTTTTTTAGGCGGAGTCGAGTTCAATTTAGAACGCTTCAATTACAAGGTTACCCAACAAGATGTGTTTTATCGTTATACGGATCAAATCATCAAAACTAAAGATGAAACGTTAGCTGCAGATAAATATTATCGCCTTACAGAGCGCACCTACAAGCCGCTTTATTTGGGCTTGCCTATCGGAATGGCTTTTAGAACCGATTTCATCGGGGATTACCGCGGGGTTGTTAAGTTTGGTCTACAGAACAGGTTCTTGCTTTCAAATACCGTTGACGACATCGGATTTTCTTCCAATAGTACCTCAGAAATTGGTGACTTTCAAGAAAACACGGGCATGATCGCTAAAAAAGATTTGTTTTTTTACAATGCAGGCTTGTTTATCAATTTGGGTGCTGAATGGAATTTTTCAGGTTCAACTTGTTTACTTGTTGAATTGGGTTATCAGTACGGCTTCATGCCTTTGCACCTGACATCCAAGGAGCAAAATTATACCTTGTTTATGGCAAATGAGGTAGGGCTGCCAACCTATTTCCGCAATCAAGCGATGATGAATCAGGCCAATGTAAAATTCACCTTATTATTTTAACATGCATACTGTTGCCGAACATATCACAAACTGGTTAAAGTCTTATCAAACCAAAGCACATGCGCAAGGATTTGTAGTTGGTGTCTCGGGTGGTATCGATTCAGCACTCACCTCAACTTTGTGTGCACTCACAGGTGCAAAAACAATATTAGTCAACATGCCCATTCGGCAAACAAGGGCTGAATTGGATAGAGCGCTCGAGCAAATGGCAGCCTTGAAAAAGGCGCATGCTAACGTGCTGCTAAAAGAAATAGACCTCACACCGAGTTTTAATGTACTTGAGACTACACTTGGCTTGGACCCTACAGAGCAGCGTCTTGCTTTGGCAAATACGCGCGCAAGATTGCGCATGACCACACTTTATGCCCTGGCGCAAGCCAACGGTTGTTTGGTGGCTGGAACCGGCAATAAAGTTGAAGATTTCGGCGTAGGTTTTTATACCAAATACGGAGACGGCGGTGTAGACATCAGCCCCATAGCTGACTTATATAAAACCGAAGTTTTCAAATTAGCAAAAGAGCTACACGTGGTTCAATCCATCCTTGATGCCAAGCCAACAGATGGGCTTTGGGAAGATGGCCGCTCAGATGAAGATCAAATCGGCGCTACTTACCCAGAACTTGAGTGGGCCATGCAATTTCACGGCGACCAAGCAGCAATTACAGCGCGCCAAAAAGAGGTGCTTACAATTTACACACGTTTGAATCAAGCCAATCAACACAAAATGCTTCCTATACCAGTTTGTGAAATTCCGCAAGATCTCAAAGTAACCTTGATATGAGGATTGTCGCTTCCTTGTTTTTTATTTGCTGTTTTTATTGGTCTTTTTGGTCTCAAAAAAATGTGGTCAAGGCCATGAAAGAACTAGATCAAAGTAATTTTGGTACTAGTTATCAATTATTACAGCGCTCACTTGAAAAGCATCCAGCTGCTGCCTCTTTTGGCTTACTCAACTACTATCTTACCAATTATTCCTTCAATTCAGATAGTGCCTATTTTTATTTTTTGAAAGCCAACCAATGTCTAAAGGTTGCCACTCCTAAAGAAAAGGAAAAACTAGCGTTAATACTCAACTATACTGATGCAACTCTTGCGCATCAATTCAATTATTTGGCAAACCAAGAGCTCAAGCAAGTGTTAGACAACGCTTCAATTGCATCGTTAGAACGAGTGAGAAAGCGATATGCTAGCATAGAAAATATTTTTACTTCCGCTACTTCTGCAAGAGATTCTATTGCCTATCAAGACGCGCTGCTCCTGAACAATTCAGCTGGTTTTATTCAATTCATAAACAGTTATCCTGAAGCTAAACAATTTGCTGAAGCCCAATTGAAATATGAAGAAATATATTACCTAGAACAAACTTCGGCTAATAACGAAAATGTATTGGCGCAATTTATTTTAAATAATCCAGCCCACCGATATATCAATCAGGCATGGTCGCGCTTGTATGAGCTCACTAAATCAGAAGGGTCACTCGAGGCCTATACTCATTTTGTACGTCACTACCCAAATTCTCCCAATATCGAAGAGGCTTGGAGAGAAGTCTACAAGCTTTACATGCACGAATACAGTGTGGAGCGCTTAGAATCGTTTAAAAAAGATTATCCTGATTATCCCAATATAGCTTTATTAGAAAAAGAAGGAGCTTTATTATTGACGGTGCTATATCCTTGGCTAGAAAATGGTAAATATGGTTTTATCAATAGAGATGGGAAATTGCTGATAAATTGTTCTTACGATGAAGCAAGTGCATTTTACGACGGAGCAGCAATTGTGGCTAGCAAGGGTAAAATGGGGCTCATCAACAAGAAAAATGAAATGTTAACACCATTTGAATACGATGAAATTTTTGATCCACAACTGCGCACCTTTATTGCGAAAAAAGGACAGTTTTACGGTGTTTTGAATCATTTGGGAAAGCTTGTGGTGCCTCTTCAATACAAGGACATTCAAAGGTTAGAGAACGGTGCTTTAATGTTGGAAGATAGTTTAGGTTACTACTTATCTTGGGCAGACGGAGTGCTTTTCAATTCCCAGCCGATGGTTTATGAAGAAATCGAGCAATATATTGAAAGTCAAAAAGTAACTGTGCCAGAAGTAATAACTTCAATGCTGTCAGATCCAAATTTACCCGTCATTTTTATAAAAAATGGTAAAAAGGGCTTAAAGTTGAATGGTAAAGAAATAGTAGCCGCCACTTTTGAGGAAATTTTACCTTTTCAAGCAGCGGTGGCCATTGCCAAGAAAAAAGGAAAATATGGCCTGATCGATGCTACTGGAAAAACCATTTTGAATTTTGATTATACATCTATACGCTTGCTTCAAGGTTTGGGTTTTTTGATAGAGCAAAATGGCTTGTTAGGCATTTACGAAATCAACCAAGGATTCACCATTCCCATCGCTTTTGAAGCAATCAAACCCTTTGAGAAAACTTACTTACTCGTATCAAATGCTGGCAAAGATGGGTTGTTGACGCTCACTGGAAAGCAAGTCCTCGAAACCAATTATCAGCGTATTGCGCGCTTTGATGCCGAGACCTTATTATTGGTTCAAGAAGAAAAAATGACTTATTTCCTCGAAAAGGAAAACCGCTTGATTGAAAGATTACCATGAATTGGCAACTAAAATCCGAACATTATCTGAGAGCACTTGTGGTTGTTGCGAGTGTTTATATGGGTGTTTTTATTTATTTGGAGCTCTCTACGGTAGTCAAAGAAGATTTGATTCAAGGGGAGGAGCTCTATGAAGTCCAACTGGAGCAACTTGATGAACAAGAAAAACAAGAATTACGCGAAGAAATGAACGTTCAGCAAGCTCAAGAGCTACGGAGCATTGCACGTGATATCAATGATACGCGGCCTGCATCCGAACAAGACTGGTCTACACAAGAAGCAGGGCAGGGTCAAGCTAATCCGGCTCAAAGTGCACATGATTTTGAGACGCAAGTTTTTGCAGAAACCGGTGGTGAAGCAGCTAGGGCACAAATCAAACAACAGAGCCAAGCTCGAATTCAGCAACTCAAACAACAAGGTCAGCCTACGGCTTCGCAAACTAACACTTCTAATGCAAGCCCAAATCAATATGCGGGTGCAGTTATGGTTGATTTCAGTGTAACGGGCCGTTCGGCCTATGATCACAACACTTGGTATGTGCGCAATCCAGGCTATACCTGTGGCTTCAATGCTGCAGGAACGGTCTATATTGAAATAGAAGTGACGAATGGGGGTAGGGTGGCTTCGGCACAATATATTGCTGCTAAAAGTTCAAATGCCAGCCCCTGTATGATTGAACAAGCCTTGAAATACGCAAAGATGTCGCGTTTTACGGATGGGAGTGCTACCGCTAAAGGCTATATTAAATATCGCTTTGATGCCCAATAAGCAACACTTTTTGACGCACTTATTTTCAATAATAATCACCTGACGAAATATTAAGCAATAACTTGATGAGATATTAAATATTTAGTTATATTTGATGCAAAGTTAGTTGTCTATGTTTATTGCTCAGAATCTCAAAAATATCCGAAAAAGAAAAGGTCTTTCTCAAGAAGAAATGGCGCAAAAACTCAAGCTGAATCGTTCCACCTACAGTGGTTATGAAAATGAGGTGGCTCAGCCAAACCTAGAAACCTTACTTTATCTTGCTCAAGAAGAAAAGCTACCGCTAGAATCCTTACTCACCACTGATTTATCAAAATTATCAAATGCTGATTACGAAGCTTTGTGCGGTGCTTGGAAACAAGGAGCAAGTGGTCAAAATTTGCGTGTACTTACCGCTGTTGTCAATGAAGACAACGAAGATACGATTGAGCTCATACCCGAAAAAGTCAGGGCGGGTTACACCGCTGGTTATGCAGACCCTAGCTACCTTCAAGAATTGCCTACACTTCGGCTGCCATTTCTTTCCAAAGATCGCAAATACAGGGCTTTTCCCATTGCCGGTGACTCCATGCCGCCCGTTGTTCATGGTTCTTATGTTGTCGGTGAATTTGTTCAAGATTGGCTTGGTTTGCCCTCAGCAGTTCCCTGCGTAATCGTTACCAAAGACGACGGAATCGTTTTTAAATACTTACACAACAATCTTAAAAACAGTCAGTCATTTACTTTAGCTTCTACTAATCCTTTATATGAACCCTATGAGGTTCATGTTTCAGAAGTACTCGAAATTTGGCGTTTTGTTTCCTACATTTCCCGTGAACTTCCGGACGTTCAATTAGATCACGCCAGCATCGGCGCTGGGCTTCGATCCATTCAAGAAGATTTGCAAAAAGTATTGCAACTCCGTAAATAGTCGGACACATGAGCAAATAGGCGTGCAATAAAGCTTTCTCATTCCGTTGTTTCTGCGTATCTTTGCAGCTCAATTTTTTTTAAATATGACCATTGAAGTTACTTTTCCGGATGGCAACGTTCGTAAGTATGACGCCGGAACAACTGCCTTACAAATTGCTCAATCTATTTCAGAAGGCTTAGCAAGAAATGTCCTCGCTGCCAAAGTAAATGACACTGTGCAAGATGCTACGCTAGCGCTCAACAATTCTTGCACGCTACAATTACTCACTTGGAACGACCTCGAAGGTAAGTCCACTATGTGGCACTCTTCAGCACACCTCATGGCTGAAGCACTTGAGTTTTACTATCCAGGAATCAAATTAGCAATAGGCCCTCCAGTGACCAATGGCTTTTACTACGACGTCGACCTCATGGATCACAGCATTTCTGAGAAAGACCTCGAGAAGATCGAAGAAAAAATGAAAGAGTTGGCACGCCAGAAAAACCCTTTCATCCGTCAAGAAATTTCAAAGGCCGAAGCCATTGCTTACTTCGAAGAAAAGCAAGACCCTTACAAACTTGAGTTGCTCTCCGAGCTCCAAGATGGCACTATTACCTTTTACACCCAAGGAAACTTTACGGATCTCTGTCGTGGCCCGCATATTCCGGATACCGGCTTTATCAAAGCTGTGAAACTCACTGCAATTGCCGGTGCCTATTGGCGCGGCGACGAAAAAAACAAGCAACTTACGCGCATCTACGGCATCACCTTTCCGAAGCAGGCCGAACTCACTGAATACCTCGAGCGTGTCGAAGAAGCCAAGCGCCGAGATCACCGCAAGCTTGGTAAAGAATTAGAGCTCTTTACTTTTAGTCAAAAAGTAGGGCAGGGCTTGCCGTTGTGGTTACCGAAAGGTGCGGCACTCCGTGAGCGTCTTGAAAACTTCTTGAAAAAAGCGCAGCGCAAAGCGGGTTATCAACAAGTCATTACACCGCACATCGGTAATAAAGAACTCTATGTTACATCTGGACACTACGAAAAATACGGCGCTGACTCTTTTCAGCCCATTCGTACCCCAGACCCAAACGAAGAATTCTACCTCAAGCCCATGAACTGCCCGCATCACTGCGAAATATTCAAAAGCAAACCAAGGTCTTACAAAGATTTGCCAGCTCGTTTTGCAGAATTCGGTACTGTCTATCGCTACGAGCAATCTGGTGAGCTTCATGGCCTCACACGTGTTCGAGGTTTTACCCAAGACGACGCACACATTTTCTGTACGCAAGAACAGGTCAAAGAAGAATTCAAAAACGTCATTGACATCGTCCTTTACGTGCTCAAGACATTAAAATTTGAGAACTTCAAGGCGCAAATCTCGCTCCGAGACAAAGAAAACCGCGCCAAATACATCGGTTCCGATGAAAATTGGCAAAAAGCCGAGCAAGCCATCATCGATGCAGCAGCTGAAAAAGACCTCCCAACAGTTGTGGAGTATGGTGAGGCTGCCTTCTATGGCCCTAAGCTTGACTTCATGGTTCAAGATGCTTTGGGGCGTGAATGGCAATTAGGTACCATTCAAGTCGATTACAACCTTCCTGAGCGCTTTGAATTGGAGTACATTGGTGCAGATAACCAGAAGCACCGTCCAGTCATGATCCACCGTGCGCCGTTTGGCTCTATGGAAAGATTCGTGGCTGTATTGCTTGAGCATTGCGCCGGTGACTTCCCTTTATGGTTGTCTACAGAGCAATTTATTGTACTGCCAATCTCTGAGAAATACAACGACTACGCAGAAAAAGTTTTAGAATTCCTAAATAATTCCGATATTCGCGGACTTATTGACGATCGCAACGAGAAAATCGG
Organism: Flavobacteriales bacterium UBA7468; assembly: GCA_002478565.1. GTDB lineage: Bacteria > Bacteroidota > Bacteroidia > Flavobacteriales_D > Crocinitomicaceae > UBA952. The sequence continues at coordinate 85,621 of DLPC01000018.1, read as the reverse complement.
AAAGAAAATTCGCGATGCAGAACTCAAGAAAGTACCTTTTATGCTCATTGTTGGCGAAAAAGAAGCCGAAACCGAAGCAGTCTCAGTCAGACAGCGCGGTGTAGGGGACCACGGCAGCATGAACCTGGACAACTTTGCGGCTCTGATCCAGGAAGCAATTGCCGCGGAATTGGCTTAAGTTGAACTGAAATACTGAATGAGAAGAAACTCAAAACCGTTTGTAAAAAGAGAAGAGGCTGCTCAGCACCGCATCAATGATAAAATTTTTGCGTCTGAGATTCGCCTAGTTAATGATGGTGAAGAACCTCAAGTCATGAGCGTTGCAAAAGCAATTGCTTTGGCAGAAGAACAAGAACTTGACCTCGTTGAAATTTCTCCGAATGCCAATCCACCTGTTTGTAAAATCATGGACTACAAAAAGTTCATTTACAATCAGAAGCGCAAGCAAAAAGAATTGAAAGCCAAGCAAAGCAAGGTTATACTCAAAGAAATCCGATTCGGGCCCAACACCGATGACCACGATTTCGCCTTCAAATTGGCTCACGCTAAAAAGTTCCTTGAAGAGGGAAGTAAGGTGAAAGCCTATGTTTTCTTCAAAGGACGCACCATCGTTTTCAAAGACAGAGGAGAGATCTTACTACTCAAATTTGCCCAAGAACTCGCCGATCTAGGAGCTGTAGAACAACTCCCAAAATTGGAAGGTAAAAAAATGATCTTAATGATCAACCCGAAAAAGAAATAAGAAGCTGATATATAAGTTTAACACAAAAAAAAGGAAGTCAAATGCCTAAAATGAAAACAAAATCCAGTGCAAAGAAGCGATTCACCATCACTGGAAGTGGCAAAATCAAGCGCAAGCATGCGTTCAAGAGTCACATCCTAACCAAAAAAGCTACAAAACGTAAGCGCAATCTTACTCACGCAGGTTTGGTACACGATGCAGACCTCTCGAATGTTAAGTTGCAATTGTGCATGAAATAGTCACTTAACGGTTATTAAATTGTAGAACCCGGTACCGAGTCCCTAAGTCTTCATCTGAAGCACTCTTTGCCAAAAAATTTAAAAATTATGCCAAGATCAGTAAATCACGTTGCATCAAGAGCTCGCAGAAAGAACTTGATGAAATTGGCCAAAGGTTACTTTGGTCGTCGTAAAAATGTCTGGACAGTAGCAAAAAACGCCATTGAAAAAGGTTTAGTTTATGCTTACTCAGGACGCAAGCAAAAGAAAAGAAATTTCCGTTCACTCTGGATTACCCGTATCAATGCTGGCGCTCGCCAACATGGTATGAGCTATTCACAGTTCATGGGAGCCGTACACAAAAGTGGCATTGAGTTGAATCGCAAAGTACTTGCAGATTTAGCCATGAACCACCCAGACGCTTTCAAAGCGATCATCGAGACGGTTAAAAAATAAGTTTGCAAACTATATCAGCTTAAAGCCATTAGTCTCGGATTAATGGCTTTTTTTATTTCATTTTTTAACACCGCACAAAATAATTACGAGCTTTTAACGTTCATACGCCATGGTATTTCGCTACCTCTTACCTTTACTACTTTTACTTAATGCTTGCGTTAAGAATAATCCCGATCCATCATGGTTACAGGTCAATGCCTGGACCCTCGAGGCAAATGCCAGTTTGAATGGGGAAGAGGGGGAGCTCACTCACAATATTACTGACGCTTGGGTTTACATTGATGATAAGCTCATCGGGGTTTTCGAAGTACCTTTTAAAATCCCAGTACTTAAGGATGGCCCTTGTAATATTCGAATCTACCCGACGATCAAAATCAATGGTGTAAGCGCCACCAAAATGAAAAATGAGCACATGGTACCCTATGAAGTCAATGAAACGCTCATCAAAAATCAGACGCTCACTTTAAATCCAGTGACGCATTACAAAGATGGCCTCAGTTTTTGGATAGAAGATTTTGAAGACATCAATATCAAACTCACCGACGATCCAAATACATCCTCTGCACATCTCAACCTTGCCAATGATTCCTTGAAATGGTTCAACGGGAATTATTATGCGAAGGTGCAATTAACTGCCCAAGATTCAATGTGGATTGCCTATACCAATCAAGATCAACAACTCTCGATCCCGAAAGGCAAACAAGCTGTTTTGGAAATCGATTACTGTAACTCTCTTGATTTTACCCATTACCTTTTGTTTGTCAATAGCAATGGGACCAATGAAAATATCATGCGTACCATGAGACAAAGTCCATTGAACGCCTTACGTTGGAAGAAAATATATATCCTGCTCAGCGAAGTCATTGGTTACGGCCCAAATAACACCAATTACGTACAGGCTTTCAAAGCCTTCTACGACAGTGCTATCAGTAATAATTTGATCCTAATTGACAATTTAAAAGTCGTATATTTTCCGTGAAAGATCGCTTTTGGATAGCATGTTTGGTTGGCCTTGATTATCTCAGTGCTGCATTCGCCTGGGCGGTCTTTTTTTACTTAAGGCAGGTTTACATTGAGCAGCACGAGTTTCACCCAGACCAAAATTTTTTATTGGGCACTTTTTTATTACCACTTTTTTGGTTGTGTTTCTATTTATTGCAAGGGACGTATCATGATGTAAGGCGGCTCTTTCGAATGAAAGTCTTGATCATGAGTTTAGGCGCTACCTTTTTTGGTACAATCGTACTGTTTTTTACGCTGCTATTAGATGATCAAATTCAATCCTATCAAAGTTATTATCAACTCACGAGTTGGTTGTTTGCTATCCATTTATCCCTGCTGGTCTTTACGCGCTTAGTCTTTACAACCATTTTAATCAGTTACATCAGAGCAGCGGGTCATGGTTTTAGGACCCTCATCGTTGGTGGAAATGAAAGCGCATTAGAAATTTACCACGAGCTAAACGCTAGTCCAAACATGATTAATTATTTCGTAGGATTTATTCAGGTGAATGGGCGAGATAACCTACTCAGCGGACTTTTGCCACATTTGGGTAAGACGCCCGAAATTGAGCAAGTTTTGGAGCAACAACAAGTTGAGGAAGTAATTATTGCTGTAGAAAGTTCTGATCACGACCGTCTTAAAGATATCATATCGAGGATCGATAATGGTAAAATACGCATCAAAGTATTGCCAGATATGTATACCATTCTGGCAGGTTCGGTAGAAATGACCAACATTTACGGGGCTTTACTCATTGAAATCAATCCGGATGTCATGCCTTATTGGCAAAGAGCTATCAAGAGATTGATGGATTTAGTACTTTCTTTCTTGGCGCTCATTGCACTAATTCCCTTTTTTATTTTTTCGGCCATTGCAGTGAAGCTTTCTTCACCCGGCCCAATTTTTTACCTTCAAGACAGGGTAGGGCTCAACGGGAAAAACTTCAAAATCATCAAATTCAGAACAATGTACGTCAATGCGGAACAAGCAGGGCCACAACTTTCAAGCGAGGGTGATCCAAGAATAACGCCAATTGGCCGTTTCATGCGAAAAACAAGGCTCGATGAATTTCCTCAGTTTTTAAATGTGCTTTTGGGTCAAATGTCTTTGGTAGGCCCGCGTCCAGAGAGGCAGTATTATATTGATCAAATTGTTCAAGTGGAGCCACAATACATTCATTTAACACGTGTTAGACCCGGAATTACATCTTGGGGGCAAGTCAAATTTGGTTATGCTGAAAATGTAGATCAAATGCTGCAGCGTATGAAATTTGATCTCATTTATTTAAAAAATCGCAGTTTGGCACTGGACATCAAAATCATGTTTTATACCGTGATTATCGTTTTTAAAGCACAAGGAAAGTAATCTTTGCTTGATTCACGAAATATGTGTATCTTTGCACCCTTAATTAACTAATTTATTAATCTGGGTTTCGTACCCTAAACAGTAAAGTACAATGGCAACACGCATTCGTCTACAAAGACACGGTAAAAAAGGCAAACCATTTTTTCATTTGGTAGCTGCAGATAGCCGTGCAAAACGCGATGGTAAATTCATCGAAAAACTCGGAACTTACAACCCAACAGCCAACCCTGCGGTAATCAACATCGATTTCGATGCTACACTTGCTTGGGTTCAGCATGGTGCCGAAATGTCTGACACAGCTCGTGCTATTCTATCTTACAAAGGTGTTTTGTACAAAAATCACTTGCTTAACGGCGTGAAAAAAGGTGCATTAACAGCTGAACAAGTAGAAGAGCGTTTCAACAAATGGTTGGCAGACAAAGAAGCAAAAATTGACAACAAAATTTCAGGTCTTGCGAAAAGTGCTGAAAAAGCGAAAGCAGATCGCTTAGCTGCAGAAGCTGCAACCAACGCTGCAAAAGCGGCCGCCGTAGAAGCTAAAAATACACCAGCTGTCGAAGAGGTAGCAGAAGAAGCTCCAGCAACTGAAGAGGTTGTAGCAGAAGAAGCTCCAGCAACTGAAGA
>DLPC01000018.1:0-81146 GCA_002478565.1 Flavobacteriales bacterium UBA7468 | reverse complement strand
CCAGCAACTGAAGAAGTTGTAGCAGAAGAAGCTCCAGCAACTGAAGAAGCTCCTGCTGCTGAAGAAGCATCAGAAGAAGCTGCTGCTGAATAAGCATATGCAACAACAAGATTGCTATTATTTAGGTCTTATCGCGAAACTTCACGGATTCAAAGGTGAAGTTTCGCTGTTTTTAGACGTTACTGATCCAAGTGCATACGTAGGACTCGATGCCTTGTTTCTAGATATCAATGGTCAGCTGACGCCATTTTTTATAGAGGGCTTTAAGCTCAAAAACAAAGGTTTTGCAGCCGTCAAGTTTGAGGGTATAGAAACCGAAGAAGCAGCCAAACGCTTGCTGAAAAAGAAAGCCTACCTTCCCTTAGAAATTCTTCCTGAACTAGACCAAAGCTCATTCTATGACCACGAAATTATTGGTTATAAAGTTTTTGACGCACAAAAGGGCGCCATTGGCGTAGTTCAAGATGTCATCGACATGACAGCCAACCCATTGCTTCAATTAGACTGCAACGGAACCGAAATACTCGTTCCAATTTTTGAAGGGCTTATCCAAAAAGTAGAGCGCAAAAAAAAGGAGCTCTTTATCAAAGCTCCTGAAGGACTAATCGATTTGTATATCGGTTAGTGCATCGATTTGTAAATCGCTTAGTGCAGAAGCCCCATCGCAATTTTCATTCGGATTACTTTTTTTGCTGCAGCGTCAACTTGAGCTTTGAATGCCGGATCTTTTCTGTAGTGTTGCAGGATCTCAGTATGTGCTTTTTTTGCATCAACTGGCATCAATACGATGTCGCAACCTGCGGCAACTGCTTTGTAAGCGCATTCAGGAACAGCAACTACACCACCCATATTCATAGCATCAGTTACTACCAGGCCTTTAAAACCCATTTCATTTTTAAGTAGGTCAGTCACAATTGTTTTAGAGCAGGTAGCAGGAAGGCCATTTGTTTGGTATTTTGCGTTGTTTTGAACGGCAATATGCGCCACCATTATAGAAAGTACCCCTTGCGCAATAAGTGGCGGATAATTTTGAATTTCTTTTAATTCTCCGTCAATCATTTGCAAAGATTTGTGGGTGTCTCCAGACACTAAACCGTGTCCAGGAAAGTGCTTTGCGGTAGCAATAATGCCTTGTTTTTGGGTTTCGTCAATAAATGCTCCTGACCAAGGAATAATATTTGCGGGTACAGCACCAAAACTCCTGAAGCCAACTGTTGCATTTGGCGACATGTCTACAACAGGTGAGAAATTGTAATTAATACCGATGTCATTTAAGTCCTTTGAAATAATTTGAGCACAGCTTCTAACTTCTTCAATGGACTGCATTTCATTGGCTTTTTTCACGGGCGTAGACCCCATGATTTTGCGATTGACCAAACTAGGTTCAGCATCCGCGCTGTATAAAAAGGGTAGATTGCCGTATTTTTTGTTTTGAGCCTCAAAATCAGCAATCCAGGAACTGAATCCTTCTTTTGTGCCATTGAGCATCAAGACCCCACCGATGATACGATTTTTAATGTGCTGATCGATGGTTGTTTTCTCTTGCCCCAATCTGCCAACAGCAGGCATAATTAATTGTGCAACGATTGCGGTGTCATCTAGGCTTGCGAAAACTTTTTCAACGGCAGCATCTAAGTCTTTGTTGTCTTGGAGGAAATCTTGCAGTGCAAATTGGGTTTGAATATGGACTACTTCTGGTTTTTTTACCTCATTTTTAGGTGCTTGCGCACAGCTATTGAATAGCAAACCGCTGCTCAATATAGATAATATAGCTACTTTCATAACTCAAAGATAAAAGTTTACAACTAATTGGGACATTCAAACGACTTAAACAAAACTATAATTATGCAACGCTTCTTTTTTTATTCCCTATTTATCATCACGTATTGCAGTACTCAAACCTACGCTCAGAATTTTTACAATAGAGACACCATTCAAGTAATTGAGTTGTTTTTTTCCTTTTCGAACTGGGATGCGCAACTTGACGCTAACGAACCTACAGAAACCTATATCTACGCTGATTCAGTTCGTATCAACGGCCAAAGTTTTGATTCATGCGGCGTAAGATACAAAGGGAATAGCTCATATAACCCATCAAATCAGAAGAATCCTCTCCGAATTGAGCTAAATACGATCAAGAGCAACCAAGATTATCAGGGAATTACCGACATCAAATTGTCAAATGATTACAAAGACCCTTCTATGATTCGCGAAATATTGTCCTATCAAATTCTTGAGAATTATATGGATTGTCCGAGTTCAAATTTTGCACGCGTATATATCAATGGACAATACAGAGGGGTTTATACCAATAACCAATCCATCAATGATGATTTCAATCAAGAACATTACTACCATTCTGATGACACTTATTTTAAATGTAATCCGGTAGGTGGTGCAGGCCCTGGAGGAGGAACAAGCCCAGATTTGAAATATTTAGGTACGGATAGCAGCAGTTATTTTAATGGTTATGAATTGCAATCTACATACGGATGGAATCGTTTGGTAAATCTTTGTAACGTACTCAATAATGACTTTCAAAACATTGAGAATGCGCTTGATATTGACCGCGCTATTTGGATGCTCGCCTTCAATAACGTGTTGGTTAATCTTGATTCCTACAGTGGGGCATTCAGACAAAATTATTACCTCAGTTGGGATAACAATGGTCGATTTGTACCAACCGTTTGGGATCTCAACATGAGTTTTGGAGGCTTCCCAGGTGGAACAGGCTCGGGTACTTTTACACCCTCTTCGCTCGATCCATTTTCAAATGCTACTTCAAATAATCACCCTTTGATCAAGCAAATTATGGCCAATCCGCTTTACAAGCGCATGTATATGGCACATGTACGAACCATGGTTCAAGAAATGTTTGCTTCTGGTCAATATGAAACATGGGCGCAAAATCTCATGGCATTGGCCGATTCCTCAATACAGGCAGATCCTTACAAATTCTACACGTATAATCAGTTTGTAAATAGTTTAACTACGGCAGTAACGGGCGGAGGTCCTGGAGGTGGCGGTAGCATACCCGGTATCAAAGCCCTAATGGATGCACGCGCTCAGTTTTTTAGTACCAATGCAGCCTATCTTTTACAAGCTCCTAGTATTACAAGTCATGGCGCTACTGCAACACCTTTAACTTACGGAATAACAGCCACCATCACCGCAAATGTGAGCAATGAAACTGCAGTATATTTAGGTTACCGAACCAATCATACTTTGAAATTCAATCGGGTTCAAATGTACGATGACGGGGCACATAATGATGGTGCTGCTAATGATCACCTTTATGGAGTGGAAGTACCTGTAAATGGACTTACATTCGAATATTATATATATGCAGATAATAACAATGCAGGTCTTTTTTCGCCAGCTAGAGCTGAGCATGATTTCCATACATTACAAGTTGTTTTCCCTGCTCCAGCTATTGGTGCTGTGCTAATCAATGAAGTCTTGGCCTCAAATATTTCAACAAATCTAGATCCTAATGGACAAGCCGAAGACTGGATTGAATTGATCAATACGACGAATGCCCCTATTGATTTAGCAGGTTTTTATCTTTCTGACGATGCGCTTAACTTACTAGAGTGGCCAATCCCAGCAGGGACAATTATTGCTGCCAATGGTTATTTATTGATTTGGGCCGATAAAGACACAACTGAGCAAGGATTGCATTGCAATTTTAAATTAGGAAGTACTGGCGATTACGTTTACTTGTCTCACGGTTTCAATGTCCATGACCAAATTAGTTTTGGCTTGCAAACACCCGATGTAGCCTATGCTAGGTGTCCAGATGCCGGAATGAACTTTGCACAAGTAACACCGACCCCTTTGGCCAACAATAACTGTCAGGCAAGTACGATGGAATTATATATGCAAGTCCAAGTGGCTCCAAATCCATTTACAGAGCTGCTTCAAGTCAATAATGATGAGGCTGATTTAACGATGCAAATTCAAGACATGAATGGCCGCTTACTTTGGAACCAACAATTGGCATTAGGAACACAGCAGATCAATACTAGCAATTGGGCCAATGGCATTTACATTGTGACACTTGCTCAAGGCACGCGCTCGCAAACCATGAAGTTCGTCAAATACTAAAACAATTGAAAAATAAATCACAAAAAAAAGGCTCCGAATTTCGGAGCCTTTTTTTTAAATGATTTTTAGTGCTTTTCGTGGTGTTCTTGACCACCTTGCTCTATTCTTTCTTGGCGTTGCTCTTTGAGTTCTTTTTTCATTTGCTCAAATTGTGCAGCAGTAAGGACATTTTTAAGCATTTCAATGCGTGCTTCTTGATTGGAACGGATGATTTCTTTTTTCTGTTCTTCTGAGAAATTACTAGCCATGATACCTTGATTTTTTTGTGCAATTCCCAAATTGATGGTATACACTTGTTCTTTTTGGGCATCAGAGAGTTGTAATTCAGCTGCCATTTTTTCGGTTAAAAATTTGGCGCGTTCCTCGGGGATTTTTTCATCTTTATGAGCTTTAGTGCTTGTTTGAGCGAAGGACAAAGATGATACGAGTAAGCTAAGCGCGAAAAGAAAAGATTTTTTCATAGCATTGAATTTAAAATTGAATAAACGAATTTACGTAAAAATGTAACAAGTATTGTGCCTAATCTGCGGCTTCTACTTAACTTAGTGTAGCAATGCAACTTGCAAAAGAAACACCAATCCTTAAACGCCAATACGAGCAACAAGTTGCTTTGGCCACTGAACTTGATTTTTTCAATCAAGTCTGGGTACAAGATATTTTACACCAACATTGGTCTTATTTAATTGATAATGAATCAAATATACTTCTAAGACTACCTTACACAAAAAAATGGGGCTTCAAGGCCTACTTACAGCCCTTGTTTATTCGGTCATTAACCCTATTTGCTGGGGCAAATGCGGCTGCAGTTCTTCAAATACTTCATAGCAAGTTGTTTTTGCATGTCAATCTAAATGAACCTTTTAAAACAGCTGCTTCTTTCGGTATTTTTCAAAAATTAACTTGGAATAAAGGCATCCATGAAATACGAGGTGCTTATTCAGACAATATCAAAAGAAGCTTAAAAAAATCAACTTCTTTGACAATCAAGGAAATTATTTATCCTGATTTTCATTCATTTTTTGTCACACAAAAAGGAGAAAACCTCGGTAAGCTCACATCTAAAGCATGGCAACGACTAGCAAAACTAGTTGAAGCCGCACAAACAAAAGATGCTGTTTTTTGTGTGGGCGCCTATTCACAAGATCAATTACTGGCCGCTGCTTTATTCTTTAAATGGAAAGATCAGCTTTATTTCATGAAGGGGACACTCAATGAAGCAGGTAAAAAAACAGGAGCCTTGGTTTTTTTGATTGACACTGTTCTTGAGAAGTATGCCGATGAATGTCAGGTATTAGATTTCATCGGATCTAATCAAGAAAGTATTGCCTCATTTTATCGAAAGTTTGGAGCCAAAGATTACCACTATAGTACTATTAAGGGAAGAATCCCTTTGGTTTGATTCTTTATCGAAATAATAATTCATCCAAAAATAACCAAGTAGGGTAGCCAGGAGCAAGGTGCCAATTGGGTAATTTTCCAGGATTTGAAATGGTGTATCTGAGGTTTTTATAGTGAAGTTGTTTATCAGTAGTAACAGCAATTAAAACCTCCTCTTTAAAAGGATTTTTGTCCGTAGGACTTGCCTTTGGTAAATCTTGTTGGGCAATAATAAAATAGTCAGTACCGTTGAGGCTCCCTTCGACGGTAATTTGACTTGGTGCAAAAATCCAAGCTTTTTGATCGCGGATAAATGAAACACCTACCTCTTGGATGGTTTTCGGGGTATTGAATGCAATAATTGCCACTACATCTTGATCATAGTAACCTTGGTAGTCACCGGTCCGGAATTCATTACCTCCAATTAGGCCGTCTATCAGGGCATCCTTCCCGGAAGCTGTATACTGATTTGAATAAGTGCTTTTGAGTTCTAATTGGACATTCGGATCTTTTTTAATGAAGTTTGATGTAACTACTGCACTCCAGTAATTCAATCCTTGCCTTTTGACGACAGCCTCCTTGTAGCCCGCTTTGATAGAGATATTTGCGTTGGCGTAAATGTAAAAAGGTTGCTGATAGCTTTGCCATTTTTGGCCATTTAATTGATAGAAAAGTTGGGTTCCTGTTTGCTTGTTGTCATTTTGATTCAGGCGAACGACATCAATTTCGATCAATAATGAATCTTTAAAAACCCGCTGTTCTGTCTTGATAAAAGGTGTTGGCGCAAAAAATGCTTGCAAATCAAGAGGCTCCTGGCTGCTGACATATACACTTGGTGTTGCACTCATTTCAAATGCCAAAACTCCACCTTGCATGAGTGTTTCATGACTAATTTGCAGTTGTGCAAGCGCTTTGCCGTTCCAAGTTACAGCTTTAATGTATTTATTTGCTTGATCTTGGTTGTTGCATTTGATTTGTATAAGCTTTCCATTTTCGAGTTTGATTTGAGCAGCAGCAACCAACGGACGTCCGATTTGATAAACTGGCTTTCCGGGTGTAACGGCATATAGGCCTAAGGCACTCATGACATACCAAGCACTCATTTGGCCGCAATCTTCGTTGCCGGAAAGACCATCTGGTGCATTCTGATACATTTCATCTAGAATGCGATCGACATAAAGTTGCGTTTTATGGGGAGCGTTGGTGAAATTATATAAATAAGCCATGTGGTGCGATGGTTCATTTCCATGCGCATATTGGCCAATGAGGCCTGTGATATCGGCTTGTTCCCGGCCTGATAATTTCATTTGGGTCGTGAAAAGGCGGTCAAGCCATTGTTCCAATGAATCTGGGCCGCCTAATAGATTGGTTAGTAATGGGATGTGCTGCGGTGCATACAAAGAATACTGCCATGAATTTGCTTCTGTGTAATTGAAATTGACTTCAGAGGGGTCAAATGGCCCGTACCATTGTGCACCTCTTCTTGCGCGCATGAATTTGGTATTTGGATCGTATAAATTGACAAAATTGGTACTGCGGGTTTTAAATTCTAAAGCTGTAGCGGTTTTATTCATTGCGCTAGCCATTTGTGCAATACAGAAGTCGTCATAGGCATATTCTAGCGTGCGTGATACAGATTCTGGCTCATCGGCAGAACTAATAAAGCCGTTTTGAGCATAGGCGAGTTTGCCAAACTCATTTGCCTTAGCAGTTTCCACCATTGCCTTGAGTGCTTTTTCGGCATCGAAATCTCGAATTCCTTTCATGTAGGCGTCGGAGATCACGCTCACACTATGGTATCCGATCATACATTCGGTTTCGCAAGCAGCGAGTTCCCAAACAGGTAGGTCTCCACCTTCTTCATATTGTCTAAGAAAGGTGCGGATATAAGCACCCGTTCTTTTTTGGTCGATGAGTGTAAATAGTGGATGATTGGCGCGGTAGGTGTCCCACAATGAAAATACAGTGTACTGTTGGTCTTTGAGGTCCTGGAGTTGATGAATTTTTTGATCGCGTCCGCGGTAGCGCCCATCGACATCGCTCATGAGATTCGGAGCAATCATCGAATGATACAATGCACTGTAAAATATACGGCTCGTTTGATCGTCAGCTTGAATTTTGATCTTATCCAATTCCTTGTTCCATTTACGGATATTTTCTGCATAAACTTGATCCAAGGAAAAATGTGGTATTTCCGCATCCAAATTTGTTTTTGCACCTGCTTCATCCACATGCGACATCCCAACCTTAATGAATAGTTCTTTTGTATCTATTGGGAATTCTAATAAAAGTTTGAGTTCGCCATTTTGCGTTCTCAGCTCATGACTAATGTAAGGAACAGAGGTAGTCAGGTGGAAATAAAAATGCTGTTCGTTTGCCCAGGCCTCAGAAACCCTAAAGCCACTGATATTTTGGGCGTCAATCACTTTGAAGTTGCCGTTGAGCAGTTTGTCGCGGTAATTGAGGTCGAGTAGGATGTATTTTTTATCGGTAGTATTCAAAAATGTATACTGGTGCATTCCGGCTCTTTCTGTACAAGAGAGATTGACACGGATATTTTCATCCTCAAGCAAAACTTCATAAAAACCCAAGGCAGCCACTTCTTTTTGGTGGCTGAAACGAGCGCCATAACCATTGGGATCCTCAAATTTACCCTTCCATTTGGCTTGGCCACTCTGTGGTACAACGAGCAGATCACTGTAGTCCGGGACGCCAGTTCCACTTAGGTGTGTATGGCTGAATCCGTAGATAATGGAGTCAGAATAATGGTAGCCGCCACATCCATCCCAGCCGTCAAAACGTGTGTCTGGGCTGAGTTGCATCATCCCAAATGGCGCACAAACTCCTGGGAAAGTATGTCCGTGCCCACCAGTTCCAATCAAAGGATTGACCAACATCATAGCCGGTAGGTTTTTTGTTCCTCTACTCGGTGAAATCACTGCATTTTGAGCTTTATCACTGGCTTTTTGTAGATCCGGAAGTTGTGCAACGCTATGCAGTGTAACTAGCATAGATAGAATGAGATTGAGCTTTTTCATGAATGAAATTTTCTCTTGTTGAGTTGACTGAAATTTTTGATTTGTTTGCCGAAATAATCCCAAATGATCAAGCCGTGGTATTGAAAGCGCTTTTGTTGAATTGCTGGTCTCAAGCGATAATTTCGTGTAAAATGTCGGTATAGCGCCATGTGTGCTAAAAATACTTGCCATGTGAGCAGGGGTTTTCCTTTGAATAAGAATTGAATGGCCGCAATGCCATCTAGCGCCATTCTGATAAAAAGGATTAAGAAAAGATAGCGTTGCTGATTTTTTACGAGCATCCAGAGGCTATTTCTGAAGTTCAGAAACAATTTCCTTGGGTTGTCATATGCTAAGGTTCCGCCACCTAAATGATAAACAGTCGAAGACGGAATGCAGTACAGTTTTCTCCCTTGATTGCCCAGACGTAAACAAAGGTCAATTTCTTCCATGTGTGCAAAAAAAGTAGGGTCGAAACCTTCGGCTGCATGGAAATCCTTTGCACGAATTAACATGGCTGCTCCTGAAACCCACGTGACTTGCTGTATGCTGTCATACTGGCCCTGATCTTTTTCAAGCGCCTCAAATATGCGACCACGGCAAAATGGAAAATAAAATGAATCGAGGTAACCACCAGCTGCACCAGCATGTTCAAAAAGTCCAGGATTTTGATCGGACATGATTTTAGGTTGCACCGCGCAAGCCTGCGGATTTTCTTTTAAAAAATCGAGTAGGGGTTTGTCCCAATTTGGGCTGAGGCGTACATCGCTATTGAGAATAAAATACAGGTCAAATTGATCTTTGAGTGCTTGAAGTGCTTGATTGTAGCCTGCTGCAAAACCAAAGTTTTTGGGCAAAATAATGCGTTGAATCTGAGGGTAGTGCTTTTCTAGAAAAGTTATGGAGTCGTCGGTGCTTGCGTTGTCGGCTACGAAAATTTGCCAACCCGCACTATTTGCTATTACCGAAGGCAAATAGGTTTGTAAGTGCTGCCGGCCGTTATAATTGAGGATGACGATGGCGTTTGACATCAGGGCTAATATTGGCGGTAAAAATCGGCAGAATTTCCACCAAAGTGTTTGACATTCATCATGTTAGGATCATCAACGGTTCCATTTACCGTATTCCTTTTCGACAAAATTTGCTGCCAAGCAGGGTTTCTGAGTTCACCAATCATGTCCGAATGTAACAAACTGTGATTATTGGAAACCAAATCTGGATTGTAGAAAATAAAACGCTTGTTGCTGTAAATGCCAATTTTGTCATATACCCAAATTTCATAAGGATATTCACTAGGCGAGGATTCTTTTACGACTACAGAATTGGGCTGACCATATTTGAGATAAACCCTGCCGCGATCCGTTTCAAATCCTTCCATGTAATTGTTGGCATAATATTTTTCTACCGAGCGCACTTGCTCGCGATACTGAATCCATTTTTCAAATGCTTTATTGCCTGCCGTTTGATACCAGAAAGCCTGCAAGTGTTTGCGCATCGCAGTGGTGTCTTTCGATTTCAGGACATCGATGATGGTCCTGATTTCACCAGGTTTTGCAATTGGGATCAGGCTTTCGAAGAAATAGGCAATGCTATCCGTATGAATCGACGCTTGAAACGAGGGGTCAAGGAGCATGGAGGCAAAATCAAAAGCAGTTTCGATGTCGTTGTTGCGCTCAAAATCATAGGTCTGGATGGCATTTCGCTGCGTATTGAGGTCTGTTGCTGAGATTTGTAATTGGTAGGAACCAGTTGGGAGTTCGCTTAAATTGATTTCTTGAAGGATGGGAATGACGTTTGCTGCACTTAAAGTGTCTTTGCGTTGAAGGAGTGCAAAATTTTGGTTGGTTTTGGCGTCTACTACTTTTCGCTCGAGTACGATTAAACCGGATGCACCGTATAATTCGGTATAAAAAGGCAAGGTAGACATGTCTTGATTGAAATAGTTGGATAGCAAGGGCAGCATATAGTAGCCCGATTTGACAAACCTAGATTCTTCATCTGATTTGAAAGCTAAGTCAACGATTTCGACACTAGAAAAGGCTAGTTGTTGATCTAGCGCTACAATTTCTACAGGAATAATGCCCTTGATACTGCTTTTTGGCCGATTGATATCCTCGAGGTAAACTTGAAGAAAATAATTTCCTGGTTTGACCGGTGCGCGTAGGATTTCGATGAAATTATTTTGAGAAGAATCTGTTGAAATAGGAGAGTCTAGGGTGTATAGGTCTTTGAAAACAGCTTGTTGTAAGGAATCTTTGAGTTCGATATCGACCAAAACAGTAGCTTTCGTACCGCCCGAACAAGGTTGGAATTGAATGGTATAGCCAGCGAATTCTATATAAATCTCTAGATAAGAACCAATGCCAGGTGCATGAAATTGCTTGGTATCGAGGTAAGCCTTGAGTTGAGCTTGCGCTGCTGCTTGAAAACAAAAAGCCAATGAAAAAAAGAGGATCAATACGTTCTTCATGCTCCTAAAATTACGAGAAAAGCGTTAATCTTCAATGTTGAGTCTGATTTTCTGACTCAATTGGCGGTTGTAGGTTTCAAGCAAGTATTTGAAGTAGTTGTCTGTGCACTTTGAAATGCATTTGGTGTAGTGCTTGATGCGGTGCTCGATGTGGTCTTGCAAAAGTTGTTGCAGACTAAGTGCGTGGTCAAGGTCTTTGGCCGAAGCTTCGATGGCTTCAAAGTGGTTGGCAATGGAAAGATCAATAGCGTCCTTTCCTTTTAAACCTTTGTCAATACAAGCAATATAGCAGTCTTTAATAGAGAAGCCCTCGAGGATATCTGTTCTGATCAGTTTATCAAAACCTTTTGGATACTCGTACTCTACTTCAAATTCCATGTCTTCGAGTTCAGAAATTCTGGACTCCAAAAAGCGATCTGGAAAACGAAAAGCATCTTGCCAATTGATGTAATCTTGCCAATATCCAAAACGCCTTACGTTGTTCCCTAAATCTATGATTTTGAATTGGGATTTGTTAGGTATGCGTCTGGAACCACGGCCGATCATTTGGTGATAGAGTGTCAAGGAACGCGTCGCGCGGTTGATGATAATTGTCTGAACTGAAGGCTCATCAAAACCAGTAGTAAGGATACCTACGGAAGTCAGAATGGCCCCAGGTGTTTCTTTAAACCAACGAATGACATCTTTGCGGTCTTTGTCCGAAAACGTTGAATCGAGGTGTCTGATATTGTATTTGAGTTTCTTGAAAGATTCCTCAACGCGTCTGGAGGTTTCAATCCCGGCATTGAAAATGAGGGTCTTTTCTCCGAGGGCTACCTCTTCATAGGCAAAAATGAGTTTTTCTTGCATGAAGTAGTTGGAATAGAGAAGATCACTGGAGCTCACGGTGAAATCCCCGTTGGAGCCAATCTTTAAACCATGTAAGTTGACATCGTAAGAATAAGTTTCGGCATCAGATAAATAGCCGTCTGAAATGAGGTTTGAAATGGATTCACCCACTAATAATTTGTTGTAGTGGTCTTTAAGCGGAAGATTGCGGTTGCTACTAAGTGGGGTAGCGGTAACACCTAAAATGTTGGCTTCTTCGTAAAACTGAAAGATTTTTCTAAAACTGTTGTAGTGCGCTTCATCGACGATAACCAAACCTACATTTTCAATGAATTGATCGTTTTCGTTGAGGCGGTTATTGAGCGTTTCGACCATGGCGATATAACAAGTGTATTCGTCTTGGTCATCGAGTGTTTTGACCTCTGAATTGATGACTTTGTTGGGAACTTGGATGGCAGAAAGCTGCTTAGAGGTCTGGATGGAGAGCTCAATACGATGGGTAAGGATCAGCACTTTTTTGCCCCATTTTTCAATGTATTGTTTGGCAATTGCAGAGAAAATCACGGTTTTCCCACCCCCAGTTGGAAGTTGGTAAAGTAGGTTGAAGTTGTTGCCGTTCTTTTGGAGTTCGTCTAGGACTTGAGAAACGGTTTTCTCTTGAAAAGGGTAAAGTTTTTTGGCTTCGTATAAATCGATGTCTAGCATTGGCAGATGGGAATTTTGCAAAAATACAGCCTTTTCCCTGATATTGCTAATTCAAACTAGGATTTCGTCAAATGTTGGAGTAAAATACCGGTTGCGACCCCAACATTCAAGGATTCAGCAGTGCCAATTCGAGGAATGGTCATTTTATTGGGCAGCAGCGCCGTCAATTCCGGGCTAATGCCGCGTCCTTCATTTCCCAAGACTAGTAGTTTAACTTTTTTGGAAGGAATGCTTTCAAAGGATTCTCCCTCCATAAAAGTGCCAAAAGCACTATCTTGATATTTTTCGATGAGCGGAGCTAAATCTTGATAATGTAGTTGAACTCTAAAGGCAGAGATCATGGTGCTGTGTATGACTTTTGCATTAAGGTAGTCTACCGTATTGGGCGAACAAAAAATATGTTGAATCCCAAACCAATCTGCAGTGCGGATAATGCTGCCGAGATTTCCGGGGTCTTGGATTTGATCTAATAAAAGCACCATGCCAGTTTCGTCCCAGGGCCTTGACTCGGGGTAGCGCACCACCGCATTCAATTTTTTAGCGGTTTTAAGTTGGGTTATTTTTTGAAGATCGTTGCTTGAAGCGAGAAAAGTTGGTATTTCAGAGTGGCTCCAATCTTCAGAACTACTTTGATCAATCACGAGTAGTTCAATTAATTCAGGGAAATATTGTAAAAGATCTTTGATCAGTGTTTCTCCTTCTAAATAAAGGCACTTTTCGGCATCTCTGTTTTTTTTGAGCTGCAAACTTTTAATGAATTTGATCTTTTGTTGACTCAGCTTTTCCAAGTGAATATTAGTTACTTTTGTAATCATGCAATTGCGTTCAAATTTACGATTATTTGCTTTGCTGTCAGTCCTGGCAATTTTGGCAGGTTGTAGCTTGTCTAAAAATGTACCCCCAAACAACTACTTGCTCCACAAGACTAACATTATTATCGTTAATCCACTCACTACTAAGCTCGATCGCTATGAACTTTCACAAGTTCTCAGACAGCAGCCCAATGCACGCTTTTTCAGACTTCCCTGGAAATTATGGCTTTACAATAGCTTAGATTCTGCAGCGGTAGCCAATAAAAAAATCAAGCGCCTGCAATCTTTTGAAAAAAAGTTGTCTGTAAAAAGCGAGAAAGTAAAACAAGTCAATGCGCGCAGAAACAATAAAGCATTGAGCAAAGGCCGCCCTGATTACAGATACAAGGCTTTGCCCGACAGTACCTTTAAACAAGTGATATGGGCCGAAAAACTCAAGTATAAGTTTGGTCAAAAGCCCGTGGTTTTTGATACACTATTGCATTTGAAAAGTCAAGAGCAACTCTCTCGTTATTTAGTCAAAAAAGGCTATTACTATGCAAAGGTAAGCGCCACCGTAAAATTGAACGAAAAGAAACGCTACGCCCAGACCACCTACCTCATCAATGAAGGCCCACAATACATCATCGATTCAGTGACCTATGTAGGGCCGCGTTTGTTACGCGATCTTCATCTTAAATTGATCAGAAAAAATTACGAACCGCTCGGAGAACATCCTTTGCTTGGCAAACCCTTTGATCTTGATTACCTCGAAAGTTATCGCGAAAAAGTGGCCAAGTTCATGCGCGACGAAAGCATTTACAAATTCAATGGAACGAGCATTGAGTTTTTAGCCGATACCAATCGTCAAGACATGAGTGTGCACCTCACTATGCGCTTTGAAGACCGTTTGGTTCCAGCTCTTCAAAACCCAGATAGTTTGATCCGGGTTCCTTATCGTTCCACCAAAATCAACAAGGTCTACTTCCATTTAGCTGATTCCGCTTTCATGCAAACGAGTTTCTTAGCGGAAGCCCAGTCAAAAGGGCGTAGCATCTATGACTCCTTACAACCGCAATATCTCAATACTTTGGAATCTTTGCTTTATCAAGAATTAGATTATACCAAAAAGCAAGCACAAGATCTCAAAGTTCCTTTTGGCACCAAAAGCGACTGGAGAACCATGACGCTAACCTTTAATGGCGATCAGCCTTGGATCAAGCCAAACGTGCTCGAAATGCAAAACTATCTTGAGCAAAACAATACCTACAAAGAATATTACCTTGACCGCTCTTACAGGTCTTTGGTTCAGTTAGGTGTTTTTAGTTCTGTCAAGCCCTACATAGAAGAGCTTCCTGGCACCAACCTACTAAATGTTCATTATTACCTCGAGCCTGCGAAAAAACAATCTTGGGCCTTTGACCCACGCTTTACTTCTAGTTTTGGTTTGCTCGGAGCAGCTGCTTCTTTGAATTATACCAACAAAAATATTTTTCGTGGAGCGGAGCGCCTGACTTTTTCAATTGGTGGAGGTTTTGAGTCTCAACCTCCTGTCTTTGATGCCAATGCAGGTGATCAAATTGTCAATACAGGCCGAACCTTCAACACTTTTGAAATTGGCCCGAGCATCAAACTAGATTTACCTGGCTTGTTCCCGAGTCCTGTTACACTCCTTGGGAAACGTCAAAAACCCAGGACCTTGATCAGTACAGCTATGAATTTTGAGAAGCGTAACATCTTTGATAGGCGCGTTTTTCAATTGAACTATGCCTGGAAATTTTTGGTCGGCAAAACACAAGTCTTTCAGTTAGGATTGCCCGGAGCGTCTGTCATCAAATACGTCAGTATTGAAAAATCTGCAGCTTTTGAAGCGCAATTGCAGCAGGTCAATGACCTCTTTTTGTCAAATGCTTATAGCAATCAATTTATCTGGCAAGATTTCAAATTTTCTTTCGAATACAACAACAAAGAAAAAGACGAAAAAGTGGGTAAGAAAAAACTTTTTAGAGGGAATTTGTATTTCACCTCAAGTTTAGATGCTGCAGGTAACTTGCTCTATGCGTTTCGCAGCAATCAGGATACTTTGGCTGGGTCTTATTTGCTCGGGAAGCAGCCATATTCACAATTTATTAGACTAGACAACCAGTTGATTGCATCCAATCGCCTCACTAAAGGAAGCTCATGGCACCTTCGCTTGAATGCCGGAGCAGGGATTCCATATTTGAATTCCAAAACTTCCATGCCCTATGATTACAGTTTCTTTGGTGGAGGTTCCAATGATAATCGCGGTTGGCGGGCTCGAGCGCTTGGTCCTGGTGCTTATAAATACCACCTCGATACCTCACGCTTGGCAACGCAAATTGGCGATATTCGCTTCGGAGGTTCGCTTGAATACCGCTTCAATATGGGTTCAACCTTCAAAGGTGCCTTGTTTACCGATTTCGGGAATATCTGGACTTACAGGGAAGATGCATCAAGGGTTGGTAGCCAGTTTGGTTGGTCTACGTTTGTGCCTCAAATCGCAATCTCAACAGGGCTTGGATTGCGCATGGATCTCGATTACTTCATCTTGCGACTAGACGTCGGTTTCCCTGTTTATGATCCTGCATTTGCCAATGGTGCACGCTGGGTTTTCCAAGATTTCAAAGATCGTACAACCTACTATCAAGAAGGAATGGATCATTTCAACATGAGCCTTGAGCAAGTGAAGGCCATAATGCCAAGGCCTTTTCTACCCAATTACTTGAATTTTGGTATCGGTTATCCATTCTAAAATCCTATGAAAAAGTTATTGTCCGTATTACCGCTTTTTGTTGTCCTTTTTGCATGTATGAAAGGGCAAAAAGTAGATTTAATCATCCATAATGCTGCTATACATTGCCTCGACGACGCCAATACACAAGCAGAGGCCATGGCCATAAAAGATGGGCTCATAGTAGAAGTTGGACCTGAGCGTCAAATCCTTAATAAATACCGCGCTGATGAATCCATTGATGCCCAGGGCAAGGAAATGTATCCAGGCCTGACTGATGCACATGGTCATATGTTGATGTATGCCAAGCAACTATTGGGCGTAGATTTACGTGGTGTACGTTCGGCTCAAGAAATGATCCATCGCTGTGAACAATATAAAGCAACGCATCCAGGGCTCAAAATGTTAGTAGGAAGGGGTTGGGATCAAAGCATGTGGGCCGGTAAAGAAATGCCCAATAATACAGTGCTCAATCGCTTGTTTCCAAATATTCCCGTGTGTTTATACCGCATTGACGGGCACGCCGCTTTGGTCAATGATTATTTATTGAAAAAAAGCGCAGCACTGGAGCACTTAAAATATTTGAAAGGTGGTGAAATCGTTTTTGATCAGACTGATAGCGAAGGAAATCTTGCAAAAAATAACATCATGAATTTGCCGCGCAATTCTGATGCACACCAGTATGAAGCTAAAACAATTTTTTTAACACGAGAGCCCACGGGGTTGCTCATCGACAACGCCATGAATTTGGTGCAACCTTTCATTCCTGATTATTCCAAGAAAGAATACTTCAAGGCCTTATTGCAAGTGCAAGAAGAATTATTGCAATATGGCATTACTGGGGTGCATGAGGCCGGTATTGATTTTCAACATATTGGGTGGTTCAAAACATTGGTTGCTAACAATCAATTAAAATTGAATGTATACGCCATGCTCATGGATAGTCCTCAAAACCGCAATTTTGCTAAAAGGAACGGGCCTTTTCTGTATAAAAATTTAAGCATCCGTAGTTTTAAATGTTTTGCCGACGGCGCGTTGGGTTCAAGAGGCGCTTTGCTGAAGTTGCCATACCACGACCATCCTCAAAGTAGAGGCTTGCTCTTGACAGAGGTAGCACGCATGCAAAATCTAGCGCAATTCTGTTTGTCCAATGGATATCAAATGAACACCCATAGCATTGGCGATTCGGCGAATGCCTTGATATTGAATTTGTATGCAAGCGTATTCAAGCAAAAACCAGATCACCGTTTTCGTATTGAACACGCACAGGTGGTGGACCCCATAGACTTTCAAAAGTTTGCCAACTTTGCGGTTTTTCCGTCAGTTCAGCCCACGCATGCTGTTTCTGATGCCGACTGGGCCGAGGACCGCTTGGGTAAAGCGCGCATGAAAGGCGCATATGCGTATCGTACTTTGTTGCAACAATTTGGAATGATTGCATTAGGTACAGATTTCCCAGTCGAACAAACCAATCCTTTTTTAACAATGCAAGCGGCAGTGCATCGTGCAACAACTGCTGAATCCTTGACCCTCGATGAAGTACTCAAGGGCATGACCATTTGGGCCGCTTTTGCTGCTTTTCAAGAAAAGGAATTAGGCACGCTTGAAAAAGGAAAGCATGCTACTTTTGCGATATTTGAAAATCCAGTTACTGCAGATCAAGGTCAGGTTCAAAACTATGCCTGGCGTACCTTTATCAAAGGTAAATGTGTGTTCAAGCTCGAGGCTTTGTAGCCGTGTACTGGTTTTACTATTCATTCAAACAAGGTTCAATGCGTATTATTTTTCTCTTTCTTTTAACCTGTGGCTTTCATTGGCATAGCTTTGCCCAATTTGATAAAGCAGCTCAACGAGACTCCTTAAATCAAATTTTTTTAAACAAGACACTCAATTATTGGCATCAAGCAGCAAAAGAGGCTGATTTTGATAGTTACTTTAACTGGACCAGTTCTAATTTTGTTTTTTTAGGTACAGCACCAGGGGAACGCTGGACAAAAGCTGAATTTATGGCTTTTTGCAAGCCATATTTTGATAAAGGAAAAGCTTGGGACTTCAAGCCAAGTAATAGGCACTGGCATTTTGCTGCCGATGGTAAGGTAGCTTATTTTGATGAGGATTTAGATACCTGGATGCAGGGCTGCAGAGGGAGTGGTGTTTTTGTATTGGAAGCAGGCGAATGGCGCTTGGCTTACTACAACCTGACGGTCCTGATCGAAAACGAAAAAATTAAACCTTTCATTGAATTACGCAAGCAATAATGTTTGTTTCAGATAATTTACTCAAAACGGCTCAGGGCTATTTCAATGAGCAATTAAAAGGCCTTTACAGTGAAATGGCCTGTAAGCAGATGTGGCAACAAATTCTTGAAAAACGCTTTTGTTGGACCCCAACTGATTTGTTGCTCAAACAACAAGAACGATTGTCGGAGTCAGATTTATTGTACATCCGCAGTTTCGTCAAACGCTTACAAAACAACGAGCCTTTTCAATACATCATTGGTGAAACTTATTTTGCTGATTTACAACTCAAAACAGACGCAAGAGCCCTAATTCCAAGGCCAGAAACGGAAGAATTGGTGGAGCTTGTAAAGGCACAAGGCTTCAATTATTCTCAGATCATCGATTTTTGTACTGGAAGTGCTTGCATTGCATTGGCACTCAAAAAGTATTACCCCGCAGCTCAGGTAAGCGCGTTGGATTTATCAGCAGGAGCTATTGAACTGGCTCGAGAAAATGCACAACTCAATAACCTTGAGCTACATGCAATAGTTCAGGATATTTTTGCTTGGCAAAGTCCAAAACAATTTGATTTAATCGTGAGCAATCCGCCTTACATTCCTCAAAAAGAAACGGTTATGATGCAAGCAAATGTTTTGGAACACGAACCACACATGGCCTTGTTTGTGCCCGACCAAACACCGCTTTTGTTTTACGAGCAATTGGCACATATTGCGCTTTCTAACTTGCAAACAAAAGGCTTGATGGTCCTTGAGGTTCATGAAAACTTAGCGCAACAAACGCTTTCATTATTTGCGGCTGAGTATTTTTCAAGAAGAGAAATCCATCGGGATTTACAGGGAAAAGAACGCATGATTCTTGTGCAAAAAGCTTAACTTTAACTAATGGATTCGCAAGCTATACAAGCAAAAATGGCTCAACTAAGTGCTCAACTACATGCGCACAACCATGCCTATTATGTGCTCAATACGCCTCAAATTTCTGATTATGAGTTTGATATGTTACTCAAAGAACTTGAAGCGCTTGAAAAACAATATCCTGCTTACATTGATGTCAATAGCCCTACCAAACGAGTAGGAGGGGATCTCACTAAGAAATTTGAAGCAAAGGCGCATCGTTTTCCAATGTTGTCTTTATCCAATAGTTATTCTGAGCAAGAAATCATCGATTGGGCAGAGCGCTGTCAAAAAGCACTCGGGGCAGCTTCCGAATTTGTTTGTGAACTCAAATATGACGGTGTTGCCATAGGTATTCAATACCAAAACGGCAAGTTGGTTCAGGCGCTCACCCGCGGCGATGGCCAACAAGGTGAGGACGTCACCAATAATGTACGTACTATTCGTTCCATTCCGTTGCAGCTCAATGACCTAGCGCCCTCCGATTTTGAAATTCGAGGAGAAATATTCATGCCACAGCAAAAATTTGAAGCACTCAATGCGCAACGTGCTGCGCAAGGTGAAGCGCTTTTTGCCAATCCAAGAAATACGGCATCCGGAACCCTTAAATTACTCGACTCCAAAGAAGTCGCCAAGCGCGGTCTCGATTGCTATCTTTATGGTGTTTATGGGGTCTCGAAGTCCACGAATGGGCATTTTGAAGCGGTAAATGAAGCCAAAAATTGGGGCTTTAAAGTGCCTGATCCTCAGATGCGCATGATTGAGAAAACCAACACGATTGAAGGTATCATGGATTTCATTCATTTCTGGGATAAAAAACGCTTTGATCTCCCTTTTGATATCGATGGAATAGTCCTGAAGGTCAATTCTTTTGACCAACAAGAACAGCTTGGTCTCACCGCAAAATCTCCACGTTGGGCCATTGCTTATAAATTTAAAACCCAGCAAGTCGAAACCTTGCTTGAATCAGTCGTTTATCAAGTAGGACGCACCGGAGCAATTACTCCTGTCGCCAATCTCAAGCCGGTTCAATTGGGCGGCACTACCGTCAAAAGAGCCTCCCTACACAACGCTGACCAAATTCAGAAACTTGATTTGTGCGAAGGAGATACCGTTCAAGTCGAAAAAGGCGGAGAAATCATTCCAAAAATTGTGGGTGTAAATTTGGGTTTAAGAAAGTCTGAAAAGCGTATTTCTTTTATTCACGAATGCCCAGAGTGTAAAAGCCCTTTGGAAAGACAAGAGGGGGAAGCACAACATTACTGCCCCAATGAGTTGAGTTGTCCACCGCAAGTAACAGGTAAAATACTGCATTTCATCGGTCGTAAAGCGCTTAACATTGATGGCTTAGGTGAAGAAACAGTTGAATTGATGTTTGCTAAGAATATGATTAAAAGCCCTTTAGACTTGTACTATTTAACTTTTGATCAACTCTATACCTTAGATAGAATGGCTGAAAAATCGGCCAATAATTTATTGCAATCGATAGCAGCCTCTAAGCAAATTCCGTTTGAACGTGTTTTGTTTGGGCTCGGGATTCGTTTTGTTGGTGAAACTGTAGCCAAAAAATTAGCTGCTGCATTTCAAAATATGGATGCTTTGCGCAGTGCCAATCTAGAAGCTTTATTGGAGGTCGATGAAATTGGAGAGAAAATAGCTCAATCCATTTTGTCTTATTTTAGTTTTTCAGAAAATCTAGCGCTCATCGAAGGATTACAAGCTGTTGGGCTGCAATTTCAATCTGAAGCAAAAACCTTACATTCGAACAAATTGGAAGGAAAAATTTGCGTGATTTCAGGTACTTTTGAATCCTTTAGCCGCGACGAGCTCAAGGACCTCGTTGAACTCAACGGGGGTAAAATGGGGTCTTCTGTTTCAGCAAAAACAACATTTTTGATAGCCGGAGCAAATATGGGGCCTGCCAAATTGCAAAAAGCTACCGACTTAGGTGTAACTTTGTTATCTGAAAATGAATTTATAAAATTGATTTCACAGTGAGTAATACGAGTATTTGGAAGCAAACTAAACGCATTGCGATTGTCTGGGATTACACCGACGACCTACAAATGCGCACCTTTGTCAAGGCGATAGATCATTTTTTGCAGCTTAACAAATTTGCACATGCGCTCATTATAGTCAATATCCCCAAAGACCTAGATAAGAAAAACCTTCCACCTCACTTTTTAATTTATTACAACTCACCAGCAGATTTTTCTTTTTTTGGTAAACTCAAAGACATTCAATTAGAAGCGGAATTACAAAAAGCATACGATCTACTCATTTGGAAGGCAGAGCTCGATTCAAAAATATTTCCGCTGTTGCAACAAACAAGCATTCAGCGTAGGGTCTTGGTCAATGCTCAAAATCCAAAATTTGACCTCCAAATAGATACCGCGCAGTCCGAGCCTGAGGCTCAACTCAAATACATTCAACAAACTTTAGAAAGAATTGCCCAATGAAAACATTTAAAGGCTCAGGCGTAGCATTGGTTACTCCTTTTCAAACAGATGGCAGCATAGATATCGCTGCGCTCAAAGCACTGGTTACTTTGCAAATTCAAGGTGGAACTGATTTTTTAGTCGTTCAAGGTACTACCGGAGAATCTCCAACACTTAGTCAAGATGAAAAGCGTTTGGTTCTTGATACAGTGCTCGAAGTCAATAATGGTCAATTGCCTGTGGTTTATGGTGTTGGTGGCAATAATACATTGGGTCTTGAGGCTTTACTGAAGAACGTACCAAGTGGTGTCGATGGCATTTTGTCGGTTTCTCCGTACTACAACAAACCCATTCAAAAAGGAATAGTAGCACATTTCAAGATGGTGGCGTCTTTCACTGATTTGCCTATCATTCTTTACAATGTACCAGGCCGAACAGGCTCGAACATGAGCCCAGAAACTACTTTAGAATTGGCAGAAATTCCAAATGTTGTTGCTGTCAAAGAAGCTTCTGGCAATATGGAACAAATCATGGACATCATCCGTCAAAGAAAGCCTGGTTTTGGTGTTTTGTCCGGAGACGACAACCTGACAATGCCGCTGATTGCTGCTGGTGCTGATGGTGTTATTTCTGTAGTGGCCAATGCCTTTCCAGAGCGTTTTTCACAAATGGTACACGCATCCATGTCTGGCAACCTTGAGTTGGCCAAGCAAGCGCATTACGACCTCTTTAGCGTCACAAAAATGTTCTTCGAAGAAGGAAACCCTGGCGGTGTCAAGGTGGCCTTGGCAGCTCGTGGCCTAATGCAAGAAACCATGCGTTTACCATTACATCCAGTTTCCGAAGGCTTGCGTTCACGCATTCAGGCTGAAACCACGCGTTTGCTTCAAGCGTTGTAATGTATAGATTACTATCGGGAGTTTTCTTCGGCGTTTATCTCGGAGTTGTCTTGTTTGCATGTGACATTGCTGATTCAGCTCACAAGCAAAAGAATCATCCTCAAGTAAAAATCAAAGAAAATATCAAGTCTCAAGGGCCAATCAAGGATCAAAAAACAACAATTCTTCCTGCTCAGCTTGTCGATGTACAGTCTATTTGCCCCGATATTCAAATCGATTTGAAATACTGCACATCAGATAACTTTCTCAAACAACGCCTTTATTTTTCCATCGACCGCGCTTATTTACAAAAAGATGTTGCCGCACGTTTAGCCAAGGTGCAGCAAGCGCTTTCGAAACAGAGACCTGGTTATCGTTTACTGATTTTTGATGCCCTTCGTCCGGTTTCCGTTCAAGAAAAAATGTGGAAGGCACTTGATACGATTATTCCAGTGGAGCGCGCTAAGTTTGTTTCAAATCCCAAAAACAGAAGCCTTCATAATTTTGGCGCTGCTATTGACATCAGTATCTTGGATGCCAAGGGTCAGTTGCTCGATATGGGTGCGGGCTTTGATGACATCCGCAAAATTGCTTACCCTTGTCTTGAAGATTCTTTTTTAAGAACTGGCCAACTTTCAACGCAACAGCTTTCTAACAGACTATTGCTCAGGAACCTTATGAAAAGTCAAGGATTCAGGCAGTTGCCGACCGAATGGTGGCACTATAACGCTTGTAGTAGGGAAGAAGCCAAGCAGAAATATCAAGTAGTCCTCGTGGAGCCCTAGTATATTTCCTTTTTTTGCTTTACTTTGTTTTACTTTAATTTATTTCGACAATTCTTTGGCTATGAAATCTATTTTACTTTCCATACTTGGTTTAATTATTGGCGCCATTTCTAATGGCTTAATTGTACAGCTCGGAACTCAGCTTATTGCAGCTCCTGCTGGTCAGGATTTAAGTACCGAAAAAGGTTTGGCTGCTGCAATGGCCCATATGCAACCCATCCATTTTTTATTTCCGTTCTTGGCACATGCGCTCGGGACATTCATAGGTGCTTTTTTCGTAAGTAAAATGAAAGTAGAGCGCAGCCTTATTCACGCCATGGCAATTGGTTTTGCTTTCTTGGCTGGTGGTGTCATGATGGTGCTTAGTTTGCCAGGAACACCACTTTGGTTTACGCTCTTGGATTTGATCGTTGCCTATTTGCCAATGGCTTATTTAGGCTATCGTTTGGGAAATAAGTAATTATTCAATAGGCCCCGGCTTAAAGATTTGCTGACCAGGTCTGGTGTAAGGGATAAAATATTTGAAATCGAGGCCAAAACCAGATGCATTAACCGGTCCTGCAGCAGCTTGCTTGAAATTCACGTATTGATACCTTGATAAAAAGGTAAAGGCGGGTTGTAACTGTATAAATGCAGTGCCACCTATGTAAAACACCCCTAGTTTTTTATCTCTGAACTCAAAACCCGCGCTCGCACGCAGGTCGAAGCCAAGTTTGTCATTGATGTCCACTAAGCCTACTTGCCTAAATTCATGTTTATCATAAGGATTGATATAAGTAGCTACACTACTTGGTTTATACAAGAGGCTGGCACCTAGCGCAGCATTTGCATAAATTTGTTTGCTTAGTTTGATGGCAATGAGCCCCTGGATAGGTACCTCAAATTGAACAAAACGGAAGCGTTGCTCAACACTGATGGCGCTATCTGTCCGCGTTGCATTGATTTGATAATTGCGCTGGTTGTAATAAAGCCCTGTTTCTATCGAAATGAGGTCAGTCAGTCCATAGCGTACAATTCCGCCAAAAGTGTAGCCATTCGTGGGCTGAATACTGCACTGTAAAACGCTGTCAGCAAAGTTTTGGATGCCAGATTGCATCTGCTGCATGGGTAAAATAGCTCTGTAGTGAAAGCCGAAGAAATTGGGTTGACCAAGTTTATTATAGGCCTGGGACCAAAGCAGGGTGGGTAAAGATAAAAGCAGAATTTTAAATAGACGCATGTACAAAGGAACGAAAAAACGCAAATTGAAGGGAGTTTTAGTCGTTGATCCAGGTACAATTATATTCTAAAGGTCGACGGTGTTGGTTTTCAGGCCATTCTACAGCAGGATATCCGATGTAAAACAAACCTAAGCACTTGTCTTTGTCAGAAAGCCCTAAAAAAGCAGTCATTTCAGGACTGTAAATTAACTTTGGAGTGGACCAAAAGCCACCTAAGCCATAGGCCGTGCAACTGAGGTGTAAGTTCTGAATGGCACAAGCAACAGCTTCAATTTCTTCTATTTCAGGAATTTTTTCTGTCTCTTGGCGTTTCATGCTTATGGCAATGACAACAGAAGAAAGTAAGGGGCGCTTGAGCATTTTTGCCAACTTGGCGTCGTTTTGGCTTTCAACAGGCGTCAGTTTTAAATAGGTTTGGGCCAAAAAAGTACTGAGCTTTTGACGGCCATCTTCCATAAAAACATGAAAGCGCCACGGTTGCGTATTGCCATGTGTAGGCGCCCATTGCGCATTGTTGAGTAGCAACTCGATTTGTTCTTTGTGGACTTTTCTTTCAGAAAATTGTTCTGGGTAGATGGTGCGTCTGGACCGGATCAGTTCATTGATTTCAGAAAGATTGAAGCGCATAAATTTTATTTTAGTGCAAAATTAGGATTTACTACCTTAGGTGAATCATTTCTTAGACTTAAATTCCTGAATTCCCGTGAAGAAAATCGCTTTAATTTTTGTTTTCATCCTGAGTTTAAACTTTTCCTTTGGTCAACAACCTTTTGCGGGCTATTCGACTAAAATCAGCGGAGAAGACATAGCGTATTTTTCACCCTTTCGTGGTTTTGCCAAAGAAGCGCTTTTGACACGTTGCGATGGACACTCGGCCATTGAGTGGGAGGCGCAAGAGCCAAATGTGCACAATGGTGTAGCTCAGTTCAAGTTTCTGATCGGCTTTTCTTCGGGCACTAGCGCACAAGATCGTTTTTTTGATGTCTATTTAAACGACAGTTTACTATTCACCTTCAAAACAGAAAAGCGTTGGTCAGAAAGGCAAAATTTTCAGTTGGCCAGCAATTATGCGCCGCAAGGAAATTACCGTTTTACAATGCTCGAAAAGGATATCAACAAAGATATCTTTGGCTTTTTTGAACTTGAGTTACCTTGGTCTGGGCCCACAAAAAATGCGCGTTTTAAAATTGTTGGACGAGCAGCACAAAGCAGAGACTGGCTGATGGTTTTTAAATACCAAGAAAAATTTGACTTTACAGCAACAGCCAGTCATTTGGTGTTGCGCAACGAGCATATGCGTCCCTTGAATTTTGAGTGTGTCATTCCTTTTGGTATAGATAGTCTGGTATTAGAATCACCCTTTTTTAAGTACAGTAAACGCGTCAGAACGGGTTATCAAACCATTACGATCGCGGCTTACCCCAAAGATTTTACGGGTAAAGATCCTTTGCAAATTTCTTTGTATCAAAATGGCAACACAATAGCAACACAAAGTCTCAATATTGAAGTGCTGCCAACCAAAAACCTCGAATTTCATATCATACACCATTCGCACAATGATATCGGTTATTCGCATTTGCAATCTGAAGTTGCCAAAATTCAGACCGAAAACATTCGCTCGGCGCTCCGTTGGATCGCTAAAGGCCCTGTAGGTGATCAAAAACCCATTTGGCACATAGAATCATTATGGGCGGTCGAAAATTTTTTATCTGTGGCAAGCGCTCAAGAAGAGGCTGCTTTTGTGGCGGCGGTGCAGCGCGGACAACTAGTGCTTTCTGCCAACTATGCCAATTGCCTCACGGGCCTGATGCGCCAGCAAGAATACGAATGGCTCACCGCTTATGCCCATGAACTTGAAGCAAAATATGGCTTCCAGATTTCCAATGCGATGGTCACTGATATTCCAGGGCAAACATATACTGCTTTTGAAGCCTATACCAAACAACAGATTCCTTACCTTTCATTAGGGCCAAATTATGTGCAAAACCTACCGGATCATGGCGACCGCGTTGGTGGAGTCATCAATGAAACCGGAGACCGTCCATTTTTGTGGCACCCTCAAGCGGATACAACTCAAAAATTGTTGGTTTGGACAGCAGGAAAAGGCTATTCGTATTTTCATAATGTAGCGGTGGGGCAACAATTTTTTGAATGGGAAAAACGCATCTCTAGTTATTTAGAAACATTACAGGATTATCCCTATCAAATGGTGCAATTGCGCTACACGAAAAATGCAGACAATGGCCCAGTAGATACCCTTCTTTGCAAATTTGTTGCCGATTGGAACCAAAAATACAGCTCACCGCAATTAGTGATTTCCAATATTGACACCTTGTTTGCTAAGTTTTTAAACCAGTATCAAGCCGACCTTCCTCTCGTTACA
The DNA here is from genome assembly GCA_002478565.1 of Flavobacteriales bacterium UBA7468. Lineage (GTDB taxonomy): Bacteria > Bacteroidota > Bacteroidia > Flavobacteriales_D > Crocinitomicaceae > UBA952. The sequence continues at coordinate 54,262 of DLPC01000018.1, read as the reverse complement.
GGTGAAATCAGCCCCTATTGGGAAGACGGCGCTTATTCAACTGCGGCTGAAGAAATCCAGATGCGTCGCTTGGTTAAGGAAGTCATTGATTTTGAAGAAAAATTAAATTCGGACCAAAAATTACAACATCAAGCTGAACTTCGTGAAATCCGCCGTAATCTTGTATTGTTTCATGAGCATACTTGGGGGGCTTGGTGCAGTATATCAGCTCCGGACACGTATTTCACTACCGAACAATGGCGTATCAAAAAAGCCTTTTTGGATTCCGCACAAGCGCAATTCATACGCATAGCAAGACCCGTTAAGGTCAATGGATACTGCAATAATAGCTCGGTAAGTAACTTTAGTATTACTTGGAATGAAACCCAATCGGGAATCAAATCATTTAAATGGGATAAAATTGAATTACTTCGTCAAGATACACCGGGGCTAGGTGCTTGTATTTATAGTTTGGGACTTGCTCCTCAGCACAATGAAATTTTACCCGTTCAACGCAATGATGCTAAAAAAGCAATTCAAACTATTGTGCATCCAAACCTGAACATTACAGTTCAATTTCAGCCGACAGCCCTACCAGACGAATTTATTTTGCATTATACCATCGATAAAAAAGCCATTCGCGAAAAAGAAGCACTGCATATTTGCTTGCCTTTCGACTTGCAAGTACCTACCTTAAGCTATGGCGATCAATCTGTTGTTTCGTATCCTCAAAACCAACTTCCGGGTTCAAATAAAGAGTTCATCTGTGTGACAGATCATTTTGTTTTAGAAGATGCAAAATGGCGCATCACCATCTACACCCCAGATTGCAACCTCATTGAACTTGGCGCACCTATTGACGAAACACAAACTGCAAGTGCAAAAGTCTGGAAACGTCAAGAGCAAAGCATTTCACCTCTTTATTTGTATGTCTTTAATAATTATTGGCACACCAATTACAAAGCGGACCAAGCAGGTTCCTTTGAATTTGATATCAGGATTCGGGTAGAGGAGAGGTGAGAATAATAGTTTACACTTGCTCCTAAAAACAAAAAACCCGGCACTTTCGTGCTGGGTTTTTCGCTTGTGACCTCGTCAGGATTCAAACCTGAAACCTTCAGAGCCGTAATCTGATGCTCTATTCAGTTGAGCTACGAGGCCGATTTCGACTGCAAAGATAAGAACTTTTTTACAATTGCAATGTTTTATATAAAAAATCCACTTGAAAAAGCTAGTTGTCGTCCTGTCTGTTGTAGGAGTGTTGTTCTTTATTCTGATGTCTTTTATGCGATCTTCCATTGAATCCCCTGACTACGAAGTACTTCGAGTTTTAACGAGAAAAGCAGAAATCAGACGCTACCCTGAACTCATTTTGGCACAAACAGAAATGGAAGCCCAAACTTACAATGAAAACAGCAGTATGGGCTTTCGCAGAGTGGCTGGTTACATCTTTGGGGGTAATGAAAATGGGCAGAAAATAGCCATGACCACGCCAGTAATTATGGAGATGGGGCAACAGACGGAAATGGCATTTGTCATGCCCAAGCAATACACGATGGATGCCCTGCCTCATCCGAGTAACCCACAGGTCAAAATTGCCAAACAAGAAGAGAGAACTTTGGCAGTATTGCGTTTTGGGGGCTATTCAGACGATGCTACAATAACAGAGAAAGCCCAAGAGCTAAAAGCGCTACTTCAAAAAGAAGGCATTGCATTTAAGGAGCAATTGATTTACATGGGCTACAATGCGCCATGGGATTTCATTGGGCGTCGCAATGAAGTGGCTTTTGTAATCAGCGAATAGTGTTAAATAGGGCAGTGAGCTCGTTGAGTACTTCAGGATCCTCAATGGTTGAAGGTATTTGAAAGGTTTTACCCTCGAGCATCAGTCGCATGGTTTTTCTCAAGACTTTGCCTGATCTTGTTTTGGGTAATCTTTGGCTTGAATAAACGGTTTTCAGGCAAGCAATTGCACCTATTTGTTGTCGTATGAGTTGGACAACTTCAGCTTCCATCTTTTCTGACAAAGTTCCATCTTTTTTAACAACAATAGCTACTGGAACTTGGCCTTTGAGTTGATTTTCAACGCCTACAACTGCGCATTCAGCTACGTCTGGATGAGTGGCAATGATTTCTTCCATTTCACCAGTGCTGAGGCGGTGCCCCGCAACATTGATGACGTCATCCACGCGCCCCATCACATAGAAATAACCGTCGCTGTCTTTGTAACCACCGTCTCCGGAGGTGTAATAACCCTGAAAATGTTGTAGGTAACTTTTTTCAAATAATGCTTCATTCCCCCAAAGAGTTTGCAAGCATCCTGGGGGTAAAGGCAGTTTGATTGCAATATACCCTTCGGTATGGGCAGGTAATTGCTGGCCAGCTTCATCTAGAATCTGGATATCAAAACCACACACAGGCAAGCCCGCAGAACCTGCTTTTGGTTGAGAATTTTCGAATGTTTGCATCATGCCGAGCATGGGCCATCCGGACTCCGTTTGCCACCAATGATCTATGACTGGTTTTTGGGTAAGTGAATTGAGCCATTCGTAGGTGGTGATATCACAGCGCTCTCCGGCAAGGAAAATGTGTTGAAGTGTTGTGGTGTCATGTTTTTGATAAAAGATACCATCTGGATCCTCTTTTTTTATGGCCCGGATTGCCGTTGGTGCAGCAAAAAGATGTGTGATCTGATAGTTTTCAACTAAGCGCCAAAAAGCTCCTGGGTTTGGTGTTTTTATCGGTTTGCCTTCGTACAAGACAGTGCTGCAACCATGTAAAAGTGGCCCATAGGCAATGAATGAATGACCGACTACCCAACCAAGATCACTGGCTGAAAAGAAAACATCGCCTTCCTTGGCATTGTAAAATTCTTGCATGGCAAACTTCAAAGCAGTGGCATAGCCACCGGTGTCGCGTTGTACACCTTTTGGCGCTCCGGTTGTGCCAGAGGTATAGAGAAGATAGAGTGGGTGTGTGCTTTCAACCGGAATTGGGTCAAAAACTAAAGGCTGTTGAATGAGGTCGGAAAAATTAAGACCTTTTTCGTAGTAACTGTCAGGAAATTGTGTCTTTCTGTAATGGACAATTGTGTGCTTTGGGCTGTGTTTGGCTTGGTTTAGTGCGGCTTCTATGATGGGAAGGTAGGGTATTTGTTTGTTGACTTCAATACCGTAATTGGCTGTGATAATAACTTTTGGAGCGCAGTCGTCAATTCTAATGGCCAATTCATGTGCTGCAAAACCACCAAAAACAACGGAATGCGTAACGCCAAGTCTGGCACAGGCCAACATGGCAATGATTGCCTCTGGGATCATGGGCATATAGATGATGGCACGATCTCCTTTTTTAAGTCCTAATTTATGTAGGCCACCAGCAAATTTGGCCACATCATTTCTGAGTTGTAAAAAAGTAATTTCTTTCTTTTGTTCACTGACTGGAGAATCCCAATAGAGCGCGATGTCATGGCCTTTAACTTGTTCGATGTGATAGTCTAGACACAAGTAAGACATGTTAAGAAAACCATCTGGATACCATTGGGCATAACCATTTGTGTTTTGTTTCAATATAGTTTCAGGCTTGACTTTCCAATCGATTAAATCACTGGCTTGTTTCCAAAAACCGATAGGATCTTGTATGCTTAATTGATGGTAGGTTTGTTGATTCATGGAGTGCATTTTTTTTGCTCCTTGAATTTACCTATTTAGAGGCTAAATGCCTGAATAACTATATCATTTTAGCATTATTTACTGCAAAAGCTCTTGTACTTTTTGGAGCAGTTGTTTGGATGAAAAAGGTTTGGTGAAATACGCCACTGCACCCATCTCTAAACCTTTTTGAATGTCGGCATCCTTTGATTTGGCACTCATGAAAACAACATGTGTGTCTTGAAGGTCGGAACTATTTTTGATATGCGCGCAAATTTGGTAGCCATCTACGTCGGGCATCATGATATCGAGTAAGACCAATTTAGGTTGCTCTTGTCCAAGGAGTTCGAGAGCCTCTTGACCATTGCGCGCAACGAATACTTGAAAACCGTTTTTTCGCATCAGGTAATCAAGGGAAAGCAAGATGTTAGGATCGTCGTCTACAATTAAAATTTTACCAGTGCTCATAAGGGTTGATTGTTGCTTGTAAAATTAGGAATAATGCAAACAACTCTTGTCCCTTTTTCTTCAGTACTATTCAGATAAATTGAACCTTGATGCAATTCAACAATCCTTTTGCAAATTGCTAGGCCAAGTCCACTGCCTTGCGGTTTTTTAAGTGTTTGATTTTTAGCTTGGAAAAATTTATCAAAAAGAAAGCCTTGCTCATCTTTAGGAATTCCTTTTCCGTTATCCGAAACACTGAATTCAATAGCGCCTTCTACTGCCCGCACTTCAAGAATGATTTGTCCATGGTTGGCAGTAAACTTTAGTGCGTTTGAAACCAAGTTTGTCAAGACTTGTTCAAGGAGATCTTGGTCGGCATGTAGCAATAAGTCACCTTGGTCGATCTTTTTGACCAAAGCGATTTCTTTAACTTGTGCCATTGTTTCAAATCTTCTAAAAGTACTCTCAATGATTTGTCGGGCTTCAAATGAAGTCAAGTGTAGTTTCTGATTTCCGTTTTCAAAACGCTCAAGCAAGAGTACTTGAGTAATCAAATGGCTCATTCGTTCAATTTCATCAACAATTCGGTCTAGGAAGTCTTGTCGCGTCTGCTCTTGCATGTCGGGGTCCATTTGTATGAGTTCGGACATGGTTCTGATAGCAGTAAGTGGTGTGCGTAATTCATGAGTTACTGTATATAAAAACTCATCTTTAAGTGCATCAACCTCTTTGAGTTGTAAGTTCATTGTGGTGAGAGCATCCGTTGCTTTTTGTAATTCCAAGGATTTTCTTCTCAATTCTTTGTTCAACTCTCTGGTTTGTTGAGATTCTTCAAGTATTTTGAGGACTTCGTCTATAGAAATATCTTCTTCTTTAGTGATGCTACTCACCATAATTCTTGCTGAACCCGCTCCAATGACGCCTGAGAGTAGTCTTTCAGAAAAATCAATGAGTCGGGGGTCGGCAAGAAGGCCGTCTTTGCTGTACTCAATTCGATTGCGCTTTACATATCCTTGGAGTAAGTTCCGTGCGCGTTCCTTCCCAAGAAAGTTTGCCAACAATAAATTCAGATCGGGTATTGATGCGGTACGTTTCCAAACACTTTGTTGATCCAAGGCGTGTTTATGGATATTGACAAAGAGTTCGGCTTGTAGCAGATCTTGTTGCTTTTGTTTGGAGTAAATAGATCCTGCAAATACACCAAAAACGTTTAAAAACAAGCTCCAGAAAATAGAGTTAGAGAGCGGATTAAACCCTTTGAGTCCGAAAAGGGCCTGCGGATTCAGTGCGGCGATACCCCATGGACCTTTTTCCAGGATTTGATGGCTGAATAAACCTGCATCGACAAAAGACGGAAAAACCAAAGTGTAAAACCAACAACTGAATCCTAAAATAAGACCAAGCAGTGCACCATTTTTATTGGCTTGTTTCCAGTACAATCCGATGAGCATTGCCGGTGCAAACTGAGAAACAGCAGCAAAAGAGATCAGTCCTATGTTGACCAAAGAAAAGTATTGCGCAATATTTTTTTCGTAGAGGTAGGCAAAGAGCAAGATGAAAAAGATTCCTGATCTTCGAATCCATTTAATTTGTTGGCTGAAACTTTCGTCAATAGAGGCCTTGATTTTTGGAATCCCGACAATAATCGGCATCACTAAATTGTTGCTGATCATCGTTGCAATGGCCATTGTTTCAACAATGATCATGCCGGTTGCCGCAGAAAAGCCACCAATAAAAGTCAGCAGCCCAAGTAGGTTAGCTCCATTAGAAAGGGGCAATGAAAGTACGTAGGTATCCGGATTAACCGACGCAGCGCCAAAAAAGATGCGCCCAGCAAAAGCGATGGGAAGAATAAATAAATTGATCAAAAATAGATAGAGGGGAAGTAGCCACATGGTTTTATTGAGGTGGCGCTCATTGGCATTTTCAATAACGCCAACTTGAAACTGACGAGGTAAAAAGAAAAATGCGAGTAAGGAGGCGATCATGAGAAAGAACCAATTCAGAAAATCTTCAGATTGGATGACAAAAAGGCCTTTTAGTTCGGGTAATTGACTTGCTTGATGAAAAATATCACCCACCCCGTTGAAGAGAAAATAGCAGACATAAATGCCAACAGCGCTCAGTGCCAATAACTTGATGATTGATTCAAAGGCAATGACCCCGAGTAAACCCTTATGCTGGACCGATGTATCTGCACTGCGCGTTCCAAAAAGACCAATAAAGATGCCTAATACTGCCGTAAAATAAAAACCACTGTCTTTGTAGAAGTATTTGGCTTGGGTCGGATCCTTGTCTACAAGCAAGTTAAAACTTGAAGATATAGCTTTGATTTGTAGTGATATATAGGGTATCACTCCAATAATTACTAGAAGTGTTACAATCATACCAATTGTAATGTTTTTGCCATATCTGGCAGAAATAAAATCGGCAATGCTATTGATTCTCTGAAATTTGGCAATGCGGATAATTTTGCCAAGCACCGGAACCATGAAAAATGCCCCAATTGTAGGGCCGATGTAAATCGCTAGAAATTGAATGCCATCTGTTGCAGCTTTTCCGACACTACCATAGTAAGTCCAAGCAGAGCAATAGATAGCCATCGTTAATGCATACACATATGGCGAGCCTATTAATTTTTGTAAAAGTGGTTTTCTTGTGTTTTCAAAAAGTAAAGCAATGCCAAAAAGCACAAGCAAGTAAAAGAAAGCACTAACAATAACTATCCACTGGTTCATGCTTTAATTTTTTCTAAAAAAGATCAACATGAGAATAAAAATTCCCCAAAGAATAAAAATGCTGCCGAATAAATGTGGAAAGCCAAACCAGTTTAGGCCCTCGTAATTGAAAATACCGAGTATCGGAAAGTTGAAGCACAACAAGCATAGAATGCCGAGCAAACCGAATTTTAAGAATTGTTGAGCGCGCTTCACAGCTACAATTTACTTGGTTTTTAATTGAAAACAAAATGCCCCTATCAGAAATAGAGGCATTTTAGAACATTCAGAGAAAGATTAAATTTCTTCCGAGTTGGATGGTAAGGCGTCATATTCTCCTTTAAAAGAATAGTAGCCAAAAATAATCATGCCGATACTTACAGGGATAAAGATCAACAGGATAATTCCCCATTGTAGGGCCGTGTTTGTTCTTGCTACGCCTTCAGCCGCTAAATTTATTTTTTCGCCAGCTTGTTGAAACATCATGACAACTGCAGTCGGTGCGAGGATCATCCAAAGAAGTCCTAGTAGTTTTTTAATTGCGTTCATAATAAATAATTTTAAGTTTAGTCAGCTACGTTTTGATCAATCTTGTTGGAAAGGTAAAAGGTTCCGATGATGAGGCACAATGCAGCAATACCAATCGGATACCATAAGCCAGAAAGTGGGGTAGAACCAGGGAAACTCGCAATGAGAGTTGCAATAAATGGCACCAAACCACCGAATACGCCGTTTCCGATATGATACGGTAAAGACATAGATGTGTAGCGGATTTTGGTTGGGAATAATTCAACCAAAAATGCAGCGATAGGACCATAAACCATCGTTACCAATAAAATTTGATAGAAAACCAAACCGACAAAAATCCAAAAAGTATTCTTTGCCAATTTTTTGTCTTGCTGAATGGTAGTAACCTCTGGTGCTTTAGAGCTGTCCTCAAATTTCTTGGTAGTTGTTACCTCGTTGTAAGCGGCTCCGTTGGCCAATGTTTTTGCAATTGTTACGGTAGTCAAGCTATCTTTTGTGTCCTTTACTAATTCGTGTTTCACAACTGGTGCAGCGCTTGCAACTACCTCCGTTTTTGTGTAATCGCTGTTGTCTAAAAAGTATTGATAGATTGGTCTGTAGCTAATGATGCCCAAGAACATACCTGCCATCATGATCCATTTGCGACCAACACGATCTGACCATGAACCAAATACAATAAAGAACGGGGTTGCCATAGCGATGGCGATGATCAAAATATAACGCGATTCATTGAAGTCAAGTTTACAAGCATTTTCAAGAAAGGATTGCGCATAGAATTGTCCTGTGTACCAAATGACTCCTTGTCCCATTGTGGCCCCAAATAAGGCCAATAAAACCATCTTGAAGTTAGCGCGGTTTCTGAAGCTTTCTTTCAGTGGGTTTGTTGAAATTTTCCCCTCGCTCTTGAGCTTTGTAAATTGAGGAGATTCGTGCATAGAGACACGGATGTAAATCGAAACAATTACCAATACAATTGAAATCAAGAAAGGAATTCTCCATCCCCAATCAGAAAAGGCATCTGCGCCTAAAGAAGACTTAGTCAAGACGATAACACCCAAGGACAAAAACAATCCAAGTGTTGCAGTCGTTTGAATCCAACTTGTGTAAAAACCTCTTTTATTTGCCGGAGCATGTTCTGCAACATAGGTAGCAGCACCGCCATATTCACCTCCCAATGCCAAGCCTTGGATGAGACGTAAAATGAGAACTAAAATTGGAGCGGCATAACCAATTGAAGCATAACTTGGAATCAGACCAATCAAGAAGGTTGATCCGCCCATTAGAACTAGCGTCAAAAGAAACGTGTACTTTCGGCCAATGAGGTCACCGAGTCGGCCAAAAACGAGTGCACCAAAAGGGCGCACAATAAAACCGGCAGCAAAGATTGCTAAGGTATTGATCAAGGCAGAAGCACCTGCGTCTGAGGGAAATAATTGTTTTCCAATAATGGTAGCCAAGCTACCAAAGATGTAGAAATCATACCATTCAATGAGCGTGCCTAACGAGGAGGCACCGATCACCTTGGTAATACTGTTTTGTTTTGTTGTACTCATGATATAGTGATTTAGGGGTTTACAAATAAACTTGGAATTGAACGGTCAATTCATTTTTGCGGTCAGTCATGTGGATGTTCGACCATTTTTGCCCCGGTGTGTCATAGCTAAACACCGGACGAGGGCGGTAATTGACTGTAATTTTTGCACTATGGCCAGCCAAAAACCAGTTAAATCCGAAATCTGGAATTAAAACTTTGTCTGCAATGCGCTCATAATTTGCCAATAAAACACTTGCATATGGTTGGAATCGTCCGATTTTCTTAATTTTCGGCAAGGCCAAACCTGCTTGTGCAAACAACACTGTTCCAGTACCAATAGTAGGTACCGCATTTCCACTACCGTTGAAAGTAGCTTGAGAGGCGATTGTCCCATTTGCTGGGTTCATGAGGCCAATGTTTCGAATGTAATTTTCGCCCATATCTGCGTAGGTAAAGGAAGTGTAGGCAGTCAAGGCGTATTTCTTTTCTTTTCCTAACGGAAGGTCTAAAAATGCATCTGCCGATAAAAAGAGTTGTGCATGCTTGACGGTATCTACTTTGCTTTTTTCTGCTGACCAAATGGCGGACCACATTGCATCTTGATGTTGGTAAAATCCTGCACCGATATTGAAAACCTTCTTTGTGCCAATATAGGTACCTACCTGAAATGGAAGCACATTGCTCTCGACATCCCAAAATTGATATTTAAAATACCCAGTATAAGCTACGTGTGGTTGTCCTCCGGTGCTGTATGCCGAATTAATGGTGCCATTATGTGCAGCGGCTGTATCTAAAGAACTCAATGCAGCTCCTTTCGCAATAGCAAAAGGAAAATTAAGTGACACACGGTAATCTAGTTTTTTTCCTTTTAAAATTTGCCCTTTTGCAAACAAGCCATACTGACGTGCAAATTGATCAGTGGCTTCAATATTTTGCCAGCTAAAGATGGGTGAATCTAATCCTAAAAAATTGAGTGTAGAGGCACTCGATAGGCGAGAGGGGCCAATGTTGTATTGCAATCCTGCACCTAGCCAGAGCATGTCTTTGTATACGCGATGCTCCATGTAGGCATCGTGCATGAAAAGCTGAGGTTTTTTGCCATCTGCACCACTTGCGCCTTGTCCGTTGGCGCCTCCGCTGATTTGATTGGCATTATTGATCCCAAAGTGCGTTACCAACATGAAATTAGGGTTGATCTGCGTGTGTAATAAAAAACGCGAACGACGAAGCCCCATGTCCCACTGGTTATCTTGTGGAGTGCCATTGATGGTTGAGCCAGGGTTGTTCTCGTTATGTCGAACCCATACTTGGTGCCAGTTCAAAATTCTGATGTACTTTTTACCGGTGGTATCCAAGGCAATTTTGATACCTGAGCCATATCCATCGGTTCCTTGTGCTTGGGTTTGAGTAGTAAAGCCCAAGGTGAATAAACCGCTGAATAACAACAATTGTAATTTGTTTTTCATTTGTAATAGTTTATGTTTAGCACAGCCAAGTTTGAAAATTGTAATCAATGTTGTTTAGATCAACTATACTTCTTGTAAAGTGTATAGCTTAACGTTGGAATTTATCCCAATGAATCAGCATGTATTTATCGCCGATTTCTGTGATGATCATTCCCTTATCTTTCATGTTTTCAATTTGCCCTAAATGCGCTACCAACTCTTGATGTTTAAATACTTTGTAAGTCGGTTTATATTGTTGCGCTTCAGGTGCTTGAATTTTATATTTTTTTATCCAATTCATTACTGACACATGGCTGACACCAATCAGGCGCTCAATTTCTCTCAAACTCACCCCTTCAATGTGCAATTGTAGGGCCTTAATGACATAATAGGGATCAATATTCTTCCCATCTTTAAATACGGTGAAAGCATAGTTACATGCTTTGCACATATAGCGCTGCTTGCCTTTTATTACGCCGCTTTTAACGAGCTTAATTGATTGACATTTAGGACATTTTCTTTCTTCCATTTGACGAATATAAAATGAATATCTATATTAATTTTGCATAACTATATCAATTTAGCAGATAAATGCTAAGACGCCATATTTGAATCAATTACCTTCGCTTAGATTAAACTACTAACTATGAATTACCCTTACCAACTGCGTACATTTGAAGCATATCAAGATGCTTATAATAAAAGCATCAATGATCCAGAAGCTTTTTGGGCCGAGGTTGCCGAACAATTTACTTGGAAGAAAAAATGGGATAAGGTCCTGGATTGGAACTTCAAAGAACCAAAAATTGAATGGTTCAAAGGCGGGCAGCTCAACATCACTGAAAACTGTTTAGATCGACATTTAGCTACAAAAGCCAACGAACCAGCCATCATTTGGGAATCCAACGACCCCAATGAGCATCATCGTGTTCTCACTTACAAAGAATTACACTTCAAGGTGCAGCAATTTGCCAATGTACTCCTGAACAACGGAGTGCAAAAAGGCGATCGCGTTTGCATATATATGGGCATGATTCCTGAACTCGCGATTGCCACCTTGGCTTGCGCTCGCATCGGTGCCATCCATTCTGTAATTTTTGGGGGCTTTTCTGCTCAGGCGATCGCTGATCGCCTCGATGACGCCGGGGCTGAATTCATCGTGACTTGCGACGGTGCATTTCGAGGTGCTAAAGATATTCCTTTAAAAAGCGTTATCGACGACGCCCTTGTCGGAAACAAAACAATCAAACGCGTTATTGTTTGCACGCGCACGCGCACCCCTGTTTCCATGCTGAAAGGCCGTGACGTTTGGTGGGAGGACGAAATCAAGAAAGTCGAAACCATGGGCAATCCGAAAGTAGAATCAGCAACGATGGATGCTGAAGACATCTTGTTTATTTTGTATACTTCAGGGTCTACGGGCAAACCAAAAGGTGTCGTGCATACTACGGCTGGCTATATGGTCTGGACCAACTATACATTTGTGAATGCTTTTCAATACCAACCGGGGCAAGTTCATTTTTGCACCGCAGATATCGGCTGGATTACCGGGCACAGCTACATCATCTACGGACCACTCAGTGCAGGTGCCACTACATTAATGTTTGAAGGTGTTCCTACTTGGCCAGATGCCGGCAGATTTTGGGAGGTTGTAGAAAAATTCAAAGTCGATATTTTGTACACGGCACCAACTGCTATCCGTAGTTTGATGGGCTTTGGTTTGGATCCAATCAAAGGCAAAGACCTGAGTTCGCTCAAAGTATTAGGTTCTGTTGGCGAACCAATCAATGAGGAAGCATGGCATTGGTACAACGAGCACATCGGACAAAATCGTTGCCCGATTGTCGATACCTGGTGGCAAACAGAAACTGGGGGTGTCATGATCTCGAATTTAGCCGGTGTAACTCCGTCGAAACCCTCTTATGCAACCTTGCCGCTTCCTGGCATTCAGCCTTGTTTGGTGGATGAAAATGGCACAGAAATAGAGGGAAATGGTGTTAATGGAAACTTATGTATTAAATTTCCATGGCCTGGTATGATTCGTACTACCTACAAAGACCACGAGCGTTGTCGTCAAACCTATTTTTCTACCTATGAAAATCTATATTTCACCGGAGATGGTTGTCTACGCGACGAAGACGGCATGTACCGCATTACAGGCAGGGTAGACGACGTCCTGAATGTCAGTGGTCACAGAATTGGAACCGCGGAGGTAGAAAATGCCATCAATATGCATGCTGGAGTAATAGAAAGTGCGGTAGTTGGCTTTCCTCACGACATCAAAGGGCAGGGCATATTTGCTTATGTTATTTACGATGGTACCCACGGAGACGCCAATTTGTCTAAACAAGATATTATACAAACCGTATCGCGCATCATTGGACCAATTGCCAAACCAGATCAGATTCTTTTCGTACCTGGCTTGCCCAAAACTCGCAGTGGTAAAATCATGCGCCGCATCCTCCGAAAAATCGCAGAAGGCGATACTTCTAACCTCGGCGACACAAGTACTTTGCTAGATCCTAGTTTGGTCCAGCAAATTGTGGAGTTGGCGAAGTAAGGTAATAATTTATACATAAGAGTTTAATTTTTACTCAATAAACACTTCATATTAAGACGATTATTTTGCAAGAAAATAACTGTCATGAGATTAAGTGTACTCAGTATTTTATTGACCTTTGCCATAAGTTCAATTGCCCAAAATAATTTTATTGCGCTTTGGAATTATAATTCTATAAGCGGTAGCCCTGCAAATCCTGTTGCTGATGTCGGAGTTGGTTCTTCGTTGGTCATAGGTAGTTTTGTTGTAGCTAGTGCAGCAACAGGAATGGATCCTATCATAAACAATGGTTGTGGAAGTCAAAATGGCACCAATCCAGGAGCGTGGTCATTTACTGCAAATCCAGGGTCAACAAATGAAAGCTCTGGTGTTCAATACAATGCTTCGACTGTCGGGTTCCAAAATATTCTCTTTACATGGGACATGCGATTTTCAAATACAGCTGCGAACACTGTGAGAATTCAATATACGATTGATGGTCTGACTTGGATCAATTTTACGATGACTAACACAAACACAACGTTCTGTAATGGTACCATTGATAACGGAAGATTTTTGAACAATGGAGTAGGAGATCAATACCGTAGAATTGCTGTTAATTTCTCAGGCATCGCAGGTGTGGCAAATAATGCCAATTTTGGGGTTCGAATTCTAGCAGCACATTATCAATCTACTGGTGAATTTAGACAAACTTCTACACCTTCAAATATTGCGACTGCCGGTACCTGGCGCTTTGATAATGTCTCTTTTCAGGGACGTGCTGATGTCTCAATACCAAGTTCAAGTAACTTTTTTGCTGTGAACGAAAATGTCGGAACTGTTAATATTCCAATTGTTATTACCAATGCCAATTCAGGTGAAATTAACATCAATTTAGGTTTTTCTGTTTACAGCAATGCTATTGAGAATGTTGATTTTACCTGGTCCAATACTTTAAATATACCCGCTAATACGAATGGTACTTTTAATGTGCCCATAACTATTTTGGATGACAATCTTTCCGAAAAAGCAGAACGAATAATAATAAAGTTAAACACGAGTTCTAACGCAAATATTTCAACAGCCAATAATTACAGTATTATTTTTATTAAGGATAATGACTACCAAGCACCAGTGGCTACGAATGAAATGAATTTACAACTGCTTACAAGTTTTTCTAATGGTACATCAGGTTCGAATTCTGCTGAAATTGTATCCTTCGATCCGGTTTCAGATCGCTTGTACATAGCTAATAGTATAGGCGCTAAATTAGATATCGTAAATTTAAGTAACCCAGCTGCGCCTGTTTTAATTAACAGTATTTCTATGGCGCCATATGGTGGAATTAACTCAGTTGTCGCTAGAAATGGAATTGTGGCATGTGCAATTGAGAATAGCAATCCTCAATTAAATGGTTTTGTAGTTTTTTTCGATGCAAATGGGACCTTTCTGAATCAAGTAAGTGTTGGAGCAATGCCGGATATGATTTGTTTTAATCAAAATTTCACCAAAATACTCACTGCAAACGAAGGTGAACCAAATTCCTCCTATTCAATCGATCCAGAGGGTTCTGTATCTGTTATTGATATTTCAAGTGGTATAGCTACTTTAACACAAGCAAATGTTACTACCATATCACTGAGTGCATTTAATGGTCAAGAAACCGCACTTAGAGCTCAGGGAATAAGAATTTTTTCAACCAGTGCTAGTGTTGCACAAGATCTTGAGCCTGAATATATTGCAATTTCCGAGGATAATACTAAAGCGTATATAACCCTACAAGAAAATAATGCTTTACTTACAATTAATCTTTTGAACAATACTATTGTTTCTTTGACACCGCTCGGATATGCAAGTTACGGAGTTGGATCAAATAATGCTTTAGATGCCTCAGATCAGAGTGGTATGGTCCTTATTACAGGAGATTTGCCAATTAAAGGGGCCTATATGCCGGATGCAATTGCTTTCAAACAGATCAGTAATCAAGGTTATTTGTTTACTGCCAATGAAGGGGATTCTCGAGAATTTGGAACAGTTGTGGATGCCAATCGAATATCATCTTCGACTTTTGCCAATTTAGATCCAAACGCTTTTCCGGACGCAACAATATTAAAGAATAATAAATTTCTAGGTCGACTCTCAGCACTTAAATACTCAGGTGACACAGACGGTGATGGAGACTACGATGAATTACATGTAATGTCTGGAAGATCATTTAGTATTTGGAATGCAACAACTGGAACGCTGGTTTTTGACTCAAAAGATTTGATCGAACAAATTATTGCAAATCATCCCACATTTAGTTCTATGTTTAATGTTTCTAATTCAATTGGTACGCCATCACTGAAGAATCGATCTGATGACAAAGGTCCTGAAGTGGAAGGAATTACAGTAAAGCAATGGAATGGTCATACCTATGTTTTTGCTGCCTTGGAAAGAATCGGCGGAGTCATGGTATTCAATGTAGATAATCCTCAAAATCCGGTATATGTCGGATATGCAAATAATAGAAGTGCAGCAAATCCAAATGGTCCGGACCTTGGTGCAGAGGGTATAGTAGTTATAGATGCTGTTGATTCACCTAATGGACAAGCGCTTGTTTTATTAGCAAATGAGGTGAGTTCAACCCTATCCATTTATCAATTAAATACTTGTGCTGTCGCTTCAGGAGCTACAATTGCAAGCAGTTCTACTACAATCTGTGCTGGGCAAGCCGCTTCATTAACGATCAATGCACTACCAAATTGTAACTATCAGTGGTTGCTCAATGGTACTCCGTTAGCAGGACAAACAACTGCAAGTATTTCGGCTACCACGCCAGGAGTTTATAAAGTCGCAGTTCAGAACAACACACTAGGATGTACAGATACATCTTCTCAAATATCTTTGATTGTTAATCCTATTCCTAGTTCAGTTGTCCAAATTGCTGGACCGACTTCAATTTGTCCAGGGCAGAGCGTTACACTAACAGCACCAACTGCAAATGCCTACCTTTGGAGTAATGGTGCAACTTCGCAATCAATTGTTGTGAATACTGCGGGTAATTATACATTAACCACTACTTCAACAGGTTGTTCAAGTACGTCAAGTCCCGTCACTGTTATCGTTAAACCACTTCCTAATGTCAATGTTTTGTCTTCAGGTCCTTTGACCTTTTGCCAAGGCTCTTCGGTAACTTTAACAGCACCTACTGCATCGAGTTATTTATGGAGTACAGGACAAACATCACAGCAAGTTGTCGCTACGTCTACGTCTAATATTACATTAACTTCTACATTAGATGGCTGTTCAGCAACCTCCTCAGTTTACAATGTTTTGGTTAATCCACTACCGATTGTCAATGCAGGACAAGACATTACCGTTTGCGCAGGACCCAATGTAACATTAACTGTGTCTGGAAATGCTGATGTATATAATTGGAATTCAGGCTTTCAAGGAAATTCGCTTGTCATCCCAACCCAAGGATTTTCTGGGGTGTCAACTTATACAATTACTGGTATTAATACTGTTACAAATTGTCAGGCTCAGGAGCAAGTTGTTTTAACAATCTTAGCAGCACCTACTGTAAATGCAGGTTCTAATATTACTGTTTGCGAAGGTAGCCCGGTCACGCTTTATGGAACTTCAAATGCAACGCTTTTAATGTGGAGTAATGGTTTAGCTCCGGGACAATCATTTTTACCTAACCCTGGCTTAAATAC
The DNA here is from genome assembly GCA_002478565.1 of Flavobacteriales bacterium UBA7468. Taxonomy (GTDB): domain Bacteria; phylum Bacteroidota; class Bacteroidia; order Flavobacteriales_D; family Crocinitomicaceae; genus UBA952. The sequence continues at coordinate 37,725 of DLPC01000018.1, read as the reverse complement.
AATGACTTTAACAGCAACCTCTATAAATTCGTGTACAAATTCGGCTTCAATTTTAATAAATGTTTTGCCCAAGCCTGTCATCAGTTCTAGTAGTGATGTTCAAGTTTGTGCCAATGACTTGCCTATTCAATTGATGACCAATTCAAATGCAAATCTGAATTATTTTCAAGGCTATAACACTTCCAATATTAGTGTCAATAGTCAAGGACTTTATGTTGCAGTAGCAACTAATACCACTACAGGATGTTCTGCATATGATACAATAACAGTAACTGTTTTAGAGCTTCCTGTTGTGAATTTAGCGAGTCAAACAAATGTTTGTGAAAATGAACTACCTTATGCAGTCAATTTGGGTAATTCAAATTTATATCCGTTTTTTGAATGGTCAGATGGTAGTACACTTCCATATTTCATAGGGAGTCAGCAAGGAAATATATCTGTACAGGTTACTGATACCTTTGGTTGTTCCGCACTATTTTCAACCGAAATAGTGTTCTTATCTGCTCCACTTGTATCCTTAGGTGAGGATATTTTAATATGTGAAGATCAATTGCCATATACCCTTATTGCCACTGGTAATGCTCAAAACTTGCTATGGAGTAATGGAAGTGTAAACCCAAGTACAGTTATCAACGACGGTGGTACTTACATTATTACCGCTAGTAATAACAATGGATGTAGTGCTTCAGACGAAATTGTTGTGAATGTAGAGCCATGTTTAAGCGTAGCAAATCTTGATCTAAATATTGATGTCTATCCAAATCCATCCTCTGGAATCATCCAAATTAATTGTAATAGAGAATTAAGAGTTGTAGAAATTTTCAGTCTTGAAGGTAAGCATATTAATAGCTTTTATCCTTTCTCGGAAAACACAGAAATTTCCTTAATTGACTATGCAAACGGGGTTTATGTGATCCATTTTATCGGTGAACAATTTGATTTTAGAAAAAATATAGTGAAACAATAATTTTATAAATAGATTCTTAAAGGAGCTCACTTAGGGCTCCTTTTTTTTGTTATGAACAGTTGAATTTTGAAATCAAATTGGAAGTATAACATTGAATTAAAATCAAAGACATATCGGGGTAAGAACTTTACATCAAAAATAGGCTATGAAGCGTAAAGTTGACCTCGTTATTATTTCTGATGTTCACCTCGGGACCTACGGTTCGAGGGCAGCTGAATTGGTAACTTATCTCAAGAGTATTGATCCTCAAATGTTGGTTTTGAATGGGGATATCATTGATATCTGGCAATTCAGTAAACGGTATTTCCCAGTGGCTCACATGGAAGTTCTAAAGACCATTGCGGCTATGTTGACACAGGGTACAAAGGTGGTTTATATTACAGGTAATCATGATGAAACGCTGCGCAAGTTTAAAGGTTTTAAAATGGGTGACTTCGAGATACAAAACAAATTGATTTTGAATCTTCCGACTGGCAAGGCCTGGATTTTTCATGGAGATGTTTTTGACACAACCATGAAGCATTCAAAAAGGGTAGCTAAACTGGGTGGAAAAGGCTATGATTTACTCATCATTTTGAATACGCTGATGAATTGGATTTCAGAAAAATTTGGAAGAGGAAGAATTTCGCTATCCCAAAAAGTAAAAGATAGCGTGAAAGGAGTGGTCAAGTACGTTAATAATTTCGAAGAAACCGCTGCTGAAATCGCCATGTGTTCGGAATATCAGTACGTGGTTTGTGGACACATCCATCAGCCACAAATCAAAATGATGCAGGGCAAAGACGGGGCAGAGGTTCTTTATTTAAACTCAGGAGATTGGGTTGAAAATTCAACTGCATTAGAATACCATCAAGGTGAATGGTTGTTGTATCGCCATGATCAAAGTAAAAAGCAGGATTCTCAAGAAATAATAGCGCAGTACAAAGAAGCTTTGAACTACGAATATTTACTCAAGGAAGTCATAGAAGACCTACAAGCACAGTCATGAAAATCCTTTATGCCATTCAAGGGACCGGAAACGGTCATTTAAGTAGGGCGCACGAAATTGTTCCTATTTTGAAAGAATTTGCTCAGGTCGATATCCTCGTGTCGGGCAATCAATCACAAATAAAAGCGCAGTTTCATATCGATTATCAGCGTACTGGCTTGACTTTTTTGAGTGGGAAGAAGGGTGGAATCAGTATAGTTAAGTCATTGAAAAACACGCATCCAATAGATTTTATAAAAGAAATTAAGTCTTTTCCAATTGCACAATATGATTTAGTCCTCAGTGATTTTGAACCAGTTTCTGCTTGGTCAGCATTAGTCAATAGCGTGCCGTGTATCGAATTAAGTCATCAGGCGGGCGTCATTCATCAAAGAGCACCTAAACCCGATAAAAATATGGCTTTTGGGCGCTACGTGTTGCATCATTATGTCCCAACTAAAACCAAGTATGGTTTTCATTTCGAAGCTTATGAGGACAAGGTGTTTACTCCGGTTATCCGAAGGGAAATAAGACAAGCTACCCCAGTCGACAACGGACATTACACCGTATATTTACCTGGCTATCACGACGATGTCCTGATTCATTTTTTAAGACAATTCCCTGTGAAATGGGAGGTCTTTTCAAAATTTGCCACCTACGCTTACCGGGTTGATGATGTTTTTATCAAGCCAATAAGTCAAGATCATTTTCAAAATAGTTTAATAAGTTGCACGGGTGTTTTAGCTGGTGCAGGATTTGAATTACCTGCTGAGGCCATGTTTTTAGGAAAAAAGGTACTGGTCATTCCTATGAAAGGTCATTATGAACAGGCTTGTAATGCATTAGGAGCGCAAAAAGTGGGTGCAATGACCATTCCAGAACTCGATTTACTATATCACCGACAAATCAATTATTGGTTAACGCAAGCAAATCCGGCTGCTTTGCCTTATCATGACGAAACGAAACTCATTTTAGAGCGAATCCTAACGGATTTCCAATCAAGAGGGAAGCAATCCTATATTGTAGATGAAGCCTTTGAAACCTTCAAAGAAAAATTAGGCATCTTGCGATATTTGCTGTAATTGCTCGGCGTATAACTTGTATAGTTCCTGTTGGGCATGAAAAGGAGGTAGATTTCTTTTTGAGTATAAATTTTTATAATCAGCTGAAATACTTCGAGCTTTGATTGATCCTCTCCATTGAAAATCAAAAATTTGGGCTATTTCTTGCTGAATTTCAGGGTCTAAAATTTTTGTCCCTACTTCTATGCGTTGGTCTAAATTTCGTTCCATCCAATCTGCAGAAGAAATATAGGTTTCTGTAGAGCCATTGTTGCCAAAAATCATAAAGCGCGCGTGCTCTAGATAGCGGTCAACGATACTTATTGCAGTTATGTTTTCACTCAAATTTTTTAAGCCTGGTTTCAGACAGCAAATTCCTCGAATGATCATTTCAATTTGAACACCTGCCTTACTGGCGGCATATAGCTTTTCAATGAGCTTTACATCGGTCAAGTTATTGATCTTGATTCTTATAGAAGCTGGTTTTTTTGCTTTTGCAAATTTGATTTCTCTTTCAATCAGTGCAATGATCTTTCTACGCGTATTGAAGGGTGAGACCATTAAATGCCTAAATGTGTGTCTTTCAAGGTTATTTTCTAATAAGCCAAATACGCGACTAACTTCATTGGAAATTTCTTTGTTAGCCGTAAGCAAAGCAAGGTCCGTGTAGACGGTTGCTGTACCTTCGTTGAAGTTACCGGTTCCGACATAGGTGATAAACTGTGTTTTGCCTTCGTGAATGCGCTTGATTTGTAATAATTTAGAATGAACTTTCAGGTTTTGTAAACCATAGATGACATTTGCTCCGAAATCTTTAAGACGGTTACTCCACCACAAGTTATTTTCTTCGTCGAAGCGCGCTTGTAATTCAAATACGACCGTCACTTGTTTGCCGTTAAATATGCACGCTAAAAGGGCGTTCATTACCTCTGAATTCTTTGCAACTCGATAAATATTGATCTTGATTTCCTTTACTTTGGGATCCAAGCTGGCTTCTCGTAGTAAATCAATAATATGGTCAAATTGCTGGTAAGGGAAGTGCAACAAAATGTCCTTCTTAATGATTTCTTGAATATTACTTTTGACCATTCGGAGCGCAGGATGCGCAACGGGCGTTTGACTTTTGAATCTAAAGGCGCTATTGCCGAAATCAGGAAAGCGCATGAAATCTTTGAAGTTGTGGTAGCGCCCACCTGGTATCGTATTGACACTTTTTTTTAGTTCTAATTTCATCAATAAAAATTCCAGGAGGTCGGTAGGCATTTTTTCGTCATAGACAAAACGCACAGGTTGTCCTTTTTTGCGTTGCTTGAGGCTTTTTTCAATCTTTTCAAAAAACGATAAAGACAAATCATCGTCGAGGTCTAGTTCGGCATCTCTAGTGAATTTGAAAGTAAATGCTTCGACATAAATAGGGTTGTAGACGCTAAAAATATCAGTTAAAAAAAGACGGATGATGTCATCGATCAGGATAACCTTCTTGCCTTGTGCAGAATGAAGCACAAAAAATCTTGTGTAATCTGTAGGTACTTGAATCAGCGCAAATCTTGTGCGAGACTTACTCGTAATTTTTACACCCAAGTAGATGGCGTAGTCTCGTAAACGGGGTAGTGGTCTTTTTTTATCGAGTAATATCGGGAATATCGCATGCTTGAGTTTGTCATGAAAAAAATCGTTCAGTTGAATCAATTCGTTTTCATCGCAATGGCTTTCATCAATGATATGAATTTGATGCTGTTCAAAGTCCTGCTTGATTTGTTGATAGGCCGCTTCAAACAAGTCTTGTTGTTTCATGACGACCCTTCTGATCTCAAGATAAAGTTCTTCGGCTGTCCCTCTAAAACCTTGTACCTTTTCATTTTTGAGGTCAATCATGCGCTTAAGATTGGCGACGCGTACCCGAAAAAATTCATCGAGGTTATTCGAGTAGATGCCTAAAAAGCGCATGCGCTCTGTGAGCGGAACATTTGGGTCAAGGGCTTCTTGTAAGACGCGTTCATTGAACGATAACCAGCTGAGTTCTCTATTGATCAAATTCATATTACAAAGAAAGCCTTGCCAAATTGATTGACAAGGCTTTTTGTATTAAGATTTGGTTAAGCTTAGAGCTGTACTTACTTAGAAAGTAAATTTAGCGCTAAAGTTAAAGTTTCTTCCAAAACCTGGGAAGCCATAGGCAAATGTTGTACCATCTAAATCTGTGGCATCAGATAAGAACTGAACATTTGTTAGGTTGAATCCTTGGATTCCTAAGTTTAACGTGCGGTCACCCAACAGGATTTCATAACCGATACGGGCATCAAGGTTATAGTAAGAAGGGATTTGATAAGCATCGATACGATCCTCAGGATCTGTTTTTTTAGATGGATCAAAATTGGCATAAAACTTATCGTTATAAACCCAAGTAGCACCGACATAAAGACCTTTGGTAATTTGGTAACGCGCTTGCAAACCGAACTGATTCTGTGGCGCATCTCCAACGTGTACACCATCTACATAAGATGTTACAGTAACAGACTGAGTAGGGTCAATTTCTGAATATACCGTAGCATTGATATCACCATTCCATCTCCAATCACCCAAAGAAACAATACCACCAATTTCTAGCCCTTTCACTGGCTGTGTATTGAATTCAACTTCAATTCCTTTGTGGACAGCATTTGCACCGGTCATGAGTGCACGTGTGATTGTTCCGTTAGGTCCGGTAATGTTTCCTGATAACAATGATTTATCTTTCCAATTAGTTAGATAGGCATTGAATTTAACGGCTACTTTTTTACTTCTATAACCGTAGCCAAATTCAAAGGATTCAGCTTTTTCATTGACTAAATTCTGTACTACATCATTGGAATTGTTGACAAAAACAAAAGTCCAGAATGGTGCTCTTGAGAATTTTCCAGCGTTGAAATAAATATTGTGGTTTTCATTTAGGTTGTAGTTGGCACCGCCTTTGAAAGAATACCCCATAATGTTTACTTTTTCAGAAAGTTCACCGCGGCCTGTTGTGTCGTTGATGTAAAGCATGCGGTCAACGCGTTGATTCGAAGTCATGTTGATTGCACCTGTTACGAAAGCTGAAAGAGCTTCATTACTGTACTCTGCTTGTCCAAAAAGACCAGCATATTTCACCAAACCGTCGTTATCGTATGCTACTCTTTGATTAACTGGTGTTACATGAAATACATTACCGTAATTAGAGGCATATTCATGTACGCCAACTAAACCATTGACTGCATCAAATCGTTGTCCACCTTCGATAAAGACATCTCTGACTTCTCTGAAGTGTTCGCCGCGATATGAACGTGCGTCTAATCCTAAAGTCAAGTCAATTGTTGGTGTAATTTTATGATTCAAGGTAGAGATAATTCCGGTCCAATAATGGTTGTTCACTGAATTACGTTGTGCATATTTTACACCACCACTAGTTGCTGTTGGGTTGGCAGTATTGTAATCGACTGCAGCTTGGATATCGAGTAAACCATTGGCAGTTCTAGCGTAGGAAGAACCCAAACGCCCAGAGCCGCCTCCGTGTCCGATTGAATAGTAGAGGGAACTGCTGATGTTAGTTTTAGTTGAAATGTTCCAATAATGGTTCAAAGAAAACTGTGGTTTGTGGTAATAATTAACGCGGTCATTGAATAAACTGCTGTCTGCGAAATAACCATAATCAGCATTGTAACGAATGCCTAAGGTATCGATCTGACCTTGCGTTAAACCTGTAGATCTTTGGCCGTGAGATTGAGGAGCCCCAATACCGGTCAATACCAATCTTTGTTTGGCATTCAATTGCTTGGCTAGGGTGAAGAAATAAGAGTAACCATTGATCCAAGTGCCGTCAACATAAGAATCACCGGCTGTTTTGGATAAAACTGTTGTAAGTGCAAATCCATTTTCCAACAAACCTGTGGAAGCGTAGGCCATTATTTTATATTGTCCGTAGTTGGTCATCGAAGTTAAAACAGAAGCACCCGCTTTAGCATCTGTGGTCTTGGTAATGATATTCATGGTTCCACCTACAGAGTTGATGGCAAGTTTTGATGCTCCTAAACCTCTTTGAACCTGAATAGTAGAGACAGCATCTCCGAGTCCAGCCCAGTTAGACCAATAAACCCATCCATTTTCCATGTCATTTACAGGGATTCCATTGATTGTAACGGCTACATTTCTTTGGTCAAAACCACGGATATTGATACGAGAGTCACCAACACCACCACCAGTTTTTGTTGCATATACACCTGGTGTAACCTTTAAAACTTCTGGTAATTCGGTAGATCCTCCGTAAACTTCCGAAATTTGTTTTGCATTGACCGTAGACATCGCAACTGGTGTTTTTCTGTCTTTGGCATAATTTGAAATGACACGAACTTCTTTCACACTTTGTTCTCGCGTCGTATCGATGTCACCACCGACCTGTGCAAAGCTCTGACCACCAATCAAGGTCAAAAGCGAACCAACAAATAATTTTCTTTTCATCATCAAGTAGTTTATTATTGAATACAAAGTTTACATGCTTTTGCCTGACTGATATCAATTGAATATTAAATTTTTATAAACATACTTTACAATTATAGTAGTAATGCTATCATACATCGAAGTAACTAGTTGATTTTCCTCATTCTAAACTGTTGAAAACTAAACTTGCGCTTTTCACAACTCAACTTGCGAATACTGCAAATTTCAATTTGAAGTTGCCTTTAAATAATCGCATCTTTGGTTTGTGAAAAATTGGTTCAAGCGCTACTTCATTAAGCTGCTTTTTTTAATAGCAGCAATTTCTTTGGTTTTATCCGGTATCGTGCTCATTCAGTCGACCTCTGTTGCGCGAGCACTTATATCAGTGTATATCGCCATGCTCGGAACATGGTTGCTCTATGGATTTGATTTTCGGGATCCGTTTAAGTCAGGTTGGCAACGGATTTTTGTCTTACAGCTGGTCATGACCCTTGTTTTAGGTTTTTATTTCTTAAATGCTTTTCAAATTGGATTGCTTTTTGCCATGGCATTGCTCAGTGTGATGTATCAATTCAATCTGCCTTTTATTACACATCGATTTCATTTAAAAAGGTTTTTATTGGTCAAGAATGTACTAATCGGCTTTTCGTGGGCAGCGCTTGTGCCCTTTGGCGCACATACCTTTGATGACACCGCAGTACAATTCTTGTTTTGGTTTGTAGCCATACAAGTGGGATACGGCAGTATCATCCGGGATATTTCAGATATTGATCACGACGCCAAACAGCAATTGCGTACACTTCCTATTTATCTTGGCGTACCGAAAACCCTGCTTTTTTTACACCTCATTAATATCCTTAGTTTATTGCTTTGTTTGCTGTTTGTCGGTTTTGATCCGTTTTCATGGTTGTTTCAGCTCTCGTTTGTAGTGGTGTTCTACAAAGCACTTATCTTACTGCAAGTTCAGCTCAATCACCGCAAACTGATTTGGACGCAATACCTCAATATTTTAACTTGCTTGTTGATTTTTATACTTACCTTTTGGTTCAATTCTTAAAGCGATGAACCCTGATCCAGAACATATTTCTTTACTCATTTTGATTTGCACCAGCATTTTTGTACTTGCTTGGGGGCTAGATGCATTGACTCATGCAAAAATTGCAAATCAAGACATCACCGACCGAGAATTGCATACCCATCGAATTCTTATCTTAAGCTCAGGTTTGTTGCAAGCGGTATTATTGCTGTTTTATTGGTTTGATTACGAGGTCTTGCCTTTTTTTGTGGCCCTTCTTTTTACCCGAACCGTACATGAAGTGATCGATGAAGTTAAATTTCATTCGGAGCGTTGTACCTTCCAAGAAACCTGTATTCATTTTGTAATGTGGATCAGCATTTTGTCCCAAATAGGATTCTTATTTTATTGGGGATTTTTCTTCCATTACCAAGGCTTGTTTGAATTGCCTAGCTTTCATTTCATTTGGGGAGCACTGCTCGTTTCGCTGATGGCTATAGTCAGTTGGAAGGAGTGGTTTTTGGCGTCTTGAAAAAGAGTAAGACGAGAACCGGGAGTAAAGTGAGGTCGGAAATCAGCGCTACAAAAAGTGTAATACTAATAAGGATGCCCATATAAAATGAACCCATGAACGTCGAGAATATAAGCATGGAAAAACCACAACATAAAATCAAGCTCGACAAAATCATGGCCTTACCGCGTTCTAAATAGGCCCTTTTTAAAGCATAGGATTTCGAGCTGCCTTTGGCGAGTTCGATTTTGAATTTAGCTAAAAGATGGATGGTGTCGTCGTAAGAAATTCCAAACGCAATCGTGAAAATCACTGCCGTGCTGGTTTTGAGTTCGATGCCTGCAAAACCCATAATGGCTGCCACTGCCAACAACGGAATCAGGTTGGGGATCATGCTAATGAGCATCATGCGCACTGAGCGGTAAACCAAGCCCATGATCAAGGCAATCAAGAGTACAGAAAAAATCAGGCCTTCCACCAAACTTGCAGAAATGTAATCAATATTGCGATCGAGCAGGTGTGCTGCACCTGTAAGCTGATATTGTACTTTTCCGTGCAGGCCTAATTTTTGGCAGTAGCGTTCAAAGGCCTCATTCTTCTGATGAATAGGTGCACTTCCGAGGTCGGCTAGATTTCCGTGCATGCGCCCGAAACGTTCAGTGCTGTCCAAGATGGTATGTAAAAAAGCACCGTTTTCAATCATGCGCAGTTGTCTGCGATAGCGTTTTATTTCTCTTTTAGAGCTTGGTAATTTGAAGAATTGTTGGTTTCCGCCATGTGCGGCTCTATTCGCGATACAAAGGCTCTGAACCAATGAGTTTTTGATGGCTGCGCCGTAGGTTTTTTCTAAATAGCTTTCCACTTGCGCCAATTCCTGGAGTACAACGGGATCCCAGAAACTGAGTTCAGGATCTTTGATTTCTATGGAGATGTCAAAAGGTCGAATACCGCCGTAGTGTTGATCAATGAAACGGAAGTCTTGTTTGAGTTGTTCTTTTGGATGGAGGTCATCCATGAGGTAGTGGTTGTTTTGTATTTTAGAAATCCCAAACAAACAGAAAACAGCAATGCCGATGCTGCTGATAAGCACAGCCCTTCTTTGTCGGATCAGAAATTGGAAGGTCCAACGCAAGAATTTTTGCCAATAGGGTGCTTCGGCTTTTTGATGGATGTAAGTTGGCTCTGGTAGGACTACAAAGCAAATTGGTAACAAAAACATCGTGAAAAAATACGCGATGAGCGTACCAATACCTGCAACAATACCAAAAACTTGAATGGGCATGACTTCCACAAAATAAAGGCTGCCAAAGCCAATAGCGGTAGTGATGGAAGTAAGGAAGGCCGGAAAAGCTATTTCCTGATAGGTGATTTTGGTAGCGGAAATTTTGTCGTAGCCATCGCGCAAGCCCTGTAAAAATCTACTGACTATATAAATGACATCGGCCATTGCTACTACAAATAATATGGTAGGCAGTGTCACCAATAATATATTGATGGGCTCATCAAGTGCAGCCATGCCGCCAAGTAGCCAGATGCAGGCCATGACCATCACAGACATCGGTACAAACATGCCCCATAATGATCTAAAAGTTAAAAATAGAAAGAGCAAGACCAAGCCAGCGCTGAGCATGAGAAAGAAAACCATTTCTTCCATCATCCGATCCACATAGACTTTTTGGCCGTGAGTCCTGCCCGATAGATGAACTCCATCAAAACGGTATTGATCGACGAGCATTTTCAATTTGCCGAGCATGACATCGCTCTGTTTTCTAACGATGTAGTCTTTGTGGCGAATATAAATGCAAACCGATTGTCCGTCTCTAGCAACTAAAGTATTTTGTAATTCTGGAGTACCCTTAATTCGCAAGCGATCGGTGGCTAAATACTGTTGTTTGAAGTGGATGTAAGGATCTTGGATGACGCCGCCAAAACTATACATCTTGACCTCTTTGGCATTGGTGATGGATAAAACACGCGCAACATACGGAACCTTTTGAGCGATCTCTTGGGTCAATTGATCTATCTTTTTTAAAAAATCTAGGTTGTAAACACCTGCTTTATTTTCAATGGCCAACAATAAAAAGTCGTTGTCTGATTCAAAACGCGTGCGATGCTGTTTGTAGAAATGTGTTTGTTGGTCGTTGTCTGGGAAGAATTTTTCAAAGTTGTAATCAAAACGCAACTCTTTTAATGCCGATATAAAGAAAGCAGTCAACACGAGGATGCTGATGAGTGAAAGCCAAGCCCATACTTTGATTGAAATACTTTTTAAGTTGATGAGGCGCTTGAAAATCATTTGAAAAGTGTATTCAGCATTGCACGTTAAAAGTACTTGAAAAACAGTAAATAAAAAAAGCCAATCTTTCGATTGGCTTTTAGTGGGGGTTGACGGGTTCGAACCGCCGACCCTCTGCTTGTAAGGCAGATGCTCTGAACCAGCTGAGCTAAACCCCCTTTTGTTTACGAGTGCAAAGATATGAATAAAAACGAAATCGCAACAAAAAATTCAGAAATTTTTAATGCCACGAATGAAAATCGCAACTTCTTGTGGGCTTTATTGAGCTCTTTTTCATAAAGTTGGATATGTGTAACCAATTGAATTTCTTTTCGTAAACTTTGTCTTATGTGTAAAAAAATGATGAAGCGTCTTTACCTTTTACCCGTGCTTGCTTTGTTGCTTTTTTCTTGTAAGTCTCAAGAAAATAAGGCTGCCTTATCGAGAGATTGGGCCCAAATCAAAGCAAAAGGTAAACTCACCGTACTGACTGAAAACAGCACGCTTTCTTATTTTGAATTCAGAGGCAAGCAAATGGGCTTTGAATACGAAATACTCGATACTTTTTGTAAGGCCAATGGTTTAAAGCTCGAAGTGAAATCTCTGAACAATTTGGCAGATTTCTCCAAATACTTGAACAAAGGGGAGGGTGATGTCGTGGCAGCAAACTTGCCAATCGCTCTAGGACAAGAGCGTTACATGGCCTACAGTATGCCTTATTACCAAACATTTCAGGTTTTGGTGCAAAGAAAATCAGATTCCTTGATCAAGGAGCCAGCGCACTTGGCGGGCAAAAAGGTTTATGTCAGAAAGTACTCGGCATTTGAAAAACGAATCGTGGCCTTACAAGATGAAATTGGTGCGAAAATTGACATCAAGTACGAACCCAACTTGCCTTTAGCTGAAGATCTTATCGATGAAGTAGTCAGGGGGCGTATTCGCTATACTTTGGCACATGAAAACTTGGCGCGCATTTCCAAAGACATGCATCCATTTTTAGATATTTCTACGCGTATGTCTTTTGAGCAGCGCATTGCTTTTGCCCTACGTCCAAAAAGTAAGGTGCTTAAAGAAAAACTCGATTTATTCCTCAATGAATTTTTGGCATCTGAGGCTTTTGTACAGTTGAAAAAACGTTATTTTGACTACATTTCTTCTACTCCAACTGAGTTTTTCTTAACGCCAAGAGGAGCCATCTCACCTTTTGATAAGTTATTTAAAAATGCCGCCAAAAAATACGGTTGGGATTGGAAAATTTTAGCAGCAATATCCTTTAAAGAATCTAGATTTAATCCCAATGCACGTGGGTTTGGCGGTGCTTATGGCCTCATGCAATTTATGCCTAATACGGGGCCACAATTTGGAGTGGTTCCGGGTTCTAGCCCTGAAGCACAAATTAATGGAGGCATGCGTTATTTGGTATCGATGGGAAGGCTTTGGTCTGAAATACAAGATGAGCACGATCGTTTGTGTTTTGTTTTGGCTTCTTATAATGCAGGCATCTGTCATATACAAGATGCCCGAAACTTAGCCAAATCGGCAGGTCTAAACCCGAATAAATGGGAAGGTAATGTGGAATTAATGGTTGAAAAACTAGACGACCCACGTTTTTACCGTTCTGAGTTAGTGCGTTGTGGAGCCTATCGTGGCCACGCAACAAGTTATGTCAAAAAGGTTTTAGGGATTTACGAGCACTGGAAATAAGACATGTCTGAACCGCTTATTCTTGTTGTACAAGGCCCAACGGCGTCAGGTAAAACGGCGCTTGCTATTGCCTTAGCACAGCATTTCAATACAGAAATCATTTCCTTTGATTCTAGACAATTCTATCGAGAAATGTCTATTGGCACGGCAGTCCCGTCAAGCTCAGAGCTTGCCGCTGTTAAGCATCACTTTATACAGAACGAAAGCTTTGTCAATGCGATCAATGCAGCAGATTTTGCTCAGCTAGCCAAACCTATATTAGATAAGCTACTCCAAAAAAACGGAGTAGCAGTATTAGTTGGTGGCTCAGCGCTTTTTGCAGATGCGTTGGTTTTGGGTTTAGACGATCTGCCACATGATGCACAAGTTCAGGCTAAATGGCAGGAGCTTTATCAGCGAGAAGGGATAACAAGTATTCAAGCAGCACTATTTAAACTCGATCCTGAATATTATTATGAAGTTGATCTCCATAATTCAAGACGAGTGATCAGGGCGCTAGAAATTGCTGAAATATCAGGTCAATCAAATGTAATACTGAGAAAAGGATTGAAACAAGCGCCAGCTCAATTACGACGCTTTGTCATTGATTGGCCTCGAGAGCAGTTGTATGAACGCATTCATCTGCGCGTAGACCAAATGCTAGCAGAAGGCTTAGAACAAGAAGCTCGTCAATTTTTTGATGTCCACCAACAATATAAAACGCTGCAAACCGTTGGATACACTGAATTTTTTTCTTGTTGGAAAGAGGAGCTTACTGCTGAACAAGTACCTGTTTTAATCAAGCAACATACGCGCAATTATGCCAAGCGTCAATTGACTTGGATGCGTCGTTATTCAGAGGTTCATTACCTTGATCCACTTTCGGCTTCGTCAATTAGCCAGCAGGCGCTCGATCAAATTGGTTAAAGAAATGTTAAATTGAAGAGACTACACTGAAAAGGTAGCAAATTCGTAAGGAAACTATATAAACATGAGATACCTATTTTTCGCTTTAATGAGTGTTGTTGTGCTGCAAAGCCAGGCTCAGAAAATCAGACTAAAAGTTCTGGATCAAAAAGATACAACAGTTTACCTCGTCAAATACTTTGGGTCAAAGTTATTTTACGCAGACACCGCTGAGATGAAAAACGGCGAAGTGGTCTTTGATGGTGCGAAGCAAAAACCGGGCGTAGTTGGATTATACTTGCCTGATCAGCGATTTTTTCAATTCATTTACAATAACGAAGAGATTCAAATTGAAACAAGTGGGGGCGATTTAATGGCTAATCTCGTGATTAAAAAATCCGAAGAAAACAAAGTCTTTATTCCTTACGTTAAGTTTATCTCGGCCAAAAAAGCAGATATTGCCAAACTTGCGGAGCAAAGAGGTAAGTTAAGCCCCGAAGATGAGCAATACAAAGCGCTGAGCAAGCAAATTGACGAGCTCAATAAAGAAGTAGATACTTATCAAGCACAATTGATTGCCAATAATCCGAGTCGTCTTGTGTCGAAGATCGTAAAAATGTCAATGGATGTCGTTGTTCCGGAAGCGCCTAAGGATGCCAACGGAAAAATCATCGATTCGAGTTTTAATTACAAGTACTATTTTGCACACTATTGGGATAACGTTGATTTCAAGACCGACGCGCTGGTCAATAACCCGATTTTTGCCAACAAGCTAGAGTTTTATTTTGGCAAGCAAATGATGATCCAACACTGGGATACCATCATTAAGTATGCTTTTCAGTTTTGTGATGCGCTTGATCCAAAATCTAAAATGTTCGAATATTCTGTGGGCTGGATTGCCTCAACTTATGGAAAAAGCGACATCATGGGTATGGACAAAGTTTATTATTATATGCTCAAAAGATATTTCTGCACCAAAGATGCTTCAGGGAAGTCTCCTGCATTTTGGGTAGCCGAAGATAAATTCAAGGACCTTTGTGAAAACCTAGACAACAAAATGAATACAGTGATGGGCATCATGCCGCCCAACCTCATTTTGCGCGATACTTCAGATACCAAGTGGCTCGATTTCTACAGCCTGAAGTCTGAATATACCATTCTTTATTTCTGGGATCCAGAATGTGGGCATTGCAAGAAAGTAACGCCTAAAATTCAAACACTATATGCTGAGAAATGGAAGGCGCGCAATATCGAAGTCTATGCTATTGGCAAAGGGGTCGGTAAGGATTTTGAAGCTTGGAAAAAATACATCCACGATAACAAACTTACTTTCATCAATGTGGCGGTCACCAATAGCATCTATGAAATTGCGAAAGTTACGCCAGAGAAATTAGTGCAGTTGTATCCTGGTGAAAAAGGTAAGCCAACCACACTACAGAGTCTCAATTACCAACAGACCTACGATATTTATTCCACACCGAAGGTTTTTGTCCTAGACAAGGATAAAAAAATCATTGCGAAGAATTTATCAGTTTCTCAATTGGAAGACTTACTTGATCGTTTACAAAACAAGTCAGAATTGCCAAAGTTATTTCCGCCAGACCCAGAGGAAGACAAACACATGCAACAAGACTAATTCATGGTGCAAGATCTTCGCTTAACGCTTGAGCAATCTAAACAATGGTTGATCACAACTCATAAAGGTCCAGACGGCGATGCAGTCGGGAGTGTAGTTGCATGGGCTGCTTTGGCGCAGCAACTCAACAAACCCTACCAGATTTTATTTCCGGATCAACCCGCTGCCTATTTATTGCCTTTTCTTAGTGCTTATGAATGGTCCGTTTTTGATCTGACGCTTTCCTATGAAGCAGACATCCTGTTTTGTCTGGATTACAATGCCCCCGGAAGAGTTGGCGAACAAATGTCAGATTTTGTTTCGGGCTTCGAGTCGACAAAAGTAATGCTCGATCACCATCCGGGTCCAGACACATTTTGCGATTTAATGGTCTCAAAACCTCATTTGTGTTCTACAACGCAAGTCATCTACGAATGCTTGGAAGAGTTGGGTTGGGTGTCTTATGTCAACCTAGCTATGGCTCAAGGGATTTACCTCGGATTAATGACAGATACCGGTTCTTTTCGCTTTCCGTCTGTCAATGCCAAAACACATCAAATTGCGGCACATTTGCTGAGTTTAGGACTAGAACAGTTTAAAATCCATGAGGCCGTATACGATGTCAATACGGTTTCTCGTTTGCAACTAAGAGGTTTTGCAATAGCTGAGAAATTACAATTATTCGAAGCGCAGGGGATTGGTATCATCACTTTATCCAAAGCAGAGCTTGAAAGATTCAATTATCAAAAAGGGGATACCGAAGGTTTGGTGAATGTTATTTTATCGATTGCCAATATTCAAGTTGCTATTTTCATGATGGAAACAACAGAGGGTGTCAAATTTTCTTTCCGATCCAAAGGCGAACGTTTTGTCAATGCGTTTGCACAAAAATATTTCGGTGGCGGTGGTCATCAATATGCAGCAGGGGGCTTCTGGCCTTCTGACTTACAATCGGCATTGGATCGCCTGATGCTACACCTCAAAGAATTGTAAGCATGAAGAGTATGTTGCGTCTTTTATATTTGTTTTTATTGAGTTTTAGTTTGCTCAGTGCCTGCAAACGCACAAAGCCTGATACGCCAAAAAATACAAAATGGAGCAATGCACACTCCGTGGACTTTAATCAAGAATTAAGTGCCCGCGAAGAAATCAAGATCAACACATTTTTAGCGCACTACCGCGAATTGAAAATGCAAAAAACCGAATCAGGTTTGCGTTACATGATTTATCAAAAAGTTGCTTCAGGGCTACCCTTAGCACTTGATGGCCAAAGAGCGGCTATTCAAGTGGTGGTCAAGACACTCGATCAAAAAGTGTGTTACCAAACTCCAAAAGATGAAGTAGAATGGCTCAGTATTGCGCATTCTGAAAAGGAAACCGGGATACATGAAGTGCTATTGCTCATGAGAAAAGGAGAGTCGGCCAAATTAATTTTGCCTAGTTATTTGGGTCATGGTTTGTTAGGCGATCGACAATCAATACCTCCTCAAAGCATTCTATATATTGATCTTAAATTGATTGAATTACAATGAAATATTTCCTCAGTCTTTTTGCACTTTGCTTGCTATTGTGGTCTTGCAATGACACACCTAAATCTGCTGGTCAGGTAAAAAATATTGTGAAAGCCAATACGGCAAAAAACACTGATTTTGATACCAGCGCAGGCGCTGCCAAACAAAACCTAATCAATTTTGAAAAAGGAAAGGTGAGCAGTACCAAGAAGTTGGCTAATGGTATTGTGATCAAATGGATCAAAAGAGGGCAGGGGCCGCGTTTAAAGGCCGGTGAAATGGCGCTCATAGACTATCGCTTGGCTTTGCCAGATGGCAAAATTGTAGATGGCAACAACCGCATCAAGCTGCCGTTTATCCCTTTTGTGATTGGCTACAGCATGCAAACTGCCGGTTGGGACCTCGCCTTTACAGAACTGAAAGTAGGGGACTTTGTGAAAGTGGAAATTCCGTCAGTTTTGGCCTATGGTGCTAAAGGAATCAAAAACGTCATTGAACCCAACACAGATAACTGGTTGTTTGTCAAAGTCATATCAAAAGTACAGCCAAGTATCGATGCAGACGGTATCAGAAGTTGGCGCTTGGCCAAAGGTGAGCCTTTTGAGTTAGCCGCAGATGCTGAGAAAGAAATCGCTTATGAATTCATCGCATCTACGCCGAGCCGATCAAATGCCATCAACGCACGCAAATTTCCATTGCGTTTTGTACCAGGGCAAAGAACAGTGGTGCCGGGCCTAAGAAAAATTTTAAAAAATGCCTTAAAAGGAGAGCGCTACTACGTCATTCTGAGTCCTCAGCAGGCCTATGGCAAAAAAGGATACAATAATGTTATTGGTCCAGATGAATCTGTTTTCTTTATGGTGGATATCCTTGGAGTCAGGTCCATTTCATAAGAATTCTGTAAATTTGCATTGAAATTATCAGTTTTGAAGAAAGTTTTCCTTCTATTTATTGTTTGCTTTTTTACCGCATCTTTGTTGAAAGCGCAGCGTGCACTTGACACCATCGAAACTGAGGTGGGTAAAATCGTATTGTACAGCAATAAAACATGGTCATTTCTGCAAGTATCTACCTTTGATGGCATCATGAATCCACGCATTCATCGCGAAATGCTCGCTCAAGACCCTAGTTTCAAGCACCCTTGGAGCAATGAAGTCTGCTTTACAAGTCGCAATGACATGGGCAAGCTCAAAGACACGCTTTGGCTATGTGTCAACGACGAATACGATCAAAACTTTCACATGCCTGCACCCGGGCTTGTTACTTCTCGCTACGGTCCTCGTAATGGAAGAAGCCACAATGGCATCGACATCGATTTGGAAACTGGAGACACTGTATACGCAACTTGGTCAGGTAAAGTACGCTACGCCAAATACAATGATGGCGGCTATGGCAACTTAGTCATTATTAGGCACCCCAATGGCCTAGAAACGCTTTATGCTCACTTAAGCAAGTTTTTGGTTTACCCTGATCAGGACATCGTTGCTGGTGAGCCTATTGGACTCGGTGGCAATACAGGACGCTCGTATGGTTCTCACCTCCACTTTGAAATTCGATTTTACGACGTTCCTATGAATCCGGAGGAAGTTATTGACTTTGCGGCCAAGGATCTCAAAAACGAAAATCTTTTTGTGCACAAAGGTCTTTTTAGGCCAGGTGCAAAACCTTCAGATTATTACGAAGATCATCCTACCGAAGTAATTCAAGCACCTGTTGTTGTCAGAACTCCTCAAGTAAGATATTACAAAGTAAGACCGGGTGACACCCTCACCGAAATCGCTTCTCGCAACGGTACTACAGTTTCGCAATTGTGCCAGATGAATGGCATTAAACCCACTTCCGTTCTTCAAGTAGGACGCAGTCTAAGAGTCAAGTAACATGAAAAATATATTGATCTTTACCATCCTGTTCACAGGACTCAGCGCTTGCTCTGACTACGCCAAAATCCTTAAGGGTTCAGATTACAGTCAAAAATTCGTTACGGCCAACGAACTCTATGATCAAAAAGAGTTTGACAAAGCCATTGTGCTTTACGAGCAAATTTATCAGCATGCACCTAAGTCGGGCGAAGGAGAAGTGTCTTATTACCGTATGGCAACGTCCTATTATGCGATAGAAGACTACTACATGGCGCAGTACTATTACAGTTCTTATATGCAGCGATTTCCGTATAGTGATAAATCCGAGGAAGTGATGTTCATGATTGCGATGTGCTCCGTAAAAAACTCCCCAGAATATAGCCTTGATCAAACCGAAACAGAGTTAGCCATTAGTAATGTGCAGCAATTCGTAGACCGCTATCCAGGTTCTTATTTAGTTGATTCCTGTAATCTCATTATTGATCAACTGCGCTATAAACTTGAACTCAAGGAATACGAAGCTGTGGCACTCTATGACCGCACTGAAAACTTCAAAGCTGCTGTAGCTGCTGGTGAAATTTTCATGGAGCATTACAGCCGTTCAAAATTCTTAGAGGAGGTGCACTATATGGTTGTCAAAAATTCTTACTTCATGACAATTAATAGCATCGAGAGCAAAAAAAGTGAGCGCAGCTCTCAAACTATTGAAAGATTCCGTAACTTTGCCATTCGCTACGCTTCTTCGAAGTACCTAAAAGAATTAGAAAACTACGTTGCAGCGCTCGAAAAAATTAAATAAAACACACATGAGTTTCAAAAACACAACAGCAGAACGTACTACCGTTACCCGTGACACCATCTTAGTTGAAGAAAAAACCGGTAATATCTACGAATCTTTGGTGGCTATCTCAAAAAGAGCCAATCAAATTTCTACTGAACTCAAAGAGGAATTGACTCAGAAATTGCAAGAATTTGCAACGCACACTGACAACCTCGAAGAGATTTTTGAAAACCGCGAGCAAATTGAAATCTCGAAGCATTACGAAAAGATGCCAAAGCCAACGGCTATTGCCATGGAAGAGTTGCTCGAAGAAAAAATCTACCTCCGCAAACCTGAGGCCTTGCAATAAAAATGTTTGGTAAGCGCATCCTTCTTGGTATTACAGGAGGTATTGCCGCCTACAAAACAGCCTCCTTAGTTCGTCTGCTTAAAAAGAGTGGGGCAGAAGTCCGTTGTGTGCTGACCCCATCCGCTTCTTCATTTATCAGTCCGCTCGTACTGGCAACGCTGTCCGAAAATCCAGTTCATATAGAATTTTGGAATAAAGAAACTGGGCAATGGACCAACCACGTTGAGCTCGCATTGTGGGCCGATGTCATGCTCATTGCTCCAGCAACAGCTAACTCCATTTCAAAAATGGCCAATGGTGGCTGTGACAACCTATTACTAGCCTGTTACTTATCGCTCAAATGCCCGTGTATCATCGCCCCAGCGATGGACCTCGATATGTATCAGCATCCAAGTTTCAAAAGAAATTTGGCAACACTCCAAAAGGATAACCTACACATTATCCCGGCCACTTTCGGTGCATTAGCTAGTGGTTTAGAAGGGCAGGGCAGGATGGAAGAACCTGAAAACATCTGTCAATTTGTAGCTGATTTTTTTGTTCAGAAAAAAAATGAAGCCAAGTCTGCGCAACAAAAAATACTCATAACAGCAGGGCCAACCCTTGAGCACCTTGACCCAGTCCGTTATATTTCTAATCACTCTACCGGAGCCATGGGCTTTGCTTTGGCGCAGGCGGCACTGCAAAAAGGGCATGAAGTGATTTTGATCACAGGCCCAACTCAATTGAGTTTGTGGCATCCAAAGCTCACCCGAATAGATGTGCAAAGTGCCGATGACATGATGTCGGAAGTTCAAGCGCATTGGGCGCAAACAGATCTCGGTATTTTTACCGCTGCCGTGGCAGATTACCGCCCAGCTCAGGTTTCAAGTACAAAAATCAAGAAACAAGAAGAACAGTTGAGTTTAGCGCTACTCAAGAATCCAGATATTTTGGCTTGGGCTTCAGCCAATAAAACAAATCAAATAGTAGTCGGATTTGCACTTGAAACAAATAATCAGCAAGAAAATGCGTTAAAGAAACTGAGTGCCAAAAAACTAGATTATATTGTGCTCAATACGCCTCAAGAAGGCATCAGTGGTTTTGGCGCTTCAACTAATATTATTACTATCTTCGGAGCTAAAGGTCAAACAATTGCTTTGCCATTAATGTCAAAGTTAGCGGCCGCTCAAGCTTTGTTAGAAATACTCGATGAAAAAACACATGAAAAATAGTCTAATTGTATTGTTTTTAACTTGTTTTTCAAGTTTAGTGCAGGGCCAAGAACTCAATTGCCAGGTAAATATCGTGGTGGATGCAAAAGTTGAAGTCAGTTCAACAGAGCAAGAAATCATCAATCAGATGAAGCAAAGCATCACTGAGATCATGAACAACACAGCCTGGACCAAAGATAAATTTAAGACCGAAGAGCGCATCAATTGTAATATTCAAATTCAGATCCGCGAAATTCCTTCTACAGGTGCTTACAAAGGCGATATCCAGGTTTCAAGCGTAAGACCCGCCTTCAATAGCAATTACAATTCAACACTTTTCAATTTTCAAGACGAAAACTTCCAGGCAGGTTTTTCAAGAGGAGCCGTCTTAAATTATGTCCCAAATCAATACCGCGATAACCTTACTTCCATTTTAGCTTTCTACGCCTATTTTATCATCGGCATGGACTACGACTCTTTCTCGCCAAAAGGAGGTACGCCTTATTTTCAAGAGGCACAGCAAATCGTAACACTCGCTCAAACCGGCGGAGCTCCAGGTTGGAAATCTTCTGAAAGTAGCAAGCGCAATCGCTTTTATCTTGTAGACAACATGCTGCAGCCTGTTTTTGAGCCTTACCGTACTTGTCTTTATATGTATCACCGTCAAGGGCTAGACCAACTTTACGATAAAAAAGCCGAAGGGAAAAAGTCTATAGTTGCGGCATTGAACCTACTGACGCCAATCATGGCTACGCGCCCTAACACCGTTAATATCGTCAGTTTTTTATTCGGTAAAACTACTGAACTCAAGAATATTTTTTCAGATTCAGAACTGAAAGAAAAGCAAGACCTCGTGAACTTGCTTAAAAAACTAGATCCAGCAAACGCAACTCGTTATAATTCAATCCTTGAATAATGTTGCTCTACCTGCGCATTCAAAATTTCGCGCTCATTGATGATGTCACCCTGCACTTCAATCGTGGATTCAGTGTTCTAACTGGTGAAACCGGTTCGGGTAAGTCCATCATCCTAGCAGCAACCAATTTGATTCTTGGTGAACGCGCAGATCTTAAAATCATCGCACCTGGCGCCAAAAAAGCAATTGTCGAGGCCTCTTTTTCAGTTCCAACATCATTCAAACCATTTTTTGAGCACCACGAGCTAGATTTTGAAGCCCAGAGTATCATCCGCCGAGAGGTGCTTTCTGAAGGAAAGTCTCGGGCCTTTATCAACGATACACCAGTGCAGTTAGCCGTATTGAAATCGTTAACAGAGCAGTTTATTCAAATACACTCCCAATACAACACGCTAGAACTCAAATCCAAGAGTTACCAGCTTCATTTGCTCGATGTTTTACTAGGCCTCGAGCAAGAACGCAATACCTACGAAAAAGAATTCCTGCACTATACACATTTATTAGATCTCAGACTTCAGAAAGCACAAGAATTGGCTCAATTGCAACAACAGCAAGATTACAATGCTTTCATGTTGCAAGAACTCGAAGCCTTGCGTTTACATGACCCAGCGCTTGAAACACTAGACCAAGACCTCGACCGCTTTGAATACGGCGAACAACTACAATTGGCTTATGCTGGTGTGGAGAGCTTGTTGCAAGAAAATGGAGTTTACGATCAGCTTTATCGCCTTAAGCAAGAGCTAGAAAAACCTCGGCAAATTGACCCAGCTCTTCAGCAATATTATGAAAGGCTTTCGGCCATGCTCATTGAAATCAAAGAATTGGCACGCGATGCCGCTTCTTTTTCTGCTACAGAACTCGATGTTTCACAACATCAACAACTGCTGCAGTGGCAAGATCAGCTCAACACGTGTCTATTGAAACACCGTGCTTTAAATGTTTCAGAACTGAGAAAAGTTTATGAGGACCTCTCCTCAAAGGTGGGTAACCTCCAAGACTTATCCCATGAACTGACACAACTTGATCAAGAAATAGCTCGTTTTAGAACTACAATTGAACAACTCGCAACTGAGTTACATCTCAAAAGATCTTCTGGAGCCCCAGGTATCAGTGAGCGACTCCAAAAAATACTCCATGGGCTCAAGTTGCCACATACAACCCTTACTTTTCAACTCAATCAAACTGCTGAACTTCAATTAAATGGCTATACCCAAATTCAATTGCTGTTCTCTGCTAACCTAGGTCATCAGCCCCTGGCGGTTGAAAAAGCAGCAAGTGGTGGTGAACTTTCGCGTTTAATGTTGGCACTACAACAAATGGTTTCTGAGAAAAAAGCCTTGCCAACCATCATTTTTGACGAAATCGATACGGGCGTTTCCGGAGAAGTTGCTCTGAAAATGGCGAGTCTATTGCAGGAGATGTCAAAGAACGGACAGTGCTTGGCCATCACGCATTTGCCACAAGTAGCTGCCAAAGCAGCACATCATTTCAAGGTCAGCAAAGAACTAGTTGCGGACCGCATGATCACATCTGTATCAACCCTAAACTTACCTGAACGACGCATAGAAATTGCTCGTTTAATGAGTGGAGAACAAATTTCCGATGCTGCTTTGCAACACGCCGACAATCTTTTAGCCCAGTAAATTATGTTGGAAATGAGTCAGCAAAAATTTTCGGATCCACTGACGCACGAGGCCTCCATTTTGTTGCTAGGTAGTTGTTTTTCAGATGAAATTGGGCATCAATTTGTTCAAAATGGCTTTCAAGCTACGATCAATCCTGGAGGTACTATTTTTCATCCGTTGGCGTTGGCTCATTTATTGGAATGGGCGTTAAATGAAAACAAGCAATTGCGTAGTATACAAAGAGAGGATATTTGGCTCAGTTGGGATTTATCGGGAAGTGTTTATGCCTTAACAGAACAAGAACTGCAGCTCAAATTAAAACAACTTCGAAAGAAACTTTTTAAATGTATCTCTGAAAGCACTCATTTGATGGTGACCTTCGGTACGTCGTGGGCCTACAAGCTGCTTGAGGACCAACAAATCGTAGCCAATTGTCATAAATTTCCAGCTGACAAATTTTCCAAAGAAAACACAAGTGTTGAAGAAATGTGCCAAGTTTGGAAAGCACTTATAGGGCAAATTAAATCGCTTAATCCTGAAATAAAATTGATTTTTACTGTAAGTCCAGTAAGGCACAGCAAAGATGGCTTACATGAAAACAACCTCAGTAAAGCCCGTTTGTTTCTATTGGTTGAACAACTCACGGCCATTAGCAATTGTTTTTATTTCCCTGCCTATGAATTGGTTAATGATCAATTGCGAGATTATTCTTTTTTTAAAGAAGATGGGATACATCCGAATGCCAAAGCAACTGCATATGTTTGGGATTTCTTCAAGCGCAATCACCTAGAACCAGCTACGCAATTAGTTCTCAAAGATTGGGACGCCTTGCAGCTAGCAATGAAGCACCGTATTATGTATCCGGAAAGTAAAAGCGCGGCAATTTATCGCAAGCATTTACACAATCAAAAAGAGGAATTTTTCATAAAACACCCTCAATTCAGGACCATTCAGCTTTAAATTGCTTTAAAAACTGCAGCATGAATGCATGGCGCTCGTTGGCAAGCTTTTGAGCACTTTCTGTTTCCATGCGGTCTTTGAGCAAGAGTAATTTTTCGTAAAAATGATTGATTGTATGTCCTTGATCTTGGGCATAAGCTTCTTTGCTGTTATGTAGCGTAGGTTGGACTTCCGGAAGATAGAGTGCTCTATTTCTGCTACCACCATAGGCAAAAGCACGTGCAATTCCGATGGCGCCAATTGCATCTAGTCGATCGGCATCCCGAACAATTTGACCCTCGAGTGAAGTAGGGCTGTCCATGACAAGCGCACCTTTAAAGGAGACCACCGAAACCACCGCAGCTACTTTGATAGCTAATTCTTCAGGACAGTCAAATTGTGATAGCAGTTTTAGAACAACTTTTTGACCCTCCTCAAAATCGCCACCATTGTATTTGTGATCTGAAATATCGTGAAGTAGTGCAGCTAATTCAATGACCAATGGATCACCACCTTCTTGCTTTTGAAGTCCAAGAGCAGTTCGCCTCACACGGTCAATATGCTGCCAATCATGGCTTCCTTCTTGTCCTATGAATTGTGCTTTAACATGAAGCTCAACTTTTTCAAGAAGCTTGTTCATCAGATTTTTTGAAAGCGTTGGCGTGCGGTATTTCCGTTGGCGCTCACTTCAATGAAATAAGTGCCTGGTAACAAATTTTGAGTATCAATTGCCGTTTGAGCGCAACTCAAGATTAAATGCCCAAATAAATCATAGATTCGAACTTCTGTAAAACCTTCGACTTCTTTCAATTGCAATTGATCTGTACAAGGATTCGGATGGATTTGTAGCCAATTTTGAGTCAGATTTTGAGTACTGACTGGGTCGTCTATCATGACTTTGATGTCGTCCAAATATAAAATGTAATTATCAACACCACGCAAGACGAATGCCACATAAATAGTAGAATCATTGTAGCCTTGTTCACTGAGATTAACTTCTCGGTAAGTCCAGTCGAAGTTTTCTTCATTGACATTGCCAATAGTATCAGTAAAAGAGGCCGGATCTGTATTGGTAGTTGATACCAAAACGAGGTAGTCGTCAGGGTAGGAGGGATCATGAGATTTTGCTTCCCAACTCAAGTAATTGCCAAAACTTCCGAGTGTAAGAACTGGCGTAATCAACCAACGGTTTGCGGTATCGGCATTTAAGAAATAGGAACTAGCAGCGGCTACGGTATCTAGTGGGTTTTCAGGGTCAGTGGTGGTGATCCAGCCGCTGGCAAAAAGCTCCATTCCTAGGGCAGGTGCTTGGTTATCTAGGTTGAGTAAGGTGTAGTTACTCGGCATACCGTTTTGAAAATTGGTATTGAGAAGCGCTGTCTGAGCAAAAACACTCAGGTTACTCAAAAGTAGGATGAAAAGCAAATAGCGATGGATCATGTCGTAAAGATAATAAAAGTGTTAGTCAACGAGTGTGATAAGAATTTCGTTGAACTCTTGATAGAAGACGTCGAACTCACGAAGATGTTTCTTGAAGAAGGCATAAATTTGTGGCCAATTTTGTTGGTTGTATAAATTAGCACCCTCTAAGCACCAAAAAATTCGGCCAATGGTTTGCCCTTCATTGTTCACATACTGAGGTTCCCAGAAGGTTGGAATGGACATATTGCTCTGCAAAACAACCTTTAATTCAGTGAGTTGTTCCCAAAAAATGGCTTGAATCCCGGGGTCTTTAAATTGGATGTCGTAACAAATAGCGACTTGCTTGCCATCGCAAACCAAGCGTAAATAGGTATTTTTTACTTGGGTTGGGTAGTTAAGCCAATTGACACGTTTGCCAGAAGAGGAAAGACAAGCACGCATGTGAGCTTTGAAACCAGCCCAAAATGCTTCATTCCATGCCTTGCGTTCTTCTTTGGGTAACATGAATTATTTGTTCCCTTTGGCGTGGTCTGCTAAAAACTGTTGAAGACCTATATCTGTTAAAGGATGTTTTACCAATGCCTTGATCGCAGAAAGTGGGCCAGTCATGACATCAGCACCAATGCTTGCACAGTTGATGATATGCATTGGGTGACGCACAGAAGCCGCTAAAATTTCAGTATCAAAAGCATAGTTGTCATAGATCAAACGGATTTGCTCGATCAATTGTAAGCCGTCAGTAGAAACGTCGTCCAGACGACCTAAAAATGGAGAAATATAAGTAGCTCCAGCTTTGGCAGCAACCAACGCTTGACCCGCAGAAAAAATAAGGGTACAGTTTGTGCGGATTCCTTTTTGAGAGAAATACTTGATAGCCTTTAAGCCTTCAGCAATCATCGGAATTTTAACTACAATGTTTTTGTGTAAGGCCGCCAAAACTTCACCTTCTTTGACCATTCCTTCAAAATCTGTTGCAATGACTTCAGCACTCACTGGCCCATCTACAATATTGCAAATGTTAACGTAGTGTTGTAGGATGTTTTCTTGGCCTGTAATGCCTTCTTTGGCCATCAATGATGGATTCGTAGTTACGCCATCCAAAATACCCATATCGTGGGCTTCTTTGATTTCATTGAGGTTTGCAGTATCGATAAAAAATTTCATGGGTTTATTTTTTGCGGTTTTTAAGCATTTCTTGTTGTTGGCGTTGCATTTCCTCGAGTTTTTCTTGGAAACGCGATTTTTTCTTTGCCTTTGGGTTTGCAGCGCTATTTGCTTTGCGCTCAGCCATTTTGACTTTGAGTTTTTCTTCGTCAACAAAGAAGCGTTTGATGGCCACCATCATTAAAATGGAAAGTAATGTTGAAATGAAGTAGTAATAACTGAGACCTGCAGAATAGTTATTAAAGAAGAAAATCATCATGAAAGGGAAGATATACATGATCACGCGCATATCAGGCATTCCTGGTTGTTGTGGTGTTTGCATGTTGCCACTGTTCATGTAGGTGTAAGCGAGGGTTGTGCCGGCCATGAGTAAGGTGAATAGGGAAATGTGGTCGCCGTAGAAAGGAATGTGGAAACTGAAGTCGAGGATGGAGTCAAAAGAACTGAGGTCTTCGGCCCATAAAAAGCCTTTTTGACGCAATTCAAACGCAGCCGGGAAAAAGCGGAATACAGCTAATAGAATAGGCATCTGTAAGAGCATCGGTAAACAACCAGCTAACGGGCTCGCACCAGATTCACGGTAAAGTGCCATCATTTCCATTTGCTTTTTCATGGCATCTTCTTGTTTCGGGTACTTGGCGGTAAGGGCATCTACTTCAGGTTTGAGAATGCGCATCTTAACCGACGAAACAAACATTTTCCATTGAACTGGCATCAAAATGGTTTTGATGATCAGTGTCAGGACTAAAATAGCCCAACCCACTGCCATACCGTTGTCAACTAGTAAATTGAAGATGGGTTGTACGGCATATAAATTGATCCAGCGGAAAAGTCCCCAGCCAAAATTGAGGATGTCGTCATAGCCACTATCGTAGCTCTTCAAGACCTCAAAATCATTGGGGCCAAAAAACCAATTGAATTTGGCTTTATTATCCTGAAAATTAAGGGCGAGGTTTGCGCTATAGCCTTTGAGGTGTGTCCAGGCTTGCGGATGACCTTCCTTGAAGTTTTGGATATAAAATTTAGTGCCGTTTGCTTGAAATGCTTGTTCTGGTTTTAAGATTGAAGAGAAATAGCTCTGCTTGAAGGCCACCCATTTGATGTCTTCCTCTGCTTTTTTGGCTTCGCTAGCAGTTTCACTGAGGTAGTCTAGGCCATTTTCAGTTTGCTCATAACAAATTGTTGATACGCGGCGTTGCTCTGAAAACAGGCGTTCTGTTTTGCGTAAGTCTGCTTTCCAATTTAATAAAGTGTTGTCTAGGATAAAGCCTTTGTTGTCCAGGATTTCAACGGTGTAGTCGAGGTCATGTCCTTCATTCAATTTGTAGGATTGTCTGATGGTGCCTTGTGCAAACTTTGCCTCAAAAACTGCACTATTAGCCGTTTTAGATACCAACTCAAATAAATAGTTCTTCGTAAAGAGCTTTCCTCTGGTGCTGCTTAGAATCAATTGATTATAGGCATCACCTTCTTTAAATAAACAGAGCGCAGCATCTTTTTTGGCGTCAAAGTCTTTGTAGGATTTATAGTTTTTCAAATAGACAGCTGAAACGATACCTCCTTTGGAATTGAGTTCAATGAGGAGCTTGTCGTTTTCAATTTTTGAAATACTGCCTTTAGCAGCAATTTTTGTTGTAGCGGTTGCTTGGTTAGCCGGAATGGGTGCAACGGCGTTTTTTTTCTTTACCGCTTTTTTCTGCGCTACGGTTGCCTCTTTTTGTTGGGCAGCCTTTAATTCTGCTTCTGAGGGTTGATTCATAACGGAAAAAACCGTGATGATCAGACCAATGAGGACAAGGCCAATGGTTGAATTGCGATCCATGAGATTATTTTGATTGGTGATTGAGTGCTGCCTTCACAAAGCCAACAAAGAGTGGGTGAGGGGCATCTACTGTACTTTTATATTCTGGGTGAAACTGCACGCCTACAAACCAAGGGTGGTTCGGGATTTCTACAACTTCAACAAGACCGGTTTCAGGATTTTTACCTGTAGCGATCATGCCTTGCGCTTCGTATTGCTCGAGGTAATCGTTGTTGAATTCGTAGCGATGACGGTGTCGTTCGGTGATGTTGATTGTTTGATATGCTTTGGCCGCATTAGAGTTTGGCTTCAATTCACATTTGTAGGCGCCAAGGCGCATGGTGCCACCCATGTTGGAAATCAGTTTTTGCTCTTCCATCATAGAAATAACTGGCGCTTTGGTTTGTTCTGACATTTCTGTTGAATGTGCGTCAGATAAGCCGAGGACATTGCGGGCAAATTCAATGACTGCAATTTGCATACCGAGGCAAATACCTAAGAAAGGTATGTTGTTGGTTCTGGCATATTGAACTGCTGCAATTTTACCGTCGATGCCGCGCGAACCAAAACCAGGTGCTACTAAAATACCATCTAGGCCTTGTAATGCTTGTGCAGCATTTTCTTCGGTAAAGCTTTCCGAATGAATCCAAGATAATTCTACTTTGGTTTCATTGGCAACCCCAGCATGAATAAAGGCTTCTGAAATAGATTTATAAGCGTCTTTTAGTTCGACATATTTACCCACCAAACCAATTTTTACGGTATGTTGCGGATTTTTAAGTCTGTCGAGAAACGCCTTCCAATTTTCAAGTTTAGGTGCTTGTTTTTTAGATAGGCCCAATTTTTCTAGAACAACGGTGTCAAGTTCTTCTGCCTGCATTAATAGTGGTACGTCGTAAATGGATGCTGCATCGCGGGCTTCAATGACGGCATTGACCGAAACATTGCAGAATTTAGCAATTTTTTGACGCAAACCTAATTCGAGTTCGTGCTCGGTACGGCAGCACAGTACGTCTGGCTGTACGCCAAGCTCGAGTAATTGTTTAACAGAGTGTTGGGTAGGTTTGGTTTTGAGTTCGCCTGCTGCAGACAAATAGGGGATAAGTGTTAAGTGAACAACGATACAATCGTTTTCGTGCTCCCAAAGCATTTGGCGCACGGCCTCAACATATGGAAGAGACTCGATATCACCAACTGTACCTCCAATTTCTGTAATGACGATATCAAAAGTGCCATTTTTGGCAACTGCTTGGATGCGTTCTTTGATTTCGTCGGTAATATGCGGAATGACCTGAACAGTTTTCCCTAAATAATCGCCACGGCGTTCTTTTTCAATAACTGACTGATAAATGCGACCGGTGGTTACATTGTTTGCTTGTGAGGTAGGCACATTTAAAAAGCGCTCGTAGTGCCCAAGATCGAGGTCGGTTTCGGCACCGTCGTCGGTGACAAAACATTCTCCGTGCTCGTATGGGTTGAGCGTTCCTGGATCGATGTTGATATAAGGATCGAGTTTTTGAATAGTGGTGGTATAACCACGCGCTTGTAAAAGTTTTGCTAATGAGGCAGAAATAATGCCTTTACCTAGAGAAGAAGTGACCCCCCCGGTTACAAAAACATACTTGGTTGAATTGGACATATAACGTTTGTAACTACGGGAAACAAAGGTAATACATTCATTGCCTTTGGCCTAATAATCTTCACAAATTGTTGATATGTTTATTTCTTTTCTTGCCAAGTAAAATAATTGCGTGGTTGTTTTGGGCGGTTTATTTCGGGCTCGGTGAGGGGTTCAACCGGAATAAGTGTCTGCTGACAATCAGCAGGTAATTGTTGATAAAGCTTGGTTCCTTCGGTTTTCCAGGCCAACATTTCATCCGAAACCTCTTTGATGATTTTTGCCGGATTACCGACAACCAAACTTTTTGGCGGAATATTCATTTTGGCAGGAACAAAACAAAGTGCACCAATTACAGAGCCGGCTCCAATCACGACATCATCCATCAAAACAGCATTCATCCCAATGAGGCAATTTTCTTCGAGCGTGCCACCATGAATGATCGCACCATGGCCAACGTGCGCGCCAGCCTTTAAATGAACTGTAGTGCCTGGAAACATATGCACAACACAATTTTCTTGAATATTGCAGCCGTCTTCTATAATGATTTGTCCCCAGTCGCCACGCAAAACCGCGCCAGGTCCGATGTAGACATTTTCACCAATGAGCACATTGCCCGTTACATTCGCTTGTGGATGAACAAAACTCGAAGGCTTCACAACCGGAATAAAACCATTGAAAGAATAGATTGCCATTTTATTTAGTTTGAGTTTTTAAAGATAATAGGAAGGTATGAATTAGTAGTCCTTGAATTGTATTAAATAAAGCGCCCCATATCCTATTTAACATAATATTAATTATATAACAATTACAACAAAAGCACATTTGAAACGTTGTGTATCTTTGCACTGTGTTTAGTACCGATCAACAGACCATCCACGACCTCGAGTTCGAAGCCATTAAAATTTGGCTTGAAAAATTCTGTATAGGCCCAACGGCTTTACAGCAAGTCAAAACACTGCAACCCAAAAATCAATTCCAAGTACTGAGACAAGAATTGAAATGCCTAGACGAGCTCAGGCAAGTTCGTGTGCACGGTGAAAAATTTCCTTTGCTAGAATTTGAAGAACTCGAACAAGAAATCAAATTGCTCGGGATTCAACGTTCTGTGATTTCATTAGAAGGATTTCGCAGAATTTATCAGGCTTCTGAGTTAGTCAATGCGTTGGTCTTGTTTTTTGAAAACGCGCTATTTCAGTATCCCTTATTAAAGCAACTTACCGACGACGTATATTACACCAAAGCTATCATCGACGAAATCGATCAGGTGTTTGATCGCAACGGACAAATTAAAGACGACGCCTCTGCCGAATTAGCCGAAATTCGTACGAGAATTCGCGTGCTGCGCAACCAGATTAACAAGAATTTTGACAAAGAATTAAGGCGCTATAACAAGGACAAAGTGCTGGCTGAAACCCTCGAGACTTTTGTCAACGAACGCCGAGTATTGACCGTACTGTCAACTTTTAAAAGAAAAGTCCCCGGAAACATCCATGGCTCGAGCAAAACAGGTAGTCTTACTTTTATTGAACCACTTGTCAATGTGCCGCTCAACAACGAGCTCGAGTTTCTTTTTGACGACGAGCGCAAAGAAATCCATCGCATTTTACAGGCCTTAACGGCTTTGATGGTGCAATATCGCCCACTTATTGGTGCTTATCAAGTTCTTTTGACTAGAATCGATTTTTTAAATGCCAAATGCAAGTTAGCGCTTGAAATGGAAGCCGTTTTGCCCGCCATAGGGCAACACCCAGGTTTTCAATTGAAACAAGCTTTTCATCCATTACTGAGGCGCTCTAACAATCTAGCTGGTAAACCAACGCTGGCTCAGCATGTGAGTTTAACGCAAAAGTCAAGAATGCTTGTAATTTCAGGCCCTAATGCCGGTGGTAAAAGCATTACCTTAAAAACCATAGGCTTGCTTCAGTTGATGTTGCAGTCAGGCTTATTAGTGCCGGTGGCGCCAGATAGTCAGATGTGTTTTTTTAAGCAGATTTATTCAGATATAGGAGACAATCAATCCATTGAAAATGAGTTAAGTACATACTCTTATCGCTTGCAACGCATGAAGTTCTTTTTATCGAGGGCAAATGCGCAAACTTTGCTGCTGTTAGATGAATTTGGTACAGGTTCGGATCCTGAATTAGGCGCTGCGCTCGCGGAAGTATTTTTTGAGCAGATGTATGCATTGAAAAGCTTTGCCGTCATTACTACACACTACAGTAATATCAAACTCAAAGCCGACGAATTGCCGCAAGCGCTCAACGGTTGTATGTTATTTAATGAAAAGGACCTCTCCCCGCTTTATCAGTTTTCTAGCGGCCAGCCCGGAAGCTCTTTTACTTTTGAGGTGGCTCAGCTCAATGGGATATCCAAACAACTCATAGCTGAGGCTAAGCAGCGCCTCGATCAACAGAAAGTACGCTTGGATAAGCTGCTCAGTAGTTTACAAAAAGAACGCAATCACTTACTTGCGCAAAACAAACGCCTGGAGGAAGCTGCCAAACTCGCTGAAAAAGCCGGTGCGCAACACGAACAAGAGATTCAAAAGTTGCAGCACAAACAAACACAAGTGACGCAAGTACAAGAAACCAGTCAGCGACAATTACAGGCAGGTAAAAAAATGTTGGCTTTCATTGAAAAGTTCAATGCCACTTCACGAAAAAAAGACGTCAATACGGCGTTGTTTCAAGAATTAGGGCAATACCTGCGATTAGAGAAGTCAAAGCAAACCATCAAAAAGAAAGCGCCACTCCCCTCTCCTACGCAAAAGCCTACCAAGAAAGAAGTGCAGCGCGCTGAAAAGTACGAACAAGAAAAAATTCAGGTAGGCTGTAAAGTACAGTTGATTCAGACAAATCGCATTGGAATTGTTGAAGAAATGAAGGGAAAACAACTAACCGTTATCTTTGGGCAAGCACGCATCAAAGTCAGTTTAGATAAGTTGCGCTTTCTGTCAAACTAAAATTAACAACAGTTTCATATCAATCCCCTTGATTTTCCGTACCTTTGCCGCTCAATTTTAATATTTAGCAGCATAAAATGAGTAACACAGCACTAGGAAACCATATTTTGGTGGAATTTATGAATTGTGATCCGCACGTCATGAACGACGTCGCGGCGATTGAACGAGACATGGTAGGGGCCGCTCGTAAAGCCGAGGCAACCGTTATCAACTCTACCTTTCACCACTTCTCTCCTTATGGAGTTTCAGGTGTGGTGGTTATTCAAGAGAGTCACCTCGCTATCCATACTTGGCCAGAATACGGTTACGCAGCTGTAGATGTCTTCACTTGTGGAGACATGAATGCCTGGATTGCCTTTGACCACTTAAAAGAGTGTTTTGGTGCAAAGTCTTACTCTGCCATTGAAATGAAGCGTGGTTCAGTAAATTTGCTGACACGCAACGATTTTGACATCACCACAGCCCGTGAAAAAGCTGCCGAATGGCGCAACCCTGACTTCTACACCCGCAATGTGTGGTTCACAGACAAAGACGAAGACCAAGCGCTCTCTTTGCGCTTCACAGGCGATGTATTCTTTGATGTGCAGTCTCCGTTTCAGCGTGTACGCATCTTGGAATCAACAAAGTATGGTAAAATGTTGGCGCTCGACGACATGGTCATGACCACCATCAAAGATGAATTTCATTACCATGAAATGATTTCTCACCCGAGCTTATTTACCCTTCCTCAGGCGAAAAACGTATTAGTTATTGGTGGTGGAGACGGCGGAACCGTTCGTGAAGTATTACGTCATAGCAATATTGAAAAGGTAACGATGGTAGAAATTGACGGTGAAGTGATCAAAGCTTGTAAAGAGCATTTACCAGAAATTGCTGCTGCTTTTGACGACCCACGTTTGGAGCTCATTGTTGATGACGGTATTGCCTTTGTTAAAAACGCACCAGATGCAGTTTATGACCTCCTGATTGTAGATGGTTCGGATCCTGTTGGGCCTGCTGAAGGTTTATTTAGCGTAGACTTCTATCAAAACTGCTACCGCACGCTCAAAGCTGATGGCATTTTAGTTGCGCAAGGAGAATCGCCAAAATTCAACGAGAAGGCCTTTGCTGAACTCAATCAAACACTCCAAAGTATTTTCGGTGCCAACAACGCGCCAGTAGGTCTTTTCTTTGTACCTACCTACCCTACCGGAATGTGGAGTTTCCAATACGGTATCAAAGGTTCAGCAGATCCGCGTAAGGTAAGCAACACGGATGCCATCAAAGCATTTGTGGCTGACAAAGGTCTACGTTACTACAACGAAGACATCCATTTCTCCACTTTTGCCCTTCCAAATTTTGTAAAGCAATTAATTCAAAAATAACATGCAAATTTCCCACAACAAGGTCGTTACCTTGACCTACAAGCTCTCTGATCACACAACCGGAGAACATATCGAAGAAACTACTCCGGAAACTGCCTTGACCTTCTTGTATGGTGTCGGTGGGATGATCCCTGAATTTGAAGAAAAACTCGCTGGCAAAACTGCTGGTGAGCACTTCGACTTCCATATTTTAGCAGCCAACGCTTATGGCGAGCAAGATCCACAACATATTGTGATGTTGCCTTCCAATATCTTCCACAATGAAGATGGCCAATTTGACGCTGCTATGTTCCAAGTAGGAAGTTTGGTACCGATGTCTGACAGCGATGGCAATCAATTGCGTGGTCGTATCTTAGAAATCACTGACGAAACTGTTCAGATGGATTTCAACCACCCATTGGCTGGTACAGATCTTCATTTTGCAGGTACGATTCTTGAAGTTCGCGAAGCGGACGCAGACGAATTGGCACATGGTCATGCGCATGGTCCGCATGGTCATCAGCACTAAGCTGCAACAATTTAGCACTTTCATTGTTAAAAGCGTGTATTGGTATATTCCACTACACGCTTTTTTAATTCTACAAAGAAATGGCTACTGTATTTGAAACCAGACTGATAGGCAATATTGGTAAAGACGCGCACATTAAAAATATGGAACGAGGTATCGTTGCTATTAATTTTCCTGTTGCTCACAATAAAAATTGGAAAGACAAGAAAACCGGTCAAATGAAAACCAAAACCACGTGGGTCAATTGCACCATTTGGAAGCGTGAAGGATCCAATATGCGCATCATTGATTTTCTAACTCGCGGAACACTCGTTGAAATCATCGGAACTCCTTTCGCTAAAACAATTGTGATGGAAGACGGAACTTCTCGCACAGAAATCAGACTCAACGTTTCTAAAACCAATATCCTCAGACCAGCTAATAGAGAGGATCACGATGCTTCAGGCTTTATTGATCATGACGACGTTGATGATCAATACCAAACTACCCTCGATGATTTTTCGATGGATAATGATGATTTTGAATAACTTAGAAAAAAGATGAAAAAAAGTGATGAAATTTTTAAATAATTCACTTTTTGAATTCGAAAAATTACATATATTTGCATCCTCGAATTGAGACATTCCTCCTTAGCTCAGTTGGTTAGAGCATCTGACTGTTAATCAGAGGGTCGCTGGTTCAAGTCCAGCA
Source organism: Flavobacteriales bacterium UBA7468 (assembly GCA_002478565.1). Lineage (GTDB taxonomy): Bacteria > Bacteroidota > Bacteroidia > Flavobacteriales_D > Crocinitomicaceae > UBA952. Next base: position 1,571 of record DLPC01000018.1, on the reverse strand, counting down.
GGGGGAGCAACTAAAACCCAGTTTAGCACAAGCTTTACTGGGTTTTTTGTTGGATGTAACTTTTGCTTGAACTGAGTGCATCCTTTCCCAAATAGGTTTTCTATGCCGTTTCTACTGGCAAATTTGCTGGCAAATTATTTTGCTGCAATATAAACCCCAATGGCAATTTTAAAATTAGCATTAGACAAGCGTAGACAGAAAAAGAATGGGACCTACCCTATTGTATTTACTACAGTATTGAATTCTAAGCCCCTCCGGATAAGTACAGGTGTGTCAGTACGGGCTGAAGATTTTAATGAGCAAACAGGAGTTTTAAAAGGAGAGCCCAAACTAACTGAGTCACTCTTTAAATTAGAGAGTTTATACCTCAAGCGTTTGCAACTTTTTTTACTTAATCACCCCTCTGTTTCATGTACAAAGACTTTGAAACAATTCTTACTAAATAGAACTACAGAGGAAGTTACAATTCTTAGTTATTGGAATAATGTAGTAGATGACTTGTGTTCCAAAAAGAGATTTGGTGGTGCTAAAGTACATAAGCAGAGTATTTCTACCATAGGGAAGCATCTGAATCTAAACATTCCATTCAAAGACCTAAGCTACCGCAGCTTACTAGAACTTGAAAAGAAGTTGTATGTATCAGGAGTAAGTACCAATGGCATGGGTGTTTACTTCAGAAGTCTTAGGACGGTTTGTAATCTTGCAATTAATGAAGACTTAGTAAATGTGGAGTGGTATCCGTTTAAGAAATATAAGATAAAAAAGGAGCTGACTACTCCAAGAGTACTAAATAAGCAAGAACTGCAGCGGTATTTTAACCTTGTTTTAGATGAAGCATCCCCTGAATATAAGTACTGGTGTATTGGCAAGTTGTTGTTCATGCTACGCGGTATTAATATTACAGATCTATTAATGCTGACTAAGCAAAATATAAATAATGAGCGGCTCATCTACAGAAGGAGCAAGACAGGTAAGCTTTACAGTATTAAACTGACTGCTGAAATATACCAGGTGTTGAATAGTTTTTCAGCCACAACTACCCTTTTAGGTATTTCTGAGTTATCTGAATTCAAATCAAGTAGAAGGGTTGAAAATATTACACAGAGGCGGAAGGTAATTAATCATCACTTAGCTAAAATAGGACAATGTCTTGGCTTCAGGGAAAAACTGACCACCTATGTTTTCAGGTACAGCTATGCTAATCTTGCAAAACAGATGGGTTATTCCAAAGACATCATAGCAGAAGCATTAGGGCATGAATATGGTAATGCGGTTACTGGAATTTACTTGGAGCAATTTGACCAAGAAGTGGTTGACAAAATGAATCAGGACTTAATTGAAGCTGTGTCAGCTTGAGTATGTGCTAACAACTCATTTATGAAATCTGTTGGAGTCATTTCAAATGCTTCTGAAAGATTGCACAACCAATGTAAGGTTGGTGAAATTAAGCCTCTTTCAACTCTGGAGATGTATTGGTAATCTAGTCCTACTCTATCAGCTAATTGAGGTTGACTCAGCTTTAATTGCATTCTTTTCATCCTGACAAACTCCCCTAGCCTCTTGTTGAAAAC
>DLPC01000015.1:108079-115143 GCA_002478565.1 Flavobacteriales bacterium UBA7468 | reverse complement strand
GCGTCATTCAAAAGAAAGAAGAAGTAATAAGACAGTTAAATTGACAGGAAATGTTACAGCCTAAAAGAACAAAATTTAGAAGAGTACAGAAAGGTAGAAACCGAGGATTGGCACATCGTGGCTCAACCATCGCTTTCGGATCTTTCGGATTAAAGGCTTTGGAACCAGGATGGATTACTTCACGTCAGATTGAAGCTTCTCGTATCGCCGTTACTCGATACATGAAGCGTGAAGGAAAAGTTTGGATCCGAATTTTCCCAGACAAGCCGGTTACCTCAAAACCAGCTGAAGTACGTATGGGTAAAGGTAAGGGAGCTCCTAGCCACTGGGTGGCCGTGATCAAACCAGGAACGATCATGTTTGAAGCAGACGGAGTACCTTACGACATTGCAAAAGAAGCAATGCGCCTTGCAGCACAGAAGTTGCCTGTGAAATGTAAGTTCATTGTTCGCAATGATTTTGTTATACCAGTTTAATCTAAGCAGATGAAACAAGCAGAAATCACAAAACTTTCTACCGCTGATTTACAAAGCCGTTTGGAAGATTTCAGAGGTCAATTGACTAACCTGAAGTTGACACACAAAATGGCTCCAATTGAAAATCCGCTGCGTATACACCACATGCGCAAATTGGTAGCAAGATTGAGTACAGAGTTAACTAAACGTTCAAATCAGGCTTAATCCTGAGATAAAAAAATGAACATGGAAAAACGTAATTTAAGAAAAGAAAGAATTGGTGTCGTTACCAGTGACAAAATGGAAAAATCCATTGTCGTTTCTGTTGAGCGTAAAGTGAAGCACCCGAAATACGGAAAGTTCGTTAAGAAAACTACCCGTTTCGTTGCTCACGACGAAAACAACGATTGTCATGTTGGTGACACCGTTCGTATCATGGAAACACGTCCTTTGAGTAAATCAAAGAACTGGAGAATGGTAGAAATTGTAGAACGCGCTAAATAATCGGACAAAATGATACAAACAGAATCCAGACTATCAGTTGCAGACAACTCAGGAGCCAAGGAAGTATTGTGCATCCGAGTATTAGGCGGAACAAGAAGACGCTATGCCTCAGTTGGTGACAAAATTGTTGTTGCCGTTAAAAGTGCAATGCCTAACGGAGCCGTTAAAAAAGGTTCAGTAGCAAAAGCAGTTGTAGTTCGCACGAAAAAAGAAATTCGTCGTCCAGATGGATCTTACATCCGCTTCGACGACAACGCTTGTGTGATCCTCAATCAAGCAGGTGAAATGCGTGGTACACGTATCTTCGGCCCTGTAGCTCGTGAATTGCGCGAAAGTAACTACATGAAAATTGTTTCACTAGCACCTGAGGTGTTATAATTCATTGAGTAATGCAAAAGAAATTACACATCAAAATTGGAGACACCGTGAAAGTGATTTCAGGTGAGTCCAAAGGTCGTGAGGGCAAAGTTGCCACTATCGATCGTGAAAAAATGCGCGCAACAGTTGAAGGTGTTAACATGATTAAAAAACACAACAAGCCAAGCGCTACAAATCCTCAAGGTGGAATCGAAGAAAAAGAAGGTTCTATCCATATTTCAAACCTTATGGTTGTGAGCAATGGAGTTGCTAGCCGTATCGGAAGAAAAGAGGTAAAAGGAAAATTAGTACGTTATTCAAAAAAATCAGGGGAGGTGATTAAGTAATGAGTTACACGCCAAGATTAAAAGAAAAGTACAGGAACGAAATCAAGCAAACGCTTCAAGAGCGTTTCAATTACAAATCTGTAATGAGCGTTCCTAAATTGGAAAAAATTGTACTTAGCCAAGGTATGGGTGATGCAGTTGCAGACAAAAAGCTAATTGATAGCGCTGCTGCTGACCTTTCTCGTATTGCTGGTCAAAAAGCAATTACTACCATCTCTAAAAAGGATATCTCTAACTTTAAGTTACGTAAAGGGATGCCAATCGGAACTAAAGTAACGCTTCGTGGCGATCGTATGTACGATTTCCTTGATCGTTTGCTTTCAGTTGCATTGCCTCGTACACGTGACTTCCGCGGAATCAATCCAAAAGGATTTGACGGACGTGGTAATTTCAACCTCGGTATCAAGGAACACATCATTTTCCCTGAAATCGATATTGATAAAGTAAATCGTATCCTAGGAATGGACATCACCTTCGTTACAACAGCCAACAGCGACGAAGAAGCAAAAGCATTGTTGGATGCATTTGGTTTTCCATTTATTAAAAAATAAAAGAAATGGCTAAGGAATCAATGAAAGCGCGTGAGCGCAAAAGAGAAAGATTAGTAGCACGTTACGAAAAGAAACGCGCCGAACTAACTAAAGTTTTGAAGTCAACAGATGCATCTGAAGAAATTCAGTCTCAAAAGTGGGATGCAATGATGCAATTGCAAAAATTACCGGCTAACTCTTCTAAAATCAGAAAACACAATCGTTGTGGTTTGACTGGTCGTCCTAGAGGTTACATGCGTCAATTTGGTATTTCAAGGGTAACATTCCGTGAAATGGCTTTGGCTGGTAAAATCCCAGGAGTTAAGAAAGCAAGTTGGTAATTAAGAAAAAAGAAAAGAAATGAATACAGATCCAATAGCAGATTTCCTGACTCGTATCAGAAATGCGAGTGCAGCAGGCTTGAAGACCGTAGATATCCCTGGTTCAAATATCAAACGTGCAATGACACAAATTTTATTTGACCAAGGTTACATCCTCAACTACAAATTTGAGGATGACAACAAACAAGGCATTATCAAAATTGCCTTGAAATACAACACATCTACGCGTGTTCCAGCAATTACCAAATTGCAACGTGCTTCTCGTCCAGGACTAAGAAAGTACAGCAGTGCAGTTGAAATGCCAAGAGTTTTAAACGGTTTAGGTATTGCCATCGTTTCTACGTCTCGCGGTGTAATCACTGACAAAGAGGCTCGTCAGCACAATATTGGTGGTGAAGTTCTTTGTTACGTTTACTAAAAAATTATAGCAATGTCAAGAATTGGAAAAGCACCCATTACCATCCCTAGCGGCGTCGAAGTGACGTTTAAGGATTCCGTTATGACGGTTAAAGGTAAAAAAGGAGAATTAGCACAACACATTGATGCTTCGGTAAGCGTAAGCATTGAAGACAATGTCATTACATTCAGTCGCGCTACAGAAGCACCTGATCATCGTTCAAAGCATGGTTTATACCGTGCACTTGTATACAACATGATCCAAGGTGTATCTGAAGGTTTCAAGAAGGATATGGAAATAATTGGAGTTGGTTACCGTGCAAACGCAACAGGTCAACAACTTGAATTAGCCCTAGGTTTTTCACATGCCATTATCATGGAAATCCCTAAAGAAGTGAAAGTTACCACAGTTACAGAAAAAGGTAAAGCTCCAGTCGTTACTTTAGAGTCACACGACAAGCAATTACTTGGTCAAGTAGCTGCAAAGATTCGCTCTTTCAGAAAACCTGAACCATACAAAGGAAAAGGTATCCGATTTGTTGGTGAAGAAATCCGTAGAAAAGCTGGTAAGTCAGCAGGTAAAAAATAATCGAACGAATTATGGCACTAAATAAAGTATTAAGAAGAGCAAAAATTAAGCGAAGAATTAGAAAGAAAGTTTTCGGTACTTCAGCTATTCCGCGTCTTACTGTTTTTAGAAGTAACAAGCAAATTTATGCACAATTAATCGACGATACTACAGGTCGTACATTGGCATCTGCAGGTTCTTTGAAGATGGACGATGCACAGAAAGTAAACAAAGTGAGCCAAGCTTCAATTGTTGGTAAGAAAATTGCCGAAGTTGCAAACAAAGCTGGAATCGAACGCATCGTTTTCGATCGCAATGGTTACTTGTATCATGGTAGAATTAAATCCTTGGCTGATTCAGCTCGTGAAGGAGGACTAAAATTTTAAGAAAAATGGCAGCTCAAATCGTAAATAGAGTTAAATCAGCAGACATCGAGTTAAAAGACAAACTCGTAGCTGTAAACCGTGTTACTAAAGTTACCAAAGGTGGTCGTACATTCAGTTTCTCTGCAATTGTTGTTGTGGGTGACGAAAATGGTGTAGTTGGTCATGGTCTTGGTAAAGCAAAAGAAGTAACTGAAGCAATTACTAAAGGCATCGATGATGCGAAAAAGAATCTAATCAAAGTTCCAATTTTAAGAGGTACAGTTCCTCACGAACAAAAAGGAAAGTTTGGTGGTGCTGAAGTATTCTTAAAGCCAGCAACAGAAGGTACAGGTGTAATCGCCGGTGGTGCGATGCGTGCCGTATTAGAAAGTGTTGGAGTTCACAACGTATTGGCGAAATCCCAAGGTTCTTCTAACCCGCACAACGTGGTTAAAGCAACTATGGATGCCTTGGCTAACATGCGTGATGCGGTTGCCGTAGCTCGCCAGCGTGGTATCTCTCTTGACAAAGTATTCAACGGATAAAATTAGCAGCAATGAGCACAATCAAAATCAAACAAGTGAAGAGTGCGATTAAGCGTCCAGCTGATCAAAAAGCTACTATCAAAGCTTTAGGTTTTCGTCGCTTGAATCAAGTTATCGAGAAAGAGGTAACTCCTCAAATTATGGGAATGGTGAATAAGGTGAAGCACCTCATTCAAGTAGTGGAATCATAGACATAGAAACAAATGGAATTACATAATCTAACACCAGCATCAGGTTCGGTTAAAGCCGAAAAACGCATTGCACGCGGTCAAGGATCAGGTCGTGGAGGAACATCTACACGTGGTCATAAAGGTGCGAAGTCTCGCTCTGGTTACAAAACCAAAATTGGTTTTGAAGGTGGACAAATGCCTTTGCAACGTCGTGTACCTAAGTTTGGCTTTAAAAACATTAACCGTGTTGAGTACAAAGCAATTAACTTAGATATCATCGAGAACCTTGCAACGGTTAAAGGAATCCTTGATATCACACCAGAAGTTTTACGTGAAAACGGTCTTTTATCTAATAATGAATTAGTTAAAGTACTTGGTCGCGGAGAACTGAAAGCTAAAGTAAACATTTCTGCAAATGGCTTTTCTACAAAAGCTAGCGCAGCAATTGAAGCTTTAGGTGGTACATGTACAAAAATCTAACTATCTTTGCACGCTTTTAGATGAAACGATTAATCACAAACCTGCAAAACATCTGGAAAGTTGAGGAATTGCGTAAACGCATTATCCTTACACTTGGCCTCATACTTACCTACCGTGTAGGTTCGTATGTGATTTTGCCTGGTGTCAAATACGACGCCTTGGCAAGTAATGCCACAGATCAAAACTTTCTAGAAAGCATTCTTTCTGTCTTTTCAGGAGGAGGCTTTACCAATGCATCCATCATGGCGCTTGGTATCATGCCTTACATCAGTGCATCGATCATCATGCAATTACTTGGCATGGCTGTTCCAGCTGTCCAAAAAATGCAAAATGAAGGTGAATCTGGTAGAAAGCAAATCAACAATTACACGCGTCTACTTACTATCGTTATCTGTGCATTACAGGCGCCAAGTTATCTTACCCTCTATGTAAGTAACAAAAACGCCATGCCAGACGATCCAAATACTTTCTGGTGGACTCAAACAATCATGCTCCTCATCGCTGGCTCTATGTTTGCGGTTTGGTTAGGTGAGCGTATCACTGAACGTGGTATTGGTAACGGAATCTCGTTACTCATTACCGTTGGTATCCTCTCTCGCCTACCTGGTGCATTTTTTGCAGAATTCGGAAAATCAGTTGAAGCAGGTAATCTTATTCGTTTAGTATTGGAGATCGTTATGTTCTTTGTAATCATTTTAGTAACTATTTTGATTGTACAAGGAGTCAGACGTATCCCTCTCAATACAGCTAAAAGAGTGGCAGGAACAAGAGCAGTTGAAGACGTTAACGGTGCACGCAACTATTTGCCTATCAAAATCAACGCAAGTGGTGTTATGCCAATCATCTTTGCTCAAGCGATCATGACGATTCCTATGATGGTTTACCAAGGTGTTACCCAACAGCAAGATGCTGGTTGGTTAACCAAAACACTTGGCGATCCTTATGGAGTGAGTTACAATGTGCTTTTGGTCATCCTAATTGTTGTGTTTACATATTTCTACACGGCAATCATGATTAACCCAAGCAAAATTGCTGATGATCTCAAAAAGAGTGGTGGTTTCGTTCCGGGAGTTCGCCCTGGCGAAGAAACAGCCGAACACATTGATCAGGTAGTTTCACGCATTACTTTCCCAGGATCTCTATTCTTGGCAGCTATTGCAATTTTACCTTCAGTGGCTAAACTTGCAGGTGTCAATGACAGCTTTGCTATGTTTTTCGGTGGAACATCCATCCTTATCATGGTAGGTGTTGTTCTTGATACACTTCAACAAATCGAGACTTACCAATTGAATCGCAATATGGATTCACTCATGGAAGGTACGCGTGTTAGAGGACGCAGAGGTGCAAACGAATTATCTGGAATGTAATATGGCAAAACAAACATCCATAGAACAAGACGGTACCATTCTAGAAGCATTGCCTAATGCAATGTTTCGTGTAGAGTTAGAGAACGGACATGTCATTACAGCCCATATTTCAGGGAAAATGCGCATGTTTTATATTAAAATACTTCCGGGAGACCGCGTAAAGGTTGAAATGTCTCCTTATGATTTAACAAAAGGTAGAATATCTTTTAGATACAAATAAGCAGAATTATGAAAGTCAGAGCATCAGTTAAAAAAAGAACTGCAGATTGCAAGATTGTTAAGCGTAAAGGAAAAGTTTACGTCATTAACAAAAAGAATCCGAAATTAAAACAACGTCAAGGATAATAATTAGTATATGGCACGTATTGCAGGTATAGACTTACCAAAAAACAAAAGAGGAGTAATTGGCTTGACATACATCTACGGTATTGGTAGAAGTACAGCTAAGAAAATTCTTAACGATAACAATATTGATGAGAACATCAAAGTCCAGGATTGGAATGATGATCAATTATCAGCTATTCGTAACACAGTGAACGAAATCAAGACAGAAGGTCAGTTGCGTTCTGAGGTTCAATTGAACATCAAGCGTTTAATGGACATCGGTTGTCAACGTGGTATTCGTCACCGTTTAGGTTT
>DLPC01000015.1:0-107971 GCA_002478565.1 Flavobacteriales bacterium UBA7468 | reverse complement strand
AACAAGAAAAAAGCAACTAAATAATAACTAGTTCCAAATAACAATGGCAAAAGCAAATCAAAAAAAGAAGAAGAACGTCAAGGTAGATGCCGCTGGCGAAGCTCACATCCAAGCGAGTTTCAACAACGTAATCATCTCTTTAACGAACAATGCCGGTCAAGTGATCTCATGGTCATCAGCGGGCAAGATGGGCTTCAAAGGTTCTAAAAAGAACACTCCATATGCTGCACAAGTTGCTGCAGAGGATGCATCAAAAGAAGCACATGACTTCGGACTACGTAGAGTGCGTGTTTTTGTAAAAGGGCCAGGTGCCGGACGCGAGTCTGCCATCCGTGCCATTCACAATTCAGGCATTGAAGTAACAGAAATCATTGACGTGACACCTATGCCACACAATGGTTGTCGTCCACCGAAAAGAAGAAGAGTTTAATAAAGTTTAACCAGTAGGATAATTGTCATCGAAGGAATGCCTTAATTCATGACTCCTACACAATTTTAATAAGAATGGCAAGATACAGAGGTCCTAAATCCAAAATTGCGCGTCGCTTCCGTGACCCAATTTTTGGTCCAGACAAATCCTTGGAAAGAAGAAATTACGGTCCAGGGCAACACGGTCCATCCAAAAGAAGAGGTGGCAAGCAATCTGAATACGCAGTACAATTAGGTGAAAAGCAAAAAGCGAAGTACACTTATGGTATCCTTGAGCGTCAGTTTGCTAACATGTTTGAAAAAGCTTCACGCATGAAAGGAATTACCGGTGAAAACTTGTTGCAATTGTGCGAATCTCGCCTTGATAACACAGTTTTCCGTCTTGGTATCGCTCCTTCTCGTCGTGCAGCGCGTCAGTTAGTTTCTCACAAGCACATTACCGTTAACGGTGAGGTTGTAAACATCCCGTCATATACATTGCGTATTGGTGATGTAATCAGTGTTCGTGAAAAATCTAAATCACTAGAAGCAATTACTGCATCATTAACTGCAAGCAACAAAACTTTTGATTGGCTAGATTGGGATAACTCAAGCATGTCAGGGAAATTGTTAAGCATGCCTGCAAGAGAAATGATTCCTGAAAATATTCGCGAGCAGTTAATCGTCGAATTATACTCTAAATAACCCCTAAGCGATAGAAAATGGCAATATTGGATTTTCAAAAACCTGACAAGGTTATCATGCTCAACTCTGATGATTTTCACGGAGAATTTGAGTTTCGTCCGCTAGAACCGGGCTACGGAATTACCATTGGTAACTCCCTCCGTCGAATTTTGCTTTCTTCCTTAGAAGGTTTCGCAATTTCGTCTATCAAAATCCATGGTGCAGACCATGAATTTACAACCCTTAAAGGTGTTGTAGAAGACGTTACTGAGATCGTCTTGAACTTGAAGCAAGTTCGTTTCAAACGTCAAATCGAAGGAACAGATTCAGAAACAGTTATCATTTCTGTTAGCGGTCAACAGCAGCTTACTGCCGGAGACCTCGGGAAGTTTACCAGCGCATTTCAAGTACTCAATCCAGAGTTAGTGATCTGCAACATGGAGTCTTCTGTTAAGTTCGAAATGGAATTGACAATCGTTAAAGGTCGCGGTTATGTTCCTGCAGAGGAAAACAAAACGGCTAACGCTCCTTTTGGTACTATCTTTATTGACTCAATCTTTACACCTATCGTAAACGTTCAGTACACAATTGAGAACTACCGTGTTGAGCAAAAAACCGACTACGAAAAATTGGTTTTCAACATCAAAACTGACGGTTCAATTCATCCAAAAGAAGCTTTGAAAGAAGCTGCTAAAATTTTGATTCATCATTTCATGTTGTTCTCTGACGAGCGCATTACTTTAGATAGCGAAATCAAAGCTGAATCTGAAGAATTTGATGAAACATCATTACACATGCGTCAATTGCTTAAAACCAAATTGGTAGACATGGACCTTTCGGTTCGTGCACTCAATTGCTTGAAAGCAGCTGATGTAGAAACTCTTGGTGATCTCGTTTCTTATGCCAAGTCTGATTTATTGAAATTCAGAAACTTTGGTAAAAAGTCATTAACTGAGCTTGAAGACCTCGTTGACAGCAAAGGCTTGACTTTCGGAATGAATGTCGCTAAATATAAACTAGACAGAGATTAAGAATTAAGTCATGAGACACGGAAATAAAATCAACCATTTAGGAAAAAAGACTGGCCACCGCAAAGCGATGCTTACCAATATGGCTTGTTCTTTGATCGAGCATAAGCGCATCACAACTACCATAGCAAAAGCAAAAACTTTGCGCGTATTTGTTGAGCCAATCCTTACAAAAGCAAAAACAGACTCTACACACTCACGTCGTGTTGTATTCTCTTACCTTCAAAGCAAAGAAGCAGTTACTGAATTATTCAGAGAAGTTGCTCCTAAAATTGCTAACCGTGAAGGTGGTTACACACGCATCATTCGCACAGGATACCGTTTAGGTGACAACGCTGAAATGTGTATGATCGAATTAGTTGACTTCAACGAACTGTACAACAACGCAAGCAAGAAAACTACTCGTCGTTCACGTCGTGGAGGTAAAAAAGCTGAGGAAGTAACTGCAACAGCAGTTGAGGCTACAGAAGTAGTAGAAGAAACTCCAGTTGTGGAAGCAGTAGCTGAAGAAACTCCAGTTGCTGAGGTCGTTGAAGAGACACCTGCTGTTGAAGAAACACCTGCTGCTGAATCAACAGAAGATGCTCCTTCAACTGAAGAAGAAAAAACTGAAGAATAATTCAACAATTTGTTGATAAAAAAGGCGGACTTTGTCCGCCTTTTTTGGTTTTAAAGGTTTCCATTTTTAGCAAAGTCCGTAATTTTGGAGAAAATTAATCGATGCAGCAAAATCAACCAGCCTACTTACTTCTAGAAGACGGAACTTTATTTAAAGGAATCGCCATTGGTAAAATAGGAACAACAGGAGGTGAAATTGCTTTTAATACCGGTATGACCGGATACCAAGAAGTTTTTACTGATCCCTCCTACCTCGGTCAAATCCTCATCATGACCACCGCCCACATTGGAAATTATGGTGTTCATGCCAACGAAATTGAGTCCGATTCTATCAAAATAGCGGGCCTTATCACTAAAAAATTCTCCAATGGTTTTTCTAGAGCAGCTGCTTCTGACTCACTACAGAATTTAATGGAGCTCAATCAAACCGTAGGTATCACTGACATCGATACACGCGCACTCGTTCGTCATATTCGTAATAAAGGCGCCATGAACGCCATTATATCTTCTGAAATTCTTGACGTTGAGCAACTCAAATTGAAACTCAAAGAAGTCCCGTCCATGGATGGGCTTGAGCTTTCATCTCGTGTCACTACTCAAGAGGCCTATGAAGTTTGCCCTGAAACACCTCAATTAAAGGTTGCTTTGATCGATTTTGGCGTCAAGAAGAATATTGTTCGTTGTTTAGTAGAACGAGGTTGTCACGTAAAAGTATTTCCTATGCACGCCACCAAAGCTGAACTCGATGCCTTTGAACCAGACGGATACATGCTCTCGAATGGCCCAGGTGACCCTTCTGTGATGCACCAAAGCATAGAACTAGTTCGCTCTATCGTAGCAGATGGCAGACCAGTTTTTGGAATTTGTTTAGGGCATCAAATTCTAGGAATTAGCCAAGGTCTTCGTACCGAAAAAATGTTCAATGGTCACAGAGGTATCAACCACCCTATTCTCAATTTAAAAACAGGAAAAGGAGAAATTACATCACAAAATCACGGCTTTGTTATTTCCAAAGATTCTGTAGCAGCCAATGAACAAATTGAAGTCACACATATTCACCTCAATGACAAAACCATTGCTGGTATTCGTTTAATTAATAAACCTGTATTTTCGGTACAATACCATCCAGAAGCATCTGCAGGACCACACGATTCTCGCTACCTTTTCGATGATTTTATCCAAAATATGAACCAATTTAAAGCCTAAACATGAGTTTAATTGCCTCCATTTTTGCCCGTCAAATTTTAGATTCTCGCGGGAACCCAACCATAGAAGTAGATGTCATAACCGAAAACGGTATTCTCGGGCGCGCAGCAGTACCATCTGGTGCATCTACAGGTATTCATGAAGCTGTGGAGCTTCGCGACAACGACAAAGCATTCTACATGGGTAAAGGGGTATTGAAAGCCGTTCAACACGTGAATACTATTATTGAAGAAGCGCTTGTAGGCATGGATGTTTTCGAACAGAAAAAAATTGACTACCTACTTCTCGAACTCGACGGCACAGAAAACAAATCCAATTTAGGCGCCAACGCCATTTTGGGAACATCCCTAGCTGTTGCTAAAGCAGCTGCTCAAGAAGCCGGACTCAGTTTATATCAATATATTGGTGGAGTTGGTGCTGTAACCATGCCAGTCCCAATGATGAATATCCTAAACGGAGGTTCACACGCTGACAACCTCATCGATATTCAAGAATTTATGGTCATGCCTTTCGGCGCTCAAAGTTTCTCTGAAGGTTTGCGTTGGGGCACAGAAGTATTTCACCATCTCAAGGCCGTATTGAAATCAAAAGGAATGTCAACAAATGTAGGCGACGAGGGTGGCTTTGCCCCAAGCCTAGGATCAAACGAAGAGGCTATTCAAGTTGTCATCGAAGCTATTGAAAAAGCCGGATTCAAACCAGGTGTAGATATGTATATTGCCCTAGATGCAGCTTCCTCAGAGTTTTATGATGCCGCTTCTGGTCAATACGTATTCGCTTCTACTGGTGAGCGTCGCAGCTCTGCTGAGATGGTTGCCTTTTGGCAAGACTGGTGTGAACGTTTTCCGATCATCTCGATTGAAGATGGTTTGGCTGAAGACGATTGGGATGGCTGGAAATTAGCCACAGAAAAACTTGGTTCAAAGGTACAATTAGTTGGTGATGATCTCTTTGTGACCAACACCAAAAGATTACAACAAGGTATTTCTAAAGGAATCGCCAATTCAATTCTTGTCAAAGTCAACCAAATTGGTACACTTACTGAAACTATAGAAGCTGTTAATTTAGCAACGCGTAATGGCTATACTTCAGTCATGAGTCACCGAAGCGGTGAAACTGAAGACAACACGATTGCCGATTTAGCTGTAGCCTTAAATTGTGGCCAAATAAAAACGGGGTCTGCATCTCGTTCTGATCGCATGGCAAAATACAACCAACTGCTTCGCATCGAAGAAGAATTAGAGGATGCCGCAGTATACCCTGGAAAGAATTTCAAGTATATCCGATAATTGGCTCGTTTTAACCTCCGAGTTTACGCCTTAATCACTAACGAATTCAACGAAATTCTTGTTTCGGACGAATATCGTTACGGTCAATTTTTTACTAAATTCCCTGGTGGTGGCGTAGAAGATGCTGAAGGAATTGAAGCTGCTTTGAAACGAGAATTATTAGAAGAACTTGGCTTAACTGTAGGCCATATGACATTCTTTTATTTTAACGATTTTCATCAAATTTCTGCTTTTGACAACAGTAATTTGGTTGCCTTTTATTACTGTGTTTCCATCCAGAAAAAAGCAGTGCCCTTTTCAATAGAGCCCTATGAGATCCCATTTTTTGAAGAACAAGAGAAGCAACGTTGGATAGCGCTCAGTGAGCTTGATACCTCGGATCTTACTTTTCCAATTGACCGAATTGTACTCGAGAAATTTCAAAAAGAATTTCTGCCCTCTTCATAAAAGGAGCTTTGTAAAAGAAATTTCAATACGATATTTTATTCTTATTTCTTGAAATTCGAAGCGACTACCAGGTCTTTGGTGCCGTGGGTCCAAGAATAGAAACCTTCTCCACTCTTAACGCCTTTTTTACCAGCTGTCACCATATTCACCAACAACGGACACGGAGCATATTTTGGATTCCCAAAACCGTCATGGAGTACTTCAAGTATGGCCAAACACACGTCAAGACCAATGAAATCTGCTAATTGAAGTGGGCCCATCGGATGAGCCATTCCTAATTTCATCACAGTATCAATCTCCTCAACGCCGGCAACGCCCTCAAACAAGGTGTAAATTGCTTCATTGATCATCGGCATTAAAATACGATTGGCAACAAAACCAGGGTAGTCATTGACCTCTACTGGAACTTTGGAAAGACTTCTAGATGTTTCCATTATGATCTGTGTCACTTCATCGCTGGTTGAGTATCCACGAATGATTTCCACTAATTTCATCACTGGAACTGGATTCATAAAGTGCATCCCGATGACTTTTTCAGGTCGGGTAGTTACAGAAGCAATTTTCGTGATTGAGATTGAGGAAGTGTTGGTTGCAAGAATAACCTCTGGGGAGGTAAGCGAGTCTAATTCTTTGAAGATTTTTAATTTCAAATCGATATTTTCGGTAGCTGCCTCTACAACTAAATCTACACCCTTCACACCTTCAGCCATAACAGAGTAAGTACGAAGATTGTTGAGCGTTTGGGTTTTATCGGCTTCTGTAATGCCACCTTTGGCCACCTGACGATCGAGGTTTTTTCCGATAGTGACGAGCGCACGCTCAAGCGCGGCTTCAGAGACATCGATGAGATTTACTTGATATCCAAATTGCGCAAAGACATGTGCGATACCATTACCCATTGTTCCTGCTCCGATTACTGCTACGTTTTTCATGTTTTTGAAATTTGGACAAATATAAGGCACCTCTTGCAACTACACTAAAAAAACACAGGAATCCTTGTATCTTTGTTAGCAATGAGGTCCCTATTCAAAGGCAATGCTTTCAAAACGAAGTTTTTAAGTTCTTTGGTCATATTAATGTCCGGAACGGTGATATCCCAACTCATTGCCTTGCTTTTTGCCCCACTCCTAACGCGTTTGTACACACCAGGGCAAATGGGCGAACTCGGTTTTTACATGCGGCTCACAGGTTTTATTTCAGCAGTAGCAACCTTGCGTTATGAAGCAGCCTTACCATTGCCCAAACAAGATGAACATTCGTATTTATTGTATCGACTCGCCTACCGCATTTCGTTCGTTGTTTTGGCTGTGAGCGCACTTGTTTTGATTTTCGTGTTAAACGCTGGTATTGGGGTGCCCTTTTCTTGGTGGTTTTTCTTACTCACCATAATCGGATCAGCCTGTATAGTCATCATCAATATCGGAACAAACTGGTCTGTTCGATTGGGCCAGTACGGTATGATTTCTCGCCAAAAAATCATCAACTCGAGTCTTTCAAACTTGCTCAAATGGATTTTCGCATTTTTTAACATGCAAACGCTTGGCCTTATTCTAGCAACTTTCTTGGGCTACTTTGCCTCCTCTTTAGAATTTCTTTTCGACTTCAAAAAAATTCACCAACGTTTCAAACACTATATATCAAAAAAGAAAACTACAGCCCTCATGCGCGAGCATAAAGACTTTCCGATCGTAAGTTTGCCGCATGTGTTCGTAGATAACGCCCGTGAAATGCTGATTGCCACCTTTATTTTCGGATTCTACTCTGATGTCATTTATGGTTCATATAACCACTCTTACACCATGCTCAGACTTCCATTGACTTTAATTGGGGTATCGCTTGGTCAAATATTTTACAATCGTGCCTCTGAGCTTTACAATCAACAAAAGGCAATTGTACCTTTAATCAGGAAAATGTTGTTGGGGTTGACGCTTTTATCCCTGATTCCTTTTGGCATCCTCTATTTCTACGGTACCGAAATTTTCAGCTTTGTATTTGGTGCCAATTGGCAAATTGCTGGCTCCTACTCTGAAACAATGTCTGTTTGGCTCATGGTAAATTTCATTCTTACCCCTATTGCTGCGCTTCCTATGATTTTGAAAAAACAAAATGTGTTTTTTCTGCTAGGAATTGGTAGTTCTCTGATACAAGTGCTGCCTTATTGGGTATTGCATTGGGCCTATGGGAATTCAGATACTGTCTTTTTATTGAGCTTACAGATTGTTTCGTATACCCAAGCTTTGTGGTTGCTCGTTACGATAGGCTTGCTTTATTTTTACGCGAAGCAGGCAGATCTAAAAGTTGGTCATAGAGCTTAAAAAAGCGTTCTCGATTGACAGCCTTTGTTGCATTTGCTTCAATGAGTTTTCTGTTTGCATTAGCAACTAACTCGGCATCTAATTGAAGTCCCTTTTCAATATCCGCACTTAAGTTTGATGAGCAGATTATGCCATTAGTTCCAGAATGGATCCATTCTTTATTGGCTGGCAAATCAGATACCAGCGGAATGCAGCCAAAAGCCATTGCCTCTAAAAGACTAATTGCAGTACCATCAGATACAGGAATCGAAATATAAACCTTTGCCTTCGCGTAATAATTTCTGTTGTCTTCAGGTTTTAGAAATCCTACAAATTCAAAAGACCCAACGGGCAAATGCTCCGCTGCAAGCTGTTTCAATGCTTCGGTTTGGGAACCATTTGCGGCAAGAATCAATTTCCATGATGGGTTGGCCTTCAGAAAGTCTGCACTTTGCAAAATGACCTCATTGATCCGATAAAGTGGCTCATGCATGCGGTTTGAATAAATGAGCTGCTGTTTTTCTATCGGAACAGTTGGTATCATGAAGTCTACGCCGAAATTAGCCACAAGAACTGCTCGCTTTGGTGCCAATTCCATAATTGCCTCAGCCATCAATTGTGCATCGGCTGTTATTTTTTGAGCACGCTTTAACACAAATCTCACCATCGATTTGTAGAACCAATTTTTCTTTGGCAACAGCAATACATCGCTTCCCCATGCAGTGAGCACAAGTGGTTTAGCTTGCCTGTTTGCAAGTGTAGTTATGAAGCCGTAAGAATTGGCTTGATGCACATGAATGACATCAGGATTAAAGTCAAATATTACCCTTCTCAGTGCGGCAACATTTTTAAAGATGCGCAAAGGGTGCTTCAAGCTAAAATCTAGTTGGATGGCTTGATGACCTTCAATCTGATGACCCGAAACGATCAAGATTTCATCAAAATACGGCGCTATGAGCGCTTTAAAATTGAGCAAATGCGCATTTCCTTTGCTACTGCCAATCAGTAATAATTTTTTACTCGCCTTTCTTTGCATGAGCTGCCTGAATAGATTTAAAAGCCCAAGCCAAAGCTAGACAAAATAATAACTCAATATTGCGCTCTGTGAAAGGGTTATTGGTGAGGGCACTTGTGAGCATCAGTAAAATGACCAAAACGAAAGGAATAAAATTTGAGTTTTTTGAACGGACCATTTCAACGAATGGAAACAAATAAAGTAAGATATATAACAACAAGCCTATTAAGCCATAACGCCATGCCATGAGGATGTATTCATTTTCTGCATAAAGTCGGTTGGCATAAAAATATTGTTTGTACGGGCCATGGCCAAAAATAGGGTATTCCAAAATTTGTTGGCCAAGCAAGGCCCAGGTTTCAAAACGACCTCTAACGGAACCGCTATATAATGCAGTACCATCCAACAAACTTGAACTATACGCTGAATACTGAAAAAATGAAGTAGCAAGCATCAAGGCCAATAAATATGTCAATGCGAGCCCTCCAATAATGGTTAGCCATTGCCTGCGCGTCCATAATTGCAAATGGAAAATGGCTAAATAAATCAATAAGACGAGGATAACGACAATAGACGTTCTTGATTGGCACAAAAAAACCATTGTCAATGCCATCAAGAAGAGCCCAAATTGTTTCATATTGAAACGGATGGGTAAAAATATGATGCTGAAAAAAGTAAAAAGAAGTGCGTTGATATTAGGATTTCCCATCGTACCAACCATGCGCTTCACTGCTGGCTCTCCAAGCGAATTCTTGCCAAAAAATTGAATTTGTAAACCTCCATTATATTGCTCCTCTAAGAGTTGATTGATGCCAGGAAAATTATAAAAGTGTAATAGATTAATTACAACGAGAAGTAAAAATAAATAGGGTAAGTATTTTTGCAATTGGCTAAAATCTATTAAACCAAGAAATAACAGCAGCAACCCGAACTTGAGCCACTTGTAAATTTCAAAATAATCTGAAATTGAGGTTGAATGCGCTTGAACGAGGATGGTCAAGCCGACATAACAAGCCATCGCAAAAGGCAGCAAGTGATATTTCGAAAATTGAATTTTAGACCAATTCAAATAACAAAGCAGCACAATCAAAGGCAAAAAAATATCAACCCAATGGATTGATGGAAAATTTACAGAGATTGCTACTGATGGCAAACAAAGCGCAGCAAAAAGCAAAATAACACCTAAAATGGTTGGGGAATTAATCGTTTGCCCACTCTTCATAATAAGCGCTAAGTTCTGGGTGTTGTCTGAGCTGACGTTCGTCCAATTTTCTGGTGTCTCCAATCACTTTTGCTGGGTTTCCGCTAATGATGGAAAAATCGGGGTAATCTCCTTTGAGGTAACTATATGCCGTAATTAGACACCCCTTACCAACAGTTGTTTTCGGCATAATTGTGGAATGAGGGCCAACAAATGTATATTTCCCAATGTGAATTGAGCCACGTTCATAAACTTCATGATTGGGTTGATGATAATGTTTGCCATAGATGCGTATGGCCATATGGCTCGAATGAGTCGTCATGTTGATGAATGTGGTGAGCTGACAACCTTCTTCTATGGTAATTCCGTGACTTGCCTCAATAAAGTTATAATGTCCAATAAAAACGTTCTCGCCCACTACAAAATTTTGTGGGTGGTCGATGAACGTGGTGTTCGAAATTCGCGTGTGCGCAATCTGTTTTCCATTATTGTCAAAAATGCGCTGATTCATAGCAGGGCGAAATGCAAAGAAAAAGCGCCTTAAAACTTTGTGAAGAATACCGTTTTTTTGTTGCATGTCATTCGATTGCAAGCGAAGATATCAAAAACAAGCATATATTGAGTATTTTTGCTCAGCAGCGCTATTCAAAATGACAAATCCCGGACTATCTTCCAAACCAAAAATCATTCACCTAAGTAGCGCACATCATGACCATGATGTCCGTATTTTTTTGAAAGAATGCCAATCTCTTGCTGCCACTTTTACCGATTACGAAATCCATCTTGTACTGGCGGGTGTAGAGCCTCGTATTGAGAATGGGGTACACATTCATAGCTCAGGCCCTCGAGGATCATCCAAGTTTCAAAGAATGTACCGGACCGTTAATCAGGTCTATCAAAAAGCTTTAGAGCTTGATGGCGTTTGTTACCACTTGCACGATCCCGAACTTTTACGAAGCTCTTTAAAGCTCCGGAGGAAGGGTAAAAAAGTTATTTATGATGCTCATGAAGATCTCCCGAGGCAATTTATAGGAAATTCAAGTTTGCCATTCAAGCAACTATTTTCTGTCATCATTGAACGCGTAGAAAATTTTTTCGCCAAAAGAATGAATGGTATTATAACAGCGACCCCGTTTATTGCAGCTCGCTTTGAAAAAATCAATGCCAACACTATTGACATCAATAACTATCCGCTTTCTACCGAAATTGAAATTATAGAAGCACCAACGCATGCCAAAGAGAATTACGTCTGTTACATCGGCGGAATATGGCCCTCAAGAGGGCTTTTAACCTTGGTGGATGCCTTCGAAACAAGTGAAGTAAAATTGGCTCTAGCGGGAAAAATTGAATCTGAATTCAAAACGACTTTACAGCAAAGCAAGGGTTGGAAAAATGTACAAGAACTAGGCTTCATCGATCGGAAAACCTCAATAGAGCTGAAACAAAAGGCCCTTGCAGGAATCGTTACATTTCTTCCTTTACCCAATCATGTCAATGCACAACCCAACAAGATATTTGAATATATGTCTGCTGGTTTGCCCGTGATAGGTTCTAATTTTCCATTATGGAAAGCACTCATCGAAGACAATCATTGCGGGATCTGTGTCAATCCAGAAAATGCCCTTGAAATTGCCACAGCGATCCAATACTTAGCAGCCAACCCAGATATTGCCTCACAAATGGGTGAAAATGGCAGAAAAATGGTTCAAAGTACCTACAATTGGACTGCCGAAGAAAAGAAATTAGCGGCTTTTTATCATCAAGTTCTTTCAACATGACCTTTGATAAAATTTATCAATATGCTTTTTTATTGCTCAGCGCGCTCTGGATACCATTTCCAAAACTAGGTGGTATAGCGATTGCTTTATTTGCCTGCGTATTGATTTTCGGGGTGTTCAAACAAAAACTTAAATTTCAACTGCATCCTGTTTTCATAGGATTTGTGTTGCTCTATGCACTTTATGCCCTTACTATTTTAACTGGTACAGACATCCATAAAGACCTCCCTCAATTAGAATACAAACTATCATTAGTCATTTTTCCAATATTATTCAGTTTCAAACCTGTGCAAGGCCTGGAGCGCAAAAAGGTGCTTGACACCTTTGTATGCGCTTGTGTATTATTGGGTTTACTTTATCTCGGAAATGCGATTTTTAGCTTCATTCAAACGGGGGAAACCCAAAACTTTCATTCATCGTGGTTTGCTTTTAATCATCACCCAAGTTATGCCGCTGCCTTCTTTTCTCTGGCTATTTTTTATTTGCTTTCCACTATGGAAACATTAAAGTTGAAACATAAAATAGGTGCCATTAGCATTGTTTCATTTTTGAGTTTATTACATTTCCCACTTGAGAGCATGGCAGGAATTCTTATTCTGGTTGGGGTTTATTTTTTCTTTTTCATAAAATGGTCCGTAAAAAGACTTTCAAAAAAGTTAATCTTCATCATCGGACTGAGCTGTGCCATTTTTATTTTTGGCTTTCTACGCTTCCAACCAGGTTTGGGAACAGACTTCAAAAATACCGTTCAATCAAGCATCTCCTTTGTGACCAATCCGCAACAATTCATTCAAAATTGCCCACAAAAAATGTCCGGAAATCAGGCGAGACTTATCTTATGGACAATCAGCGGAGAAATCATTGCCCAACACCCATTTGGCATCGGTATGAGTGGTCTGGACAGCGAGCTATCAAAAAAACTACACCACCTTGGTTTTCATGAAATAGCCGCCAAACATTGGAATCCTCATAATCAATTTCTTCAGCTCACTGCTGAACTTGGTTGGTTTGCACTGCTGTTGCTCCTAGGTACCATTCTATTCCTTGTCAAAATTGCATGGCAAAGAAAAGACCTCATTTTTGGATTTATGATTGCCAGTTTTGTTATCAATTCACTGTTTGAAAGTATGCTTCAGCGCCAGTCAGGGATTGTATTTTACTTGTTATTTTTGAGTGCATTTATTTCGATTATCAACCCACCAAAGCAAATAAAGGCTTGAAATTAACTGTTGTCATCCCTTGTAGAAATGAACGTCCTTTTATTCAGCAATGTATTGCTGCCATTTACGACTGCAGCTTGCCCTCAGGATGTCAACTACAGGTGTTTGTAGTGGATGGCATGAGTGATGACGGAACCAGAACTGTGGTCGAAGCATGTTGTGCGCAATATCCAAACTTATACCTCATCGATAATCCAAAAAAACTCACACCATATGCGTTTAACTTAGGTATTCATGCTGGTGGAGTTGTCGATTATGTACAAATTGTTGGGGCTCGTCATATCCTGAGCAACAACTACCTTCAGCAATGCATTCTTCAACTTGAATCAGATCAAAGTGTCTGGGGTGTAGGCGGGCAAATTCAAAACGAATCTGTGAATGACACCGGACGCCGTATTTCAGCCGTGATGTCCTCTAGTTTTGGTGTGGGAATGGGGAATTTCAGAACGATGACTGCGTCAGGCTATACCGATACCGTAACCAGCCCAATGTATCCATATTGGGTTTTTGAAAAAATTGGTTTTTTCGATGAAATGCTCGTTAGAAATCAAGACGACGACTTCAATTTTCGAATCGCAGAAGCTGGTGGGAAACTCTATCTCATCCATCATATTTCTCTTAAATATTATGTCAGGGCAACGATCAACGGGCTCAGAAAACAATATTTCCAATACGGTTACTGGAAAGTTTTTGTCAATCAAAAACACGGAAAAATGACAACGCTCAGACAACTCTTTCCGCCGTTGTTTGTAGTTTATTTAGTTTCGTTATCTCTCCTTTTTTTAGTGCCTAGCTGGGTCCAGCTCTTGTATCTGGTGCCAACTGCGCTTTACATCTTTGGGTTGCTCTTTTTTGGATTGAAAGTGAGTCAGTCAGGGCAATTACTTCAAACAACTTTTTTATTTCCACTCTTGCACTTGAGTTATGGAATGGGTTACCTTCTCGGAATAATTGAATTTATTGTTTTGAGAAAAAAACCAAGCGACAAACAAAAAGAACTTTCACGTTAAAATATAGATAGAATGATCCCTTTTTCACCGCCCAGAATTGATCAAGCAGTTATCGACGAAGTAAGTGCTGCTCTTAAAAGTGGTTGGATTACCACAGGGCCACGCACCAAACAATTCGAAAAAGAAATCAGTGCTTATTGCGGCGCCAAAACCACCATTGCAGTCAGTTCTTGGACAACCGGTATGGAGGTATTATTGCGTTGGTGGGGAGTTGGGCCGGGTGACGAAGTGATTGTGCCCGTTTATACCTATTGTGCCAGTGCGAATGTCGTTTTGCACACAGGCGCAACTGTTGTTTTTGTTGACATCAATGCCGATGATTTTAATTTGTCTTTAAATGAAGTTGCTCAAAAAATAACTTCCAGGACAAAAGTGATCATGCCGGTTGATTTAGGTGGACTACCCTGCGACTACCAGGGGCTCTATCGCATTATCGAAGAAAAACAGCACCTATTTGAACCTAAAAGTCCAGAACAAGCACAATTAGGTCGAATCTTGTTAGCAGCCGATGCAGCTCATAGCTTTGGTGCATATGATCATGGAAAAAGAGTAGGTGCGCTGGCGGATGTCACCGTTTTTTCTTTTCATGCGGTTAAAAATCTGACTACCGCAGAGGGTGGTGCTATTAGTTTCAACTTGCCTTCCAATTTTGACCACGAAGCTATTTACAAAACTTTTAACATCAAGATTTTACATGGCCAATCCAAAGATGCGTTAGCAAAAACTCAAAAAGGAGCATGGCGCTACGACGTACTTGAACCCGGTTTCAAATGCAACATGACAGACATCCAGGCGGCCATTGGTTTAATTGAACTTGCGCGCTATCAAGAAAACCTCGACCGAAGAAAGGTCATATTTGCACAATACGATGCAGCGTTCAAAGCTCACCAATGGGCCAAAACACCTGTATATCAAGATGAAAACAGAACCAGTTCGTATCACCTTTATCAATTGCGTATTCCAAATATTACCGAGGCACAACGCGATGCCATTATCCAAGAAATTTTTGAACACGATGTTGCGGTAAATGTCCATTTTCAACCTTTACCTCTTTTAAGTGCTTACAAAAATTTGGGGTATCAAATTGCAGATTTTCCACAAGCCTATGGCAACTACTCAACAGAAATTTCGTTACCTGTCTACTTCGACCTTAATGACGAACAGGTCCAAATTGTCATCAATGCCGTGATTGCTTCGGTTCAAAAAATATTGAGTTAACAAAATTTTTTCATGACTAAGTTTTTTCCGCTACTCATTTCTTTATTCCTCTTACCAAGCTTTTTCCTTGCTCAGGATTGGCCCATTAAAGGAACAAAAGATTGGCCTAATTACAAAGACATTAACGATACTTGTGATGTCATTCCGCTTGGAGTAGATTTTGGACTTTGTTCGATGGCGCTAGGTTGGGGTTTGACAGATTCAGGTTGTGTGGTATTGTCAGGTTGTAGCTGGATTGGCAGCGACGGAATTGATTATTCAAGCTCCTTTTTTTCATCTTCTTATGAATGCAACAGCGCTTGCTTGCAAGATACGGTTGTGATGTTGGGTTGTATAGATTCGAATCTCATCAATTTGCAGGTTCTTTGCCCAGGAGTTTATGAACCTGTTTGTGGCTGCGATTCCGTGACCTATGAAAATTCATGTATTGCTACAAATTATTATGGCATTAGCTCATTCTATCCGGGTGAATGCACTACAAACAAACTAAATCAACTGGCCCAACAGCTCATCCAAGTTTTTCCAAATCCAAGCGACGGAGTTTTCAATATAGGTCCGCTTCAAATAGGATCTCAGCTGCGTTTTTACAATTTGTATGGCCAACTTGTTTTTCAAATGATAGCCACATCAATTGAAATGAGAGTCGAGCTCGATCATCTGCCAAAGGGCTATTATTTATTCACAATTAATGATGGAATGCGTCAAAAATTACTGATAGAGTAAGCTAAAAAACTTGGTGCGCGCTACAAATCAGGATTTTTACTGAATCAAATGGTAGGACATGTCTGGAACTTTGAGGCAAAATCAAGCCAATGTTCATCAAAACCTACTCTAGCGCCGTTTTCGGCATCAGTGCCACTACCATTCAAGTCGAAGTCAACATCGATGTCGGCATTAATTTTCATTTAGTGGGTCTACCAGATGTAGCGGTTCGCGAAAGTCATCAGCGCATCAAGGCTGCCTTCAAAAACAATAAACTACATTTTCCGGGCAAAGAAGTGACAATCAATATGTCACCAGCCGACATCAGAAAAGAAGGGTCGGTCTATGATCTTCCTATCGCAATTGGCATCTTGGCAGTTACCAATCAAGTTAAAACAAACAAGTTGCAAGACTTTCTTTTACTCGGTGAATTGTCTTTGGATGGTACCATACAAAAAACCAGAGGTGTATTAGCAATTGCCTTACAAGCGAAAACAGAAGGATTCAAAGGTCTTATTGTTCCTTTTGAAAATGCAACTGAAGCAGCTATTGTCAGTGACTTAGAAATCTATGGTGTTCATAATATCAGAGATGTCATACTGATATTAAACGGCAAAAAGAACGCACTTAAATTTGAAACCATCGGAATGGAAGACATCCAACAAGGAAGTCTTGCCGCTCATCCTGATTTTTCGGAAGTCAAGGGTCAACTGCATGTGAAGCGCGCTTTCGAGATTGCAGCGGCCGGTGGGCACAACCTCATTCTCATTGGACCACCCGGAGCCGGTAAATCAATGATGGCCAAACGCTTATCGGGAATTTTGCCCCCTATGTCTCTAAATGAAGCCCTTGAAACAACCAAAATTCATAGCGTAGCGGGTAAAAATCGACAGACAGGGATCGTGGCCCAACGCCCATTTAGAAAACCACATCATACCATTTCAGATGTAGGGCTTATCGGTGGAGGAGCTTTTCCACAGCCCGGAGAGATTTCATTGGCCCACAACGGTGTATTATTCCTTGATGAATTACCGGAATACAAACGGCACGTGCTTGAAGTGCTGCGACAACCCTTGGAAGACCGCGAAGTCAATATCTCACGCGCACGATTCTCCATAGATTATCCAGCCAATTTCATGCTTGTTGCAGCCATGAATCCCTGCCCGTGTGGCTACCATAATCATCCTGAAAAAGCTTGTAGTTGTCATCCCAATGCAATACAGCGTTATCTCCAGCGCATCTCAGGCCCTCTACTCGATCGCATAGATATGCATGTAGAAGTGAGCCCTGTAAAACATCAAGAACTCAATTTAATAGCTCCTTCCGAAAAAAGTGAGCAAATACGTGAGCGGGTAATCAATGCAAGAAATATCCAAAGCGAGCGCTATCTTGCAACACCGGAGGTCCACGCGAATGCTCAAATGACTCGAAAAAATGTGGCTCAATTTTGTCAGCTCGATGAAGCAGGTTCTCAGTTGCTACAAGTTGCCATGAAAAAACTCGGTTTATCAGCAAGGGCCTATGACCGCATTTTAAAAGTTGCCAGAACGATTGCTGATCTTGATTACGAAAAAAACATCCTTGTAAAACATCTCAGCGAAGCTATTCAATATCGAAATTTAGACAGGAGCTCCTAAGCACATTTTGCTTCATTATTTTATCAAAACATTTCGTTATCTTCGGGAACTCTTATTTGGACAAATGGTAAAACAATTATTCCTCTCTTTATTCCTGCTTATTTGCGCTGCAGTTTCAGCACAAGACTATACCATACGTGGCTTTCTTCATGACGCGTCGAATGGTGAGCCTATTTCCGATGAACGCGTTAAATTATTGCGTCAAGACAGCACACCTGTAGCAGTCGGGTATACCAACATCGCTGGATTTTTCTCGATCCCAAAACTAGATGTAGGAGCTTATATACTCAAAGTTGAGAAGGGAAAGTATGAGCGTTCCTTCATGAACGTAGAAATTACCCCTGCGAAGAAAATTTATGACATCGGGTCTTGGAATTTGAACCTGAATACCATGCAAGTTAGAGACATTCGTGTCACAGGTGAAGCAAAGGCCAAACGGCAACAAATCGGTATGTCCGAAGTAAAAATGGACAAACAAACCGTTGAAAAAATTCCAATGTATGGAGCAGAAAGCGATGTAGTTGGCGCACTGAGTGTAACGCCTGGAGTGGTTACCACTGGTGATCAAGGTGGGCAATTATATGTCAGAGGAGGAACACCGATCCAGAACAAGACACTACTTGATGGCATGACCATCTATAATCCTTTTCACTCTATCGGATTTTATTCGATTTTTGAAACAGAATTAGTCAAATCTGTTGATATCTATACAGGTGGTTTTGAATCCAAATATGGTGGGAGGATATCTTCCGTCATGGATATCACCTATCGCGACGGCAATCGCAACAAGTTCGGCGGAAAAGTTTCTGCCTCTCCTTTTATGGCAAAAGCAGTTTTGGAAGGGCCGTTAGGAAAGCGCAATCAAGATGGTTTGGCTGCAGGTTCGTACATGTTTACAGCGAAACATTCTTTACTTGATTACACCAGTAAGTCCTTGTACCCGAGCATCAACGACGGAAACGGTTTGCCATTTAACTTTACAGACCTTTATGGAAAAGTGACTTTCAATGGAGAAGGTGGCTCCAAATTCAGTGCCTTTGGTTTCAATAACCGCGACTCTGTCAATTACTCGGTTGCCGACCTCAATTGGAATGCATCAGGAGGTGGAATTAATTTTACGCTCGTCCCGAGCAGCTCTCCGATATTTATCAGAGGGCACGTGAACGGCAGTAATTACGAAACTACTTTTCAAGAAACAAGTCAAGAGCCACGCTATTCTAAAATTGGTGGTTTTGATCTTGGCTTTGACTTCACCTTTTTTCAAAAAAATGAAAGTGAACTCAATTACGGTTTTAACTTAAGTGGATTCAATACGCAATTTGTCACCTACAATGAGCTTGCTAGAAAAATTGAAGCCAACAACTTCACAACTGAAATTGGTACCTATGTCAATTACAGACTCGTAACGCCAAGATGGGTGTATCAAACAGGTTTGCGCATGCAAGTGTATGCCTCTTTGAATACAGTTTCAATTGAACCACGCTTGGGTGCAAAGTTTAACGCCACAGACCGCTTGCGTTTCAAATTTTCAGGAGGCCGTTTTTCTCAAAACTTTACCTCTGCGTCTTCAGACAAAGATATTGTCAACCTTTTCAACGGTTTACTCTCCGCGCCAACCAATGTTCAAGATGAATTCGTAAATGAATATCAACAAGTGAGCACCATTAAAAATGGTCTACAATATGCTTGGCATGCCATCGCAGGATTTGAATATGACCTTAACAAATTTTGGAATCTCAACATAGAGGGTTATTACAAATATTTTGATCAGCTCAGCAATATTAACCCGAATAAACTCTACGCAGATATCGCACAATTTGAACTGATAGACGATGTATTTAAAAAAGACTTTATCATTGAATCTGGGCAGTCATTCGGAGTAGATGCCCTACTCAAATACAGCAAGAACAGGGTTTTCATTTGGGCTGTTTATTCATGGGGATACAACACGCGTTGGGATGGTTTTAATGCCTACTTCCCAGTATTCGACCGCAGACACAACCTCAATCTCGTGGCCTCATATGCATTCGGAGAAAAGAAGAATACCGAACTCAATGTGCGCTGGAATCTTGGATCTGGCTTGCCTTTCACGCCAACTGCAGGTTATTACCAACTAGAAAATTTCAGTGAGGGTCTTACCACAGATTACGTCACCAATAATCCAAATACTATTGCCACCATGCTCGGGACTTTCAATTCTCAGCGCTTACCTTACTATCATCGTTTAGACATCACAGTAAAACATACGATTACCACCAAGGCCAAAAATAATATTGAATTAGTAGCTGGTATCACCAATGCCTACAATCGCAATAATATTTTCTATGTCAATAGAATAACAAATCAAAAGATTTATCAGTTCCCTATTCTTCCAAGTATTGGGATGAGTTATAAATTTTAAATTATGGCAAAAATAAGGGCCTTTAAAGCCATTCGACCTGTCAGAAATAAGGTGCATTTAGTTGCTACCCGCCCTTACTATTCCTATAAAAAAAATGTCCTCAAAGCCAAACTAGAAGATAACCCATTTACCTTCTTACACATCATTAATCCTGAATTCGGCGCCACTCAGAAAACCAAACCCAATTCGGTTGAAAGGTTTCTGCAAGTTCGCCAAAAGTTTGAGCTTTTTAAGCAGCAAGGCATTCTCATAGAAGACCCCCAAGCGCATATTTATATCTACCGCCAGAGCAATGAAACACATAGTTTTACAGGTTTTTTTGCTGGGGTTAGTGTCGCTGATTACCTCGAAGGAAAGGTTAAAATCCATGAAGAAACCCTCACGGCGCGTGAAGATATTTTTACCAAATACTTAGAAATCGTTGGTTTCAATGCTGAACCTGTACTGATGACCTACGAAAGTCAACCGTCCATTCAGCAACATCTTGATCACTATACTCAAACAAGAGCAGAATACGAATTCACGACTACCGACCGCATTACACATGAAATTTGGCTCATGAGTGAATCGGATTCCCAGGCCCTATGCGCTGCATTTGAAAATATTGAAGCCCTCTATATCGCTGATGGGCATCACCGTTCTGCGTCTTCGGTTCGTTATGCTCAAAAACTACAGCAAGAAGGAAAGCCTTTTTCAGATGCAGCTGCTTTTTTCTTGAGTTATTTAGTCGATGAAAAAACAGTTCAAATTGCAGCTTTTCATCGTCTTTTAAAATCTACTAATGGATTAGATTTAGCAGGGCTCAAGGCTATATTAGCCAATGAGGGTGAAATACAAATACTCGACCACGCATGTGTGCCTGAAAAAAAGCACGAAATCCATCTCTACATGGAAAAGACATGGTTTAAATTCAAACCCAACCTGAATTTCATCAACGATCAAGACCCTGTTGAAACCCTTGATTCTTTCATCTTGTCAGACTTGATCCTCAGGCCTATTTTTGGCATTAGGGATCTCAAAACCACTGACCAAGTCACTTTTGTCCCAGGAAACGAGCCAATAGAAAAAATGATTGAAGCAGTCGACTCCAAAAAATATCAATTGGCTTTTTTATTGCACCCAGCTAGCATGTCGGATGTAAAAAAAGTAGCAGACGCTGGTTTGAATATGCCACCGAAATCAACATGGGTTGAACCCAAACTCAGAAGTGGACTCACTATTTACTCCTTAGAAAAATGATTGCTGAAAAACTGCAAAAAATTCAAGCAACACTCCCAAACAACGTTTGCCTCATTGCGGTATCTAAAACAAAACCTGTATCGGCCATTCAAGAAGCTTATGATGCTGGGCAACGAGATTTCGGCGAAAACAAAGTACAAGAGTTAGTCGAAAAACAAGCGCAACTACCCAAAGACATTCGTTGGCACCTTATAGGTCATTTACAAACAAATAAAGTCAAGTATGCGGCTGAATTTGTGCACCTCATCCACGCGGTAGATAGCCTTAAACTTCTTGTTGAAATTGACAAGCAGGCCAAAAAAAACGGACGCATTCAAAAAGTATTGCTGCAATTCTTTATTGCTCAGGAAGAAACCAAATTTGGTCTAGATCTTCCTGAAGCATTGGATCTACTAGAAAGTTCGACATTCAAGGCGCTACAAAACATAGAAATTTGTGGTGTGATGGGCATGGCAAGTTTTACAAATGATGAACAGCAAATACAAAAAGAATTCGAGCATTTGCGCACAATTTATAAAACACTAAAGCAAAGTTATTTTGCTGAACAATCCTCCTTTTCAGAAATCTCTATGGGCATGAGTGGAGACTACCCTATTGCCATCAAAAGTGGAAGTACGATGATCAGAGTTGGCAGCTCTATTTTTGGAGGCCGATAATAATCATGTGGAACTTGAATCAATCCAATTAAATTGATTAATCATTGGTATCAAAAACCAATTTAGAAATCTGGGTCGGATCAAAGTATTTATTAGCCAACACTTGCATTTCTTCACTGGTGATTTTGTCGATAGACTGATGCATTTCAGCGATGGTATCAATTTGACCGAAAGCCAACATGCTCTTTCCTAAACCTTGCATGAGCCCCGCATTCACATCCATTCCGAGTGCCAACTGGCCTTTGAACTGTCTTTTGGCTTGCTGAAGTTGTTTGGCTGATAACGGTTTTTCACGAAGCAAAGCAAGTTCTTTGTAAATGAGCGTCAGCGTTTTATCGATATTTTTTGCTTCTGAACCAAAATATATTTGCCAATATCCTGTGTCTGCAAAAGTATGGTAATTGGCTTCGATAGCATAGGCATAACCATAGCGTTCTCGTACAGATAAATTAAGACGCGAATTAAGGGCCGGTCCACCTAAAATATTGATCAGTAAAGACATCGCGATTCGCTCTTCGTTATGATAACTGGGCGCAAGGCCGCCAATTACTGCATGGGCTTGATAATTGGCTTCTTTTTTGCGAAGTTCAAAAGGTTGATATTGGGTAAAAGCTTCGGGTTTAGGTCTTGCTGCTGTTTTGTGTAAATCGGCTAATGCATTTTCGAGCAATCCTTTGAGTTTAGCCAACGGCATATTACCAACAAAAGAGACCACTAAATTATCAGCGGTAAAATAATCATTTACATAAGATATGAGGTCTTGACGCGTAAAACCACTCACGCTTTCTTTGGTCCCGAGAATATTAAAACCTAGGGGGTGGTCTTTGAAAAGGGCATCGTCAAAATCATCAAAGATTTTATCGCTCGGCGAATCGAGATAGGAATTGATTTCGTCGAGAATGACTTCTTTTTCTCTTTCGAGTTCTTTTTCTGGAAATACAGAGTTGATAGAGAGGTCAGCAAGTAAGTCAATAGCTCTTTTGGTATGCTCTTTTGAGAAAGAAGCATACAAACACATCTCTTCCTTGGCAGTATAGGCATTGAGTTCGCCTCCTACTGCATCAATCCTGGAAAGGATTTGTAAGGCCTTGAAACGCGAAGTTCCTTTGAATAAACAATGCTCCAGGAAATGAGCCAAACCAGTCTGATTTGGAGCTTCGTGCCTAGAACCTGCCGCAAAGAAAAAACCAAGATGTGCTACCTGGCTCGGCACGCGCAAATAGACCAGACGGGTGCCGTTAGAGAGAACTTCACAAACAGGTTGGTAGGACTTCATTTAGGGATGGAGTAAATTAGTTTCCCAAATACCGTCTTTCAAACTAAAAGATTTACGGTCATGAAGTCGAGAGGGCTGTCCTTGCCAAAACTCAAAGTACTCAGGGTGCAATGCATAACCTCCCCAATGTGGTGGCCGCGGTACTTCGTTTGGAAAGCGTTGATCAAAGTGCTCAAAGCGTTCAATGAGCAAGGATCTAGTTGGTAATATAGTTGATTGCTCTGATGCCCAAGCGCCGATTTGACTCTCGCGCGGACGACTTGCAAAATAAGCATCGCTGATCGCTGCATCTATGGCTTGAACCCTTCCTTCAATACGAATTTGACGCATGAGACCTGGCCAGAAAAACAGCATGGCAACTTTTTCTTGGCGGCTGATATCTTGACCCTTATGACTTAGATAATTGGTATAAAATATGAAAGCTTGGTCTTGAAGTTCTTTGAGATACAAGATTCTTGAACTGATGCGGGCATCTGGACCCAATGTACTCAATACAAATGCGTTGGCTTCTTTTTCATGAGCTGTAGCAGCTTCATCAAACCAAGTTGAGAAAGCTACAAAAGGATTGCTTCCTAAGGCATCGATTCCGGATGGATGATCGAAATCGGCATGGTTTTCTCGGTAGGATTTAAGCCATTCACTCATCGCTTATTCGTCTTCGTCGTTGAGTTCTTCATCAAGCTCATCGGTTGAGCTGTCAGAGTAATGATCGGTTAGGGTTGAGTCTGAGTCTTCGTTGAGGTCCTCTTCGTCGAGGTCAGAACCTGCAGCAGAAAATACTTGACGAATTGGTGTGTGTTGGGGCTCTTCTTCAATGATTGGCATTTTTTTAGCCACGGGAGACTGCACATCTTCTTCTCTGTATGGGAAGATCTCTACAATTGGAGATGCGGTAATCGATACCACATTGAAATCTATCATGAGTGTCGCTAAACTTTCTTCGATGCGCTCATAGGCTTCTTTGACATGAGCAGCACTTACCAGAAAATTCTGAGAAATTGTTTTGGCTTTCTCACCATCTTCATCGATGCGATCATAAGTAACTTTGCACTTGAACCATTGTTCAGCGTCGTCGTATTGAAAAATGTCATGTAAATCAGTGCGCGCTATGCCCGTCACTTGAAATTCACCACGAATGCTTGAGCCGAGTTCTTCATATATGCGTGCTTCGGCATCAGTGAATGTCATGGCCGCTAATAAATATGGTTCAGAAACCCTTTTAAAAGTGCCGTTTTCTAATTGTTTTGTATACTTGACCTTGACGGTAAACCAACTGTTCATGCGAATAAATTTAATTCAATTTCATTTTTATAAATATCTGCTAATTCTTCTCGTTTTCTAATCAAATGTGACTCACCTTTATGAAAAAGTACTTCGGCAGGACGCAAACGGGCATTATAATTATTTGACATGCTGTATGCATAGGCGCCAGCATTTTGAATGCAAAGTACATCTCCTTCCTGAACTTCATTGATTAAACGATCATGGCCCAGTGTATCGCTTTCACAAATATATCCTACTACACTGTAAAGTTTTTGAGGACCTGACTCATTCGATAAATTACGGATGTGGTGATATGCATTATAAAACATGGGTCTTATCAAGTGGTTTTGTCCACTATCAACACCAATAAATACAGTTGAAGTAGTTTGTTTGATGAGATTTGCTCGAACAAGCAAATTACCTGATTCGCTTACTAAAAACTTTCCAGGTTCAAACCACAATGCCAATTCTTTGCCATAAGCTGAACAAAAATCATTGAAGGCTGAACTGATTTTAATGCCCAAATCCTCGATATCTGAAACAATATCGCCCTCCTTGTACGCCACCTTGAAACCACTTCCAAAATCCATAAATGTAAGATCAGGAAAGTGAGCCGCTGCATCAAAAAGTAAATTTGCGCCCTGAATAAAAACCTCTGGATTGATGATATCGCTCCCTGTGTGCATATGCAAACCATTTACATGGATTCCATAATGCTTCATTATTCTTTCTATATGTTTAATCTGGTGGATAGAAATACCAAATTTCGAATCGATATGGCCTACAGAAATATGATGGCTTCCTCCTGCGGTGATGTGTGGGTTGATTCGTATACAGCATGGCACAGTAGACCCATAGGTTGCACCAAATTTCTCAAGTAAGGGAAGATTATCAATATTGACATGCACACCAAGTTTTACAGCCTCTTGAAATTCATCAAATGATATTCCGTTTGGTGTAAACATGATCTGATCGGGGTTAAATCCGGCACGCAACCCAAGATAAACTTCTTGAATCGAAACGGCATCCAAACCAGCACCTTCTGCTTTGAGTAACTGTAGAATGTTGATATTATTCAAAGCCTTTAGTGCATAGTGCAACTTCAACGTAGGTACTTGAAATGCACTATTTAAACGTTTGAATTGAGCCCGTATTTTATCAGCATCGTAAACAAATAAAGGGGTTCCGAATGAATTAGCGGCGTCTAAAAGTTGAGCATTGGTAATCATGGTGCAAAGATACAACGCTTTTGGCAGAAGATTGCTACTTCATGAAGCCAAAAGGCAATAAGTCTTTACAAGCATTTAAAATGATAATTTGGCCATCATTTTGAACGAGCAAAACACGAATTGGTTTGGATTGTCTGGCCTCACTTTCAAGCATGACTTGCCGGCAGGCCCCACAAGGAGATACTGCATTTTCCGGGGCAATTAAATCGCCTTGCACGACAATACAAATTGTCTCAATAGCCACACCTGGATAGTTAGCTCCGGCATAAAATAAGGCAACCCTTTCGGCGCATAATCCCGAAGGATAGGCGATATTTTCTTGATTATTTCCCTCCACTATCTGACCATTTTCAAGGCGCAGAGCGGCACCTACCTGAAAGCGAGAATATGGTGCGTATGCCCTTGACCTTGCTGTTTTGGCAGCACTAACTAATTGTTGGTCAGCTTCATGGAGCTCTGTTTTGGTCGAAACTATATTATAACGAAGTGTAAACTCTTGATTCATAGGCACATTTATACGTAGTATTAGCTATTTTGTTTCGGGTAATTTATTTATTTCAAAGGGTGAAAAAACTCGCTTTTTTCGGTAAATTCGCGTTTTACTATTTTATGGATACAAATAAAGCGAAAGCTTCTTACGGCGTGGGCATGAGTATCGCAGAGAGCCTCTCCCAACAAGACCTCACCGTGCTTGACCTCAATCAAGTGCTGGCAGGCATGCAGGCAATTTTCAGCGGAACAGAACCTCTTCTCAGCCCAGAAGAAGCTAACATTGAAATACAACAATACCTCAACGCCCAAAAAGCACTCAAATACGAAGCCAACAAACAAGCTGGAGCTGCTTTTCTAAACAACAACGCGCAACGCCCTGAAGTAACAACCACAGAAAGTGGTTTGCAATACGAAGTGCTGCAGCAAGGCGATGGCGCCAAGCCAGGCCCTACTAGCCAAGTTACTGTGCATTATCACGGAACACTCATCGACGGAACCATCTTTGACAGCTCCGTTCAACGCGGTGCACCTGCAACATTTGGCGTCAATCAAGTCATCCGCGGATGGACCGAAGCGCTTCAACTCATG
Organism: Flavobacteriales bacterium UBA7468; assembly: GCA_002478565.1. Taxonomy (GTDB): domain Bacteria; phylum Bacteroidota; class Bacteroidia; order Flavobacteriales_D; family Crocinitomicaceae; genus UBA952. The sequence goes on along the minus strand of DLPC01000015.1, from coordinate 81,072 downwards.
AATGTAGGCTCTAAATTCCGCCTGAGTATCCCTGAAGACCTGGCGTACGGAGCCAATCCTCATCCAGGTGGGGCCATTCAGCCATATAGCGCACTTATTTTTGACGTAGAATTAATCGACATTGCCTCATGAGAATTTTAGCACTTTTTACCCTTATTTTAGTTCTTGCATCTTGCGGGGACAGTGTCGTTACCTTCAAAACAGACAAAGAACGATACTCCTATTTACTTGGTGTGGAAATCGCAAAGCCATTTACGACACAAGCTCCATTCAATCAGCTTGACAAAGAACAAATGATTGCAGGTTTCGAAAATCCTGTGAAAGAAGGTGAAATGGAACGCTACTACAAAGATCTTGAACTGGTTTTAGGCCAAGGTAGCAAAACAATCAACGAAAAATTCAAAGAAAAAGGCTCTTTTGCCGCCGGAAAAATCAACCGCGAACGCTTTGATCATTACTTCAAAGAACTTGATGCGAGCTCATTGATCAACAGCGAGTTTGTTAAAAAAGGTTTCGCCGATGGTCTCAATAAAAAAGAAACAGAAGCACTCAAAGGCCTTGACCGTAAGAAAATCATGGCTGGTTTTGAGGCACTTATGAATCAAAAATATCAAAAAATCACAGCTGGCTTTAAAGCAGAAGGCGAAGCATTTATGGCCCAAAACAAAACAAAACCTGGTGTACTTACCACACCAAGTGGTTTACAATATATTGTATTGAAGGCCGGAAAAGGTCCAAAGCCTGGCCGCGATGCACGTGTTAAAATGAAATATGTGGGCATGAACCCCGACGGCAGCATTTTTGATCAATCTCCTGAAGGAGAAGGCGTGAGCTTCGGCCTCAACGAAGTCATTCCGGGTTGGACAGAAGCCATTCAATTAATGCAAGTTGGTAGCAAAATCAAACTCTTTGTTCCACAAGAATTGGGCTATGCCGGAAACCCTCCACAAGGAGCCAACATCAAACCTTATTCTCCACTGGTTTTTGAAATGGAACTGATTGCCATTGAAAAAGCAACTGCTCCTACATCATCAATGCCAGCCCAAGGAATCAACCCATAATACACCAATCATTTGACCCCATGATCAAATATTTTTCTCTTTTTCTTTTGTCTCTAGTTGGTCTGAGCGCATGTGAAGATGACATCAAGCTAGACGGTGATTTCGTTGAAACGGCAGTAGTTTATGGCCTTTTAGACCAGGCAGACTCCATTCATTTCGTAAAAATCACAAGAGCATTTATTGGTCCAGGATCTGCACTCGATAACGCACTTATCCCAGATTCTAGTTATTTCGATCAAGTTCAGGCAACAGTTTCTGAAGTAGTGGGCGGGCAAGTGATACGCACATGGGAGCTCAAAGACACACTCGTTCAGGACAAAGATACCAATGGTGTTTTTTACGGGCCGGAGCAAAAAGTTTATTACTTTAAGACACTACCTACAGGTCCCCTTGACGCCATTCAAACGTCAACAAATCCACTCATGAGTTCACTCAAACCAACAGCTACTTATCGCTTCAAAGCCATCATCAATGGTGGAGAATTTGAAGTAAGCGGAGAAACCGAACTCGTACATGGCATCACATCCCCTGCCATCTCTCAAAACTTTACCTTCAAGTTTGCCAATGACCCAGGCATCTATATCCCGAGTGCCGTCACTATCTCAAACACAGGTAATGCCTACATTGCAAGTGCACATCTTGATGTCTTGTTCAACGAACATCAAGGCGCCACCAAAACTGAAAAATCATTCCGTTGGAAACTCGGAGAAGCAAATGTTGAACCCTTCAACTCTCGCGCCTTTACGGCATCAGGGCAAACATTTTTTGACCTCGTAAAAGCCAATGCTACCTCGGATCCTACAATTGATAAACGCACTTTTCAAGGATTGAGAATTATCATTACGGGTGGTGCAGAAGATTTGTACAACTATATGGCAGTCAACAAACCAAGCTCTAGTCTTGCCCAAAGCAAACCAACCTATACCAATCTGAATGTTACCAACGGAAAACGTGTCGTTGGTATATTCTCGTCTAGGCAAACTGTTACTTATTACAAACCATTTTATACTTCACCTCAACAAGCCTATATCCGTGCAATAGACAAGAAAACAACTCGCGAATTGTGCACCGGCCCTATCACGGGTAATCTTCTCTTTTGTTCAAACCATCCTGGGGATAACGTCGTTGGACAAGAAGAATCTTTTGCTTGTAATTAAACGCTATGGCTGAGCGCGAGACTTTCTTTGCAGATGTCTTGTTGCCTGTCCCTATGAGACAGGTTTTCACTTACCGAATACCATTTGAATTCAACGAACAAATTCGCAGTGGCCTGAGGGTGTTGGTCCCTTTTGGCAAAAACAAACTGCTAACGGGTTTAATTACAAACGTACATCAAAAAGTCCCCAAAGACTACCAGGCAAAATATATCGACAGCATCCTAGATGAGCAACCGATTATAACAGCCAAACAACTCGCATTTTGGGATTGGATAAGCACATACTATATGTCTCCAATTGGCGATGTCATGAATGCAGCTTTACCTGCCAATTTCAAGTTGGCCAGTGAATCTAAATTTTGCATCCACCCAGATTCACCTGATCCTGATTCACTTCAATTGACTAAAAGAGAAATTGAAATGCTTGACCTCTTGCGCGTCAATGAAAGTTGCAGTACAAAAGAACTATCAGAATTACTTGGAATCAAAACTATTCAACCTTATCTAAAGAAGCTTTTAGATTACAAACTCATTGCAGGGTCAGAGGAAGTACGTGAACGCTATACACCAAAAACCCAGCTTTTCGTTTTCTTAGCCGCTACTTTTCAACAAGAAGAATCGCTCAGCACCTTGCTCAATACCTTTGAACAAAAAACACGCGCTGAAAAACAAGTACAAGCACTTCTACAATTTTTACAATTGGCCTCTGAGGCAGGTGGTTTGCATGCACCGGTCTCTAAGAGTTTATTACTCAAGCACGATGTCAGCGCTTCGGCAATACAAACACTCGAAAAACAAGGCATTTTTGAAATTGAACGCTTACAAATTGACCGCTTTGACTTGCAATCAGAAGACACAGCTTCGTTCAAACCACTAACCGAAATTCAACAAAATTCATTAGCTGCAATAGAAGAAGGTTTTACAAGAAAAGACGTTTGTTTATTGCACGGTGTAACCGGGTCCGGAAAGACAGAAATCTATGTGCAACTCATTCAGCAACACCTAGATCTTGGCAAACAAGTCTTGTTTCTGATTCCAGAAATTGCCCTTACCACCCAACTAATTAACCGTCTACAAAAATACTTTGGGCAGTTAGTTGGCGTTTATCATAGCCGATTCAACCAAAACGAACGCGTAGAAATTTGGAACCACGTTTTGAACAACGATCCAAACAAATTTAGAATCATTGTAGGTGCACGCAGTTCTGTTTTTTTACCATTTGCTGATCTTGGATTAGTCATTGTAGATGAAGAACATGAAGCGTCGTTCAAACAATACGACCCATCACCTCGCTATAATGCCCGCGATGCAGCCATTGTGTTGGCTAAGTTACACGAGGCAAAGGTACTACTCGGTTCTGCCACTCCTTCGATAGAATCCTACTACAATGCCCTTCAAGAAAAGTACGAATTAGTCAATTTACACGAACGCTACAAGGGCTTACAATTACCATCCATGATCTGCGCTGATCTCAAACGAGAGAAAAAGCTCAAGAATATGCAGTCTCATTTTTCTTCACTCTTGTTAGATGAAATGCGAGCGGTACTTGAAAAAAAAGAACAAATCATCCTTTTTCAAAACAGAAGAGGCTATACGCCAATTTGGTCTTGTGAAGTTTGCTCTTGGACGCCTCGCTGCCAGCATTGCGACGTCAGCTTGACCTATCATAAGCATAGCAATATGCTCAAGTGTCATTATTGCAGCTATACCATCCCGCCAATTGGTTCCTGTACGGCTTGTGGAAGTAACCGCTTGCGCATGATCGGTTTTGGTACAGAAAAAATTGAAGATGAACTGCAGTTAATTTTCCCAAATACAGTTTTCAAGCGCATGGACCTCGACAGCACGAGATCCAAACACGCCTATGAAGAAATTATCGACGATTTTTCGCAGCGTAGAATTGATGTTTTAATTGGTACCCAAATGGTGACCAAAGGACTTGATTTTGACCACGTTTCATTAGTTGGAATTTTAGATGCCGACATGCTATTAAATAGGCCAGATTTCAGGGCCTACGAACGAGCATACCAACTGATGTCTCAGGTTGCTGGTCGTGCTGGACGCAAAGAAAAACAAGGAAAGGTTATTATTCAAAGTGCCCAAGCAGAACATTGGGTGCTCGAGCGCGTTATGGCACATGACTTCAAAGGCTTCTATGATGTTGAAATTGAGGAACGAGAACGCTTTTTCTATCCGCCTTTCTACAAAATTGTTCAGCTCACCCTGAAACACGAAAAAGAAGAGTTAGTCAATGAAGGGGCACAATATTTAGCGGATCAATTACGGGGTATTTTCAAGGAACGCGTTCTTGGGCCAGAATTCCCGATCATCAAACGCATTCAGAATAAATACCTCAAGGAAATCAAATTGAAAATTGAACGCGGTGCCCCTGATAAAAAAGTCAAGGCCCGCATACTCCAAGACCTCGATGTCTTCTTTCAAAACGTCCGCTTCAAAAGCATCCAAATTAGCATCGACGTCGATCCGATGTAAAACAAAATTTTCAAAAATTCAGGAGGGACTTATTGTTCTTTTTCAATTCCGTATTTCTCCATCAGTAAATCGTTGAGCGTCCGAACCCTTTTGTTTTCTTTTTCCAAATCGTACATCTTTTGATTCAAGGTAGCGTAACTAGAACTAAACAATAAGAAAAAATCATATTTCAAAACACTGGAAATAACCGCTAGCAATTCAGTATCAATTGAACTTCGCGTCAGAATGGAATAGACATTCCCTCTGGACTTATTTATTTTCCTAGCAAATTCCGTAACAGAAAGGTCACTTTCATCGAGTACACGTTTTATTTCTTGTCCTATATGTATATCGACCATGTCACAAAATTGCTCAATGCACTGCTGATAATCTTATACATATCGCTTATTTTGTTATACACTTTTGTCGTATTTTATTGTACATTTGAGATATTAATTAACACGAAAAACGAATGAGTATGAATTTATTTACCAAAATCACCCTACTAAGTGCAGTAACTTTAACACTTTTCAGCTGTGCCAAACCAGGTTGTACAGATCCTTCTGCAACGAATTATAATTCTTACGCAAAAAAGAATGATGGTTCATGCGAATATTCGACTAAACTCATATTTTGGCAAGATTTATCTGCAGCTCAATCATGGGAACCAATAGGTGTGACGTCATTAAAATACTACGTAAATGGAAACTATGTTGGCTCAAGCATTGCGACAGAATATTACCCATCACAACCAAGCTGTTCTGCAAATGGACAAGCATCATATTCGATTAACCTCGGAAAAAATACTACTGGAAATGTTAATGTAAAAATCACAGATCAAACAGGTGAAATTTGGTATGATGAATATATCACAGTAGATAATTCAGAATGTAATTACTATCAATTCTATTAATCTTAGATTAAAAATGAAAGCAATTTCAATTCTATTTTTGTTCGCGACATTAAATCTCTCTGCTCAAATCTATGTCACAAACAGAACAAATGAACCTATATGGGTTTCAACAGTGACATATGAAAAAACAAATGAATTTAAAGGCTTTGTTTCAAATGGTTGGTACAAAATAATACCAGGCGAACGACGAAACTGCGGTGGCAAATTATATGATGGTGAAAACGTATACTTTGTTCATGCACATACTCAAGGATACGCCAGAACTTGGGGAAATGATCACTATTTTGCCGTAGACAAAGTGAATGCATTCAGAATCGAGAATTGTGACATGAAATATACGTTAAATGATACGAATCACAAAAGCGTAAAATTTTCAAAGAATTTCATTCACATAGGGATTTTTGATCCATATAGAGTTGAATTTAATATTCGATAAGTTAAAAAGGAACCTTGCGGTTCCTTTTTTGTTGAATCTTATTTCCATTCAGTAGGTTTTAAAAGAATATACCCATCCTTTTTCTGAATTTGTTTTGGAAATTGACTGTCCAATAGTTTTTTTCTCCCGATTGTTAAACATCCTCTTGATTCATCTGCAACAGTTTGGTTATGACGTTTAGGTGGAAAGGCAACAAAGACTCTTTTCGAGTTATAGTTTTCATGAATTGAGCGAATTGGCGGTACCAAATCGCTGTCTCCAGATATCAACATTGCTGTATCATATCGATCGTTGAATGCATCATTTAACATTTCTGTTGCAATATTAACATCTGTCATTTTCTCATTGAACTTTGGCCAGCGATAACCACAACTTTTACATTCAATACTATCTGATTGGTATTGACCAAAAAAAACTTCAACATCTTTGGATTGTAGAGCTTCAATATAAATAGTTTGTCGTTTCTGTTTATATCTATTATTATTCAGTCGGCTTGTAAAGTACTTTACCCCTACTAATTCTTGTGAGTTTTTTAACAAGTTGGGAGATAGCAATCTTAAATCCAACCATTTACACTGATTATAGCGTGCTTCTAAAATGCCAAAATAGAGATTAAATCCATCTACGTAAACTAGCACTCTTTCTTTTTTATGAAGATCTTGATTACTTTCCATTTTTTATTTAATTTTGTATTATAACTCCGCTTGAGATAGTATCTCAAGTCTGACGCTCCGAAAGGAGCGTTTCGTTTTTATACCCCAACTTAACGTAAATAAATGAAAGTTATTGAGAAGCCGGAATAATCAAAATCTTAACATTTCTAGTATATTTTCGAAATACTCTAAAACAAAAAAGGAACCTTGCGGTTCCTTTTTTTTATTATCCGAGGTAGCTTTTCAGTACCTTGTTTTTGTTGGTGTGTTTGAGGCGGCGGATGGCTTTCTCTTTAATTTGGCGAACGCGCTCACGGGTGAGGTCGAATTTGTCGCCGATTTCTTCCAAGGAAAGTGGTGCTTTGCCGTCTAGCCCGTAGAACATACTGATTACTTCGCTTTCACGTGGCGTCAGGCTTGTTAATGAGCGGCGGATGTCCGAACGCAAAGACTCTAAAGTGAGGTTGGCTTCTGGGCCAGGTAAAGAGTCACCTTGCATGACATCATACATTGTTGAGGTTGATTCATCACCTTCAATGAGTGGTGCATCCATTGAAATATGACGTCCGTTCTGAGAAAGTGTTTGCTTTACTTCTTCCGGAGTTACATTTAAGAATTCAGCCAATTCATCTGCTGAAGGTGGACGCTCAAATTTTTGCTCGAGTTCAGAATATGCTCTGTTGATTTTGTTGATGTTACCAATTTTGTTCAATGGTAAACGTACAATACGTGCTTGTTCTGCTAAAGCTTGTAGGATTGATTGACGAATCCACCAAACGGCATAAGAAATAAACTTAAAACCTCTAGTTTCGTCAAAACGCTCGGCTGCCTTTATGAGGCCTAGGTTCCCTTCATTGATCAAATCTGGAAGTGCCAACCCTTGATTTTGGTATTGCTTAGCTACAGATACAACGAAACGAAGGTTTGCTTTTGTCAAACGCTCGAGTGCGATGCGGTCTCCGGCTTTGATTTTGCGAGCAAGCTCTACTTCTTCATCGGCGGTGATCAAATCCACACGACCAATTTCTTGTAAATACTTGTCTAAAGATGCGGTCTCTCTGTTAGTGACCTGTTTTGCGATTTTTAACTGCCTCATAATTTTTAATTGCCTTAGCTTGTACTGATAAAATGCAGAAAGGTTCGACTTCAACGCATTTTTTTTTCATGCGTTACAATGTTTTGAGCAAAACACCTGATTTACTGCATATTTTACGGATTTCACCGAATAAAAAAATAAGAATGGCGTGACATTTTTGATGGAAACAGAACCCGATATGACTATAAACCGCAAATGCACGTTTTGTTCTTATGAATTTTTTAGCGCTCAAACGTTTTTGTCAAGAATGCGGGCATGTTTTGAACGGTCGCCGCGATCAAAAGTATTGTTCTGATCAATGCCGCAATACCTATAATAACAGGCACTACTCAGATCTACTCTATAAAAACCGAAAAATCAATCGTATTCTACATGCCAATAAACTCATCTTAATAGAACTTGCTCAGTCCAAAAGAAAGAAACTTCCCTTGAGAACTTTTCAAGAAAAGGGATTTCAATTTGAGTTTCATACACACACCAGGATTTCAAAAGCAGGGCAAACCATTTTTTACTGTTATGATTATGGCTATCTTCGAATAAATGAGGACTATTATTTAATTATTCATGAGGAGTAAATACAAAGGTGCCCTGCACAAGGAGAGTTTATTTGAATTGATCCAAAAGCCAAATAACAAAGAACTCGTGGTTTTTATCCATGGTTTCATGGGCTTTATGGATTGGGGCGCATGGCATTTAGTCGCTAACTTCTTTTATGAGCGTAACTATGACTTTTGCCGTTTCAATTTATCACATAACGGCACCACTATTGAAGCGCCAATTGATTTTGTTGATTTAGACGCATTCGGAGCAAATACCTATTCAAAAGAGCTCTTCGATATTCAGGCCTTACTACTGCATATTGAAAATCAACACCGCAGCTATTCGCGCATACATTTGATTGGACATTCAAGAGGTGGCGGCATGGCCATATTAGCCGCAAAATATTGGAATTGCCTTAGTGAACTTGGGCAAGTTTGTACTTGGGCAGCTATTTGTGATATCGGTCGAAAATTTCCTGTTGGCGAGGCATTGGCACGTTGGAAACTAGAAGGTGTGAGATATGTAAAAAACGGACGAACCAACCAAGATTTACCTCAGTATTATCAACTATATGAAGATTATTTAGAAAAACAGGATCAGTTGGATATTTTAGGCGCGGCGAAGTATATTGGTCAGGGCTTACATATTTTTCATGGTGACTTAGATGAATCCGTGCCGATGTCCGAAGCTTTTGAACTTGGAAATGCTTCCGGAGTAGAAGTCATGACGATCAAAGGTGCAGATCATGTTTTTGGTGCCAAACACCCATGGAACACCGAGACTTTGCCTCCCCTGCTTCAAGAATTATGTATGCAGACTTTAAAGTGTTTGTAAAAGAAAAAAGCCAGTATAACTACTGGCTTTTGTTTTTGGGAGGAAGACGGGTCTCGAACCCGCGACCTTCGGAACCACAATCCGACGCTCTAACCAACTGAGCTACAACCTCCGTTTAAGTGGGTGCAAATATACAAATTCTTCTTGAAATGATAAAATGCAATTTTTGCAAATTCTAATTTTTTCTATTTGTACTTTTGCGCACATCCATCAACAAAATCAGTTATGACACCAATCAATTCAAGTGTACTTGCACAAGCAATGAACTATGACGCCTACATGGCACTCACCGAACAATTAGTAAAGGAAGGTAAAACCAGTGGGCCAAATCAGTCAGAAGCTTATGTCTATTATACAAAGCTGAATCTACAAAGAATGAAGCGCTTGAATAAAACCATTGAGGTTCCAACTGCGCTTATAGCTCTACTACAACAAAAAGCGGCTGAATGGACTTGGGTTATTATAACAGAACCTTGGTGTGGTGATGCCGCCCAATGCGTCCCTGTTTTGGAGAAAATTGCACGGACACATTCTAAAATAAAAACTGCTTATCTCCTTCGAGACGAGCACCCTACAGTTATGGATGCTTACCTGACAAACGGCGGGCGTTCTATCCCAAAATTGATTTGTCTAGATCAGGAAGGAAAAGAAATATTTACTTGGGGGCCAAGACCTGCTGTCATTCAAGGAGTCATGAACCAGCTCAAGGCGGAAGGTGTTACTGAAATTGCTAAAATTGTTGAGGAAATCCAAAAAGCATACAACGCCGACCATCAGGCCGGCGTGTACGAAGAAATGGAGGCTGTGTTAGCAGCGCTTTAAAGTGTTCCGCGGTTTTCTTGCTCGCGCTCAATAGCTTCAAATAAAGCCTTGAAATTACCTTTACCGAAAGATTGCGCACCTTTTCTTTGAATGATTTCAAAAAACATAGTCGGGCGATCCACCACCGGTTTGGTAAATAATTGTAATAAATAACCTTCGTCATCTCGGTCAATCAAAATACCATGAGACTTCAGTAATTCGACGTCTTCGTCAATAGCACCAACGCGCTCAAGCAAGTCGTCATAGTATGTTTCAGGGACATATAAGAACTCAACACCGCGGTCGCGCATGGCTGAAACCGTTGCAACGATATCGTTGGTTGCCACAGCGATGTGCTGTACGCCTGGACCGTTGTAAAAGTCGATGTATTCTTCAATCTGAGATTTTTTCTTGCCCTCGGCTGGTTCGTTGATCGGGAATTTGATGCGGCCATTGCCATTAGACATCACTTTTGACATCAAGGCTGTATAGTCTGTTGAGATATCTTTGTCGTCGAAAGAAACGATTTGGGCAAAACCCATTACTTTTCCGTAAAACTCAACCCAATCGTTCATTTCATTCCAACCTACATTGCCTACCATGTGGTCAATAAACTTAAGGCCAACAGGTTCAGGGTTGTAATTAGATTCCCATTTTTTATAGCCCGGAAGGAAGGATCCATGGTAATTTTTGCGTTCCACAAAAATATGGACAGTTTCACCGTAGGTATAAATACCAGAACGTACTACATAACCATCCGCATCTTCTTCGCGGGTAGGTTCCATGTACGGTTTTGCACCGCGCTTGGTGGTCTCCTCAAATGCTTTGGTGGCATCTTCTACCCAAAGCGCAACAACCTTGACACCATCGCCATGTTTGTCGATGTGCGCATTGAGTTCGCCCCCTTCAGTCAATGGAGTAGTGAGCACTAAGCGAATTTTATCTTGCTTCAACACATACGAAACACGGTCTTTCATGCCTGTTTCAAGCCCAGCGTAGGCCTCTGACTGAAAACCAAATGTCGTTTTGTAATAGTGCGCGCTTTGTTTGGCATTACCTACATAAAGTTCGACGTAATCGGTTCCGAGTAGCGGAAGAAAATCCTCGGCATCGTGAAATATTTTTTCTAGACTGTAGTCGTAGTTTTGAATGTCTTTTAAGTTTTTAATCTCTGCCATAAAGGTGAATTTGTATCAAAATTAGGGATTAAAGCTGAGTTAGTGTTGCCAAGAGAACATGTAATCAGGCAATTCAATTTCTAAAGCACGTTTGGTCAAACAAAGTGGCTTGAATGTATCGACCATAACGGCCAACTCTTCTGTTTCGGTTTTTCCGATGCTCCTTTCGTAGGCGCCCGGGTGTGGCCCATGTGGAATTCCAGCTGGATGCAAAGTAATTTGTCCTTTTTCAATGTTATTTCTGCTCATAAAATCACCATCTACATAATAAAGAACCTCATCAGAGTCAATATTGGAATGATTGTATGGTGCCGGAATAGAATCCGGATGGTAATCGTAAAGGCGTGGTACGAAAGAACAAACTACGAAAGCTGAAGTTTCAAAAGTTTGATGAATCGGAGGTGGCAAGTGTACCCTTCCTGTAATCGGTTCAAAATCGTGAATGGAGAAAGCGTATGGGTAATTGTAGCCGTCCCAACCTACTACATTAAATGGATGATGCGCATAGGTGTAGTCATAGAGTACATCTTGCTTTTTGATGCGAATCAAGAAATCACCTTCTTCGTCATGTGTTTCTAATTCATGCGGTGTGCGAATATCGCGCTCACAAAATGGTGAATGCTCAAGAAGCTGCCCAAACCAATTGCGGTAACGCTTAGGCGTGTAAACCGGATGAAAAGACTGTATGATGAACAAGCGGTTGTTTTGGTCATTGAATTGAAGTTGGTAAATCATTCCGCGCGGGATGACTAAGTAATCGCCGTACGAGAAGTCAATATTTCCGAGTTGGGTACGCAGCTTACCCGAACCTTTGTGAATGAATATGATTTCATCTGCATCGGCATTCTTATAAAAGTAGTCCTTCATCGATTCGGTAGGTGCGGCAAGTTCTAGATAAACATCAGAATTGACTAAAACCGGAACCCTGCTTTCTACGTAATCGGCAACAGGTTTGAGGTCATAGCCTCTAAAACTGCGCATGAGCATGTTTTTCTCGATGGCTATTTCAGGCGCAATATTTTTTTGCGCGCCTATTTTCTTGACAACTGTAGGCGGTTGAATGTGATACATCAAGGTCGACATACCGTCAAAACCTATTGTTCCAAAAAGCTGCTCGTGATAAATTGAACCATTTGGTTGACGAAACACAGTGTGTCTTTTGTGTGGAATCTGGCCTAATTTGTGATAAAATGGCATTTTAAAAGTTTTAGTAGAACAAAACTAAACGAAAGTACGACTGCAATATATGATTTTGGTCAGTTTTACTACTTTTGTCGCAACCATCAACTCAATACAATGACAAAAATCTTGGTAATTGGTTCTTGCGGCCAGATCGGAACTGAACTCGTTTTAGCGCTGCGCACTCAATTTGGTGATCAAGCAGTGATCGCAGCAGATCTCAAAGACGAGTGTCCTGATATCCTTCAAAATGGCCCATATGTCAAAATGGATGCTTTGGACCGAGATCATGTCAGACAATACATCATTGAAAATAAAATAGAACAGGTTTATTTACTGGCTGCACTGCTTTCTGCCACCGCAGAAAAAAATCCAGATTTTGCTTGGCGCTTGAATATGGAAGGATTGTTTACCATCCTGGATTTAGCAAAAGAAGGACACATTAAAAAAATATTTTGGCCAAGTTCAATCGCAGTTTTTGGCCCTACCACCCCTGCTGACCTCACACCACAGCACACCATCATGGAGCCAACAACGGTTTACGGCATTTCTAAACAAGCAGGTGAACGCTGGTGTGAATACTACCACAATAAATTTGGAGTTGATGTCCGCAGCATTCGCTACCCTGGTCTCATCTCTTACAAGAGTTTACCAGGCGGTGGAACCACAGATTATGCTGTTGATATTTTTTACAAAGCCAAATCTGAAGGAAAGTTTACTTGCTTTTTGAGCGAGAATACCGCGCTTCCCATGATGTTCATGGATGATGCCATCCGCGCTACAATCGAACTGATGGAGTCGCCTGCCGAACAAATAAAAATCAGGTCAGCCTATAATCTTGCAGGTTGCAGCTTTACACCTGCTCAGCTAGCAGCTGAGATCAAAGCCTTACAACCGAATTTTGAAATTGACTACGCCCCTGACTTCAGACAAGCCATCGCAGACAGTTGGCCCAATTCTATCGACGACAGCCACGCTACCAAAGATTGGGGCTGGAAAGCACAATTTGATACCAAAGCAATGGTAAAAGTCATGCTCGAAAACGTGAACTCCTAATTTTATTTTCACCTTCAAAAGCTTTTGGATGCTTGGTTTGAGCATTCATTTGAAGAAAAAATAAAAAATATTTATTGTTTTGTTTATTCTTTTTGTTGTTTTGTTAAACAAATTATGTTTAACTTTATAACGTAATCGTTAAACAAAACTATTCGCCATGTCTACAATTGAATTCAATGAAGCATTAATTGGTTTAGAAAATAACCTTCAGTCTTTTGCTCTTTCTTTTACAAGAAACCGAGAAGACGCAAGGGATTTGACACAAGAAACCATGTTGAAGGCGATCACCTATCGCAGCTATTATACGCCTCAGACAAACTTTAAAGGGTGGGTGTTCACAATTATGCGTAACTTGTTCATCAATCAGTACAGAAGAAAAGTAAAATCTGGTGCTATTTTCGACCATAGCAAAGAATTATTTTTGGTCGGCAACATCCAGAGCCACGACGACAACGCAATAGAGAAAATTGGTGTCAAAGACATCAACAAGCAAATAGACTTATTAGGAGAGGAATACAAAGAGCCATTTGAAATGCATTTTCAAGGCTACAAATACAAAGAGATCGCAGACAAACTAAGTATTCCGATCGGAACCGTGAAGAGCCGGATTTTCATCGCCAGAAAAAAGCTGATGGAAGCCTTACCGGAATTCGCATTTTCGGCAAATTAATTTATGACAAAAAAAATACACATTATTGGCTCGGGAATCTCGAGTCTGTCCGCTGCTTCGTTTTTGGCGAGATCTGGCTACGATGTTACTGTTTTTGAAAAGAACAGCACCATCGGAGGCCGTGCAAGGCAATTTGAGGCCAACGGATTTGTTTTTGATATGGGACCTTCATGGTACTGGATGCCAGATGTCTTTGAAAAATTCTATCAATCTTTTGGCTATACAACTAACGATTTTTACGAACTCAAAAGACTCGACCCTTCATACAGAGTCTATTGGCCTGATCACAGCTATACCAACGTTCCTGCTGAAATGCCCAAATTAGAGGAGTGGTTTGAATCCCTCGAACCAGGTAGTTCCTTAAAATTACAAGCTTTCTTGAAAGATGCAGCCTACAAGTACAAAGTAGGCATGGAAGACCTCGTCTACAAACCGAGCCTGAGTTTAACAGAATTTTTTGACAGTCGTGTACTTGGTGGTTTGTTCAAAATGCACCTTTTTTCGTCCTTCTCAGCATTTATTCGCAAGTATTTCAAGCACCCCAAGATTTTAGCACTTTTGGAATTTCCAGTACTCTTCTTAGGGGCAATGCCCAACGAAACACCCGCATTGTATTCTTTAATGAACTATGCCGACATCCAACTCGGTACTTGGTACCCGATGAAAGGCATGCACGAATTTATTAAAGCCTTTGCGCGCATCGCCCAAGAACAGGGTGCGATCATTCGTACGAATGCCAATGTCGAAGAAATCATTATTGAAAATGGAAAGGCAGTAGGAGTAAAAGTCAATGGCCTAGTTGAAAAAGCTGACATCGTAATCTCCGGTGCCGACTATGCACACACTGATCAAACATTGCTTGGCAAGAATGCCAATTATTCAGATCAATATTGGGACAAAAGAACGATGGCACCTTCAAGCCTGTTGTATTATGTCGGTGTCAATAAAAAGCTGACAAACCTTGAACACCACAACCTCTTTTTTGATGAATCATTAGAAGAGCACGGTAAAACCATTTATAAAAATCCGAGTTGGCCAAAGAACCCGCTATTTTATATGAGTGTGCCTTCAGTAACCGACCCAACTGTAGCTCCAGAGGGTTCTGAAAATTTATTTTTCTTAATTCCCTTAGCTCCAAATTTAAAAGACGACGAAACAACCCGTACACAATATTTTGATTTGCTGCTCGAAAGACTCAAAGTGCTAACCGGTAATGATATCAAAGACAACATTGTTTACATGCGTAGTTTCTGCGTATCAGATTTCAAACAAGAATACAATGCCTTCAAAGGCAATGCTTACGGCTTGGCCAATACCTTGCGTCAAACCGCTATTCTCAAGCCACGCATACAACATAAAAAAATTAACAACCTCTATTACACTGGGCAACTGACTGTTCCGGGTCCTGGCGTTCCGCCTTCCATCATCTCAGGAGAAGTCGTTTCTAAACTCATTATTGCTCAGCACTCTTAAAACTGTATCCTATGAAAGCACTATTTGATCAAATTAGCCAAGAAATGAGCGAGCTGACAACCAAGCGTTACAGCACGTCCTTTTCTTTAGGGATTAGTTTTTTACACAAGGAAATACAAAAACCTATTTATGCCATTTATGGTTTCGTGCGCTTTGCAGACGAAATCGTCGACACTTTTCATGGCTATGACAAAGCGAAATTACTTGCCGATTTCAAGGTTCAAACCTATGAAGCCATAGATGCCGGAATTTCTTTGAATCCTATTTTAAATAGTTTTCAGTGGGCAGTGAATCGGTATCAAATTCCTACTGAACTCATCGATACTTTTTTGGATTCCATGGAAATGGATTTACAAAAGCACACTTACGATCAAGGCAAGTATGAAACCTATATTTTAGGGTCTGCAGAAGTGGTGGGCCTGATGTGCTTGAAGGTTTTTGTGGAGGGTGATCAAGCACAATACGAGCACTTGAAACCTTATGCCATGAAGCTTGGCGCGGCTTTCCAGAAAATCAACTTTTTAAGAGACCTGAAAGCCGATTACCAAGAATTAGGGCGCACTTATTTTCCTGGTATCAATTTGACCGAATTTAATAATGCGCTTAAAAAGGAAATTGAAGCGGACATCGCGCTCGATTTTCAAAAAGGTTATGAAGGCATTCTGTTATTACCAAGAAAAGCGCGCTTTGGTGTCTATATGGCTTACAAATACTACTTTAAATTATTTAAGAAAATCAAAAGTACCCCTGCCGAATTGGTCTTAAATGAACGCATTCGTATACCGAATTACAGAAAAATGCGCATACTGCTTACGTCATACGTCAGACACAATTTAAATTTGCTTTGATGTACGAAGAGAATGTCATATTAATCGATGACCAAGACAATGAAATTGGTCTTTTAGAAAAAATGGAGGCACACCAATTGGGCTTACTCCATCGTGCCTTTTCTGTTATCTTGTTCAACTCAAAAGGTGAGCTCTTGCTGCAACAAAGGGCAGCACACAAATACCATTCTCCGCTGCTCTGGACGAATACTTGTTGTTCACACCAAAGACCCGGAGAAAGCAGTCTTGTAGCAGCCAAACGCAGGTTAAAAGAAGAAATGGGCATGGAGGCAGAACTTCAAGAAGCTTTTAGTTTTATTTACAAGGCCAAACTTGATCAAGGTCTCACAGAACACGAACTCGATCATGTACTTTTTGGTTATACCAATGTAAATCCACTGATCAATAAAGAAGAGGTAGAGGACTATAAGTGGGTTTCCATGAATGACTTGCTTCAGGATTTAGAACAACATCCAGAAAAATATACTGCTTGGTTCAAAATATTATTCAATCAACATTTAGAAGAAATCACAAAAGCAGCTTATGAAAGTTTGTAGACGTGCCACTTTCAATGCAGCTCACCGCTTGTATCGAAAGGATTGGTCAGACGAAAAAAACCTTTCCATTTTTGGAAAATGCAGCAATCCGAATTTTCATGGGCACAACTACACCCTTGAAGTCTGGATTGAAGGAGAAATTGACCAAGAAACTGGTTACCTGATCGATTTAAAAATCGTCAAAGACCTTATCAACGAGGAAGTTCAGGAGCGCTTTGATCACCGCAATCTCAATTTAGATTGTCCTGAATTTGCCAACTTGAACCCAACAGCAGAAAATATTGCTGTCGTTATCTGGGACCTGTTAAGAAAACGACTCGATCCAAAATATGGCTTAAGCATCAAACTTTGGGAAACCCAAAATAACATCATTGTTTACGACGGAAAATGAGCACTGCATTATTTTGGCATAGACGAGATTTAAGGATTACTGACAATGCCGGATTATTCAAAGCATTAAAATCTTGTCAAAGTGTACATGCCGTTTTTGTTTTTGATCAAACAATTTTAACGCATCTGCCCAAGAACGATCAGCGGGTTTTGTTTATTTACCAAAATATCAAAGCGCTCAAAAATGCTTATCAGCAGCTTGGCTCCGATCTGACAGTGCTTTATGGTGACCCGCTTAACGTGATTCCTGAACTCGCTCAAAAACTAGAAGTCAGTTGCGTCTATACCAACCGTGACTACGAACCGCGTGCCATAGAGCGTGATCAACATGTTTTTGAAGCCTTGAAAAGCATGCAAATTGATTTCAAAGGAGCCAAAGATCAAGTAATTTTTGAAAAAGGTGAAGTTGTCAAGGATGATGGTAAACCTTATACGATTTATACGCCCTACTCCAGAAAATGGAAGACTAAGCTCAATGCTTATTTTTTGAAGTCCTACACTACGGAAACGTACCTTCACAACATGGCAAAGAAGCCAGCAACTGCACTCATTAGTTTAGAAGAAATGGGCTTTGCTGCTGATCAAACACAGCATTTTCCCGACAACCAAACGCCTATTGAAGTCCTTAAAAAATACCACCTTCAAAGAGATACACCATCCATTGCAGGCACCTCTAGACTCAGCATGCACTTACGTTTTGGAACAATTTCAATCCGAAAATTAGCCAGAGAAGCACTTCAAACGAATGAAAAATTTCTCAATGAACTGATTTGGCGAGACTTCTATCAAATGATCCTTTTTCATTTTCCCCAAACAACCGAAAAGGCATTCAAGCCAGCCTATGATCACATCGTATGGGAAAACAACGAAACTGATTTCAAAGCATGGTGCGCAGGCAAAACAGGTTATCCGTTAGTAGATGCCGGTATGCGAGAACTCAACGAAACTGGTTTCATGCACAACCGCGTAAGAATGGTTGTTGCGAGCTTCCTGACCAAACACCTTTTAATAGATTGGCGCTGGGGCGAGCGCTATTTTGCCGAAAAACTACACGATTTCGAGTTGGCGAGCAACATTGGTGGTTGGCAATGGGCCGCTGGCTGTGGTTGTGATGCCGCACCCTATTTCAGAGTTTTTAATCCAGAGGCCCAGCAAAAGAAATTTGATCCAAACTATCTTTACATCAAAAAATGGGTTCCTGAGTTTGGAACTGCACAATATGTCCAACCAATTGTCGAGCACAAATTTGCCAGAGAACGCATTTTGTCCCGATTTAAAGCTGCCTTACAATGAGCCAAGCCCTACAAATAGGCAATCAATGCCCCAAGTTTAGTTTACCTGACAGCCACGGGAAAGAAGTCCACATGGAATCCTTTCTCGGTAAAAAAATTCTTGTTTTATTTTTTTACCCCAAAGATGACACCCCGGGTTGCACCAAAGAAGCCTGTGCTTTTAGAGATGCCTATGCAGACTTCGTAGATTTAGGATGTGAAGTTTTCGGCATTTCCTCAGATTCAGCTGCTGCTCATGCAGCCTTTCAAACCAAACATGGCTTGTCTTATACCCTACTTTCAGATCAACAAAAAAAGGTACGCCAACTTTTTGGCGTACCTGGTAATTTATTTGGCCTCATTCCCGGTCGAGTCACTTATGTGATAGGGCTCGATCAAAAAATTGCCGGTATTTTTAATTCTCAAACCAACCCCGTTGGCCACATTGAGGAGGCCATCAAGGTAGTGCGGCGCTTACTTACTGCTTGATGAATTGTAGCTCAGCGTTGAGTTTGATGTCATCACCCACAACGATGTTTCCTGCCTCAGTTACTGCACTCCAAGTCAGACCAAACTCGCTGCGCTTGATGCTACCTGATACAGTCATACCAGCTTTAGTTTGACCGTAAGGGTCAACAGCGATACCTGCAAATTCTGCTTTCAAAACTACTGGTTTAACAGTACCTCTGATTTCAAGGTTGCCTGCAATTTCTAAGGCGTCATCTGCTACTTTCTTCACATCAGTTGAAGTAAATTTCAATGCTGGGTGGTTTTCTGCATCAAAGAAATCACCAGACTTAAGATGCCCATCGCGATCTGCAACTCCTGTATTGATGCTGTCAATTGCTGCGGAAAAATCAAATTTTGCTGCGGAAAAATCGTCGCCATCTGTTACGACATTCGCATCAAAAGATCCAAAAGATCCGCTTACGTTAGAAATCATCATGTGACGCACCTTGAAACCTACTTCACTGTGCATGCTATCTACTTTCCAATTTGTATCCATTTTTTGTTTTTTAAAATTTATACTACAAAATTAAGCCAGTCATGGATTCAAAAAATTGACCTGCGTTAAGACTTTTATCTCAGATGCAAAAAGTGTACTTTTGAAAGATGAGAACTACGTTTTTAGGAATTTTTTCATTGTTTACATTGCTTGTTCATGCTCAGATCGTGAGTAAAGAAATCCAAAGCAAGCACCCTACACAAGTTTACTTCGAAACCACCCGAGCACAGGTATACAGGAGCTTACTTCCAAATGAAAACTTTTTATTGGTGCCACTTGGTCAAAGAGGACATGAAGTACCCATGTATGCTTGGTCGCATCAGTTTGGCATTCAAGCAGGTCTTAGTAAGCATTTTTTAATAGAGAGCGGTTTATCTTGGATGCAAAACGGAGAAGCTTATTCATGGAAAGCACTTGACTCCGATTCGAGTTACTCCTACCAAACCCGTTACCGATATTTGGCACTTCCGATACAGCTCAAATATAGCATAGGCAATAAAATATCTTTTAATGTCGCTGCAGGCCTCATTCCTGCACTATATCTTTCTTACCGTCAAGATCAACAATGGACCAACCCTTTAGGTGCCAAATACGATGACCAAATTAAAGTCAATAATACCATGAATAGTTTTACGCTATCCTGGACTTGTGCCGCCGGATTCGAAATCCCGATGAATCCGACACTTCGTTTGCGTTTAGGCCTGCAATTTCGTCAGCAACTCAATAATTCTTACGATCCCTACCAAGATTATATTCACAAAAGCATGGCCTTTTGCTACAACTTAGGGCTTTCAAAAAAGATTTAAGATGCAATTAGCACAAATCATTCAATTTCTCGAACAACAATTCCCGCTTGATCTACAAGAAAGTTACGACAATGCCGGACTTATTTACGGTAGGTCTGAACAAGAAATTACAGGGGCTTTGGTTAGTCTCGATTGTACAGAAGCTATCGTTGATGAAGCCATCGAAACAGGTTGTAATTTGATCATTGCGCACCACCCAATTGTTTTTAAAGGGCTAAAAAAGCTCAATGGCAAAACCTATATTGAAAGAGTCGTAGAACGTTGTATACAGCATCAAATTGCCATTTATGCCATTCATACCAATCTAGACAACCACCATCGCGGTGTCAATCAAAAAATTGCTGCGAAGTTAGGACTCATCAATACGCGTATTTTAAAACCAATGCGCGACCAACTTTCAAAACTAGTGGTATATGTTCCCAAAGAAGACTTTCGAAAAGTAGATCAAGCCATATTAGCCGCGGGTGCTGGACATATCGGCAACTACAGCGATTGTCATTTTAGATCTGAGGGGATCGGCACTTTTACTCCTGGTAAAGATGCAAATCCAATCATTGGTCAGATCCATATTCGTGAAGAGGTGCTTGAAATGAAATTAGAATATGTCGTTTCAAATCATTTGATTTCAAACGTTTTGACTGCAATGAAGCAAGTCCATCCATATGAAGAGGTGGCTTATGAACTGATTGCTTTACAAAATCAGCATCAAGATTTGGGTGCCGGCATGGTCGGTGAACTTCCAGAACCCATCGAAAGCCTGGAATTTTTAAAAAAAATAAAAGATATTTTTAATTGTGGTTGTATCAAATATACGGAATTGGTGCACCATCAAATCAAAACGGTTGCAGTTTGTGGCGGTTCAGGAAGTTTCTTACTGCCAGATGCAGTAAGGGTTAAAGCAGATCTTTATGTATCAGCAGACTTCAAATACCACGAGTTTTTCGACGCTGAATCAAAACTAATTATTGCCGATATCGGCCACTTTGAAAGCGAGCAATATACAAGTGAATTATTGACTGAAATAATTAAAGAAAATTTTCCTAACTTTGCCATCCGTTTAACTAAGTTGAATACGAATCCCGTTAACTATTTATAGCACATGGCAGCAGCAACCAAAAAAGAAGGTACCATCGCAGAAAAATTGGATGCGCTTTTTGAACTCCAAAAAATCGACTCTGAAATCGACCGCATTCGCACCATCCGTGGTGAACTTCCTTTAGAAGTGC
Source organism: Flavobacteriales bacterium UBA7468 (assembly GCA_002478565.1). Classification (GTDB taxonomy): domain Bacteria; phylum Bacteroidota; class Bacteroidia; order Flavobacteriales_D; family Crocinitomicaceae; genus UBA952. The sequence continues at coordinate 59,471 of DLPC01000015.1, read as the reverse complement.
AAAGTCTTGAAGATGAAATCATTGGTCTACATACGCGCGTTTCTAAAATCAATGACGAAATCAAAGAAATCGAAACAGAAATTGCAGATCGCAAATTAGCTGTTAAAGATGCCGAAGCAGCCATTGCAAAATACAAAGAACAACAAAACAACGTGCGCAACAACCGCGAGTTCGAATCACTTTCAAAAGAGATTGAATTCCAAGAGCTTGAAATCAAATTGCACGACAAAAAATCAAAAGAAGCGAAGCTTAAAATTGAGTTGAAAAAAGAAACGCTTACTGAGGCTACTGACCGCGTGAGCATGAAACAAGAAGACCTCGACTCAAAAAAAGCTGAACTTGAGGCTATTGTAAGCGAAACACAAAAAGACGAAGAGAAACTCATCAAAGCCTCTGATGCCGCTAAAAAGAACATTGAAAACCGCTTGGTTTTTGCATATGAGCGCTTGCGTACCAATGCAAAAAATGGTTTGGCTGTTGTTCAGGTCATGCGCGGATCTTGTGGTGGTTGTTTTAACAAAATCCCGCCTCAACGTCAACTTGATATCGTTACCAAAAAGAAAATAATTGTTTGTGAGCACTGCGGTAGAATCTTAGTTCCGCAAGAAGCTACAGAGGCATAAGCTCAGCCATTTAGCACATTCAAGATACATTTGAATCAAAAAACGCTCCTGATCGGAGCGTTTTTTTTGTGTCCATATAATTTGAAATTTGATTGATTCAAACACAAGGTCAATTCAATTTAAATTGAATATCGAGTTTGGCTAATTCTTTAAATAATTGACTAGATGGCTGCACTTTGACACTTCGAGAAGGTAAGGTTACCTCGATGTTGTCCAAAGGATCATAAACGGTAAAATGGATTTGGCAAGACCCCGGATTTGACTCAAATAATTGATGCAATTGATCGATGACCAACTGATCAAGTTGTTTGGCAGAAAAGCGCAATTTGAGCATTTTGGCCCGTTTTTCACGGAGGTCTTGTAGCAATTCTATCTGATGTACTACAAATTCTGGCACTTGCCTATATCGAGGCACTTCAATGCGGCCTTTGATGGCAACGAAAGTCCCGGGTTCCATGAAGTGCTTGAATTTCAAATAGGATTCTTTGAATAAATTGAGCTTGTATGAATCCTGATAATCTTCAATAATGAGCGAACCAAAACCGTCACCGTGTTTCGTGAAGCGATGTTCTGCGCTGGAGATAATTGCAGCAATCAGGAGGTCTCTTCCTAAATAAGCTGCCGGATCATTGAGCATGGCAACAGTGCCGGTACAAAAAGAATTGATTTCTACTTTAAAATCATCGAGTGGATGGCCTGAAATGAAGATTCCGACCACTTCTTTTTCTCGATTCAGTTTATAGATGGCCGGCCATTCATCAGCGCGCGGAACAGTCGGTGCTGGCATTGTAGTGCCTGTTGCCTCTCCAAACATACTGTGCTGCGATGAGTGTTGTTGTTCTTGAACACTGGCACCGTATCGAATGGCTGACTCTAGAAAAGTACGGCTACTAGTATCTGTGACAAAATATTGCGCCCGATGAACATCTTCAAATGAATCAAACCCACCGGCATAAACAAGACTTTCAAATGCACGTTTGTTGCAAAGCCTTAAATTGATTCGTTTGGTGACATCAAAAATATCGGTGAATGCACCGTTTTGTCTTTCTTGTAAAATGGCCTCAACTGGGCCGCTTCCCATTCCTTTAATGGCACCTAAACCAAAACGGATGGCGCCACTTGCATTGACTGAAAATGTAAAGCCAGATTCGTTGATGTCAGGACCTAAAACTTCAATACCCATACGGCGACACTCCTCCATAAAGAAAGATACTTGCTTGATGTCACTCATGTTGTTGCTCAGTACAGATGCCATGTATTCGGCCGGATAATTGGCTTTTAAATAGGCTGTTTGATAAGCAACCCAAGCATAACAAGTCGAGTGAGATTTATTGAAAGCGTAGGATGCAAAAGCCTCCCAGTCTTTCCAAATTTTTTCAAGTGTGTTTTCAGCATGCCCTTTAGCAGAAGCCCGTTCAATAAATGTTGGCTTCATTTTGTCCAAGACCTTGCGGTCTTTTTTACCCATGGCTTTACGAAGCGTATCTGCTTCACCTTTCGTAAAGTCAGCTAATTTTTGAGACAGCAACATCACCTGCTCTTGGTAAACAGTAATGCCGTATGTTTCTTTTAAATATTCTTCACAATCGGCTAAATCATAAACAATTGGTTCTTCTCCATGCTTTCTTTTACAATAGGAAGGGATGTATTCCATTGGGCCCGGCCTGTACAATGCGTTCATGGCAATGAGATCGGCAAAAACGGTAGGCTTGAGCTCCTTAAGGTGCTTTTGCATTCCAGGAGATTCGTATTGGAAAATACCAACGGTTTCTCCGCGTTGAAACAACGCGTATGTGGCTTCGTCGTCTATTGGGAAGGCATCGGGGTCTAGGTCAATGCCACGGTTTTCCTTGACCAAACGCACCGCATCTTTGATGAGCGTAAGTGTTTTTAGACCTAAGAAGTCCATTTTGAGCAAGCCCGCTGACTCCGCAACTGCGTTGTCGTATTGGGTGCAAACCATCTCGGAATCTTTGGCAGTGGCGACTGGCACAAAGTTGGTGAGGTCGTCTGGGGTAATAATGACACCACAGGCATGAATACCCGTATTGCGCACCGAGCCTTCGATTTCCGTAGCTTTTTGTAATACTTTGGCTTGGAGGTCAACTCCTTGATAAATGCGGCGCAATTCTTTGGCATTGGCAATGGCTTCTTGATTGCGTAGTTTATCGATGAGTTCAGGCTCAGGTAAATTAAAAAGTTTTTTGAGCGAGAGATCTGGAATGAGTTTAGCCAGGCGATCCGCTTCGGGCAAGGGTAAATTCATGACCCTTGAAGTATCTCGGACTGCAGACTTGGCAGCCATTGTACCGTAGGTAATGATTTGTGCCACTTGATTGGCACCGTATTTATTGATCACGTAATCGATTACGCGACCACGACCTTCGTCGTCAAAGTCGATGTCGATATCGGGCATTGAAATACGATCTGGATTCAAGAAACGCTCGAAGAGTAGATCGTATTGAATAGGGTCAACATTGGTAATGCCGATGCAATAGGCTACTGCTGAACCCGCAGCCGAACCACGGCCTGGCCCTACCGAAACCCCCATTTGACGGGCAGCATTACAGAAGTCTTGGACAATTAAGAAGTAACCTGGATAACCGGTTTTTTCGATTGTTGCCAATTCGAAATCGAGGCGCTCTTGAATTTCTGGCGTGATGGTTTCGTAGCGTCTTTTAGCGCCTTCAAAAGTCAAGTATTTGAGATAGGCATTTTCTCCTCGTTTACCACCATCTTGGGCATCAAGAGGATCAATGAACTGACTCGGGATATCAAAAGCAGGAAGCAAGACCTCGCGGGCCAAGCCATAGTGCTCACATTTTTCTATAATTTCAGAAATACTCGAGATAGCCTGAGGTAAATCGGCAAATAAAGCAATCATTTCCTCAGAAGAACGCATGAAGTAAGTGTCGTTTTCTAGTCCGTATCTAAAACCGCGTCCTCTGCCCTTTGGAGTTTCGACCAGTTCGTTGTCTTTGACGCAGAGTAAAACATCGTGTGCGAGTGCATCTTTTTGCTCGATGTAATAAGTGTTGTTGGTGGCTACAATTTGAACCTGATGCTTTTCAGCGAGTGAGACCAATAATGGATTGACTCGCTCTTCTACCTCCAGGTCATGCCTGCCAATTTCGATATAGAAATCTGGGCCAAATTGTTGTTTCCACCATAGTAGTGCTTCTTCGGCTTGCTTTTCACCTACGTTGAGAAGTAAGTTGGCAATTTCACCATAGAGATTGCCGCTCAAGATAATGAGGTCCTCTTTGTATTGTGCAATAACGGCTTTATCTATGCGCGGCACATAATACATGCCTTGTGTATAGGCAATCGAAGCTAATTTGATGAGGTTTTGATAGCCATTTTTGTTTTTGGCTAAAAAAACGATTTGATAACCGTTGTCTTTGACACTTTTATCTTGATGGTTTCTACAAACATTGAATTCACAACCAATAATTGGTAGGATCTCTTTGCCGTGATAAGGTTCATTTTTTTCTTGCGCCTCGGCTCTTTCCGCTCTTACTTTGGCATTGTGAGCTGCTGCAGCCTTTTCAAATTGAAAAGCCGCCATCATATTACCGGTATCGGTGAGTGCAACTGCTGGTTGACCAAGCGCAACGGCCTTTTGAATGAGGCCAGAAACCTCAGCCGTAGATTGTAATATCGAAAATTGTGTGTGGTTGTGCAGGTGCGCAAAAACGAGGTCCTGCAAAGCTTCTTGACTAACTGCAGTTTTAGGTGTAGCTGAAGCTGTATTGGCAGTTCTGAGTTTATCGCTCTCAGCCTTTAAATTAAGATGTTGTAATCCGATTTTCTCTATTGGCTTCGGATTGAGCAACCTAAATGATTCGAAATAACCAGGTTCTTGTAGGATTTCCTCAAGGGTGTAGTGTTCTTTTCGGATCAGTTCTAAGAAACAACGCGTCGTGGATTCGACGTCGGCGGTTGCGTTGTGAGCCTCTGAAAAAGATTCTTGAAATAAGAATTCGTGCAGCTCGGTAAGTGTCGGTAATTTAAAGCGCCCACCTCGGCCTCCAGGTATTTGACACAATAGCGCTGTTTTTTCTGTACAGGTATCAAGCACTGGCTTCACCAATGGGGTGTCTTGACCCAAGCGGACAAATTCAGCACCTAGTACATTGATGTCAAATTTAAGGTTATGGCCAACCATAAAGTTGGCTCTGTTTAGGTCTTTGCTAAACTGAGCCAGCACCTCGGATAGTTCAACACCAAGGGATTGAGCCAATTCGGTGGAGATTCCGTGAACGCGCTCAGATTCAAATGGAATATTGTAGCCCTCGGGCTTGATGATGAAATCTTTTTGGGAAATGAGTTCTCCGGCTTCGTCATGGAGCTGCCATGCCAACTGCACCACGCGTGGCCAGTTGTCTGTGTCGGTTATGGGCGCATTAAAGTCACGAGGTAGACCCGTGGTTTCGGTATCAAAAATGAGGTACATGACAGCTGTAAAAAGGGAACTTTAAATTTAAGTATTTCTCCTGCTTATCCCCTCAATTGTTGAAAACTATTGTTGAGAAAGCGCTTGTTCCCAATAGGCATTGAGCAAGACTACCAACCTGCGCGAAATATTGTTTTGATAGCGTTTAGTGCGATAACCCCCTACCCAATTGATGCCGCGAATGGCATTGGTTAAGAATACTTCATCTGCCGCTAAAAGATTTTGAGGCATGAGCGAGCATTCATAGACTTTGATACCGTTGGCCAACGCTAAATTGATGATTTGCATGCGCATGGTGCCAGCCAAACAACCTTCATCAAGGCTCGGTGTATAGAGCACCCCATTGCTGATGACAAAAACATTGCAGGAAGATGTTTCGAGAATACTTCCCTTGTGGTCGACCAAAAATAAGTCATCCAGACCTTTTTCCTTAGCCGCTAAAGCCGCCATAATGTAAGGCAGACCCATCTTCGTTTTGAAGTTAGAGAGTAGGTTCTTTTCTAATTTGATATCTTGATAAATATCCAACTCTAGACCTTTTGCATTGAGTTCATAATGATTGACATCATAAGGGTAAACTTCAATGTAGTACGTTGCTTCGTTGGAGTCAGGTAAGTAAGCGCCGCCGCTGATTCGGTCTAAGGAAAGCCGGCAACGACCACCTTCAGTGATGCCCGATTGCTGACACAATTCTAAGATTTTAGCTTCGAAAAAAGCTGTTGTATAGCTTGCAGACGGACGCATGTGAATGGCGCGTGCCCCTGCAAGGAGCCTGAGTACATGATTTTCTAAATTGAGTGGCCTTCCGTTTATAATTCGGATACTTTCAAACACGCCGTCTCCATACAAGTGAGCTCGGTTTCCGGGCAAAATAGTTGGCGCATCGCCCGCAAGTAGATTTCCGTTGTTGTTAACGTATAGCATAGGCCTTTAGTTGACTTACAAAAACAAATGTACAAATTGCATTCCTTTTTCAGGTGCAATCAATAAGACAAATAAAACACCAAAAACAGCGCCACCAATATGGGCATCGTGCGCAATTCCTGTTTTACCCTTTCGCAGCGAATAATACTCAAAAGCTAAATATAGCGGGCCGAAAATATAAGCCGGTATAGGAATCGGAATAAACATTAAGTACAATGCTTGGGTAGGATCCCACAAGATAAAGGCAAATAAAATAGCACTCACAGCACCCGAAGCTCCTAAACTGCGGTAAGACGGATTGTCTTGATTGCGCATCATTGGCCAAAGTGTCGCGCTCAAACCACCAACCACATATAGTAACAGAAGGTATATTCTCGCGTTACTGACACCAAATTGCAATTGCCAGATTTGCTCAAGATAGCTGCCAATAAAATAAAGTGTCATCATGTTAAATGCTAAATGGGTAAAATCGGCATGTACCAACATATGACTCAATAAGCGATAAAATTCACCGCGGTGTTTGACGGCATAAGGTTCAAGCAATAATTTTGACAAAAGCGCTTGATTTTGAAAGGCTTGCCATGAAATGATTGCTGTAAGGATTAAGAAGAAAAGTATCATGGCACTCTCGTATTTATTTTATACATTCATCGAAAATAAAGAATATTCCAATGCAGAAAATCATTGCAAATTGTTTGACCTTGTTTTGCTTGCTTTTTTGGGCATGTAATGAGGAAATACACGAAACAAAGGCCATTGATTTTTTAGCGCAAGCAGACCTTAGTAGTCAGCAAAAATTTAAAATTTTATTAGAAGAAGGGCATCCCGACCTTCCGCTATCACAAATAGAACGCAAGCAATTAAAGGACTATTATCAGGCAAGGGGCTACCAAAAGATCTTTACCAATGACACTACCTACACCCAAGCAGGTTTAGCATGGAATACAACACTTCAAAAACACGAATATTTCGGGCTACCTCAAAACAGAATCGCTTTCTCAAAAAATTCCAATTTGGAGCTTCAAGAATTGCTACTCCAATTCAATTTAGGAGTTGCTTTGAATGATTTAGATAGTGGCTTTATTGATTTTGAGCACACGCAATATAAAAAGAGAAAATGGAGCCCTTTAACACAGGAGTATTTAACCTCGAACCTTTACACAGACTCCATTTTACTTTCAAGAGGCCCTGCAGATACCAACTACAGGTATTTGGCCCAACACTTGTACCATTTTCGAGATACTGCACATATTGACACTACTTCCTTTGAACTTATAACAGAAAAAGAAAATAAAAAGTTAGCCTGGGAAAAACTGAAAATGGCGCTGTTTTTGAAAGGAATTACAAGTGAAAATACGGATAGTCTTGGTATTCGAAAAGCGCTGAGAAATTACCAAAAGAGTCGTGGATTGATTGCCGACGGTCTTGTAGGGCAAGCAACAGTCATTTCCTTTGCTGAATCTGGACAAGAGCGTTTAATGAGGGCAATGATTGCGCTCGATCGCCTGAGACAAGAGCAGCTAAAGCCCAAGTCATTTATTGCCATCAACATCCCTTCATTTTCTTTGTTTTTCGTCTCAGACGATACCCTGAGGGCACAACATAAGATTATTGTCGGTAAAATTGAGCATCCTACACCTACGCTTGAATCGAGAATTTATAGAATTGTTAGCCTGCCTTTTTGGAAAGTACCAAGTTCAATTGCCAAAAAGGAAGTGCTACCGGCACTTAAGCGCAATCCTGCCTATTTGAATAAAGAACACATGCGCATTTATAAAGCAGGGCAAAAGGAAGTGAACCCTGCCGCTGTCAATTGGAAAAAAGTCAAAGACAATACCTTTCCTTACCAAATTATTCAAGATCCTGGGCCTTGGAATAGTTTGGGGCTCATTAAATTTGAATTTGCCAACAATTTTTCAGTATACGTACACGACACACCAAGCCGTTACCTTTTTGCTCAAAGTTACCGGAGTTTTTCGCACGGATGCATGCGCTGTGATCAACCTGTTGAACTTGGCAAAGTGATTTTGAACTTCGATAAAACTTCAAAAAAAGAAAATCCAGTAAGCCCTGATTCATTACAAAGTTTGATTGATCAACAAATACACCAAAGTATTCCTCTTTTGAAAGCGCTACCAATTTTTGTCTATTATACGAGTGTAACCGCCGACCAAAAAGGCCTTTATTTTCATTTGGACCTTTATCAGAAAGAGCAGCAACTCCTTGAGCTCCTGAGAACGAAAAATAATGGCTAATTTTACAAAAATTTATAACCCATGATTGTTTCTCCATCCGTATTATCTTGTGATTTTGCCAATATTCAGCGCGATACAGAAATGTTAAATACTTCTGTTGCAGAATGGCTACACATCGACGTAATGGATGGTGTATTCGTCCCGAATATTTCTTTTGGTTTTCCAGTTTTGCAAGCCATCAGAAAACACACCCAAAAGGTGCTTGACGTACACCTCATGATTGCCAATCCTGATGCCTATCTTGAAGAATTCAAAAAAGCAGGAGCAGACATACTGACCGTTCATTACGAATCTTGCACGCACTTACACCGTACCATATCAAGAATTCAAGAACTAGGCATGAAAGCAGGTGTTGCCTTGAACCCACATACGCCAATTGAGGTCCTTACTGAAATTGCAAACCAACTAGATCTCGTACTGATCATGAGTGTCAATCCAGGTTTTGGCGGGCAAAAATTCATCGAGGCAGCCACAGACAAGGTAGCCAGATTGAAAGCACTGCGCGAACGTCATCAAGCAAATTTCATCATTGAAGTTGATGGTGGTGTCAACCTAGGTACTGGTGCAAAATTAGCAGAGGCGGGTGCCGACGCCCTCGTAGCTGGTAGTTTTGTATTTGGCTCAGCAGACCCTGTTCAAACAATTGCTGAGCTCAAAGCGCTTTAACGTAACTTTAAAAGTTAACTATCGTTTGTAAATTGTATGAAGCAGTTCATTGCTCTTGTTCTGGTGTCTTTAACTTTCTTGTCCGGATATGCACAAGACCTCGCCTCGCTAGAACACGAGGCGGCTGTCATCCTTTCGCAAATTCGCAGCTCCAAGGAAGATGCACAAACAGATGCCGCACACCTCGCCTTTAAAAAAGCAATGAATGACCTCGTCAAGTCCAAAGGATTTTTTGACTACAGTTTTAAAGAATTGAAGATTGCTGATTTGCGAAGTGCCGATCAAACAGTGCGTCTTTTAACTTGGAATATTGAGTACAGCGACCTCTCCTATAGTTACGGCGGCTTTGTTTTACGTCGCGAAGAAGGCCGAGAAAAGGTCTTGATCCAAGAGCTTAACGACCAACTTGATGCCTACAGTACCAAGCCCGAAGGCATTATCGATGCCAAAGCATGGTATGGCGCCATTTATTTTAAAATCATCGATTTTTCATTTCAAGGCAAAACCTGTTATCTATTGTTCGGCTACGATGCGGGAACAACTATGAGCAATTATAAATTGCTAGATGTCCTGAGTTTTAGCGGTCAAACCGTAAAATTCGGCGCCGCAGTTTTCAAAGAACCGAAGCAAACTAAGAAAAGGGTGGTATTGGAATACTCCAATATGGCAACACTCTCCTTGGAATTTGAACCTAAGCGCAATCGCATTGTTTTTGACCATTTGTCTCCGGAATCGCCAGCACTCGAAGGAGTCGCATCTTATTATTTTCCAGACATGTCTTATGACGCCTATGTTTACGACAGCGACCGAGAAATTTGGATACTCGAACAAGATGTCGTTGCGACTAATCCTGCAGATGTCGGCGAGAAATACTTCTACACGCTCAACAAGAAAACCGGTTTAGTCGAAAAAAGTAGAATGAATAAAGAATGGATCAACCCAGCAGACCCAACCAATCAGGCCAACGGACAACACAAAGCTGCCCTACCCGAACAAACTACGGATGAATTTCCTGAACTTCCTAGAAAAGAGCGACACAAGTGGCTCAAAAGAAATCGGAACTACAACCCTGAAAGCTACTAATACCTATCTACATGCAACTCGGTAAAATCAACCAACTTACAATTCAACGTTTCGCGCCTCCAGGTGCTTATTTGGTTGATGCACAAGAAAATGAAGTCCTGTTACCTAACAAATACCTTGATCCTGAGTGGAGCGAGGGCAGTGTTGTGGAGGTATTTGTCATGAAAGATTCTTCAGACAGGATTGTTGCCGTAAAAGAAACGCCTTACATCCTTCTCGGTGACTTTGCTTATTTGGAAGTGGTGGAAGTCAACCCTTTTGGAGCTTTTGTTGATTGGGGCCTAGATAAAGATTTATTTGTTCCTTTTGCCGAACAGCGACATGCACTACAAATTGGTGAGAAATACCTTTTCACCCTTATGTATGACTACGAAACCGATCGGCTATTTGGCAGCATGAAAATCCGCAAAATGCTGAGCCCTTGCAAAGACTTCTCACTCGAAGGCCAGGAAGTTAGTGTTTTCATAGGCGAAGAAGGTAAACTTGGCAGAAATGTAATCGTGAATAACCAATACGAAGGGCTCATCTTTCGAAATCACCAAAGCCAGATACTCGAGCCGGGTGCTGTCATTACAGCTTATGTCGCAAAAGTTCGTGAAGATGGCAAACTGGATATTACGCTAGATATCATTAATGACAGCCGCTATGATGCTGCAGAGCAGAAGATTTTAGCCTTACTGAAGGAACACGACGGTTTTCTGTATGTGCATGACAAAAGCGAACCTGAGGAAATCAAGGCTTTGCTGGGCATGAGTAAAAAAACATTCAAACAAGCCATCGGAAAGCTCTACAAGCATCAGCGTATAAGCCTTGAGCCCACCGGAATTAAGCTAACTCAAAAGGGCGCTTAACGCCCATCGCCATCGAGTAAATTTCCTAAACCACCCAAAATACTACCTTCCTCTTTGCGATTGGTTGTGCCATAAGACAAAATCCTAGACGCTAATCTGGAAATTGGCAAACTTTGCAACCAAACCTTTCCAGGTCCTTCTAGGGTTGCGAAGAATAAGCCTTCGCCTCCAAAGATGGTATTTTTAATACCTCCAACAAATTGGATATCGTAGTTGATATCTTGGGTGTATGCAACAATACAACCGGTGTCGACTCTCAAAACTTCTCCTGGTTGCAAGGTTCTTTCTGTGATATAGCCCCCGGCATGACAAAATGCCAAACCGTCACCTTCTAGTTTTTGCATGATAAAACCTTCTCCACCAAACAAACCAGTTCCTAATTTTCTTTGGAATTCAATACCGACCGAAACACCTTTTGCAGCACATAAGAATGCGTCTTTTTGACATACGACCTTGCCGTGATATTGCTGTAAATCAAGTGCGATGATCTTGCCGGGATAAGGGGATGCAAATGCAACTCTAGCTTTGCCAAATCCTTGGTTTGTAAATGCCGTCATGAAAAGACTTTCTCCTGTTAAAAGGCGTTTTCCAGCACTGAATAATTTACCCATAAAACCTGTCTGCCCTGAACCATCGCCAAAAATCGTTTGCATTTCGATAGCTTGGTCCATATACATGAATGCACCAGCCTCGGCAATAGCAGTTTCTTGCGGATCGAGTTCGATTTCGACCAATTGCATTTCTTCACCTTTGATTTGGTAGTCTATTTCGTGATTATTTCTCATGACTGTTTTTTTTACAAAAATAGTAACAAAGTAGAAGCCAAGTTATTGTTTAACTTTGCCCAATGGAACAAGCAAACCGTATAGCCGTCATTGGCGGTGGAAGTTGGGCGACTGCACTCGTAAAAATATTATGTAACAATCATGACCAAGTGTACTGGTGGATGCGCAGCCAAGAAGCCATTGACCACCTTGAGCGTTTCGGACATAATCCAAAATACTTACAATCAGTTTCATTCAAAACGGAGCAATTGGTATTGAGCACAGACCTCAAAACCATACTAGCTTCAGCTGAAGTCGTTGTCATAGCTACGCCTGCTGCTTTTTTACAAGAAGCGTTTGAAGGCATTGATGCAAGCCATTTTGCCAATAAAATCGTGTTCTCTGCGGTGAAAGGGATTATTCCAGCATATAATGCCATTCCAGCACGTTTTATTCATAAGAGCTTCGATGTCCCTTATGAAAAAATCGGCATTATATCAGGCCCTTGCCATGCTGAGGAAGTCGCAATGGAACGCTTGTCTTATCTCACCCTTGCCTGCCAAGGTGCGACCTACGCCCAACTGATGGCCGATAAACTCAGCTGTCGCTACATCAAAACTACTACTTCAGATGACCTATTTGGTACAGAGTTTTCGGCGGTCCTTAAAAACGTATATGCACTCGCTGCAGGTATTTGTCATGGCTTAGGCTACGGAGATAACTTCCAAGCAGTACTCATTTCAAACGCCATTCAAGAGATAGAAAAATTCATTGATGTGATTCATCCGGTGCACCGCGATACCAAAACGAGTGCCTACCTGGGCGATCTTTTGGTTACAGCATATTCTAGTTTCTCTCGAAATAGAACTTTTGGATTTATGATTGGAAAAGGTTACTCTGTTAAAACAGCCCAGCTCGAAATGAACATGATTGCCGAAGGATATTATGCAACGAAGTGCTTATGGGAAATCAATAAAAAATTCCAGGTAGACATGCCCATATTACAAGCTGTTTACCATATCATTTACGAAAAAATTTCTCCAGCTGTAGAAATGAAATTATTAGCTGATCAACTCGCTTAAACCAATGAAAGTATTCAAATTTGGAGGCGCCTCTGTGAAGGACGCCGCTTCGATCAAAAACGTTAGTGCCATCCTGACCCGATTCACGGGTCGAAAAATTATTGTGGTTGTTTCGGCAATGGGAAAAACGACCAATAAGCTGGAAGAAATCGTTGGATCTTTGCTTGCAAAGGACCAAAAAACTTTTGTGGGCCTAGTAGACGAATTACAGCAAAATCATTTAGAGATTGCTGCTGGGCTTTTTCCTGATAAACACTTTCATATTTTTGAACTCCTCGATGACATCTTTGATGATTTAAGAGGCCAAATTCAAAGAAATATATCAGATAATCATGCATTCGTTTACGATCAAATTGTATCTCTGGGGGAATTATTATCGAGTCAAATTGTCAATGCCTATTTACTCGACCAAGGTTTGAATAGCCAATGGCTAGATGCCAGAACCGTGATCCGCACAGACAACAAATACCAAGAAGGAACTGTAGATTGGAAGAAGACTGCCTTACTTTGTGAGCAACATGTTTTGCCTGCATTTCAGCAACATGACATCCTACTGACACAGGGCTTTATCGGGCATACCTCAGAAGGATTTACGACAACCCTCGGCCGTGAAGGCTCAGACTATTCTGCCGGAATACTCGCCTATAGCTGCAATGCAACGGATGTAACCATTTGGAAAGATGTTCCTGGCATGCTCAACGCAGATCCAAAATATTTTACCGATACCCGACTCCTTGAACATATTTCATTTAAAGAAGCAATTGAATTATCCTATTATGGTGCAAGTGTGATTCATCCAAAAACGGTCCAGCCCCTTCAGCAAAAGAATATTCCTCTCTATGTGAAGTCATTCCTTGACCCAGAAGCAAAAGGAACTACAATCTCCAGTTCAACAAGCCAAGACGCAAAAATTCCGTCATTTATTGTCAAAAAAGAGCAACTCTTACTAACCATCAGCTCCAAAGATTTTTCGTTCATTGCCGAACAACACTTAAGCGACATCTTCCAGACACTTGCTCAGCTTCAAATTCCGATCAATATCATGCAAAATTCAGCCTTGAATTTCTCTATTCTGGTTGATCGCAAAAAAGTAAAGCTTGAGTCTTTACGTGCTGCGCTAGAAGCTACCTACCAATTAAGATATAATGAAGGTTTGGAATTGGTAACCATCAGAAATTACGATCAGCAGACCCTTGAACAAATGACTAAAGGAAAAGAAACGATCATTGAACAAAGAACGCGGAATACGGCCCGCTTGGTGCTTCGTTATTTAGAATGATTTAAAATACCATAAAAGTGGTATCGCATTTTTGAAAGCAGCTTTGTAAATTTGGGCATGTCAAATACGTTAGATACAATTGCGCTGCACGAACTCGTAGAAATCACCTCTGTTACGGCTTCCCCATTTGCATCAAAATTAACCGAAATGGGGCTTACAAAAGGACAATATATCAAAGCGCTTTTTAAAGCTCCGTTTGGAGATCCTATCGCATTCGAATGCAACGGCAACGTATTGTCAATGCGCAAAGAAGAAGCCCGATTTATCGAAGTTAAAACGGCATGACGCTTTTTTACTTAGCTTTGTAAGCCTATGAAAATCGCGTTAATTGGTAATCCTAACACTGGAAAAAGTTCTGTTTTCAATATGTTAACCGGTTTGCGTCAGCAAGTTGGAAATTTTCCCGGGGTTACTGTTGAATTGCGACAAGGCACCATTCAAACAACAAACGAAACACATCAAATTCTCGATTTTCCGGGTACTTACAGTATTTTTCCGAGGTCAAATGAAGAAGCCGTGGTGCAAGAGGCTTTGTGTAACCCTGCTGATCCCTCGCATCCTGAACTCATTTTATTTGTTGCAGATGCTGCTCAGCTCGAGCGCAATCTATTATTTTTTAGCCAAGTCTATGATCTTGGCATCCCGGTAATTCTACTTCTCAATATGTGGGACCGCGCCATGGCAAAAAGTTTCCAGATTGACATCGATAAAATACACGCACTCTTTCCTGGTATTAGCGTGATCCAAACCAATGCCAGAGTCAAATTAGGCAAAGAGCGTATTCTCACTGAGCTTGCTCAAAAAAACTTAGCGCCCAGTACAACTTTTATCGGACCTGAAAATTTACAAACTAAAGATCAAGACATTCAACAAGCTGATGCCAATCTGAGACTAGAAAAAATCAGAAATGCTAAATTAATAGCACAAAAAAAGACTGACCAACCAAATTTTTCAGTGAAGCTAGATCAAATGCTCACGCATCCTATTTGGGGTTACGGAATTTTTGCTGTCATGCTGTTATTGCTTTTTCAACTGATATTTACTTTTGCTGCCATTCCCATGGATTTCATTGATGAGCAGTTTGTGCATCTCAGCAATTATGCCTCCAACCAGCTACCTAAAGGCTTACTGACAAATCTTATTTCGCAGGGCTTGATTCCAGGCATAGGCGGCGTTTTGGTTTTTGTACCTCAAATTGCTATTCTTTTCTTTTTCATTGCCTTACTTGAAGAAACAGGTTATTTATCGCGTGTAGTTTTCATCATGGACCGCTTGATGCGGCCCTTTGGCTTGAACGGTAAAAGCGTGGTTCCGCTGCTCTCGAGTGTCGCTTGTGCGATCCCCGGGGTGATGTCTGCTCGTACCATTGCCGATCCGAAAGAAAGGTTAATAACCATTCTAGTCGCACCTTTCATGAGTTGTTCGGCCAGAATTCCCGTTTATACCTTATTGATCAGTTTGGTAATCCCTAAAACCTACCTATTTGGTATTTTTAACCTGCAAGGACTTGTCTTGTTCGGTTTATACGCTTTGGGGATCCTATTTGCCCTATTGACCGCAATTATTCTGAATATCTTGCTCAAGAAAGAGAAAAAGGGTTTTCATATCATGGAGTTACCCGAATACAAAGCTCCCCGTCTTACAAATGTAGGCATCACTGTTCTTGAAAAGGTCAGGCTATTTGTTACAGACGCCGGAAAAATAATTGTCGCTATTTCTATACTACTTTGGGCATTAGCTACCTTCGGACCAAATTCAAGGGAGCAACAACTTGCGCAACTTAAAAGTAGCAAACAGTACAAAGAGGCGAGTGCTGCAAAACAACAAGAACTCTATGCTGCCGCCTCACTTTCCGGATCCTATATGGGTCACTTAGGTAAAAGTATTGAGCCTGTCATTCAGCCGCTAGGATACGATTGGAAAATTGGCATTTCTTTACTGACTTCTTTTGCTGCCCGTGAAGTTTTTGTTGGTTCTTTGGCAACGATTTATGCCGTTGGTGAATCAGGATCAAATGAACGTCTCATCAATAAACTCAGAGAAGAAAAAGCACCTAATGGCCAGCCCATGTTTTCTTTAGCTACTGGAATGTCACTACTCATTTTCTATGTTTTTGCAATGCAATGTATGGCGACCCTAGCTGTGGTAAAAAGAGAAACCAACACTTGGAAATGGCCGCTGATTCAGTTAGCTTTCATGGGACTCATCGCTTATTTAGGAGCTTTCTGTACTTTTCAAATTCTTTCTTGAGATTATTTTGTACTTTTCGTTATGCAAAACATCCTCGTTATTATTATTTGTTTAGTTGCACTAGGTTTTCTAGCCAACAGATTTTATCAAAACTTTTTTGCTAAAAAAAATAGCTGCAGTGGTTGCGGGATGTCAGCAGAAACCCAGCAAATGAAAAACAAGTGAAAAGAGCACAACTCTATCAGTACAGCCAAGAATTTTTTGCTGTAAGAAATGAAACTGTCCAGCAAATATGTTCCGATTTCGAGCCAAACTCCATCGATCAAGACTACGTCTATTGGCTCAATTTTCATGATTTAGAACAGCGAGATGCACTTGAATTGCTTTGTCAAAAGTTGAATCTTGACAAACTAAGTATTGAAAGTATTTTCTTGCCCCTCAGAAGATCAAAGGTAGAAGAATACCCGAACTATTTATTTTTTCAAATTCATACTTTAAGAAACAATTCGCATTTTGCGAGTGAAACTGAAAAACTCTCATTTGTACTAGGCAAAAACTTTTTACTTTCCTTCCAGGACCACCAAGGTCAGCATTTTGCAGATGTCAGAGAGCGCATTGAAAAATCAAAGGGTAAGATCCGAAGTCAAAAAAGCGATTTTTTATTATTTCGTTTACTTGATGCACTCATTGATGAAATTTTTGTCAAAACGGAAAATGTTTCTGATCAAATAGACCTCCTCGATACCGGGATTCATACCAATATGAAGAGCGAACTTTTAAGAGGCATAGAAATGCAAAAAAGAGAGCTTATCGAATTGCGTAAATTGATTCAACCTATCAAAGATTTACTTGCTGGCCTAGAAAATATGGATCATGCCTTGATTGATCCTGCCAATAAACACTACTTTAAAAATTTACGCAACAGCTGTACAAGTCTACTCGAAGATATCGATGCCCACAAACAAATTCTCGAAAGCCTTTCAAACCTTTATTATGCCGCTCAAGGACAGCGCATGAATGAAATCATGAAAGTGTTGACCGTCGTGAGCAGTATCTTTATACCGCTGACATTTATCGTAGGCGTCTACGGAATGAATTTTAAGTACATGCCTGAACTTCAATATCCATACGGATATTATACGGTAATAGGAGTCATGATCATCATTGGTATTGCTATGCTCATCTACTTTATCAAACGAGGCTGGCTCAAACGCGAGTAGATGTTAATGAAGTGTTAAATAAGAAATATTCAAAACATTGCTCCTTAACTTTCGAAAAGTAAAACTGATAAACATGAAAAAATTATTGCTTTCTTTTGGCGTAGTATTCATGGCTATTCTTGGCCTGAACAACGTAAGTGCACAAATTGAAAAAGGTGCTAAAATTGAATTTAACAAAGAAGTACACGACTACGGAAACATCAAATACGGTGGTGAACCCTACTGTAGTTTTGAATTCAAGAATACGGGTGACGAACCATTGATCATTTCAAACGCAAAAGGATCATGTGGTTGTACAGTTCCTGAGTGGCCGAAAGAGCCAATTGCTCCAGGTGCGAAAGGTACCATCCGCGTCAAATACGATACCAACCGTCCAGGTCCTATCAACAAAAGCGTAACCATTACTTCAAATGCTATCAACGAGCCTAACAAAGTGATTCGCATTAAAGGTGAAGTAGGCCCTGCTCCAGAAAGCGGTATGCCAGTTAACAACGCTGGTGCGCCAACTAACAACTAATTGAAATTCCATAGAATTGAAAAAGCCGCTTTAGAGCGGCTTTTTTTATATCTAATCACTTGAATGCTTTACAAATTGGGCGCTTATATTTCTAGAAAGCTATGAGCGCTTTGTGGCCACTCCGGTTTGGTTTCTGCTCTGAGCAATTGTGTTGTCTGCATTCCAGCCTGTTGGGCAGCTTGTAATTCGGCTACTACATCAGAAAGGAACAATATTTCATGGGCTTCAAGCCCCAAGAAATTGGCAATATCAGTGTAAGTGGTACTTTCTTTTTTGGAGCCCGTATTGGTATCAAAATGATTGGAGAAATGCGCTGTGAGATCACCAAAATCACTGAAACGAAACAATAATTTTTGAGCAGCAATAGAACCCGATGAAAATACACCTAGTTTAAGTCCGCTTGCCCGCCATTGATTGAGTGCAGTTGGGACATCTTCATATACATGTCCTTTGATGTCACCAGATTCGTATGCACTTTTCCAAATCAAACCTTGTAAGGTCTTTAGGGGAGTAATCTTTCGATCTTGCTCACTCCATAAACGCAAATAATACAAAACTTCCTCGGTGGTGGTAAGGTGTTTGTGTTCCTCTTGCTCAACGATTTCAATGACCTCTGTAAAAGCCTGTTTGACTTCATTAATCGAAGAAAGCTTTGGTAAATCTTGAATATGGTCCCGGAAATAAGGGAACAGTACCTCATAAACAAAACTAACTGAACTTGTTGTTCCTTCGATGTCGGTAAGAATGTATTTAATCTGCTTATCCACGCGTAGGAATTTTAAAATCAGAAAAGTTTTGTTCAGTTCCAGCCTCAGTATAATGTGGCGTCCAGCCTGACATATCTGTAAAAATACGGATAGCTTTCACAAACGGGTTGGTTTCGCCGGCATCGAACCAATGTTTGGTACCTGCCGGAACACTGATTAAGTCGCCACGTTCGCAAAGCACATTAAATACATCATGACCCTCCAAGTTGAACCAAAAGAGTCCTTGTCCATCAACAAAAAAACGGATTTCATCTTCTGTATGAACGTGCTCTGCCAAAAATTTTGCCCTGATTGCCTCGTAGTTAGGCGTTTGAGCATGGATTGAAATGACATCAGCAGTAAGGTAACCACCATTTTTCATAAATGGGTCGAGGTCTTTGGAATAGGCTGCCAAAATTTCTTCTTGAGTAGCGGTATCTGAGAAAATGACATCACAATGCCATTGCTCAAAATAGACGCCAAGGTCATTGAGGTAATTTTGAATGCTTGCTGGATCTTGAATCTCAAGACCAGTTTTTGGGACAGATAAGATTGCCATTTTTATAGTAAAAATTCACACTCACAAAGGTAATCTAAAGTCTCGAGATGCCTTTGTGCTTCGAATAGATTTTCTCCCCAGGCATAGGTGCCGTGCCCAGCAATAATGAAGCAATGATGCTGTATATCAGATTTGCGTGCAGTCAGTCCTGTACACAAAATTTGAATGTCTTGATCGTTGTCTACGATAGGGATGTTGAGGGTGTCTAGATGAGATTTGCAGCCTTTAAAACCTTTTTGCAGTTCGTATCCTTGAACAGTGAAAAAATGCTCGTTGTATTGCGAAATCAGAACTGGATATTTTGAATGACTGTGTAAAATCACCTTAGCTTCAGGGAAATTTTCATAAATCCATAAATGTATTTTTGTCTCATCCGAAGGCTTGACACCATGGAAAGCACCGATACCTATACCATCTTGATCAATGGTCATGAAATCATGTTCGGTGAAATTGGCTTTATTGATACCCGAACGAGATACCCAACATTGCTGGTGCTCGTCAATAAACGAATAATTCGTGGAGGTAGCCGGCGACCAACCACGCTGATTCAGCGCTTGAATTAATTGGGCAAGTTCAGTTTTCATGGCTATTGTGCCAAAACTTCTTTAACCATAGCCGCAATAGCTTTACCATCAGCCTTTCCAGCTAGTTTGGCAGAAAGCACACCCATTAGTTTACCCATATCTTGAGGACCTTGAGCTCCTGTACTCGCCTTAGCAGCAAGAACCTCGGCACGCAATTCTTCTTCGTTGAGCATTTGAGGTAAATATGCTTCTATGACCTTTGCTTGAAAAAGTTCTTCTGCCGCGAGATCTTCACGGTTTTGAGCTTGATACAAGGCGTAAGTTTCCATTCTTTGTTTGTGTAATTTGACACAAATTTTGATGGCTGTTTCGTCAGATACCTCGCCTGAAGCACCAGAGGTTGCCTCAAGCAACAATTTAGATTTGATATCTCTGAGTGCTGCTAATTTTTCTTTTTCTCGAGCAAGCATTGCGCTCTTGATGTCCGCATTGATGCGTTCAGTAAAACTCATGATTAGTCTACGTTATCGTGAAGAAAGCTATTGTTACGAAGGCTAGCATTACCATTGGCATCTGCAGCAATTCCAAAACGAGATACTTGCTCGGTTGCACTAGGCTGTGTTTGTTGCAAGGCAATGTTGCGACGAACAAATGCCGGCTCGTTTTCAAATTCAATGATGCCTTCTGGACGTTTTAGTTTTGAAGTGAATTCTTGAATTCTAGCTACACGCTCTTGAACTTTACGCATCTGCTCTTCAGGGCTCAGCGTTCTTTTAGGCTCTTCAAGATTGACCTTTTGAATCGCTTCATCTTCTAAAATATGTTTGACTACAGGTGCAGAATGAATCGGGCTTTGTACTTCAGCAAAAGGGTTTTGGACCGGAGCGCTTACTTCGGTTTGTACATCAAATACATCCCAAGTCATGGCTGGCTCTGGTTGAGCTGCTTCTACCTCAGAAACAGGTTCAATTGCAGGTTCGTCATAGAGATTAAAGGTAGTTTTTTCAGGAGTTGCTGCAGGTGTTGGAGTAAAAATTGGAGCCGCTGAAGTGATTTCTTGCTCAACTTCTTTCATGAAAGGTTCATCTTGAACTTTAACTTCTTGAATTGGCGTCTGGATGGGTGCCTGAGCTATGCTTTGAAATGGCGAACTCAAAGGAGCTACAATTTCTTGTTTGTTATCTTCTTCAAGAACAACAACAGTTCTTTCTTGACTAGGTGCTCCTGACAATGGAGAAGAAGAAAAACCAGTTGCAATGATAGTGATGCTGAGCTGATCGCCCAAAGAAGCATCTTTGGCATGACCCCAAATGACATCAGCAGTTGACCCCGCTGCTTCTTGAATGTAGTCTGTGATTTCAGTAATTTCATCCATCATGACTTCTTGATCACCATAGCTGATATTGAGCAACACGTAGCGAGCGCCACTGATGTTGTCGTCATCAAGTAATGGTGAGCTCAGTGCAGCTTGAACAGCCTGAAGTGCGCGGTCTTGACCTGAAGCGATGGCGCTACCCATAATGGCATGTCCTGAATTGCGCATCACTGTATTGACGTCATTGAAATCAACGTTAATAGAACCAGTAACTGAAATTACTTCTGCAATTCCTTTAGCAGCAACCGTAAGTACGTCATCGGCATGCGAGAAAGCCTCGGACAACGACATATTGCGTCCGAACTCGCGCAATTTTTCATTGTTGATGATGAGTAAAGTATCTACGTTTTGGCGCATGCGCTCAAGACCTTCCTCGGCTTGTTGGCGTCTTTTGCGTCCTTCAAAATTAAATGGGACGGTTACAATACCAACCGTAAGAATTCCGAGGTCTCGGGCAACCTGAGCAATAACGGGTGCAGCACCGGTACCAGTACCACCTCCCATTCCGGCAGTAACGAAAACCATTTTGGTGTCTTTGGACAACAACTCACGGATTTCTTGAATATTTTCCATAGCAGCGTTCATCCCGACTTCAGGTATCATGCCTGCCCCACGACCTTCAGTGAGGTTTGGTCCAAGTTGGATTTTGAAGGGTACAGGAGAAATATCAAGCGCTTGACAGTCAGTGTTACAAACGATGAAATCTACACCAGCAATTCCTTGCAAGTACATGTGATTGACAGCGTTTGAACCACCGCCACCCACACCAATTACTTTGATGATAGATTGGGCTTGAGGTTTGTCGTGTTTAGGTAGGTCGAATTCCATTTCCATTTGTTCGGTTTCTTTTCTAGTTGCTTGCTATATATCTTGATCGTCTTCGTCGTTGAAAAATGTTTTCAATGGATCTAAGATGCGATTGAAAAATTTACCTCGGCGTTCGATGTTTGAGTGTCCTTTTGTTTTTTCTTGTTGTTTCTCGATTGCTTGACCTTGCGCTGAATTGGCAGTTTCCGCAGGTTGTTCCCATGGCAATGCTGACTCAACGGTTTCAAAACCTTTCAAAACCAACCCAATACCTGTAGCAAACATAGGACTTGCCAATTTGTCGAGGTCATTGGTATTGGCGAGGTGCTCGGTTGGGTATCCGATGCGAGCATCCATGCCTGTAAGATATTCGATGAGCTGGGTAAGGTGCTTTAATTGAGAACCGCCACCAGTAACGACAATACCACCGATGAGTTTTTTCTCGTAGCCAGAATTTCTGATTTCGAGATTGACAAGTTCGATGATTTCTTCCATTCTGGCCTGAATGATACTGGCCAAATTACGAAGTGTAATTTCTTTTGGTTCGCGGCCTTTCAAGCCCGGGATGCAAACCACTTCATTTTCTTTACTTTCTGATGCTAAGGCACTTCCGAATTTAACTTTGAGCATTTCGGCTTGTCGTTGCATGATGCGACATCCTTCTTTGATGTCTTGGGTAATGACGTTTCCTCCGAAAGGAATAACGGCTGTATGACGGATCAGGCCATCGTGGAAAATAGCCACGTCAGTGGTTCCTCCACCGATATCAACAAGTACCACACCAGCTTCTTTCTCTTCTTCTGAGAGCACAGCTTCAGCTGATGCAATCGGTTCAAGGATGATGTCTTTGACACTGAGGCCAGAACGCTCAATGCATCGGGTGATGTTGGTGACGTTAGTAACCTGCCCGCTGATAATATGGAAATTCGCCTCTAGACGCACTCCTCCCATCCCGATAGGATCTTTGATTTCAGGTTCACCATCGACAATATACTCCTGTGGAATAACCGTAATGATTTCCTCACCCGGATTCATGACAAGCTGATACATGTCATCGACAAATGAGTCGATGTCTGCTTGAGATATTTCTCCATTGACGGTGCGTCTTGTATAGATTCCGCGATGCTGCTTGCTTTTGATATGCTGCCCTGCGATTCCGACGTGAACATTTTTAATTTTGAGATTGCCGTCTACTGCATTTTGAGTGGCTTCAACAGCCGCATTGATAGACTGTACTGTTCGTTCGATATTAGACACCACGCCGCGCATCACACCAAGTGACTCGCTTTTACCCATCGCAATGATTTCAATTTTGTTGTGCTCATTTTTTCGACCAACAAAACAAGCGATTTTGGTTGTACCGATATCCAGACCAACCACAACGCGTGTACGCTTCACTTCTGGCGCTTTATCTTTTTCTGCAAACGATCTGTCCTTCATATTTGACACTTATTTCTTTGTATTTATTCCAACCTTCATGCGGTAGCGCCTCTTTGTAGAAGTGCTCCAGTCTTTCGAATTTGTCTTGGACAAGTTCTGGGTTGGGCGCTGCTCCAAAGATGATTTTTTGATCACCAACCAAAGGAATTAAGACAAAATCACCGTTTTTTTGGAGATGTATTTGCCCGATTAATTTGTGCATTAGTGGATCATTACAAACATAATTTGAAATATGGTAGATTTGATTGATTTTTTGAGAACTTTTCAAAGTACCATTGTTAATAAAATCACAGTGGAGACGTGGGTTGTAGACATCGTGAATTGCACCAGAAAATACCAATACACGAGCTGTATGAAGTGCAGATCTGTACATCATAAATCCGTCTTGATCAAGGTAATAGCTTTGACCAATTGAATTGAAGATTCTAGCAATAGGTTTGCGCAATTCTAATTGAATTTCCCACTTATCACCGATGTGTTTAAAGACTTCGACTTTCTTTACCTCCGGCATTGCCTTGATATTTCGCTCTATGGTATGAATTTTAAGAGCACCCACTTGCATTTCCTTGCGAAATAAGTTGCGAATTTTTAGGCGATCGATGAGTTCTTTTTCTGTTAAAAAAGCACTTTCCCCCTCAACATGAATGGCAATTGCTGGCATTCGTAAGGTTTTACTATTTTCCGCTTGAAACGCAAAGAAAAAAACGGTGCTAACCAGTAGCAACACCAAAACCCAAAGCGTTATTTTCAACCATTTTTTCATTGGATTAGCCTTTGTCGTTTAAATATTGAGTAATTGGTGCCACCAAACGATCTATGTCACCAGCGCCAATGGTCAGTAAAACACCGTGTTTAAAGTTTTTTACATAGGCCAGTGCCTCACTTACTTCCATCACCTCTTTTTTCTTGGCAGTACTCATTGCGCAAAGCCAAGCACTCGTAATTCCTGGTATGGGTAATTCTCTGGCTGGGTAAATCGGCAATAGAATCAGATGGTCAAGTACACTTAATTCTGAAGCAAAACGCGCCGCAAAATCCTTCGTTCTTGAAAACAAATGTGGCTGAAAAATTCCAGTGATTGGCAAGGTTGGATACATCGCTTTTACAGAGCTCAATAACACCTCAATTTCCTGCGGATGATGCGCATAGTCATCGATGTAAATTAAATTGGGCTGACGCACCTGATATTCAAAGCGCCGCTTCACTCCTTTGAAATTTTTTAAAGCTGTCCTTATTGCGGCTTCCTCAAAACCTAACTCAAGTAATAAAGCCACGCAACCAAGTGCATTTTCTACGTTATGGCTACCTGGCAAGCCCAAAGTTACAGCTGACCAATATGCATTGCCTAATCTAAAATCTGCAACCTGAAAACCACCTTCAAAGCGCAGGTTATCAGCGCTAAAATGAGCAGTTTTTGAATTGAGCGCATAGGTTTTTGTCGGACAAAGTGTAGAAAGATTCAAACCTTCCTTTTGCAAACAAAATCCATTTGGATCAATCCTCATTGCAAATTGACGAAACCCTTCTTTGAAAGCTTCAGGAGTACCATAAATATCGAGGTGGTCGGGGTCTGCTGCAGTAATGATCGCTGCAAATGGCGAAAGCTGCAAAAAGCTTCGGTCAAATTCGTCAGCCTCTACGACTGCATATGGACTATCGGCATTTAGAACCAAATTAGAATCAAAATTACTTGCTATTCCACCTAAAAAAGCAGTGCAACCGCTACCAATGTCTGTTAGCAAATGAGCTAACATCGAACTCGTAGTAGTTTTGCCATGCGTACCTGCTACACATAGCGCTTGAAAAGATCGAGTAATAGCACCTAGTACTTCGGCCCTTTTTAATATGTCGAATTGATTTGCTTTAAAAAAATCGAGTTCGCCAAGTTCTTTGATGGCCGGCGTATAAACCACTAAAGTAGTTGCTGCAGCCGTAAAGCCTGCTGGTATCTGATCGTGTAGATCGTCATAATGAACTTCAATGCCCTCTTTGCTCAATTGTTGGGTCAAGGTGGTTTCCACTTTATCGTAACCCGCAACCTGGAATCCTGCAAAATGAAAATAACGAGCAAGTGCACTCATGCCAATGCCACCGATACCGATGAAATATACTTGCTTGTATGTAGAAAGTGGCTTCATTCAAGTATTACTTTTTCACAAATATCTACGATACTTTGTGTTGCTTGAGGCAAGGCAAGGTTTTGTAGATTTTGTGCGAGTTCATGCTTCTTTGCTTCATTGGAGAGCAAGTCAAAACAAGTTTCAATCAAGGATTCTCTTGCAGCGGCATCTTTGACAAGTATGGCCGCATTTTGATCCACAAGAGATAGCGCATTTTTTGTTTGGTGGTCTTCGGCTACATTTGGCGAAGGAACAAGGATACTTGGTTTACCTACCAGGGCCAATTCACTCACAGATAACGCGCCTGCCCTCGAAATAATGACATCGGCCAAAGCATAAGCTAAATCCATGCGCTGAATAAAAGCCAATAGTTTTACATTTGGCGGCAACGGCTCTTGGCTTTCGCTGAATTTAGCTTCAAAAGATTTTCCACATTGCCAGAGTACCTGCACATTTTTCTCCTTGATTTGCGACAAGCCTGAACCCAGACTTTCATTGAGCGTGAGTGCACCTAAACTACCCCCGATGACTAATATGGTAGGTTTAACAGCATCTAGGCCAAAAAAGTCAGCAGCTTCAGTTTTCAATGAAGTGAGGTCAGCGGCTAAATTAGCCCGAACCGGGTTTCCCGTATATTTTACTTTTTCCTTTGAAAAAAAACGATCCATACCAGGATAAGCCACACAAATTGCCTTGGCTTTTTTGGCTAAAATTTTATTGGTTTTGCCAGGGAAAGAATTCTGTTCCTGAAGCAAAGTAGGAATTTTTAAAAGTTGCGCCATTTGTAAGGTAGGGCCACTGGCATAACCACCCACACCAATGACCAATTCTGGCTTGAATTTTCGTATGATGCTCAAGACCAAGTAAAAACTCCTTACCAATTTAAAAGGCAATAGAAAATTCTTCCAAGTTAATTTACGCTGCAAGCCCGCAATTGGAAGCCCAATAATTTCATATCCAGCTTGAGGTATTTTCTCCATTTCCATCCGACCTCGTGCTCCTATAAATAAGATAGCCGCATTCGGATTTCTTCTTTTTATTTCGTCTGCAATAGCTAAAGCAGGGAAAATATGCCCCCCTGTTCCACCTCCAGAAATGATTACTCGATTTATCATCATCCAAGCTCTTCTTCAAATTTTTCTTCTTTACTCGACGTCTTTAATTCCTTGGCAAAGGATTGTACCACACCAATAGAAATACAGGCCATTACCAATGCAGATCCTCCCATAGCTAAAAAGGGCATATTTTGTCCGGTTACGGGGAATACACCTGTGCAAACCAGCATATTGATACTCGCTTGGGTCAATAAATGAATGCCGATTCCCATACAGACATAACTTTGAAAAAGATCACTGGTTTTCAGTGAAATTCTGATGATTCGGTACAGTAAAATCAAGTATAAAAAAACCAAAACTAAAGCTGCAGCAGAACCAAATTCTTCTACAAATGTGGCATAGTAAAAATCAGCATAAGCTTCAGGTAAAAATTCTTTAAGCTTACCATCGCCAACTCCTTGGCCAAAGACAGAACCCACAGAAATTGCTAATTTGGCGTTGTTGGCTTGTTGGTTGGCTTGTAGACTTTCTATGCTTTGATTAGACGCATCTACGCGATTATTGATGCGATTCATCCAGGTATCATATCGGGGTAAGATATTGGCATCCGGAAAAGTCAAGTGTGCGCCAACTACCATTAAGGCCAAACCGATACCGATTGCTCCTAATGTAAGCAGTTTCAATATTGGCACCCTACCAATAAACAACATGAGCATACTCAGCATAAAGAGCATGGCAGCAGTAGAAAAATTATCCTTGAGAATTAAAAAACATGTTACCCCGATTGGAATCAAGAGTGGTAAAATTCCTTCTTTCCAGTTATCAAATTTTTGCTGCTTGCGCACCAACAACTTACTCAAATAGATGATCAAAGCTAGCTTTGCAAAATCTGATGATTGAAAAGTAAGATTTACAAATGGAATACGGATCCAACGACCTGCTCCGTTGACTTCAGCTCCGAAGAACCATGTAAATATCAAAAGGGCAAGGCCAATATAATAGGCAAACTTTGCTAATTGACTTATATACTTTGCAGGAACTCGATGTATGACGAACATTGCGCCAAAGCCAAGCACGACATATACCAAGTGCTTAAACAAATAAAGAAAAGGAGATCCACCTTCAATTTTGATCAAAATAGGTACAAAGCTGTATACCGTTACCAATGAAAATGCCATCATTAGTAAGGTAATGATCCAAATAACAGGATCGCCCTTGAGGTATTTCAGATAGGATCTCATGAGTTCGAATTAGAGCATGCGTACAGCTTGTTTGAATTGCTGGCCACGGTCTTCGTAGCTTTCAAATAAATCAAAACTTGCACAAGCCGGTGAAAGCAATACGGTTTCATCCTTCTGCGCCAAACGGTAGCCGTAAGCCACTGCTTCGGTTGCAGACTTGGCTTCAACAATGATCTCTACTTTATCTTGAAAGGCCTCTAATATTTTTTGATTATCGACACCCAAACAAATGATTGCCTTGACCTTTTGAGCTACTAATTCGTACAATTCGGAATAGTCATTGCCCTTATCGACTCCACCCACAATCCAGACAGTTGGCTTGTCCATAGACTCCAATGCAAACCAAGCTGCATTGATATTAGTGGCTTTTGAATCGTTGATAAATTCAATTCCGTTGACTTTTGCCACGAACTCCATGCGGTGCTCGACATTGACAAAGTCTTCAAGACTTTCGCGCACAAGTTCTGTGCGAATTTCTACTAATCTAGCGGCAATCCCTGCAGCTAAAGCATTTTGGGTATTGTGTTTACCCTTAAGCGCTAATTCGTGAATAGACATGGTAAGTTGTTGTTTGTTTATGTTGATGTTGAGTTGTTCTGAGGTGGCATAAGCGCCTTCTTCAATGGTTTGTTTCATTGAAAAAGGTCTTAGTTGTGCTTGCGTATTACTTTTTTGAAGTTGAGCTGCAATGATCGGATCATCGGCATTGTAAATGAAGTAATCTGCTGCAGTTTGATTTTGTAGAATGCGGAATTTGGCAGCTACGTAGTTTTGCAATTCATAATGATACCTGTCGAGGTGATCAGGCGTAATGTTGGTTAAAATAGCAATGTCCGCTTTGAAGTCGAACATGTCGTCGAGCTGAAAAGAACTTAATTCCAAAACATAGAAATCGTAGTGTTCGGTAGCGACTTGCTTGGCAAAACTCTGGCCTACATTTCCAGCAAGACCCACATTGTAACCCGCTTTCTTTAAAATATGATAGCAAAGCAATGTGGTCGTTGTTTTTCCATTGCTTCCAGTGATGCAGATATGCTTGGCTTTAGAGTAATACCCGGCAAATTCAATTTCTGAAATCACTTTGATGCCTTGCGCACGGACGGCCTGCATCAGAGATGTTTTTTCCGGAATACCTGGCGACTTAATAATGAGGTCTGCTGCCAAAATACGCGGCATTGTATGCTGGCCAGATTCAAATTCAATATGTGCTTGCTGAAGTTCTTCTTGGAAAGATGGTTTGATCACCGAAGCATCAGATACAAATACATCATACCCCTTCGCTTTGCCAAGAATGGCCGCGCCTACGCCAGATTCTCCGGCACCAAGTATGATGAGTTTGCGTTGTTTTTCAGACATTTTATCTCAATTTGAGCGTAACGATTGTAATGACCGCCAAGAGCACTGCTACAATCCAGAAGCGCGCGACAATTTTGGCCTCATGAATACCTTTTTTCTGATAATGATGGTGCAGTGGTGCCATTAAGAAAATACGCCTCCCTTCTCCAAAGCGCTTTTTGGTATATTTAAACCAGCCCACTTGCAGCATGACCGAGACATTTTCAATAAGGAAAATGCCACAAAGAACAGGGATGAGCAATTCTTTTCTGATCGCAATTGCAAAAACAGCAATGATACCACCCAGCGCCAAACTGCCGGTGTCACCCATAAAAACTTGAGCTGGAAATGCGTTGTACCATAAAAATCCAATACAAGCCCCAACAAAAGCGGCAATAAAAATGACCAGTTCTTCTGCCTCAGGGATATACATCACATTGAGGTAATCGGCGAATTTGGCATGTGAACTTACATAAGCTAAAACTGCCAAAGCAATGCCAATGATTGCGGAGGTTCCGGTAGCCAATCCGTCGAGGCCATCGGTCATATTAGCGCCATTTGAGACTGCAATAACGATGAATATAACAATCGGGATAAACAACAACCAACCGTATGATTTATCAATATCACCAATCAACCAATTGTAATTGAATTCGTTGCCTTTAAAGAAAGGAATGGTTGTGGTCATGTCATCCGTTTTGATCCACTTATAATCTTCACCTTCCGATTGAAAGTGTTCGTGCGTCACGTATTTTTCATCGGCCTGTAATTTGTAGTCAGCATCGACACGCTTATGAACCACTACGTCATCTGAGAAGTAAAGAATAGAGCCTACGATCAGACCAACTCCTATTTGACCAATTACTTTAAATGTGCCTTTTAATCCTTCTTTATTCTTCTTGAAAACCTTGATATAGTCATCGACAAAACCTATGACACCTAACCAGATCGTGGCTACAAGCATTGTGATCACGTAGATATTATGCAACTTGGCAAACAAGAGCGTTGGCACCAGAATAGCAGCCAAAATAATGAGCCCTCCCATTGTTGGTGTGCCAGATTTTTCAATCTGACCTGCCAAACCTAAATCTCGGACCGTTTCTCCGATTTGTTGCGCACGCAATTTATTGATGATGCGCTTTCCGATAATAACAGAGACAATTAATGAAAAAATGAGGGCTAGCGCAGCTCTGAAAGAAATGTAATGAAATAAGCCAGCGCCTGGTACATTGAGTTGATCTAGCCAAGAAAATAAGTAATAAAGCATGTTATTTGTCGAGTTGGTTAAACAAAGTTTGAGTAATGGCCACATCGTCGAAATCGGTTTTGACCCCATTGATTTCTTGATAAGTTTCATGGCCTTTGCCAGCAACTAAAATGATGTCGCCAGGCTGTGCCAACATAATGGCCATTTTGATGGCTTGTTGACGGTCAACGATGGAAAGTGCTGTTAAGGCTGCCTCAGCGTCAAGCCCCGCTTCCATATCGCGCAAAATTTGCTGCGGATCTTCTGAACGCGGGTTGTCGGAGGTTAGGATCAGCTGATTGCTTTTAGCCGCTGCAATGGCAGCCATTTTAGGCCGTTTTTCTTTATCGCGATCTCCGCCACAACCCACAACGGTTAGGACTTTAGTTGCTCCCTTTCGAAAGGCCGCAATGGTTGCAAGAACATTTTCAAGAGCATCAGGTGTGTGTGCATAATCGATAATGGCCGTGATACCTTTCGGGCTCTTTACATATTCAAAGCGTCCGGCCACATGCGTCAATTGACTGATCACACGCAATACATCCATTGGTGCCTCGCCTAAACCAACAGCCAATCCATAGACAAGCAATAAATTGGCAGCATTAAACGCGCCAACTAAGCGCGTATGCACTTCCTGTCCGTTGATCTGAAGAACGAGCCCACTTAAACTGTTTTCAATAATTTTTCCTTTGTAATCAGCCGGGGTGCGCAAAGCGTAGGTCAGTTTTTGTGCTTTGGTATTTTGCAACATCACCATTCCATTTCTATCGTCGGCGTTTACCAATGCAAATGCTGAATGGTCGAGTCCGTCGAAAAATGCTTTTTTCACCTTCAGGTATTCGGCAAAAGTATGATGGTAATCGAGGTGGTCATGAGTGATATTCGTAAAGCCAGCTGCTGTGAAATAAAGGCCTCCAATACGCTGCTGATCAATGGCATGCGAACTCACCTCCATGAAACAATGCGTGCAACCCGCACTCACCATTTGCCTTAATAAGGCATTTAAGCTAACAGGATCTGGAGTGGTATGTGTGGAAACAATAGCCTGTTGTTCTATTTTATTCACTACCGTCGAAAGCAAACCGGCTTTATATCCCAGCGCCGAAAAAAGGTCGTGCAATAATGTTGCTGTAGTGGTTTTACCATTGGTGCCCGTTACCCCGACCAACTTTAGCTCTTTGGAAGGATTCCCATAAAATGCACACGCCAGCTGAGCAAGCGCCAAACTCGTATTTTTCACCTCAAGAACACATGCATCAGCGGCTAATTGGACTTTTTCTTGGGTTACAAATGCCCTGCAACCCTGTGCATAAGCCTGCTCGACATACAGATGTCCGTTTGCTTGTGAACCAACGATACAAACAAAAATGGTATCAGCTTTCGCTTTTCTCGAATCAAAAACTATGTTTGCGATAGACTGATCGAAATCACCCTGAAGGCGCTGACCATTTATTGCTAACAATAGTTGATTGAGTGACTGCATTTTAATTCAATTTAAGTTGGACAACCTGCCCTTTAACAATTTGACTTCCGGGTAAAATAGATTGATTAGTGACGCGACCAAAACCTGTCATGCGCACCACTAAACCACGGCTTTCTAATAGGTAGACTGCATCTTTGGCGGTCATTCCTAAGACATTTGGCACCTTTTTTTGACTGATAACTTTGCGAGAAACTTGTAAACGCTGAGCTGCTGTATCTGCTTTGAGCCATTCTGCCTCGTCGTTTTGCTGGTAGCGCACATTGAGCTCTTTCATGATGAATTTTAAATCACGTGCAGCTCCACTTTTCACGGCAGGTATTTCTTGAGACAAAGGCGCTCGAGGGTCATTGACAGCGCGGTGATATTGCAAGGCAGATGCGTAAACTTTATTGGCAATCTCGGCAAAAACAGTTCCTGAAACCGCCGCACCGTAATATGCTTTTTTCGGTTTAGAAATAACTACGATACAAGAATAGAGTGGTTTTTTTGCAGGAAAATACCCGACAAATGATGCCTGATAACTCTTGCCGTTTTCAGATCCGTATCCACCACCTGCAGCAGTTAGAACCGCCGTACCAGTTTTGCCGGCAATTGTAAATAACGAGCTTTTGAGTGACTTTCCTGTTCCACGAATCATGACTCCTTCCAGACAGCTTTGTAAGATTTTCAAGGTGTGCGTAGAGCAAACTTGAGGATTGAGCACTACTGGCTTGAATGTTTTGATTACTTGGCCATTGCGCTTGATTTTCTCTACAAAAAGTGGCCTAACCAATTTGCCATTATTGGCCACTGCATTGTAAAAAGCTAAGGTTTGTAAAGGTGTTTGTCTCACCTCATAACCAACCGAAGTCCAAGGAAGTGAAAGAATTGACCACGTCTTAGAACCCGGGGTGGCTACATCTGGACGTGGTTCACCCTCTAAATCAATTCCTAATTTTTCGGTAAGACCAAAACGCTTCAATTGCGCTATGAATTCTTCTGGTTGATTGCGGTAAACGCGGTGCATGAGCTGCAAAATGACATTCGATGACTTCTCAAACGCCTGCTGAATGGTAATCGTTCCATATCCCATTCCATGGTTGGAATCAGACATACTTGAGCCGCCTACCGAATAACGGCCAGTAGCATTGACTTTGTCAGTGATTTTAAATTTGCCATCTTCTAAACCAGCCATCAATGAAGCTAATTTCATGGTTGAACCCGGCACTTCTAAATAACCAATCGCATAGTTGTAATTTTCTGTATACTTCCCTTCACCAATTTTTGTAAGGTTTGCAATGGCACGTACATAGCCAGTTTTGACATCCATGAGAATCACACAGCCGTGCTCAGCATTCATAAAGATCATCTGCTTCTCCAATTCAGAATGAGCCACTTCTTGAATTTCTTTGTCAATAGTAGAAATGACGTCCGCACCTTCGATAGCTTCTTTGATGACTTTGCCAGTTTTTTTCCAGCCTGACGAAATACGTTGCTCTACTTCTTTGCCATCCTCCCCTTTCAAATATTCATAATAGGCGCCTTCAATTCCGACTCTGAATGGTTTGTTATCAAGCATTTTATAATAGCCCAATGTTCTGTTGAGTAAATTTCCATTTGGTTTCTTTCGCAAAATCGTCTCGACATTATCGATGATTCCACCTTTCATTTGACCTAATTCAAAAATGGGCAATTTGCGTAAACGCTTGCGCTCATAGTTGGTCACCTTTCTTCTGATCATGAGGTAACGGACACCGTTTGCCTTGGCTCTTCGGATGCGTTCTTCATAGTATCGGGCAGAATTATCGGGATACAATTCATGTAGGCCTTGGGAAAGCTCACTTACTTGTGCATCAAATACCTTGTCATCGACAACCGTCGGATCCATATAGATGTCGTAAAAGGTTACGCTGGTAATGAGCGGCACCTCATTTCTATCTAAAATTTGCCCCATTCGAGGCACCCTATTCACTACTCGGGTCGGCAACTGACCTTCATTGGTTTCAAAAGCAACCCCAGGGCCGTTGATTTGTAGGTCGAGCGTCGAATAAAGCACCGCACCCATCACAAATACAAACCCGAAATAAATGAGGTAAGCGCGTCGGTATAGATGATTCTTACTTTTGCTCATTTTTCGGCTGTTTAATGCGGATAACCTTTGTGGCATTCTTCGTTTCTTTGAGTTCTCTCGACTCAAGCCTTTCAGCCATTCGGTATCTGCGTGTCACTAATTCTAAGCGTGCTTTTGCTTCAATGTATTCCGCAGCGTGCTGATCTAAGTTGCGCTGTGCATTATCTATGTCTTTATTGATCTGCTTTCCATAGTAGCCTTTGGAAATCAGGACAAGCAATAAAAGCATGATGAAAAAGATGTAATTGAGGTTATTCAGAACAAATTCACGCGTCAAGAAATCACCGTTCAAAATCTGCGCAAAAGCACTAGATTTACTCGATTTTGTCGACTTAACTTTTTGTCCTTCTTGCTTAGCCATTGCGTCTTGCGATTCTAAGTTTAGCACTGCGCGCCCTCGAGTTGATGGCGCATTCTTGTTCGTTGGCAACAATTGGATGCCTATTGACTTCCGTGAATGGTTTATTGACATTACCGAAGAAATCTTTGTCAATTTCACCAGAGAAGCTGCCGCGCTTAACGAAATTTTTAACCAAGCGATCCTCGAGTGAATGGTAAGACATCACCACTAAATGACCTCCTGGTTTCAGGACATTGGCCGACTGCTCAAGAAAATCTTTTAGCACTTGCAATTCCTGATTAACTTCAATTCTGAAGGCCTGAAACACTTGGGCATAAAATTTATGGTCCTTAAATTTAGGCGCGAAACGCTCTAATGCTTTGATCAAGGCAAAAGTGGTGTCAATAGGCGCATGTTCGCGCTGACGCACTAATTGTGCAGCAAGCGCTCTGGAATTGCGCAATTCACCATATTCATAAAGGATCGATGCTAATTTTGCCTCCTCAGCTGTTGCGATGAGCGCTGCGGCAGACTGCCCTCCATTACGGTTCATGCGCATATCTAGCGGCGCATCTTCACGGATACTAAAGCCGCGTTGTGCGGTGTCAAATTGATGAGAAGAGACTCCTAAATCTGCCAAGATACCATCGACTTGCTTGATACCAAGCAAGCGCAAATGATTTTGTAAAAAAGCAAAATTGGCAGCGACAAAATTAAAATTAGGCGCCTCCCATAAATTCGCTAACGCATCAGGGTCTTGATCAAAGGCTATCAGCCGTCCTGAAGCATCGAGCTGCTTAAATATAGCACGCGAATGACCACCACCACCAAAAGTCACATCTACATAAACACCGTTTGGTTGAATTTGCAATCCTTCCAAACAAGCGTTTAATAATACCGGTACGTGATACGATTCGTTATTTGTCATTGTCTAAGTCACCCATTACTTCATCCGCTAAATCAGCGAAATCTGCC
This sequence comes from Flavobacteriales bacterium UBA7468, assembly GCA_002478565.1. GTDB lineage: Bacteria > Bacteroidota > Bacteroidia > Flavobacteriales_D > Crocinitomicaceae > UBA952. Next base: position 24,205 of record DLPC01000015.1, on the reverse strand, counting down.
ATGTTCCCTTCGATCATTTCGAAGTATCTAGACTTATCCCAAATTTCAATGCGGTCGTTGTAAGCAATCAACATTACTTCAGCAACCAAGCCAACGCGCTCCATTAAAGCAGTAGGCACCAAGATCCTACCAGCATTGTCTAAAGAGACTTGCTTAGCACCCTGATGAAACAACCTATAAAACATGCGGTTCTTTGGCTTAAATAAATTCATTTTAGAAAGCTTTTCACTAATGCGTTCCCAATCTGGCAACGGAAAAAGCGTCAAACAATCTTCAAATCCTTTATTTAACATGAAATCTCGCTGGGATACCGCAGGCAATTGTTTGCGCAAGCCAGACGGGAAAAGGAAGCGCCCCTTCTCGTCTAATTTCACTTCAAATTCACCTACTAGTCCTGCCATAGCGTTATAATGGGTAAAATTAGTGGATTCCTACCACTTTTTACCACAGACAATTTCATTTGTTGATAACTTCTAACGTAAAGAACCGTTAAAGGTTACATATTAACAATTATTAACACCCATATTTCCTTATTTAATAAAGGTTTAAAGCTATTAAGTGGGATTTTGTGGGAGTTTTTTCAACATTTTGTTAATATCCAATTTTTGAACAGGCGAATTTTCTATTGATAAGCCGTGTTCATCCCTTGAATTGATTACCTTTGCCCCATGTCAAAAAGCCGCTTGAGCTATCTCTTCATCCCTTTGCTTGCGCTCATCTGGGGGAGTTCGTTTATCCTTATGAAATTCGGCATGTTTGATGCCAGTGGGAACCCGATTTTCAGCGCAGCTCAGGTAGCAAGTATTAGAATAGTTCTAGCAGGCCTCGTTTTTCTTCCTTTATTTCCCAAACTGTTAAAAAAGCTAAAACAGAGAACTGACTTATTCTTCTTTTGTGTAACAGGTCTTGGCGGCAACCTTATTCCTGCTTTTCTTTTTACATATGCCGAGAAAAGCCTCGATTCCGGTATTGCAGGCATAATGAATAGCTTTACGCCCGTCTTCACTCTGTTAATTGGTTTTTTTATTTTTCGCTCTAAGATCGTCTTACAACAAGTCATCGGCACACTCGTTGGTTTTGCAGGCATCACCTGGTTGCTCTTAGCCGGACAAACTACCAAAACTGAAGCTCAGCTCCTTCCTGCTCTTGCCATCATTATTGCCACTGTTCTTTACGGGCTAAGCTTGAATACAATCAAACATAAATTGCAGCATTACAAACCTCTTGAAGTCGCTACTGGTGGTTTTTCTATGGCTTTCTTACCTGCGTTGATTTGCTTTTTTATTTTCGATACACCGGCCATAATGAGTAATCATCCAAAAGCATTACAAGGGCTCGCAGCTATTGGCACATTAGGTCTTATTGGCACCGCTTTTGCAGTTGTACTTTTCAATAAAATAATTGCCCAAACAAGTGCACTGGCCGCCAGTTCTGTGACCTATTTCATCCCAATCGTTGCAGTTTTCTTGGGGCTTGCTTTTGGTGAAACATTCGTTTGGCAACAATTTATAGCCATGATAGTAATCATCTGCGGGGTACTCTTGATCAATTTTGCAAAACCAAAGACAACTAATTGAAGCAAACTCCGTAAGAAAGTTTGTTATTTTTTTTGGCAGTCGCACTGAAAACACTATCTTTGCAAACCAATTTTGGAATATTAAACATTAATTTAAGCTATATGTACGCAATTGTAGAGATAGCAGGGCAGCAATTTAAAGTGCAAAAAGACCAAAAGGTTTTTGTACATCGTCTTGACGCTGAAGCAGGGAAAAAACTAGAGTTTGACCGTGTTTTATTAGTGGAAGATGCTGGCAAAGTAACCCTTGGCGCCCCAGCTATAGAAGGTGCTAAAGTCACCGCTGAAGTTCTTGAACACGTAAAAGGTGACAAAGTCATCGTTTTCAAGAAAAAACGTCGCAAAGGTTACCGCGTTAAAAACGGTCATCGTCAACAATTTACTGCGATCACAATTAAAAGTATTAAAGCATAATTTTCCTTCGGGAACTAAATATTAGAAACCATGGCACACAAAAAAGGAGTCGGTAGTTCGAAAAACGGTCGTGAATCACATAGCAAACGTCTAGGTGTAAAAATCTTTGGTGGTCAAGCTGCTATTTCTGGCAACATCATCGTTCGTCAACGTGGCACACAACACCACCCAGGCAACAATGTTGGTATTGGTAAAGATCATACGCTTTTTGCTTTAACTGACGGTCTTGTAGAATTCCGCAAGAAAAAAGACAACCGTTCTTTTGTTTCAGTTATCCCTTTCGAGACAACAGAAGCATAAGTCAACGCAATATTCAAGAAAAGCTCCGCAACTGCGGGGCTTTTTTTTTGCGTATTTTTGAATCGACGAATTCAAACATGAAATACATCCTCCTCTCTTTGCTTAGTAGTGCTTTGCTGATTTATAGCTTTCCACACACAGGAAGTTTCACGCCATTCGTTTTTATTGGTTTTATTCCCTTGCTCCTATTAAGAGCAGAGCTACTACAATACAATAAAAAACCAATTATTCTTGGTATTTGGAGTTACCTAACTTTTTTAATTTGGAATATTGGTTGCACTTGGTGGGTAGCGAATGCCTCGATGAGTGGGGCCATTTTGGCTTTCACCGTCAATGCCCTACTCATGACCTTAGTTTTCGGCTGCTGGAGTTGGCTAGATCGTAAAATGACATCCGGATGGAGTTTCTGGCTATTGATTCCTCTTTGGCTTTTGTTTGAATTTGGTCATCACCGCTGGGATCTATCCTGGCCTTGGCTTTCTTTAGGGAATTACTTTGCAAATAGGACCGGCTGGATTCAATGGTACGAATGGACCGGCACCTTGGGCGGAAGTGCTTGGGTGCTTTTTCTCAATTTATTTGTTTTTAAAATCATCCTTCATTTTCAAGCAAATACACTTTCTCGAAAGTACTTTATCGGTTTGGCTGCTTTGATTATCATACCAATTGTCGCGAGTCAAATCTTACTTTCATTCGCCAATTATACGATCTCTAAACGAAGGTTTTTAAAGGCAGTTGTGCTTCAACCCAACGTAGACCCCTATAAAGAGAAATTTGCGGCAGACGCTTCGAACGAAGCATTTACCGATTCAATTTTGGGCATGGCAAACAGACACGTGAATGCGCAAACAGACCTCGTCATGGGGCCTGAAACTGCTTTGCCCCTTTCCTTTCTTGAAGACCGTATCTACACCTTTGAATTTGGAAGAAAACTTCAAGATCAAATTAGTAAATGGCCACAAGCTAATTTATTGATCGGTGCTTCAACTGTAAAATTATTTGACAGCAAACAAAGTGCGGCAAGCACGCCGATACCGAATGAAAATCAATGGTACGAAAGTTATAACACTGCCTTACTTCTCTGTAAAAAAAACGACCCTCAGTATGCACATAAATCCAAGTTGGTTCCAGGTGTGGAGCTTGTGCCTTTTTCTGCCTATTTACCATTCTTATCAGCCATCGCCATTGAAAATGGAGGTACATCAGGAACATTAGGCGTAGAGAAAACTCCCAAAATATTGGAAATAACAAAGCAATTTGAAATTGATAAGTTCAAACACCAATCAGATCATAAAATTGCATTGGCACCCATCATTTGCTATGAATCCATTTACGGAGATTTCGTGCGTCAGCAAGTGCAAAAAGGCGCGCAATTATTATGTGTAATCACCAACGATGGCTGGTGGGGAGACACCCCTGGCTATAAACAGCACTTTGCCATGGCTAGGTTACGCGCCATCGAAACCAGACGTTGGGTACTGCGCAGTGCCAATACTGGAACCAGCGGCAGTATAGATCCAAGTGGGAAAATCGTAAAGAAAACTTCCTATTGGACAAAAACTGCTTTTTCACAAGTTATTGAATTGCGAACAGAAAAAACATTTTACACCAAACACGGTGATTGGATAGCAGGTCTCAGCATATCATGGATACTACTTGCCTGCAGCAACATTCTTATGTATAAAGCAAATCAAAAACGAAAATCAAACGCATGAGGTTCATCTTAATGGTAACGCTCCTCCATTTCATCGCTTTATCAACATATAGTCAAGTTAATTTTACCAATTCAACATTACCTATTGTTGTCATTGATACCGATAACATTCCCATTCCAGACGAACCAAAAATAATGGCAAATATGGGGATCATCAATAATGGTCCGGGGCAAGTCAATCATCTCACTGACTCATTCAATGTATATAATGGTTACATCGGTATTGAAAAAAGAGGCTCGTCGTCTGCTGGTTTTCCGCAACAATCATATGGCTTAGAAACAAGACTAGCCGATTCTAGCAACCTCAATGTTTCTATTTTTGGCTGGCCAGCTGACAACGACTATATCTTATATGCACCCTACAATGATAAATCTTTGATGCGCAATGTCTTGACGTATCACTTAGGGAACCAAACAGGGCGTTGGGCACCACGAACTCAATTTTGCGAGCTCGTATTGAATGGGAACTACATGGGTATCTACGTACTCATGGAGCGTATCAAAACTAATCCAGGTCGTGTTGCTATCAATCAACTCAACTACATAGATACCCTTGACAATCAACTGACAGGCGGATACATCATTAAAATTGATAAAACATCAGGTGGCGGAGAAATTGCCTGGACATCACCTTATACGAGCCAGGCCCCTGGAACAAATCAAATTCAATTTCAACTACACGACCCAAATATTGATACCATTCATCCGCTGCAAAAGGCCTATATTCAAGACTATATTACCGATTGGGAAATAGCACTTAAAATCAGCAGCTTTACCCATCCAATATATGGCTACAAAGCCTACATTGATGCCCCCTCTTTTATTGACTATTTTCTACTCACCGAACTTTCAAAAAATGTCGATGGATACCGCATTTCATCTTTTCTTCACAAACAGAGATTGAGTGAAGGAGGTAAAATTGTTGCTGGCCCACTATGGGACTACAACATCGCTTGGGGTAATTCTAACTATTGTGAAGGGCAACTCACCACCGGATGGGAAATCAATTACAACAGTATTTGTGGAGGGACTTGGCAAAATCCTTTTTGGTGGAACCGTTTGCTAGAAGATCCACTATACGCCAATGAAGTACAATGTCGATGGGCAGAACTTCGCGATAGTACACTTAGTGATAGTGCCATCTTGAATTATATCGATTCGGTTGCTGCAGCGTTAATCATCCCCTCACAAAGACATTTCCTGAAATGGCCAATATTAGGTACGTACGTATGGCCAAACAATTTCATTGGCCAAACCTATCAAGAAGAAATCAATTACCTCAAGACCTGGATACAAAATAGAGCAGCATGGATGGATGCCAATATGTTTGGAACTTGTACTGCTGAAAAAAATGAATTGTTGAAACAACAAATTGCTATTTCCCCAAACCCAACACAAAACGAGTTAAGTATTTCGGGATTAACAGGTAGTGGAGAGCTATTGATTATGGATCTTTCCGGTAAAATTGTTCTCACCATTCCATATCAAACAAAAGAACTTCTTATTGAATTACAACCCTTTCAAAACGGTGTTTATTTCTTGGTAGAATCAACACTAGGAATACATGAAAAAATTGTAAAGCATTGATGCACGCTTTATATGAAATCCAACCTTAGTAGCTGAAAAATAAGGCACAAAAAAAGGGAGATCCGAAGACCCCCCCTTTCCATCAATCAACAAGTTAAATATTAGTAACCTGGGTTTTGCGTTAAATTCGGATTCAATACCACATCTGAGGTAGGAATTGGGTAAAGTTCGTACTTGTCCTCAACACTGATACCCGCTGCATCACCTCCTTTGAAAGGCCAAACATATGTATCACCAGAAAACAAGCCAAAACGAATGAGGTCTGTACGACGGATACATTCCCAGTTCAATTCACGGGCGCGCTCATCTAAGAAATCATTGAGCGTCAAAGACGTATAATTGTGGTTTGAATCACCGTAGGCACGCTCACGGATATAGTTCATGTAAGTCAAGGCTGTCGCTTGATCACCCGTTCTGAATTTTGCTTCAGCATACATTAAGTAGACATCGGCCAATCGGAACATTGGGAAGTCAACATCTACATGAGCAGATGTAGCATTATTTGAGCCGTTTAAGCCATCTTTTGTTTTGTTTTTATACTTTGGATTGGCATACCCCTGAGTAAAGGTACTCATTGAAGTAATGTCAATTTGCTGTCCAGCAGTATAGAACATCCAACGAGAATCTTCTGTTGAATCCGTGAATTTCTCGATGAATGGTCTAGTAGCACGGTTACCCGCCCATTTACCATTTACACCGTAGTCAGCAGCAACCATAGAGCCACCAAGCGCAGAACAAATCATGAAAGTTGTTCCACCCCAAGTCTGTGAATAGAGGCCGTCATATACGATCGGGAAGATGATTTCCGGCGAAGTATGGTTGTCTGCTAAGAAGATATCTTGATAGACGTCATCAAGTTGGAAGGCACCTGTATTGATGATTTTTTCACAATATGTAGCGCACTCTGCATTTCTTGAATTACCGGCACCAAGATAAGTTTCAGCGTTCAAGTACATTCTTGCCATCAAAGCATGCGCTGCACTTTTAGAAGCGCGACCATATGCTACGGCAGCAGGAGCCGTAAGATCATTTTCAATCGCTTTAATTTCAGACTCAATGTATGCAAAGAGATCTGCACGTTGAATTTGCTCTGGGTTAAAGGCACCAACGCGATCTTCTTCAGTTACAAAAGGCACATTTCCGAAGAGGTCCATCGCATGATAGTAAGCTAATGCACGTAAGAAACGTGCTTCTTTGACCATCATATTGATTTCTGCAATTTGAGATGTTGTAAAGCCACGCTCATTTAATTTTTCTTCGCGCGCTTGCCAAATGAATTCGTTACAAAGCGTGATTTGATAAAAAATGCGGTAGTACATTCCTTTAATCCAAACGTTGTCTGCATTCCATTGACTTTTGTTCAAATCAGGAATACCTGGGTCATTCCAGCCACAAATGGCTTCGTCTGTAGGTAATTCTTGAAGGTTCCAGAGTACGCGAACATATGCAGAAAATCCTTCATCAATACCGGCAATATCAGCTTGTCCGGCAGGACCTTGATTACCGGTCATAGACATACCAGAGTATAGCTTAGCTAATACCTTGATGTAGTTGTTAGGGTCACTATATACAGCCTCTGCATTGAGACCATATTTTGGTGCCTGATTCAGGTTCTTGCCACAAGAGGACAACAATAGAGCTCCTGAAATTATTGTAAATGCTACTAATCTTTTCATAGTTCAAGAATTAGAAATCAAAGGTGAGGTTAATTGAATACACGCGTGGACGTGGGTAGAAATTGTTGTCGATACCGCTTCCAATTTCTGGATCTTGTCCTGAATACTTGGTAAGAACCAAAGCATTTTGGACAACAAAATTGATGTTCAAGCCAACTTTGTCTTTAGAGAAACCTAATTTACCGAAATTGTATCCGATGTTCACGAAGTCTAGTCGTAAGAAGTTAGCGCTTTCTAAATAATGGTTACTCATCAACTGATTGGCAGTTGTTCGTTGAACCTCATCTTGATAGTACAAAGAACTGATGTTGTTGAGGTATTTTTTAGTTCCATCAATCGTTTGGAATGTTGCGCTGTTCGAGTGAATATTGTTGTAGATAGTAGCTCCTAATTCAGCACGTGCTGACAAACCAGCATACCATTTTTTGTATTGGAAATTGAATGCAGTTCCAAGGAACATTTTAGGTGCAGCCTGGCCTGCATAATAGCGGTCTTTCACATTGATGATGCCATCGCCATTTTGATCAACAAAAGCATTGGTATCTTTCCACTTGTCAGCTGCAGTGATGTTTCCGTCACCATTCATGTCGATTTCAGCTTGCGAACCTACTTCGATTACACGGCCTTGAGAATCGTATTGTTGCTCAAGAACAAAGAAAGTGTAGGTAGGATAACCAATTTGGTGCGCTTGTACGGTGTTACCGATACCACCTCCAATGCCTCCAATTAAAACGCCTGGTGAAGTGGTATCAATCACTTGGGATAACTTCTTCACTTCATTTTTATTGTAGGTTGCGTTGATCGTCCAATCTAGACGCATGTCTTTCTTTGCAATGAGGCCTGTATTCAAAGACACTTCGATACCACGATTTTGCATAGCACCTACGTTAGTAAGAATTTCGTTGGTAAAGTTTGTTCCGGCCGGAACAGGAACTGTAGCCAAGAGGTCTTTGGTGTCTTTTTGATAAACGTCTACACTACCTGAGAAACGATCATTTTTAAATCCAAAATCAAGACCAATATTGTATGACGTAGTGGTTTCCCACTTCAAGCCTGCGTCAAATCCGGCTGGGCGCAATACTTGGTAATATTGACCACCAAAAGCATATTGAGCTGTTGTTGCTCCTTGGAAATAGTTACCGATATAGGCGTAATCTCCAATACCATCTTGCTGACCTGTTACACCCCAACCTGCACGGAGCTTGAGCATATTGATGCGTGAGGAATTTTTCATGAATGCTTCTTCAGAGATGATCCAAGCTGCAGATGCAGCTGGGAAAATACCCCAACGTGTATCAGGACTAAATCTTGAAGAACCATCGCGACGAACAGAAACGTTCAAAACATATTTACCTGCGCGGTTATAAATGGCACGACCGTAGTATGACATCAGGACATTGCGCGTATAAAAAGGGAAAGCTGCTTCTGGCTGAATGATGCTATCTTTTGCTTCGTTCCAAGTTGGATTGTTTGGACTTTCTGTATCCCAGTCTTGGTAAGAATAACCAGCGGTTACGTCTAAAGTTTGGTTTTCCCAACGGTTACCAGAATTGTAGCTCAAATAAGATTCAAATAATTTATTTGATTTAGATGTGCGGTACTCAGTGTAGCGGCCTTGCGTATAATAACCAGCAGCGGAAGACGCTGGAGTAATCGAGTAACCTGTTCCTTCAGAATAATCACCTCCGACATTGACCGTTGCTTTTAATGCCGGCAATGAAGGCAAATTGTAAGTAACCTTTGCATTAGCAATGGCACGATTTACACGGCTTTGATCTGTAGATTGCTCGATAAGTCCAAGAGGGTTTCTTGCAGACAAGGTGTTTGGTTTGTTGTTATCTAACCATTCAAAATAGCCACCATATGCTTCAGAACCTGAATATACTGGTTGTGTTGGGTCAAAGAAAGCTGCACCCAACGCGCCGCGATTGGCAAAGAATGAACCCGTTTGCACGTATTTCATGTTTGCTTCAATTTGCAATGTTTTATCTAACAAGCTAGGGTTAAGGTTCAAGCTTACAGAAGTACGTTGAAATTGGTCGCGTTTTAAAATACCGTTGTCAATGCGGTTTCCGATAGACAAACGATAAGGCAAATTGGTGATTCCACCAGTAATGGATACGTTGTTATCAGTAATGACAGACTTGCGGAATACCTCGCGCTGCCAATCTGTAGATGCGTCGCCAAGTAAAGCTTGTTGTTGAGCAGTTCCTTTACTGTTTACTAAGTTTCTGAGGGAATCAGCACTCAAAACATCAAAATATTTTGCAATGGTAGAGACCGAAGTTTTGGAATCTAAAACAACTTTAACATTGTTTCCGGTAGAACCACGCTTTGTAGTAATGAGGATCACACCGTTTGCTGCTCTGGAACCATAAATTGCTGTTGCCGATGCATCTTTGAGAACCACAAAAGAAGCGATATCGTTAGGGTTGATCATAGAAAGCGGGTTTGCTGCACCTGCAATACCACCGTTATCAAGCGGCACTCCGTCAACAACGATGAGTGGGTCGTTTGATGCATTGATTGAAGTTCCACCGCGCAAACGAAGCGTACTTCCTGAACCAGGTGCACCATCGTTGGAGGTTACTTTTAAACCAGCTACTTTACCCATTACTAATTGTTCTGGTGAAGCCAAAGATCCTTGAACGAAGTTCTTTTCAGTGATCACTGCAGCCGATCCTGTGAGGTCTTTGGTGCGTTGTGTACCATAACCAATGACTACGATATCGCTAGTTTCTTGCACCTTAGATGCGAACTGAAAATCGTTGGTCACCATTTGGTTGGCTACGATTGTTACTTCATCCGTTTGGGGATTGAAGCCCATAAACTTAAAGATGAGTTTGTAAGTTCCTGCTTTTAGACCGGTTATTTCATAGTAACCTTTCTCATTGGAAACAGCACTCTTACCTTGCCCTTCTACTAAAACCGATGCGTTGTAGAGGGGATTCCCCGAAGCATCAGTAATGTTCCCTTTCACACCAGTTTGAGCTATACTCAAACTTGTAAAGCCAAGAAACAGTAAAAAGGCAAATAAACTTGTAGTAGTTTTCATTTGCATAGTTCTCGTTTTTGCGTTTATAACAGATTAATCAGTCAAATATATTTTATTTTTTCTTAATGTCAAGTTGACACACTGAAAAAGTTTTCACCATTTGATCTCAATTTTAGTGGTTCTTTGTTCATTATCGAGTTGCATCAAATTACCAATGCGCAAGACTTGCTTTCTTTCTTCATAGGTGAATTTTACTCTCTTCCCACCTATCTTTACACTTTTAGGAGCTTCATCGGTATGAACCTCCAATGCAAATTGAAAAGACTTATTTTGAAGTTGCGCTCCAAATTCAGCCTTCAATTCTATAGCACAATAATCTGCAGATTTTACGGCTGTACAGGCTATTTTTTTTGATAAGCCCTTAGCATCTGCGTCAGCAGTATTGCCGTCGTCTTCATACCATGTAAATGCTGAGGGCAAGGATGCTTGTTTCGCATCGATATAATAATGTAAAACAACTGCGCTATCTCGATATGCATCCGTGTTTTGTACAACTGGACTCATCGGAATAAATGACCCTGACCGCACAAATACCGGGATTTGCTGCAATGTTTTAGGCGTCATAATATCATGGTCTTCGGTTTGATAAAAACAAGAAAGCAAATGCGCATTGGCAACCAACCGCCCAGAATGAAAATCAAACCAACTTGCCGAAGCTGGCAACTTGGTGCGCATTTCGTTTTGAGTTGCGTAATCTGGAGAATGCAATGAATCAGTAATTGCATGAACCAAAAATGCTGGGCCCCACATGTAGGTATCAGCAGATTCAAAAGACCATTTAGCCTCTGGGAATTCCATGAAAATAGGGCGTAAAAGAGGGGTTCCTTTGGTAGCATTTTCGTAAGCCAAACTGTAGTTGTAAGGTAGCAATTGGTAACGCAACTCAATAGCTGCCTTTGCCAAGGCCTTGGTTTTTTCATCTTTGAATATCGCTTCACTCGCCACTTCCTGTTGCGCATGAGGCCTGAAAATGGGCTGAAATACGCCATATTGCAACCAACGCACATAGAGTTCTGGGTCGTTGTTGGCACCTGCAAAGCCACCAAGGTCAGAATGCATATATGCCATACCTTGCAACCCCATTTGCAGCGAAATTTCCATTTGTGGCTTCAAGCCTCCCCAAGTCCTGTTGACATCTCCAGACCACGGCACCATTCCAAAGCGCTGCGAACCCGAATAACCCGCGCGCATTAAAATAAATGGACGCTCTGTTGGATAGTCCTTTCGATATCCTTCGTAAAGCAAACGTGCCCAATCATGGCCGTAAACATTGTGTACTTCGTCGGCCCATTTGTTGCCGTGCTTCAATTTGGCAGGATGAACCTCAGGTTCGCCGAGATCTCCCCAGATACCAGCAGCGCCATAATTGTGCAATTTTTTATAAATCTGCCAAAACCAAACGCGTGCCTCTGGTTTATAGAGATCAATCAAGCCCGTATTTCCAAAATAAAAGTCATAACGAAAAGAGTTACCTAAAGAATCTGTGCCTAAGATTCTTTTTTGATCGGCCTCTTGCCAGTTTTTTGAAGTGGTTAATACAAAAGGCTCGGTGATGAGCACTGTTCTGACATTTTGATTTCTAAAATCGGCAATCATTTGCTCTCCGTTCGGAAATGAATCTCTGAAAAATTCGAAATTCCCAAGCGTGCCTTGAATATCCTTCCCAAACCAATATAAATCGAAAACGATCGCATCAAGCGGAATCTGTTGTTTTCTGAACTCGTTCACTACAGCACGGGCTTCCTGCTCAGAGTGGTAGCCAAAGCGGCTCGAAAAATTACCGAGCGTCCATCGTGCTGGCAGCGGTTGCCTCCCAGTTAGGTTTGTCAGCTGCTCTGTCAATTGTTTCCAGTCATCGGCAACAATGACTTGGTAACGCATAGGGCCACCAATGACTTCGTAGGTGAGTTTGTTCTCTTTTTTCGCATCTAAATCGAGGTAACCGATTTGTGGGTTATCAAAATGAATGGCATAACATTGATCAGAAATCACGATAGGCATTGTGAAATTCATGAGTTCAGAATGGGTCTCGTAACCGTAATGTGCGCGGTTATACAATTGTAAACGGTAGCCCCTACGGTTCATGCCAAGTGCCCTCGCTCCGGCTCCCATTAGCTGCTCTTGTTCGCTGAGATTTAATTGGATCTGAGGCGTTTCTTTGAGTTGATAACCCATGGCCTCTGATGAAATTTGCCTGCCCTGATACCAAAAACTAATTTGAAATGGTTCTATTTGAATACGCGCTGAAATGGAAGTTTTACTCAATGAGAACTGGTACGCAACAATATGACCAGGTTTTGAAGCTTCAACCGTGTAGGATAGATCAGAAGGCATTGGCTGCATGATCACTGCGTGAGATGGTTCAATGTTTTCATTTTTCCCTACCGGGATAAATGTAGTTTCGATGATGTTATTAGAATAAAATTTAATTAAGTATTTCCCATCAGAGACCTTAACCTCAGCACCATTGACGCTTGGATTGAAAGCGATAAATTGCCGATTTGGGTTCTGAGCAAGAAACTCAAAACTAGCTATAGAAATACACAGTAGAAAGAAGAACCTTGCCATTTTTTTTATTTGTTTTTAAGCTGAATGATATAGGCTGTTTTGGCCGGTATTTTTCCTGTTTTTTGTTCAAAATCAAAAGTTTGATTGGTTAGGACGTCTGTCCCAAAATTGTAAGCTTGGATTCCTTCAGCAAAACGAGACCAAACGAGTTCTTCGTCTTTTTCTGAATTATTGAGGATCACCATCACGACGTCTGCCTCTTTACTTTGAGTTTTTTCTGGTTCAAGATATCTGAAGTATACATATACATTGTTTTGCGGCACGTACTGAAGCAAAGCTCCTTCATGAATTACTTTTTGTTCTTTCCTCCAATTGAATAATTTTTTGGTAAACTGATAATATGCTTCTTGATCTGGAGTTCTTTCTTCAGTGCTGCTCCCTTTGAAAAAATCCCTGCGGATATCTGCATCTCCTACCGCTTTGCTACCACGCATACCGATTTCTGAACCGTAATAGATTTGAGGAATACCTCTTGTTGTCGCGATAAGCGTTAAGGCTAACTTATAGTCGGTTAATGAAGGATAGGTTTCATTGAATCGTTGGGTATCATGATTTTCAATAAATACCAATAAATTTTTAGGCTCTGCATAGAGGTAGTCTTGGGTAAAGTTTTCATAAAAACGAACTACGCCTTGATCCCAACCTTGCTCTTTTTCACGAAATGCCTGTGAAATGGCGTCATGTAACGTGAAATCCATGACCGATGGCATATAACTATTGAAATGTTGCAAAGCGCCGATTGGGCTGTCTTTTTGCCAGTACGCCATTTGCGCTTGGTCATGCATCCAAACCTCGCCAACAATATTCAAATTCGGATATTCCTCCATAATTGCTTTTGTCCATTGAGCAATGGCCTCTTTGTCATTATAAGAGTAAGTATCGACACGTAAACCATCTAAATCTGCCCATTCAATCCACCAAATTGTATTTTGAATGAGGTAAGTAAGCAATAAAGGATTGCTTTGATTCATATCTGGCATGGTGGTATCAAACCAGCCGTCAGCAGACGCTTTTTGATCACTTTTAGCAGCATAAGGATCAAATTGAGTTGTGGTGCGGTAACTCGAACGCGTAAATTGATCAAACTGATGGACCCAAGTTGCTGTCGGCAAGTCTTGAATCATCCAATGCTTACTTGACCAATGATTCGGCACTTCGTCTTTGATGACTTTCAAGCCTAATTGATGAGCCTTCTGAACCAGTGCCTTAAAACTATCATTAGTGCCGTAGCGAGGGTCAACTTTATATAGGTCAGACTGAGCGTAACCATGATAAGAATAAACGGGTTCGTTGTCCTCTAAGAAAGGTGTCATCCAAATGGTAGTGGCACCCAAATCTTTAATGTATGCTAAACGGTCACTGACTCCGTTTAAATCTCCACCGTGTCGACCACCGGGCAAACTTGGATTGGCCTGTTCTTTCATGCCATTGGCATTATCATTGAGAGGGTCGCCATTTGCAAAACGATCAGGCATAAGTAAATAAATAACGTCTTGACTAGTGAAACTATTACGGAATTTTGACTGGCTTTTACGCACCAACAAGCTAAATTGATGGGAAGCGACAATTTTCTTTTTATCGAGTATACGTATCGGATAGTCACCGGCAACTTTGCCTTGGGTTTCAAGTGTCAGAAAAATATAATTGGGGTTTTCTGTTCTGATTTCTTCAAGGATCGCCAAACCACCTACCTCAACCTTGTATTTCGCAATTTGAGGACCATGCAGTAAAACTTGTACTTGATGATGCTCCATGTCAACCCACCAATTGGATGGTTCTACATGTTGTAGTACTTGTGAATGAGCTTGAAGCACAAGCATCATAACAAAAAATACACTATTCCATTTCATAAACACGCTTTTGTATTCCATTTTCAAAGATTAAAATTTTGATGCAATTTTTGGCATCTGGGTCGATTTCTCTTCCCAAAATATCTGTTACAAATAATAATTTTCCTGGTACCTGACTAAGCTCTTCAACATTGCTAATACATGGATTTGGTAAGCCAACATATGGCGTCAATTGACTGAGCGCACTCTGTTTTCTGTTTTGTAAATAAGGAACAATGCCACTTTTGACATGTGCCCCCCAAGTTTGTTGAAGGGCTTCAAGGAAATCTTGGTTAGTAAAACCATAATCTAGTCCTTTGTAATTATCTAATAAGGCTGCCGGAGAGATCAATTGTTGTTTTTGTTCAAGTATGAATTGCAGTTCACTCACTGTCCATATCGTATTGAGGATATCCAACATGTGAAAAGTAAAGCGGTCCTTAAAATAAGGAACAGCCATTAGTTTAGTATATAACGGACGTGCCTGGTTGCCCGGAGACCACGAATAAACATTGCGTAAGGCCCAATTGATATTAAACCAATCAATTCCGAAAGTATTGTCGAGGTCATAAGACAAATAAACCATTTTGGAATCTCCCTCGCGCTGATACAAGTAATAATTATTTTTATTGTAAGCGTAGCCATCCCATTGCCCCATAAGAATTTCCAAAGCGATATTTCTCAGAAAAAGGTCTACATCAAAAACTTCTTGAATAACACACGCAAAATTTGATGACGGAGTGTTATTGAGCACATTAATGAAATTCAGCAGTGCCGAATAATCTGCACTGTCTTTGTTGGTTTTAAGTTCATAGACACTTTGATAGGCACCTGGATTATTTCCCCACCAAGTTAGATCTGCGCCATAATAACACTTCCATAAGTTTCCATTGGCCTCAGTTGGAAATCTTAAATCCAAGAACTCATCGTCGAGGTGCTCTACATTGATGTATAATCCTTTGTATTCGTTATTGACGTATAGCTTGACAAAGCTGGTTCTAGCAGCAGCTAAGCCAGCTGATCGCAACAAGTATTGAGCCAAAAAGCTTCGTAGGATGGAAACATCATTGTGCTCTCCATTTAAATTTATTTCTTCAAGTCCTTCGAATTTTTGGCTGGATACAAAGCGATTGAAATCAATTTTAAAAGACTTTTTTTGAGACGATAGCGAAGTATTTCCGCGAGCCCTGAAGCCAATACTATCGTAAAAAACAGTTCCTAAACTACTTTGATAACTCATTGCTGCCATGAATTCATGACCACTATACAAGCTATCACCGAGCAATAAATCTAGCGAATCAGGTTCAATGCTGATAAAGACACTTGCTACCTCATTTTGCAAAAATGCCTGATTGAAGTTAGGCTGAGGTATTTGTGCAAAAATAAACCAAGGGCTTAAAAGAAAAACGAGGGCAAATCTGTGCATCAATCGACCTTGATAAATTCTTTGTTTGATCGCAATTTACCAAGGTTAAGCAAACTATGGTAAGCGCCTGCAGGTAGATCTTGTAGCGACACATCAATAGTGTTTTTTCCTTCTTGTGTGGTGCCTTTTTGTCGGTAAACTACCGAGCCTTCTTGATTGATGATCAATAACTCATAGGGTTCAAAATTGGCAGCATTAAAACTGATATTTATTTGATTACTTGTTGGATTTGGAAAAATATTCAATTCAAAATCCTCTATAAAAAGCTCCTCGACACTAACCGGTGCATCTGTTATAGTTGGTTTAGGCAACTTGACATCTGTGTAAATGCGATAGGCACCTGGTGCCAAATCAATTGGAGCAAGTGCATTGACAACATTGATGCTATCTCCGCTAAAATATTCATACCACCAACCTGCATGTTGAAAATTAGGTATGGCTGCTTGGGTAGTCACAGCAAAATTTGCCAATGATACTCCATTCATGGAGCTGTGATTCATATTGACTCTTTTGACTGCCCCAGTAAGGCTGTATTGAAAGTTCAAGGAGCGGAATGTTTCGTAATTATTTCGGAGTGCAAGCGTAGCGGCGTACACATCATAAAGCTGCCTTCTTCTTGCCTGAGTATAGTAGTTCCACAGTACGGGCTTGTTACAAACACGGCACGGCACTTCAATAGAAATATCATAGCCTAGTTCTTGGAATTGCCATAACATTCGTGGACCAGGCTGCGTTAAAAAAGTTACTGCTAAGGCCTGTGCTCGACCCAAAGCAGTGTATAAATCTTTAGCGTTATGAGTGCTATTGGTTGAATTCCCGTATGTTAAAGCATTGAACATAGATCTTTCTTCATCGTGGCTCTCTGCATAGGAAACCAAATGCGGAACAGTCCAGCCACGGTTGGTATAAATACCAGAACTAATGTTACTTGACGTCGGATAACCCATTAGTGCTTCTTTGTATCCATAAGTAACATTACCCCAAAGCATCATGCCGTAGTCAGCTAGTTGTTTCTCTTCATTGTTGTCACACCAGTGCTCTAAAATGACGTAAGCATTTGGTTTGTAAGCCCAAATTTCATCAGCCATTCGTTTCAAAAGATTGATTCTTTCGTTACTGTATCCATTTGCATTATTCACAAAACCTTTCGTGTAGTCAAAACGGAAACCATCGATATTGTAAGTTTCAATCCAATACTTATTCACCTGATCGATGAACTGTTGTGTTGCTAATCTTGTGTGGTCAAAATCATAGCCCCAACAATAAGGTGGGTGTGGGCAGATGGCATTGAACCACGGGCTATTGGCAGCAGGCCTTGAATTTGCGGCATCCCAGTACATATTCACCATAGGGCTTTGTCCAAAAGCATGGTTGAAAACGAGGTCAACAATCACAGCTATACCTCTGCCATGGCATGAATCTACAAATTCTTTGAATTTTTCAGGCGTACCGTAATATTTGTCGAGTGCCATGTGAAAAGAGGGACTGTAACCCCAACTTTCATTGTTTTCAAATTCCCCAGGAGGCATCAATTCTATGGCATTAATTCCTAGTTTACCAAGGTAGTCTAATGTGTCAATTAAAGTTTGATAATTGTGTTTAGCAACGAAGTCACGTACATGTAACTCGTAGATGACTAAATCTTTATTTGCAGGCGCTACAAAACTATTATTCACCCAACTGTATGGACTTGCTCCGGGTTGCATGATGGTGATAAATCCGGTAGTTTGTCCTGTAGGATAAGGATGCGGATTGGGATAAGTTTGGGCATTGATGTTGGCATCGTTATTTGGGTCAAGAATTAACGGACTCATAGGGTCAGCCAATCGCAGCGTTCCGTCAATAAAATACTGATAGCCATATTTTTGACCCGGTGTAAGGCCTGATATTTCAAGCCACCATGAAGACATATTGGTGGCTAAATTCATATGATAGTTGGTAGTCGGGAGCCAATTATTGAAATCTCCGATTACATAAACATGTTCTTTTTGAGGGGCATGTAATTGCAAAACAACTGTAGAGTCGTTGATGTAATTGATGCCATTTTTTAAGCCCGCATAAGGCGGATTAGTTGGAATGACTAAAGGATTTACCGTAAAGAAGGTAGAGTCTATAACCTGTGTTGTTCCGTTATCAGCAATAAACTCGAGCAGGTGCGTACCAGCTTGAGTTGCTGTCAATGTATAATTCAATTGGGTGGCATTGCTCAAGGTTTGCAATACAACCCCATCTTGTTTGAGTGTGAGCGTAGCAGCTTGATTAGCTGCAGCTTCTACAGGAAGTTGCTCATTGACATCGAGTGTTGCCCCAGCACTTGGATTAAAAAAGCTCGCGAGCAGTCCGGCGTTTACCGGATATATATCGTAATAAATATCGCTACCATCGGTATCTCGGCCAACGATAGAGCCATTTGCCGTTCTGAAAACAAACGCAAATTGCAATACATTGGTACTGGCCGGAAAACCATAAAACTGATCGATGTCGATCGTGATGGTATGTTTGTTATTGCCAATATTGGTCATGGCAACCTGCGGATCAACAGTTCCCCAATTTCCTTGTACAAATTGCCAATTGGTTGGTGAGGTACTTGTCGATGTGATTAAGCCTGCATGGCAGTAAATCTGAGATTGACCGACCAATGCAGCATTGCCTTGTGTTGCATCATAGGTAATTGTTACTACATCATTGACAGTTGGAAAAGCAGGACTGATCTCTAAAATTTGAGCATTTAAAAAAATACTATTTAGAGAAAGAAGGATCAATAAAAGCAACTGATGTTTCATGGTAATTTATTTTATGAAATGACTGATTTCTAGACAAAAAAGCCTGGGTTTTAAAACCCAGGCTCTTCATACTTTTAAAGTAAAAATTATTGCTTGATCAATTTACCAGTAGCAACTTTTTCACCAGCAACAACATTGTAGATGTATGAACCAGCTTGAAGCGCTGAAGTATTCATTTCTACAGTAGTGATTGCTGCAGTAGCAACAGTTTTTGTAGCAACAACTTTACCAGCAAGGTCGAATAATGTTACAGTAGCTGTAGCTGCGTTGTTAGCCTCGAAAGAGAAGTTTACAACATCAGATGCAGGGTTTGGAGCAACAGTAAGGTCAGCAATTGCATTTTCAGCAACTGAAACACCACATGCATCACAAGCATCCCAAACATAACATACAGTACCTGGCATCAAAACATAAGTACGGTTGATGTTACCTCCACCATCGTCAACTCCACAAGAGTCAACAGCGATTGTGTTAGCTGCATCAGTTCCTTCGTTTGAACCCCAATCACCGTTTACAAATTTGTAAAGTTGTGTTGCACCTAAAGAAGCAACTGGGTAAGTTACAGTGATTGACCAAATGTTTGCGCCTTCGTCTGTCATTGCAGAATTTGCATCTGCAGGAGACCAGCTAGCAACTGCACCAGCAGCAACTGTAGCACCGTGGTCACCGAAGTTACCTCCGACGCGGATTCCGTTGGCAGCAAGTGGGTTATTTGCCAAATAGTTTGTTACGTCAACTTTGTAAGTAACATCAAAACTTGTTTGGAAGCTGTAAAAACCAGTTGTACGGTTAAAGATAACCAAGTACGTTCCAGCTGGTACAGGAATGTTTGGACCGTTAGCAGTACCTAAACCTGATGGGAAATCAGTAGCACCCCAGTTAATAGCCCAGTCGTCGTCTTGACGGAATTTAGCTTCACCTGCAACGCAAGTAACAATTCCGGCATAGTTTTCACCGTCAATTGTAATCATGTCAACATCTACAGACCAGTCATAAGGTGGAACTGCAGATCCGATGATCCCAACTGAAGGAAATTGCGCGTACGCAACAGCACCAAAAACAAGCGCTGTTAATAGAGTAAAAATTCTCTTCATAGTTAAAAAATTAAAAGGTTAATAATACTTAGTGTCAACTTGACAATAGTGTCAACTTGACAAGTTCAAAAATAAAAAAATTATTTTATTTCATGTTAAAATATCAAGAAATATAGCTTGGACGTCTATCAGTGTAAGAGAAAATAAAGATTCAATCTTACTATTTCTTTTTGAATCAATCTAAAACTTCCAATTTCCCTGATATACTACATATCTAGAAAGATCTTTATTCAAATTCGGTTTTTGGTCAAAAAGAGCAAAAACTGAGGAACCACTGCCGGACATTGCTGTGTAGTAAGCACCTGCCCGCTCTAAATCATTTTTTAATAATTGAATTGCTGAGAATTGTTCAAATACTGAAAGCTCAAAATCGTTTTTTAAACCTGAAATACCTTCATTTTGCAATATTTCTCGCAGTGAAGGCCCACTATTATTGGGTTGAACCTTTGCATAGGCCGCAGCAGTAGAAACATGAATGCCAGGATTACACAACACCAACCATTTTTGCTGACCCAATGCTCCAATGGGTGTCAAGCGTTCACCCCTACCCGTGGCTAATTGTAATCCACCGCGAATAAAAAATGCACAATCACTACCCAACTGGGCGGAAAATGATTCTAATTGTGCAAGCGTAAAGCCTAAATTAAAAAGTTGATTGAGTCCAAGTAATGTAGAACTGGCATCTGAAGATCCGCCCCCGAGCCCTGCTCCGACCGGAATTTGTTTGCGCAAATGAATATGCACCTTAGGAAAAACAGCATGTTGTCGCAATAAGGCCACAGCCTGTTGGCACAAATTTAACTTACCATCTGGTGGAAAGGTAAGGCCCGTCTGTTCAAAAGAATCTGAAGATGCTTCGGTAAGCTCTAAAATGTCGCAAAAAGGAATTTCAGCCATGATAGATTCTATTTCATGATAGCCGTCTGGTCGTTTCGCTAATATGCGAAGACCAAGATTAACTTTAGCAGGAGCGAACAAGATCATGCTGTAAAGATAAGCAATTGATGAAAATCCTTATTTTTGCCATTACAAAACAAGAACCATGAGTACAACCTACTTGGATTTCGAACAACCGCTCAAAGAACTCGAAGAACAAATTGCCCAAACACGCAACCTTGCCGATCAGACCGAGGTTGACATGCAAGATAAAATTGCCGAACTCGAGGCTGTTCTGACGGCCAAGACCAAAGAAGTATTTAGCAACTTGACCCCTTGGCAGCGTGTTCAGCTTTCTCGTCACCCAGACAGACCATACACGCTCGCTTATATCAATGCGCTTACAGGTGGACAATTTCAAGAACTGCATGGCGATCGCAATGTCAAAGACGACAAAGCAATGGTTGGTGGTTTTGGATTGCTCGATGGCAGAACCGTAATGTTCATTGGTCAACAAAAAGGGATCAACACCAAAATGAGGCAGTACCGAAATTTTGGAATGCCAAATCCTGAGGGTTACCGCAAGGCGTTGCGCCTCATGAAATTGGCCGAAAAATTCAATAAACCAATTGTTACCTTTATAGATACACCTGGTGCATTTCCAGGACTAGAAGCCGAAGAACGTGGACAAGGCGAAGCGATTGCAAAGAATATCTATGAAATGATGCGTTTGAAAGTGCCTGTCATTTGTATTATTATCGGAGAAGGCGCCTCTGGTGGTGCATTAGGTATAGGTGTAGGAGACAAGGTCGTTATGCTCGAAAATACATGGTACTCTGTTATTTCGCCAGAAAGTTGCTCTTCCATTTTATGGCGTTCTTGGAATTACAAAGAAATAGCAGCATCAGCACTCAAACTGACCTCAACAGACATGAAGCAAAATGGTTTGGTTGATGACGTCATTCAAGAACCAAGCAGTGGCGCTCACCGCAATCAAGAAGCAATGTTTGAAATTTTACGTGGCAAAATTCATGGCTATTTGAAAGAACTTGATGCTAAAAAACCAGATCAACGCATTGAAGAGCGCATCGAGAAGTTCTGTAAAATGGGTTACTGGAAATAACTTTACATGAACTCCTTGCTGGCAACACCGATTGCCTACCTGAAAGGTGTAGGTCCCCAAAAGGCACAAATTCTTCAGGAGGAGCTTGGAATTTACACTTTTCAAGATTTACTTTTTCATTTTCCGTACCGTTATCAAGATAGAACTGTCTTTCATCAGATCTCTTTGCTGAGGCCTGAGGATCAATATGTTCAATTAAAAGGACGCATTACACATATCAGTGAATCCGGTAGTGGTCGTCATAAAAAACTACATTGTCAGTTTACCGATGGCTCGGGATCAATTGAACTTATTTGGTTTCAAGGATTTCAATGGTTAAAAACTGGTTTTAGTGTCCAAGACCAATATATCGTATTTGGAAAACCAAAATTTTACCAAAATCAATGGACGATTGCACATCCCGAAATCAATAAAGTTACTCCTGATACACTACTCAAAGGATTTCAAGCATTTTATCCTAGCACTGAGAAATGTCAGTCCAAAGGTTTGCATAGTCGTGGTCTTTCCAAATTAGTAGGGCAATTATTAGAACAACTTAAAGGAAAAATACCCGAAAATCTACCCGCTTATATTTGTGAAGCGCTGCACTTAATGCCTAAGCCTCATGCTCTGCATGAAATTCATATGCCTAGTAATGAGCAACTATTAAAAGCGGCTCGGTATCGCTTGAAGTGGGAAGAGCTCTTCTTCTTGCAAATTGAATTGTTAATTCGAAAAGGAAGCAGGGCAAAAAAACTCAGCGGCTATCAGTTTACAGAGGTTGGGGCAGCATTTAATGAATTTTACCAGCAGCACCTCCCTTTTGAACTTACCGGTGCGCAGAAAAGGGTTCTCAAAGAAATTCGAAAAGATTTAGGGAGTGGCCAACATATGAACCGTTTACTTCAGGGTGATGTTGGAAGTGGCAAAACACTCGTAGCCTTACTTTCTTTATTGTTAGCCATCGGAAACGGGCTACAGGGCGCATTAATGGCGCCAACAGAAATATTGGCCAATCAACATTTTATCGGCATTTCTGAATTGCTCGAAAAAATGAATATCAAAGTTGCGCTCCTAACAGGTTCCACAAAAAAAAAGGAACGTGCTGTTATCCACGAGGGATTATTGAAAGGCGAAATCAATCTACTTATCGGGACACATGCTTTGCTTGAAGACACCGTGCAATTCAACTCTTTAGGATTGGTTGTCATTGATGAACAACACCGTTTTGGCGTGGCGCAACGGGCAAAAATGTGGAGAAAGAATAAATTGCCACCACACGTATTGATCATGACAGCTACTCCAATACCGCGCACTTTAGCCATGACCTTCTACGGAGATCTTGACGTCTCAATCATTGACGAATTACCGCCAGGGAGAAAACCTATACACACCATTCATCGCAGAGAAAACCACCGAGAGAAACTTTACGGTTTTATCAAGGAGCAACTCGATTTAGGAAGACAAGCATATGTAGTTTATCCATTGATCCAAGAATCTGAAAAACTTGATTTTAAAAACCTTGAGGACGGTTTTGCCCAAATCAACGATTTTTTTGAGGGCACAAATTATCAGATCAGTATGGTTCATGGTAAAATGAAAGCCCAAGATAAAGATGCAGCCATGCAGGCCTTTGTTGAAAGACAAACGCACCTTATGGTTGCTACAACAGTCATTGAAGTAGGAGTCAATGTACCTAATGCGTCAGTAATGGTCATTGAAAGTGCTGAAAGATTCGGACTTTCTCAATTACATCAGCTCAGAGGCCGTGTAGGACGCGGCGCCGAAAAATCATATTGTATTTTAATGACAGGTGATGGGATCTCCAAAGAAGCTCAAAAAAGGATGGACACCATGGTTGCTAGTAATGATGGCTTTGTACTGGCAGAAGTTGACCTTCAATTGAGAGGCCCTGGCGACCTCATGGGCACACAGCAAAGCGGTGCACTAGCTTTGAAAATTGCTGATCTTGCAAGGGATGGTCAGATCGTACAACTTGCCAGAGAAAAAGCAAGAGAAATTCTTGACGAAGATGAAATATTAAGCCTAGATAAAAACAGAATGCTGAAGGAAACCATGCTTACTGTACTGCAAGGTAAGCCTAACTGGGGTAGAATTTCTTAGAAGAATTTAAAATCTACCAACTATTTTGTAACCGTTGTTTCAAAATTAACATAAAAAAAGGGCGGCCATATGGCCGCCCTT
>DLPC01000026.1 GCA_002478565.1 Flavobacteriales bacterium UBA7468 | reverse complement strand
TCAGTATGAGCGTTTTTTCCACTACATGGAAACGCAAAGAAAAAAGAAACAGCACCTGATGGCAGTCCTGATATAAATGTATTTGATATAGAACAAGGAGTATCAATAAACATATTTATAAAAACAGGACAAAAAGACTTAAATGAATTAGGAAAAATATACCATTATGACTTATATGGCAAACGTGAATATAAGTATGATACTCTCTTTGAAAATTCTCTAGATTCTTTCAATTTTAAAACGTTTACTCCATTTGGCAATAACTTTTTGTTTAAAAGTATTAATGAAGAAATGCTTTTGCAATACAATAACGGAATTCATCCAGTAGACTTGTTCAAAATTAATGTAATGGGATTTCAAACACACAGAGATAATTTTTGTATTGACGATAGTAAAAATAATTTGATAAATCGACTTTTAAACTTCTCTCAAACAGAGTATAACGAAGAATATTTATCTAAAAAATTCAGTATTAAATCGACAAGTGACTTTAATATTCAAACGGTCCAAAAAGAATTAACAAAGGTCAATATTGAGGATGGAGTAATTCCATGCTCTTACAGACCTTTTGAGATGAAATACATATACTACGATAGATTGGTTGTTGATAGACCTAGAAAAGAACTACTTGTAAATGTCAAAAGAAAAAATAACATACTTTTAGGTATCGGTAGGCAAGGTTTAGCTGTTGGAGATATTGATTGGTGTCTTACAACGGTATCAAATCATCCAGTAGATGCGAATATTTTTAGACGAGGTGGAGTAAATCTATTTCCATTGTATCTATATCATGATGAAAATAAAAACTCGTATTTGGAAACAAAATCAGAACGACTACCAAACCTAAACTTAGAAATCGTAAAGCAAATAGCAGAAAAGGTGAGTTTAACATTCACTAACGAAAAGGAAACAACCAAAGGTACTTTCGCCCCAATAGACATATTAGATTACATTTACGCTGTTTTACATTCACCTACTTACCGAGAAAAATACAAAGAATTTTTAAAAATTGATTTCCCAAGAGTTCCATTCCCTAAAGACCAAGAAACATTTTGGAAACTGGTTAATTTAGGTGGCGATATCAGGCAAATTCATTTGTTAGAAAGTCCGAGCGTTGAAAATTATATTACCCAGTACCGAGTGGGTGGAGATAATTTGGTGGTTAAGCCACAATTCAAAGACGGTAAAGTATTCATCAATGAAACCCAGTATTTTGACAATGTACCTCAAATAGCATGGGAGTTTTATATCGGAGGGTATCAACCTGCACAAAAATGGTTGAAAGACCGCAAAGACAGGAAGCTAGAAATTGAGGATATAATGCACTACCAAAAGATCATTGTTGCATTAACAGAAACACACCGTTTAATGCAGGAGATTGATAAAATTGATTTTGAATGAATTATTTAAGCCTCGATAAGGAACAATTGCTGAGTGAGATAGATAATAAAACAAAAGCAATTTGTAATATGGGAAAACAATTGAGTGCAATTGCACCAACGTTTGAAACATTTGATATTTTTTTAATAGGTGCATTGAATAGAACAGTTAACTTATCAAACGCTTATTCGTCCCTGATAAGACAAAATAATTTTATTGCCGCTGCACCGCTTGTAAGGATCAATATAGATACGCTATTGAGGTTGTTTGCATCTAATATTACTGATTACGATAGGAACACTTTTGCATTAAAAGTTTTGAGTGGTGAAAAAATAAGAACCATGAAATTAGCTGGTACAAAAACACCCCTAAGTGATTCTAATTTATATTTAGAAATTTCTAAAATTGAAGGGATGGAATGGGTAGAAGAAATCTATCAGGTTGGTAATTCTTTTGTCCATTTGGAGAAATCACACATTTTTTCCTCAATGATGATTACTAATGAGATTGCGAGGGAAGTGTCATTAACAATAGGGATTCATGATTCCTTTATTCCTGAAAGTGAAAAATATGGTTCAGCAGTTTGGATGAATAGAATAATTGATTCAATTCTATTGCAAGCGCAGTTATGGATGTATGAGAAATCCAAACGATTTGGAATTGACATTGAAACACTTAATAATGTTCATTGAATCAAGCTTTTTACAATTAAAACCACCGAGAAATAGCTATACCCTTAATTAACTAAAAACAAGCGCAAAGCCATTATAATAAAGGACTTTGGAGCAATGTGTCGGGTGAAAGATTTTGATCTGTCTTAAATTGTTCAGCCTTGTCTAGATAAAAATTCGCTAATTCAGCAAATTGTTGGTCAGTTACTTGGACAACTTTTGGCTTGGGAATCCCTTGATCAGGTTGTAATTCCACAAGTGCTATATGTTCCTGATCGTTGGCGTAAGCCAGCACATCAAACTTTTTAACTTTTATGCTAACCTTGTCTTTGGGGTTATTTTGCTTTTGTTTATATTCATCAAAAATCTCAAGCAATTGCTGTTTAGTGACTATTAGTGTTTCCATATTTCTTTTAGGATAAATAGTTGCACATTAAATAAAATGACAGCATTTTTGGACAATGAGTTACATCAATGAACCATTTACAAACCCGAACGAGTTAGACGACTTTTTGAATCTAAGCATCGAACTGATCGAGCGAACACGGGAACAAATAAAATCGTTCAATAGTATTGATGACCCTAGATTACGGGGTGAGGTTAAAAAACATATTGTAAAGAACCTTACAGTAATTTACAATGGTTTACAGGATTCTGTATTAAGTATAAACGGGGATTTGGTTTTTTACTAGGGCCTTCCTCCCGTCTCCCCTCCAATTATAAAAGTTGAGAATTCTGAAACAGGGCCTCAAATTACCAAACAAAGCAAACCTCAAAAAAAATTTTTCAGGTTACAAAAGTTGGGATTTTAGGACTTAATAAACTTGTCAGTGAACCCAAAATCACTTAAATTTGTGAATATATTGTGAACCACGTTTTAGTGTTACAATATGAGTTCTTGTAAATAGTGGCAAAATCAAGGGTTTAGCCCTACTCGAATAAAGATACTTGAGTTCCCAGCGGAATCACTCTGATCAAAGCACCTCAAATGAGGTGCTTTTTTTGTTGAATCAATTTCCGAAGGAAATGATTGGGTTCAGGATTTCAGTCATAAAGCTTGCTTTAATGGATGAAATACGAATTCAATCAAATGCGTAGCATTGATTCAACAAAAAAGTATCTCAAAATTGTGCTTTGATCCACTGTACGTCGGTTCAATGGGTTCTCGCGCGCAGCGCGTAATCCCAGATCAAACGAAAAAGGAAGAATTTTATTTCATTGCGTTATGCCTTTGGCTCTTCAATTTTACCATCTGCATGTTTGGCGAAGCGCCCAAGTTTTGGATCATGGACTTGATCGTAGCGTTCCCAAGGCCAACCGCCAAATTGTGTGTTTTGGTAATCTTGAAACGCTTGGTAAATTTCTTCTCTCGAATTCATTACGAATGGGCCGTGTTGGACTACCGGCTCGTTAATTGGGCGACCTTGCAACACCAACACCTTTGAATTATTTGTGCCGTTGACCAATACTACTTCCTGACTCGCATCGACATCTGCGGCATGGTAAGGTGCAATCAGTTGTTGGGCAATTTGTAAGCCTTCGCCTTCATAATAATAAATACTGCGATTGATACCCTGACCTGCAGCAGGTAAATGGAAACTTGCTCCAGGTTCAAGATGAATATTGTAGACAGCGACCTGATTGTTGTGGTCTGCGGCCCAAGAATTTGGTGGTGTATTTGTCGATTGATATTGACCTAAACGACCCACCAAAACTTCTACATTTGCATTGGCCCCATTAGATGCTACACTAAATTTAGGAACGGACTCTGCCCATAGCATTTTAAAGTGAGGTTCTACCATTTTACTGCGCTTGGGTAGATTGAGCCAAATCTGAAACAATTCAAGCGGATTTTCGGCATCTTGATTGAGTAACGGGAACATTTCTGCGTGCTGCACACCTTTTCCTGCTGTCATCCATTGGACATCACCGTTACCATAGCGGCCCGCTGCCCCCATACTATCTGCATGATCTACCAAACCTTTTCTGACTACCGTGATGGTCTCGAAACCACGGTGCGGGTGCCCAGGGAAACCAGGGACCGTCGAGCCATGATACATGCGAAAACCATCTTTTACGATGAAGTCTTGCCCCATGTGGCGACCTTCAAAATACTTTGGATCAGGGCCTAGTTGCGCATTGCCTTTTGGAAAATAATCTTCGTGGTGTACGCAAAATAAAAAAGGATCAAGGGTTTCCCATTGAAAACCGAGAGGTCTGATTTTATGAATAAGTGTTGGGCTCATTGGAATTTGTTGCTGCTTGGATAAAAAACTAAAGGGTTGTACTAAAACGGCACTCAAGCCGAGGCCCATTCGAGACAAAAAAGATCGGCGTTCTAATGGTTTGGACATAGCAAATGTTTATTGCTAAATTAATGCAATTACACTTTCCAAGAACTTGATTTACATCAAGAATTTAATCTTGCTCTAGCTTGAACGCAGATGTTTGGTGGAATTTGAGATCCGGATAATCTTGCTCGGCCATTTGGAGTAAGAATGGAGTTTCTGCTAAAAACACCAAGTTTTCATCTTTGTCAAGGGCCAAATAGGACCCTTTTGCACGCTTGAAGGAAGCCAATTGTTCGTCATTATTAGTGGTGATCCAACATGCTTTGTAGTAGTTTCTCGGTACGAAACGACAATTGGCGCCGTATTCATGAATGAGGCGGTAATTGATGACTTCAAATTGAAGTTGCCCAACTGTCCCGACAATTTTACGATTCCCGGGCTGTTGGATAAAGAGCTGCGCGACACCTTCATCGATGAGCTGCCTGATTCCTTTATCGAGTTGCTTTGACTTGAGCGGATCAAGGTTTTCAAGCTCTTGGAAAATTTCAGGAGAAAAAGATGGAATGCCTTTAAAGAGCATTTTCTCACCAGTGGTAAGGGTATCTCCAATCTTAAAGCTACCAGTGTCATACAAACCAATGACATCGCCTGGATAAGCATCGTCAATGACGCTTTTGTCCTGGGCCATGAAAGAAGTCGGGTTCGGGAATTTCATGTCTTTGTTCAAGCGGACATGGTGATAGAATTTGTTGCGCTCAAAACGACCTGAAACAATTCTTAAAAAGGCAATTCTATCGCGGTGTTTTGGATCGAGGTTGGCGTGAATTTTAAAAACAAACCCACTGAAGCGTTCGTCTGAAGGCTCAACCATACGTGTATCTGATTCTCTACCACGTGGAGAAGGCGATATTTCACAGAACGTGTCAAGAAGTTCTTTCACACCAAAGTTATTGACTGCCGAACCAAAGAAAACTGGAGCCACCTCACCTGCTAAGTAGCGCTCGCGGTCAAAGGCATCATAAACGCCTTCTACCATATCGATTTCTTCACGAAGCTCATTTGCCGGGGCTTCACCGATGATTTGGTCAAGTGAAGGATCTGAAAGATCCGCTATGGATACTACGTCTTCGGCAATTTTAGTTTTGTTCGCTGAAAAAAGATTGAGCCCTTTCTGGTAAATGTTGTAGACGCCTTGAAAGCGATCCCCCATGCCAATTGGCCAAGTGAGCGGACGCACTTTGATGTTGAGCTTGGATTCTAGCTCATCGAGTAAATCAAAGGCTTCCTTTCCATCGCGGTCCATTTTATTTACGAAGATGATCACTGGAGTGTTACGCATCCGACAAACTTCCATGAGACGCTCCGTTTGAGCCTCGACCCCATTGGCGCAGTCAATGACAAGAATGACGCTATCAACCGCGGTAAGTGTTCGAAAGGTGTCTTCGGCAAAGTCTTTGTGACCCGGTGTATCGAGGATATTGATTTGTTTGCCATTATAGCCAAAAGCCATTACTGAAGTTGCAACGGAGATCCCGCGTTGCTTCTCAATTTCCATGAAATCTGAGGTTGCAGATTTTTTTATCTTGTTGTTTTTAACGGCACCTGCTGTCTGAATGGCTCCACCAAAAAGAAGGAGTTTTTCAGTGAGTGTGGTTTTACCTGCATCAGGGTGAGAGATGATCCCGAAAGTTCTGCGCGTTTCAATGGCTTCTGTAAATCTCATATGGCTATGAATGAAAAAAGACCGCTAGGCGGTCTTTTGAATGGTAAACAGTTGTCGAAATTAGAAAATCTCAGCAGCTGTAAAATGGAATTTTCCTTCGATTTCTGCATTTTCATCGGAATCAGAACCGTGAACTGCATTGCGACCTTTGCTTTCAGCATAAGCCTTACGAATAGTACCTTCTGCAGCCTCAGCAGGATCTGTAGCACCAATCAAGGAACGAAAATCAGTAACAGCATTTTCTTTTTCTAAGATAGCCGCAACAATAGGGCCACTTGTCATGTATTCAACAAGCTCGCCGTAAAACGGACGCTCAGCATGTACTTCATAGAAAGCCTTTGCTTGAGCCTCGGAAAGGCGCGTGTATTTCATTGCTTTGATGCTGAAACCAGCATTGATAATCATGTCGATGATTTTACCCATGTGCCCATTTTCGATTGCATCGGGCTTGAGCATTGTAAAAGTTCTATTGGTTGCCATTATTGATAAATTTGGGTGCAAAGATACCACTTTTTTAAGAATCTTGAAAAGAGTCTACTTGGTTTTCTTGGTAACGAACTCTATGATGATACCAAGTGTGGGTTGAACAATTCCAGAAGCGTTCTCAATGAGCTTGGTTTGGTAGCGCGTTGGGTCATTCGAATCGACAACTGCCTGGCCATTGGCATCGGTATCAAGCAATAAAATTGGTGCTAGTTTCGCTTGGTAGCCGTACACATTTTGAACATCAAAATAAAAGTTCATGTTAAATTGTTTGAGGTAGAGCTTTTTGTCCACGCGGATATTCAATTGATGGAAGCTACTTTCTCTTTGCGTGTTTAAGTTGTTGTAATCCAATAAACCAACTCCATTGATGTTCCAATTGTTGATCAAACTCGAAGTGGCGATGTCGTATGGTGTGTAAGGCGCACCGCCTGAAAACAACCAACGCATACCAAATTCCCAACCATTTTTAAAGCGCTTTCCTCCTGTTAATGAAACGATATGACGGCTATCCCAAGATGTCGGGGCATAATTATTGTTTTTGTCCAAGAATTCAGATCTTACCCAAGTGTAGGCCAATACGGCATAAAATCCTTTGTAAAGTTTTTGCTGGTATAAAAATTCAGCCCCATAACTGCGGCCCGAAGAACTTGAACTCACGGCTTCATTACCCACTACCCCGAAGTCCGAACCGATATTGGCCAGTGAAATAGAATCTTTGATTGAGAAAGGATAGTTGCTGTATTGTTTCAAGAAGCCCTCGAGTGTCACCCTTGCATTCCACTTCAACAAGTATTCTGTACCGAGTACAAAATGATCGGCTTGGATATATTTCAGTCCATTTTGTTCATTCACCAGGTCTCCGGCCGCATTTCTATAGCCCAATATGGTGTAAGACGGCAATTGGTGATAGCGCGCCACATTGGCATTAATGGCCCAATCTTCAGTAAGGCGATAAGACGCCGAGAACATCGGTGAAAACTGATTGAAAGGGTTGCGCATTTCAGTACTGTAAGAAGTGCCATCCATGCGTAGGCCTAAAGACAAACGCAAACGTTCGTTAAAAAACGCACGACTCAGTTGCGAGAATGCTGAAAATTTATGCAGATTCAATTCTGATTCAAAATCTAAGGTATCGGGCTGACCAAAAATTGTCAATAGCTGATATGTACTATTGTAGTACTTGGCAAATTCATAACCTGCCCCTACATTGAAACGCCAGCCATTTTTCAGATACGTGTGCTCAAAACGCAATTTATTCTCGGCCTCAAATGAACTGTAATTTTGCAAAAGATTTTGAGGCTCTTCAATCAGGTTTT
Organism: Flavobacteriales bacterium UBA7468; assembly: GCA_002478565.1. Lineage (GTDB taxonomy): Bacteria > Bacteroidota > Bacteroidia > Flavobacteriales_D > Crocinitomicaceae > UBA952. Next base: position 370,432 of record DLPC01000026.1, on the reverse strand, counting down.
TGTAGCGGTAAGCTTCATTATTGAGCATATTCCGACTCACAACGACAGTTTGAATAGAAGACTTAGAAGAATGCTGCCATACTGCCCCCATGGTGTAGTTCCATTGGCCCTGCATTGGTAAATTTCCGAGTATAAAATTATTGTACTGAATTTGATTGGTATCTGTTAAGCCCTCATTGACTTTCTGATTCAGTCCAAACTGATCGAGCGCTCCAAGACCAATGATGGATAGCTTATTTTTTGGATTGAGTTGGAAGTTAAACTTGAATTGGTAATCGTTATAGGTTGGAAGTATGGGTAATTTAAGCGCAGCAAATAAAAATTGTAGGTAAGAGCGACGCAGTGAAAAAATAAAATCTCCTTTGTTGCCTATCGGACCATCAAAAGTAAGGGCTGCATCAGAAGAGCCGAGTGCAAAATTGGTGATGAGCGCGTCTTTGTTGCCATCTTTTTGCTTGAATGCAAGCACAGATGAGAGCCCGTTGGCACGGTTTGCCGGAAATGCACCCGAATAAAATTCTACCTCCCTGATAAAATTGACATTAAGTAAACCTACTGGGCCGCCACTACTTCCTTGCGTAGCAAAGTGATTGATGTTCGGTACCTCGATACCATCCAAATAAAATTTATTCTCACCAGGTGAACCACCTCTAATGATGATGTCATTTCTGAAAGTTGCGCGTGCTGCTACCCCTGGTAAGGCAGCAATCACCTTGCTTACATCGCGGTTAGCACCAGGCAGACGTTCCACTTCAGTAGCACTGAGTGTTTTTAATGAATTGGGAGACTCTGTTTTGCGTTGAAAAGGTGCGGCCGTCACTTTAATCTCCTTTGATGTCTGTACTTTTTCTTCGAGTTCGAGCACTAAATCTGTTGGCCGCGCATTGGTGATCAAAACTTCAGATTGTACTTTTTCTTCAAAGCCTGGAGCTGTAATTTTTACCGTGTAAATGCCCGGCGCCAACTTTTCAAAAGAAAACCTTCCTTCTAAATCGGCGGCTTTGAACAATTGTAACTCAACAATATTGATTTTTGCGGGAGAGACTGGGGTGCCATTCGCAGCATTGAGCAAGCGGCCACTGAGTTGGCCCGTTTGGGCAAATGCGGTGAAACTGAAAAGAATGAAGCAAGTTTGGAGAAATAATTTCATTTTGTTGAACTTTGATATGACTTTTCGATAACAAAAGTTCAACAAAAAAGTTTAAGTCGGGATCAAAGATTTTAATCTTTTGGGATTTGATTGGTCCGAATCCAATCTTGGGTACGAAAGAATGGCCCGATTATACAACCCTTCCGTACAAAACACCTTCTTTTTTGTAAAGCTCTACAATAGATTTTTTTAAACCCGTGTGGTCGTCAATCGTGATCCAATAACCAGTGCAACTTTGGGCGGTGGCATTTTGGAAAACTAGTAAGAAAAACAACAACTTAAATAAGTACTTCATCTTGACAAATATGCAGAAAATTCCGCAAGATGTGCATTCCTTCGGGCGTCATAATCGATTCCGGATGAAACTGAACGCCATATATTTTTTGCTGAGGCAATTCTATGGCCATAGGGACGCCGCTCTGTGAAGTTGCGGTGATCCAATCCGCAGGGCAACATACTTGCCATGAATGATACAAGCCTACTTCAATTTGCGGAGGCAAATTTTTAAATAATACGGATGAACCTTGAATGTCAATTCGTTCAGCAACACCGTGTTTGACCTTTTTTTGATTTTGAAGGGTCCCGCCCAAATGAGTCACCAAAGCTTGCATTCCTAAGCAAACCCCCAAGATTGGTAGTTTGCCAACAAATTGTTCAAGAATTTCAGTTAAACCCTCCTTTTCGTGGGGCAAACCTGGGCCGGGGGAAAGTATGATTGCATTAATCTGAGAGAAATCTGAAGCACTTATTTGGTCATAGCGCTTGGTGAGCAGTTCAACTTCAAGTGCCTCGAGATAATGGGCGAGATTGAAGGTAAATGAGTCATAAAAATCGATTAAAAGAACCCTCACCTAGCTTGTTTTTTGTTACTTTGCAAAAGTAGTAAAACCTTGTTTCTAAATGTCATCGATTAAAAAAGCAATTCAAATACCAAATGCACCTGCGCCAGTGGGCCCTTACAGTCAGGCCATCCTGATCGACAGACAGCTTTATATCAGTGGACAAATTCCTTTGAATCCACAGACGGGGCAACTAGAAATGAACAACATTGAAGAAGCTACAAAACGCGTCTTACAAAACATTGAAGCGCTGCTCCAAGAGGCTGGTTTTACAAAAGAGCACGTGGTTAAAGTGAGTATTTTCATGCAAGACTTAACTGAATTTCAAGCAATGAATGCAGTTTACGCTGAATTCTTTACAGGGGTAGCACCTGCCCGAGAAACTGTTCAAGTAAGCCGTTTGCCACTTGATGTCAACATCGAAATTTCTTGCATCGCCTACAAATGACATCTGAAAAAACACTTGAGCTCAGCGTTGTAATTGTTAATTACAATGTTTCCAATTTTTTGGAGCAATGTCTCAATAGTGTTTACGCTGCATTGAAATCAATTCCTGCTGAAGTGTTTGTCGTTGACAACAATAGCGTAGATGGTTCTCAGGAAATGCTACGAGACAAATTTCCGGAAGTTCAGCTTATTGCCAATTCCGTGAATGTCGGTTTTTCCAAAGCCAATAACCAAGCAATCGAAGTGAGTAAAGGGCGTTATGTTTTGTTACTTAACCCAGACACCGTTGTGCAAGAAGACACCTTTGAGAGTTGTTTGCGCTACATGGATCAGCACCCTGACGCTGGAGCGCTTGGTGTGCGCATGCTAGACGGCAGAGGGCGCTTCTTACCCGAATCAAAAAGAGGGCTCCCAACACCTGCGGTTTCATTCTACAAGATCTTTGGACTTTCTAAACTATTCCCGAAGTCGAAATTCTTCAACCGTTATAGCCTCGGTTATTTAGATGAATTGCAGAACCATGAAGTCGATGTTTTGTGCGGCGCCTTTATGTTTATGCGCGCCGAGGCACTCGAAAAAGTTGGGCTGCTTGACGAAGCATTTTTCATGTACGGTGAAGACATCGATTTGTCGTATCGCATTCAACTTGGCGGTTATAAAGTTGTCTATTTTGCAGAAACAAAAATCATTCATTACAAAGGAGAAAGCACCAAAAAAGGCTCTTTGAATTATGTTTTTGTTTTCTATAATGCCATGATCATTTTTGCGCAAAAACACTTCTCGAAGCGCTATGCCAAATTGTTTTCAATCACCATCCACCTAGCCATCTACCTCAGGGCTTCTTTATCACTTCTCAAAAGAATTGTGAGCAAAAGCGCCGCCCAAGCGTTTGATTTTCTAAGTAATTTGCTACTACTTATTTGGCTAGCCGATCAATGGAAAGTCAAACAAATTGAATTTCCAGATTGGCTGATTCAATGGTTGGTTCCGGGCTATTTAATTTGCTGGATTTTTAGTGCCTGGCTACTCGGGCTATACGACAAAGGTACGCCTGTCAAACGGGTTTGGAAAAGTACCTTTTTTGCGACACTAGCCATTCTTGCTTTGTATGCACTTTTACCCAAAGAATGGCAATTTTCAAGGTTGTTTATTTTACTAGGAGCAGTCTCATTTATTGGTATTTTTTATGCTACCAGGGCCTTCTTTATGCTCATCAGAAAAGGCAAAATTGATTTCAGCCAGTTTCCAAAAAAACGTTTTGGAATCTTAGCGGCTAATGAAGAATTTGTGCGCATCAAAACGCTTTTAGAGCAAACGTATCCACATATTGAAAGCATTCACCATATTGAGATCAAACAACATGAATCAGCAGCCAAATTATATATCCATCAATTTGATGAAATGCTCGAGATTCATCGCTTAAATGAACTCATTTTTTCTGCCAAGGACCTCTCTAGCAGACACATTATTGAAATTATGGTCGCAACTTCCGCGGCTCAATTGGAATACAAAATTGCCCAACCAGATACCAGCTACCTCATTGGCAGCAATTCTATCGATACGGCTGGCGATTATTACACCTTACATTTTGACGCACTCGAGCAAGCGACCAACAAAAGAATCAAGCGCGTATTTGACCTAACGATGTGTTTGGTGATGTTGATTATTAGCCCAGTCGTCTTTTTTATTTTCAAGACGCCAAGCCAGTTTTTCAAAAATATTTTTGGGGTAATGAGTTCAAATTACACTTTTGTAGGCTTGCAAATGGATCAATTAAATAGGCGATATCAGAAAAAAAGCATCATCAGACCCTACTATTGGAATATTGAAAATCAGGCTGAAACAAATTTGCGCTACACCAAAAACTACGACACGCTCACTGACTTCAAGTCAATCCTGAAAAACTATCGTTTGCTTGATCAGCAACCTTCCTGATTTTGATCAAAATTGCTTAATTTTGCAACTCATCAACGACATCAATTAACAGAAAATGGCAGAAATAGAAATTCGTCTTCCTAAAATGGGTGAAAGCGTCACCGAAGCAACCATTACCAATTGGCTCAAAAACATCGGTGATTCCGTAGCCATCGACGAACCACTTGTGGAGGTCGCCACAGACAAAGTAGACAACGAACTTCCATCAGAAGCAGCTGGCACACTCATCAAAATTCTTTTTGAAAAAGATCAAGTGGCACAAGTTGGAGATGTCATTGCCATTCTTTCTACTGACGGTAGTGCAACTGAAACTACTTCAAACGCTGCCGCTAGCATACCTGCAACAACTGCAGCGACAACAACAAGTGCTGCGCCAACATCAGAAACTGCCGCTACCCCAGCAAATGCTATCAAATCAAGTGAAGATCGTTTTTATTCGCCATTGGTCAGAACCATTGCTCAAAAAGAAAATATCAGCGCTGCCGAATTGGCACAAATTGCGGGCTCCGGTCAAGACGGTCGTGTGACCAAAAAAGATGTCCTCGCATTTTTAGCCAATCGTACATCCGGTGCCAGCACAACTTCCAGCCAAACCAGCGCACCTGTAACTGCAGCTGCGCCTGCAACTGCTGCAGCAAATAGTGGCACCTCAAGCCTTCAAATCAAGGAACCAGTTGTCATTCCGAACGCAGGTGACGAAATCATCGAAATGGACCGCATGCGCAAACTCATTGCCGAACACATGGTCATGTCTGTACATGTCGCTCCTCACGTTACTTCTTACGTAGAAGCCGACGTAACTACCATCGTTAAATGGCGCGACCGCATCAAAAACGATTTCAAAAAACGTGAAGGTGAAAACTTTACCTTCACCCCTATTTTCATCGAAGCCGTTGCCAAAGCCATCAAAGACTTCCCAATGATCAACGTTTCGGTTTCCGGAACCAATATCATCAAACGCAAAGACATCAACATTGGTATGGCTGCAGCCCTGCCGAGTGGTAACCTGATTGTACCGGTCATTAAAAATGCTGATCGCATGAATTTGGTAGGTCTAGCAAAGTCTGTAAATGAACTAGCCAACAACGCCCGCAATAACAAACTCAAGCCTGAAGACATCCAAGGCGGCACCTACACTGTAACCAACGTAGGTACCTTCGGCAATGTGATGGGTACACCAATTATCAATCAACCACAGGTTGCAATTCTAGCGCTCGGAGCTATTCGCAAAGTTCCTGCAGTGATTGAGACACCAGACGGCGACTTCATTGGTATCCGTCACAAAATGTTTTTATCTCACTCCTATGACCACCGCGTTGTAGATGGTGCACTTGGTGGGCAGTTTGTCAGACGCGTAGCAGATTACCTCGAAGCTTTCGACCCAGAAACTTCGCTTTAAGATGCCGCTACAACTCCTTCGTCCACTTTGTGTGTTTGACCTTGAAACTACTGGGCTTCAAATTACCAAAGACCGAATTGTACAAATTGCCATTATAAAATTACTACCTGACGGTCAACAAGTAAATTTCAACGAGCTTGTTAACCCTGAACAGAACATCCCTGACGAAATTTCCGCGATCCACGGCATCACCAACGAAATGGTGGCCATCGCCCCCACCTTCAAAGAACTTGCTCCCAGCGTAATCGAATTCATTGGAGAATCCGACTTAGCGGGCTATAACTCCAACAAATTTGACATTCCTGTTTTATCCGAGGAATTATTGCGCTGCGGCATCGATTTTGATCTCGGCGCAAGGCATTTTGTCGATGTGCAAAATATTTTCCACAAGATGGAACAACGCACACTTGCCGCGGCCTATCAATTTTATTGTGGTAAGAAAATAGAAAATGCCCACAACGCGCTTTTTGATACCCTAGCAACCCTAGAGGTTTTGCAAGCGCAAACCGAACGTTATACTGATCTTAGCCAAGACGTCGCTGGGCTCGCAAAATTCTCAACCGTTGGAGACCATAAAATTGCCGACTTTGCTGGAAGGCTCTGCTTCAACGAAAAAGAAGAATTGTGCTATAACTTTGGCAAACACAAAGGTAAAACGATTGAACGCGTTTTCAAAGAAGAACCTGGTTACTACGGCTGGATGCTCGAGGCTGACTTTCCGCTACACACCAAGCAAGTTTTAAGAAAGGAAATGGAAAGAATTAAAAATGCCAATTCCGGTTTAAACTTGGAGGATAAACTTGAATTATTGAAGAATAAATTCAAAAAACCATGAAAATCATCTGCATTGGTCGCAATTATGCGGACCACGCCAAAGAAATGAATGCTGCGCTTCCAACAGAGCCAATTTATTTTTTAAAGCCCGATACTGCACTTCTCAGAGAAGGGGATTTTTATTATCCAAACTTTACCAAGGATCTTCATTTTGAATGTGAACTAGTCGTCAAAATCGATAAAGTTGGTAAGCACATCGACCCACGCTTCGCGCACAAATACTACTCTCAATTTACGTTAGGCATTGATTTCACAGCACGTGACCTTCAACAAAAATGCAAGGAAAAAGGACTGCCTTGGGAACCTGCAAAAGGCTTTGACCACAGCGCCCCTATTTCAACAACTTGGCTCGATGTTAAGGACTATCATTTTCAAGAGCTCGAATTTAAATTTTATCAAAATGAGGAGCTTAGACAAATCGGTCGACCAAAAGAGTTCATCTTTCAAATCGATGAACTCATCGCTTATGTCTCTAAGTTTATTACTTTAAAAACCGGAGATCTCCTATTTACAGGTACACCTGCAGGTGTAGGTCCCGTTCAAATTGGGGACGAACTCAGAGCAGAAATTGACGGCAAGACGCTATTGCAGCTCTCCGTCAAATAAGCTTTGGTCGCTTCTAATTTTTCTTGACCACTTTTCTGACTAGCCCATTCGAAAATTTGAGCAAGTAAACACCTGGGGCTAAAAAATCCAGTTGAATTTGTTGTTTAGGATTGGTTACTTCTTGTTGATAAAGACAACTTCCTTCTAGATTAAACAATTGAAAGCTTGATGGTACAACAGCATCAAACTTTAAAGTCAAGGATTGATCAAATGGGTTTGGATAGATTTCTATTGATGGAATAATAGGATTTTGAATGGATAAATCAGAGCCTGGCTCATCTTCCAATAAAAATAAGCCTCCAAGATCTTGACCAACAATTAAATCTAAATGGATGTCATTATCCAAATTTCCTACGCTCAGCGCAGCATAGGCTCCAATTTGAGCAGATAAACCAACGAGGTCAGCGCTGCGCTCATGATAAGTTCCGAGCGTATTATTACTGATGCTGTCATAAAAATGGACCCTGCCGTCTTGTGCACCAACAAACAGAAAAGTAGTGTCTTGGTGTTTAAAAAACCAACAGTTTGAAAAACCATCAGGACCATTGACTGCTACATTTACTCCCCCAAGTGAGGTACTTTGCAGCGTGAATTCAGCAACTAATTGTGTACCCGTATTTTCGTAGTAAACCAAACCACCCCCTTTATGCCCTATGATGAGGTCTAATTTACCATCTTCATTGAGGTCAAATAATTGAGGGCTAGCAAATAAGGGTACCTGTATCTCGACACCATTGGCATCAGTAAGGGCAGCGGTTTGCAGACTAAAATTTGGTGTTGATCCTGTGCTTGTATTCAGAAAATAGGCTAATTGCCCGTTGTCTCGACCTATAATGAGTTCGGGCTTGCCATCATTATTGAGATCTCCTAAACTAGGCATGAGATTGAGGCCTAAGTTACTATTTGTCAAATCCAAAAAGTTTTGATCGACAAGGATAAAAGACGGAGCCGTTGCGGACCCTATATTTTGGTAATACGCGATTCTAGACTCTTTTTGAAGAATTGGCTTGTAGGCATGAAAATTAGCAACGAGTAGGTCGAGCAAACCATCTTGATTGAGGTCATGCAAGACTGGCCTTGATCCTGAACCGTGATCAATCATTTCACCCTGCAACCAATCGTTGTCTTGAAAAGCAAAAACTGGCGCCTGATTAGTACTCAAGTTTTTGTAAAACCAAACACTATTTTCATTTTCAGAAACATTATTGGCATTTGGCGCTACGAGCAAATCCTTTTTTTGGTCGCCATCCACATCGAGGTGATACGCCGCCGGAAATAATTGAACATTTGCAGGGGTGGTATTACTCGGAAAATTATAATCGGCAGCGATCATGTCAGAATTTTGATTTGGGGCTGTACCGCCATTAATCAATTTCACTAAATTTCCGTATGCTACATCGCCCAAAACCAAGTCGAGTACACCTGAGTTATCGAGGTCTAGCGCCAAGACTGTTGAACCCGCATGGGCTTTATTAGAAACACCTGCTCCTAATTCAGCACCAATAACATTGCCGCCATTACAATAAGAACTGGTATCATTTAAAAACAAGTTATTACTCGTGACATCCTCACGATAACCACCCCAACAGCGATTTTTCAATTTGAAGATTAATGAATCTGAGTGGCCATATAACTCTTGACTTTGGTTTTGGTGGTATTGTAAATATTCGCCACTAATATGATAGGTGAGTATATCCATATCACCATCACCTTCAACATCAACTAGAGCCGGAATATCGGCACCACTGATGTAAAGATTAAGTGTGGGGCCTTCGTAGTTTGAGGTCAAGTAAGGACTATATAACTGCCATTGCAAACCTTGTGCGGCACTGCCAACGTTTCGATAAGCTTGGATTCCACCTATAGCATAACAAAATAAGTCTTTGCGACCATCTTGATCGTAGTCGTAGGTACTGACCCGATAATACAAGTTTGGGGGGAAGAACAAATGAGCCCGTAAATCAATGTCATATTGAGGCATACCATTTTGTATACTGAATTTGAACAAGCGAATTTGATCGGCGCTGCGGTCAAAGACCAGGAGGTCTTCATCACCGTCGTAGTCATAATCTAGGGTAGAAAATTGAGGCGTGTTCAAGCCACCGGCCCAAGGTGACTTCAAGAATTGTCCATCGATACTTACAGGGATGGTCTGATTAAAATTGAATTGAAATTGACCAAAAATTACAAGCGGACAAACACAAAATAAAAACGCCCATTTCATGTGTTAAATTTAAGTGATTTTAAGGCTTTAAGGTCCAAACATGAATTCTTTTATCGTCGCCCGCAGTAATAAATTGGGTGCCTTTACTCACTAATGCATTGATCGAATGCAGGTGAGCTCTACCTGACATCTCTATTTTTTGTATAATTTGATGACTGTGGAGGTCCCAAACTTTGATCGATTTATCTCTAGATACACTGACATATTGCCTATTGGCAAGTAGGGCCAAACCGTAGATGGTTCCTTTATGAGCAGGAAAAGATTTGAGGAGTGTTCCGTCCGAAGCCCAATGCCTAATGTAGGCGTCTTTGCCTCCACTTAATATCGAAGCATCAGGAAGCAAACACACGGCTGTACAGGCTTCTTGATGTGCAGACCAATCATTGACTTGATTGAAATACTCACATTCTAAGACTTTCAAACGACCATCACCGCAGGCCAAGTATAAATGGTTTCCGTTAGGGCTAACTTGCACATCCCGGATTTTTCCGCAGTCAAGAGGAAATTTCATCAGAAGGTTCCAAGCTGTATCCCAGATAAATAAATTACCGGCAGCGTCAGTTGTATAGCGCTGCCCCTTGCTTTGATTTTCAGAAATGGAAAAAATGGCACTAGCATGCGCTTTCAAATGTCGCAGCTCTTTTTTAAGAAGGACATCTATGATGTGTATGCTTCCATCGTCTTGACCTAGCACCAATTCTGAACTTGCTTTTAACTTTAAAATACTAAAAACCGGCCTGTCTGTTTTGACTACAAAATGATCTTGGGTGCCGTCTTGTAAATTCCAACGCACGACCAATTTGTCTGAAGATGCCGAATACAAATGTTCGGCATCTTGACACAATGCATAAATAGGGCCACTATGGCCGAGTAATTGAAAACGAGAAATATAAGGTGTCTCTGTGTTATTCTTGTTCATCTTCAAATTCATCTGACTCATCGTTCACTTGTTTGAGACGATCCGCATATGATTTAGGAAGGAAGTCGAAGAAAGTATCGCCACGTAGACCAAGTCGGAGACATTCTAATGGAATAACATCGTTAGGAGCAATATTGCCTAGATTGACCTCAGCACCGAACAATTTAATAAACCAAACTTGTTGATTTTTTTGCGGTGCCTCCCAGAGGATATCTTCTGGTTTGACATTGGCAATAATGCGATTGATCAGCATTGTATGGGCCGTTCCGTTAGGTCTGAAAACACCAACATTACCTGCCTCTCTGCCTTCAGCAATGACTTTCCAGCTTCCGGCATCAAGTTCAGCTTTCATGAGACGCACCCATTTGGCCGGTGAAATAAGGATTCCCGAATCTTTAGAACCTACCTCGGAGAGTACTGTTCTAGTCTGTGATAACTCGTGAATAAGTTTACATTTCTCGTCATGAGGGATGATGATTGAGCCATCTGAAATTTCAGCTAGGTCAAGGTCGTATTTATCGAGTAGGCGCTGGTAGTCGTTGAACATGCCACGTGCATAAAACGCTTCAAAGAGTGTTCCACCAAAATAAGGTCTCAGACCTGCTTGGCGATACATTTTTATTTTCTCTTCAAGATTTTGAGTTACAAAGGCTGTTCCAAAACCAAACTTAACGATATCAGTTAGGTGAGCAGATGCTTCGATAAAGTGTTCTGTTTCGCGCAATCCAAGCCCCTTATCCATCATCATGGTGACGCCTTTTTGACGAGGTTTTTCACTACGTTTAGGGATAAAAGAAAGTTTAAAATTCATAGGTCATTTGTTAGGTGTAGAAAATCGCTGTCGTCGAGCAATTTCGGGTTGATTTCAAAGATATTTTTTGCTTGTGCTGCTGATTGATTTAAACAATTGAGGTACATAAATTTAGCTTCTTGTACCTGACCCATTTCCCACTTTAAATTGATCAAATGGAGTTGGGCATGAAAATTTTGAGGGTATTTATCTAGAAAGTCAAGAATGAAACCTTGAGCATTTGCTAGGGAAGCTGTACTGAGGAAGGCCATGTAGTCATTGAGCGCTTCTTCATCTGTAGGGCCTAATTCTAAACTTTTAAGATAGTGGAAGTCGGCATCGGCGCTGGCTTCAATTTTTTCGTAGGCACCTGCCAAAACATGGTGGATACCCGCATTTTGTGGATCGTAATCGAGTGCTTTTTGAATCAGAATGATGCCTTCTTTGGTGGAGCCGAGTAAATCTTCGACAATACCAAGACCCAACCAGGCCTCAGGCAACATGGGTTCTAAAGCAATGCTTTTTTTGTAATAGTGCTTGGATAATTCAAGCTCATTGAGCTGTTCGTAGGCCTCACCGATGTAACAAAGTGCCATGGCATCCTCGCCGTCGTGCTTCATGCAGAGGTCAAAATGTTCGATGGCTTTGTGGTATTTTTCTAAGGACAAATAGGCGTTGCCGAGGTTGAAATGCGCGGGGCCAAACTCTTCGTTGATGAGTATGGCGTAGTCATAGGCCCAAACTGCATGTTCGAAGTCTTCTAGTTTACTGTAGGCATTTCCAAGATTGTACCAAGCCGTACTCGAATAGGGTTGTTCGTCAATAAATTTTAAATAAGCATCGATGGAAGCCTGGGTTGCACCAAGGGCGTCATAGCACCTACCTAGTTCGTAAAGAGCAGCTTCGTTGTTCTTATTGGTCTGCAGCGCACGGTGCAAAACATCGATAGCGTCTTGGTATTGTTGCAAGCGTTCGTATTCGATGGCAATGTCGAGAAAAATGTAGTCGTGTTCGGCGGCGTCAGAGTATTCTAGTGCCTTTTCAAAGTATTTAATGGCCGCTTTATGCTCTCGTTGCTGGGCATGAATAGATGCTTTGGTCAGAAATAATTCTGCACTGAAAACTTCTTGTTTTTCAAGTTGTTGAACAAGATCGAGTGCGTCTTGCAGCAGACCCATTCCACCCAAAGCCTGTGCTTTTCTGAGTCTAAATAATGGATTGTATGCAAATTGATAGATACCAAACTCTGCAGCAATTTTGGCTTTATTGTATTGGCCTTGAATGAGGTAATGATCAATGACTCCTTCTAGGCGATCGCTGTCAATAAAGCGCAGCGAATTTCCTTTTAAGTGTTCCTCAAAATGTTCGATGTCTTCATTTAAACTGCTGTCGTTGTATTCCTCGTCTTCGTCGTCAAACATAAGCCTTAATTCTGATAATAAAATTAAGGCCTTTGTAAACCAAACTCAAGTTTGCGCTCACCCACTTATTAACAAAACCCAGGAATGTTGAAAAGTTATTGATTTAATGTTCACCGCAGTGTACCACGAATGTCGCACCCGAAGTATCCGTATAAGTACCCAATTCTTCGATTGCCTGCAGTGAATCTCCACAATATACGCCCATTTCTACTTCGCCAGTTGGCGCATCGTAATGGCACTCAGCACATTTGTTTTTCGCGCAAGATGAAAAGATAATGGCGATAGCAGCGAAACTTAAAATACTCTTTTTCATTTTTATTTTTTTTGTGATTGAACTTGATACTTTAAACTGATATAGTAATGTCTTCCCGGACCAGGCATCCCAATATTCTTTAAACGAGAGAGGTGGTCAATATAGCTTGAGTTGGTCAGGTTTCTCACGCCGGTTTGAAAAATCCAGCTCCCGTTTTTTTCAAAATAAAATCTTGAATTGATATGAAGGAGCTGATAACTATTACTCGTGGTTTCTTGAAAAGCCACACGATTTTGCGCCGCAATCCATTGATGACTGACACTTACCTCTACTTTTTTAATCGCTTTAGAAAAATCCCATTGATAGCGAATTTCATTTTGAATTCTAGTCGGTGGCAACAAAGAAATAGCGCTGTCTTGTGGACTGCTAAAATGTACATAAGAAAAATTACCCTCCCAATGTAAATTATGTAACCAATGTGGATGAAAATGAGCGCTGAGGTCAAGTCCGTATAGACGACCTAGATCGAGTTGCTCATAGGTGAAAACCGGAATGCCATCAATTGTGGTTCCATTGGGTTGGATGTAAATGTAATCTTGAACCCAAGCATGAAACGGATTGAACGTAACGCTTCCATGCTCAGCACTCCATTCACTTGACCAATCTAATTGAACGCTACGTTCCGGCTTTAAATTAACAGCACCAATCTCGTAGCGGAGTGCGCCATGATGAAAACCATCGGCCAATAATTCGCTCAAATGAGGTGCCCTAAAACCACTGGATACATTCAAATGATTACTCAAGGATTTGAGCGGTTGCCAAGCCCAGCCAATGGAAACATTCGGACTCATGTAACGCTTTTGGAGCGCTGGTGAATGCCCCTTGGTTTCGATCCATCGGATATCTTGACGCAAACCTATTTGCAACAATTGTTGAGGATTTAATTCCATTTTTAAAAGCCCAAAAATACCTTGATCAAAGGTCAGGGCATTGGGCAAAAGTTCATCTTCAGCGATCGGTGCATTGAGATTGTATTGCAACATGCCCGCTAAACCGAGTATTAGCTGTTTGGTAGTCCATTTCCTTGTCCATTTCGTTTGATAAATTGAATTCAACAAATCCATTTCCATAAATGGCTTGGTAACCTTTTCATCATATTCTACCAATCTATTATGTGTTTGCCCCAACATTACTTGTAATTCTTGACCTGTCCAAAACCTTTTATATTCATAGCTCAAGAGCTGATTGGTAAAAAATTGGGCTGGTAAGGAATACCTTCTACCCTGCTCTGCTACTTGAAAACTTAGCGGAGTTGCCAGTGAGTCATGAGTATGACCAGGAATACCTGTAACTGTATTATTAAATGCGTAACGAAACTGATGAATTTGGTTGGGTTTGAACCAAGAATAGGCTCCTTTCAGAACCCATTCGTTAAAGCGAGAATTTTTGGCATAGTGCCCATTCGGCAATTGAAAATCTGCATGATTGGCATAACTACCCGCAATTAAAAATCGCTTATTTCCAACACTATTTTTATAAATCATGTTGGAATAGGTGCCATTGGTATTTTGATTCCACTTTTGCTGTAACTCAAGTACTTGTTGATTAACGCGTGCATAAGGTTCATCCACAAGGTAAATGACACCTCCGAGCGCATCTGCACCGTAAAGTACAGAAGCCGGCCCTTTGATCAATTCAGCAGAACCCAAGGCCAATTCACCTATGCCTAAGCCGTGATCTCCGCCCCACTGTTGCCCTTCGAGCCTGAGCCCGTTGATCAACGTTACTACGCGCATACCTTGCATGCCTCGAATCACTGGTTTGGCGATGCCATTTCCTAATGAACTGGAGTAAACGCCAGGCATTTTTGTCAAAAGTTCAGCGATATTCATCCCCCCAGACAATTGTAAATCTTTCAAATTTCTTACTTCAATAGGAACCGTATTTTTATTGCGCAACGATACCTGCTGACCACTTACCGTCACCTCTTCGGTGGTCATGTGACCTAAGTTCAACTCAAAATTTAAGGGCGTGGTGCTACCTGTGACAAGTGTATCTAACACCTTGTAATCGGGATGTTTTATGCGCAACATTTGCGGCTCAGCCCATTTAAACGGAAAATTAAATTCACCGTTAGGTCCAGATTTTATTTGAACCTGAAATGCCGGAATAAACAAACTAACATCGGGGATGGGCAGCTTAGTTTGAGCATCTCGAATAGTACCTTTCGTTACTTGTTGAGCATACAATAGTGTGCTCGTAAAAGAGCACACCATAAAAATGATATTTTTCATATTTATCAGAACGTTAAAACTTCAAAAATCAGCGAATTATACACTGATTGAAGGTGGAGCTCTGAGTTGAAAAATTGGGATGAATTGCTTAAATACAACCGCTTGAGTGACCGCTTGAATTACAATAGGTGCTTGGTGAGCAGCTTGAAAATAAAATGGTGAAGGGCTTGTATAAACACTAAGGCTGAGGTCGCAAATAGGGCAATCGTCGTCAAGTGTTTGTTTATGAGTGTGCTCTGTTTTTGACGTATGCGTGGCGTGTTTACAATGATGCCACCATGTTTTTGGGGTCAGCACCAAAGTAAAACTTAACAACAAAAATATACTGAACAGCTTCACCGAGTAAAATTAAGTATAAAAAGGAAAGGCTTTTAATAAAAAATACTTACAACAAAGATTCAATAATCCTATCCATACTGTAACCTTCTGCCTCTGCTCTATAATTGCGTACCAATCGGTGGCGTAATATAGCTTTGGCAACGGCCTTGACATCTTCTATGTCCGGGCTATACTTACCACGCAATGCGGCATGACATTTGGCACCAACTATTAAATTTTGAGATGCTCTAGGCCCAGCACCCCAGGTTATGAAGTTTTTGGTAATTTCTGGTGCTAAAGGGTTATTGAGTCTTGTTTTGGCAACTAAAGTGACTGCATATTCCAGAACGTTATCTGCCACAGGAATTCGACGAATGAGGTCTTGATAAGCTAGAATTTGTGTTTCAGTAAGTACGTTTTTTAGCATTACCTTGCGATCGCCAGTACTGGACTTCACGATTTCGAGTTCTTCTTGAAAACTCGGATAATCTACCCAAATATTGAACATGAAGCGGTCCAATTGGGCTTCGGGCAAAGGATAAGTTCCTTCTTGTTCTATCGGGTTTTGGGTTGCTAAAACAAAGAAAGGTGCAGGCAATGCGTAGGTCTTGCCCGCTGCAGTAACACTGCGTTCTTGCATCGCTTCTAATAATGCTGCTTGGGTTTTGGGCGGCGTTCTATTGATTTCGTCTGCAAGAATTAGATTAGAAAAAATTGGCCCTTTAATGAATTTGAACTGCTTGTTTTCATCCAAGATTTCAGAGCCAACAATATCTGAAGGCATGAGGTCTGGTGTAAACTGAATGCGGTTGAAAGAAAGCCCAAGTGTTTGAGCAATAGTGTTGACCAATAGAGTTTTAGCCAAACCTGGAACGCCTACAAGCAAGCAGTGTGCCCTAGAAAAAATGGCAATTAAAACTTGATCTACGATCTCATCTTGGCCAACTATTACTTGATGTATTTCTTTTTTGAGTGCTTGATAATCAACAACGAGTTGATCGATGAGTTCTTTGTCTGTCATGTGATTATGGTGTTGTTTGCCAATTGACTCTGTAATCGCAATCTTGATAAGCTGCGTCTATGCGAACATAGGCATTTGGAATCTTGGATTGAACCCAAGCATCGAGTGTTTTTTGTTTTTTGTCATTTTCGGCAGCCAGTTTGATCAAGGCGTAGTCTTGTTCTAGGTTGGCTTGATGCGCCGGCACACGATTTTGGAGCCTAACAATACGGATTCCTTGTTTGCGCTCAAAGAGGTCCATGTATAGGGACGGTTGGGAGATTCCGCCGCTTTCAAGCGCATCTGTTAGCAAATAAATTTGTTGATCAATTTCGTTGAGTTGCTCCATATCCCAATAGATATCCATGGTGTAAGGATTCGTTAAAACACCCTTATTTTGCTTGGTGGCGTCATCGTTGGAGAAACGAATGACGGCTTCATCCCAAGTAATTTCATTGCGATTGAGCAATTGATAACAAGTATCCATTTTAGAGGCCGCAATTGAAATACTTTTGGAACTGTACTCAGGCATGATCAAGATGTGCTGACAAGTGTAGTCGTCACCTTTTCTTGAGATCAATTTGATGATATGATAGCCATACATCGTTTCAACGATATCTGAAATTTCACCTGGTTTGAGGTCAAAAACAGCGGCCTCGAATTGAGGTACCATCATGCCTTTACTGGCCTGGATTTTTCCACCCTGACTAGCGCTACCTGGGTCCATGGACTTGAGGCGCGCCATCATATCAAAAGACTTACCTCCGACAATTTGCTTGCGAATATCTACCAATTGATCGAAAGCTAACTGTTTGTCTTCTTTGGTAAGTTCAGGAAATTGAACAATTTGTTGGAAGCTCAATTTCATGTTGATATACGGTATGCTGTCTTTGGGTAATTGCTGATAAAAGGCAGCTACTTCTTTTGGCGTAACCGTGATATCACCAGTAATTTTTCGCTCCATCTCTTGGGCAAGCATCTTGTTGCGAATAATGGTTCTAAACTCTTCTTTGATGGCTACTGTTGATTTGCCATAAAAAGCTTCTAGGTTTTCTCGCCCTCCCATTTTGTTTTCCATGATGCGCAAGCGATTCTCCATTTCTGCATCGACCTGTTCGTCTGAAATTACCAAACTATCTATAAGAGCCTGATTGACGAGCAATTCTTCGATGAGTAGTTGCTCTAGAATTTGGCAAGACTTACCTTCTTGTGATCTTTCTTTCTCATTGAGTTGTAGGCGCTGTGTTTCAATGTCAGACAACAAAATGATGTGGTCACCTACTTGGGCAACAATTTGATTGACCACTTTTTTTTGGCCGAATAAAAAAGGCGTTGCACAAACGAGGCAAGTACTTAATAGAAGTGTTTTGATCATTGGTTTTTTCCGAGTTGGTAAAGTGCGTCTGTGTTAATGACGATTTGATGCTTCGAACGTAACGCCTCTAACCACTTTTTTTCTAAATAAGTTTGGTAATCTGAGGTTGCTAAACCTTTTGCTTCAGCAAATTCCTTCTGGCTCGGAGCCAATACATCAGTCACTTTTACCACATACCACTTACCATCGAACGAATAAACAGGATTGAGGCCTGTTGTCCAGTTTCGGTTAGCTAAATAAGGTGTTTGCTTGAGTTCAAACTTATTCATACGCACCTTTAAATTCAATTCGGAATCTTTGTTAATGACCTCAATGACGTTCTTAGAAGTAATGGTATCGGATTTGAGCAACATGCCGTAAACTTGAACTGCGATGAGCTCATCCTTACACTCGTAAACCGTTGCATTGATGCGCTCTGTCCAAGCGTATTTACTTCTGTTTTCATTGAAAAAGGTGCGTAAGCCCGCGGTGTCTTTAACTGCTTTATTCCAAACCTGATCTTGCATAATTTCATAAAGAATGATACCGTCATGGTATTCTTGCACAAGCGCTTTAAATGCCGGGTATTTAGAAGGTAGCAAAGATTCTTCGTAGCCTAAAATTGCTGTTTTCTCCCATTGTTGATAGAGTTGCTTGACAACTACATCGTTGTTGTCTTTGCGAACTGATCTGAAATTTTTTTCAACGTATTGTGCAAATTCTTGTTGTTTGAATTTTTGACCATTCAATACAAAAAGCGTTTTATTTGACTTCAGTTCAGATGCCTTCCATTTTCCGACATAATAATTGGAATCGAGGTTTTTAACAAACCACTCAAGGCCTTTTTCCGCTTTATTTTGGTAATTATATTGCGCTTTTAGTTTTTGGACATAGGAGTCTTGGGTCACTTTTGAGCGCTCGTCTTTGTTGACTTTCGCTTGTAACTCGCGTCGGATTTGTTCAAATGATTTAACGGGTGTCCATTCAAGCAACTTGATGATGTGATAACCATACTGCGTTTTAACTGGCTTGGAAATCTGCCCAACTTCTTTGAGTGCAAATGCTGCGTCTTCAAATTCAAGTACCATGCGTTGGCTGGTTCCAGAACCGAATGCAGGAAGTTCGCCCGCTTTTTTGGTGCTGTTGGCATCTTCGGAATAGGCACTAACCATTTTATCCCAAGCAGCGCCTGCTACCAAGCTGTCGTAAATCTCGTTGATTTTCTTTTCGGCATTCATGCGTGTTTCTTGGGTCGCTTCACGTCCGGTTGCAATCATGATATGGGCAACCCTGATGGTTCCTCTTGCCGGGCGCTTGTCTGTCACTTTTAAAATATGATATCCAAAGCGTGTTCTGAATGGATCTGAAACCTGTCCTACGGGCGTGTTGTATGCTTTTTCCTCGAAAGGATAAACCATTTGAAATGCTGTGAAATAACCTAGATCTCCGCCATTGTTAACCACAGATGGATCTTCAGAACCATTTTTTGACTTCGCAACACTGGCAAAATCTTCCCCTTTTTCAATGCGCGCTTTTAAGCCGAGTAGACGATTATAAGCAGCTAAGGTATCTTTGGGACTTGCATTTGGATCGAGTTTAATCAGAATGTGCGAACAACGCACCTCTGTAGCTGTTCGGTTATAGGCTTCAGTAACCATATTTTGATTTTGTACTGAATCAATGAGGTATGGAAGGGCTAATTGTTTTTTGTATCCCTCCAACTCTTTTTTCAAACGCGGTAAAGTATCGTAACCAAGCGCTTCAGCCTCGGCAACTTTCAATTTAAAGACTTGAAATAGCTCCATGTAGCGATCTAAGGAATCCTTGTCAAAACTTGGATTTGGATTATTCTTAGTGTAAATCTGTAAGAATTCAGTCTGTGTTACAGGTTTGCCGTCAATGGACATCACGACTGGATCTTTCTGAGCGACTGCCGTTAAACTCAAGCAGCTAAAAATGGAAAGTAATATAAGATGCTTCATTAGTTTAAGTATTCTTGGTTTAAATTAGAATTCAAAGAAAATTATTTGATACTGTAATTAGGGGCTTCACGTGTAATGGTTACATCGTGTGGATGAGATTCTCTGACACCTGCAGATGTAATACGGACAAAACGAGCTCCTTTTAATTTTTCTATGTTAGCGGCTCCACAATAACCCATTCCTGCTCTGAGGCCGCCAATGAGTTGAAACATGACTTCAATGAGCTTACCTCTATATGGCACCCGACCTGAAATACCTTCTGGTACAAGTTTTTTGATATCGTCTTCGGCATCTTGAAAATAGCGATCCTTGCTACCTTTTTGCATGGCTTCCAAAGAACCCATACCACGGTAAGACTTGAACTTACGCCCTTCGTAGATGATTGTTTCGCCTGGTGACTCTTCTACTCCTGCAAACATAGAGCCTAACATCACGATATCTGCTCCTGCTGCAATTGCTTTTACGATGTCACCAGTATAACGGATACCTCCGTCGGCAATGACAGGTACACCTGTTCCTTCAAGGGCTTTTGCAACTTCATTGACAGCTGTTAACTGCGGTACACCAACACCTGCAATCACGCGGGTAGTACAAATAGAACCAGGGCCAATTCCTACTTTGACAGCATCAGCACCAGCTTCGGCTAAATATTTTGCCGCTTCAGCGGTGGCAATGTTTCCTACAACGACTTCTAATTGAGGATACACGGCTTTAACAGCCTTCAATTGATCCACTACACCTTTTGTGTGCCCGTGAGCAGTATCGATGACAATGGCATCTACACCTGCATCCACCAATGCTTTTACGCGGTCCATGGTATCGAAGGTGACACCAACAGCAGCAGCCACGCGTAAACGACCAAGTTGATCTTTACAAGAATTTGGGTGTTCTTTGACTTTGATGATGTCGCGGTATGTAATCAGGCCAATTAGGCGATTATTGTCATCGACAACTGGTAGTTTTTCAATGCGGTTTTGTTGCAGGATAACCTCGGCTGTAGTAAGGTCGGTGCTTTCTCCGGTAGTAATGATGTTTTCTGACGTCATGATCTCGGTAACCGGTCTTTCTAAGTTTTTCTCAAAACGAAGGTCACGGTTTGTTAGAATCCCTTTCAATGTTTTGTCTGCACTGACAACTGGGATGCCACCTATGCTATATTCTCTCATGAGCGCAAGTGCGTCTTTCACGAGCGCGTCTTCTGCTAAGGTAATCGGATCGATGATCATGCCGCTTTCAGATCTTTTTACTTTGCGCACTTCCATTGCTTGCGCTTCTATGCTCATGTTTTTGTGGATCACGCCGATACCACCCTGCTGCGCAATAGAGATTGCTAGCGCTGATTCTGTAACGGTATCCATTGCTGCAGAAACTATTGGTGTATTGACCAATATATTTCGGGTAAACTTACTTTTCAAAGAGACTTCGCGGGGAAGTACTTCAGAGTAAGCAGGAGCGAGCAAAACGTCGTCGTAGGTTAAGCCTTCGGTGATTTGAGAAAGATTGGTGAGAGACATGAACTTATTTTTTAATAAATTCCTGCAAATTTAACAATAAATTTTCCCATTTTGTTAGCATTTGGTTACCAAATACACTTCTATACGTCATGATATTTGTAAATTTATGCTGTGAAACGATTTTTAATACTCTTTGCGCTACTTTTTTTGTTTGAATCCTTAGATTCCTTTGCTCAAGAAAAACAATTGATTCAACTCTCAGGAGTCGTTGTAACAGAAGAAGCATTTGAGCTCCCCTACACGACCGTATATAACAAAACACTTCACAAGGGCCTGATTTCAGACAGTTACGGGTTCTTCTCTATTGTTTGTAACACCGGTGATACCATACTATTTTCGCGAAAAGGCTACAGTACGAGCCCATTTGTTGTGCCTGATTCACTCGACGAAAACCGCTACAGCATTATTCATATGTTGGTCCGTGATACCTTAGAAATACCTGAAATTAGGGTTTATCCTTGGCCAAACAAAGAAGCTTTTGCTCAGCACTTCGTGAATATGAACCCCTATGAAGACGACATTCGCAGAGCGCAACGCGAACTAAGCGGCGAATCTTTGGCTTTTGTTGCAGCCCGACTAGACGCAGATCCTTCACTAGCATTTGGCACCATGACAAAGCAACAAAACACTAAAATTTACACCAACGGGCAGTTGCCGCAAAACAATTTGCTCAACCCATATGCTTGGTCTAAATTGATCAAAGATTGGCAAGACGGTAAGTTAAGCCGCCAATAAGCAAAAAAAAGCAGTGAATCTTACTGCTCTTTTCTACAATTCATTCAAGTAAAAATTGATCATTTCAATGCAAAATGTGCTTCTGCCGCAACGGCAATATACTCGCCGATTGCAAGGGAAGCAGTAGCAGCTGGTGAAGGCGCATTTAGCACATGAATTGAATTTCCGTGATACTCAATTCTAAAATCGTCACGCGTGTCGCCATCTTCGGCCAACAACAGTGCCCTGACCCCAGAACGACCCGGATGAATGTCATCCATTGTCAAGGATGGAATCATGCGCTGTAACGTTTTCAAGAATAATTTTTTCGAAAAGGCCCTTCTGTATTCATTGATACCAAAAGACATGTTATTGAAAAACAACTTCCAAGTACCCTTGTAGGTGAGTGCATCATAAGTATCTCGCAAAGAGAAATCGGTTTTGCCGTATCCTTCTCTTTTGAAAGTAAATACAGCGTTGGGGCCACATTCGATTTCACCGTTGGTCATGCGCGTGAAATGTACCCCCAAGAACGGAAAATCAGGGTTTGGCACCGGATAGATCAAGTTCTTGACCTTATGTTTGGCCTCTGGCGTTAGTTCATAGTAATCTCCTCTAAAACCAACGACTTGTTCTTTGAGCGAAACGCCGTCTTTTCGTGCTAAGCGATCCGCTTGTAGACCAGCGCAAAAAACTAAATAACGAGCTTCAAAAGCACCTTTACTTGTAAATATTTTGGAGTACGCCTCTCCTTTTTCGATACCTTGAACTTCACAACCAAGGTGCATGGCACTTTGTGGATTTGCAGCTAAAGCAAGCTCTGCCATTTTTTCGGTGGCTCCTCTGAAATCGATGATGCCAGTAACTGGAACCCAAATACCGCCAATACTTTTGACATGTGGTTCAATTTCCTGAACCTGAGCTGCAGTTATTTTTTCGATGCCTTCAATGCCATTTTCTAGACCTGTATTGAATATCTTATCCATGTGAGGTAATTCTTGTGCATCAGTAGCTACAACAACTTTTCCACAGACATCGTGTGCGATGCCGTATTCTTTTGCAAATGCAACAAGCTCTTTACGACCTTGGATACAATTTTTTGCTTTCAAGGAGCCCGGTTTATAATACAAGCCAGAATGAATGACTCCTGAATTGTTGCCAGTTTGGTGGTCAGCCAACACTTTTTCTTTTTCAAACAATACGATACTGAGATCTGGGAATTTCTTTTGAAGCTTGTAAAACGTAGCTGCTCCGACAATTCCACCACCGACAATCGCGATATCATATTTCATAACCCTTGATTTTTGATGCAAATTTAAGGATTTTGTACTTTTGCAACGATGAATGAATTCCAACGCGTTGCTTTTTATACTTTAGGTTGTAAACTCAACTTTTCAGAAACTTCTACAATCAGTCGTCTTTTTGAAGATGGTGGTTTTGCAAAGGTCGATTTTGAAGCAAATCCTGATGTCTTTGTGATCAATACTTGTTCGGTCACAGAAAATGCAGACAAAAAGTGTAAGCAGTTGGTTAAACGCGCTAAGAAAATATCCCCAGATTCAATGGTCATCATCATTGGCTGCTATGCACAACTCAAGCCTGAAGAAATTTCTAAAATTTCAGGTGTTGACCTCGTCTTGGGTGCCAATGAAAAATTCAATGTGCTCGAGCACCTCGAGCAAAAGCGCATCGAAACACTTACACAAATCGAAGACGATGCAGCACAACAAAACAAGGCTGCTACAATATTTCATCAAAACATCAAACACACACACGATTTCATTCCCTCACATTCCTACGGTGACCGCACGCGTTCATTTTTGAAAGTACAAGATGGCTGTGATTACTTTTGTACTTTTTGCACCATTCCGCTGGCCAGAGGCAAGAGTCGAAATGCAAGTATTGAAGAAACGATTAAGGAAGCTCAAAAAATTGCCGCAACTGAGGTAAAAGAAGTCGTTTTGACCGGCGTTAATATTGGTGATTTCGGTCAAGGAGGCGAGGAAAACTTTTTTAATTTGGTCCAAGCACTCGATCAAATCAATGGCATCGATCGTTTTCGAATTTCTTCTATTGAGCCAAACCTCTTATCCAATGAAATTATCGATTTCTGCCTGACCAAATCCTTGCGTTTTGCCCCACATTTTCACATCCCCTTGCAAAGTGGCTCGAATGAGATTTTAGAAAAAATGCGCAGAAAATACCGCACTGATCTTTTTAAAAATCGGATCGAACAAATCAAAAAAATGAACCCTGATACTTGTATTGGTGTTGATGTCATTGTAGGCTTCCCAGGAGAAACAGATGAAAACTTTTTAGAAACGATGCATTTCTTAAAAGACCTAGACATCTCCTATTTGCACGTATTTACGTATTCCGAAAGGGCCAATACTGGAGCACCAAAACTTGGCACCAAAGTACCGATGGAGTTGCGCAGAGAGCGCAGTAAACAACTGCACTTGTTGTCAGAACGCAAAAAACAAGCTTTTTATCAAACACAAATAGGTAAAATAAAGCAAGTGCTTTTTGAACAAGAAGAAAATGAAGGATATCTGTACGGTTTTACCGAGAATTATGTCAAGGTTAAAACACCATTTGCAGCAAATTTGATCAACGAAATTGTCGAAATTGAAATCACAGAAATAGATCGAGATGGCCTCGCCAAATGCCTTATTTTAGCTAAATTTGCAGAGAATTAGACGCATGAAAAATATATACATTACCCGCCGCGAAACTTTTAATGCTGCCCACAAACTTTGGCGCGAAGAATGGTCAGACGAAAAAAACTGGGAAGTTTTTGGCAAATGCTCCAATCACAACTGGCATGGTCACAACTTTGAACTTTGGGTAACCGTCAAAGGAATTCCTGACCCAGAAACAGGCTTCATCATGAACCTCAAACTCTTAAGTCAATTAGTGAAAGAACATATCATTGAAGCGCTGGACCACAAAAACTTAAACCTCGATGTACCCTTTCTGAAAGGCATTATGGCTTCAACTGAAAATATGGCCATCGCTATTTGGGATATTTTAGCCCCTTTGGTGAGAGAAAATGGTGGTGAACTCGCCAAAATCAAATTGGTTGAAACGGAGAACAACTTTGTGGAATACTACGGCGGAAAGGAACCTTTCTAAAGAAATCTCGTTTCTTCTATTAAAAGTTATCAATTGGAAAATACTAAACTCCAAGACCTCTATAAAGGTGTCATCGAAGAACTCGGTGAAAATCCACAGCGAGAAGGCTTGCTGAAAACTCCTGAACGCGTCGCCAAAGCGATGCAATTTCTCACGAGTGGCTATGAGCAAAACCCTGATGCAATCATTGAAGCAGCCATCTTTCACGAAGCTTATTCAGAAATGGTCCTCGTCAAAGACATTGAAGTTTACTCGATGTGTGAACACCATATGTTGCCCTTTTTTGGCAAGGCACACATTGCCTACATCCCTGACGGCAAAATTGTTGGGCTCAGCAAATTACCACGCGTGGTAGACGCTTTCTCACGCAGGTTGCAAGTTCAAGAAAGGCTCACCATCGAAATCCGAGATTGCATCCAAAGAACGCTGGCACCAAAAGGTGTAGCAGTAGTAATTGAATGTGCCCACATGTGTATGCAAATGCGCGGAGTTCAAAAACAAAACTCAGTCACGACCACCAGTGCATTCACCGGTCTATTTTTAAACAACGATGCAACTCGTAAAGAATTTATTAATTTAGTACAAGCTAAAATTCATTAACCATGGAAGAATTCAATTATCAACCAGAAGGCTCATTGAGCCAAGACTACGCTAGAAGTTTCATCAAAAGCGTTTATACCTACATGTTTGCTGCCCTGACAATTTCCGGAGTAGTTTCTTATTTCATTGGTAACAATGCTCCTCTTATGGCATCTTTATTCCTCACGGCAAGCGGAGGCGTGAGTATTTTCTTTTATGTTGTACTGTTCTCCCCCTTACTCATTTCATTTGCTATGGCTGGTGGGCTCAATAAATTCTCTATCGGAACGCTAACTGCACTGTTTGTAGCTTACGCCGTATTGCTTGGCATGAGTTTATCCGTATTGTTTATGGCCTACTCTACCGCCACCCTTGGAACTACATTCTTACTAACTGCGGGTTCCTTTGGTTTTATGGCTGTACTCGGGTACACCACCAAGACTGACCTCACCAAATTTGGTAGCCTCCTCTACATGCTATTATTTGGTGTGATCATCGCTTCAGTTGTCAATATGTTCATGAATAGTTCAGGTTTTGATTACGTCATTTCATTGGTTTCTGTTTTCATTTTTACAGGTTTGGTGGCCTATGAAATGCAAATGATCAAGAACATGGCTTACCAAGCACAAATGGACGGCACGATGCGTCAAAAACTTGCCTTATTCGCTGGCTTTCAACTCTATTTAACATTCGTGAATTTATTCCTGTCTCTGCTCAGATTGTTAGGCAACAGAAACTAAATTCAATTCATTTGAAAAAAAGACCCGAAATCGGGTCTTTTTTTTTAACCAAACTACTGCTGAATCAAAACATTCCTTATTTTTGAGGCATAAATTTTAAGATATGTCAGACAATTTCTTTGAAGGATCTACAGCAGCCGTTGGTACTCTCATTACCATTGCCTTACTTGGCATTATCGTTTCGATCCTTATCTGGGGTTAATTCTTAATCTGTATCCATGCCGTTTAACACCTTATTTTCATGGTGGATTGGCCGGCGCATGGATCGCATCAACGATTTTCGGAACCATCCAATCGCCAATCAAGAGCGTACGCTCTCTTTCTTGCTTTTAGAGGGCGCTAACACCGTTTATGGCAAATCTTATGATTTCGAAAGCATCGATACATATGAACAGTTCAAAGCCAAAGTTCCGCTATCCGATTACGGCTCCCTGAAACCTTACATAGACCGCGCCATTGAGGGTGAATGTGATTTATTATGGCCTGGTGCCACCAAATGGTTTGCGAAGTCTTCGGGAACCACTGCTGATCGCATCAAAATTTTACCCATTACAGAAAGCTCCTTGCTCGAGAACCATTACGCCGGTGGGAAAGACTTATTAGCGCAATATTATCACAACTTTGAAGGGCGTAAATTATACAACGCCAAGCATCTTATCGTTGGTGGAACTGGAAAAATAGAACAGCACAGCGATGGCGTATTTATTGGCGATTTATCGGCAATCATCATCAATAACCTGCCTATATGGACAGAATTGCGCCGAACTCCCAAAAAAGAGATCGCCTTACTCGAAAATTGGGAAGAAAAACTCGAACGCATGGCAGCCTCTGTGTGTAAGGAGAACATTTGCATCATTGCGGGTGTACCAAGCTGGACCCTCCTTTTGCTGCAAAAGGTACTGCTACACGCAAATGCCAAAACCATTAAAGAAGTTTGGCCAAACCTCGAGCTTTATATCCATGGCGGCATGTCTTTTGCACCCTACCGAAGTGCTTTTGAGCAAATCATTGGTTCTACAGCAATGAATTATGTAGAAAACTATAATGCCTCTGAAGGCTATTTTGGGCTGCAAGATCAAAAGGACTGCAAAGACCTCCTGCTGCTCACAAACTCAGAAGTATTCTACGAATTTATACCCCTAGATTCTTTTGATGGTCTGAATTCAAAAACAATTATTTCATTGCAAGATGTCCAAGTAGATACAGATTATGCGCTGGTAATTTCCACCTCATCTGGGCTCTGGAGATACATCATTGGCGATACCATTCGGTTTACTCAAACAGAACCTTACCGCTTTGTTGTGAGTGGCCGAACCGCGCATTACATCAACGCATTCGGTGAAAAATTAATCATTGAACATGCGGACAAAGCACTCAGCGAGACATGCAAAATGCATCAGGTTCAAATTAGAGAATATACTGTTGCACCTGATTTTTCTCAGACTGGGGAAGTTGGTGCTCACCATTGGCTGATTGAATTTGAAGAGACACCTTCTGACCTCGCTGGATTTGTTACAACCCTTGACAACCAACTCAAAAAAGCAAACGCCGATTACGATGCCAAACGCAAAGGCAATATCAACATAGGAAGACCGTTATTAACCGTGGCTACCCAAGGTACTTTCCATAAGTGGCTCAAGCACAAAGGCAAACTTGGTGGGCAACACAAAGTGCCACGCTTGCAAAATGACGACGTATTACTGAAAGAAATCTTGAGTTTGCCATGAAAAAGTTTGTGCTGCTGTTTTTGATTACAGGTTTGCTCTCCAACCTTTTTGCTCAAAAATGGCAACTCGACTCCGAATTGCAACTACTTGACTCTTCACAACACTGGACCATCGACGAATGGGGACAACTTTATCAGTGGAAAGAAAACGCCATTAGTGTTCAGAACACCCAAACCAATCAGCTACTGCATGAATCTTTCAAAAACTTCGGGCAAATCACCGGAATTTATCCACTCAATGGGCTTCGGGTACTGATCTTTTCCGAAGATCAACAAATGATTGGCATACTCGACAACACTTTACAAATGAAAGGGGAAGCACTTAATTTAAGTGACTACGGTTTTTCATATGTCAGTGCAGTCGCAAAATCATCAAGACCCGATTACATTTGGATTTTTGACCAGTATAGATCGAGGCTCATCTTGTTTAACTTAAGCACAAGAACGAGCACGCAAATACTTGACAATGCTTTTGGGAAGGCCTTTAACCCACAAATCATGCAGCTTATGGAATATCAAAGCGATTTATATTGTTTACTGCAGAATGGCCAACTTTTTCATTTTGATAGAAATCTAACACTCGTTGAACAAACAAATATAAGTTCTGAATTTCTATTATTTAGCAATAAAAACAAGCTTTTACTTGCCAATACTTACGAATTCTTTGAATTCGTAAGTCCGATTGGCGAAATGTCACAAGACTTCCCTACCGGAGAACATTTTTTACGGCAAGTTTTCAATGACCTCTATTATTTTCAAAGAGGCCATAAAATCTACGTTTATACCCTTAAATTGTAAGGGCTAGTTTTTGAAGTTTCGCTTGAATTGTCGTACTTTAGTCCTTTAAATAAATCGACTATGCACGTTGCAATTGCAGGAAATATTGGCTCGGGTAAAACCACACTAACCAACTTACTTTCAAAACATTACGGCTGGGACACCCATTTTGAAGATGTGGACCAAAATCCTTACCTCAATGATTTCTATCACGACATGCAACGCTGGTCGTTTAACTTGCAAATCTATTACCTCAATAGCCGCTTTACCCAGATTCAAGAAATCAAAGAATCTACCAATACTGTCATCCAAGACCGAACTATTTACGAGGACGCGTTTATTTTTGCGCCCAACTTGCACTCAATGGGGCTCATGACTACCCGTGATTTCGAAAATTATTTTTCGTTATTCAACCTCATGGATTCTTTTGTATCCGCTCCAGATCTCCTTATTTATTTGCGTGCGAGTGTCCCGACACTCGTCAATCAAATTCAACAACGCGGCCGCGATTACGAAGAGAGTATCCGTCTAGATTATCTCAAAAGACTCAACGAGCGCTATGAAGCCTGGATTTCTACCTATGACAAAGGGCAATTGCTCATCATTGACGTAGACAACAACCGTTTTCCTGAAAACCAAGAAGACCTCGGAAAAATCATCAATGCCATAGACGCAGAAATCAATGGCCTCTTCTAAAAAAATTGTTGTTACCGGTGCTGCCGGTTTTATTGCGAGTTTTCTTGCCGAACAACTCAACAAACAAGGTCTAGAGAATCTTATTTTGGTCGATGACTTTTCTTTCGAACAAAAGAAAGCCAATTGGCAGCATCTTTCCTTTGATGCCTGCATTGACCGCGAAGCATTCCTACCGTGGTTCGAAGCCAACGCACAAGAAATTGGTTTTATCTTTCATTTGGGTGCACGCACCGATACCACTGAAAAAAGTCGAGAAATCCTAGAGCACCTCAACCTGACCTATAGCAAGCAGATCTGGAACATTTGCTCAAATGCACAAATTCCGTTGGTATATGCAAGTAGTGCTGCCACCTATGGTCTTGGCGAACATGGCTACAATGATACACACGAAATTTGCGCTGCGCTGAAGCCTTTAAACCTTTACGGAATTTCTAAAAATGATTTTGATATCTGGGCGCTGCAACAAAAAAACTGTCCGCCACATTGGTACGGCCTAAAGTTTTTCAATGTTTATGGCCCCAAAGAATACCATAAAGGTCGGATGGCAAGCGTGGTGTTCCATACTTTTCATCAGATTCAAGCCAACGGCGCCATGAAACTTTTCCGATCCCACAATGACAACTATAAAGACGGCGAACAACTCAGAGACTTCGTTTATGTCAAAGACGTCGCCAAAGTTTGTCAGTTTCTGCAGCAAGCCTTGCCAACAAACGGCATCTATAACCTTGGATCTGGCAAAGCACGTACTTTTTACGATTTAGCCAGACTCACTTTTGAAGCACTACAACTCGAGCCTCAGATTTCTTTCATTGATACGCCAATTGATATCCGCGATAAATATCAATATTTTACGGAAGCGAATATGGCTAAACTTTTAGCTGCAGGCTACCAAGATGGTTTTCATTCGCTAGAAGAAGGTGTTACAGATTACGTTCAAAACTATCTTGTCCCTCATTTTGAATCCTAAATCTTTGGATAATTCTCCGCATTAAGCCATTGTTTTCTTTCAAATTAAACTACAGAGAAATAAAAAAGCCCCGCAATTGCGAAGCTTTTTTTTGTGTGGTATTTTTGGATTAGCTTATTCGCTAACAACCTCGAATTTAAAGCTTTGCTTCACACCTTTGTAAAGGTTTGCTTCTGCTTCAAAAGAACCGATCTCGCGAATTGGTTCGTCTTTGATTTTCAAAGATTTGCGGTCGATGTCAAAACCTGCTGCGCGAAGCGCTTCAGCCAATTGTACAGTATTCACAGAACCAAAGATTTTACCGTTTTCACCAGCTTTAGTAGCGATGCTAACAGATACGTCGGCCAATTTAGCAGCAACTGCTTGTGCTTCAGCTAACATTTTTGATTCTTTGTGTGATTTTTGACGCATCACTTCTTCGTGTGCTTTTTTCGCACTTGCGGTAGCCAATACGGCGTATCCTTGTGGAATAAGGAAATTACGACCGTAACCTGGCTTCACGGTAACTACCTCATTGGCATAACCGAGTTTATCTACATTTTTCTTAAGAATAACTTCCATGATTTCTCAATTTTGTCGTTCAACAATGACTTATTTCAACATATCACCAACATAAGGCAAGATGGCAAGGTGACGCGCACGCTTGATAGCCTTATTGACACGTTTTTGATACTTCGCAGAAGTACCAGTAATACGGCGTGGTAAAATTTTACCTTGCTCGTTTACCAATTTCAATAAGAAATTAGCGTCTTTGTAATCGATGAACTTGATTCCGCTTTTTTTGAAGCGGCAGTATTTCTCCTTTTTAATATCGATGTTGATCGGAGTAAGATAACGGATATCGTTTGACATAGCTCGTTTTTAATAGGTTTGACAATAATTAGGCAGTTGCTCCAGCTTTAGCACGACGTTTGTCAGCGTAAGCAAGATGATCAGCATCCATTTTTACAGTTAAGAAACGAAGAACGCGCTCATCACGCTTCATCATTAGTTCGTAATCTGCAACAACGTTGCCTTCAGCTTGAAATTCAACTAGGTAGTAAAAACCAGTTGATTTTTTCTGGATTGGGTAGGCCATTTTGCGCAAACCCCAGCTCTCCGAATGCTTGATTTTACCACCTTTAGCGGTAATCTCGCCTTCGAATTTCTGCACTGCTTCCTTTGCCTGCTCATCAGACAAAACGGGAGTTAAAATGAAAACAGTTTCGTAAGAATTCATAAGGTTAAACTTTAATTAATAAATTATTTGGGGTGCAAAGATAGAAAGAATCTATTGATAAACAAGGTTTGCCGGCTTTTTTCTTAACTTTACCTCATGTCCTTTTTTACCGAAGATTATTTATTGTTTTTTCAGGAACTGGCAGCAAACAATCACAAAGAGTGGTTTGATGTCAATAGAAAACGCTACGAAACAAGCGTTAAAGAGCCTTTCAAGGCTTTTACCCAGCACTTGATTAATGAGTTGGCCAAGAAAGAACCGGTTTTCACCGATTTGAAAGCCAGTGACTGCATTTTTAGGATCAACCGCGATATCCGTTTTTCGAAGGATAAAACGCCCTATAAAACAATGTGCTCAGCAGTCATTTCACCCAATGGAAAAAAAAGCAGTTCGATTCACGGGATTTACTTTGAGTTCAGCCCTGAACACGTTAGGGCCTATGGTGGTGTTTATGAAATCGATAAAGAAGATCTTTACGCCCTGCGTGAAGGGATTGCCAACAACCTTTCTGAATTTCAAAACTGCTACAATCAAGAAGAGTTCAAGGAATTATTTGGCGAAATACATGGGGAACGCAACAAAAAAATAGACAAAGATTTTCAAGAGGCCGCAGAATTAGAACCGCTTCTGTTTAACAAACAATTTTATTTTTACGCGACTTTTGATCCTTTAACTATTTTAAATCCTGATTTGGATCAATTACTTTTGAAATGCTACAAGGTTGGAAGACCCTTAGAATTATTTTTTAATCAATTTATACAACGCTCATGAGATATTGCGCCCTCCTATTTCTTTGTTTTAGCTTACTTACAAACATTTTAGCACAACAAAAAACTTTTGACCTCAAAGAATCGGTCTTGAAGCAAAGAGCTTTGTCGCCTGCCCGACTCAATAACTTTCAATGGATACCAGAAACTGACGAGTATACCATTTGCAGTGCAGATTGGAAGAGTTTACAACGCAGCACGGTCAGCTCAGAAAAATCGACTGAACTAACTAACGTCAATGAAATTAATCAAAAGCTAGGCACTTCATTTGCACATCTTGGATTCAGCTCATGGGTTAGCAAAGAGATTTTAGAAGTTTCTGACGGAGGTAGTGTCTTTGCGTTATACAATGTGGTTTCAAAAACAGGAAGTGTCCATGAATTACCAGAAAATGCAGAAAATGCTCACTTTCATGCTGCAAGCAAAAAAATTGCTTTCACCATTGAAAACAACCTCTATTTCCTAGAATCTGACAAAACCTACCGACCAATCACGAAAAACAAAGACAAAAACATCGTTTCAGGCCAAACTTATGCACGCAGCGAGTTCGGTATATCTGAAGGTATTTTTTGGTCTAATTCTGGTGCCTTACTTGCCTTTTATCAAAAAGATGAAAGTGCCGTTCATGATTATCCCCTACTCGATATCAACCAAACACCAGGTGCCGTTAAGTTTATTAAATATCCGATGGCCGGCCAAGCTTCAGAAAAACCTCGTGTTGGTATCTATAATCTTAAAACCAAGAAAACAGCATTCATTAGCCCACGTTCTGGCATCGATTCCTATCTAACAAATGTTGTATTTACACCAAGTGAAAAATACCTACTTGTGGCTGAGGTCAATAGAGACCAAAACCACATGTGGCTCAATTTATATGACGTCAAAGGCACTTTTATTAGAACGCTTTGGGAAGAAGCCAACGACAAATGGGTTGAACCAGAACACCCAGCATTTTTCCCATCCAACAATTCGGACAACTTCATTTGGATTTCAGAGAAAAATGGTTTCAACAATCTTTATTATTGTGACATTAAAGGAGAAAATCCGAAAGCGATCACTTCCAATAAATTTGTTCTAAAAGAGATTCTAGCGGCCAATGAAGACGGCACCAAAATTTATTATAGCGCTACAGGGCCTAATCCCTGTAACACCTTAGTATACGAGTGTGACTTAAAAGGAAACAACCGCTTATTGACCACCCAAGAAGGAACCCACCGTTTTGCTTTAGCTCCTAAAGGTGCTTACTATTTTGATGCCTACAGCAGTTTAGAAGTCGCCAATAAAGAGCAAATCATGACGCTCAACGGCAAAATAGCTAAACCATTACTTGTTGCCAATGATCAATTAGCAGATTACGAAATTGGAACTACAGAAATCGGCACCTTAAAGGCCAATGACGGATCTGCACTTTATTACCGCATGATCAGACCAAGCAATTTTGATCCATCCAAAAAATACCCCGTATTAGTCTATGTTTATGGTGGTCCGCATGCCCAAATGGTGACCAACAGCTGGCTGGCTGGCGCCAATCTCTGGATGCATTGGTTGACGAACCAAGGATATATTGTTTTTACACTAGACAACAGAGGATCAGGCGAGCGCGGTTTCGAATTTGAGAGCCAAATTCATCGTCAGTTAGGCACCATCGAAATGGAAGATCAACTTACAGGAGTTAACTACCTTAAATCCCTGCCCTATATCGACGGTAATCGTTTGGCCGTGCATGGTTGGTCTTTTGGTGGCTTCATGACAACTTCTTTAATGTTGCGACAAGCAGGCGTGTTCAATGTGGGCGTTGCAGGTGGGCCAGTTACAGACTGGAAATTCTATGAAATCATGTACGGCGAGCGCTACATGGACCGCCCTGAGCAAAATCCTGATGGCTATAAAAACAATGCGCTTACCAACTACACTAAAAACCTCAAAGGAGATTTACTATTGATCCATGGAACCGTAGATGATGTCGTGGTGATGCAACACAACGAAGCTTTACTGAAATCGTTCATTGAAAATGGCGTTCAAGTGGACTACTTTGTCTACCCGATGCATCCACACAACGTGAGCGGAAAAGACCGTGCACATTTAATGGAGAAAGTACTTCGCTATATTATAGAAAATAATCAATAGGAGTTAGTACCTATTAGATACGACAAAAAAAGGCGACCATTAGGTCGCCTTTTTTAATTATAAATTGCTATTACAACTTTGAATTGAGGCTCGTCCATCCTCCGCCGTTGTGTACGGTATAACCTGCCGCTTTTAGTAAGCTTTTGGCCGATCCACTGCGCATGCCGGATGCACAGCAAGTTATGATGGTTTTATTCTTTGGGATTTTAGAGAAACTAGCTTGTAACGATTGTAAAGGAATGTTAACGGCACCTTTAACGTGACCACCTTTGAACTCTGCGGGCGTGCGCACATCGATGATCATGGCGCCTTGTTGAACCAGCGCTTTGAAATCTACACTGGTTCCACCAAAAAGTTTTTTGAGTAAAGACATGTCAATTTTATTTTTGGTTCAACATGTAATTGACTTCCATCCAGCCGCCACCATTTTCACAGTCAACGCCCAAAGATTGGAAATAATGTGTGGCTTGCCCTGAACGATTACCGGAAGCACAACAAAAAATAATAGGTTGTGCCATCGCTTTGATTTCTTCGATATGACCTGTGATTTCCTGTAAAGGAATATTAATTGAACCAGCTACATGGCCACCTGCAAACTCTGCACGCGTGCGCACATCAATGATTGTTTTTGACATCTTTTTTATTTTTTGGGTTAATGATTTCAAATAGGTACTGAAACACTATTCCTCCTAACAACAAACCCATAATGATTGTTGCGTAAGGCGTACTACGCAATGCACAACCTGTGGTACAAGGGTTTAGCTTGAAATAAATATACCCTAAAATAGCTCCAATGACGTAACCAAGGGCGGTAAAATATTTCTCTGTTTGAAGAATTGTTTTCATTTCGACTACAAAATTAAGTTTACAATATATTTTGAAGTGTAGCGTAAGTTACAAACGACGATTCAATTGAAATAGACTACCTTTGACAAAATATTTGCATGAAACAAGTTTCTTTACAGGCCATTGAAAAGGCCATTGGGGTGGTAGACAACCTCACAGACGACCAACTCGAAAACATTACGGAATTGTATGCCTCTGCTCAGGAAGCACTCTTGGGTTATGTCATGACCGCTCCAGAAGAGTACAAAAATGAAGACCTCGAAGGCTTATTGATTTACTACTTCTGTCTTATTCTCGAAGCATTTAAACAAGAAGGAATTGAATTGCGTGCGATTACCGAAGCGGATATTGACGAATTAGAGGAACCTTATTTCGATATGCTCGACCAATATTTTGAAACTGAAGACGAAGAAATCATAGAATCTTTCTGTGACCAACCTCAACTTGCCCAATTTATGGCGATGGAAGTATCAGAAGAAGATGAAGATGGTTCTGCACTTTCTGAAGAGACTGCAACTCAACTCTTTATTGTGTGTTTGGCAATGATTTCATTGTTGAATAGAGCAATTGTTGCGTAGTATCACAAGAATTCTTTATTTTTGCATGGGGTAAGTCTTTTACGACCAGCTCCCTCTGAATCCTCCAGGACAGGAATGTAGCAAAGGTATGAGGTTGTAGCGGTGCGATAAAAGTAGCTTACCCCATCTTTTTTTCAGTCTCATGAAGATTTCAGCTTCCATTTATTCAGACGCAACTCGCCCTCTAGAAGCCGTAATTGCCGATCTTCATGCGCATCAAGTAGATCTCCTTCACATCGATTGCAACGACAACCTTGCTGTTTTTGAAGACATTCAAAAAATAAGATCACTTTGCAAGCTGCCACTTGATTTGCACATCATCACCTCCGATCCAGAAAAATTCTACCCCTACTTACTCGAGCATCCGGTAGAATACCTGACATTTCAAGCAGAGCCGCTGCAAAAACCATTACAAATACCAAAAGAAATCAAAGGAAAAAAAGGCATTTCAGTCATCACGCCTAGCTCCATTGACATCTTTGACGCTTACCCTGATTTTGACTTTATTTTGATCATGGCCACCATACCAGGACAATCAGGAGGGGTTTTTGACCACCTGAATTTTGAGAAAATCAGAACTTTTAGAAAACGCTACCCCAATAAGTCTATTCATGTTGATGGTGGAGTAAATCCGGAAGTTTCGTTCATTCTTAGACAAATGGGCGTGAGTACGGCTGTTTCTGGCTCATATCTTTTTAAAGAAGCGAGTGTTGGAAATGCCCTCATGAACCTCACTCAACGCAGCATTGGCTCTTCCTATAAGGTAGCCGACTTCATGATTCCACTACACGAAACACCAAAGTTTTGCATAGACCAGCTCGAACTACAACATGTGCTGCAAACCGTTGAAGACGGTCAAATGGGTGTTGCAATGGCCATTGATGCTGCTAACAAACTGATTGGCATGGTTTCAAGTGCTGATATCCGAAAGGCCCTGTTAAGGCAACTTAAAAACCAAGGCCAATTAAATGATCTAAAGGCACAAGACCTCATCAACGAAAACCCTATTTGCATCAATGAAAATGCAACAGTAATTGAACTCTTGCAACTTATTAAAAATAGCCCCTTTGCCGTGCTCTATTTACCAGTAATCGATACTGCACAGCAACTTAAGGGTATTGTACAATTCACCAACCTGATCAAAGCAGAAATATGATCATTGAAATCAAACAAAGTTCAGCCAACATGGCTGCAGATTTAGCCGCAAAGGCCAAAGCCTTTCAAATTGATTACTTAGGCAAAACCTACTTGATCACCGGAAGTAACCTCAAAGAGGTTCCTGATTATCTAGATAACCATACCGCTCAACATTGGGTTTTTAGCAATGATATCCAATTGGCATCAAAAAAATTCCAGGTCGAAAAACGCGAGGTATCTTTTGGTAAAGTGAGCATAGGAGGACAAACCAACAATACTATCCTCATTGGTGGGCCTTGTTCCGTTGAATCTGAAGAACAAATCAGAAGCGCTGCGCAATTACTTACTTCAATGGGCCTTACCACACTTCGCGGGGGATGCTATAAACCAAGAACCAGCCCCTATTCTTTTCAAGGCTTGGGCCTTGAAGGCCTTGAGTTACTCGCAAAAATGCGTCAGGAATATGGCCTGAGCGTCATCACCGAAGCGCGTGATGCTACCCACATACAGGAAATAATCGAACACACAGATATCATTCAAGTGGGAGCCAAAGCCATGTATGACCAAGGCATCTTAAGAGCCTGTTCAAAAATTAAAAAGCCAGTCTTGATCAAAAGAGGCTTCGGTACTACCCTACAGGAATTTGTTCAAGCAGCAGAATTCGTACTTTCAGGTGGCAACGAAAATGTAGTGCTTTGCGAACGCGGCATTCGCACCTTCGAAACAGGAACACGCTTTACGCTTGATCTTTGTGGGGTGGCTTGGTTACAAGAACACTGTAATTTACCAATCGTACTGGACCCTTCGCATGCCATGGGTTATGCTTATGGCGTCAACCCATTGGCACGTGCTTGTGTTGCAATGGGCATTGATGGCCTCTTGATTGAAGCGCATCCAAATCCGAAAGTTGCCAAATCAGATGCCTCTCAACAACTCAATTACGATGAATTTAAAACACTTAAAGACGACCTTCAAAAAGTTGCTCAAAGTATTGGATATCAAATTGTTTAAATATGCTACTTGAATTAAATATTAAAGGTCTTTGCCAAAAACACGGTATCCAATTTGACGATTTCTTAGCTGACCTCGATGTAGATCATGTGCAAGAGTTGTCGCTCTATGACCTCGAAGCAATTTGTGAAGAATATGAACTTGACTTGCAAGCACTTTTATTCAAACCGCTCTACCAAAGGTCCGTACTAGATGCTAAAATCAAAGACATCCGTATGCTCATCTTAGACGTAGATGGTGTACTAACCGATGGCGGCATGTATGTTAGTGAGAAAGGCGATCAAATGAAGCGCTACCACACCCACGATGGCCTTGCATTACTCGAGCTGAGTAAAACAAAAAAATTACAACTTGGTATCATCTCCTCTGGTTTCACGGAGCACATGGTGCAAGACCGCGCTCAACTACTCGGAATATCACATGTCTACGTGGGGCAAGATTCAAAATTGAGCGTTTTAGAGTCTTGGTGCGCTGAACTTGGCCTCAAAATGAACGAGATTGCTTTCATTGGTGACGACCGCAACGACCTCAAAGTGATGGAAGCTGTTGGGCTTGCAGTTTGCCCTGCCTCTGCAGTACCCGCCATAAAAAGCATAGCAGATATCATCTTAACTAAAAAAGGCGGAGATGCTTGTGTCAGAGAATTCATAGACAACTATCTCTTTTAATCCTTACAAATGCCCATCATCAACATCGGAATCATTCGCGAAGGCAAGACACCCCCAGATTTCAGAGTTCCACTGAGCCCTGAACAGTGTAAGCAACTTCAAGACACTTATCCACAAGTCAAAGTCACTGTTCAAAATAGCCCTATACGTTGTTTTGCTGATGATGCTTATCAGGCACAAGGCATTACCGTACAAGAAGACCTCAGCCATTGCGACATCTTACTCGGGGTAAAAGAAGTCCCGAAGGATCAGCTTATACCCAACAAGACCTATTTGTTTTTTTCACATACCATTAAAAAACAGCCCTATAACCGCGCTTTACTTCAAGAGATACTTGATAAAAAAATCAGACTCATTGACTACGAGGTGCTCAAAGACAAGCAAAACAAACGCATTATTGGCTTTGGTCGTTATGCGGGCATTGTAGGGGCCTACAATGCCTTTTTAACATTAGGTCTTCAACAAAATTCATACTGTTTGAAGCCGGCACATTTGTGCAATGACCGCAAAGAAGTGGAGCAAGAACTCCAGAAGGTAAAGCTACCCGACAATTTCCGCTGCGTTTTAACTGGTTTTGGTAAAGTTGGTCACGGAGCAAGAGAAATCATTGCCCTACTCCCGATCAAAGAAGTAAGCCCCGAGGCCTATCTTAAAGAAACTTTTGATGAGCCTGTATACACGCACCTAGATACACACGACTATTTCAAAAGAAGCGCAGATGGTGGGTTTGATAAAGGCGAATTTTATGCAAATCCTGAGAGATACCAAAGTGTTTTTGGAAACTATGCTCAACAGAGCGACATGTATATTCCATGTCATTTTTGGTCCTCGAAATCACCACTTATTCTCACGCAAGAGATGCTGCGTTCGCCAGACAATCGCATCAAGCTCGTAGCCGATATTTCTTGCGACATCGCTGGCCCGGTTGCATGCACCATTAGACCAAGTAAAATTGGCGATTCCTTTTATGGCTACAATCCGCAAACAGGCGCTGAGGTACCTTTTGACCAAGCGGATGCGATTACTGTTATGGCCGTAGATAATCTACCCTGCGAGCTACCCAAAGATGCCTCCATCGATTTTGGAAAACAATTGTTAAAAAATGTATTTCCACCACTTTTAAACGAGGATCCTGATCAGGTCATTTACAGAGCCACAGAAACCACCTTTGAAGGCAAGCTCAACGAACCATTTCTGTATTTAACCGATTATTTGAACGCATAGTATTGATTTGAATTTCTTTGATCAACATATTGACAAAATTGATAATTGGGCAATTGGCACC
Organism: Flavobacteriales bacterium UBA7468; assembly: GCA_002478565.1. GTDB lineage: Bacteria > Bacteroidota > Bacteroidia > Flavobacteriales_D > Crocinitomicaceae > UBA952. The sequence goes on along the minus strand of DLPC01000026.1, from coordinate 330,181 downwards.
TACGAGAATTGCCAGTTTTCCGGGCTAGATTTCAAAGGAGTCTCAATCAAAGGCGCCAAATTTATTGGTTGTAGTTTTCTCGATTGCGACTTATCTAATTTGTCTGTTACCGGATGCGCTTTCCAAGAAGTTGATTTTCAAAATTGTAAACTTCAAGGAATCCTATTTGAGGCAGCGAATCCATTCGGTTTTGAATGTCGTTTTACAAATTGTTTACTCAGGCACGCCACCTTTTACCAATGCAACTTACAACAATGTTGTTTTGAACACTGTGACCTCACCGAGGTAGATTTCACAGAGGTGAAAGCCTCAGGCCTTGCTTTCAAAGAGTGCATTTTAACAGGTGCCATATTCGAAAATTCAGATCTCCGTAAAGCAGACTTCAGAGGTTGTCAAAACCTGATACTTTCACCAGAACGCAATCAGGTGAAAGGTATGAAAATAGCTGCATACCAGCTAAGTGGGCTTTTACTGAAATATCAACTTGAAATCAAATCCTAAGGATATTTCCCTAAATTTGAAATATGTTGGAAAAAGGGAACAAACGCATCATCACAGGTTGGGTATTTTATGATTGGGCCAACTCTGTCTATCCGTTGATCATCAGCTCGGCTATCTTTCCTATCTTGTTTGAAACCAAGACAAGTGTCAAAAATGAAGCTGGACAAACTGTTTACGATACCGTATCTTTCTTTGGCAGAGAATTTCACAACACTGAATTCTATGCTTATGTCATTTGTTTGTCCTACATCATTGTAGCGCTCATTTCACCCTTATTATCTGGGATTGCAGATGCGGGCGGAAAGCGCAAATTGTTCATGCAATTTTTCTGCTATCTTGGCGCAGCAGCAAGCGGTTTGCTCTATTTTTTCAATGCACCACCCAAAGGTGCCGAGGGCCTCTCCCCTTTTGTCATCAACTGGAGTATCTTGCCTTTATTTTTTGGATCCATTGGTTTTTGGGCCAGCCTGGTTTACTACAACGCTTATTTACCAGATATTGCCGAGCCTGCAGACCACGACAAAGTATCCGCCCGAGGTTACTCTATGGGCTATCTCGGTAGTTCCACGCTCTTAATTATTATTTTAGTATTGACCGTATTTACAAAAGTAATTCCTATCAAATGGGCTTTTCCGCTTGTCAGTTTATGGTGGATTTCCTTTGCTACTTTTTCTTTCTCGCGCTTACCGAAAACAATAGCCACAAAAACAGATCAAAAGAATTTGATTTCCTCAGGCTACAAAGAGGTCTTTCAGGTTTGGAAGCAAATCCGACAAAATAAAACGCTAAAAGGGTATCTCGGTTCCTATTTCATGTTCAACATGGCGGTGCAAACCATCATGGTAATGGCAGTAGCTTTTGCAAATAAAGAGGTCATAGGCATCAAACAGCAGGATCTCATATTATCTATTTTAATCATTCAATTTATCGGTATTGCAGGCGCCTATTTGATGTCGTTTGTGTCCAAGAAAATTGGCAACTTCAAAGCGCTGGGCATTTCCATCGTGATCTGGATCTTACTCTGTATATATGTCTATCAGTTCGTTTGGTACCCATGGCAGTTTTACATTGCTGCTGCCGGTGTTGGGATGGTAATGGGAGGCATTCAATCACTTTCGCGCTCAACCTACTCCAAATTATTACCAGAAACCAAAGACCTCACCTCTTATTTTAGCTTTTATGATCTTGCTGAAAAAATAGGGCTCGCTATAGGGACTCTTACTTTTGGACTGATCGAGGGCTTTTTAGATATTCGCACTTCAATTCTTGCTTTGGTCGTGTTTTTTGTCCTAGGCTTGATCTTATTAATTTTAATTCCAAAACAAAAGGTTTCAAATGAGACAACAAATTGAAGCGGCATGGGAAGACCGTAGTTTATTAGCTGACAGCACTACTATTGCCGCTATTGAAAAAGTAATCGAAGATCTTGATAAAGGTTTACTCCGTGTAGCTGAACCCCTTGAAGATGGCAGCTGGCAAGTCAATGAATGGGTCAAAAAAGCGGTTGTCATGTATTTTCCAATTCGTCAGATGGAAACAATTGAAGTTGGTCCTTTTGAATTCCACGATAAAATGGCGCTCAAACGCAATTACAAAGAACTTGGCGTCCGAGTAGTTCCACACGCCGTGGCTCGCTATGGTGCTTTTATTGCTCCTGGCGTCATCATGATGCCCTCTTACGTCAATATTGGCGCTTATGTGGACAGCAACACAATGGTAGATACTTGGGCAACTGTGGGCAGCTGTGCCCAAATTGGTAAAGATGTTCATCTAAGTGGTGGTGTAGGTATTGGAGGTGTGCTTGAACCCTTGCAAGCTGCACCTGTAGTCATCGAAGATGGCGCATTCATAGGTTCGCGTTGTATTGTTGTGGAAGGTGTTCGCGTTGGAAAAGAAGCTGTATTGGGCGCAAATGTTGTATTAACAAAGTCTACAAAAATCATTGATGTAAGTGGCCCTGAGCCAATCGAACATCAAGGATACGTGCCCGAAAGATCTGTGGTCATCCCAGGATCCTACACAAAATCCTTTGCTGCCGGAGACTACCAAGTTCCGTGCGCACTCATCATCGGTAAGCGCAAGGCCTCGACCGATTTAAAAACCTCGCTCAACGACGCCCTTCGCGAGCACAATGTAGCGGTTTAGTATCAATTCGTCAATTACCAAAATATGCAACTTTGGAATACGCTTGATAGGCCCACTTTAGAGAAACATCTACAAGAAATTGGCCATCAATACATTACGATTTCTTTTTACCAATATGCACACATTGCAGATCCGCAAGCGTTTAGAAACGAACTATACCTCAATTGGACAAAACTTGACATCGTTGGCCGCACCTATGTTGCCAAAGAAGGGATCAATGCCCAAATAGCCGTTCCTAAAGAACATCTGGGTCAGTTCAGAGAGGAGCTTTATCAAATCGATTTTTTAAATGGAATCCGACTCAACTTTGCGGTTGATGATGCAGAGGCAGCATTTCCATTCTTGAAACTCAAGATTAAGGTGCGTCATAAAATATTGGCAGATGGGCTTTCAGACGAAACTTTTGATGTCACTAATAAAGGCATTCACTTAGATGCAGAAGCATTTAATCAACTCACCAATGACCCCAACACCCTACTCATAGACTTTAGAAATCATTACGAATGGGAAGTTGGGCATTTCAAAGGTGCCATTTTACCGGACGTTGATACCTTCCGAGAATCCCTGCCATACATTGAAGAGACCGTACTCAAGGGCAATGAAGACAAAAATATTGTCATGTATTGTACCGGTGGAGTGCGCTGTGAAAAAGCCTCAGCCTGGTTCAAGCACAAAGGATTCAAAAATGTACACCAACTGGAAGGCGGCATCATCAAATACGCCAATGACTGCAAAGAAAAAGGCCTAGAAAATAAATTTATAGGTAAAAACTTTGTCTTCGATGAACGCCGTGGAGAACGCATTACGCCAGATATTATCGCCGTCTGCCATCAATGTGGCGCCCCAGCTGACACCCATACAAATTGTGCAAACGACGCTTGTCACTTGCTATTTATTCAATGTGATGCTTGCAAGGCAAAAATGGAAAACTGTTGCAGTACAAGCTGCAAAGACACCATCCATCTGCCATTGGAAGCTCAAAAAGAATTGCGCAAAGGAAGCAATAAAAGCAATCTGATCTTTAAAAAAGGGCGGTCGACTGCACTACCCTTCCAAGCACACAATGAAAAACCCGAGGCGCTTGTCAAACAAGCCATTAATAAATAAGCACTATGACACTTTTTATCAACTGGACCATTGACTCACAACTCATTGAAGGCTGGCGTACACCAAATCTTTACGGTTTACTTTTTGTTTCCGGCATTGTGATGGGCTATTTTGTGATCCGAAAAATGTTCAAAGCAGAGCAAGTTGAAGACAAAATACTCGATAGCTTAGTCACTTACATGGTACTCGCCACTATTATTGGTGCCAGACTCGGACACGTATTTTTTTACGGACCATACTGGGATGGCTTTGTAAACGGGGAATTCGAACGCGGTTATTTATCGCATCCAGGAGATATTATCAAGGTTTGGGAAGGGGGCTTGGCCAGCCATGGAGCTGCTGTTGCCATTTTGATTGCTTTATTTATTTTTTCCAAGAAAGTTTCCAAAATGCCTTACATCTGGATTTTAGACCGCATTGCAGCACCTATTGCGATTGCCGGAACTTTTATCCGACTCGGAAATTTAGTCAATCACGAAATGGTCGGCTACGAAACTACAGTGCCTTGGGCCTTCAAATTCCAGTATTATTTCAATGAGGCAACCGGTTTTTACGACCCAACACCTCGTCACCCGGCGCAGCTCTACGAGGCTATTTGCTATTTTATTTCTTTTTGGCTCTTGTTGTATTTGTACTGGAAGCTGAAGAAATGGCAACAACCGGGCTTTGTATTTGGTAGTTTCTTGATCTTGATTTTTGGCTCCAGGATTATTTGCGAATTCTTTAAATTGGGCCAAACCGCCCGAGACTACACCCTCCCGTTGAACACTGGTCAGTTACTCAGTATTCCGCTTGTTTTGGTTGGCATATACCTCATTTATAACACGACAAAGAAAAAACAACATGTTTCTTAAGCCCCACTTTCTCATTTTTGCCTGCCTAATCATTTTGTCAGCCTGTGGTAACAGTACCCCAAAGGATAAAGACATTGTAAAAAGAAGTAATCTAAAAAAAGAAAAAACTGAGGTGCACACCAACCTCAAAACCATTGCAAAACTGATCACCGGCGATGACAGTATCCTCATTTCTAAAAAAGTGGTTTTACAACCTTGGGACAAGCAATGGTCTAATATTGCATTTGAATTTTATGATGAGCAAGAAGGTGTCCAACTGATTCATTGGCAACAAGCGATCAACGATCAGATTCGAAATAGTTTATTTCGTCCTGAAGAATCAAAACCATATCCAAGACCACTCAACGCAACGCTCATAAATAAATCTCTTAAAGCATTTAAGAAAGAGGCCACGCGATACGAAGAAGATATGGTTTGGTCGTCAACAGACACCTTTGATATCTCGGATCATTACGGCTCCTTTGCTTGTCTCAAATCTTTCAGCTCATCTTATACAGGAGGTGCACATGGAATGTATGGCGTTTCTTTTGATTACTTCGATAAAACTGATGGTAAGAAACTCTCCATTAAGGACTTTCTAAACGTGGATCAAAAATTGCTGAAAATTGCTGAAATTGCATTCAGAAAAAAAGTAGGACTCAAACCTAACGTACCGTTTAATAAAGATGAGTATTGGTTTGGAAAGAGTTTTTACCTACCAGACAACTTTGAAATTACGTCCAAAGGAATAACCTTTTATTATAACCCATACGAGGTGACCAATTGGGCCAACGGCATCGTTGAATTTTCACTAACTCACGCTCAATTGTCAGATTTTCTGAAGCTAAAAATAGACTAAAAACATACTTAGTGTAAATTTGACATTTTGAACATTGTTTGTGAATGATTTGTATATTTGTGACCGATAAAATTAGAAGATATGTGTGCGAAAGCCGTTAAAAGTTCAGTTAAGCCCAAGTTTTCGAAAGAAACTTATGTAAAATGGTACAAAGACATGCTCTTGATCCGCAAGTTTGAAGAAAAAACGGGGCAGCTCTATATTCAACAAAAATTCGGCGGTTTCTGTCACCTTTACATTGGCCAAGAAGCAATTGTGGTTGGTACAGCTAGTGCATGTCAGAAGGATGACAAACACATGACTGCCTATCGCGATCACGCGCATCCTATTGCACTCGGAACTAATCCAAGAGTTTTGATGGCAGAACTTTATGGCCGCACAACTGGTTGCTCTAAAGGTAAAGGTGGATCAATGCACTTCTTTGACAAAGAAGTCAATTTTATGGGTGGCCACGGTATCGTAGGTGCCCAAATTGGTATGGGAGCTGGTGTCGCTTTTGCAGAGATGTACAAAGGCACTAAAAATGTCGCTTTTGTTTCTATGGGCGATGGCGCAGTGCGTCAAGGAATGCTCCATGAAACTTTCAATATGGCCATGAACTGGAAAATACCAGTCATTTTCATCATTGAAAACAACAATTACGCAATGGGAACCTCTGTAGAACGCACCACCAACGTAACTGATCTTTCGCAAATTGGACTCTCTTACGGAATGCCTTCTAAAATTGTCAACGGCATGCGACCAGAATCTGTTCATGAAGCCATTGAAGAAGCTGCTGACCGCGCAAGACGCGGTGAAGGCCCAACTCTTCTTGATATCAGAACCTATCGCTACAAGGGGCACTCTATGTCTGACCCACAAAAATACCGTACCAAAGACGAAGTTGCAGAATGGATGGAACAAGATCCAATTGAGCACTGCTTACGCATCATCAAAGAGAACAAATGGCTATCTGCCAAGGAACTCGAAGAGATAGATTTTTGGGTAAAAACAGAAGTAGAAGAATCTGTCACATTTGCAGAAAATTCTCCATATCCTGAAGCACACGAACTTTATGAAGACGTGTATGTTCAAACAGATTATCCTTATATCAAAGAATACTAAAACATAGAAAAACATGGCTGAAGTAGTTTACATGCCGAAATTAAGCGACACCATGACAGAAGGTGTTGTGGCTGCCTGGACAAAAAATGTTGGTGACACCGTTAAAGCAGGAGAAGTCCTAGCTGAAATCGAGACGGACAAAGCCACCATGGAGTTTGAATCATTCTTTGATGGTGTATTATTGCACATCGGCGTCGAAACAGGTAAAGCAGCTCCGGTAAACAGCGTACTTGCAATCATTGGGCAAGCTGGTGAAGACATCAGTGCTGCACTAGCCAATGCGGCTGCCGGTGCTCCAGGTGCTGCCACCAGTACACCAGACGCAAGTCCGAGCCCTGCGCCAGTAGTAGAAGCTCCTGCTGCTGTAGTTGCTGCCACTCCGACACCTGCTCCTGTTGCCGCACCAGTTGCTGCCGCACCGGTAGTAGCTAACAACACAACTGACCGCGTTTTTGCTTCACCTTTAGCAAAGAAACTAGCCTCAGAACGCGGAATTGATATTCAAGCTGTTGCGGGCACCGGTGAGAACGGACGCATTGTGAAGCGCGATGTCGATCATTATGTGCCATACACTCCGGCCAACAAACCTGTAGTTATGCCGAGCCATACGGGCGAAGTATCTTACACCGACGAGCCAATTTCGCAAATGCGCAAAACGATCGCACGCCGATTGGCCGAAAGTAAATTTACAGCACCACACTTCTATCTCACCCTTGAAATCGATATGTCCAATGCTATTGCTACAAGAAAAGCGTTGAACAACCTTGATGGCGTTAAAGTATCTTTTAATGACATGGTCATCAAGGCAGTTGCCATGGCACTGCGTCAGCATCCGACTGTCAATAGCGCTTGGATGGGTGATTTCATTCGTCGCAATGATCATGTCAATATTGGTGTTGCTGTTGCAGTAGACGAAGGTTTACTAGTGCCTGTTGTGCGTTTTGCTGACAACAAAGGCCTCACACAAATTTCTGCAGAAGTGCGTGAATTTGCACAAAAAGCCAAAGACAAAAAGTTACAGCCAGCCGATTGGGAAGGGAATACATTTACCATCTCAAACCTCGGGATGTTTGGTATTGAATCATTCACTGCAATTGTAAACCCACCAGATTCCTGTATTTTAGCAATTGGAGGCATTAAAGAAGTTCCGGTAGTTAAAAACGGGCAAGTAGTTCCTGGTTCGGTCATGAAAGTTACACTCTCTTGCGACCACCGTGTTGTTGACGGTGCTTCAGGAGCCTCTTTCTTACAAACTTTCAAAACATATATGGAGCAACCAGCAGCAATGTTGCTCTAAGATCCATCTCATTTATACCTTTTAACGACGTACTTGCTATAGATCTTTATGGATAGCGTGTACGTCGTTGTGGTTTTCTTCAATCTGGTCTTTAATGACTTGTATTGATTTTGTTAAAATGATAATTTCTGGGCTTGCATTTTTTCTGAGCCAAAACCAACTTTCTTTTTCGTGCTCTACAGCCATGGCAATATGATAAAGCGTCCAGTAGTCGTATTGCTGGAGCCAGCGTTGTGCTTTTTCGTTCGCCTCAGCTGCGGAAATCATAGCCATTAGGTGTGGGTAACCGTTTGCAAGTAACCATTTTCTAGCCGGATCTTGCAAGCGAATGGCTTGAGCAGTCATAAAAAGCTCAGGATAGCCATTTTCTTGCAACCAAAGCTGAAGTTCTTTATTGCCTTCAACGGCCTTGGCTAAAGCTAAAATCACGAGAGATGGATACGTTAATTGAGCCTGCGACATTCTACAACTTTTTACTATTTTCTTTTCATTAACGAGCTACATTATGCAAAAAACCACAATGCAACGCTAATGGCCGTTAAAACACAAATGAGGTCAACTAAAAGCATCACACCCAAAGTATAGCGTGTATTACGGACATTGATAGCACCAAAATACACGGCAATGACATAGAAAGTAGTTTCAGCCGAGCACTGAAATATAGCTGAAAGCCTACCAGCCAAACTATCGGGGCCAAACTGATTCATAGCGTCGAGCATAAAACCTCTAGACCCAGAGCTACTAAAAGGTCGCAGCAGTGCTACGGGTAGAGAATCTGTGATTTCTTTCCCAACTCCCGCATATCGAAATAGCTCCGAAATACCACTTGCAATTAACTCAAACAGGCCTGAATTTCTAAAAACTGAGATGGCAACTAACATTCCTAGTACGTAAGGGAAAATTTTAACTCCCGTATCTAAGCCCCCTCTTGCCCCCTCGACAAATGCGTCGAAAACAGTAGTTTGTTTCTCTTTGAATCGGGCTTCATTTTTAAAGGCAAAAAGAAGGGTCAATACAATAATTGCAAACAAAAGAATGCCCGAGAAATTATTTGTAAAGTAGTTTTTCTGGACAAGATCAAGTGAACCAACATAAAACAACAAGCCCAAAATTGCGCCAATAACTCCCATTAAAACACCTAATAAAAGGCCACTTTTGAAGGAAATTCTTTGACGAATCCCGACGATGAAGAACGCTGCAAGCGTACCCACAAATGAAGTGATGATGCATGGCAGCATGACATCTGCTGGGTTAGCAGCATTGGCCGCTGCGCGATAACCGATAATAGACGTAGGAATAAGCGTAAGACCAGCGGCGTGGAGGCTCAAGAACATGATTTGGGCATCAGAAGCCTTTTCTTTATCTGAATTGAGTTCTTGTAAACTTTCCATTGCTCTTAAGCCAAAAGGTGTGGCCGCGGAGTCTAGGCCCAAGAAGTTGGCCGAAAAATTCATCGTCATGTAGGTAATCGATGGATGACCAGCCGGAACCGATGGGAAAACTCTCTGAAAAAACGGACTCAAGCGCTTAGCTAGTTTTTCTGTGGCACCAGAATCTATGAGCAACTGCATGATACCTGCAAAAAAGGCTAAATAAGCCATCAGTGGTAAAATAAGATCAAATAAACTCGCCTTTGCCGTAACCAACAAGCCGTCTGATTTCTGGACACCAGAATAGATCAAGACGGTTTTTTCCTTCAAAACATAAGTCGTATCGGCATCATTCGGGTTGATATTTTTGACATACGAGTCGTTGTGTGCTCGTGCCATCAAATCAAAGTATTTGGCGGGCAGCTTCCATTTGTAGGTTTCTCCGATGAGGATCGGATCATCTTTTTTGCCGTTGAGCACATAATCAATGCTATAGAACTGCCCCGAAAACACGGAGAACATGACAAATAATATAGAGCTGATGAAAATCACCAGCCAAAAGCGACTGAGTACCATAAAACGAAATTGCACATTTTCTGCCAACCAAATACTACAAGCAACAAAAAGAATTAACATGTGTTATTGAATTGAGTCCTGGGTACTCGCTTACTTTGCAAGAAAAAAAATGAAAACAATCTTTCACGCCGCCAATACAAGAGGTCACGCCAATCACGGCTGGCTAGATGCCAAACACTCATTTAGCTTTGCTTCTTGGTATAACCCAGAGCGCATTCATTTTGGAATGTTGCGTGTCCTAAACGACGATATTGTAGCCCCAGGAATGGGTTTTGGAAAACACCCTCACGACAACATGGAAATTATCACTATTCCATTGAGTGGCGCCATCAAACACCAAGATAGCATGGGCTTTAGTGAGGTAATAGAAGCCGGTGAAGTGCAAGTGATGTCTGCCGGCACGGGAATTTACCATAGTGAATTCAATCCTAACCATGACCAAGCGCTCAATTTATTTCAGATTTGGATTTTCCCCAATCAAAAACAAGTTGAACCGCGCTACGCCCAAAGAAAGTATACAATTGAAAATGGTGCTTTTACGCCATTAGTGGGTCCTCAAAGTAGTGGACTGAGCACTTGGATTCATCAAAATGCTTGGATTTCTTTAGGTGAATTTGAACAGGCAACAACTGTAAATTATACCCTGAATGAACCAAACAATGGGATTTATTTGATGTTAGTCGAAGGCGAAATTGCGGTAGGCGCACAACATTTAAATACACGAGATGCCATAGGTATTTCTCAAACTGACCGAATTGACATTCAAATTCTAGGAGCATCAAAAATGCTGATCATCGAAGTTCCGATGAATTGATACGCTTACGGACTTGAATAACTGCAGAAGAAAAATTAATTAAGAAAGAAACAAAGAAGAAAGATTCAACAATATGGAAAATACGATAGAAACTGCACTCAGATGGCGCTACGCTACTAAAAAATACGACCCTACTTATCAATTGACTGAGCAGCAGAGAAGCCTCTTAGAGAAAAGTCTGCAATTGAGCCCAAGTAGTTATGGACTGCAACCATTGCATTATTTTTGGATCCAGGACAGCCAATTGCGTGAACAACTCAAAGCAATTGCCTGGAATCAGCAACAAATAATAGACGCAAGCGAAGTTTTAATATTGTGTGCCAAAACTGAACTCGATGAAAGCTATTTGCATGCTCATGCCGACCTCATGAGAGACACACGTGGCATGGAAGAAGAACAAATTCAAGGATTCCGAAACCACTTAATTGACGCAATTGGCAAAAAATCAAAAGAGGATATTCAAAACTGGAATAGCAAACAGGCCTACATTGCCCTCGGACAAGTGTTGCATACAAGCGCATTATTAGCGATTGACGCCACACCAATGGAAGGATTCTCCGCAACTGCACTCGACGAACTCTTGGATCTTGAGAAAAAAGGCTTGAGAAGTGTCCTTATTTGCACTTTTGGCAAGCGTGCTGAAGACGACAAATACCAGCATTTAAAGAAAGTAAGAAGACCCATAAATTCACTCTTCACCACGCTTTAACTGCATAAAAATGCTTATATTTGGGGATGCGCAGCGCTTTCCTTCTTTGCCTTTCAATTTTACTTTGCTTTGCAAATGAAGCTTGGGCTGCACCCCAAATGAGCTCCTCCGATCGCTATGAAATTACTCAGATTCAAAGCCAGCTACTGCGTTCCAAAGGTGAAGTAAATGAGGCTCTAATCAATCACTACCCCATATACAACATCGATGGCCGTTGGTACCTATCCATGCTGGCTAGAGCAAATCAAAACTTTAACCCAGAGGAATTAAAGTGGCAACGCATCCTTTTCTCCGCTCCTGTTCAACAGTTATTGAGTATCAAAGTTCCACTCCAAAAACTGTCATCCCTCCAAGAAATCAAAGGCCTAGATTACCTTGAGATAGCAGGGAAAATCAATCCAAACCTCGACAAAGCAATCAAAGACCTCCGTGCTGACTCCGTACACCAAGGTATCGGCTTGCCCCAAGGTTATACCGGAAAAAATGTACTCATTGGCGTCACAGATTGGGGTTTTGACTACACGCATCCTGTTTTTTACGACACACTTTTACAACAAAACCGCATTTTTGCCGCTTGGGACCAATTCAAAACCAATGGTCCGGCTCCTAATGGCTTCAATTACGGCACCGAATACGACACGCCCGCTTCCCTTCTCATAGCAGGTTCTGACACTTCCAACATTTACAGCTACGGAACCCACGGAACTCATGTTGCCGGCATTGCAGGAGGCGCTGGGGCCAATACTGCCTACCGAGGCGTTGCCTATGACGCACAGTTCTTGTTTGTTACATTTTTGGTTGACGAAGGCGCTGTTCTAGATGCTTGGCAATGGATGTACCAAAAAGCGCTAGCAGCTGACAAACGTTTGGTCATTAATATGAGCTGGGGCCTTTATCATTTTGGAACACTAGACGGTACCTCTTTATTGAGTCAGGCCATAGATGCATTTAGTAACCTTGGGGTAGTTTTCGTGAACTCCGGCGGCAACAACGGTGCTGTAAATTTCCATCTCAAAAAAACCTTCAACAACGACCAACTCAAGTCTAGAATTGAATTTTACGACTACACAGCCAACCCTAACATGTGGGGGCAAAGTATCCATGCTTGGGGCGAGCCCGGCCAAGCATTTGCAAATGGCCTGATCATTACCAATAGTTCCAATCAAATGCTTGCCGAAACTCCCTATTACAGCACAGCAAACATCAATGCTTATATCGACACTTTTCTTGTGGTCAATCAGGATACTATTTGGTACAACATTTCTGCTGATGCAGCTCATCCGTTGAATGGTAAACCCCAAATGCGTTTGCGTGTCAAAAACACCAATACCTCACTGCGTGTTCAACTAAAATCAGCAGCCACTGCTGGAACTGTTCATTACTGGAATGTCACAGAACTGACCAACGATGTCGGGAACTGGGGTATGGACTTTATGGCTGCCGGGGCAGGTACCACGGCCGGAGACAACCAAAATGGCATCTCAGAACCTTCTTGTGCTGATCAAGTAATCAGTGTAGCGGCCTACGCTACACAATATGCTACAAATTCTGGATCCTTGGTTGGTGGTGCATTGGCAAATTTCTCGAGCAGAGGCCCGCGCTACGATGGCGCCATGAAACCTGATATTGCAGCCCCTGGCGTTGCGATTACCTCCGCAGTTTCCTCATTTACTGACGCCAACTTTACTTCTGTCGCCAACACCAATTTTAATAATACGACTTACCATTTTGCAAAATTCTCAGGTACTTCCATGGCTTCCCCGATGGTTGCTGGTGTCGTTGCTTTAATTCTTGAAGCCAACCCGTATTTATCAGCAAGTCAAGTCAAAGAAATCATTATGGCTACCGCTCGTCAAGACAACTACACTGGTATCATTCCAGCGGGTGGAAGCCCGTTGTGGGGGGCAGGAAAAGTCAATGCATATGCAGCTGTCAAATTAGCATTACAAACCCTAGGCACACAAAATCAATTGGTCTCAACGGATTGGAATGTTTACCCAAATCCTGTTCAACATTATTTACATTTTACAATCGTTGAATTACCTGAATTTGCTGAAATTGTATCCATCGATGGCAAGCGCTACATCACTCCTATCAGCAATGGAAAAGTATCCGTTCAAGAACTCCCAACAGGCACCTATTATATCCGTTTACAATTAAATGGGAAAATTCAACAGGCACCATTTGTAAAAAACTAGCATGGACATTCGGCTGGCTCAGCAACATGAATTACCTATTTTAGAAAAGCTGGCCAGAGCCATTTGGCCAGATACCTACGCTTCCATAATTAGTGCTGAACAAATCGATTACATGCTCAACTGGATGTACAGCACAGCCAAATTACAAGAGCAACTTCAACAAGGACACGAGTTTTATTTACTTTCTGACAAAGGAACGGACCTTGGCTTTGTAGCGCTAGAGTGGCTACAGCCCGATCACAGCAATACGAGAGCTATCATTAAGATCAATAAGCTATATGTACTGCCGCAAGTTCAGCAAAAAGGGCTAGGTAGTGCGCTCATTTTTAAAGCGATAGAACGCGCGAAGCAAACCCAAGTCTCGAAACTTATTTTACAAGTGAACAAAGCAAATTCTGCACAATACTTTTATAAAAAACTTGGTTTTGTGGTACAGAAAGAATGGGTGTTTGACATCGGAAACGGTTTTGTCATGGATGACTACATTATGGAGTTATCGCTCTGAGCTTTTTATTATCTTCGTGAATCAAAAAAATACCCATGCTAAAAATTGACATGCACAGCCACATTTTGCCCAAAACGATGCCCAATTGGACAGAGAAATTTGGTTATGGTAAATTTATCCACTTGGTTCCCCAAGAGGATGGCAAGGCGGATATGATGCAAGGTGGTCAATTTTTTAGACGCATTGAGGAAAATTGTTGGGATGCCGAGTTACGCATCAATGAATACAAGCCATTCAACACACAAGTACAAGTAGTTTGTACCATTCCCGTCATGTTCTCTTACTGGGCCAAAACAGCCGATGCACTCGAACTTTCACGCTTTTTAAACGACCATATTGCAGAACTTGTAACTACCTACCCCAAAAATTACATCGGCCTTGCAACCATTCCAATGCAAGACACCAATGCTGCTATCCAAGAGCTACATCGAGCAAAAGAAATCGGGCATGTTGGCATCCAAATCGGATCTAATATCAACGACGAAAACCTCAGCGAGGAAAAGTTTTTCCCAATATTTGAGGCTTGCGCACAGCTCGGTATGGCGGTCATGATACATCCTTGGCAAATGATGGGTTTTGAAAGCATGAAGAAATACTGGCTTCCTTGGTTAGTCGGGATGCCTGCAGAAACCTCCAGAGCAGCTTGCTCATTAATTTTTGGTGGCGTACTCGAGCGTCTTCCTGATCTCAGGGTGTGTTTTTCACATGCCGGAGGCTCCTTTCTCCCAACCCTTGGTCGCATTGAACACGGCTTCAATTGCCGCCCTGATCTGGTTGCGATTGATAACGCTCATAATCCAAGAACCTATTTAGGAAAATTTTGGGTAGACAGCATTACCCACGACATCGATGCGCTCGAGTATATCTTAAAAATGCAAGGATCCAAAAGAGTCTGCTTAGGCAGTGACTACCCTTTCCCTCTCGGCGACCTCGAAATTGGCAAATTTATTGAAGACAGCACCTTGAGTCAGTCTGTCAAAGAAGATATTTTTTGCAACGCCACACTAGAATGGTTACAACTTGATAAGAATTTCTTTTTATAGTCAAAACCTTGGTAACATTCTTTTGTTATCAAGATATGGAAACTAAAAAAATAGCGGTTATTGGCGCATCAAAAGGAATTGGACTGAGTTTGATTCAATTACTTTTAGAGCAAGGACATGAGGTTTTTGCTACTTATTCTCAAACGAGTCCTGTACTCCAGCATGCTCATTTACATTGGCAGCAATTTGATGTATTAGCCCAAAGTGCTTACGAGGCACCCGAACAACTCGATGGAATGGTCTATTGCCCAGGTAATATCTCCTTGAAACCATTCAACCGTTTTTCAAGCGCAGATTTCCAACAAGATTTCCAACTTCAAGTCTTAGGCGCGATCTCATGTATCCAAAATGCCCTACCTGCACTTAAAAAATCAGCAAATGCCAGCGTTGTTTTATTCTCTACTGTTGCCGTTCAACAAGGCTTGCCTTTTCACAGCTTGGTTTCCACTTCTAAAGGTGCCATTGAAGGCCTCACCCGAGCGTTGGCTGCAGAATTAGCACCAAGCGTTCGTGTCAATGCCATTGCACCCTCGCTTACCAACACGCCACTTGCCGAGAATCTATTAAACTCTGATGCCAAACGCGAAGCAAACGCTGCCAGACACCCCTTAAAAAGAGTCGGCGAGGCCAAAGATATTGCGGCAATGGCCGCATTTCTTCTCAGCGAACAAGCTTCGTGGATCAGTGGGCAAATCATGCACGTGGACGGCGGAATTTCAGCATTAAGAGTATGATTCCAATCCTTTCTTTGGCTGACCTTGAGGCAAAAATAGATGCCTTCGACCCTATTTATTACGCGAAAACACGCAATTATATTGACGGTGGTGTCAGTTACCTTTCACCATACCTCTCAAGAGGGATCATAAGCCTGAGTCAAATTGTCGCTCGCCTAAAAAACAGAGGATTTTCTTTGTATGAAGTAGAGTCCTTTGTCATGGAACTTTGCTGGCGCGAACACTTTCAACGGCTCTGGCAACAACACGACCCTACTTTAGCCCTGCGACAAGAACAACAAGATGTCCTGCACAGACAGCAACTACCTCTTAAAATCATAAATGCCCAAACAGGTATTGAAGCCATTGACAAAGGCATTGAAGACCTGTATCAGACTGGCTACATGCACAATCATCTGCGGATGTATACGGCTAGTTTAGTGTGTAATCATTATCAGGTTGCTTGGGAAGTTGCCGCGCCTTGGTTGCATTTCCATTTGCTTGATGCTGATGTAGCGAGCAATCATTTCAGCTGGCAGTGGGTCTGCGGAGCCAATGCGAATAAACTGTATTTTGCCAACCAAGAAAACATCAATAAATACGCTAAAACACAGCAAAAGCATACCCCTATCGATGTAACTTATGAAGCCATCTCAGCACTCAAACTACGTGGTGAAATGAATTCGTTCAGCTTCGAATTTTCATTCTTAAAGCAGTCAGAACAAACTTTACACATCGATCCAAAATTACCAAACTGCGTCTATACGCCCTACAATTTGGACCCGCTATGGCATGCTGAAACAAAAGCCAATCGCATCCTTTTTTGGGATACAGATTTTTGGCAAGCGTTTCCAGTTTCTGAAAAAGTCCAAAACTGGATCAATGCACTTGGCAAGCACAATATTGAGGGTCTTCAAATATATTATGGCACTTTGGCTGATCTTCAAATTCTGACAAAAGAAACACCGACCTTTTGCAAAGAGCATCCGAGCACAAAAAAATACCCTTTCCTCTTGGAGCCTAGAAATTGGTTACTCCCAGACGTAGAAGTAGTTCCGGTCTCGTTTTTCTCCTTTTGGAAAAAAGTGCAAAAACACTTGCTGAAAAATTGGAAGCAGCATTGACATGACTCATAAACCACTCGGAATTGTCTGGTTCAAAAGAGACCTGCGCTTAGGTGATCACGCCCCACTAGTCGCAGCTGAAAAGAGTGGGCTACATCTTTCATATATCTATATTATCGAACCCACTGAATGGGCTGCTCCTGAGAATGCGCTCAGGCACTGGCAGTTTCAATGGGCTTCCATTGAACAAATCAATCAACAATTAGCTCCTTATAACCGGAAAATTGAAGTTTATTTTGGTGAAGCACTACCCATTTTCGAGAAAATCGCTCAACAAAATGTAATACAACACGTGTGGAGTTATCAAGAATCAGGGCCCCCAAGAACTTTTCAAAGAGACTTAGAACTGAAGCGCTTCTTTCAAGCAAAATCCATTACTTGGACAGAATTTCAAAGGGATGGTATCATCAGGGGTTTAAAAAATA
Source organism: Flavobacteriales bacterium UBA7468 (assembly GCA_002478565.1). Lineage (GTDB taxonomy): Bacteria > Bacteroidota > Bacteroidia > Flavobacteriales_D > Crocinitomicaceae > UBA952. The sequence goes on along the minus strand of DLPC01000026.1, from coordinate 312,858 downwards.
GAAAAGATTGGGACAAAGCATGGTATGGGTACGTCAATGCACCTCAACAAGATTTCTTACTCGATACCACTCAACATTTCGTTGCATTAGATATAGGATTTCCGCTTCCAATAACTACACTGAAGGAACTCAAAAATTACCCGAAAACCTTTCAAAAAGCAGGTCCTTTATATGCTGTTAAATACTTACAAGATTTTCTGGCAAATAGAATAGACGGTTATCAAAAGGGAATATCAAAACCAGCGCTGAGTAGAAAAACATGCAGTCGTTTGTCGCCATTCATTGCTTGGGGAAACCTCTCAATCAGGCAAGTTGTGCAGGCAACGGCCTCAGAAATGAAAAAGAAATCCTACAAAAAAAATCACCAGAGCTTCTTGACGCGTTTGCATTGGCATTGTCATTTTATTCAAAAATTTGAAACAGATTGCACCTATGCAACACATTGCATCAATAAAGCCTATGAAAATGCACCGTATCCCAAAAACGAATACTTTTTAGAGGCCTGGAAATCAGGTCAAACGGGTTTTCCATTGGTCGATGCCAACATGCGCTGTTTGGCACAAACGGGCTGGATCAATTTTAGAATGAGGGCACTTTTGGTTTCGTTTCTTTGCCATAACCTTCTTCAGGACTGGAAAGACGGCGTACACCATATGGCACGTTTGTTTTTAGATTTTGAACCGGGTATACATTATCCGCAATTTCAAATGCAAGCCGGAACAACCGGTGTCAATACCATCAGAGTATACAACCCCATTCACAACAGCTACAAACATGATCCGCAAGGTGTGTTTATCAGGCAATGGGTACCTGAACTTGCAAAACTTCCAGATGCTTTGATCCATGAACCTTGGAAAATGACGTCAATAGAAGCCGAAACCTATGGTTTTGAACTCGGCAAAGACTATCCCCTGCCGATCATAGATCCCAAAGATTCTAGAAAAGAAGAACGCAAATTTCTATGGGATATTCGCAAAAGTGCACAAGCTAAGCGCGAAGGACAAAAAATTATTGAAACGTTGGTAAGGCCGTCAGAGCCGCGACAAAAACCAAAAACAAAGCAAGCCCAAACCAAGAGAAAACAAAATATTGAGCCCAACAATGGCCAATTGCCCCTGTTGTAGGAGTTGGTAGTTTTCAAATGAAAACGTGCTGAAAGTTGATAACCCCCCACACATACCAACAATAATAAATGGTTGAAGCGAAAGCCACTTTTCGGATTCTTTAAATTGGGTCACAACAATTGCTAAAATGAGGGTTGCAATAATGTTACTTAGCAAGGTAGCCCAAGGAAAGCCTGTAGCTTGAAAAGGGAATTGTTTGGCGACAAAAAAACGCAGCACACTGCCAATACCGCCACCTATGAAAACATAAAATATGCTTGTTAGTCCCATTTATCGAGCAATTTAGCAAAAATATGCTTCTGAAATAACCAACCTAGAATGAGACCCAAAACTCCGCCACAAATTACGTCTGACGGGAAATGAACACCTAAATAAATTCGGCTATACCCCACTATGAGAACATAGGTGAGTAACAAATAGAAAATGCGTTTATGAACAATTAAAAATGGATACAAAAAAGCCAAAAGACTCGAAAGGTTTGCAGCATGTGAAGATACAAATCCATAGCGACCACCGCGATAAGGGTCAGCTGCTGAGATGTAATAAAAATGAAGCTTTTCTTGAATACCTAAAGTATGCGATGGCCTGAGTCTTTGAAAATTATCTTTGAAGAGTTGTGTAGAAACAAAATCAGTTAAAGCGACAACAACGAGCAAGAGTACAAATATAAGACTGGCTTTTTTCCATGAAAATTGCCTTTTTAAAAAGATAAAAAGGAAAATAGCGAGTGGTAGATTGATCCATTTTGAGGAGAAAATCCACATGAGCTCGTCCATGAATGGTGAATGCCCGCCGTTGATCAACAGCAATAGTTGTTCATCAAAAGCAAGCAAGGTATCAGTCATGGTTGAGGTGCTTCCATATCAAATCTTTGAGTTCAAGCAAACCTTGTTGAGCTACCGAGGAAATAAACAAATAAGGAATCGGCGGTAAATCTTGTGAAAGTGCTGCTTTCAATTCGTCATCGAGCATGTCTGACTTGGTGATCGCCAAAAGTCTTTGTTTGTGCAAAAGTTCAGGATTGTATTGCTTGAGCTCATTGAGCAAAATTTGGTATTCTTTATTGATATCATCGGAGTCAGCAGGCACCATAAATAGCAACAAGGAATTGCGTTCAATGTGTCTGAGAAAACGCAAACCGAGACCTTTTCCGGCATGTGCCCCTTCAATAATTCCCGGGATGTCTGCCATCACAAAAGAACGGAAGTCACGGTAAGAAACGATGCCTAGATTTGGTCTGAGTGTTGTAAAAGGGTAGTCGCCAATTTCTGGTTTTGCGGCAGACAAGACAGAAAGTAAGGTACTTTTTCCTGCATTTGGAAAACCGACCAAACCGACATCGGCAAGTATTTTTAACTCGAGGATTTTCCAACCCTCCAAGCCTTCCTCACCGGGCTGGGCATAGCGCGGGGTTTGATTGGTCGAAGATTTGAAATGATTATTTCCCAATCCTCCTCTTCCGCCACGCTGAATGATACGCTCTTCTCCTTCTTCAGTGATTTCAAACAAAATTTCACCGGTTTCGCCATCTTTGGCTAAGGTTCCGAGCGGCACGTCGATATAGACGTCTTCGCCCTGCGAACCTGTTTTGAGGTTCCCAGAACCATGCGCACCGTGCCCCGCTTTGATATGTTTCTGGAATTTGAGGTGTAGGAGTGTCCAGAGTTGTTTGTTTCCTCGCAGAATAACGTGTCCACCACGACCGCCATCACCCCCATCAGGACCTCCTTTAGGGATGTATTTTTCACGTCTAAAGTGCGTGGATCCACCTCCTCCATTTCCGGAAGTACAGTGTATTTTTACGTAATCTACGAAGTTATCTGAAGCCATTTATAAAGTTGTATCGATGGCAGCGAATAGTCTTTGAGTGATTTCGTCGATGCTGCCAATGCCATCGATGGCAACAAATTTTTCTTGTGCTTGGTAAAACGCTTTTACCGGAGCGGTTTCTTGATTGTAAACAGTGATTCTTTTTTCAATTACAGCAGGGTCTGCGTCATCTGCACGACCAGAAACTTCTGCTCTTTTGAGCAAACGGGTTTTGAGTTCTTGCTCTTCTACTTCTAGCGCAACCATCAAAGATATTTGGGTGTTGAGTCCAGCTAAGAAATCGTCGAGCGCCTGAGCCTGAGCATTGGTGCGCGGAAAACCATCAAAAATGAAGCCTTTCGGGTCTTGGTGCTTCACCACCTCAGAACGGAGCATATCAATAGTGACCGCATCTGGTACTAACTGACCAGCGTCCATGTAGCTTTTTGCCAACTTTCCAAGTTCCGTTTCGCCTTTGATATTCGCGCGAAAGACATCTCCTGTTGAAAGATGGACTAAATTGTATTTTTCAATAAGTCTTTCTGATTGGGTTCCTTTTCCTGCCCCTGGAGGGCCAAATAGTACGATATTTAACATAACTAATTGATTAATTGATATATGGACTTAAGTTCTCGGCCTAGTTCTTTGTAATCAAGACCATAACCTACGACAAACGCATCCGGAATTTCAAAACCAATAAAATCAGGTTTGTGTTTGCCTTTGTAGGCTTCAGGTTTCATTAAAAGCGCACAAATAGAGATCGATGCAGGTTGCTCTGAATCAAGGAGTGTAAAAATTTTGTCCATGGTAACACCTGTATCTAAGATGTCTTCCAAAACAATGACATGTCTGTCTTTTAAACTTGTTTGCAAGCCAATCAATTCGTCTACCCTACCCGAAGATTGGGTACCTTGATAAGAACTCACTTTTACAAAACTAATTTCTGGCTGACAATTGACTTGTCTGATGAGGTCCGCTGCAAATAAGAATGCGCCATTCAGCACCGCTAAAAATAAAGGATCTTTACCGGTAAACTGCGCGTCGATTTCTTTTGCCAACGCAATAATTCGTGTTTGAATTTGCGCTTGATCTATGTAAGGGGCAAAAGAAAGCTCATGTATTTGAACCACTGCACTCATCTTGTTACAAAGGTACAATTTTAAACGTATCTTTGCGCCATGGCAAAAACTTGGTACGGAAGCGAGTACAAAATCGGCGTACTCGGAGGAGGACAACTCGGACGCATGCTGATTCAAGCGGCAAATAGTCTTGACATTCAATTACATATGCTAGACCCTGACCCTCAAGCTCCTTGCGCCCTAATTTCCCACTCCTTTACACAAGGCTCCCTTCTCGACTACAATACTGTGCTTGAATTTGGGCAAAACAAAGACCTAATCACCGTCGAAATTGAAAATGTCAATACCGATGCGCTCAAAGTTTTAGAACAAAAAGGCGTTAAGGTTTTCCCGCAGCCGCGTGTTTTAGAACTGATCCGAGATAAAGGGCTCCAAAAGCAATTCTATTTAGACAACCACATCCCAACAGCCCCATTTGTTTATTGGGGAGCCAATGAAAAAGAAGGGCTTCCTTTTGAATTCCCGGTGGTTCATAAACTCAGAACTGGCGGCTACGATGGTAAAGGAGTCACTATCGTTCAAGATCAACAAGCACTCGAAAATAGCTTCAAAGAGGCCAGCATCATCGAGGCTTGTATTGCGTTTGAAAAAGAACTTTCAGTCATTGTTGCCAGAAACGAAAACGGACAGACCAACTGCTTTCCGTTAGTGGAATGCGAATTCAATCCAGAAGCCAATTTGGTAGAGTTCTTGTTTTCGCCTGCTGAAGTTCAAGCAGATATCGCCACAAAAGCACAAGCGATCGCTATCCAAATCATCGAAAAATTAGACATGGTTGGCCTATTAGCCGTCGAATTTTTCCTCACAAAAGATGGTCAACTTTTGGTCAATGAAATTGCACCAAGGCCACACAATAGCGGGCACCACACCATTGAAATTTGCCAAACATCTCAGTTTGAACAACACCTGAGAGCCATCTTAAACCTTCCTTTAGGCAACACAGAGCTGATCCAAGCAGGTGCCATGATTAATTTAATTGGCGCTAAAAACCACGAAGGACCTGTTTTTTATGAGGGGCTTGAAAACGTATTGTCAATAGCAGGTGTTCATCCACATCTGTATGCCAAAGCAAGCACCAAACCTTTTCGAAAAATGGGGCACATCACCATTACCGGCGCATCCATGAACGCTGTCCGAGAGAAAGCCCAATTGGTTAAGCAAAGCATTCAAGTGCTTTCCAAATAGGACCATTAATCTTCAACCATATCCCCATTAAAAGAGCCGCGCAATTGCGGCTCTTTTTCATTTAATAAAGAATTGTGATCTTATCTGATGATCAATTTCTTTTGAATGCGCTGACCATTGACTTCGAGTTCAACGACATACAAACCCGGTGCGTAATGAGAAGTATTGACGCTCATTTCAAAATCACCTTGTAGGCTTCCGTACTGACGTCCTTGAAGAATACTTCCTTTGGCATCAAGCACTTTCAAACTTACCTGTGCTTTACTAGGTATGTGTAGCGTTACATTAGTGAAATCTGTAGCCGGATTTGGTGCAAGGGTCAAAAGCTGCTCTAAATTGAGTCCTGCAATTTCCTGAACACCTGCCACATAACCATTTTGAATGGCGCCATCTATGGTGGTATAACCTGCGTTATCAATTTTACCTTGAGGATCAATCAACATGCCAACAATGTGCATTTGAGTTTCATCCCAAGTTGCAGGTAAAGTAAAGGTAAAATTCGCCGTGAACACCTCTCCAACTGAAGTACTGGCAGGAATCACGCCGGTTTGTCCTGTAAAACTTGGAGCAATTGCACGTGCAACATGATCATAAACCATTTGTGCTGCAGGTACCGGGCTTGGCAAAGCCTCAAAACCACCCATGACTCCGTTGTTTCCGCCAGCATAAGCGTTGGCCTGATTGTAACCTGCGCCCGTACCTGTAACACCGTCTTCGGTGAGTACACAAGCAACTTTATAAGATCCAGTTGTAGCTTGAGCAATGGTAGTGCTTACAGAAACATTGAGCTCTCGCGTTGCTGCATCCCAGGTTGCGCCATTGACAAGTACACCTTTCGGTGCAGTTTGTAAGCGTGTGAAGAAATCACTTCCCATTTGGGAAGGGTCTACATCACCCAGACGGTCAACAAGTGCACTAGGGTAACCGCCAATCAGTGCGCCGATGCCAGTATCGTAGTCTGCGACAGTCATCGGATCACCGTTGTGTACAGCAATCCCTGCCCAATAACCGGCGTAATCATTTTGAAATTTATCCATGAAAACAGCACCTCTTGGACACCACTGACACCAAGTACCAGTTGCCTCCTCCCCTACAACGATTTTTCCTGCGGCAGGAACCACCGGATCCACGTTCTGGGTGAGCGTGTTATCATTGGCATTATCATCGTTACCACCGTTAATATTGCTCAGTGTCACAACCGCATTTGACGCACCAGCTACCAATGTTAAACCAGGAATGTTCACGTTGTAACTTGCAATACTTGCCACATTGACACCCGTAACGTTTTGCGTATAGTTCTGTCCGTTATAATTGAGATTGACGTTAAATGCTGTCAAGGCATTTTGACCTGCATTTAGAATTGATACCACCGGGCTTACACTTTGACCAGCGATGAAACCTCCCATATCTAAGGAAGCTACCATAGCATTGAGTGCAGGAAGTGTGTAAGGTTGGTAATCAAAAGTGACATTGTCCATGTAAAATTGATCATTTTGTAACGGATAAATGTCAGCAGAGGCAACAGCATTGACACCATTTACCCACGTGCCCACCAATTGATTGTTGATATATGCTTTCCAAACATGTAAGGTCAAGTTGGCCTCGATTTTTAGGTTAAACCAAGTTGCTTCAGGATAGGATCCTGTACATAAATTAGAGCTGATGCCGTCGTCAATGGTGAGTGATCCGGCATCTAGGTAAACATTTAAGGCCCAAATTGAACCTATGGTTTGTGAACCTTGAATGTTATAATATGCACCTTTACCTGTGTTCACATAGAAATCTGAACTTAGTGTAAAAATACCGTTGTTGTAGAGTTGACCAAAGTTTAAGACCACATCTTGTGGGCCACCATTAGCTGCAGTAGAAGCAAAATAAACTGCGTTTGGTGCACTTGCCGCATTATTATTGGAAATAGTGACATCTGAAGCATTACCTTCCGTACCGGACCAAGTGGACCAAGACGTAGACTGAGGACCAAGATAGGAACCCGCTGCATAGTTATCAAAATTATCAGAAAAGAGTTGTGCTGAGGCCAGTTGGGAAGTGAGAATACCGGCTAGTAGTAAGATGCTTTTTTTCATTTTTTTGGCATGTTTAAGAGCCAAAATTTACACAAATGCAATCAATAAAACTAATTTATGACTCAACTTTCGCTAAAGATCTGAGAACTTCTGCTGCCCCCATGAGCCCAAAAAGAGCCGGCATATAACTCACAGTGCCGTAAAAACTCTTTTTGTATCGTGCGCCGTCTGTCATTTTTAAAGAATGTGGTTGCTGTACCTCTGTTGAAAAAACAACCTTGACACCGCGGTACGATGCATTTTTACGCTTCATGCGTTTTTTGATATGTGCCCCTAACTTACAACCAGCCAATTGTTCCATGTTGGCAACCTTTACTTGACTCGGATCGGTTTTACCACCCGCCCCCATGTGCGAAATGATTTTAATTTTCAAACGCTTACAAGCTAATATCCATTCTAATTTAGGTGTAACCGAATCAATACAGTCCATGACATAATTTGGTCGGTCCGCTTGCAAAATTTCCCAAACGCGCTCTGGGAGCACAAACTCTTCAATCACTTGAAGTTGACAAGCGGGGTTGATTTCACGAATGCGCTCTGCCAAAACAACTGCTTTGTTTCTACCAATTGTAGTGTCTAGAGCTGTGAGCTGTCGGTTTTTGTTCGTAGGGTCAAAAGCATCGCCATCAATGATGGTCATTTTACCAACACCTGCTCTTGCAATAAATTCTGCAGCATAAGAGCCAATGCCACCCAAACCAACAATCATCACGTGTGCCGACTTGAGTTGATCCATACTTTGTGCACTCAGGAGCAGCTCTGTTCTTTCTAACCAGTTTGTCATTTTTCAATTTTTCGAGGCAAAATTACTATATTCGGCAGGTAAACTAAAATTGCAATATGGAAAATACAAAGAAGAATGGTCACCCAACAGGGCTGTGGTATTTGTTCGGGACTGAAATGTGGGAAAGATTTGGGTATTATTTAATGCTCGGAATTTTCTCGTTGTACATGATTGATGGCTGGAACAACGGCGGAATGGGATTTGATGCCGAGAAAAAATCAGATATCTACGGTACTTACCTCGGTTTGGTTTATCTAACACCTTTTATTGGTGGTTTGCTAGCTGACCGTATTTTAGGATATCGCCGCTCCATTATCATTGGTGGTTTAATGATGTCTGCAGGATATTTTGCACTTTCATTACACAGCGAAACTTCTTTCTACATCGCACTTCTTCTGATCATTTTAGGAAATGGTTTTTTCAAACCAAATATTTCCACACTCGTCGGGAACCTTTACTCTAATGAGGAAATGAAAGACAAAAAAGATGCGGGGTACAACATCTTTTATATGGGAATTAATATTGGAGCGTTCATTTGTAATTTCGTAGCGGCCTACATGCGTATCAACTACGGTTGGGGTCATGCTTTTGCTGCTGCAGGAGTTGGAATGCTTATCGGAGTTGGTGTTTTCTTATTAGGTACCAAACACATCAAGCATGTTGATGTTGTAAAACCGGTTCAAGAAAGCGACATGCCAACATTAAAAATCCTTTCTTACACGGTGTTACCAATGTTCGTTTTTGGAATTTTAGGCTACATGATTCCAGGAAACTTCCTCGGTTCTGATACCAACGACGCATTTATTATTGGTTGCTTACCTGTTATTGCATTCTTCATATACCTTGCCTTCACAGGCGATGCCAAAGAAAGCCGTGCCATTAAAGCTTTGTTAGCCGTTTTTGCTTGTGTCATTTTGTTCTTCGCCATTTTTCACCAAAATGGAGATGCTTTAACTGTTTGGGCTGAAGACCACACCGACCGCGAAATGAGTGCCGGGGTTGCCGACGTTGCAGATAAACTTGGGATGGCTCAAATCGTAGTCAATAATAAAATCGTAAGTGCACCAGCTGCTGAATTTAAAACTACCATAGATTCTTTACGCAAGGTTGAAGCGAAAATGCCTGCTGTTTCTAAAAGTGAAATCAAAGCGAAATCTGATTATTCAGCAAACATTTCTCAACTTGAAAAATCAAGAAAATACTTTGAAACACTTCCTGCAGACAAAGTACCGGCAGAGGGTAAGGATTTGAAACTTTACTCTACCGAACTTTATCAATCAATGAATCCATTCTGGGTTGTGGTACTTACACCAGTTGTTGTCGGGTTCTTTGGATGGATGCGTCGCCGCAAGCGCGAACCGTCCACACCGACAAAAATCGCTATTGGTTTGGTTATTACGGCACTTTCAGCGCTTGTAATGGTTGGTGCGGTTTTCGCAACCAATGACATGACACTCAAAGCAGGCTCAATGTGGTTATTTGCTTCTTATGGCGTCATTACTGTTGGTGAGCTTTGCCTTTCCCCAATGGGTCTGTCTCTTGTATCTAAGCTTTCACCACCACGCATTACCGCACTCATGATGGGTGGATATTTCTTGGCTATTTCTGTCGGGAACAAACTATCGGGAATGCTCTCTAGTCTTTGGGAAAAGTTCCCGCAAAAAGAAAATTTCTTCTACCTCAATTTTGGACTCGTATTGGCTGCAGCTGTTATTTTGATTTTAATGTTAAAATGGCTCAATAGCGTCATGCGTGAAAACAATGTTCAATAAAACGTTTTCAATCTAATCATTGAAAGGCCCCAATCGGGGCCTTTTTTTATTATCTTCACTTCATGAATACATTAGAATCCATCCAAGATTTCAAAGGCACCTACCCGAAACAATTGTGGAGCCTTTTCTTTACAGAAATGTGGGAACGCTTTTGCTTCTACGGCAACCGCGGCATGCTCGTAATCTTCATGACAGACATTTTATTGTTCAAAGAAGGTGAAGCCCAGCTTAAATATGGGGCAATCCAAGCGTTCGTCTATGCCTTTACATTTATTGGTGGTTTGTTTGCAGACAAAATTTTAGGCTTTCAAAAATCTTTGCTTTGGGGCGGCGCACTCATGATTCTGGGTAGCACTATCCTCGGTTTAGATGCGGCCAACTATTTCTTTTATGGAATTTGCTTGATTATTGTTGGTACCGGATTTTTCAAGCCAAATATTTCCACAATGGTCGGCGAACTTTATAAGCCTGGTGATGTACGCCGCGATGCTGGTTTCAGTCTATTTTACGCTGGAATCAATATCGGAGCCTTGTTAGGTGGAGGCGTTTGTGTGTATGTAGGGAAACAATACAGTTGGAATCTAGCCTTTTTGTTATCTGGTATTTTTATGGCAGTGGGGCTGCTTAATTTTTTACTGACCAGAAAAAATCTTGGTCCCATTGGTTTGGCGCCTAAGGTTGCAGCACCTGCCAATTTGCAACGCAACCAATATTTAGTTTACGGCGGCACCCTTTTGTCTTTGCCGCTCATTTATATCATGATCAAGAACACCGCTTACACGGATATCTTCATGTACATCATAGGCCCACTGACGCTGCTGTTCTTGCTGTTCGAAATGAAAAAACTCAATAAGGCACAAATCAAACAATTGTTTGCAGCAGTCATATTTATCTTCCTCAGTATCATTTTCTGGGCCTTTTTTGAGCAAAGTGGCGGTTCTTTAAGCTTGGTGGCCCGCGACCTACTCAGCAATGAGCTTGGTCCGTTAAAAATTGATCCTAACGTCGTGAACAACAGTGCCAATTCACTTTTTGTTATCCTGCTCAGTATCGGAATTGGTGGACTTTGGATTTGGCTGCAAAAACGCAATCTTGAACCCAACTACTATCAAAAATTTGGCTTTGCCTTTTTGTTTTTAGGCTTGGCATTTTATCTTTTCTATTCACTCCGTTTTTATTTAAATGCCGAAGGAATGGCTTCCTTATGGATGTTTACCCTCGCCTATCTTATTATTTCTGTTGGTGAGCTATTTTTATCACCAATCGGACTCTCCTTAATGACCAAATTATCTCCAAAACATTTGTGGGGAATCATGATGGGAATGTGGTTTTTGGCCTCTGCATACGGTCAGTATTTTGCAGGCATCCTAGGTGCCGGAATGGCGAGTCCTGATGAAAACGCAAGTTTAGCCACAAGATTAGATGGCTATACACAAGGTTATTTACAGTTAGCTATATACGCGTTAATTACCGGTGGGATAGTCATTGTAGCATCGCGCTGGCTAAAAGGCCTCATGGAGGCTGAATCAGGGCCAGAAGCCTAGCCCAAACGTTTCTGTACCAAACCAGCTACCTTCTGATAGAAGTGCTGCGGTTGAAAGGTGCGCCATTCAAGCTCATCTAGCTCACCTCCCATGGCAAAATAATGATCGAGGTGAATGCGTTGAAATTCTTTGCTGACATGTTCATGGAAATTAACCATGGCTACCCATCCATCTTCGATGTCGTCAAACCACTCTTCGTAATAACAGTCATCAGAGAAATGAAAATTCAGAACATTTTCACCAATTAAAATAAACTGATTGATTTCGAGATTGATGAGCTGGTCAATGACCTCTCGCTTGAGTACCATGATGTCATTTTCTATGGCATCGTTCCATTCACCAATGAACTCTAAGACCGCATATTTTTCCTCGTAATCGACAAAAAGGATCTTTAGAAAAAGTGTTTGCGAGCCAAATTCGTCCCACTGAGGATGAATGTAAAAATTATAGACGGTGTTACTGAATGCAAATTCACTGTATTCACGACCATAAAAAGGAGATGATGGGTCTTCGGCTGCGATATAATAACCGCGCCAATTATAGAAAGGCTCAACGAAATGCATGCTGCAAAATTACGAGGATTCTTGTAACTTTGGGCCGTGGGAAAAGATAAGTTAAAACGATTTGCAGCAATAAAAACGTTCGCAAATGTACACGAGCCCGTTATGGGAGAGCCTTTTGCTTTAAAAGGAAAATGGAGACAAGAAGTTTTTGGCAATAACAATCCAATCATTTTAGAATTAGGCTGTGGTAAAGGCGAATATGCTGTTGGTATGGGCCAGCATTATCCCGAACAAAACTTCATCGGTGTTGACCTCAAAGGGAATAGAATTTATATTGGAGCCAAGGAAGCGCTTGAATTAGAACTCAAAAATGTGGCTTTTCTAAGAACGCGCATCGACTTTATTTTGGCTTATTTTGAACCCGGCGAAGTAGATGAAATTTGGCTTACCTTTTCGGATCCTCAACCTAAGAAAGCCAGAAAACGACTCTCCTCGCCTATTTTTACGGCACGCTACAAGCAAATTTTAAAACCGGGCGGCATCATTCATATGAAAACCGATTCTGATGTGCTTTTTGACTACACCTTGGAGCAAATTGAGGAACACGGCCACGAAATGCTTGCTTGCTACCCTGATCTTTATGCCAATTTGCCCGAAGACCTCGATCAGCAAACCAAAGAAATTTTTCATATCAAAACCTACTATGAAGAATTCTTCAGTAAGCGCGGTCATGTCATTAAATACTGTAAGTTTAGGCTCGCTTAAGTTTAGAATGCAAACTACTTTCTGATGAGCGTATAGTTGGCATAATGGGTGTCGATCCCAATCTTTTTGAGCCAGTCTTTGAGGATGTTTTTGAATCTTTTTTTGTGCCGTGTAATATCGGTTTCAAAATGCCAATTTCTTTTGGCAATTCGTGCTTCTATGCACTGAGGGTGGGTACCTTTGAATCGCGCCAACTGATGGATATGATCTTCGTAATCGAAGTGCTCGGCTACCTTAATGTTTTTGTCTAGCCAAGCGTCGTCGTGCCAAAGTTTATGGAAGTTTTCTTGTTTGAGTTGCATGGCCCTCGGATCTTTGACCCAACCATAATGAAAAACGCGGGCGTTTGCTGGTGCTACTTTTAGTTTTTGATCAGGAGCTTTTCTAAAGCCCTGTGCATCTCGGTAAGAATAAATACCCCTGCCCGGCTTGATAATGCGAATTTCTTTTTTGTACCAATTATTGGAGATCCCAACATAATCATAGGAACCGTAAAAATGCAAATAATCGAATAGTAAGCCGTCCACAGCAGTATCGTGTTGATATTTTTGCATGGCTGCTTGAATGGCCTGGTGATCCGCTTCATGGATAACTTCATCACCTTGAATATAAAAAGCCCAATCGGCATCGGGGCTTATTGCTGCTAAAGCTTTGTCTGTTTCGACTGCCAAAACTGCGCCATTTGCACGTAGAGAGTCGTCCCAGGTGGTTTCGATGATTTTGACTTTTGGATCAATACTTTGAATAAGTGCAAGTGTTTGATCTTCGGAATTACCGACAGCAACTAGCACTTCGTCACAAAGGGGTAAAATAGATTGAATGGCCTCAACAATAGGATAGTCAAGGGTGATGGCATTTCTTATAAAAGTAAAACCGCTGACTTTCAAGCTTATTTGTCTAGCACCTTAGGAATTCTGAAATAATCTGAATCTTTTTTGGGTGCATTGAGTAATGCTTCTTCATGGCTTATGCTCTGAACAGCAACATCTTCTCGGAGTCGATTGACTTCTTCGGACATAAAGATGAGTGGCTCAACTCCTGTAGTATCTAGCTCACTGAGTTTGTCCACAAAAGCGATCATGCGTTGCAGGTCTTGACGAATGGCATCCTTTTCTGGCCCCTCAAAAGAAAGGCGAGATAAATGGGCAATATGATCGATAAGTGCTTCTGATACTTCCATAAGGCAAATTTACATTTTTTTCATGAGTTCAGGATGTGCCACTGTAATAGGTGCTGAGATCAAGTTGTAGCAGTAATCGCTCAATTCACTGACACTCAGTTGCGCTATGCGTTCTGGTGAAATAAAAGGATGGATATATACCTCAACTACTCCTGGATGAGCCGGACCCAAAATAATGGTTGGATCTGAGAATAAATGAAAGTTCTGTGTGAATGTAAGTGGGACGATCGGAATGTTCAGATCTTTAGCCAAGCGAAAAGCACCATTTTTGAATGGGATCATTTGAGGAATGTTTTCTTCAGGGATCGTACCTTCAGGGAAGATAACAATGGACCAACCGTTTTCAACTGCTTTTTTCGCTTGAACAAATGCTTGCCCGGCTTTGGATTTGTCTTTGCGATAAACGGGGATGTTCAAAGCTTTAAAATAGGTTCTGACAATAGGGTAACGCAAGATTTCTGCTTTACCTAAAAATGCAAATGGGTGCTGCGGCAAGATGGAATGCAACAGAAAGATATCAAGGTAGGAACTGTGATTCGAGATGATGATGTAAGGGGCTTTAGGTAGGGGCGACTTTAGTTTGTAACGCACAGGGTAAATACAAAAAATGCGCATCATCCAGCTCCAAATGACAAAAATTTGAAAGCCGTGTTTGCGCCAAGTAGCTTTGAGTTGGAGTGTCCAAAACAGCGGATAAAATAAAATGGCGAAAACAAAAAAGACGAAAGCAATATAGAGCTTCCATATCAAGCCAAAAATACCTTTGATTTGCTGCATAGTTCAAAGGTAAGAAATACCCACAAGCTTTGGCAGTAAATAAACGGGGCAAAATCACTAATTTTGAACAAATTTTTAGCGAATGGCACGCATACTCACAGGTATTCAAAGTACAGGAACTCCACATTTAGGCAATATTCTTGGCGCAATCTTACCAGCCATTCAATTGGCTCAAGCTCCTGGTAATGAATCTTTTTTATTTATTGCAGACATGCATTCCTTGACACAAATCAAGGATGGACAGACCCTCAGACAAAATACCTATGCAACAGCTGCCACTTGGTTGGCTTTTGGCCTTGATCCTCAAAAAACTGTATTTTACAGGCAATCTGATATTCCAGAAGTTACTGAATTGACTTGGTATTTGCTGTGCCAATATCCTTACCAACGCCTTACACTTGCTCATTCGTTCAAAGACAAAGCAGATCGTTTGGATGATGTCAATGGTGGATTGTTTACCTACCCCATTTTAATGGCCGCAGACATTCTGTTGTACGATGCAGAAATTGTACCCGTCGGTAAAGATCAAAAACAACACATCGAAATGGCCCGTGATGTAGCCAATCGTTTCAATCTTGCATTTGGCCAAACATTTGTATTGCCTGAAGAACAAATCCAAGAAGCAACCATGCTCATCCCCGGTACTGACGGCGAAAAAATGAGTAAGTCTCGTCACAACTACATTGATATTTTCTTGCCAGAAAAACAACTCCGTAAGCAAATCATGTCAATTGTTTCTGATAGCACGCCTCTTGAAGAACCGAAAAACCCGGATACTTGCCACACTTTTGCACTTTACCGATTGCTCGCAAATGAAGAGCAAATTGCCCAAATGCGTGCCAATTATCTCGGCGGAAACTATGGCTATGGGCATGCCAAGCAAGCACTTTTCGAATTGATCCTTGAAAAATTTAGTGCCGAACGCGCACGCTTTGAACACCTGATGGCTCATCAGCAAGAAATTGATGCTGCCTTAGCTATTGGTGCACAAAAAGCTCGCGTTGTAGCTCAAGAAGTACTACAACGCACGCGTCAGAAAGTTGGCTACTAAATTGATTTAAGGCTTTGGATTTTCTATCGCCTTGTGTGCAAAAGTAAGACCCAACTTGAACCAACGACCAGGCATCTGAACGAAACCAGCTTCCACATATTGTTTATTGGTAAGGTTATTCACTTCCGCAAAAATTGTCAGGTTTCGATATACAGGAAGCAAAATTTTAGCATCTAGCACCTGATATAAAGGTTGTTCTATGCGCTGAACCAAGCGATATGCCAGATTGAACTGAACTTTTTCGCTCAAATCAAACAGTGCTTGACCATTGAGTTGGTGGCGCATGCTGGTGATGGCATATCTAGATTCTTGCTCGCTTGTAAAGTTGTGCTTAGCCGTAATATAAGTGTAATTCAGGTGAACTTTATTTGGGCCCCAGGTTCCACTTTTTTTAACATTGAATGTCATACTGGTTTCCAAGCCACTAAATGCCACGCTTGCAATATTGACCGGCATCCAAGGATTCGGGTTCGGATTAATCACAGAAGCCGCCCTCACCCAATCAATCATGTTGGTATGCTGACGATAAAACAAAGCCGCGTTGGCTTGAAAATAATACCATTTGCTGTTGTATTGATTTGCAGTCGAACGCCACCCGAGTTCAGTCGCATGCGAATATTCCGGGAGCAAATTTGGATTACCCACATTAGAAGGGTCTGAATAATACATTTCTGTCCAGCTCGGAACACGATTGCCACGACTGTAGTTTACAAATAGGAACTGATTGTGTGCGATTGATTTTCCGAGCTGAACACTTGGCATCAGTTGAATATTTTGCCAATTGTAAGAAAAGACCAAAAGCCCCGCCGCATAATTCAAAGTTCCTAGATAGCCCTTCGCTTGTAAAAATGCGCTTTGGTATTGGCGTTCGCGCTGACCCAGATTACTGCTATTGAGGAATTCAAAACGCTGTTCGATACCAAATTGAAGTTGCTGACGACGCAAAGTTACGTCGAGTTGAGATTCATAACTCAATACATTAGAGACGTGTGTATTGGTGTAAAAAGAAGGATCAAAACGCTTTAACCTAAACTCGTCGGCATGACTGCGCAAAAGTACTTGCTGTTTGAAATAAAACCATTTTGAACCCTGCTCGCTGGGCTTGTACCAATGAAGGTTATGTTTTACACCAGCCATGGCCATAGTGGTGCGTTCCCATTGTTCTGGGAATTTGTTGGTGTAAAATCCATTGGCACCAAAATTTCGGTCGGTATAGGCAGCTATATAAGCAAGTCGGTGGCGTTGATTTAAACCTAACGCATGTGTGCCTGTGTAAAAAATTTGGTGGTTTTTAAAATCGGAGTTAGACCAATGACCATCCGATTGATCTCTTGCAACAGCCAACATTTGTTGGTAGTTTTTAACTTTCATACGCACCAAAGCTTGGGCACCAAAACTATTGAAGCTTCCTCCGTAAGCACTTGCTTTTACTTCAAAAGCGTCTTGTGTATAAGCACCAATATGGACAGCTCCGGTAAGGGCGCTTTGTCCAAATTGCAATACGGTAGGGCTTTTAAAAACTTGAATTTCCGTAACGGCAATGAGCGGAATCGGCAAATTCGCGGCGTGGTGGCCAGTTTGCGGATCAGTCATCTTGAATCCATTGATAACAATTAAACTCTGCTCAAAATTGCCGCCACGAATCCCGATATCTGCTTGCGTGCCACTGAGGCCGCGTTGTCTGACATCGACACCCGCTGAAAAAGAAAGTGCATCAGCCACGCTTCTGGCAGGTAGCAATTGTAGATTTGCTGGTGTCAATTTTTCAATACTCTGCATTCGGGTTGCATAGTTCGAACCAATGCGGCCAGCAATAAGTTCAATTTGATGATATGTAACGACCCTGTTAGGAAAAACCGGCAATATTGGCCCTTTGATCAACATGGAATCAATAGCAGGCCCTTGGGCAAAAATTGGAGTAAAAAATAAGCAGCTGAATAAGCCAAAAAATAATTGAATAAAGGAGGTTTTTGTAAATGGAGAAAACATGTTGAATGTGTGATTGATTGATAATTGATAGATGAATTATGGGTGTTTATTCCATAAAAAATCTGCAAAAGTACACATTCTTAAAGGATCAACGCTTGGAAATCTTGTTGCCAGTAATTTGGCGTTGGAGTGTGCATTTGTGACGCCCAACTTCAAAACCTCGTTTTGCATTGTGTTTGGTGGCTCTGCCCTGAACCCGAGCACGCCACATGCGCCACGAACTTGGCTTCATTTCGCGTCTCATGAGTGCAATGACCTCAGCTTCCTTAAGTCCAAATTGTAATAAAATGGCATCGAAAGGCGTGCGGTCCTCCCAGGCCATTTCAATGATGCGGTCGATGTCTTGTTCGGTAAGCTGTTGCTGATTCATACCCTTCAAAAACAAGCGTACGCTTTTTTTGTTTTGAGTACATGAAAGGAGTCAAAAAGCAAGATCTGCCTACAAAAATTTGCCTGACTTGCGCACGCCCATACACATGGCGAAAAAAATGGGAAAAAAATTGGGATGAAGTTAAATATTGCTCGGACAGATGCCGCAATCAACGCAATAAATAACCGATTTCCTCTACTGTTGGCATTTGATCTCGGAATGTAAATTCCAAAACATGTTTACCCGGCAAAAGCGTTTGAAAGTTTTGTTCAAAATGTAAATCCTGCACTTTGGAAAAGACCCAGAAATCGACCAATGGTTCTTGGTTTTCGAAAACCAGCACTGCTTTTTTGGCTACTGTGTCTAATACATCTAGTTGAAAAGTAACTTTTGCTACTGGTGCTTTTCTTTTTTCGATGAAGGAAAACAAGCGTTCATATTGGTCATCTAAAATCACCTTAACGAAACCCGAATATGCTGGGTTGATAAACGTCAAAACTTGGGATTGGTACTGCTGTAATGGATAAGTCCGGCGTTCTTTATTGATTTGAATTCCTTGCTCATTATAAAACTGAACCTCGACTGTCACGAGCGTATCTTCTGCAAGCTCACTGAGTAAAACTAAATAGTGACTATCTGCTTTGATGAGCTCCGAGACAGCAATAGGACGGTAATCTTCCCTTGCGGCATAATGCAGCGCTTTCCAATTATTGTGGTCATCAAGACTCGACCAAGTTGGCGCAGGCCAGCAATCATTGAGTTGCCAATAGATCGTACCCATGCAACGCGGCGCATCTGCTCTGTGACCAGCAATGGCGATACTTACTGCCTTGCGCTGCGTGAGTTGAGAATAATAGATGAAAGTTTCAAAATCTTTGGCCTTTCCAAAATAAATTTTTGCATGCTTTTCTATCATGCCATTGCCCACATAAGACTTCTGATGCGCTTTCATCACTGCTGTATGCAGACTTTGATCCTTTTTTAAGGCAAAACGATCTATGGTACTCATTTGTGGAAAACTCTGAAAACCGTATTCAGCATTGAAACGACCAATTTTATTGGCAAAATCATGCAAGGGGTCTTTTCCGTGCCAAACGCCCCAATAATGCATGGTGCCATGGTTAAAGTAGTCGTCCTGCCCCCAGTTACTGAGCGGAGAGGTATGCACATAGGGAATACTATTCGTTGTAAACGACGCAACTTGTGAAGGTAATAATTCTTGAAATAGTTTTTGATACGCTGTTTCGATCACTTGCTGTTCCTTTTCGAACAGGTGGTACTGCACTTGAAAACCCCAGTTGTGCCAAGCGACATCTACCTCGTTGTTACCATTAAAATAAACCAACGACGGATGGGCTGCCAAGCGCGGAATTTGTTGCTTGACTTCGCTCTCGATATTTTCCAGAAAGGCGGTGTCTCCGGGATACATTGCGCAGGCAAACATGAAGTCGTGCCAGACCAGTATACCGGCGCGGTCACAAGCAGCCATAAAAGTTTCAGGAGCGTACATGCCCCCACCCCATATACGCACCATGTTGAAATTTGCGGCTTGCATCTGTGGTACTAAATGAACATAGGCGCTGTCGAGGTTTGGACCGGCAAACATACCGGGCGGAATGATGTTAGCGCCTTTGGCAAACACCTTACGTCCATTGATTTGAAACGCAAAAGAGGTGCCCCACTCATCTTTTTCTTGAATGAGTTTCGTTTCCCTAATACCGAAAGTAAAGGGATATAGGTGCACTAAATTCCCTGACTGATCAAAAAATCGCAAGGTATCATGATACAAATGCTGCGCGCCTTGCCCAGCAGGCCACCAAAGTCGCGCTTGTGAAAACACTTGGTCTTGCTGTAAATCAAAGTTGTAAAAAGGTGTCGAAATTTTGGTATCAATGGGAGGAGAAGAAGAAGAAGAAGAAGAAGAAGAAGAGGAAGAAGAGGAAGAGGAGGATGAAGATCTTACTGATCCGGAAATCGAGAACTTTCCGAAATACTGACTTTCACAAACCAAGATACTATCCTGCGCATTAAATTTTGCTTTTAACTCTACTTTGGCACTACCGTCTTGCTTGAGCGCAAGCGTATTGACCAGCAAATAATCCATACTGAGCGGCGCTTTCACAGTAATAGTAATTGGATACGCAAAACCAATCGTATTGAGGCGAGGTGCCCAGTCCCAGCCAAATTGGTATTGTGGTTTGCGCGTTAAAGAAGCCACCTTAACTGCACCTACATCATTGGGTGCAGGATATGTAAAAGCTTTGTATTGATCGGAATTAACGTGATGCTTGATGGGCGCATCTATTTTAATTTCGATGGTGTTGTAGCCACAATTTAAATCTTTGACCTCAAGGAGAATTTGATGGTGAATAAAGAAATTTTCGGAGCTGAGTAGGTGTTTCCCGTTCAAGAAGATTTGGGCATAGGTATCGAGATTAGGAATATCCAAGGTAAGTGTCTTTGCATTGAAAAAGTTCTCGTTTAAGAAAAACTTGGAACGAAAATGCCATTCGTGTTCTTCTATCCATTGGTATTTCGCTTCATTATCTCCAAAAAATGGATCGGGTAGTTCGCCGCTGTGCCACAGAAATTCTTGTACTGTTCCTGCCTGGCCAAATTTGACCCATTGTTTTTTTACTGGATGGTAAAGCTCCCAATCGAGACTCACCTGAGCAGACAGTTGGCTCAGGCATAAAATAAACAACAGTAAAAAAAGTGGGCTACGCATCTACCAATTGCGATCAAAAGGTGCATCGATCAGCTCATTTTTCTGCGCATCGTGCTTGGCAAAATTGAACCCCGCATAAATGGAATATGCTCCATAATTGCCATCCTTATCAATGGCGAGAAATCCACATTGCAAACCGCTTAAATCGTTGTGCTTTCTGATGATACGCATACAGGCTTCTTTGCAAGCCTCTTGCGGTGAAAAACCATGGCGCATCAGTTCTACTACGGTGTGGCTACCAGCAATGCGGATAATGGCTTCTCCGAGCCCCGTTGCAGTAGCAGCGCCAACCTCTTGGTCCACAAAGAGCCCTGCGCCAATAATTGGAGAATCCCCTACTCTTCCATGCATTTTGTAGGCCCATCCGCTCGTCGTACATGCTCCTGCTAGCTGACCATTTGCATCCATGGCAATCATGCCTATGGTGTCATGGTTTTCATGGTTGATTTCAGGTTTCTTGAAGAGGTCTTTGTTTTCTTTGCGCCATTGTTCGTAATCTTTTTTGACTTCATCAATGGGCATTTTGGCTTGTTGAAAACCGTAGTCAAGTGCAAATTTTTTAGCGCCGGCACCAACCAACATGACGTGTTGCGTTTTTTCCATAACAGCCCGCGCCACACTTACTGGATGTGCAATACCTTCCAAAAATGCAACTGAACCACAGCGCGCATCACCACTCATGATGCAGGCATCGAGCGTCACATGGCCCTCGCGGTCAGGGCGACCACCCACACCAACACTTCTATTCGTGAGGTCAGCTTCAGTGACCATCACTCCTTTTTCAACAGCATCTAGGGCAGTTCCTCCTTTTTGTAAAACAGCCCAAGCGCCTTCATTGGCAGCCAAACCATGATTCCAGGTGGATAATACCAAAGGGCCATTGGTCTTACCTTCAAAAGATTGCGCCATGATGTTGGTCGCTTTACTTGGCTTGACTAAACCCAGCGCACCAACCACGGCACCAAATCGTATGAATTGTCTTCTTTTCATCAACTTCAATTAAGGTTGTCCGGCATCTAACCATTTCTGGAAAGCCGTTGCATTTTTAATATGTTGGGCACCTGAGGCCGTAAAATTGTGGGTGCTGGAATGATCTGGTTTAGCACACATAAAAATGTAATCGTGCTTACTGGCATTTAAAACCGCCTCAACAACTGCAGTAGGTGGTAAATAGATGGGGCCTGGAGGAAGTCCTTGTATTTGGTAAGTATTATAAGCGCAATCGATGTCGCGATGAACAGCAAGCAGTCGCTGCACACCATTGAGTTGATCACCCCAACAAAATTTAAAAGTTGGATCCGATTGCAATTTGATGCCTTGACGCACGCGATTGAGATAGAGCCCTGCAATAACCGGCCATTCTTCTGCAATTTTCGATTGCTCCGAGTAAACGATACTCGCCAATGTAACTGCCTCACTTGGTGTCTTGAGCCCTTGTTCTTTCAGTAAAGCCATGCGCGTTGGTGTCCAATAATTTTTAAACTCTTTGGCCATGCGTTCTACAAAACTTGCTGGTGTTTGATCCCAGTACATTTCATAAGTATTCGGAATAAAAAGCGCAGGAAGTTGCTCATAGGTAAAACCCAAACGTGCCAGTGTGGTTCCATCTTGAAGATAGCTGATCAATTTGCTGCTGTCAAGATCTAGCTGATCTTGTATCTTACAAGCGAGGTCGTTGATGGTGCGGCAATTTTCAAAGTTTACTTTTACGGTTTGCTCTGCATTCCCATTCAGGTTACTATTTAACTTAAAACCATTCCAAATATGACGAAAAGCAGTTCCAGGTTCAATGATATACTTCCCCATCGCAATATTGCGTGGATTCATTTCCTTTTGATTTCCTACAAGCTCGAAAAGAGCCGTTTCGGAAATAACGCCTTTTTCTTGCAAAAGCAATGCGACACTATGCACATCGAGTAAATTTCCCTTTTGTGAATCTAATTTTAAGTATACCACGACTGCATCAGTATTACTTGACTTCTGAAACGCGGCATAGATATATTTGAGTTTCGGGAAAAATAAAACGGTGATTCCCAAAAGAAATACGCCGGCAATTAAAATTAATTTTTGCTTTTTAGACATAATTGATAAGTAAGTTCGTCGAAATATTCATTTTTAAAACGCAACCAATTCTTGCGTGTACCGGCGTGTACGAAACCTGCTTTTTCAAACAAGGAAATACTCGCCTGATTGTCTCCGTGAATTTGACAATACAAATTTCTGAGTTCAAGAATTTCTGTGCAGTAAGTAATCAGAATTGAAAGCGCTTCAGTGGCAATACCCTTGCCTTTATCTTGGTCTTCGGCGATGAGAATACCCACTGCAGCATAGCCGTGCTTGAAATTGACATCGTATAAATCAATGACCCCAACTGCTCTTTGTTCTGATTGAGTTATGATCACCAAGCGCAATTGCCCTGATTTTCGGAGGTCTGATTGTTGTTCAATCAATTGAATGATGTCAAACATTGAAAAAGGCACCTCGGTGTTCGATACTTTCCAATTCTTTGGATTGTTTTCCCACAGGAAAACTTGGCCGGCGTCGTCTTTTTCAACAGCCCTAAGATAAATATGCTTACCGCTTAAGCTCATAGGTTCCGTTAAATACAAATTTGGCAGGGCCAATCAGGTAAATTTCCGAAAAAGAACCGTCTGGATTTGCCTGCCATTGAACAGCTAAATTGCCTCCTTTGGTAAGTACCTTGACTTGTCCTTGTTCGATTTTTTGAAGTTCTGCATAAACCAATGCTGCGGCAGTAACACCCGTGCCACAAGACAACGTTTCGGCTTCAACGCCACGTTCATATGTGGCCACCTGAATTCCAAAATCTGTGATTTTCATTAGATTGACGTTGATCCCGTCATCTTTATAGGTGTCATTATACCGGATACTTTTGCCGATTTGCTCAACGTGCGCAGTACTTTGATTTTCATCAAGGATGATATAATGCGGAGATCCAGTATGTAAAACGAAAGCGTCGTCAAGAAATTGAATCGCCCCAACATCTGACATTTTAAGCTTGACCTCGTCTTGACACAACCAGGCTTCATGCATACCGTCGATAGCCTCAAAAGTGGTGTGTGGCGCGGGTAAACGATCAACGGCACGAGCAAATGCAACGGCGCAACGCGCACCATTGCCACAAAAAGATTGTGAGCCATCTGCATTGTAGTAAACGACCTCAAAATCTGAAGACGCATGTTGCTGGATCAAAATAAGGCCGTCAGCACCAATGCCAAACTTGCGGTCACAGGCTTGCTGGATGTCAGTGATTGACAAATTGTCATAGTCACCGTCGAAGTTATCGAGCATGATAAAGTCGTTTCCGGCACCTTGATATTTGCTAAAGCTTAGTTTCATTGAGGAAGAACAAAAATATTCAATTAATCCTTATAAATTCTTAACAAAATTTAACATTTTGTGAGCAATTTTTGGAACACTCTTTGCGTTTAGCTCTAACAAATTTAAAAACTGACATCATGACAATACTCAACACCTTAAAGCTATTCGGAATGGGTATCCTTGGAGGAACGCTTCCACTTGCTACTTATGTCATCATTCAACACAATACCACCAAACTTTCTGACCAAGTGATTGATGGCAACAGAAATCAACCCATCCATCAAGTCGATTACAATGGCATTCCGCAAGGCTTGGATTTTACAAATGCCGCTGAAAACACCGTGCATTCGGTAGTTCACATCACTACAAAAGTGGTTCAGACCACCTTCCAACGCGATCCATTTCAAGAATTCTTTTACGGCCCAGGTGCAGGAGGCCGTGAATTCAAACAATATGGCGCAGGTGCTGGTTCTGGGGTAATCGTCTCCTCACAAGGCTATATTGTCACCAATAACCACGTCATTGAAAACGCAAGCGAAATACAAGTCATTCTTAACGATAACTCAAAATACGATGCCAAAGTAGTTGGGGCTGACCCCGCAACAGATATCGCTGTTTTAAAAATTGAAGGATCTAATTTCCCTGCCATTCCGATCGGAAATTCCGACGAACTCAAAATTGGCGAGTGGGTATTAGCGGTAGGAAACCCGTTCAACCTGACATCAACCGTAACTGCCGGAATCGTTTCAGCAAAGGCCAGAAACATCAATTTATTATCAGAGCGTAGCGCGCAAGATGTGGTCCCGATAGAATCATTTATTCAGACCGACGCCGCAGTAAACCCAGGAAACAGCGGAGGTGCTTTGGTGAATACACGAGGAGAACTCATCGGAATCAATACTGCAATTGCCTCACAAACTGGCTCCTATGCAGGCTATTCTTTTGCGGTACCGGTAAACTTAGTCGATAAAGTCATGCGCGACCTCATCGATTTTGGAATTGTTCAACGCGGCTACCTCGGTGTTCAAATTTCTGATATCAGCCAAGATATCAAAGAGAAAAACAAACTCAAAGACCTCAAGGGTGTATTCATCGCAAAAGTTGTTGAAGGAGGCTCGGCAGACAAAGCAGGCATCAAAGACGGCGATGTCATTCTTAAAATTGGTAGCAAAGAAGTCAATTCAGTGGCTGCCCTACAAGAAGAGATTGGCAAAAGAAGACCTGGCGATAAAGTCAGCTTGACACTGCGTCAGAAGGATGGCGATCTGATCACCAAAGAACTCGTATTGCGCAACCAAGACGGCGACACAGAGCTACTGAGCAAAGAAGAAATCTCTAAAAACTATGCCCTCGGTGCCACTTTTGTCGAGCTTACTGATAAGGAACGCAAAGAACTCAATATTTCCTATGGTGTTAAAATCAAAAGCATCAACACTGGTAAACTTAAAGCCATTGGCTTAAAAGAAGGCATCATCATTACTAAAGTCAATAATGAACCGATTGAAACCGTTCAGGAATTGACCGAAAAACTCAGTGGCAATAACCGTGGTATCTTGCTAGAAATCATGGATGAGACCGGTAAGCGCGACTTCCGAGGCTTTGGTTTGTAAAGACCAAAGCCTCCTTTTTTGCTTCGTTGAAAAAGTTTAAAACTCGTTAATAACTCCGTAAAAAAACCACATTTCAGATTTTTTTAAACCTATTTTTCGGCGTTACTTTGCCAAACACTCAGAAGTCAACTTTACTTAGCAAAACAGATAAGATAAGCGCATGAGACAGCTAAAAATAACCAAATCCATTACAAACAGAGAAAGTCAATCTCTGGACAAATACCTACAAGACATCGGTCGTGAAGAACTCATCACCGCTGAAGAAGAAGTAGAATTAGCGCGCCGCATCAAAGCTGGCGATCAAAAAGCACTCGAAAAACTCACGCGCGCCAACTTGCGTTTCGTGGTTTCCGTAGCCAAGCAATATCAAAACCAAGGGCTTACCCTACCTGACCTCATCAATGAAGGTAACCTAGGTTTGATCAAAGCTGCTCAAAAATTTGATGAAACGCGCGGGTTCAAATTCATTTCTTATGCCGTTTGGTGGATCCGTCAATCAATCTTGCAAGCTTTAGCGGAACAAGCAAGAATCGTACGTCTTCCATTGAACCAAGTAGGTTCACTGAACAAAATAAACAAAGCATTCTCTCGCCTCGAGCAAGAATTCGAACGTCCACCTAGTGCTGAAGAATTAGCAGAGGCTTTGGAAGTTCCTGAAGACAAAATCAAAGAGAGTTTAAATGTGTCTGGTCGCCACGTATCGATGGATGCGCCACTCACAACCAACGACGACGGCGGTACACTCATGGATGTCATGGCCAACCCTGATTCTCCGCGAACTGACCAACTTTTGATGGCTGAGTCCTTACAAAAAGAAATCGAAAGATCTTTGAGTACCCTCACAGACAAAGAGCGTGAAATCATTCGCTTGTTCTTCGGAATTGGCATGAACCACGGCCTTACCCTCGAAGAAATCGGCGCAAAATTCAACCTCACCCGTGAGCGCGTTCGACAAATCAAAGAGAAAGCCATCCGCAGGTTGCGACACACCTCTCGAAACAAATTGCTGAAGTCATACTTAGGCTAATAATCTGAAGGCTACCTACACGTGAGGTAGCCTTTTTTATTACCTGTACCCTTTTATTAATCAACATCAATCAACAACAACATGGAAACCAAAGACGGTTATGAAAAAGAGCTCAATTTGCACATTGAGCGCGAAAGAGCAGCTGTTAAATTACAAAGCAAGGTCGGGGAATTACTCTACGACAAAGGTATCGAACTAGTGCTTTTTAGAAATCACTTGACAGATACCACCATTTCTGAAATCCTTAATTTACATGAATACGCCAAAAAGGTTGTCAACAAACCAATTGACGTATTCACAACCGCGGCGCTTGCTGAAACACTCATGACGCTCGATATTCCGGCTTCAAAGCTAGATATCGGCCTACTTGCTAGCGAATGGCTTGCGGGCCACACCGAACAAAGTGGCATGGCGCGTTTTCTCATGGAAAAATTGGGTGAAATCCAAGTTCCACAAGCTATTGAACCACGAGATGTTGTGCTTTACGGTTTTGGACGTATTGGGCGCTTGGCTGCACGTGAATTGATCAAACAAGCCGGAAAAGGCCAACAGCTCCGTTTACGCGCCATTGTTACACGCGGTGCTTCTGATGCAGACATCATCAAACGTGCTTCTTTGTTGCGCAATGACTCCGTGCATGGTGCCTTCAAAGGTTCAGTCATTGAAGACCTGGCCAACAAAAGCCTCATCATCAATGGACAAATTGTTCACATGATCGATGCCGCCAATCCGGAAGATATCGACTACACGGCTTATGGTATCCATAATGCCCTAATCATTGACAACACAGGTGTTTTTACAAACCGCGAAGCACTATCAAGACATCTACAAGCCAAGGGTGTTGAAAAAGTATTGTTAACAGCACCAGGAAAAGAGATACCGAATGTGGTGTATGGCATCAATCAAGGTACGCTCGATGTAGCCAATGAAAAAATATTTTCTGCTGCATCTTGTACCACCAATGCAATCTCTCCTATTCTTAAGGTGGTCAATGACCATTTTGGCGTTGTAAAAGGACACATTGAAACGGTGCACGCCTACACCAATGACCAAAATCTTTTGGACAACATGCACAAAAAACCGCGTCGTGGGCGCTCTGCTGCGGTCAATATGGTGATTACTTCAACTGGTGCGGGTTCGGCAGTGACCAAAGTGATACCAGAACTCAAGGATAAACTTACTGCTAATGCAGTCAGGGTGCCAACTCCTAATGGTTCACTTGCTATCCTGAGCCTTGAACTCAACAAAACAACCACTATTGAACAAATCAATGCGGCAATCAAAGACGCAGCCTTACATGGCGATTTAGTCAACCAAATTTATTATTCTTTTGACCCTGAGTTGGTTTCTTCGGATATCATCGGCAATACTTGCTGTTCTGTATTTGATTCCAATGCAAGTATCGTATCAAATGACGGAAAAAATGTAGTTTTGTATGCTTGGTACGACAACGAGTTTGGATACACCAAACAAGTGATTCGTTTGGCCAAATACATTACACAGGTTAGAAGAGCCATTTATTATTAATGAAAAACAAAATCACTATTGCTATTGACGGTTATGCGGCGTGCGGCAAAAGCACACTTGCTAAGGACCTTGCCAAAGCGTTAGGATACACTTTTATAGACAGCGGCGCGATGTATCGCGCCGTTGCTCTTTATTGCCTAGAAAACCACCTCATCGATACAAACGGAGTCGTGAATCTGGAGCAATTAGAAAAATCAATTGGATCGCTCCAAATAGAGATCAGTTCAGATCAAAAAGTTTTTTTGAACCAAAAGGACATCTCAGAAGCCATCCGTACACCAAGGGTTGCTGGTATTGTCTCAAAAATTGCAGCCATTAAGTTGGTACGTCAAAAATTAGTAGAGCAGCAACAAGCTTTAGGTAAAGCAGGCGGCATTGTCATGGACGGACGAGATATTGGATCAGTCGTATTCCCTAATGCAGAACTCAAGTTGTTTGTAACAGCTTCCGATGCAATCAGGACTCAAAGACGCTTAGCTGAACTGCGGTCTAAAGGAGAACAGCAATCTGAAGCTGATGTTTTAGACAACTTAAAATCAAGAGACCTACAAGACAGCACCAGGGCAGAAAGCCCTCTGATTCAGGTTGCAGATGCTTTAGTACTGGATACTTCCAATTTAAACCGGGAAGAGCAACTGGCTTGGGCGCTACTTGAAGTCCAAAAAATTATTGAGCAACAATAATCCTTCGTTACGTCACAAATACGACCTTCGTCTAATCTTCGTATCCGATCAGGGCGAAAACCGAAAACGAAGACAACCAGTGATCGATGTCGTAGTTACCTTTTCCGATACTTTCCTGGGCGTAATCCCACATGTCGTTCATGCTTTTGACCCAAATTGCTTTGGTTTGGGCATCAAGGAACTCTGATTGTAATTGCAGCATGCCGTTGAGACACCATATTCTGTTGAGGTGGTAGCCGTCCCAATGCGATTCATAACCGTCGTGCTTGTCTGTTTTCTTGATCTGTAGATCTTTGGCAACGCTAGTCGCATCCAATAAACCAGGTGCAAATCCTTTGAGCCATTTTAAATAAGTTTCTTGGTCATAAACCTTGCGCATGAGGTCAGTAACCAACAAAGAGGCCGACATAAAGTCGTATTCAAATGGTTCAGCTCTGAGAGGAGCTTTGGTCATTTTACCGTAGAACTTTTTACTGGCTTTTAAAACCACTTTCAATAAATCTTCATCGCCAAAGGCACGCGCGTAATCAAGGGCAAAAGATAAGTTCAATGATGGTGCATCGTGACTTCCTGACAAATTGACTTCCTTTATATCTTTCCAAATAACTTGGGCAGCTGCTGCACATAATTTATGAAGTGGCGCTAAATTTTCTAACCAACGTTGCGCGTCAGGATCATTCCAGGTTTTGAGTTCTTCTGCAACCTTGAGCAACCAACCCTGCCCGTATGGAAATTCAAAGATGTATTGTTCTTTATTATTTTGAAAATACAAAAACTCGCGGTTGATGTTATCTTCAGTAAAACTTTGATTGAGTTTTTCACGAATGGCTGTAGCCTCAGGTATTTGCGGGTAAGTTTTGAGCAATTTAATAAGTGCCCAATGGTTGTGCACCGCACTGTGCCAATCATAACAACCGTAAAAAGCTGGCCAGAGATCTTCTGGAGTTTGGGTGTCTCCGGGTTGTCTGAGCACGTTGTAATAGTAATGCGGATTGGATTTATTTGTGCATTCCAATGAAAGTTGCGCAAAATAAGAGGCGCCTGCTTCTGAAAGCGTATAACGGCCGTCAGCTTGAGTATTCACAAGGGAAGCTGAGGCATTTTGCGCAAAAGTTTGCACGGTGCTAAGAAGCACCAATAAAAGGGCAGAAAATTTAAGCATGGGTTAGGTTAATTTAGGGTTGAATCGGCTTTTTAAAACCGTTTTTAAAAATGGATAAAGACTCTGTTCCAATGCCCACTATTGAAATAATGTTGAGTGGGAATTCAAGTAAAACATGCGAAAAACTCAAGAAAAAGAGCAAGCTAAGACCGAGTGAGTAGTCATAGGCATAGAAGATGCAAGAAGCCAACCAGGTAATAATCACCGCTAAAAATCTAACCTTTGGCACTTTATGCCAACGGATAATTTCAGTTTTACTAAACCAGTTCAGGTAATGATACAAATACGCAAAAGCAATAAAGCGCATCAACATGATACCTACTTCCGAATAATAGATGTGGGCATCCATTTCCTTTTTGGTGCGCGATTTCATGACAGATCTTGGCATCGGCTCAAAGCGATATTCATTGATACTTTTGATGTAACGACTTGAGGTATCAAAGAAGTAAAGCAAGTGGTCGTATTGGAATTCAGGTGCCAAATTGGCCATATTGATTGGCATCGGCTTGACAACAAAAGGTGCTCCTTTGATTTTTTGAAGTGAATCGACATGTGCTTCAAACTTGGCCGAGTCAATGATGCGCTGGCCCACAAAATAGCTTTTATTGCCTTCTTTAGTTATGATATCGAGGTATTCTTTGTTGGTTAGTTTTTGCTCTTCAATGAGCTCAAAATGATCCAAAATCAGGTAATTAGTATTGTAAAAACCATCTCCTTTAGCGTAATAAGCATCTTTACCAAACTTGGATAAAAAGCCACCTTTAGAAGCCACAGGTAGCGCAAAAACCAAAACAATCGGGATCACAACAAAACCGACCATCTGCCACATGCCAGATTTGCTGCGAGTCTTAAGTGCACCGTAGAGCATAAAAAGCCCGGTAAACACATAGACATGGATGAGTGTCGGGATGAGTGCAGTAAGGGCAAAAACGGTAGTGCTTTCTGAATTTTCGGCAGCGCGCTCCGGACTCAGCCAACCACCGACAAACAGGTATAATAGTAAGATAGCTCCAATTTTAATCCAAAGGTTTTTCACCAAAGCAAAAAGGATGGATGCGAATAAGGCAAACACCAACAATTTGTCAAAGAGATTCATTTCTACGAAGTAATCATAGACATCTTTACTGAAACCAAAATCTTTAGCAAAAGCAGCGTATGATAACAAAACCCCAACAATGAGGAGTACCATGAAATCCCATTTTCCTTTTGAGTAATATTGGCGGTCGTGCAACCAACTGATTTCAGTCAGGTAATGTAGGGGCCCTAAATAGGCATAGGCCAACAAGAAAGTTTCAAAAGGGAAATAATAGGCCAACACCGCCGTAACGAGCATTAAGCCGATGTTTAGGTAATTGATTTGGTTTTCTTTTAGGGCGTTCATTGGTCCGCGGTTTAAATTGCTTGCTTACAAAAATAAGGAATGTAAGGCTTTGAAAAAAATGACTGTCGTCATGTCTAAAACAAAGAAAAACCAAGCTTATTCCTCTGTAAAGAGCGGAATTTGGTCTGGGTTGTCGTCTTCGGTTTTGGTGAGGTCCCATTCCATTGAAGGTGTTTCAGCATCTTCAATTGGGTCTAATTCTTCGGTGAACTGCTCGGGTTGCTGATTAGGCCAAGGCTCTTTTCCTTCGTCAATTGGGTGTGTCAATACAATTTCCTTCACTTTCATTTTGGTCATTTGATTCCCTTGGGCTTTCATGCCCTTGACATCGATGAGATCCGCTAAATTGAGTAGCTGATCTGGAAGATTTTTGGTTTCCTTGAGCAATTTATTGAATACAATTTTTGCTTCAGGGCGATAAGCTGTCGAGACTAAATCCATGTAAGAACCCGCTGCTTCAGAAATAAAACTGACGCGTTTATCTTGGGTCACTTCGCAAGTGAAGCGCTTGACATAGTGTAGCTCCTTCTCCGCATCAAAATATACTGTTGAAATGGGTCTGTCAGGAACCCATTTTTCAATATGAATCATGTCCTCATCAAAGTGCGTGGCAAGATCAAAGCTACTGAGGCGGTATTCGCCTGTTTTGTATAGTGTCAAAATGCGGTCATCGCCTTTGAATGAGCCTAAAAATTTACCCCGACCTTCATCGTTGAGGCGCCCCACAACTGTATCATACCAGATTTTTCTGGCTGCAAGTGTAGAGCCACCTACTTCTTTTTGAACAATTTTCTGAATGATTTCTTTAGTAACTCTGTTGCCCGCCGAATTCCGGCCCTTGATGAGCAGCGCACCTAAATCGATGTCAAAGCGCAGGCGTTTCAAATGGGGTCTTGGACGTAGCATGACACTCACGACTTCACGCTCTCCGTTCGGATGCACGCTGAAATAAAGCATTTTTGAACCTTTGGTTCCTTTGGTAAGATCGTATTCGGTGTCACGGGTAATGGAATTGACATAAAAACGCTTCATCATGGTGGCTCCACCCGTTCCGTCTTGATAGAACAAATGATAAATCGTTCGGGTATCACCTTTTTTCCAGACATTGGCGTAAATGAGGCCTTTGCCCACGAATTTTTTATCCGAGACCTTAGTAATCATCATTTTACCGGTCGAGAAGAAACAGATGATGTCGTCAATTTCGGAGCAATCGCAAATGGCCTCGTTTTTTTTGAGCCCATAACCAATAAAGCCTTCGTCGTAATCTACATATAGCTTTCTGTTGGCAATGATCACCTTTGTAGCAGAAATGGTATCGAAGGTTTTGATTTCGGTTTTGCGTTCACGACCCGCTCCAAAACGCTTTTTGAGGTCTTTGAAGTATTCGATGGCGTATTCGGTCAAGTGCTCGAGATCGTGTTTGACCTGCTTCATTTCCTCCTCGATTTTAAGTAGGGCGTCATCGGCCTTTTCTGCATCAAAACGCGTGATGCGGATCATTGGGATTTGCGTAAGCTTATGTAAATCTTCGTCTACAATTTCACGGAGCAATTGCTTTTTGAATGGCTTGAAACGATCGTAGAGATAAACATAAAGTGCCTCTTTGTCGCTGTAGAGCTTGAAATCGATGTACATTTCATGGTTGATAAACAACTTTTCAAGTGTCGAGAAATGCCATTGTCTTTCGAGTTCGTCGAGTTTGATTTGAAGCTCGAGTTGCAATAATTTTACGGTATGGTCCGTGTTGACCTTTAGAATTTCGGTCACGCCCATGAAACGTGGGCGGTCACCGTCAATAATTGAAGAGTTGGGTGATACAGATACCTCACAATCGGTGAAGGCATACAGCGCATCTATGGTTTTATCGGGGGAGACACCTGGCGCCAAATGGACAATGATTTCCGCTTCAGAAGAGGTGTTGTCTTCAATTTTTTTGATTTTGATTTTTCCCTTGTCGTTGGCTTTGATCACTGACTCAATTAAAGAACCAGTGGTGGTTCCATAAGGTATCTCGTTGATAATAAGCGTCTTGTTGTCTACTTTTCTGATTTTAGCTCGGATGCGCACACGCCCTCCACGCAGCCCATCGTTGTAGCCCGAGAAGTCGGCCATACCGCCATTCGGGAAATCTGGCAAGAGCTCTACTTTTTTGCCACGCAGGTGATTGATAGACTGATCGATGAGTTCGATAAAATTGTGCGGCAAAAACTTACAGGCCATCCCGACCGCAATTCCTTCTGCTCCTTGCGCAAGTAGCAATGGAAATTTCATCGGAAGTTGTTCGGGCTCTTTGTTACGGCCGTCGTAACTGGCCAACCAATTGGTGGTTTTCGGGTTGAAAGCTACATGTAAGGCAAATTTGGACAATCTCGCCTCGATGTAACGTGGTGCTGCTGCGCCATCTCCAGTGAGGGTATTCCCCCAGTTACCTTGGCAGTCAATGAGGAGGTCTTTTTGGCCAATTTGTACCAAAGCGTCACCAATTGAAGCGTCACCATGAGGGTGGTACTTCATGGTATTTCCGATGATATTGGCTACTTTGTTGTAGCGACCATCTTCCATTTCGCGCATGGAGTGCAGGATCCGACGCTGTACTGGCTTAAGCCCATCGTATAAACTCGGGACAGCGCGCTCAAGAATAACGTAACTGGCATAATCTAAAAACCAGTTTTGATAAAGGCCGTTGAGCGGTACAATTTTGTCGTCGAGGTGTTGTTTCTCGAAGGGGTTGTGACCAGCGTCGTCAGCAGTGGGGTCGATGTTTTCCAATTCGTCTTCTGCCATGTTTAAGAGGCTAATTCAGTATTAAGTTCTTCGGCGTTGTCGGCTTCGTTTGCTGCTGCAATTTGCTCAGCTAAGTCTTTTTCAACACGCAGGTTGTCGATGATGAAATCTTGTCTTTCTGGTGTGTTTTTTCCCATGAAATAAGAAAGAATGGAGTCAATGGAGGCATCTTTGGTCAGGATAACTGGCTCCAAACGGATGTTTTCACCGATAAAATGAACAAACTCATCAGGTGAAATCTCACCGAGACCTTTGAAGCGCGTGATTTCAGGATTTTTACCGAGCTCGGCAATGGCTGCTCTTCGTTCGTCTTCAGAGTAACAGTAAATGGTTTTTTTCTTGTTGCGGACCCTAAACAATGGCGTTTGCAGCACATAGACGTGGTTGCGCTTCACTAGATCCGGGAAGAATTGCAAGAAGAAAGTAAGCAACAGCATGCGGATGTGCATCCCGTCGACATCGGCATCAGTTGCTATCACAATGCGGTTGTAGCGCAGGTTGTCCATGTCTTCTTCGATGTCGAGCGCTGCCTGGATCAGGTTGAACTCTTCGTTTTCGTAGACTACTTTTTTGGTCAGGCCATAGCAATTGAGTGGTTTACCGCGCAAAGAGAAAACAGCTTGTGTATTGACATTTCTTGACTTGGTAATAGACCCGCTCGCGGAGTCTCCTTCTGTGATGAATAGCGTGGTTTCTTCGCGGTGCTCATCTTTCAAATCAGTGAGGTGCGTGCGGCAATCGCGCAATTTTTTGTTGTGTAGGCTGGCTTTTTTAGAGCGGTCTCGGGCCAATTTTCTGATACCTGCGAGGTCTTTGCGCTCTCGCTCGGATTGCTTGATTTTTTTCTCGATGGTTTCAGCGACATCTGGATTGCGGTGCAAGTAGTTGTCGAGTTTGTCTTTGAGAAAGTCGTTGATGAATGCACGCATGGACTTCCCTCCGGGTTCAATTTCTTGTGAGCCCAACTTGGTTTTGGTCTGTGATTCAAAAACGGGCTCAATGACTTTCACAGCAATTGCTGCTACAATTGATTGACGGATGTCTGAAGCCTCGTAGTTTTTGTTGTAGAAGTCTCGGATGACCTTCGCTACTGACTCTCGAAAAGCGCTTTGATGCGTTCCACCCTGTGTGGTGTGTTGGCCGTTGACAAAAGAATAATAATCTTCGCCGTAGGTGCGGCCATGCGTGAAGGCGACTTCAATGTCTTCGTCCTCGAGGTGAATTATCGGGTAAAGCGGATCGCCATCCATGTTGTTTTCAAGGAGGTCTTTGAGGCCATCCTTGGAATTGTATTTTTCACCGTTGTAGTAAATTGACAGCCCGCGATTGAGGTAGCAATAATTCCACATCATTTTGTCGAGGTAGGCTGTTTTAAAAGCATACTTCTTGAAAATGCTGTCGTCCGGAATAAATTCGACGTAGGTACCGTTGGCTTCGTCGGTTTTTTCGAGTGGAATCTCTGAAATCAGCTCTCCTCTTTCAAAAATGGCGCCTTTTTTCTCGCCTTCGCGAACAGAATAAACCATGAAGAAGGAGGACAACGCATTGACAGCTTTGGTACCTACCCCATTCAAACCTACCGATTTTTTAAATGCTTTTGAATCGTATTTACCACCGGTATTCATTTTAGAAACCACCTCTACAACCTTTCCGAGTGGAATACCGCGGCCGTAGTCACGGATAGAAACCTTGCCGTCTTTTACTTTGATATCGACGCGTTTTCCATTACCCATGACAAATTCGTCAATGCAGTTGTCAACGACTTCTTTGACAAGGATATAAATACCGTCATCGGCAGCAGCACCATCGCCTAATTTGCCGATATACATACCGGGGCGCAAACGGATGTGCTCTTTCCAATCGAGTGAGCGTATGTTATCTTCGGTGTACTGAGTTTCAGCCATGTAGCGATTCAAAATTTAGAACAAACAAAAATAACAATCTAATCCGCTTACTAGACATGTTCAAATAGGAAATTATAAACCAAATTTGTTGATAACAATAGGATTTAGGCTATCTTTGGGCTCAAATTGAACAAGAATTATGGCAACTACTGCAGATATCCGAAATGGATTGTGCATCAAGCACAACGACAAACTTTTTCAGATCATTGAATTTCAACACGTTAAACCAGGTAAAGGCCCTGCTTTCGTGCGTACTAAAATGAGACAAATTGAGTCTGGAAAAGTCCTTGACCACACCTTTTCAGCTGGTCATAAAATTGAACCTGTTCGCATTGAAAACAGAGAATATCAGTACCTCTATCAAGAAGCTGATGCTTATATTTTCATGAACAACGAAACTTTCGAACAAGTGAATATTCCGCTCAAAATGGTTGAAAAACCAGACTTCCTACAAGAAGGCATGACCGTAAATATTTTATTTCATGCAGAGGAAGAAGCACCGCTTGTAATTGAATTACCAATGTATATCATCTCTGAGGTTACCTACACAGAGCCAGGTGTGAAAGGCGATACTGCTACTAACTCCATGAAACCAGCAACTATTGCCACTGGTGCAGAGGTAAAAGTGCCGCTTTTCATCGACAACGGAGAGATCATCAAAATCGATACGCGCACCGGAGTATACGTAGAACGCGTTAAAGGATAAACTCATGAAAAACACCGCTCTTACTCAAAAACACATTGCACTCGGCGCCAAAATGGTACCCTTTGCAGGATACAACATGCCAGTTCAATATGAAGGCGTGAACGCCGAACACGACACTGTCAGAAATGGCGTCGGAGTTTTTGACGTATCACACATGGGCGAGTTTTTGCTGCAAGGCCCCAATGCACTTGCGCTCATTCAAAAAGTATGCAGCAACGACGCCAGTGTCTTATTTGATGGCAAGGCGCAATACAGCTGCATGCCCAACGGCAAGGGCGGCATAGTCGACGACCTCATCATTTATCGTATTTCAGAAGAGGCCTACTTCATTGTAGTCAATGCCTCTAACATTGAAAAAGATTGGAACTGGATCTCTCAGCACAACGACCTCGGCGTCGAGATGCAAAATCTTTCAGATGCCTATTCATTGTTAGCTATCCAAGGTCCAAAAGCGGCAGCAGCCATGCAAAGCCTTACAGATGTAGACCTTGCCAACATGACTTACTACACTTTTCAGTACGGAACATTTGCCGGCATTGAAAATGTCATGATTTCTGCAACTGGCTATACCGGCTCAGGAGGTTTTGAGGTGTATGTGAAAAACGAAGATGCCGAAAAACTTTGGGACGCCGTTTTTGAGGCAGGTGCAAACTTCGGAATCAAACCAATCGGTCTTGCAGCTCGCGACACCTTGCGCTTAGAAATGGGCTTCTGCCTTTACGGCAATGACATCGATGACACTACTTCACCTCTCGAAGCTGGTTTGGGCTGGATTACCAAATTCACCAAAGATTTCACAGATGCTGAATTCTTAAAAAGTCAAAAAGAACAAGGTCTTTCAAGAAAATTAGTAGCCTTCGAAATGATTGATCGTGGTATTCCAAGACACGACTACCCTATTTTAGATGCTACAGGAAATGTCATCGGAAAAGTAACTTCCGGCACCATGTCTCCGAGCATGAAAGTTGGAATTGGCCTTGGCTATGTCAGCACTGCGTTCACTTCACTTGATTCAGAAATTTTCATTGAAATCAGAGAAAAGGGCGTGAAAGCCAAAGTTGTTAAGCTGCCGTTTTACAAAGCCTAATTCATCCTATTCTATTCACCTTGATTAGCCTGCTCATAAGCGCTAATCTCTAATCACCAAAGCACCGCGTGGATCATCTGCCAAGATGGCCGTCGGTGCTTTTTTCATGGTGGCTCTTTGCATTTTACTTGAGCGCATTTCAAAAAGATAGACCGTCTTATCCAATGCTTTTACTTGAGCAATTTGCTCGGCACTGATATCCTTACTGCGCATCATAATACCATGTAAGGTTGGAATAGCTTTTATTTTTTTGAAGCCTTCATCAAAAGAAACCGTAGAGAACACAACCCTAAACTCTTGTGCCAAAGACGAGAGCCAGTAGGGATAGGAACTGTCAATAATGAGCTGTTCTTTGAGCTCGTCGGGGATTGCCAACAAAGCATCTTTGAATCTTTGCATATCCGAATAGGATTTTGCACAGTCATTCCAATGTTTGATGTCTAGAATAAATGTCCTGCCGGGCGCTAGCTTTTCGAGTATTTCATTAAGCTTCACCAACTTTTCGTGGTGGATACTTTTGTAGCGCACTTTTTCTAACTCTAGATCGGTCAGCTCGGCCACACACCCTACTCCATCGGTACTTGCTTCTAAGTGATTTTCATGATACAGCCAAAGTGTGCCGTCTTTACTCATGCGAACATCCATCTCCACACCATTTATTGTGGGCAAGGAAAGTGCTAAATCAATGGCTTTCTCGGAGTTATCATGATATATGCTGTAGGCGATATCCATACCCATTCCAGCGTGACCGAAAATTTGAACATCCGGATAGCTTTCTTGCTTATTACAGGAAGTGATCAGGCTTAAAAAGACGCCAATTAAAATACTTAACTTACAACTCATCCTTAACTAATAATCATTCAATTGGCGTGAATTCGAAAGTAATAATTGAGCTGCACTTGCGGATTCAAAAAGAAATGTCGCTCTGGATTTGATAGATTGGGAAAGTACAAATATTCAACTACGGCACCCAAGCCCAATTGAAGTAAAAGACTATGCCTGACACCTAAACCAAAAGCATAACCCAAGCCACCGTAGATGCCATGATAAGTATCTAAAAATCCTGCCTTTTGAAAATCAAATTGATAACGCAGCATATAATATGGCCTATGTAAAGCGTAGTGTCTATCTTTTAAAGGCAACGGCGCTTGCCAGAACAAAGCCGCTTGAGGCGCCAAGGCACCTTGCAAACTACGCTCTACCCCACAGCCCAGTT
Organism: Flavobacteriales bacterium UBA7468; assembly: GCA_002478565.1. Taxonomy (GTDB): domain Bacteria; phylum Bacteroidota; class Bacteroidia; order Flavobacteriales_D; family Crocinitomicaceae; genus UBA952. The sequence goes on along the minus strand of DLPC01000026.1, from coordinate 273,625 downwards.
CTAATCCCAAGCCCCCAGCATTCAAAGTCTTCACGCCTTTAACACTCAAGACTTGGTCATAGCGATGCAAGGACGCACCGATACCTACAGTATATTGGGCGCTAAGCATTTGGATACTAAATAGAAAGAGAAAAAGCGCGGTTTTGCGAAAACACATATGCAAAAATAAAAAAAGGCCTTCCAGAGAAGACCTTTTTCAAAAAAATGATTGAAAGATTAAACCAAACCTTGGTCAATCATGGCATCCGCAACTTTTACGAAGCCAGCCACATTAGCACCTTTCACGTAATCTACATTGCCATTGGCATCTTTACCGTATTTCACACAAGCTTCATGGATAGAAACCATAATGCCATGTAAACGTTGGTCTACTTCTTCAGCTGACCAAGATAAACGCAAAGAGTTTTGAGACATTTCTAGACCTGAAGTAGCTACACCACCAGCGTTAGATGCTTTTCCTGGAGAGAAAAGCACGTTAGCCGCTTGGAAGGCTGCAATTGCTTCAGGCGTAGAAGGCATGTTTGCGCCTTCTGCCACACACTTCACACCATTGGCGATCAATGCTTTGGCTTCTTCTCCGTTGAGTTCGTTTTGGGTAGCACAAGGAAGCGCGATATCAGCTTTGACTTCCCACGGACGCTTACCAGCTACAAATTTGGCACCTGGGTATTGCTTGACGTATTCAGAAATACGGCCACGACGGTTGTTTTTCAAGTCCATCACCCATGCCAATTTCTCAGCATCGATGCCAGCTTCGTCGTAGATGTAGCCTTCTGAGTCAGAGAGCGTAACCACTTTACCACCCAATTGGGTAGCTTTTTCACATGCGAACTGAGCAACGTTTCCGGAACCAGAAACAGCAACAATTTTACCGTTGAAAGAATCGCCTTTTGTTGCCAACATTTCTTTGGCAAAATATACGGTACCGTAACCAGTTGCTTCTGGACGAATCAAAGAACCACCCCAATTGCGACCTTTACCTGTCAAGACACCAGTAAATTCATTGCGCAAACGCTTGTATTGTCCAAACATGTAGCCAATCTCACGACCACCCACACCGATGTCACCTGCTGGTACATCTGTATCGGCGCCAATGTGACGGAAAAGTTCAGTCATGAAGGACTGACAAAACTTCATTACTTCATTGTCTGATTTCCCTTTAGGGTCAAAATCAGACCCACCTTTACCACCGCCCATTGGCAAGGTAGTAAGTGAGTTTTTAAAGATTTGCTCGAAACCTAAAAACTTAAGGATCGATAAATTCACAGACGGATGAAAACGCAAACCACCTTTGTAAGGGCCGATGGCGCTATTAAATTCAACACGATAACCGCGGTTTACTTGAATGTTGCCGTTGTCATCTAACCAAGGAACGCGGAATATAATAGTGCGCTCTGGCTCAACAATACGATCTAAAATTTTAGAGGTTTTGTATTTAGGATTGGCCTCAATAAAAGGAATTACAGCTTCAGCTACTTCCTGAACGGCTTGTAAAAACTCAGGTTCGTGACCGTTTTTGGCGCGAACACGATCCATGAAAGCTTCAATTTCTGCGTGATACTGATTTGACATAAGAGTTGTTTTTTGTTTGTAAACTTTGGGCAAAATTAACTGAAAAAGCACTCTTGCTCTCATCTTTTTTCAACAATTTATTAGTGTCTAAATGACACTAATTAGCTTTATAGTTTCTTGTTTGAAAAGAATTCAAAAAAAGAGTAAGATTTTACTTGCCAATAAGCAACTCTAGGACTTATATTTGCGTCTACGAACCGTTTTGAATCAACTACTACATAAAATGACGTTTTCTAAAAATTCCGTTATCTCTAAATATGCTGCGCTAGTTCTTTTAGTTCAGCTGTTTACATTTCATACAATTTATGCTCAAGGCCCTGTAACCCTGTGTCTTGGACAAGACACCACTGTTTGCCCAGGCCAAACGGTCGTGATCAACAATTGTAATTCAGGAACTACGCCAGGAACCTCTGCTGGTCTATACCTCAATGCACCTACCAACGTTACACTTTCAGATGACTCATGGTCTGCAGCAGTAAGTATGGGTTTTACTTTTAATTTTTATGGTAATAATTACACGCAATGTGTAATTGGTTCCAATGGACTCATTTCGTTCAATCTCGCCAATGCAAGTGGCTATTGCCCTTGGTCCTTGGCAGGTGTCGGAACCTTGCCTAACGCGGGCTTTGCAGCTGCAAAAAATACCATTATGTTGACTTACCAAGATATCAATCCGTCTTTAGGTGGTCAAATCCAATATCAGACCTTCGGTACAGCGCCTAACCGAAAGTTTGTTGTGCTCTACAAAAACATCATGATGTTCAGCTGTACATCACAATGTAACTATATGGCTATTGTGCTTTATGAAACAACTAACGTATTTGAACTACACATTGGTAACAAACCAATTTGTTCTACATGGAATAGTGGTTTGGCAATACAAGGATCAGAAAACAATGCTCCTATGCCTACAGCGCACATTACGCCAGGAAGAAATAATACTGTTTGGGGTGCCAACCAAGATGGCCGCCGCTTTACACCAACTTCACCAACAAACACTGCGGCTTATACCATTACCCAAATCCCTTATGCGATGGTCAATAGCCCGGGTAGCAACTTTGTTTGGGCCAACACCAACGGGCAAACCTTCCAGTATAACAACGGTACACTTAATGTCAATATTATCCCACCAGGTACCACTGGCTACTTCCTTTCAGGTGCCGCTTGCGGAACCAGTATTGGCTCCATTACCCAAGATACGACCTGGATTACCCGTGCTACGCCATCTGTAACCACTACCGTCATTCCAGATGTTTGCTCACAAGGTATCGGTAGTGCAACCGCTACACCAGGCGCGGGCTCACCTGCACCCTGCACTTACACTTGGAACCCGGGCGCAATTACCGGTAATCCTGCCACAAATTTAACTGCCGGTACTTACACCGTCACTCAACATGACGGCAATGGCTGTAATTCAACAGCAACTGCCATTATCACCGACACACCTGCCAACTTCTCTTACACTTCTACACCAGTTTCCTGCCCAGGTGGTTCAGATGGAACTGCTACTGCAAACGTAAGCCCAGCAACAGGTGTCATTACTTATCAATGGAGCACTGGCGCCAACACCCAAACAGTTACTGGTCTTCCGGCGGGCAATCACTGGTGTTATGCATCGAATTCAACCGGATGTTCAGATACCATCTACGTGACTATCACTGAAATCCCAGCTATGATTTTGAGTGCTGTAAATATCGTAGATGCCAACTGCTATACTTTTGCCAATGGTCAAGCTACGATTGATGTTACGCAAGGAACAGCTCCTTATGCTTACGATTGGGACATCTCCTCGTCATTGGCTGCTACAGCTCTTGACTTGCCTGCAGGCCTCAATACTTGTACAGTTACAGACGCCAACGGTTGTGTACAAACAATCAGTGTTACTATTGGCCAACCAAACCCATTGGATATCACCTTTCTCACCGCAGACACCATGATTTGTTCTGAATCAAATATTGTCTTGAGTGCCGCAGGTGCAGGAGGTTCAACTGCCTACACCTTTACCTGGACAGAAAACGGCATTCCAATTGGCAATGGTTCGAGCATTACTGTGGATCCACTCAATTCAGGAACCGTTTACTGCGTGACGCTCAGCGAACTTTGTGGTTCACCTACCACTACCGAATGCATGACCATCACGTTCCCACAAGATATCATCGCAATTATTCAGCCTGTAGACAACCAAATTTGTACACCGGGTAATTTTGAATTACACAACGTTTCAACCAACGGGCAAGACATCGCTTCTACGGCCTATTCTTTCTCGAACGGTGATCAATTTAATTTGCCAAATCAAGACACCCTCTTCCACACCATTGCACAGCCCGGTGACTACGACCTGAGCGTCATTATCACCTCTATCCACGGTTGTATCTATAACGGTTTCTTTGATGATTTACTCACCGTTACACCAATGCCATCAGCCAATTTCACACTTTCAAAAAATCCTGTTACGTGGTTCGAAACCACTGTTCAAACCAATGACATTTCATCGGGTAACATTGCACAATACGACTGGACTTCTCCGGGCGCAACGCAAATCACTAGCAACGGCTCAAGTGCCATCATTTCATACCCTGAAGGTGTGATGGCTACCTATCCGATCATGTTGACTGTTACAACCGTAGATGGCTGTTCTGACTCCATAACTATTGACATTGAGGTCGTGTCAGATGTGATTTTCTACGCCCCTACCGCCTTTACTCCAGACGACGACGAGCACAACCAAGTTTGGTCTTTTTATGTAGAGGGCATCGATAACGCGAATTTTAACCTTGCTATCTATAACCGCTGGGGTGAAATCATCTGGGAAACCAATGACCCACACGCCTACTGGGACGGCTATTACAATGGTGTCAAAGTACAACCTGGCACCTACGTTTGGAGAGCTTGGTACAAAGAATTAGATACAGACGGCAAAACCATCAAAACTGGCATGATTCATGTAATCAGGTAAGTTATGAAAAATTACGCGTACTTATTTGTCCTTAGTCTTTTATTTACCCAAGTATCTTGCGCACAAAAGATCAAAGCACTAGGTAAAGAGCTGCCAATCAGCATCCCGACTGTACCGGCTGCAAAACCACAGCTTTCTAACGAAGAAGTTATTTCAGGTCTAAAGGAGGCCTTGCAATTAGGTATTGAAAAAGCAGTAAATAAAAGCAGTCTTGTCGATGGCTTTCTTGGTAACCCTCAAATTCGTTTGCCATTTCCACCCGATGCGATCAAAGTCAAAGAAAAAGCCCTCCAACTTGGCCTAAATACCGAGGTTGAAAAATTTGAAACAACACTTAACCGTGCTGCTGAGGAAGCAGTGAAAGAAGCACTGCCTATTTTTAAAGATGCCATCCTTCAACTCAGTGTTCAAGACGGATTCAAAATCTTAAATGGCGGGCAGGGTGCAGCAACAAACTTTTTGAAGCAGCAAACACAAACGGCACTCTACAATGCATTTCTACCTAAAGTAAAAGCTGCCACTTCAAAAGTAGGCCTCACTGCCTACTGGAATCCACTTATTACAAAATACAATACTGCTGCCAAACTTACAGGAGGTCAACAACTCAACCCGGATCTTGATGCCTACATTACCCAACGTGCTATCGAAGGGCTATTTGTTTTAGTTGCACAAGAAGAAGATCAAATACGTGCCAATCCAGCGGCCCGTATTACAGACCTATTAGCAAAAGTATTTGGCTCTCTCTAATGCAATTTCCAGCCACTGAACTTGTCCTTGACGCAAATGGTGCAGTCTATCATTTAGGGCTTCACCCGGAGCAACTTGCTTCCAAAATAATATTAGTGGGTGACCAAGACCGTGTTGCTAAAATCAGCCGCTTCTTTGATGTCATTGAACATAAGGTTCAACACCGCGAATTTGTGAGCCACACAGGGCTTTACAAAGGAAAAAGACTCACGGTGCTCTCTACCGGCATCGGGACAGACAACATTGACATCTGCCTTCAAGAACTTGACGCCTTGGTGAATATTGATTTGGTCAACAGAGAAGAAAAACAAACGAAAACATTCCTCGAAATTGTCCGCATCGGAACTTGTGGCATCTTACAGCAACACATTCCGGTTCATTCCTTTATTTTATCTTCACATGCACTGGGTTTGGATAACGTTGCGCATTTTTATCCGATTGAATTTTCCACGGAAGAAAAAGAATTGTTAAATGAAATCAAGCAATACATTCGTTTTCCAGATCAAATTATGCCTTATTTAAGCAGTGCAGATACTGAACTGTTCAAGCGCATGAATAGCGAACAAGTGCACGGTGGCATTACCGTAACAAGCTCAGGTTTTTATGGGCCACAAGGAAGATCTTTGCGCTTGGAAAGCAAAATGAAAAACATCCATTTGCAACTTGGTTCTTTCCAGAAAGAAGAACTGCGTATTATGAATTTTGAGATGGAGAGCTCCGCAATATTTGCACTTGGCAAAGCACTAGGGCACGCTTGCACCACCGTTTGTTTGGGTGTGGCCAACAGGCCCAATAAAGAATTCGCTACGGGGATTGACCAAAAAATGGATGAATTGATCCTGTACGTCTTAGAAAGGATTTGATACCCTTTCCAACCTAACCATTTACTTATTGAAGGTATTTATCAAGGGTAATGTGCAAATTGAGCCCTCTGAGTGCTTCACCGCTTGCGATAATTTCGCCTGCACCATTTACTAAAAAGGCATTCGGAATGGTGGCAACTTGGTAATTAGCCGCCGCTAATCCTTGCTCATCAAGGACATGGTTTTTCCAAACAAGATGATCTGTCAAAATAGCTTGCTTCCAAGCCTCTTGGTCGCGATCCAAAGAAACACTGAATACTTCAAAACCTTTGGCGCCTTTGAATGCTTTGTTGTGGTATTTTTGATAGGCCTCGACTACATTTGGACTCTCTTTTCGACACGGCCCACACCATGAAGCCCAAAAATCTATGAGCACCATTTTGCCGCGCAAAGAGGAAAGCTTGAGTGTTTTGCCTTTCGGAGAAAGCAAACTGATTTCAGGCGCAATAGCATTTGCTTGCTGCATGTTTTGCGTTGTATTTTTCTGTGTGCACAAGGCATAACAAGCAAATACAAGCAACAAACCAGTAATCAGGATCAGTGGCTTTTTCATCCGATGCGTCTGATGTCTGCACCAATGTTGTTGAGGCGTAGCTCAATATCTTGGTAGCCGCGGTCAATTTGCTCGATGTTGTGGATGACACTCTTGCCTTTGGCAGAAAGTGCAGCAATCAATAATGAAACACCTGCGCGGATGTCAGGTGAGGTCATTTCAATTCCTTTGAGACTGTGTTCGCGGTTGAGGCCAATAACGGTTGCTCTGTGTGGATCACAGAGAATGATTTGCGCGCCCATGTCGATGAGTTTGTCGACAAAGAACAAACGCGACTCAAACATTTTTTGATGAATGAGCACCGAGCCTTTTGCCTGAGTGGCCACCACCAATATAATGGATAGTAAGTCAGGGGTGAAACCTGGCCAAGGCGCATCGTAGATGGTCATGATGGAGCCATCGATGAAGGTTTCAATTTCGTATTTTTCTTGGGCCGGAATAAAAATATCATCGCCGCGACGCTCGAGTTTGATTCCGAGGCGTCTGAATACGTTTGGAATGACGCCGAGGTTTTCCCAAGAAACATCTTTGATGGTGATTTCAGATTGGGTCATGGCCGCCAAACCGATGAAACTACCAATTTCAATCATGTCGGGTAAAATACGGTGGAAACATCCTTTCAGTTCCTTGACACCTTTGATATGGAGCATATTTGAACCAATTCCGGTGATGTTGGCACCCATGGAATTGAGCATTTTACAAAGTTGCTGAATATAGGGTTCGCAAGCAGCGTTATAAAAAGTAGTTTCGCCTTCGGCCATAACTGCCGCCATTAGGACATTGGCCGTACCAGTTACTGACGCTTCATCAAGGTGAATGTAGGCGCCTTTGAGTTGTGCGGCTTCAACAGAGTAAAAGTGCTCACCGGCATCGTAATTGAATTTTGCACCAAGTAACGCAAAACCTTCAAAGTGCGTATCCAGACGGCGTCTTCCAATTTTGTCGCCTCCTGGCTTTGGAATAAATCCACGACCATAACGCGCCAATAAAGGCCCAACAATCATGATCGAACCACGCAAAGAAGAAGCGCGCTTTTTGAAGTCCTCTGATTCTAGGTATGCTAAATCAATTTCTTTGGCTTGAAAAATATATGTGCCCTTTTCAACCTTTTCAACCTTCACCCCCATTGTTTGGAGCAAAGCGATGAGTTTGTTGACATCGACGATGTCAGGCACATTTGAAATAGTAACTTTTTCTGACGTAAGTAAAGGAGCGCAAAGCACTTGTAATGCTTCGTTTTTTGCACCCTGAGGAATGATTTCGCCTTTTAATGGTTTTCCACCGTAGATTTCAAAAGAGGCCATGCGTTATTTTTTGATGAATTTCTTCTTGTTATTTCTGTTATTCTTGTTATTCTTTTGCTTGTTAAAGCGCTTGTTTTGGTTTTGACCGATACCCATAGTTTTGAGCAGTGTATTGGTGTTGACCAATTCATCTGGATTTTCAAGGATGAGTTCGCCTTTAGACAACTCTTTTAATTGTTGTGCAATGACGTGGTTTTCAACGGTGTCATTGTTGTAGGCCAAAAATTGCTTTTTCATGAAATTGGCCATCGTGCTCTTGAGGTATTCCTTCTCAAGTGGTTCTGCTACTTCTTTGGCTGCTTCCAAAATAGATTGGGTGTATTTTCCGTAATGTCCGTAACGAATCTTGGATGAAGGATACACCATTTGCTTAGGCTTCTCATTGAGCACCTCTTGCTTTGGCTTTTCGTAGGGCGAATCTACGTCGAGTTCAAAATTGGACATCACAAAAAGGTGCGTCCAGAGTTTGTGTCGGTAGTCTTCGACATCGCGCAAATGCGGATTGAGTTGCCCCATGACTTCGATGATGGCTTGTGCCGCACGGTTTCTTTCCGTACGGTTTTCGATTTCCATCGCATGCGCAATCATGTTTTGGACGTTTCTACCGTATTCAGGTAAAATAAGTGGACCACGCGTGGTATTATATTCCATAATTAGTTTTCAAGATGAGCAGCAAGTGCATTGTCATAGATAGCTTGCGCCTCTGTGATGAAACCATAGTGCTGTTCATCGATTTGTAATTTGCCTTTGGTAACGTGCCCAAGTAGCGTCATGTTGACACCCGTTGTAAGCATATATTCCACAAAGGCTTCTTCTTGCTCTTCGGTCACACTTACTACAGCTCGGCCTTGGCCTTCACCAAATAAGAAGGCATCTAGGCGAATGTCGGCATCACTAACGATATCAAAACCAAGACCTCTTGGCATGGACATTTCAACAAGCGTTACATACAAACCTCCGTCTGCTACGTCGTGCACTGCATTGACCAACCCATTGGAGATGAGCCCCATGATGGCTTGCTGCATTTCAAATTCTTGCTCTAAATCAAAATAAGGAGCCGGAGAAGCTTTGATGCCATGATAGCTGGCGAGGTATTCAGATGATGCGATGTCTTCGGTGTAATTTCCGATCAAGAAAATGAGGTCGCCTTTTTGTTTGAAATCGAGGGTCATGACTTTTTCTTTGTCCGGTACAATACCGATCATGCCGATAGTAGGGGTCGGGAATACCGGAACCTCTTTGCCATTCATGACGGTTTGGTTGTAGAAAGAGACATTTCCGCCGGTAACAGGCGTTTCAAACTTCAGACAAGCAGCAGACATCCCTTTGATGGCGCCAACAAACTGCCAATAGGATTCTGGATTGTAAGGATTTCCGAAATTGAGGCAATTGGTAATCGCACTTGGCACACCACCAGCGCAAGTAATGTTACGTGCAGCTTCACTCACGGCAATCATGGTGCCAATTTCTGGATCGGCATTGACATAACGCGAATTGCAATCGACGGTCATGGCGAGGGCTTTGTTGGTGCCTTTGATATTGACCACACCCGCATCTGAAGGGCGGTTGGTAGTCATGTTGCGGGTTCCGACCATAGAGTCGTATTGTTCATAGACCCAACGCTTAGAAGCGATATTTGGCATCGCTAACATAGCAGCAGCAACTGCTTTCAGGTCTTGTGGCTCTGCAACGTCGTTGATATTGAATTTTTTAAACTCTTGGTAATAGGCAGGTTCTGCGTAATCTCTTTTGTATTGTGGTGCTCCACCGCCAAGTACCAAAGACTCAGCAGGTACATCACCTACCAACTGACCATCCATATAGTAGCGAATACGGCCTGTGTCTGTAACCGCTCCAATTTCTTCAGCGTGGAGGTCCCATTTATCAAAGATAGCTTTGACAATGCTTTCTTTTCCTTTTTGAACCACCACGAGCATGCGCTCTTGTGATTCGGACAAAAGGATTTCATAAGGCAACATGTTGTCTTGACGCGTAGGAACGCGGTCGAGGTGGATTTCCATACCGACACTTCCAGCTGCACTCATTTCACAGGTAGAACAAGTAATTCCGGCTGCACCCATATCTTGCATCCCGACAATAGCATCGGTTTGAGAAAGTTCCATGGTTGCTTCTAGCAAAAGTTTTTCCATGAAGGGGTCACCTACTTGTACCGACGGAAGGTCATCGGCAGATGCTTCTGTGATGTCTTTGGATGCAAATGCAGCACCAGCTATACCGTCTTTGCCGGTAGCAGACCCTACAATAAACACAGGATTTCCTGGACCTTTTGCGGTGGCTGAAATGATTTTTTTGGTATCGATGATCCCGGCAGAAAAAGCATTAACCAACGGGTTGGTGTTGTATGATTCATCAAAGAAAACTTCACCACCAACAATCGGAATACCGAAAGCGTTCCCGTAGTCGCCGATGCCTTTTGTAACACCTTTGACCAACCATTTGGTGCGTGCCTCTTCAATGTTTCCGAAGCGCAAAGAGTTGAGCTGCGCAATTGGGCGCGCCCCCATTGTAAAGATGTCTCGGTTGATACCACCAACCCCCGTTGCAGCACCTTGATATGGCTCAAGTGCACTTGGGTGGTTGTGCGATTCTATTTTAAATACGCAACCTAAGCCGTCGCCGATGTCTACCAAACCAGCGTTTTCTTCACCAGCTTTCACGAGCATGTGAGGCCCATCTTTTGGCAATGTCTTGAGCCATAGGATGGAATTTTTGTAAGAACAGTGCTCGCTCCACATCACGGAGTATATTGCTGTTTCAGTAAAATTAGGGGTTCTGCCTAAGATTTCTTTGATCATGTCAAATTCGTCGGCGCGAAGGCCTAAATCGAGGGCTTGTTGGAGCGTGGCTTCTTGTTGGTATTGGCTTTGCATAAGATTTGTGAATTCGACACAAAAGTAAGCATTAATATGATAGCATCTTTCAACATTAAGCCTTAAATTTGTCCTTTAAAAAGCTAAAGAATGAGTTACGACATCATCGTTGTTGGAAGTGGACCTGGCGGATACGTCACGGCCATCCGTGCCTCACAGTTGGGCCTAAAAACTGCCATTGTTGAACGCGAATCATTAGGTGGAATCTGCCTCAATTGGGGTTGTATTCCAACCAAAGCACTTCTTAAAAGTGCCAATGTATACGAATACCTGCAGCACGCTGCAGATTACGGCATTACCGTCAAAGACCACAGCGCAGATTTCGGCGCCATGATCAAACGCAGCCGCGATGTCGCAAGTGGTATGTCTAACGGCATCCAGTTCCTCATGAAGAAAAATAAAATTGATGTCATCAAAGGCAGTGGTGTCATTGGCGCAGGCAAAACAGTAGAAGTTACTGACGAAGCTGGTGCTAAAACAGTTTACACTGCAGCCAAAGGTATCATCATCGCAACAGGCGCACGCTCACGCGAACTTCCTAACCTTCCGCAAGACGGCACCAAAATCATTGGTTACCGCCAAGCCATGACCCTCCCTACCCAACCTAAAAAATTAGTTGTTGTTGGTTCAGGAGCCATAGGTGTTGAATTTGCTTATTTCTACAATGCCATTGGCACTGAAGTGACGATCGTCGAATACCTACCAAATATTGTCCCGGTAGAAGACGAAGAAGTTTCTAAACAACTCGAGAAATCATTCAAAAAAGCTGGCGTCAATATCATGACCAACGCTTCTGTAGAATCAGTTGATACTTCAGGCAAAGGTTGCGTTGTAACCATCAAAACCGAAAAAGGCGAAGAAAAAATCGAATGCGACGTCGTGTTGTCTGCAGTAGGTATCCAAGCCAATATCGAAAACATTGGTCTAGAAACTGTCGGTATCGTCACTGACAAAGGTCGAATTCTAGTCAATGAATATTACCAAACGAACATCCCGGGCTACTACGCCATTGGCGATGTCGTACCAGGCCCTGCCCTTGCACACGTTGCATCTGCAGAAGGCATTATCTGTGTAGAAAAAATCGCTGGGCATCATCCAGAACCATTAAACTACGGCAATATCCCAGGCTGTACTTATTGTTCTCCAGAAGTAGCCTCTGTAGGCATGACCGAAAAAGCAGCCAAAGAAGCTGGCTACGAAATCAAAGTGGGCAAATTCCCGTTCTCTGCCTCTGGTAAAGCCAGCGCTGCCGGTGCCAAAGATGGTTTTGTCAAACTCATATTTGATGCCAAATACGGCGAACTCCTCGGCGGCCACCTCATTGGCGCCAACGTTACCGAAATGGTCGCAGAACTCGTTGCTGTTCGCAAATTGGAAACAACAGGTGAAGAACTCATCAAAACCGTTCACCCTCACCCAACCATGTCTGAAGCCATCATGGAAGCCGCTGCTGCAGCCTACGGCGAAGTGATCCACTTGTAAGATTCAATTATTGAACTATAGAAAAGCGCCCGATGGGCGCTTTTTTTTTTGTGGATCAATATTATTTTAGAAATATCATTTGAAGATCTGAGGCTCTACAACCCCAAAGCTTCGTAGATGTAATCGAAGGTAGATAAAATTATTGGTTGGCCGTCAATGACTGCGATGTTGTGCTCAAAATGGGCGCTGGGTTGGCGGTCGGCGGTGACGATTGTCCATTTGTCATCGAGGGTTTCGACCTTTTCGGTGCCCATATTGATCATGGGTTCGATGGCGATGGTGAGGCCATTTTGGATTTTTTTACCGCGGCCACGACGTCCGTAGTTGGGTACTTGTGGTTCTTCATGGAGTTCTTTTCCGAGACCATGTCCGACGAGGTCGCGGACCACACCATAGCCGTGGGCTTCGGCGTGTTGTTGAATGGCCCAACCGATGTCTTCAATGCGGTTGGCGGTAGTGGCTTGTTCGATGCCGAGATACAAGCACTCTTTGGTGACCTTACACAACTGTTGTTTTTCAGGGCTAACCTCCCCTACTTCAAAAGTGTAGGCGTGATCGCCGTAGTAGCCTTGATAGAGCGAACCGCAATCAACAGATACGATATCGCCGTCTTGAATGGGTTTGTCGGTTGGCAAGCCGTGAACGACTTGTTCATTGACAGAAATGAGTAAAGTACTTGGGCATCCGTAGAGGCCTTTGAAGCCGGGAATGGCGTTTTGGGTGCGGATGTAGTCTTCGGCAAGTTGATCCAAGAAACGTGGGGTCACACCTGGCTTCATGTGCTGAGCCACCAAACCTAAAGTACGGCTTACAATTTGCGCAGCTTCGCGCATGATTTCAATTTCTTGTGGTGTTTTGTAACGGATCATGAATTTTTCTAAGAGAGACATCAGGCAAAGTTACCAAGAAATTGCATGGTATCAATGCCATCTGCGTAGTCATTTAATTGCGGACACTGGGCTGCGCCAAAAGGCAAATAAGCATGCCCGACAATGCATTGTATTTCATTTTGATTTTCAACTAAATAAGCTTCTATTTCTTTTTGATCTTGGTAGCGCTTGTAATGCAACATAGCTAGCGGAGAAAATAAAGCCTCACTTTCTTTGAGTAAAATGAAGTTGTTGTCGAGGATAGGACTTAAATTGAGCAAGTGCACTGCCTTGTTGTAGTCGTAGTTATTGCCGTATTTTTTATGATTGATGACCTCTGCCATTGGCAGTAAACCTTCGAATATACGGTTGAGGTCAAAATCTTGAGGGATGAGTACTTGGGTCACATTGCGGCAGCCCCTGCCAAAATAGCGCAGCACATCTTGGCCTAAACTTTCGAGTTCAGCTTTGGTTTCTGAGCCGTCTAGAATGGCGATAGAACTACGGTGCCCCCGGAATAGATGTGGGTACTGATCAAAATAACCTTTGAAGTGCAACAACGCATTGTTGGAACCAGTGGCAATGACGGCATGAAAGCCAGCGAGTTTAGCGGGCGCAAATTGGATGCGCTCTTTGAGTGCGGGTTCAAATTCGCAGAGCAATTGTGCCAATGCTGGCAACAAACGAGCGTCGTCGGTACTGAGCTTGACGAGCGCCTTGTGCCCAGAGCACAGCACACACAAGAAATCATGGAAACCAACCAACGGCAAGTTACTTGGCAAGATCAGGGCGATGCTTTTGGGTGCGCTTGCAAAAGTGTAAGCAGCAAGCCATGTGGTTAAAGCTTCTTGACGCAGCCACGGCCTGATTTCATTGAGCGCCATGTAAATTTGTTCTGGTGTAAACCAGCCATTGTAGTGCTGCTCTTTGGCAATCAATGCTTTAAGTTGATCAAATTCTGTCTGACTCAGCAATTTGGAGCTGTTTTGTGTGATTAAATCTTCTAAGACTTGCCCTAGTGCTGAAAAAGCGCTGATGATTTGCTGTTGTTCCACGGTGCAAAAGTAAGGTTTTAATTTTTTTTGTTACCGAACGCACAAAACAATCGCTCAGTCGTTATTATATTTGCACAAAATTTCGGATTATGGCAATCATGATAACAGACGAATGCATTAATTGCGGGGCTTGCGAGCCTGAATGCCCAAATAATGCAATTTATGAAGGTGGCGCTGAATGGAAATACGCTGACGGTACGTCCCTCAAAGGCATGATCCAAACCCTTAATGGCGAAGACATCTCTGCAGATTTCGCTTATGAGCCAGTCAATATGGATGTTTACTACATCGCTCATGAAAAATGTACAGAGTGTGTAGGCTTCCACGACGAACCACAATGTGCAGCTGTTTGCCCGGTTGACTGCTGTGTCGACGACCCTGATTACCGCGAATCTGAGGACGAACTTTTAGCCAAGAAAAACTTCATGCACCTCTAAGAAAAGGTGAACGGCCGTGTAAGCCACTTGGTTTTTGAACAAGCCAAAGATGGCACCATTCATTACCCTAAACATGCGCCACAACAAGCGCTTGAATTCCTAGAAGTCAATAATTATTTCAACTTCTACCTAGACGCCAACAACCCTTTATTTACCATCTACGGTCATTGGTTGGGTTATCATATCACGCTTTTACATTTTGTCGCCCTCGGACTCAGTATTCTTCTACAAATCCTGAGTTTCAGAAAAATCAATCGGCTCATGGCTGAAAGCAAATTCTTCAAGCGCTGGTCTTTGCGCTTCTTGAAACTTTCACTGTGGTTCTTGTTGGTTATCGGCAACGTTGCGGTATTTATTGGAATTGACTACTACCAAACCCAAATTCATTTTCGTTATCATCAAATCCACGCATTAAAAGGCAAATCTAGCCAACAACTGCACAAGGCACTCAAAAATCCGGCGCTGTTTGAGGCGCAGCAAACCAGTAAACTGAGCTTTCAGCTATATATAAGAAATGGCAAAAAATGGCACTCCCAAAGAGAACACGCGGTGCTTTATTTCAAAATTGACGACAACAACCAACTCCGCTTTTTACATTCGAGTCAGTTTTTAAGGTGGGTACAAGCTGGAAAAGGCCAACAAATCTTGCGTGCCAAATCGCAATATATTGTCATTGAAAAACAAGATAAAAATGGCAGCATCAACAGCACGATTTACCTACCCAACGGGCAAAAAGTTCCCCTTCAAGCAGCTGAGAAAAAAGATCCTGCAAAGCGGATATTATTGTTTGTCAATGGTTACCGGCCGGTATCCGCTTCTCAGAATTTAAATAAAGTCAAGGACCAAATCTTTCAAAAAGGCCTAGAACATCCGAATTCCAAAAATTTAATTTATCGCAACGATGTATTTGACTACTGGCCAAAAAACGAACAAATTGTTGCGCAATTTGAAAAACGCATCCAACCTGACCTCATCTGTTATGCCGATGGACACCATTCTATCAGCACGTCTAATCACCTGAATATTTTAAATTTCGCGAGCAAAGCAAGTGTGTATCCTCAACCTTGTGCAACAAAAAAACACCACTGCTTCATGACGACACTTACTGAAAATCAAAAAATCAGGACCTATGATCTTTTGGCCACCAAATCCAATCGCAATGGTTTTTTGATTCGGTATCGCGCCGGCAAAATGGCTGCATTGAATTTATTACAAGAAATACAGGCGCTTCATGACTACTCGGCAAATGACACGCTATATGTGGTGAGTCATAGTATGGGGCACGCTTATTTTTGTGGCATGGCGGCGGTGCTCAAAAATCATATTCAATTTGCCAATTATTATGCCCTTGCTCCTGAAAATGCCAATGCGAGGCGGTTTCATATCAAAAAATGGCGACAGGTTTGGCAATATGGCACCATCCTACATGGCAACCGTAAGCATGCGCTGTGCGAGCAAGATGGCGTGGCGCCGCAGGTTAAAATGAGTGGTTTACCAAAACGTTTTCAAGTTGGTTATCCTTCCAAGCAAAGCAAAAGACTCGGCTTTTTTGCGTCACATTACGTGGGATACTTTGACTGGATTTTTGAGCTCAAAAAAGAGCAGCCAGGTGCGGTTTATCGCTGAGAAATTCATTTAAAAGGGTTCAAACTTACTGAGCTTCATTTCAATGTAAGAGGCCCCTACTTGGCCGTTGTGCCATTGCGCGTCGTGCATTTGCAAGCCAGGCTTGGCATTTACCAGAACACTTATTTCATGTTTGAGCCTGCCCTCTCCTGATCCGTGTATCACCTTAAAACGTGCCTTTCGTTGTTGGAATTGTAGGTTGCAAAACTTCTTGAAGGCCGAAAGCTGAGCAAGTAAAAGCTCGTGGGTTTGGAGTGTAGTGGGCAAATCCAAAGCTTCTGCATGAAGGTCAATCACGCTCTCTTGTGCTTTTCCGGCGTTTGTTTTTGGTCTGGATTGATCCTCTTTTTTAATGACTACCACCTTTGCTTCGATTGGCTTTCTGGGCACCACATATTTTACAGCCACTCGCTGCTCAAAGCCAAATTCGTCTTGGACAACAAATTCATGGAGTTCGATGGACTTGACAACAAAGATGCCCACTTCGTGTAGCAAACTGACTTCTTGACCAAGTTCAAACATCATTGAAAACGCAGTGCTTTGATTGGACTAATTCTGGCCACTACCCTACTTGGCAGTAACAACGCTACCATACAAACAATAAATGTGAGCACATTGATACCCAAAAAGTGCAGCCAAGAAAATGCTACGGGCACCGCATCGATGTAATATACCTCCGGATTGAGGGTAAATGGTTTGAACTGGTATTGGATCCAGATCAGTGCCGCTGCCAGTATGTTTCCGATGACCAGACCGCGCAATATCAAATAAGAAGCTTGGTATAAAAATATGATCCGGATGGAGCGGTTATTTGCTCCGAGCGCCTTAAGCAAACCAATAAACTGGGTGCGCAACACAATGAGCACGAGCAAGGCAGAGCCAACATTGATGACCCCAATTAGCAGCATCAGTACAACAATAATGAGCACATTGACATCCAAAAAACTCAGCCAAGCAAATAAATCGGCTTCGATGTCTTGAATAGCGTTAACTTGTAAAAGGTAGCCGTTGACAGGCCTCATTTCAAGGATTTCTTTGAGTTCTTTTTGCACTTGCGCTAGTGCTGAAAAATCTGTGATATTGACTTCGTAGCCAGAAATGAACTGCGCCTTTGTACCCGTTCCATCTTTAAAATAAAAATGAACCGGACCATATTTAGTTTGAATGGCCTGATGCGTGGTGCCATCGATCAGAATTAAGGGTTGCCCTGCTTCGTCAAGGATAAGGTCAGCATACGTGATAGGGCGAGGAGCTTGAATGGTAAGTTGTGCTTGATCGATTTGTTCAATAACGCCAGTGGATGGGTTGACTTTGAGTGCTTTTACTTGATAGGTGGTGTCTTTTAAAGCAGCTATGCGATATGCGGTATACATCTCTGGACCTACACCCCAATCGAAGATCAATTTTTGAGCATCACCCTGTACTTCAGCTGCAATAGTCAATTGCTTGTCATCAAAAAGCGGCCTCAATGAAATACTCGTGCCAAAGTCGTTCATTTGCTGAACTGCCGGCAAGCTGGCATACACTAATTTTTGATCGTATTCAGCAAAGCCTGTTTCATAGATACCAACCACCTTCATTTTTTTGAGAATAGGTTGGTTTTTGACATAATAAACCGAAACGACGTCGTTGAGTGCGTAGTTCAATTTTTGAGCAATGGCTTTCGAAATAACGATTTCGTCCTGTTTTGCTGTATTGAGCAAGCGCCCTTTAACGAGGTTTTTCTGAAGAAAATCAAAGGAGTAGTTTTGGTCCACGCCCTTGAACATGACACCAAAAATATCTTGTCTTTGTACGATTGAATCTTTTGTCTGCAGTACTTGAATCGTATCCGAGAATGTTTGAGATTGCAACATGGCAGGCTTGAAGGCCACTGCTTGCAAACCAGCTACACCTTTAACTGCATGTATTTCATTGAGAAAAGATATGCGTTTATCGATGGGCTCTGCTTCAAAAATATGGGCTGAACCCGCTTTGGAAATAAAAAAAGGCGCATTGAACCCAATAATCTTGGCTTTTATTTCTTGTTGAAAGCCCTCCACGATGGCCATTGTTAAACTATTCACTAATATTGCCAAAGCAATACTAATAATGGAAATGCGCACAATTGGTTTGGTACGTTGCAAACCAAGGTGTTTTTGCCTGATTAGCCTAGATGATATGAAACGTTCAAAAGACAAAAATTCATTTTTTACACTTCAAAAATACACAAAGCTTTTGGCTTGGGTGGCCCTTGCTTCATTTTTACTTGTTTCCTGCGAGCTTCTTCAAAATAAACAACCCAAAACCATTTCGTTGCCCATTGCAGAGACCATTGTCATCGAAGATGATTCCATAGAAGTCAGTCAGATAACTGCGGTGCAGCACACCACTCAAAAGCCCACCCTTCAGAGCCCATCTTTAGGGATTGATCGCTTGCATCTTTTTGTAGACTCCTTGAAAAATAAACGCATTGCAGTGGTCAGCAATCAAACCTCAGTTGTCAATGGCGTACACCTCGTAGATACCTTATTGGCGCTGCAACTTCAGGTCATTAAAGTGTTTTCACCCGAGCACGGTTTTAGGGGTGACCTCGATGCAGGGCAACACGTGAGTCACAGCATCGATGAAAAAACAGGAATTCCGTTGGTCTCTTTGTACGGATCGAATAAAAAGCCAACCGATACGCAATTGGCCGATGTAGATATTGTCATTTATGACATCCAAGATGTTGGCGTGCGTTTTTATACTTACATCTCAACGTTGCACTACGTGATGGAGGCCTGTGCTGAAAACAAAAAGCAATTGGTTGTACTGGACCGCCCGAACCCGAATGGGCATTATGTAGATGGCCCTGTTTTGGAACCACAGTTTAAATCTTTTGTTGGTATGCACCCAGTTCCTATTGTCTATGGCATGACCATCGGTGAGTATGCCATGATGATCAATGGCGAAGGTTGGTTGCACAAAGGCATTCGTTGCAGCCTTTGGGTAATCCCGTGCAAAAACTACAAACACAAACTCAAGTATACACTGCCGGTGGCGCCCTCTCCTAATTTAAGAACCGACGCAGCCATTACCTTGTATCCAAGCCTGTGTTTATTTGAGGCAACCACTATCAGTGTAGGGCGCGGAACAGATCAACCTTTTGAGGTGTATGGTCACCCGAAGTTTCCTACGCTAGCTTATCAATTTATGCCCATCCCGACAATAGGTGCCAAAAGCCCTTTGCATATGAATAAACTTTGCCAGGGTTATGACCTTCGCAGCAGTACGGTCAAAAGAAGTTATGAACTCAACCTCACTTATTTGATCAATGCCCGTGATTTACTCGGAGATACGAATGTGTTCATTGACCAACCTGCATTTTTCAATCGTTTGGCCGGAACCGCTTCTTTAAAAGAACAGCTCGAAAAAGGGTGGTCTGCCAAAGAAATCAGAGAAACCTGGCAACCAGGACTCAACGCATTTTTAGCAATTCGTAAAAAATATTTGCTCTACGAATAACAGCAGTAATTGCTGAGCCAAGGCTATTTCAGTAAGGTCACATGACCCGTAAATTGAATGGCCTCTTCGTCCTCTTTCATCTTGAGACTGATCACCCACGTGAACACACCGTCTTGGACTGCTCTGTTGAGACCTGCGCCATAAGTACCATCCCAACCATAGTTGTCGTCATAGGATTCAAAGACGAGCTCGCCCCAGCGGTTGTAAATCGCGAAATGGTAACTTGATTCGACATAACGGTTATTGATGATTGGTTTAAACGTATCATTGGTACCATCCTGATTCGGTGTAAAAGTGTTAGGTACATACAGCAAGAACTCTTCTCGGACAATCACCGTGATATTGGCCGTATCGATACAACCCAATTCATTGGTAGCGGTCAAAGTAACTAAATATTCACCAACTGCTCCGTATTCATGGATTGGATTGGTGGCTACACTTGTATCTCCGTCACCGAAGGTCCAGTCGTAGTACAAGGCATACTGAGACTGATTGTCAAAGTAGAAGGTAGCATCATCAATGAGGTGAACGGTATTGTCCACAAAGAAGTCTGCAATTGGCGCTGGCACAACACAAACCAAGTCTTCTGCCGTATCAGCAACTGTACAGCCATTGGTTCCTGTTACGTAAAGTGTGATGTCGTAGCAACCTTGCTGCGCAAACTGGTGGTCTACTTGCCCAAATTGGTAAGAATCTTCGCTATCGCCAAAGGTCCAATACACAGTGGTAGTTGTATCCTGAACGGTATCCGTGAAGATGACATTAACGTACTCACAAGCTTCAGTAATGGATGCGGTGAAGCCTACTTCAGGAGATTCCAATACATCGATGAGCACAGACATACTATCTTGACAAAGTGTCTGAGCATCCGTTGCAATCAAAGTGACTTCATAAACTCCGTAATCGGCATAAACGTTATATCCATCATAGGTGGTGGCAGAATCGCCATCGCCATAAGACCATTCGTAGGTGCTATTGCCCACAGAATTGTTATCGAAGAGCACCGGTAGATCAGAACATTTCAATTGTGTCACGACATCAAAGTCAACATCTACTGGCGGCTGAACACTTACTGCAATTGTATATGGGCCAGAGCTACATCCATAAGGTTGTGACACTAAATCAATTTGATAATTCACAACCTGCTGCACTGCAGATAAGTTCACTAAAATGTCATTAATTTGATCAGAATATTGAGTCGTGAGTGTCTCACCATCGACATTCGGATTACTTTGTGCAATCCAAGAACTTGTTGCTGCAATGGTAGTCTGGATATCGATATCAGTATTTTCACCAGAACAAATAGTGAGCGGCAAGTTTTGTAAATAAGCCCATGGGTTGACCGTAATGGTGAATGTTTCGGATGAACCATTACAAGTCAAACCTGCATTAGTAAACGATGGCGTTACTTCAACCTGAGCTACTACAGGGCTTGATCCTGGGTTTAAGCCTACAAAGCCAGCTATATTACCTACGCCACCAGCAGCCAAACCAATGCTGGTTTCGGTATTCGTCCAGGTATAAAGCGTACCTGGTACAGCTCCACTGAACTGAACAGGCAACACGTTTTCGTTATGACAAACCACTTGATTGGCTATTGGCTCTACATTCGGACGCGGATTTACAGTAATGGTCATTTGCTCCGTATTGCCCAAACAAGTTGTATTCATATTGGTGTAGGCAGCTTGAACAACAAGCGTAGCAACTAAAGGAGCATTGGTATTGTTCATGGCCATAAACGGCGCAATGTCACCCGTGCCTGAGGCCGCTAAACCAATTGCGGCCGTATTATTGATCCAATTATAAGCAGTTCCTGGAACAGAGCCCGTGAAATCAATAAGCTGAGTCAAATCATTGGCACAGACCACTTGATCTGTTGGGTCAAGCACGTTTGGTATCGGATTGACCACATACAAGAAAGTGTCGATATTTCCTTGACAAGTAACACCTGCATTTGTGTAAGTAGCCTCGACAATGATTTGAGCAACATTTGGCACATTGTTATTGGTATTGCCAATAAACGCTGGAATAACATCAAAGCCATTGGACTGATTGAGTCCTATCGTGAGGTTATTGTTGGTCCAGGCATAATCGGTTCCTAGGACAGGCCCTGTAAATACAACACTAGGTATTGCTTCGTTGTCACAAACAACCACATCTGCTTGGGAAACAACAGCAGGAATTGGGTTAATCGTTACTGTGAAAGTTTGAGGAGTTCCTTGACATGTAATACCATTGTTGGTGTAATTAGGCGTGTACGTGATCTGAGCAACAATTGGTGCTGTGCCTTGGTTCCAACCAATGAAGTCCGGAATATTGCCGATTCCTGATGAGGCTAAGCCAATAGATGGAATCGTGTTTGTCCAGGTGTAAAATGCATTCGGTAAGGTACCCTGCATGATCACGCCATCGACTAATTCACCACTACAAATCACTTGATCTGGGGCATCAGCTACCTGAGGTGTAGGATTAACTGTTATCGTAAAGGTTTCAATATTACCGAAACACTGAACCTGATTATTGGTGTAGCTAGCCGCTAGTTCAATAGTAGCGGTTACAGGATTTAGGCCGTTATTGATTGCTGTAAAGGCAGGAATGTTACCTTGACCAAAACTTGGAAGACCGATCGTATTGTTGTTGTTCGTCCAGTTATATGTGGTATTGATGACTGTCCCGGTAATGAATGTCAACGGAACGGATTCCCCAGCACACACCACCATATTTGGTACACTATTGAAGTTTGGAATTGGGTTCACGGTGATGAAGAAGGTATCAATTGGGCTGCTACACGTTGTATTGTTGTAGGTATCGATAGCCTGCACCTGAATCATGGCTGTAACAGGAACAGTAGTAGAAATTGACGGAATAAATGGCAAGATATCACCCGTTCCGTTGGCTGGCAAACCAATTAAGGTTTGGTTGTTTACCCAAGTAAAGTTGGCACTTGGCACCGAACTTGCAAAATTGATTCCATTCAAGAGTGTACCACTACAAACGGTAACATCCGGCGTAGGAACCATCATTGGTGCAGGGTTGACGGTAATGGTGAAGGTCTCGGAGTTGCCCGCACAGATTTGTGTGCCGTTGACATACTGAGCCGTCACCGTAATGGTGGCCGTTATTGGCGTATTGCCTGTGTTGGTAGCTGTAAAGACACCAATATTGCCCGTGCCACTTGCTGCTAAACCAATCGATGGGTTGTTGTTGGTCCAGACATAAGTAGTACCAGTAGATGGCCCCGTAAAGTTGATCGCAGCGGCTTGGGCACCGTTACACACCACTTGGTTTTGTGGCGCCACTACTTGTGGTTGTGGATTCACGGTAATAGTGAAGGTTTCAGTATTGCCTAAACACAACAGACCCGCATTGCTGTATTGTGCTTGCACCGCAATGTTAGCTACAATTGGCGTTTGGCCCAGGTTTTGAGCTGTAATGCTCGCAATATTACCCATGCCACTGGCTGGTAAGCCAATCGATGGGTTGTTGTTGGTCCAGGCGTAGGTAGTACCACTGACGTTACCCGTGAACAAGACTGGTAAGGACTGATTGCCCACACACAAGTTTTGGTTGGCAGGGTCTACGACGTTTGGTGTTGGGTTCACGGTAATAGTGAAGGTCTCGGAGTTGCCCACACAGATTTGTGTGCCGTTGACATACTGAGCCGTCACCGTAATAGTGGCAGCAATAGGCGCGTTGCCTGTGTTACTTGCTGTAAAGACTCCAATATTGCCCGTGCCACTTGCTGCTAAACCAATTGATGGATTGTTGTTGGTCCAGACGTAAGTAGTACCTGTAGATGGCCCCGTAAAGTTGATCGCAGCGGCTTGGGCACCGTTACACACCACTTGGTTTTGTGGCGCCACTACTTGTGGTTGTGGATTCACGGTAATGGTGAAGGTTTCTGTACTACCCAAACACAACTGACCCGCATTGCTGTATTGTGCTTGCACCGCAATGGTAGCCACGATTGGCGTTTGGCCTGGGTTCTGGCCTGTAATGCTGGCAATATTGCCCGTTCCACTGGCTGGTAAGCCAATCGATGGATTGTTGTTGGTCCAGGCATAGGTTGTGCCGCTTACGTTGCCCGTAAACAAGACTGGCAAGGACTGATTGCCCACGCACAAGTTTTGGTTGGCAGGGTCCACGACGTTTGGTGTAGGGTTGACAGTAATGAACGTTGAACTTACCGACTGACATGTTAAACCAGCATTGGTGTAAGATGCCGTAATGACTAAAGTAGCAATTTGAGGTCCATTGCTTGCATTTTGGGCGCTAAATGGCGCAATACTTCCGGTTCCGTTCGCAGCAAGCCCAATCGCTGTGTTGGAATTGTTCCAAGTATAGATTGTATTGACTGTATTTGAATTGAAATTGAGTGCATTAACCAATGATCCAGCACAAATGACTTGTGGAGCAGGCACATTCAATTGTGGTGTTGGATTGACCGTGATTGCAAATGATACAGGAGAAATTGCACAGACATTGACGCCATTCACAAATGCAGGAGTTACCGTAATGATAGCCACTTGAGCTGCAGCACTCGAATTGATCGCTACAAACGCTGGGATTGGTCCTGTTCCACTTGCGGGAATACCAATAGATGGATTGCTATTGGTCCAGTTGAAAACACTCGGTTGCGCATTTCCACTGAATGTTATCGTTGGTACTTGATCGCCGGCACATACAACTACAGGAGCCACAGGCTGCATGGTAATCAATGGGTTGACGGTAATGGTGAAGGTCTCGGAGTTGCCTGTACAGATTTGTGTGCCGTTGACATACTGAGCCGTCACCGTAATGGTGGCCGTTATTGGCGTATTGCCTGTGTTGGTAGCTGTAAAGACACCAATATTGCCCGTGCCACTCGCTGCTAAACCAATCGATGGGTTGTTGTTGGTCCAGACATAAGTAGTACCTGTAGATGGCCCCGTAAAGTTGATCGCAGCGGCTTGGGCACCGTTACAAAGAACTTGACTTAATGGCGTTATGACTTGGGGCTGCGGATTGACGGTAATAGTGAAGGTTTCAGTATTGCCTAAACACAACAGACCCGCATTGCTGTATTGCGCTTGCACTGCAATGGTAGCCACAATTGGTGTTTGTCCTGGGTTCTGGCCTGTAATGCTCGCTATATTGCCCATGCCACTGGCTGGTAAGCCAATCGATGGGTTATTGTTGGTCCAGGCGTAGGTAGTGCCGCTGACGTTACCCGTGAACAAGACTGGTAAGGACTGATTGCCCACACACAAGTTTTGGTTAGCAGGGTCTACGATGTTTGGTGTTGGGTTCACGGTAATGGTGAAGGTCTCGGAGTTGCCTGTACAGATTTGTGTGCCGTTGACATACTGAGCCGTCACCGTAATGGTGGCCGTTATTGGCGTATTACCTGTGTTGGTAGCTGTAAAGACTCCAATATTGCCCGTGCCACTTGCTGCTAAACCAATTGATGGATTGTTGTTGGTCCAGACGTAAGTAGTACCTGTAGATGGCCCCGTAAAGTTGATCGCAGCGGCTTGGGCACCGTTACACACCACTTGATTTTGTGGCGCCACTACTTGTGGTTGTGGATTAATTGTAATAGAGAATTCCATTGGCGAGCCAAAGCAATTCAAGTTACCATACTGAATACTTGGCACCACATTGATATTTCCTACAATTGGTACGACAGTATTATTTGTTGCGAGGAAAGGATTAAGCGTATTGACACCAGAAGCTGCTAAACCTATTGTTGTGTTATCGTTGTACCAGGTAAATTGTGTACCACTAAATTGACCGCCAAAAGTAAATTGCGGAGAATAGAAGTTTTCACAAAGCGCAACATCTTGCACCTGATTGACAGTTGGCGCAGGATGCACTAAGAAATCGAAATTGGTCGGCTGTCCACTACATTGAACACCGTTCATTAAAATGTTTGGTGTCACAGTAATTGTGGCCGCTTGCGCTATCAGACTCGGGTTCGAAGCAGTGAAAGAAACGAGGTTACCATTCCCACTACTAGACAAACCAATCACTGGATTCGTGTTGGCCCAGCTGTAGGTGTTGTTGACCATATTGCCATCAAAAATCACGGCTTGCGTAGCTGTATTGGCACATAGTGTTTGGTCATTTACTGCGACAATAGTAGGCAGTGGATTGACAAGGATATTGAATAATTGATTCAAGCCCTGGCAAGTGAGTCCATTACTAGTGTGTAATATTGAAACATTGATCAATGCATTTTGCTGAATGGTATCATTGTTTGTTGCAACAAAACTCGGAATATTACCTACTCCGCTCGCAGGTAGTCCGATAAGTGTATTGTTGTTGGTCCAGTTGAATTGTGCATTCTGAACGTTACTTGAAAAGGCAATTGGAACAGTATTGATATTTGAACACAATACTTGGTCATTCACCGCATTGATAACTGGAATTGGATTTACCGTGATTTCAAAAGTTTCAGCCACCCCTGAACAAGTGACTCCTGCATTGTTGTAAACTGGCGTCACGGTAATCGTGGCATATTGCGCCACAGCGCTATTATTCACACTTGTGAAAGACATGCCGCTTCCAGATCCGCCTACTCCGGTACCAATTGAAGGATTATTGCTTGTCCAGTTGTAATACGTTTGTGGTACGTTAAATGTGCTGTAAAAATCAACCAAAACATTTTGCCCTGCACAAACCAGCACGTTGCTAATCGTATCTACTGTTGGTGTCGGATTGATGGTAATGTTGACTTGTTGTGCAATACCGCTACAGGTTACCGCATTATTGATATATACTGGCGTTACTGAAATAGTGCTTTGAATGAGGCCATTAGTATTGTTTGAAGCCAAGAAATTGATATCTCCGGTGCCCGTTGCTGGAATACCTGTAGCAGGATTAGAGTTTGTCCAGTTGTAGAATACATTCGGACTGTTATTCATAAATGTAGAAGAAAAATCAACTTGAGACACCCCATTGTTACAGAAAGTCAGTGGTAAAATCGGATCTACGGTTGGTATTGGATTTACCGTGATGGAAAAATTGCTAGTTGGCCCTGTACAAGTTAGTGATCCGGAAATAATTTTCGGTATTACCGCGATATTCGCTGTGATTGGTGCATTTGTATTGTTATTCGCCTGGAAAACAGGAATATTGCCCGTTCCACTTGCTGACATACCAATACTTGGCAAGCTGGACGTCCAGTTAAAACTCACGGCATTGGAGTTTCCGACAAATTGAACCGCTGCAGTATTTGCCCCAGCACAAACTGTTTGATTGGCAACAGGACTTACAGTAGGTGTTGGTTGAACAGTTACAGTGAAGGATGAGATTGGTCCAAAACAGGTTTGTCCAGCATTGGTATAGCTTGGTTGAATTTGGAACGAAGATTGGACTGGTGTCGACCCTATATTTGAAGTGAGGAATGACTGTATATTCGCCAAACCTGAAACCGGTGCGCCAATGGATGGTGTTGAACTACTCCAGTTATACACAGTACCCGAAACTGGTCCTGAAATCGAAACAACCGACGTATTAGTTGTATTACAATATTGTTGGTTATTGATTGGATACGCGCTCGGCGTTGGGTTGACGACGATGTTAAAGGAAGTCGTATTACCTGTACAAGTCAAGCCAAGGTTGGTGAACGAAGAACTCACTTGAATACTTGAAGTAATCGGTGCATAATTGTTGTTCGTAGCGTTGAAAGCTGGCAGTTGTCCTGTACCATTCAAACCTAGCCCAATAGTTGGATTCGAGTTCGTCCAGTTATAGGTAGCTCCAGTAACCGAAGAACTAAAGATTGGCATGGCTGCTGCAGCTCCATTACATCTTGTAATATTGGCAATTGGTGTCATTAAAGGATTTGGGTTGACAATAACCCAAACCGGAATTATCGGACTCGAACAACCCGTTGCACCTGAAGTACCAACAACATTATAGAGGACGGTTTGCGGTGCAGTGGTGTTGTTAACCAATACGTCATTGATGTTGCCCGATGCCACCGCTGAAAGCGTTTCACCTGTTACATTGACAGACTGATTCGCATACCAATTGAAAGTAACATTCGTATTTGCCGTTAAGGTAAGATCAACTGGACTTCCACTACAAATTACGACCGTATCTGTATTGAGCAGTTCAAGTTCTGGCTTGACAGTCACTGCTATTGTTTGCGTGGCGCCAACACAAGAACTCAGTTGTGAGGTTGGAGTAACCGCATAAATCACAAGCTGATTGGTAGCGCTTGTATTGACAAGAACGTCGTTGATCACAGGACCCGTATTTTGGGTCAGAGATTCACCGGTGATATTTGGATTATTGAATGTAGTGAACCAAGTGTAATTGGACGGTACGTTGGCATTCAAGAAGGCACTTACCGTGGCTCCACTACAAATTTCAATCGTACTTGGTATGTTAAGAATAACCTCTGGAACAACAGATACCGTAAACAAACTATCTGGCCCTACACAACCGTAAGGCACTGAAATTGCATTAACGGTGTATTGTACGTTTTGAATGCTCGATGTTGTATTAGTAAGCGTATTTGAAATAGTTGAGCTCGTTTGCGTGAGGAATACTTCACCTGTTACGTTCGGGTTGGAAATCGCTGACCACTCAAAGGTGGCTGGAACAGAAGAAGTCAAATTTTGCGAGAAGCTCGTCGCATTACAAATTGACTGATCAAAGATTGTTCCTACAAGAGGCGTAGGGCGCACTGTTATATCAAAAGGCAAAGTAGTCCCTGGGCAGGTTACCCCTGCTGAAATATATTGCGGCGTCACGTTGACAGTTGCTGTAACATCTAGGGCAGTGTTGTTAATCGCCGAGAAACTCGGGACGTTGCCAGTTCCACTCGCTCCTAAACCAATTGCAGTATTTGTGTTAGCCCATACAAAAGCATTGGCGGTTCCAGCGAATGAGATGGCGTTTGTTAAACTACCTCCACAAATACTCACATTACTGAGGTTACTCACAGTTGGAACATGACTTACAGAAATCGTGAAGTTTTGCGTTGGGCCCGCACAGACATTCGAACCAAATGTATAAAAAGGTGTCACGGTAATAGTGGCTGAAACTGGGCCGTTGGTGTTGTTAATAGTTTGGAAACTTGGCACCAATCCTTGCCCATTTGTACCAAGACCAATTGACGGGTTGTTATTAGTCCAGGTATAATTTGTAGCCGTTCCTGTTAAGTTAATCGGAACGGTTGTTTGGTTATGACAATATGTAACGTCATTTGGATCATTGGCAACCGGAGTCGGGTTCACTGTAATAGTAAAGGTCTCCTGAACACCTGCACAAGATATTCCACTATTGATATAAATTGGTGTGACATTCACGCTGGCAACTAATGGCGTGGATCCTGTATTTTGCGCATTGAATGCTGAAATATTATTGATACCTGCAGACGCTAAGCCTATGGCAGCAACTGTGTTGGTCCAGTTATATTGAGTTGCCGTACCCGTGAAGTTAATTGCAGGTGTTAATGCGCCATTACAGATCGCTAAATCTCCAGGATCATTGACAACTGGTGTCGGATTCACGGTAATCGTGAAACTTACTGGCGTGCCTAAACACTCGACATTGTTATTCAAATATCTTGGCGTAATACTAATTGTTGCAGTAATAGGTGCAGAACCCGTATTGGTTGCCGTAAAAGAAGGAATGTTTCCGGAACCCGTTGCGCTCAAACCAATCGCAGGATTCGAGTTGGTCCAGGAATAGTTGGTCCCTGTCCCAACAATGCTGGTGCCTGCCGTCACTTGATTATTACAATAAATTTGGTTAGTCGGAGCAGTGGCACTAGGCGTTGGGTTTATTGTCAAAATGATAGTCTGTTGTGTCCCTGAACAACTCAAACCAGCATTGAGGTATTGAGGTGTAACCGTTACGGTACTGACTGCCGGACTAGCAGTTCCATTAACTGCTGTAAAACTCGAGATATTTCCGGAACCCGCATTGCCCAAACCAATGCTCGATAGTGTATTTGTCCATGAATAACCAGTACCAGAACCTGTGAAATTGAGCGGGTTGGTCGAAGAACCATTACAAACAGTCTGATCTGGTAAATCATTGACGATTGGGCTAGGATTGACCGTAATTGTGAAGTTCTGAGTTGGTCCGTTACAACTCACCTGGCCTCCTGTGTAAATTGGTGTAATGGTTATAGTCGAACTGACTGGAACCGAACCGATATTCGCTGCAGCAAAACTATTGATATTGCCTGATCCAGAAGCTGCTAGACCGATAGATGGAAGTGAATTAACCCATGTATAACTGGTAGCCGAGCCAGAAAAGTTTACTGCCTGTGTGGACGTCGCATTACACACAACTTGTGCTGCAGGCGCCGTCATTGTTGGCGTCGGATTGACGGTGAAAGTCATGGTTTGGCTTGGCCCCGGACAACTCACACTGCTGCCTGTAAATTGCGGCGTAATGGTTACTTGCGCAGTTACGGGTGTAGACCCCGAATTTACCGCAGTAAATGGCGAAATATTGCCATTTCCTGTTGCATTTAAACCGATTGATGGCGTATTGTTTGTCCAAGAGTAACTTGTACCAGTTCCAATTAAATTCACTAAAGCAGTACTTGCCCCATTACAGATAGTTTGATCTATTGGATCCACCAAACTTGGTGTTGGATTAACCGTTAAAGAGAAGGTTTGTGGTGAACCCGGACAAGAAGCCCCAGCTCCAACGTACAAAGGTGTCACTTCAACGGTTGCGACAACCGGTGAACTACCACTATTCAGT
Organism: Flavobacteriales bacterium UBA7468; assembly: GCA_002478565.1. GTDB lineage: Bacteria > Bacteroidota > Bacteroidia > Flavobacteriales_D > Crocinitomicaceae > UBA952. The sequence goes on along the minus strand of DLPC01000026.1, from coordinate 243,068 downwards.
GCCGTAAATGCAAGAATATTTCCAGAACCATTAGCCGCTAAACCAATGGAGGTGAGGTTATTCGTCCAAGTATAATTTGTGGCTGTTCCACCAAAGTTAACAACTGCCGTTTGCGTCAGGTTACATCTTACTTGATCTTGTGGATCATTGACAATTGGGGTCGGATTGACCGTTATTACAAATTGATCCTGACTACCCGTACAAGAGACACCCGCATTTTGGAAAAGTGGGATGACACTGATAGTAGCGCTGATCGGAAGCCCAGTGCCATTTACAGCAGTATAACTTGGCAACTGATTGGTGCCGTTGGTCGCTGTAAGCCCCATGGAGGTATTGCTGTTGGTCCAAGAATAGCTCGTTGCGGTTCCTGCAAAACTCAATGGCGCTGTTACTTGACTATTACAGAGGGCAAAATCAGCAATTGGCGTAACAACTGGCGTAGGGTTTACCGTAATCGTGAAGTTAGATACCGAACCATTACAAGTAACACCATTACCTAAAAAGACGGGAGTAACGGCAATATTGGCAGTTTGGATAGAGGCCGTACCATTGATTGCGGTGAACGCAGGCAGCGTATTGTTTCCGTTTATTGGCAGACCAATTGATGGCAAACTATTAGTCCATGCATAACTTGTACCTGTACCTGTAAAGGAGATGCTGCCAACTTGTCCACCATTACAAACGACAACAGGATTGGTTGAAACAACCGTTGGTGCTGGATTTACAGTAATGGTATATGTTGAGCTAATACCAGGACAACCACCGATGTTGGTAGAGGCACTTGCCGTAAATTGAACAATCTGAGCAACATTGGTTGTATTTACCAAGGTAAACGAAGGAATTGTATTGGTCCCACTCGTGCTCGTTAGGCCATTAATTCCAGCAGGCGCATTGATGACATTCCATGAAATATTGGCGTTCGGTGTAGTCGAGTTAATCGTAACAGTATTAGAAATCGCTCCAGAACAAATAACTTGATTTTGAGCTGAGAATCCAACCACAGGCGAAGGATTCACCGTGATGGTAAATGATTCAGGGTTACCATAACAAGACAAGCCTGCATTTAAATATTGAGGTGTAACCACAATGGTTCCAACTAACGGACTAGAGCTCGTATTTTGAGCTGTAAAGGCTGTGATATCTCCGGAACCAGTGGCTGCTAAACCAATAGAAGACATATTATTGGTCCAATTGTAGACCGTACCTGTATAACCCTGAAAGGCAACTGCGCTTGTGAGTGTTCCATTACACAAAGTTTGGTTCGCCGGATCATTGACAATTGGAGTTGGATTCACCGTAACGGTATAGCTAACAGGAGTTCCTAGACACTCTACCCCATTGTTTGTAAAATGCGGCGTAATCGTAATTGTTGCTGAAATCGGCGCAAATCCTGAATTAGCTGCAGTAAAACTAGGTATGTTTCCTGTACCGCTTGCCGCCAAACCAATGGCAGTATTCGAATTAGTCCAGGTGTAACTAGTTCCCGTTCCAGCTATATTTGTGCTCGGCGCAATTTGAGCATTACAGTATACTTGATTAGCTGGTGCAGTTGCTATTGGTGTCGGATTCACAGTGATTGTGATCGTTTCAGAAGTTCCCGTACAGCTCACATTGGCGTTTAAGAAATGTGGCGTTACTGTTACCGTACTCACCAGCGGGTTACTATTCGAGTTGACTGCATTGAAACTCGATATATTTCCTGTGCCCTGTGCGATGAGTCCGATACTCGGAACACTGTTTGTCCAGGTATAACTGGATCCCGTACCCGTGAAACTTAACGGACTTGTAGATGTTCCATTACACACCGTTTGATCAGGAAGGTCATTTACAATAGGAGTTGGGTTAACCGTTATTGTAAAGCTTTGCGTAGGCCCTTGACAATTGACTTGGTTTCCGGTAAATATCGGAGTAATAGTTATTGATGAACTCACCGGAACACTCGTAGTATTTAATGCTGTAAAACTTCCGATATTTCCAGTTCCAGTACCTAATAGACCTATTGAAGTTAAGGTGTTCGTCCAAGAATAGCTTGTAGCTGATCCTGAAAAAACAACCGCGGAAGTCATGGACGAATTACAAACAACCTGAGAACTTGGAGCATTAAGAGAAGGTGTAGGGTTCACCGTGAAACTCATGCTTTGAGTTGGCCCAGGGCAAGAAACGCCCCCACCTTCAAAAATAGGTGTAAACGTGACTTGAGCGACGGATGGAGTACTTCCATTGTTTGTAGCCGTAAAGGAAGGGATATTACCTGTTCCTGAGGCATTCAGACCAATGGAGGTGGTGTTGTTTGCCCAAGTGTAACTTGTGCCCGTTCCAACAATATTTACAAGGGTGGTGCTAGAACCGTTACAAACGGTTTGGTTTGCTGGATCTACTAAAGATGGGGTTGGATTAACCGTAATATTGAAACTTTGCGGTGCACCAAAACAAGTTGCCCCTGAACCACTAAATTGCGGAGTTACCTCCACAGTGGCAACTACAGGAGTCGTAGTGTTGTTGACGGCAGTAAATGCTAAAATATTCCCAGTACCATTGGTACCCAGACCTATGGACTGGGCAGTATTTGTCCAATTATAACCGGTACCTGATCCAGTAAAGCTCACTGCTTGTGTATTGGCCTGGTTACAAAGTACCTGATCAGAAGGGTCTTGTACCGTTGGTGTTGGATTCACAGTAATGACAAATTGATCCTGCGTTCCTGTACACGTTACGCCCGCATTCACAAAAATTGGCAAGACACTCACTGTCGCCGTAACTGGCGTATTCGAGTTATTGGTTGCGGTAAACGATGGCAAACTATTGGGCCCTGAAGCGATGAGCCCAATAGCCGTGTTACTGTTTGTCCAGTTATAACTTGTTGCAGATCCTCCAAAGCTAAGTGGTGTTGAAACACTCGTATTACACAACGCAAAATCATTTGTTGGGGTGACGCTTGGAGTTGGGTTGACCGTAATCGTGAAATTTGAAACGGTTCCGTTACATGAAATACCACTTCCCAAATAAATTGGCGTCACGGCAATATTGGCTGTCTGAATGCTCGCTGTAGCATTCACAGCAGTGAAAGCAGCAATCTGATTGTTCCCGGTTGCTTGTAATCCGATTGCTGGTAAATCATTGGTCCATGCATAGCTTGTACCGGTACCTGTAAAGGTTATATTACTGACCTGACCACCATTACAAACAACAACCGGATTGGTTGAAACAGCTGTAGGCGAAGGATTTACGGTAATGGTATACGTTGAACTTACACCCGGACAGCTTCCAACACTAGTTGAAGCATTGACCACAAAATTTATGGTAATTGGTAGACTCGTGGTATTCACTAAGGTGTAAGACGGAATCACATTGGTACCACTGGTCACGTTCAAACCGTTAATACCTGCCGGAACAGAAGGGATATTCCATGTAAAATTGGTATTCGGTGTTGGTGATGAAATGGTTACCGAGTTAGTGGCACTGTTTGAACAAACGGGTTGCGGACTGACCTGATTATAGGCAATGATTGGCGACGGATTCACCGAAATACTGAAGTTTTGGGTTCCACCTGGACAGGTCAAGCCTCCAAAACTGAATTGCGGCGTAACAATGATATTGGCAGTCTGAGGTACACTTCCTGTATTTTGCCCAATGAAAGAGCTGATGTCTCCTGAGCCTGTTGCTGCGAGCCCTATTGAAGTATTAGAGTTAGTCCAACTGTATAGTGTGGCGGTACCCACGAATCCGATAGTTGTGGTGTTTTGCCCTGCACAAATTACTTGATCAGTAGGGTCTTGTACACTTGGTATCGGATTGACCGTAAAGACCATATTTTGTGGGGCACCAAAACAGGTTGTATTGCCATTTGTAAATGATGGGGTTACATTCACCGTAGCGGTTTGAACAGTACTAGTAGTGTTGATCGCACCAAAAATACCGATGTTTCCTTGTCCACTCGCTGCGATACCGATACCTGTATTGGTGGCTGTCCAGTCATAGACTGTTCCCGTCACGTTGCTTGAGAAAGTCACCACATTGGTTTGGTTCCCATGACACCAAATTTGATCCGCCGGATTTGTCATCACAGGGATCGGATTCACGGCATAGGTGAAACTCATAGGCGTTCCCGCACAAGCTTGCCCACCATTGGACATACTTGGCGTCACAGTAATGTTTGAAGTGATGACACTTGTTGTGGTATTGGTGGCATTGAAAGATGGAAAAGCACCAGATCCACTCGCTAAAATACCTGTTGCTGTGTTATCATTTACCCAGTTATAGGTGGTTCCATTGACACCAAAAGTGCTGGCAAATGCAATAATACTACTACTGCTACCCACACAAATTGCTTGATTAGCAACCTGATTTACCGTTGGTGTTGGGTTCACTGTAATCGTAAACGTAGTGGTTGCTCCTGTACAAGTGGTTCCAGAAAAATTATAAGTTGGAGTAACAGTAATCGTAGCTGTAATCGGCGTATTAGCTGTATTCGTTAACGTAAAAGCTGGAATATTACCCGTACCAGAAGCTCCTAAGTTGATAGTTGGATTATTATTTGTCCAGTTGTAAATAGTTCCGGGCACTGCACCAGAAAAAGTAATCGCATCACTGAGGGTTCCGTTACATTTAACCTGATTGGCGACGGCGTTGACGCTTGGAATTGGATTCACCGTTAGGTTGAAATTACTGGCGTTTCCGCTACAACCATTGGCGCTAGGCGTCACGATAATATTCCCTGATATAGATTGATTGGTCGCGTTGGTTGTTGTAAACGAAGCAATGTTTCCTGTTCCGGATGCTGCCAAACCAATTGCTGTATTTGAATTGGTCCAAGAATAAGTTGTACCCGCAACACCAAAACTACTTGCAAATAGAATTGGACTTGTCGGCGAACCTACACAAAATGCACTTGACGATACTGCATTGACCGTAGGCGTCGGGTTAACTGTAATGGTAAAAGATTCATTTGTACCAGTACAAGTAGTAGGGCCGTGCGTATAACTTGGCGTTACTTGTACTACAGCAACAACAGGTGAAGCACTTGAGTTGGTGGCATTGAAAGACGCAATATTTCCTGTAGAAGATGCCGCTAAGTTGATCGATGGCGTGGTATTTGTCCAAGAATAAGTAGTTCCTGTTACGGCACCAGTAAAGTTAACTGCAGGCACTGCGGCATTATTACAAACCACCAGATTTGCTGGATCTACAACCGTAGGGGTCGGAATAACACTGATACTAAAAGTAACTGGATTACCCGAACATTCATGCTGAAGATTCGAATATTTAGGAGTTACACTGAAGTTTCCTGTTTGTACTGTGTTACTTGAATTGACCGTGTTAAACGCGGCAATATTCCCTGTCCCGGATGCTACAACACCAATAGATGGGTTGGAGTTTGTCCAGTGGTATTGTGTTCCAACCACATTAAAGGTTGATGCAAAATTGATTGCCTGACTAAGTTGTCCGACACATACAGATTGATTGGCAACTGGGTTGACAGTTGGCAAAGGATTTACCGTTATCGTGAAAGTCTGAGAAGTACCTGTACAGGCTCCATTTCCGGTTCCAAATACAGGCGTGACTGTAATTGTTGCCGTTACTGGGGCATTTGTTGGGTTAGTTGCGACAAAAGCACTGATATTTCCCGTATTCGAGGCACCTAAATTGATAGAGGTGGTATTGTTTACCCAATTGTAGTTGGTATTTGCAACCGCCCCAGTAAAAATAACGCCTCCTGCAGTGACATTATGACAAACGACTATATCTTGCGGATCAACTACCGTTGGCATCGGGTTTACGGTAATATTGAATGTTTGCGGTGTTCCGTTACATGTTTGACCACCAAGCGTAATTTTTGGAGTAACTGTGATCAGGCCAGTGATGGGTGCATTAGTAGTATTTGTCCCGACAAAAGCTGAGATATCTCCTGTACCAGATGCGGCCAAGCCGATGTTAGTATTGGAGTTTATCCAGTGGTAGGTGGTTCCTGCTACGTTGAAAGTCGATGCAAAACTTACAGCTGTTGTTTGTGAACCTACACAAACACTTTGACTTTGAATGGTATTTACTGTCGGTGTTGGGTTGACAGTGATACTGAAAGTGGTAGATGAGCCAGGACAAGTCCCCGTTGCATTGGTGTAAGAAGGTGTTACTACAAAATTTCCGGTAATTGGCGCATTGGTGGTATTAGTCGCTGTGAATGCAGGAATGTTCGTAATTCCTTGACTGCCCATATTGATAGCGGTATTGGAATTGGACCACGAATAAACAGTACCTGCAACCGCCCCTGAGAAATTAATGGCTGTGGTGCTGCCATTATTACAAACCACTTGAGAATTAATAGCATCGACTGTAGGTATCGGATTCACCGTAATCGTGAATATCATTGGCGTACCATTACATGAATTCGCACTTGGTGTTACTGTAATTGTGCCAGAAATTGGCACATTACTAGCGTTGGTTGCCACGAAAGAAGGTATATTTCCTGTAGCTCCAATTCCTAAACCAATTGCCGTATTGGAATTAGCCCAAGTGTATGTTGTGTTTGCTACCCCAAAAGCGCTTGAGAAACTAATTGCAGAAGCTGTATTACCGTCGCATATTGGAAATGAATTGACCGCATTGACTGTCGGAATCGGATTAACTGTAATTGTAAAAGTTTGTGGCGTACCATAACAATCTACGCCGTTTAATGTAAATTTAGGAGTCACGGTGATGGTGCTCACAATCGGGTTTGGCGTCGTGTTGGTGACAGTAAATGATGGGATATTTCCAACCCCAGAAGCAACAAGCCCTATTGAAGTGTTGGAGTTGGTCCAATTAAACACAGTATTTGGAACACTGCCTGTAAAATTAATATTACCGGTACTCGTTCCCGAACAACGAGCTATCGGTGTAATCGGATTTACTGTTGGTATTGGGTTTACCGTTATTGTGATGATATCTGTAGCAATACAACCATTGGTAGTATTTGTACCTGTTACGGTGTAAGTCGTGGTGGCGGAAGGTACAAAAGATTGATTATTGGTTACCCCATTACTCCAAGTGTAAGTATTGGCGCCGGTGCCGTAAAGCGTAATTGCGGTTCCTGCACAAATAGTTTGTTGGTTGCCCACAACGAGTGCATCTACAATTGGGGCGGTGTTGCTTACCGTTACTTGTACTTGATCTGTAGCGGTACAACCATTGTTGGTATCAGTAACTGTTAAAGTATAGTTTTGCGTTGAATTTGGATTGGCTGTAGGATTGGCAATATTATTCGCACTTAATCCTGTTGGCGGGGACCATGCGTAGCCGTAACCCGCAACTGTTGTAGTTCCTAATTGTATCGGCTGTGTTTGGAGACAGGTGATGGAGCCGCCCGATCCGGCATTCGCAGTTGGTAAAACCTGATTAACAGTCACAGTGATTTGCCCGGTTGACGTACAGCCATTGGTTGGATTTGTCACTACCAAATTGTAATTCGTCGTGGTGGCAGGATTAGCTACAGGTTGACCAATTGAGGGCGAACTAAGACCTATAACAGGAGTCCAAGCATAGGTAAGACCACTGATTGCTGGACTACCAATAGTCGTACCGTTCGTGAATTGAACACAAGTTTTTGTGAATGGCGTACCCACATTAATAGGCGGCGCTGTAGTATTCACAGTTACGGAAACGTTGTCTGTGGCTACACAGCCGGTTTGAGGATTTGTTACAGTTAAAATATAGTTTGTAGAAGCACTCGGGCTTGCGGTCGGTTGCGCAATAGTGTAATCATTCAAGCCCGTAGTTGGCGACCAAGCATACGTTAGCCCTGCAATTGCGGTTGTTCCTAATACCAAAGGTGTATTTTGATTATTACAATCAATTGTGGCATTAGGGCCAGCCTCAATAGTCGGCAAAGCTGTTAGAACAGTGACAGTGACCGTCGAAGTTTGAGTACATTGACTTGACGCATCAGTAGCTGTCAAAGTATAGGTTGTGGTGACTGCCGGATTCGCTGTAGGGTTCGCAATATTGGATGCCGAAAGACCTGTTACTGGTGTCCAAGCGTAATTCACCCCAGCCACTGGCGTCATCCCTATTTGCTGCCCTGAAGTATTTGTATTACAAGTTTTGGTAAACGGACTACCTGCATTGGCTAACGGTACATCAATATCAACAGTAACAATAACATTATCTGAAGCTGTACACCCGCTGTTTGGGTTTGTTGCTGTTAAGGTATAAGTTGTGGTGACTATCGGATTGGCAAGTGTAGACGCTGCTGTTGGATTAGTGAGTCCGTTAGTTGGGGTCCATGCGTAGCTCATACCTGGTACAGCAGAAAAACCAATTGTTGCTCCATTTGGGTTTTGATTGCTTGCACAAGTTTTAGTGAAATCAGCACCCGCATTTACAGCCGGAACGGTAAAATTGTAGGTAAACACCATTTGAGCTGTTTGTGTACAACCGCTGGATTGATCCATTGCAGTAAGTATATAGGTTGTGGTGGTGTTTGGAGTTGCGGTTGGGTTGGAAATATTAGTTGCACTGAGGCCCGCACTTGGCGTCCAGTTGTAATTGACGCCAGCAATAGGTGTCATGCCTATTTGTGCACCGTTTGTGTTGGAAGTACAAGAACGCAGCAAATTAGGGCCTGCATTGGCAGCAGGGATTTCAATATCAACAGTTACAACAATATCATCAGTTGCTTGACAACCATTTTGATTATTGGTAAGTGTGAGTGTATAGGTAGTGGTAGTAGTTGGATTTGCTGTAGGGTTGAATGTATTGGTATTTGATAAACCCGTAGCCGGCGACCACGCATAGGTGTGGTTTGTTAAATTAGTTGTTCCAATTACTAAACCATTCGGGTTCTGCACACAAGTTTTGGTGAAATTGTTTCCTGCATTTGGAACAGGAAGAACTTGATCCACTACAACCTGAATGGTATCCGTAGCATCACATCCGTTGCTGGGGTTGTATGCAGTAAGGGTGTAAGTATTGGAGGCACTTGCGTTGATTGTAGGGTCTGAAGCAGTGGCATCATTCAAACCAATACTAGGAGACCAACTGTATTGAATGCCCGCAACTGCCGGCATCCCTACTTGAATCGCTCCTAAATTATTCACACAAGTCTTGATAAACCCATTACCTGCATTAGCCACGGGGTTTGTGTTATTGACTGTAACAACAACTTGATCTGTATGCGTACAACCCGATGAAATATTGGTTACCGTGAGTGTGTAGGTCGTGGTAACACTCGGATTCGCAATGGGCTGTGCAATGTTACTTGCGCTCAAACTTGTTGTTGGTGACCAACTATAGGTTAGTCCGTTAACGGCAGCAGTCCCGATTTGATAGCCGGAAGGGTTCGTGACACAAGTAATAGTTCCGTCAGGGCCTGCATTGGCAACTGGAGTAATAAAGTTAACGGTTACAATTACCTCATCAGTGCTGCTACAGCCATTTGAAGGATCTTGAGCGGTAAGGGTGTAAGTTTGAGTTGCTATTGGGTTCGCACTCGGGTTGGCAATATTATTGGCCGTCAAATTTGTTGTTGGGCTCCAGCTGTAGTTAATCCCTGTTACACCGTTCATCCCGATTGAAGCACCGGGTGCAGTACTATTTGAAGTACAAGATATCAATTGATCTGGGCCTGCTGATGCAGTTGGTGCTTGGGTATCCACCACTACTAAAACATTGGAAGTAGTGATACAACCATTGTTAGGATTCAGCGCATTAACTGTATAGGTAGTGGTAACTATTGGATTTGCCCAAGGGTTTGATACCGTTGCGGAACTCAAGCCATTTATAGGACTCCAACTGTAGCTCATACCAGCTTGTGATTGACCACCAATTTGCGCACCGGCTGTTGCCTGAGCACATGTTTTGGTGAAACCTACTGAAGAAATTGCGGTCGGATACGTATTGTTGACCGTCACGTTAACGACATCCTGATTAGAACAACCACTTATGGTATTCGTTGCTGTTAATGTATATTGCTGACTCGTCGATGGGTTGGCAATTGGATTGGAAATGGCATTATTTGATAAACCTCCAGATGGTGACCATTGATAATTCACATATGGCTCTGCTGACATACCGATTTGAGCTCCGGTGGCATTTTGGGTACAACTGATTGTGGCATCTACACCGGCATTTGTGACTGGCGGGGTATTATTGACATTAACAATCACTTCATCCGTTGCAGAACATCCATTAGCCGGATTAAACGCAGTTAGGGTATAAGTTGTGGTTGCTCCAGGATTCGCGGTTGTGGTTGCTGCATTGGAAGATGTTAAACTCGTCGTAGGCAACCAACTGTAAGAGATACCGTTGGCTGCAGTCATGCCGATACTTGCGCCACCGACATTCGTTAGACAGGTAATACTTTGATCCTGTCCCGCATTGGCAACGGGTGGTGTATTATTCACTGTTACCAAAACCTGAGCCGTACTACTACAACCATTGACAATATTTGTGGTGGTCAAGGTATACGTTGTTGTTGAAGCAGGATTTGCAGTTGGGTTTGAAATGGTCGTGCCATTTAAACCAGAAGCTGGGCTCCAAGAATAACTAAGACCAGCGACATTGGCTGCACCGATACTGACTCCATTTGGATTGCTTGAACAAGTGATCTGAACAGGGCCAGAAACCTGAGCACTTGGAGGCGTATTATTAACCGTGACAACAACTTGATCTGTTGCATTACAACCCGTTGCATTATTGGTGACGGTTACAGTATAAGTTGTGGTATTTGGAGGAAATGCACTCGGGTTAGCGATATTTGGATCACTAAGCCCCAAAGCAGGCGTCCAAACGTAGCTATGCCCCATCAGCGGTGCTGCTCCAATGTTGTTTCCAGCCGGATTCAAGTTACATTGAATGGTTAAATCTGCACCCGCATTAGCCGCTGGTGGTGCTGTATTCACAGTAACAGTAACAAAATCGGTACTGCTACAACCGTTAGCAGGATTTGTAGCTATCAGCGTGTATGGTGTGGTTACACCTGGAGTCGCTAAAGGTGAAGCAACATTCGTTGCAGATAATCCAGTTGAAGGAGACCATGTATAGTTGATGCCATTCACTGCATTCATACCAATATTCACTCCTGAAATGTTTTGATTACAGCTGATTTCAACATCCGGACCGGCATTTGCCAATGGAGCTTGCGTATTCACATTTACAACAGTTGTAGAGGTAGCAGTACAGCCATTGCTTTGGTTGGTTGCAGTCAGTGTATAGGTAGTTGTTACACTTGGGTTGGCTGTCGGATTCGAAACGGTTGTGGAATTCAACCCAATATTTGGTGACCAAGCATAATTAACACCGCTTGCCGCGGCCATACCAATTTGAGAACCTGAAGTATTGGATGTGCAATTTTTAGTAAATCCGTTGCCGGCGTTTGCAGTTGGTGCAGTGGTATTGACTGTCACAGTTACGTTATCTGTGGCAACACAACCATTGAGTGTATTGGTGGCGGTTAGCGTATAAGTTTGTGTACTTGCCGGAGCTGCATTTGGATTGGCAATACTTCCGTTGGTCAGGCCCGTTGTAGGTGACCAACTGTAGGTCACACCGTTTACTGGAGTCATGCCTATCGCCCCACCTGTAGTGTTTTGAATACAGTCAATCGTGAAGTTGTTTCCTGCCTCGGCTACAGGTGGTGTAATATTGACCGTTACCACGACCTGATCGGTGGCCACACACCCACTGCTATTATCAGTTGCAGTTAAGGTATAGGTTTGATTGGAAGTAGGGTTTGCAGTTGGATTGGAAGCAGTAGCAGGTGACAAACCTGAAGTAGGGCTCCAAGCATAGGTAACTCCAGTAACTGCTGTCATACCTATTTGTAAACCATTTGGATGAAGTGTACAAGTCTTATTAAAATCGGAACCCGCATCCACTGAAGGCACTTCTGTATCAACTGTCACGAGCACAGTTGAGCTAGCCGTACAACCACTAGCGGTATTCGTTGCCGTTAAGGTATAGGTAGTAGTAACGCTCGGATTGGCATTGGTTAATGAGGCTGTAGAGTTTGCTAAACCATTTGTTGGTGACCAAGCATAGGTAGCTCCAGTTTGACCTGCAAAACCGATGTTTGCTCCATTTTGATTTTGCGTACATGTCTTTAGGAATGGAGATCCAGCTATAGCAGTTGGTACTGTTAAATCGACAGTTACAAGCACCTGATCTGACAGGGTACAACCGCTTGATGTTTGCGTAGCTGTTAAAGTATAGTTCTGAGTTGAAGTAGGGTTGGCAATTGGGTTGGCAATGTTTGGGTCGTTCAAACCAGTTGTTGGTGACCAAGAATAAGTCACACCCGCAATTGGCGACATGCCAATGGCTAATCCATTTGGATTTTGGGTACAAGTTTTCGTGAAGTCATTACCCGCATTTACAGTAGGAATTGATAAATCGACAAAAACCGTCACCTGATCCTGACTCGTACAACCACTTAAGTTATTTGTTGCAGTTACTGTGTATGTAGTTGTAGTTCCTGGGTTTGCCGTAACAATCGCTCCTGTGTTAGTGTTGAGGTTTGTATTTGGCGACCAACTGTAACTTGTATTGGCAACCGCAGCCGTCCCAATACTTGCCCCAGTATTATTCTGTGTACAGGTTTTAATCTTGTCCGGCCCTGCATTTGCCGTCGGAAAAGTCAAATTTACTGTTACTGTTACTGCATCCATACTCGTACAGCCCGTGACAGGATTTGTGGCGGTAAGTGTGTAGGTCGTTGTGACACTTGGGTTTGCGAACGGATTCGAGCTATTTGCAGGTGTTAAATCATTGGTCGGACTCCAAGAATAATTGATACCCGCTACAGGTGACATACCAATTGAACCACCATTTTGATTGGAGATACAGTTTTTTGTAAAATCATTACCTGCATTCGCTACGGGGTTCGGATTTACTAAATACTGAACGACATTACTTATTTCTGAGCAACTTACTCCGTTTAACGTGGAGGTAATAATGACACGATAAAATGTAGTTACGCCAATCGAAGCTCCTGGATCAAAGGTTGAAGAAGTCGCACCTTGAATGTTAGAAAAAGTACCATTCGCACTACTTGATGATTGCCATTGATAACTTAATGATCCTGAAGCAGATGGATTTGTGGTAAATGATAGAGAAGTTGGATTAGCCCCGGCACAATAAACTTGATCACTACCAATAACACCAGGATCGAGTGCATTTAAATTGACCGTTAAATCAAACTGATCATTGGGGCACGTTCCTCCGGCATTTGCGGTAACATTGTATACCACACTTTGAGTAACATTGTAAACACTTGTTGAGAGTGTACCTCCAATAGTTGAACTTGAGGAAGTTCCATTTTGTTCCCCTGTTACATTTTGGTTATCTTGGACAGTCCAAGTGTAGGTTGTACCAGAAGGAATTGAATTTCCTGTATTTGGCGGGGTGTAAGAAAATGGCGTGCCATTACAAACAGTAATGGAAGCATTGTTGATCGCCACATTTGGGTAAACTGGAACAGTAACAGTAAAAGTCGTAGGACTTGCACAACCACCTGCAGTCGCTTGGACAGTATATACTTGATTTTGAACAGTAGTGGTTGAATTGGTCAATGTTCCGGAAATAGTAGTTCCTGAACCGGCTATTGCACCGCCAACGTTGGTATTAGAGATTGGCGTCCAAGCATATGTGGTTCCATTTGGAACTATCGTATTGGGTGGATTATTTACTGGATTAACTACAAAAGTTTCGCCTGTACAAATAGGTGTGGCAGTAATTGCAGGAATTACTGGATATGGATTTACGGTTACTGTTTTTATTTCAATATCAGATCCACAGTCATTGTTTGCGATTTCCATTGAAACCGTATAAGTACCGGGCTGAGTAAAGCTGACAATGAGTTGCTGACTTCCGGATGTAGGAGTTGCCGTATTGATATCCCCCATTGTTCCATTCGCGGTATAACCCACACCTGTATTAGACGAAGATTGATTAACTTGCCATTGAAACGCACTAGCTGTTGAACAATTTCCAGATGAACTAATGCTGTAACCTCCGTTCGATGTGTTATTAAATGTGATAGATTGTCCCTGACAAATGGTTAAACCCGGAGATTGTGTAAAACTTGCCATTGGCGCAGTGCTCACGTAAAACGGACCTTGTGTATTGACGATTGTATCATTCAAACAAGAGTTAAATGCTGAAACTGTAATGGTATATGGTAGCGCTTGACCATTTGCCGCACAAGAGGGGTCATAATCGTGTCCAACGTAGTTTGGTAAAGTTGGCAAGTTTGGGTAGGAGATAACCGTATTAGGCGTACCATCACCCCAATCAATTATGTAGGTATTACCCGGATATTGGTTGTCAAAAGTGAGCTCATAGTCAAAAGGATTACATGCGGTTACCGATGTATTGGCTGCAAAGTCAATGATACCGGCACCCCAACTCATTATAGCATAGCCCGAATAAACACAACCACTGCCGTAATTTACAACATACATTAAGTTATAACTACCCGGACCGGCAGCGCCAGAACCGGCGTAATGTCCGTTTACAGACGATATACTTGGATTAGATGCAGTAGTTTGACCGGGGAAATTACTTAATGTACCGGTGTTTGAGGCCAGCAAAGTACTCGGAATTTGAGTAAATGCATTGGTACCACCATTATTGGTTGTACCTGCCCCTCCCCAATATACATTGATCGAAGTTCCTGCTCCTAAATTTGAAGTATTTGTAAAACCTATTGCGGGTCCTTGACTTACCGATGAGCACGAACAACTATTTGTTCCAGAGGAGGTTTGAAAAATTAGAGTTCCATTTACAATAGTATCATTAGTGCAAGCATTTGTCGGAACCAATGATGGAATTGCTGTCGGAGGTGCACCAACAACAACAGTAACTGTTCCAACAGAACCACCATTTGCCGGAATTGGAATCCCGCCATTGGTCATGTTCAAGGTTACAGTGTAAGTACCTGGATTATTGTAAGTAATGGCATGAGGGCCATTTGTGTTTCGAGTTTGCCCATTGCCAAAATTCCACGTGTACGTTACAGGAGCCTGTAGGACTACATTATTATTTGAGTTGCTCGCTGTTGTATTAGTAAAAAGTATTGTAGAGCCTGCACAAACATTGATTGTTCCACTTGAAGGTGTTGGAATGGTCGTAAAACTTGTATTGGTTACAACTGGGGTTTGACCAAATAATGACCCTGCCAAATAAATAGCAAAGGAAATAAAGAACAATAAATTTTTAAGTAATCTTCCTCTCATACGCGTACCCGCTTGTAATCAAATTTACGGAGGTCTTACGGATAAAAAAAATAAGTGTTGCAGAACTTAAGGGATACCCTATTCTACCCTATTTTACCCATTTTTAGAAAGGAAGAGGAATATAGATTTTTACTGAATCAAAACAGCATTAATGTTTGAATATCAACTATTTAAATCAGAACCCAAAACATCTTTTTCCATCTGAGCTGCATACGAGACAAGTTTGGCTTGCACATCGGGGTTGGTTGCGCCAATGATGCGCGCTGCAAGGATACCAGCATTTTTAGCAGCATTGAGTGCTACTGTTGCTACGGGAATACCGTTGGGCATTTGTAAGATGCTCAGAATGGAATCCCAACCGTCAATTGAGTTTGATGATTTGATCGGAACACCAATAACTGGCAGTGGGGTCATGGAGGCGGTCATGCCAGGTAAATGTGCGGCGCCACCGGCACCGGCAATAATTACTTGAATTCCACGGGAAGCCGCATTTTTAGCATAAGTAACCATTTTTTCTGGCGTACGGTGTGCCGAAACCACCTCAGCTTCAGTTTCAATACCAAATTCAAGAAGAATTTTTTGAGCTTCTTGCATGATTGGCCAGTCTGATTTGCTGCCCATGATAATACCGACTTTAATCATGATTGTATATTTGTGTGGTTTTGATCCAAATTTGGTTCTTCTGTTGTCGTTGGCGTTTCAAGGACTGGATTACCCGCTGTTACTTGTTGTTTGACCTGCTTAGGCATACTTCCATAATGAATGGTGTTGTCGAGGTCCGTATACATTTGGTCGAGCGGCTGCGTAAGCGATTCTTCTGTCTCTTTTAAGACATTTTGTATGTTGAGGTCTTTTTTGATGTCTTCGCCTGACTTGCGAATTTCTTGTTGTAATTCGTTGGAGGCATTTCTGATTTGATAGAGGGCCTGCCCTAAAGATTTGGCAATTCCAGGTACGCTTTTCGAGCCAAAAAATAATAAAACCACTAGAACAATGACCATGACCTCAGAGCCAGCTACATCGCTTAAAAAGAGTGGAATACTCATCATGACAACAAAACTACAAAGAAAAGCTTTAAGATTGCTGCATTTTAGCGATGATTGCCGAAGTAATGCTGAGTGGCATAAATGGCATTAAAACACGGATTAGCAAAGCAAACTTCAATTCAGATATAAAAATGGTTTTACCTTTTTCCATGGCTGCATATGCTTTTTGTGCTGTTTTTTGCGCGCTGGCTGCGCCGTCAAACATTTGCGAACCACCAAAACCTGCCACTTGTGCAAATTCAGTCGCTACCGGGCCTGGACAAAGCGCCGTAACAGTAACGCCTGTCCCCTTGAGTTCATGAGCCAAGCCTTTGGTATGAGACACCACGAAAGCTTTTGTTGCAAAATAGGTGTTTTGATACGGGCCGGGTAAAAAACCTGCAGTACTGGCCGTTTGTAAAATCTTTCCTTTTCCTCTCGCTTTCATGTCCTTACCAAAAAGATGCGTTAGTTTCAATAATGCCATGACATTCAAACGCACCATTACCACATCAGCCTCGAGTTCGCGGTCCAAAAATGCGCCTTTTCCTCCAAAGCCAGCATTGTTAAATAGGTATTCAACCTCCCAGCCGTTTTGCACCACTTCATCGTATAATTCTTGTGAAGACCCTACCACACTGAGGTCTTTTTGGATAACCTGTACTTCGACATTGTATTTCTTGACAAGCTCTTCTTTCAATGCTTGTAATAATTCCTTTCTACGCGCCACCAAAATTAAATCTCGGCCTTTTGAGGCATGTATTTTGGCAAGTTCTTTTCCAATTCCGGAAGATGCGCCGGTGATGAGTGCTGTATTTTTCATAGTGTCGAAACGTTCAAAAAAGTTGTTTGTTTAGATTTGTTCTAGAATGGTTTGAAAGTCGCTTGCCGAGATTGCCAAATACGGGTCTTGTTGCTGCAGCAGTTCTTGGAGCTTTAATTTATCAGGAAATTGCGTCGCAGTAAATTCATATTTGAACCATTTACTCCCAACTTGTTGCAATTCTGTAAAATCAAGATCTGAATCGATGCGGTAATAAGACTTGCTATTCTTTAGCTTTCTAAACTGCGGAAATTCCATATTGATTGTATCTTCGTACAAAGTTAGCACAAACCCGAAATGAATCACCTTTCAGCCAACGACAAAGCGCTTTTAGAACTTGCCAAAACCAATTTCAAGGTTAATAAGCAATTGCTCGGCAAATGGAACAAGCAAAAACCCAAAGACCTCGACCAACGTTTTCACGAGGCGCATCAGAAAGAGTTTGCCAAACGCGACTGCTTGGCCTGTGCCAACTGCTGTAAAACCACCAGCCCAATTTTTAGGCAGCCCGACATCCGGAGAATGGCCAAAGCGCTCAAAATAAAAGAAAGTCAATTGATTGACCGTTATTTGAAAATTGATGAAGACCAAGATTATGTCCTTCAAAAATCGCCTTGCTTTAACCTCCTAGACGACAACACTTGCGCTGTTTACGAAGACCGCCCCCTCGCCTGCCGCGAGTATCCACACACCGATCGTAAGCACATGTATCAAATCATGGATTTAACGGCTCAAAACACACTTATTTGCCCTGCAGTTGCAACTATCGTCGATAAAATACTTCTTGGCAAGAATTCCTGAAAAAAACCTAAATTTGCGCATCAATCAAAGCCCTATGGAACAGCCACAAGCGTATATCCCACAGCATAAAATCAGAATCGTTACTGCCGCCTCTCTTTTCGATGGTCACGATGCCGCTATCAATATCATGCGCCGCATCATCCAAGCAACAGGTTGTGAAGTCATTCACCTCGGCCACGATCGTTCTGTAGAGGAAGTCGTGGACTGCGCTATCCAAGAAGACGCACAAGCCATTGCCATGACCTCTTACCAAGGAGGGCATATGGAATATTTCAAATACATGTACGACCTGCTCCAAGAAAAAGGAGCGCCACACATCAAAATATTTGGTGGTGGTGGTGGCACCATTTTGCCATCTGAAATAGCAGAACTTCAACAATACGGTATTACCCGTATTTATCACCCCGACGACGGCCGTGCTATGGGCTTGCAGGGCATGATCAACGACCTCATTCAAAAATGCGATTTTGCAGTGGGTGAACCCAAAAATGAAAGCAACGAAGCTGTCTTAACTGCAATTCAACAGAAAAGTGTCCCTTATTTAGCACATTGTATCAGCGCTGCTGAAAATTACCCGCAAGAAAACGAAGCGTTATTAAATGCCTTGCGCGAAGCAGGTGCTCAGCAAGCAGTGCCTGTGCTCGGGATTACCGGAACAGGTGGCGCCGGAAAATCATCTTTAGTAGACGAATTGGTCCGACGTTTCTTGATCGACTTCCCAGAAAAAGAAATTGCTGTGGTTTCAGTCGACCCCTCAAAAAGAAAAACTGGTGGTGCCCTTCTCGGTGACCGCATCCGCATGAACTCCATTAAAAATCCAAGGGTTTACATGCGTTCTTTGGCAACACGCCAATCAAACTTAGCATTGTCTAAGCACGTTGCAGAAGCCATCTCGATTTTAAAAGCCGCATCTTACGACCTTATTATACTTGAAACCTCAGGCATCGGGCAATCTGACACCGAAATTCTGGATCATTCAGATGTATCGTTGTATGTCATGACACCAGAATATGGTGCAGCAACACAGCTCGAAAAAATTGACATGCTCGACTTCGCCGACGTCATTGCCCTCAATAAATTTGACAAACGCGGTGCACTTGATGCCCTGCGCGATGTCCGCAAACAATACCAACGCAATCACAACCTCTGGGATGCGCCCGTAGACGACATGCCTGTTTATGGTACCATTGCTTCACAGTTCAATGACCCCGGCATGAATACTTTGTACAAAGTACTCATGGATAAAATAGTCAGCAAAACCGGTAGCAGCTTGGTTTCTACTTTTGAGATTACCCGCGAAATGTCTGAAAAGATTTTTGTCATTCCACCAGACAGAACGCGCTACCTTTCTGAAATTTCAGAGAACAACCGCGCTTATGACAAATGGGTAAGTCAGCAAGTTCAAGTTGCAGAAAAGCTATATGGATACCAAACGTCTATCGATGCCATTAGTGCTTCACAGCTCGAAGACAAAGACCGTTTGGTCAAATCATTACAAGAAGCATTCGAACAAGAAAAATTGAATTTTGACCCAAAGAACTGGGAAATCATTCAAAATTGGGATGCCAAAAAACAAGCTTTTAAAAATCCTGAGTACCAATTCAAGGTTAGAGATAAAGTACTAAGCATTCAAACACATACCGAATCACTATCTCACCTTCAAATTCCAAAAGTAGCCACGCCTAACTACCGCAGTTGGGGAGACATCCTGCACTGGGTACTCCAAGAGAATGTTCCGGGTGAATTTCCGTATACTTCTGGGCTCTTTCCTTTCAAACGCGAAGGCGAAGACCCAACCCGCATGTTTGCAGGTGAAGGCGGCCCAGAAAGAACCAACAAACGCTTTCATTATGTCTCTTTAGGGATGCCTGCAAAGCGCTTGTCTACAGCTTTTGACTCTGTTACACTTTATGGCAACGACCCTGATTTACGCCCCGATATCTACGGGAAAATCGGGAATTCAGGCGTATCAATTTGCTGCCTTGATGACGCCAAAAAACTATACTCAGGCTTTGACCTCAGCCATGCCGCCACATCTGTTTCGATGACCATCAATGGGCCTGCACCTATGCTATTGGCCTATTTCATGAACGCCGCCATCGATCAAAACTGCGAAAAATACATCAAATCGAATGGTCTTGAAGCTGAAGTCGAAGCAAAAATTGCCGCTATTTACAAGCAGAAGGGCACCCCTCGCCCAGCCTACCAAGGTGAACTACCTGAAGGCAATGACGGCCTTGGCCTCATGCTCTTGGGTGTTACCGGCGATCAAGTCTTGCCAGCAGAAATCTATGCTCAAATCAAAGCCGATACACTCAAACAAGTCAGAGGAACTGTTCAAGCCGACATTTTAAAAGAAGATCAAGCTCAAAATACCTGTATTTTCTCTACTGAGTTCGCATTGCGCCTCATGGGCGATGTTCAAGAATATTTCATTGCCAACAGCGTGCGCAATTTCTATTCGGTTTCAATTTCCGGATACCACATTGCTGAAGCTGGTGCCAATCCAATCACCCAATTGGCCTTTACATTGGCAAATGGCTTTACTTATGTAGAATATTACCTGAGCCGCGGTATGGACATCAATGAGTTTGGTCCAAACTTATCTTTCTTTTTCTCGAATGGCATTGACCCCGAATATGCAGTCATTGGCCGAGTGGCTCGCCGCGTTTGGGCAAAAGCGCTTGCTAAAAAATACGGTGCCAACGCCCGTGCGCAAATGCTCAAGTACCACATTCAAACCTCGGGGCGTTCTTTACACGCTCAAGAAATTGACTTCAACGATATCCGCACTACCCTACAAGCACTTTACGCCATCTACGACAACTGTAACTCATTGCATACCAATGCTTATGACGAAGCCATTACAACGCCAACAGAAGAATCTGTGCGCAGAGCTATGGCCATACAGTTGATTATTAACCGCGAACTCGGCTTGGCTAAAAATGAAAACCCATTACAAGGTTCATTCATTATTGAAGAGCTCACCGATTTAGTGGAAGAAGCCGTACTTACCGAATTTGACCGCATTACTGAACGTGGTGGTGTTTTAGGCGCTATGGAAACCATGTATCAGCGCTCAAAAATTCAAGAAGAATCTTTACACTACGAAATGCTCAAACATACCGGTGAGTTCCCGATCATTGGGGTCAATACTTTCCTAAGTTCTAAAGGTTCTCCGACTATCTTACCTAAAGAAGTCATCCGAGCTACTGAAACCGAGAAGCAGTACCAAATTTCCATGTTACAAAACTTGCATCAAGCCCAACAAGAAAAAGCTGTAGAGGGCATCCGAAAGGTTCAAGACGCCGCTATACGCAACAAAAATATCTTTGCTGAATTGATGGAAACCTGCAAAGTGGCCTCGTTAGGTCAAGTCACCAAAGCGCTCTTTGAGGTTGGTGGGCAGTACCGCAGAAATATGTAAGTATGGATGCGCAGCGCCACGCTCTATTTGAGCAACAAATAGCTCTCAAAAAACAACATTTTTCCGCGGAGAACAGAAAGGTGCTGGTCGCTGCTTTTCATAAGCAATATTTAGATGTAAACACCTCCGAAAAAGTACAGCAAAATATTGAGGCACTTGCAGAACACAATACGTTTACTGTAACTACCGGACATCAGCTCTGTTTGATGACAGGGCCTTTGTATTTCATCTATAAGATTTTACATGTCATCAAACTAGCGGAAGAACTCAAGGAGGAATTTCCAGCTCAAAACTTTGTACCCATATATTGGATGGCTTCCGAAGACCACGACTTCGAGGAAATACGCAGCTTCTTTTTGTTTGGACAAAAATGGTCTTGGGAAAGCACCCAGAAAGGAGCCGTAGGTCGTTTTCAGACCTCAGAACTTACCCCATTATTGGCACAATTAAGCGAGAAATTTCAGAATCATCCGGATAGCGAGATTCATCGTTTATTGGAAAAGTTAAAAATAGCGCCTTATGCACAGGGCTTTTTTGAATTCATCAATGCACTCTTCTCTGCTTATGGTCTGGTTATAGTCGATGCAGACCAAGCAGCCCTCAAAGAAAAGGCTTGGCCCATCTGGGAAAAAGATTTGTATACCAACGACATCCATCATGCCGTTGAAAAGCAATCCGCAGTGCTCAAAGAAAAAGGGTTCAGCACACCGATTGAAAGTAAAGCATCCAATCTTTTTTTACTTGACTTAGGTAAAAGAGAAAGAATTGAGAAACCCGTAGCGGCTCAGTTTATTAAAGAAAACAGCGCACAACTTTCACCGAATGTCGTACTCAGACCCATTTATCAAGAATGGATTTTACCCAATCTTGCTTATGTTGGTGGGCCTAGCGAAATTGCTTATTGGCAACAGCTTCCATTAGCTTTTAAATGCCTAACGCTTCCATTTCCAATTACTATTCAAAGAGCGGGTGGCATCTTAGTTCAGGAAAAAGAAATTGAGCTCATCCATAAACTAGGTTTTGAAAAACTAGATTTTCTTTCAGACAAAGCAACGCTCAAAGAACGTTACCTACAACAAGTAGGCGATCAAATGCCAGCTTATGTGCAACTCCAAGAATTGTGGAGTGCTTACCAATCCTCATTTCTCAAAATGGCAAACGAAGAACTGCCTCAAGAACTACGGATGGTTGAGGCTGAACTCACGCGCCTTCAAAAACAAATTGAAGCGCTAGAACAGCGTTTCGAAAAAGCACGCAAAGCCAAATACGACAAAGCACTCAAGCAAATTGAGCAACTTTCTGACAAAATTCAACCAAAAGGCCAATTACAAGAACGCACCCTGAATATTCTGAATTTTTGCCCCGATGGTCAACTCAGCTCACGTATTGCTGCTATCTATGCGCAAATGCAACTCAACACCCAAGAAAAACAGTGGTTTGTGTTGCCGTAATCTAAAAATCACGACCTTTGTGTCAAATGGACAATATGCTACAAAATAATATCCGAGGAGTTTTAGCAAAACATCCCACCATTCCCGTAGTTACTTTTCAGCACACCGACGAAGTGGTTCCAAAAATGGAAGCGCTCATGGCTAGAGGTATTTTCTGTATTGAAATTACACTGCGAACACCTGCCGCTTATGATTGCATTGCCTTGGCTAAAAAACTTTACGGCGATCGCTGCGCGATTGGTATGGGTACCGTTGTGAAAGTAGAGCAAATTGAAAAAGCCATTGAACTCGGCATTGACTTCATGGTGAGCCCAGGCCTCAATAACAACTTGGCACCACACTTTGAAAAAAGCAACATTGCCTTTATCCCTGGTGTTGCTACACCAAGTGAAATCATCGAGGGCATTCAATTAGGTTGGGATACCTTTAAATTTTTCCCAGCCAATTTATTTGGTGGGCTCGCTGCCTTAAAAGCATATGGGCAAGTGTTTCCCAACATCAAATTTTGCCCTACTGGTGGCATTACTGAACAAACTTATCCTGAATACCTTGAACAGCCAAATATAATCTCCGTCGGCGGCTCTTGGATGTAATTGAATGATGCTCTTCTTATTGTTTCTCCTGTTGCTTATCGTTTCCGAATGGATCTTTTTGCTTTCCATTTGGAGCATCCCGAATACAAACTTAGCAAGCTTCGGATTTTTACACCTTGGTGCTATTTTAGGAAGCATTGGTTTGTTTATTTGGGGTTTTCGCAATGTCAAAATGCGCAGTAATTACCGACTTGGCTTTTCTATTTTCGGTTTGTTTGTTGCACTCGCTTTACCCGCAATTATTTACCTAATTCCCGGCCTGTTTTTTCTTTCTTTCGGTGCTGAGCTCGCCAGAAACATAGGTTTTAGCTTAGCTGGCTTGCATTTTATTGCCATCCTATACGGCATATTCTTCGGCCGCTGGAATTGGAAAGTAAGAACCGTCGACCTGAGTTTCGACCACCTACCCGAAGCGATGGACGGAGTCAAGATTTTACAAATATCCGATGTCCATATCGGTAGTTTCTATGGGCAAACTCATAAGGTTCAAAAAGCCATTGACCTGATCAATTCACGAAACGCAGACTACTTTCTTTTTACTGGCGACCTTGTCAATAACAAAGCAGACGAATTCAAGGGTTGGGAAGCACTTTTCTCTCAAATTGAGGTAAAAAAAGGAAAATACAGCATACTAGGGAACCACGACTACGGCGACTACATCTCCTGGGACTACGACCACGAAAAAACGGCCAACTTGCAAGAGCTCATTCGCTTGCATGAAAACGTGGGCTGGACTCCCCTGCTCAATAAAGCTGTTGAACTCAAAAAAGGATTTTGGCTTCTTGGGGTTGAAAATTGGGGCCGCTCGATGTTTAGACAAAGTGGCAAACTCGAAGAAACTTTGGACCAAACCGGCGAAGGCTTCAAATTACTTATGAGCCACGACCCTAGCCATTTTGATGCGCAAGTCATCCACACCGATATCGACCTCACCCTTTCTGGCCATACCCACGGAATGCAGTTTGGCATTGAGCGCTTTGGTATCCGCTGGAGCCCTGTTTCTTTCGTCTATCCAAAATGGGCCGGCTTGTATCAAGTCGGCAAGCAATTTTTGTATGTCAACCGAGGTTTTGGCTACATTGGTTTTCCAGGGCGTGTAGGAATTTACCCCGAAATCACAGAATTTACACTGCGCCGTTCAAAAGCACACTAAAAAATTATTAAATTTGCAGCCATTGTTATCCAACTATTGTTTCGATAACCGGTCCTATAGCTCAGTTGGTTAGAGCAACAGACTCATAATCTGTGGGTCCACGGTTCGAGCCCGTGTGGGACCACTCCTTTAAAGCCTCAAGTTCTTGGGGCTTTTTTTTTAAGCATTTAATTCTTCTTTATAACCCTTCAGCGTCCAAGAAATCAGAAGGAAAGCTAGTAAACCGATAAATGCAGCCACCCAAAATGGGGTACCTAAGCCCAAATTTGATTGAGGTATACTTGTTTTGAAATTGTAGTAAAACCACATGAAAAGTGGTGGCCCTATGATTTCGGCTAAGCTCATTAAACTGGTGAAAATGCCCTGCAATTCGCCTTGTTCGTTGCTTTGAACCTGACCAGAAACAATTGATCGGATGGCCGGATCCACAATACCTGTAAAAGCATAAGGCAAAATAATGGCATACATCATCCAGCCTTGATTAATGACGCTCAGTCCAAGTAATACTATAATAGAGAGAAAAAGTCCTGCTTTGGCCGCATTTTTCTGCCCCAGCGCCTCCACAATTTTGCCCGTAAAAGCGCCCTGAACTAAACCAAAACACACACCAACAACTGCCAAAGAAATACCAACCTCTTTGGTGGTCCAACCAAATTTTTCCATCGTGTAGAAATTCCAAGTTGAGTGCACACACATGGTGGTGAGGATGGTAAGAAATGTAACTAAAAACAAGTACTTCAATTTTTCAAAACGCTTGATTTGTTGGAGTGCACCAAATGGATTAGCGCGTTTCCATTCAAACTGACGGCGATTTTCTTGCGGCAACGATTCTTTCAGAATAAAAAACCCGTAGATGAAATTGGCCATTGAAAAGAAGGCCGCAACCAAAAATGGCGTACGAGATCCAAAATCAGAAAGCAAGCCACCTATAGCAGGCCCAATCACAAAACCGATACCAAAAGCAGCGCCTATCATACCAAAATTTTGAGCTCGGTTCTCAGGTGTAGAGATGTCTGCGATATACGCTGAGGCTGAAGTAAAGCTAGCTCCAAAAATTCCTGAAATTGCCCTGCCCAGCACTAACCAAAACAAATCAGGAGCATAAAACATTACGATGTAATCGAGGCTCATTCCTAATACCGAAATCAAGAGTATGGGTCTGCGGCCAAAGCGATCACTAAGGTTTCCGATGAGCGGCGCAAAAATAAATTGCATAAATGCATAAGCTCCCATCACCCAACCAAAATACTGCGAGGCTTTACCCAACGGCACATGAGCCGTTTCAGAGATCAGCGTTGGAAAAGAGGGAATGATGATTCCTAGACCAATTGAGTCAAGACAAATGGTGACAAGAATAAAAATTAAAGCAGATTTTGGGTTGATGACTTGCATGGCGCAAAAGTAAAGGATTTCATAAAATCCTCCACTTACAACTTCTCAAAACAATAAGAATAGCCGTCGTAATGATTATCTGAGATGAAAAGCTCGTTTCCTGATACGTGGTAAACTTCGTAGTCTCCATTCGTATAAACCAAAGCTGGGCTCAGGTCGAGGGAAAAAATACTTTCTTTCATCTCAATTTTAAACTTCACAGAACTCAGCGTATTGGAACCCTCATAGACCTTAAAATAACCATTTTCGGTAAACGCTACCGTACTGCCATCAGCGAAGCGTGTACTACCGCCTGCGCCAGAAAAGCCCCCTGAATTATACTTGTAGGCCCAATTGCCAAATATTTTTGCAGCTTCTGCATTCGGGGCTTCAATTTTTCTACAATTGGTGAAGAGCAACAGTAAGCTGAACGCAAGTAAATGATAGTAGAAACGTGTCATGATGCTTGAAATTGTTTCAGAAAAGTAAGTAAAAATACTACTTAAAGCTTTTTACTTCACAACTTTAATGAGTTCAATTCCTTTCGCTGTTTGGATTTCGAGCATGAAAATTCCATTAGGAAGTGTCTTCAAATCGAGGTAAAGGTGATTTTGGAGCGGTGACATTTCGAAGATTACTTTTCCTTGTAGGTCAGTCATTTTAAGCTTGTGTATTGGAGTACTTGCGTCAATTGTCAGAAGGTCGGTGAATGGGTTTGGGTAAACTTTACTTCCATTCGAATCTAAATTTTCGATACCTGCAGCTCCTCCACCGTTTGTATTTGGACGATAAGCCGCTGCACCCAAACAATCTGATGGATTACGAATCATGTCAAAATAAGCAGAACCTGCTGTGGTCATGTTTACAGGATGTACACTAACAACCGTACCCGTCGTTACAGAAATACCGACAACTGCAATGCCTCCGCCTGGTATTTGACTTACGCAATAATAAGTCCCGGTGAAAGGATCCACAGTAGAGCTTCCGTTTACTGAAAAGGTACTGTACGGTAGCACCGTTTGAGCAATACGGGTAACTTCACCAGTTGCAGGATTTACCTTTCCTAAATAACAAGTAAATGGAGGTGTATTGGTCACACTAATGATGCCGTAGATGGTAGTGTCTGCGCAATTGTAAGTGTAATTTGAGAAACTAATTCCCCCTTCCGGAAAACTCAATGTTTGGGAGGAATAAACTTGACCATTGTACATGTCAATGCCGTAAAACTGAGTTCCTTTAGAAAAGTAATAAACCATTTGATGCGGGTCAATGGCACTACCAGAAAGCGAATACGCATCAAGGATAGATTGTGGCGAAATTTGCGTGATTTCACCCGTTGCTGGGTTCATAGATGAAAAATAAAGTTCACCCGTACCTTGCCCTGGGCTTGCACCCGGAATGTAACGCCCCGCTAGGCCATAAAGTGTTGAATCGGAGGTGTTGAAACGAAAATTATTGAAAGAACTTGGTGCAATCGGATTGAATAGTGGTACTTGATTATTTACTTCTCCATCATCTAAACCAACGGACATAGCAACACCATTTGAGCCACCTTGTGTCAGAAAATAGTAATTGTTTGTCGCTAAATCGAGTGCTGCTCCGGTAATATTGACGTTAGAAGTAATGGCATTATTGCCTAATGCAGTAAAACTTCCACTCGAGAGGTCTAGTGTTCCTAATTTAACTCCTGCGGGATTTGAGGTTCTGAGTAGGCCATACAGCACTTGTGCTTGAGTAGGTAAAGAAAACAGACTAGTAAAAGCAAGAAAGCATAATAGATGTTTCATAGTTTAACTTGTTTGATGGTTACATTCAACGTAACAATTCAGATAATCAATTGTTTAGCAAGGTAAATATAGAACGAAAAAAAATGCTAAATCGGGAGTACTTATAATCTGAAAACTTCAAAAACCTAAAAACATACTACCAACGATAAACAACTGCATTGATATTCATGCCTGCACCAACCGAGGCAAGAATGATGACATCCCCCTTGTTGAGTTCATGTTCAGGGTATTCACCTCTGATAACAGCATCTAGTAACGTTGGAACCGTTGCCACCGAACTATTTCCATTGAATTGAATGTTCATCGGCATAATCCCTTCAGGGCGCTGGGCACGATACAAACGGTAAAAGCGATCAATGATGGCTTCATCCATTTTTTCGTTCGCCTGATGAATAAAAATCTTTTTAACGTCTTCAATACCCACACCACTTTTATCTAAGGCAGCTTTCATGGCTTGCGGCACTTTTGTAAGCGCAAATTCATAAATCTTGCGCCCCTGCATCTTGATATATTTTTCATGGATATGATGCTTGGAATTGAGCGAAGGTCCATTATTGAGAAAATAAGCCTCGTCTTTGGTAAATGTTTGGGTGGCGTGTGCCAAAATTCCGCATTCGCTTGTTTCATCTGCGGAGAGTACGCAAGCTCCTGCACCGTCGGCAAAGATCATCGAGTCACGATCGTGTGGATCCACTACTCTACTTAGTGTTTCAGAACCTATCACTAAACAATGTTGCGCCGCCCCAGCTTTGATAAAAATATGGGCCTGAATGAGCGCTTCAATCCAGCCCGGGCAACCAAATAGCATGTCATAAGCCACGCAGTTCGGATTTTCAATTCCGAGCGCATGTTTTACTCTTGCTGCTAAGGCCGGTAGCATATCTAAATGGTTAGACGCAAAACGCACATCGCCGAAATTATGCGCAAAGATGATGTAATCGAGTTTTTCGACATCAATATTTGCTGCTGCAATTGCATTTTGTGCCGCAATGATCCCTAAATCAGAATTGGTTTGCTCTTTCTGAGCATACCTGCGTTCTTCAATACCCGTAATTTCTTTAAACTTCTGGATAATGACCTCATTACTATCTTCAAAAGGCTGATCAATGCCTTTGTAAAAACGGTGTGCAATAAAATCTTGATTGGTAATACGAAGCGTAGGTAAATAACTGCCTACTCCACTGATAATAGACGACATAGCTAACATTTAGGTGAGGTCAAAGTTAGCAGAATTTTTTACTTAGTGTAATTTATACACTAAGAAAATTCAAATGAATTGCTAAAACCTATAGCTCAAACCCGTCAACAAGCCCACAGATTGGTACTTATTGATGATCAGGCCGTTATTAATCAAATTACCGATGGTCTGGCGATATATGGGCGCAATAGAAACACACATTTGCTCATTGAGTTGATACACCAATTCGAGTTGTGTCCAGAGATTTCCGGAATACTGTTTGGCGTTGACCACTGCTACGCCATTGTTTGCAGGCAAAATATAGGTGCCACTAGTCTGAAGACCATAACCAATTGCAAAACCGAATGCTGGTTGCAAAATGACTTTTTTGACGGGTATTTGATAAGAAATGCCGAGCGGAATCTGAACGTATTGATAACGGTTTGTTCCTTCCACAGAGATAACCGCATATTGGTATTGCTCGCCCCATTCTAAATAATTCAGGCCAGTTTGCAATCCTAATTTTCCTACTTGATATTGATATCGCAAGTTGAAATCCCAACTCGAGGTTTGTCTTTCTGACAATTCACGCTCAGATCTAAATTTGAGCGCATCATAACCCGAAATGGACGCAAATTGACCGGGCACTTCAAAACTTGAAAAGATGCCACTCACGCCAAATTGCAATCCAATTGTATGCTTCGTGCTTTTTACTGTTGTATTGGGTGAATTTACAATATCCCCTGAGGTTATTGGTGTAATTTCTTCTTCTTGAGTTTGGTTCGTATTGGAAGTGTCTTTTGTATTTTCCTCCTGGAGGGCAAAAACGACTTTTAAATCATTATTATTCGAATTTGCTTTTGTAAGAGGCAACACGGGTGAAGAAAAAGCCTGATTTGAGGCTGATATCGCAAATGTTTCTGAAATGAATGAGGATTGTGCTTCATTCAAATGAGAAGTTAAGGATGAGTTGAAGCAAGTAGCTTTAGAGGATGCTGAAGCTATGGAAGAATTAGAATTAGAATTAGATGTAGGATTAGATGTAGGATTAGATGTAGGATTAGATGTAGAATTAGATGTAGAATTAGATGTAGAGGAAGAGTGAGGTGAAGTGGTTGATGAAGAATTGTTTGAAGTTGGACTTGAAGAAGGCTTGATTGTTGAAAGTGCTTGCCTTGGAGCAGTGGTATCTTTCCAATTGTATGCTGTCAATAACAAGAGGGCGGCGCCAAAAGCACTCAAAAACCACCAAAAAACAAGCGGTTTACGGCGTTTTTTTTGTGCGTCGAGCCTTTGTTCAAGGTCTTTGAGAAAAGCCGCAGACGGAACTTCATTTCCAATCTGGTTCAAACCCGAAAAGAGCTTATCCAACGAATTTTCTTCCTGTTTTTTCATGGTGTGTGATAATGAGTTCTTTTAATTTTTTTCTGGCCATTTTGGTGTGCCATTTTGAAGTTTCTTCCGTAACGCCAAGCATTTTGGCGATTTCTTTGTGCGCATAGCCTTCGATTGCAAAAAGGTTGAATACAAGCCGTGCAGGTTCTGACAAACTGAGTAACATTTCTTGAAGTTGCTCATGGGTAAATACGGACTCTGTCTGAAAATCGTCATAGCCGCGCTCCTCTACAGGAGCATCGAAGCGATAGAGCTCATTGTAACGTTTATTTCGGCGGTATTCATCGATGATTTCATTGGAAATAATACGCTTAACCCAGCTTAAAAACCGCCCTGCTTCATAGGTATTTAAAAACTGTATGACTTTTACAAAAGCGTTGTTCACGACCGTCATTTGTTCGTCGGTGTTGCGGTAATAGCGCCTAGCCACACTAATGAGCATCGGATAGCAATATTGGTAGAGCTCGAGCTGAGCCTTGCGCTCGCCTTCTGCTGCTCGTTCCAATAAGTGCTGTTCTGGTTCTTGCATAATGTGTGTTGGTGCAACACCTAAAGATAACGTAAAATCAATTGAAGAGGTGTAGTGTAACTTTTAGAATACTTGAAGTGTTTAAGGTGTATGATTGATAAAAAATTCGAAAGCAGCATTGGGAAATATCTTTTGGGCTTTTTACTAGCACAACTCCCTTTTCTTTCAAATGCTCAGCTATTCAATGAACTCAGCACCACCCTATCTTTAAACAATCCAGCTTATCATTCAGACCTTTCAGTACATGGCAAAGGCTATTTAAGCTCTGATCTGAGGGCTAATACTGCCATATATTTCAGTACAGGAGCTGATTTTGTAGTCAGTCAAAATTTCTTGAGATACCAATTAGGGCTTGGCAAGTGGAAAATGGGTGTCAATTATTTTCATGTTGGAGCACTGGGTGAGAACACGTTCAGTTATGGCATTAACCTCAGCCGAGATATAGCGATCAACCGTGACATGAACTTAAGAGTGGGTGTCGGGCTTAACAGAAATATTTCACACTTTGTTGAATATGGCTTTTCTAATGAGAGGTATTCACCCTCTGTTGGTTTGCAATTGAATTACAAAGACTGGAGTTTTTACAATAGCTACGGGGAATTTGGCTTTCAGATAGCTGCAACTTACAGATATGAGTTAGACAGTCTACAAAAACTCACTACCACGCTCTATTATGAAAAACTGAATGGTTTTCAGAATTTGAATGGGAATTTAGAATACGCATATAAACGATTAACCCTACTAATTGGCGGATCCACGCGCAGTTACATTGCGGGCGCGGGCTATATGGTGGCCGACAATCAGCAACTTTTACTTAGTTCAAACTGGCAAAGAAACCTCCTGAGCACTGGTGAGCAATTGAACATTCAGCTCGGCTATCATTGGAAAATCTGTCACCGCGCATCCCAGCGATCATTCACTGGCACCCCGTCGTTTTAAATCCTTTATACTAAAACGAGAAATACTACGTTTTGCAGCCATGCGATTTCTTTTTTTAAGCTTGGCATTTTTAAGCCTTGATTTCCATTTGGTTGCACAAATTTGGCAGCAAATAAGCGATTATCCAGGTGGCGCCCGCGACGACGCTGCGCATTTTAGCATCAACGGGATTCATTATGTTGGTACCGGACGGGGAACAGACTTTTCATGCAAAGGCGATTTTTATGCATTTGAACCGATGTCAAGTAACTGGACAGCCATTGCAGCATTACCCATGTGGCAAGAACGGCAATACACCAGTGCTTTTGGTTATGGTGGGAACGGGTTTGTAGTAGGTGGTGAAAATTGTTTGGGAAATTATTTCAATACTTTTCTAAAGTACTCACCGACAACCAATATATGGACATCGATGCCTGATTTACCCGCAGCGGGTAGAGCGGGTTGCGAGCATTTCATAATTGGATCTGATTTATACCTAATTGGTGGACGCAACAATAGCGGCACATTAAACGAGGTTTGGTGCTTTCATTTCGATACAAATACCTGGGAGCAACTCAACAACCTCCCTTTCAATGGTTGTTGGAGAGGCCTTGCTGTAGCGTACAATAACTTTGGCTATTTATTTGGAGGTCGTACTGCAGATTTAAATCAAACTGGTTGGAATGCCCAAACTTGGTCCTATGAACCAAGCACCGATACTTGGACAACTTTTTCGGGTTTTGAAGTAGGAGAAATGATGTATCAGAGCATGGCGCAAACAGACTCCCTACTTTTTATTTTTGGAGGCGTTGACACGAATGACCAAACACAAGTTGATTTGGTTCAAATCAATTTAAATAATTTGCAAATCGATACACTTACGCCTTTTGCGGCGAGCCCAAGAAAAGGTTGTGTCGCCTTTACTAGTTTGGGTTATTTTTACCTGACCACAGGCATTTCTGGCAACGAGCGTTTGCAAGAAACTTGGCGCTATGCCTATCTCAGCAATGCAGCCGTCGAGTCAATAATTCCTTTTGAACTTGGCATCAACTTCGACAAAAAACAACTGCTTGTCACACTACAACAGCCCATGATTGAAGCGCATGTGCACATCTTAGATTTACAAGGAAGGCAAATGTTCAGCCAAAAATGCAGCCAAGAAACGCTTTCTTTCGACCTAACTGAACTTCCAACGGGTATCTACTTTATTGAAGTTGGAGGCTATACCAAACGCTTTCAGTGGCCCAGTTCAATTTGATTACTTTTTGATTTATAATCAAAGATTAAAACCCCATCTATCACTTCAAATACTGCACCGTCCCAAACATTTTTCGTTTGATATACTTGATGCGCGACGCCAGTTTCCCGATTTATTTTGAAGAACACAAAATGAAAATTTGTCGGTGAAACGACATAACAATCATTGCGAATTGGATCGATAAGTAATTCTTTTCTTTTCAAAGATTTCAGACCCTTTGTCTCAAAAATGATTTCTTTAGAATCAATCACTACACCATACATCGAAATTTTTGTAAGTCTTGTTGCTTGATCGCTAATAACCATCAATGTGTCTTGATAGTGGAGTAATAACGGATTGTATTTTGTTTGCCGATCAGCTTTATAAAAGATTTGAAAATAATTGGCCGAAGATTTGGGATAAGAAGCCCCGAATGGTTTTGTTTTATCGAAATTTCGGTAGTAAAACGTTCCAGGATTTTCGCGGTCATTGGTGGTCATGTATTGATGAGCGGTACCTGGAATACTGACAGTATTTGAACGTGTTGCTCTTCGATAAAAATTCTGTGGTGGAGTAATTCTATTGCGAATGACTCGTGCTTGAATTGGTGTGGTAATCCATTCAGATACGTCGTATTGCGCCAAATGAATAAAGTAATCTGGCGCACAAAAGGTCGGTCGATAGAAACTTTCTGCTTCCATAAAATTTGGGGAAGTAGGTAGCGAATCGTTTCCGTACATCAAATTGAGTATGATTAACGACTCTTTGCCTATTAAGGCGGCAAATGAATGATCGTTTTCTTGAATAGACCAACAATGAGCCGCTATATTTAAACGAGCAAAAGCAGTAATTAAATCTGGTTTTTGATATTGAATTTGTTGTTTTATAATCTTCAAGTTGGAAACAGCAAAAGGCTTTAAAAACACAGCGGACTCTTGCGGATATTGAAGCTCTTTCAGTACCTGTTTAGTTAAGAAAGGCAAGACAAGAGTTGGTGTTGCTTTATTTATTTGATTTTTGAGGCGAGGTTTATCTAGATGCTGAAGAATTGAAGGAATCTGATCTGTAATAGGTGTTTTTTTTGATCTGCTATCAGAAGAATGGTACTGATATATTCCTAAAATCAGCGCACTGACTACCAAACCCAAACCCAGCCATTTTTTAAACTTTTTTAACACGGATTGGCGACGTAATTTACGTTCGAAACGTGGCCATGATTGCTCAGCCAATAAAAGGAGATCTTGTGCTTCAGTCATGATTCAGGTGTTTTTTAAGGATAGCTTTTGCTGTTTTCAAATGCCAATGAACTGTCTGAACATTCATGGAAAGTAGGGCTGCGATTTCGCGAGGCTTCAACTCTTCAAAAGCGAATAAACTAAACACAAAACGCGTTTTATCAGCGAGTAAATCCAGTAATTGAGTTACCTTTTGATTTTCCAATTCATGATCAATTTGTAGGTCAAAATTTTCTTCAAATACTGGTTCTTCAAGCGCTGTAAAAGGCCTAAACGCCCATCTTTGTTTGCGCCGATAGGTATCGATCAATTCATTTCTTAAAATAACTGACAACCAAGCCTCCATAGAAGTTTCAGGTTTAAACTTCTCGATGTGCTTAAGCGCTTTTAACTGAGCATTATGAACGGCAGTAAGCTGCTCATTGCTTTGGGGATAAAATTTGGCAGCCTGACGCAACAAACTAGGAAAAGTAAATAGATACCATTCCTTGACCGTTTTGGGGTCTTGTTCTTGCAGAAGCTTAAGAATGGTTGCGTTGAAGTGCATGTGAAGCTGTTCTGTGCGCTAACGCAACCGCAATGAAAATTAGGTGGTCCTTGGGTGATTCTTTTGGGCCAACTGATCGTATTTCATAAGTAGCAAGACCGCAAGTAAGATACTTGCAAAGACCAAATGTGCGGTCTGAACCAAACCTGGCATATCAGCATAAGCTAATGCCACACCTGTGATGAGCTCGGCAGCTAAGAGATAAAAAGCTACGTTGATACGGGCGTACTGCCACTTTTTGCGGTTTTGCCAAAACAAATAGGTGAGCAAAATCAACACTAACCAACTGAAACTTCTGTGTATAAAAAAAGGCATACCGAGTGCTTCAATCCATTGTGCTCGGGAGTAGCCTTGCTTTACGAGTGCATCAATTGCTTCTCTGACCTGCGTACCCAAAAACATTTGGTAGAAAGTAATCAGTAAAATGAGCCAAGTAAGCCACTTAAACTGTTTTTCTTGAGGAAGCTTCAGCACTTCTTTATTTTGAATTTGATGCACTAAATAAAGCTGCAGCCCTATAATCACAAGGGCCAGAAAGAGATGCACAGTGATGGTCCAGGGAACTAAGTTAGTAGCAACTACTATTGAGCCAAACCAAGCCTCGATGGCCATTAAAACTAAATTAAGGCCCGCAAGCAGCAACCAACGGCGCTTGCGATAAAACAAAAGCAGCCAAAAGAAACTGAGTAGCATGGCGTTACCCGCCAAAAAACCAGCCAAGCGATTGATGTATTCTGTCCAAGTTTTTCTGGAGTTAAAAGCCTCTTCTTTATATACTTCGGGGTCATTTAAAATTTTTTGAGCGGTGGCATCCATACCAATGCGATCCAAAAATTTGCAGAACTTTTGGACTTTTTTCTGACGTTTCAATAAATAGGCTTCTTGATAATTTGTAGGTAACTCTGTAAGCTCTGTAGGCGGAACCCACTTTCCAAAGCATTTCGGCCAATCCGGACACCCCATGCCACTGCCCGACATTCGGACAAAACTTCCTGCAAATACCACTAAAAAAATCAGGATCAAAACAATCCACTGAAACCGTAAAAAGGCGCTTGAAACTTTCATGTCTCAAATTTACGATAAAAGCGAATCTCATTTTTCTATTTTTTGCGCTTATTGTATCTTTGTGCTTTAGATACAATATGGAATTTAACGCCCTTACCGCGATCTCCCCGATAGATGGTCGCTACCAATCCAAAACAACAGCCCTTCAAGCTTATTTTTCCGAGTTCGGCCTGATTCGCTACCGTGTTCTTGTCGAAGTAGAATACCTCATCGCTTTGGCCGATAGTGGTATATCAAATCTCAAAAATTTCCCCAAAGATAAATACACGGCTTTGCGTGCCATCTACACCAATTTTTCGCACGCAGATGCCAACTGGATCAAAACCACCGAACAAACCACCAATCACGACGTCAAAGCCGTTGAATATTTTCTCAAAGAAAAAATGCAACAGCTGGGCCTTGATGCCTACCTCGAGTTCATTCATTTTGGCCTGACTTCCCAAGACATCAACAATACAGCCATTCCGCTGTCGTTAAAAGAAGGATTAATTGAAGTCTATATTCCTCAGGTTGCTGGGCTGATCGCCAAACTTAAAAGTCTTGCAACTGAATGGAAAGACATCCCGATGCTTGCACGCACTCACGGACAACCTGCCTCCCCTACCCGTTTAGGAAAAGAAATTCAGGTTTTTGCTGAACGCCTCAATAAACAACTGACACAACTCAAAGGCATCCAACTGCCAGCTAAATTCGGAGGCGCTACTGGCAACTTCAATGCTCATTTTGTAGCCTATCCACAGACAGACTGGGTTGCTTTTGGTAATCATTTCGTCAATGATATTCTCGGCCTTGAGCGTTCGCAAACAACCACTCAAATCGAACACTACGATCAGCTAGCGGCTCTATTTGATTGCATGAAGCGTATCAACAATATTATCCTTGACCTCGATCGCGACATGTGGACCTACATCTCCATGGATTACTTCAAGCAAAAAATTAAAGCCGGAGAAATTGGCTCCTCCGCTATGCCGCATAAGGTCAACCCAATTGATTTTGAAAATTCAGAGGGAAACATTGGCTTGGCCAATGCACTTTACGAGCATTTAGCTGCCAAACTTCCGGTGTCTCGCCTTCAACGCGACCTCACTGATTCTACTGTTTTGCGTGTCGTTGGCGTTCCGATTGCTCACAGTGTCATTGCTTTTGGCGCTACCATGAAAGGCCTTGACAAACTTTTGCTCAATGAAACTGCGCTAGCTCAAGACCTCGAAGCTAACTGGGCAGTAGTTGCCGAAGCGATCCAAACCATTTTAAGACGCGAAGGTTTTGAGAAACCTTATGAAGCACTCAAAGGCCTTACCCGCAAAAACGAACGTGTAACCAAAGAAAGTGTACACGCTTTCATCGATGAGCTACCTGTAAGTGCTGTGCTCAAAGCAGAACTCAAACAAATCAGCCCATCTAATTATTTAGGCGTTCAAATGGTCCAAGATTGATGAAATTCCTGATCCTCTTTTTGCTGCTGTTACCAAATCTGTTGCTCAATGCGCAGGTTCCAGATTGGCAATGGGGGTCCTTGAGCCGCACAAACGGGCAACTCATCCAAATTTTAGCCGAAGATGGCCAAGATTTTAAATCTCTACACGCTACTAACCAATTTGGTGGTGGCCAGTATCAATTGACTAAATTTAACGCGCTCACTCCCATTGCAAACTTCAAAGTAAAACCTGTTACTCCGGCTGGCTTTGGTTACTATCAGCATACAATGCTGATTGGTTATGACACCTATATTTTCATCGGTGACCGCGTAGGCAAAGAGATGAAGCTCTTTGTTAAAAAACTTGATGCCGAATTCAATGAGCTTGAGGTGACTGAATTACTTAGTTACATTGACCCGAGCCCTAACCCCTTGCCGAATTTCTCGGTCATCCAAGCGCCCGACCGTTCTCATTTTGGAATTTTTTACAGCATCCCGGGCAGGCGAAATGGGATTGACACCTACGGATATCAGGTTTACAACAATCAATTTCAACTACTGAGCAGCGGCGAATACAGCCTTCCTTTTGAAGCCAACTTAAGTTTTGTTGAAGACTTCTTTTTAACGAATGAAGGTGAGCTTTTTGTTGGGGTAATTGAACTTAGTCTCAATGAGAATCAGGCTATTAAAACCCGAAAACACTTCAAAAACCTTCATGTGTATCAACTTTCAAGTACGCAAATGAAAGACTACACTTTTGAGTTAGAAGGTAAACGCATCACCAATTTCATCATGAATTCAGAAGGTTCAAAAAGCTTGACACTTTTTGGCATTTACAGCAATTCGAGTGATAGTTTTATTCAAAACGGCTATTTTAATGCGCAAATAGACCTGAATGCTGACAGCGTCACATCGGTGGGCTTCATTCCATTTAGCCGAGAAATTATGCTCAGTGAACACAACGCTTCTGAACAAATGCGCATAGAACGCAGAATGGAACGCAGAAATGAAGATCCACAGCTTTCTAGGTATGAAGTAAGAGATATTTTTACGCTTGAAAACGGGAGTTATGTAGGTTCCATAGAGAAGTATGATGTTTATACAAACGTAAGCTACAATAACCAAACCGGGCAACGTACTACCTACACCTATTACTATTACAACGATATCATTGCTTTTTGTATCGATACAAATGGTTTATTACTCTGGGAACAGCGCATCCCCAAAAGGCAATATAGCATCAATGACAATGGGCCTTACAGCTCGTATGCAAGTTTTGTAACAGCACAAAACATCTGTTTCATATTCAATGATACACAAGGTAATTACGATGAAAATGGTAAGTTCATTCAAAATGGCAACGAAATTCAAACCTTTAGCCTAAGTAAAAATCGCAATGTTGGTGCATACGTTCAAATTGACTTAAAAACGGGCCAGCAAACCAGAGAAATCGGACACCAACGCAAAGACGAAAATATATTGCTTGTACCAAAAGCGTTCACCTTTGACCGAAAAAATAAGGGGCTTTACACCTACGGAATTTTTGGTCCTCAGGAAAAATTCGGTTATTTACAATTCAAATGATGAAAAACTGGATCCTTTTTTTTGTACTTGGTCTTTTTTGGGGCTGTAGTAATTTACCCGAAACGCCGATCGCTAATACTGAAAAACTCAGTACTTTACCCCATGACGACCACAGTTATGCCAACCTCCAACAAATCAGAACCAAACATTTACACCTCGATCTCGAAGTAGATTTCAAAGCTCAAACCATCTACGGTGTGGCGCGTCATCAAATGATCAACAAAGGTGCAGATACCGCCATATTTGATGTAAAAGGTCTCCTTATTCAGAAGGTAACACTCGGAGATTCAAAAAAAAGCCGCGAAAAAGAAACAGACTTCACCATTGGCCCAATGGATAAAGACAGCATCATTGGCCAGGCACTACTCGTCAATGTCGACTCCAACACGACTTATGTAAATATTTACTACCAAACTACGACTGAATCAGCAGCACTCGACTGGCTAGACACCACTTTAACAAGTTCCAAAACTAAACCTTTTCTCTACACGCAAGGGCAAGCCATTTTAACACGCACCTGGATTCCATTACAAGATTCACCTTCCAATCGCATCACTTACAGTGCCGATGTCAAAGTTCCATCGGATCTATTGGCACTCATGAGCGCCAAGAATCCAACTTCACTACACCCTGACGGCATCTTTCATTTTGAAATGCCTTATGAGATCCCAAGTTATCTCATCGCTTTGGCTGTCGGAGACATCGGATTCAAAGATCTCGGTAGTGGTTGCGGTGTATATGCAGAAAAAGAACTTTTACAACAATGCGCTACTGAGTTCGAAGACTTACCCAGAATGATGCAAGTAGCCAATAATCTATATGGTAAATATTGCTGGGGACGCTATGACGTATTGGTACTGCCTTATTCTTTTCCATTTGGTGGCATGGAAAACCCTATGCTCACATTTGCCAATCCAACATTGCTCACCGGTGACAAAAGTTTAGTTTCTGTTTTGGCCCATGAGTTGGCACACTCGTGGTCTGGAAATTTAGTTACGAATCATTCGTGGTCAGACCTTTGGCTCAATGAAGGAACAACCGTCTATTTTGAACAGCGCATCATGGAAGCACTGTCTGGCAAAGAGGTAGCGGATATCATGGCCTTGATTGAATTTGATGAATTACAAAATGCCTTGAAAGAGATCCAAAGCAGTAAACATCCAGAGGATAGTCGCTTACACCTTGAATTAGTAGGCCGTGACCCAGACTTAGCACTATCCGATGTAGCCTATGTGAAAGGTGCATTTTTCTTCAAGACCCTCGAGCAAAAAGTCGGCAGAAACGCCCTCGATAAATTCCTTAAAAATTATTTTGCCCACTTTGCTTTTCAAACCATTGATGCCAATACCTTTATCGATTACCTCGAACAACATTTGCTCAACCCCCTTCAGATAGATTTCAATTACCGCCAATGGATTTTTGGAGAAGGATTACCTCAGAACTGTATCCAAATTGCGTCTCCTAGACTGGATCAAATGAGCAGCTATGCTCAGCAATTTAATGCGGGTAGCAATCCGTTTAAGCCACAATTCAAATACAAATGGATCCGTAAAAACGGTAAGCGCAAGAAAGTTAAAATTGACCTCAGCATTCATTACGAAGACCGAATTATCCAAGAATGGCAGATTTTCATCAGAAACCTAAGCCCAAAAACAAGTGCAACTAGAATGAAACAGCTCGACCACGACTTACATTTCAGTGCTTCTCAGAACAGCGAAGTATTGAAAGAATGGTTTGTATTGGCCGCTCAAACGTCATATGCGCTTGAAATCAAGCCTGCAATTGAAAATTTCTTGGTAAAAGTAGGCCGTCGCAAATATTTAATGCCAATTTATGAAGCTTTAAATAGCAATCCGAAAACCAAGCAAATGGCCCGGGATATTTTCAATAAAGCCAAGCATAACTACCACAGTGTTTCGAGAGGATCTGTTGCAAACCTCCTCAATAATTAAAACAAAGCTGGTTACTGTTAAAGACTAGTTTAGTTTCCGTACTCAGATAAAAAACGAATGCGAACCAAACGCAGTTCTTCTTCGGAATAACAGCCATCAAATTCATGGTATGCCGCAAGCAAATCATCTGATTCCGCCTCTAGAAAGTAATCGATGATTTCTTCCTGGTTATCGGAGTCGAGCACCTCATCGAGATAATAAGCAATATTGAGCTTGGTACCAGAATTAACTACTGTTTCAAGTTCTTCAATGAGTTCGTTCAATGATTTACCTTGCGATTTAGCAATATCTTCTAACGGAAGTTTGCGGTCAATATTTTGTATGAGTTGAACCTTTGCACCCGATTTGTTGATCAAGGATTTGACAACGAAGTCGAGGGGTCTTTCAATTTGTTGAGCCTCGACATGAGCGGCTATGAGGTCAAGAAAAGCTTGGCCATAGCGCTGTGCTTTGCCCACACCAACACCCTGAATGGCAGTCAGTTCTTGCATCGTGATGGGATATTGCACGCACATATCGCGCAGGGAAGGTTCTTGAAAAACAACAAATGGCGGTACACTTGCTTGCTTGGCAACTGATTTTCTTAAATCGAGTAATTGACTATAAAGTAACTCATCAAGTGCTGCCCCTTTTTGATTGACTGCAATAATGGCGTCGTCGTCGTCGGTGTTTGAGAAATCGTGTTGTTTGAATATTTGGAAAGGAACTGGTTGCTTTCTAAAGGCTTTTCCTTTCTCTGATAGCTTGAGCGTACCGAAAGTCTCGACATCTTTGTATAGAAAACCATTCACAACGGCTTGACGTATGACCGCATTCCAAAAATGCTCGTCTTGGTCCTTGCCTGAACCAAAAAGTGGGAGTTGGTCGTGTTTGTAAGCTTTGATATCGGCGTTGAGATGCCCTGATAAAAAGGCGCAATAGTGCTTGGCTTTTTGAGTTTCTTCTAGGTTGGCGACAGCGTCAAGCAATAATTTGAGATAGGCCTCGCCTTGCATTTTTTCTTGCGGATGGCGACAGTTGTCACATTGTTCGTTGCAATTTTGCTCGTTGAATTCTTCCCCGAAATAATGCAAAATAAATTTCCTTCGACAAACAGAAGTTTCTGCGTAAGAAACAATTTCGTGTAATAATTGACGGCCAATTTCTTGTTCAGTGATGGCCTTGCCTTGTAAAAATTTATCGAGTTTTTCGATGTCTTTGTAGCTGTAAAAGGCTACACATTCACCAACGCCACCATCGCGACCTGCCCTTCCCGTTTCCTGATAATAACTTTCAATAGACTTTGGAATGTCATGGTGAATGACGTAACGCACATCTGGCTTATCAATGCCCATACCAAAAGCAATGGTTGCCACCACGACGTCCACTTCTTCCATCAGAAAAGCATCTTGGTGTTTGGCCCTGGTAGTTGCATCTAGGCCTGCATGATACGGAATAGCTGAAATGCCATTGACTTGTAAGAGTTCGGCGATTTCTTCTACCTTTTTACGGCTGAGACAGTAGATGATGCCGCTTTGACCTTCGCGTTGTTTGATGTAACGAATGATTTGTTTTTCGACTTCGCGTTTAGGTCTTATTTCGTAATAGAGGTTGTCTCGATTGAAAGATGATTTAAATACGTCCGCATCGAGCATATTTAAATTCTTTTGGATATCGTACTGAACCTTTGGTGTTGCAGTTGCTGTAAGTGCGATGATTGGGACTTTTGAAATTTTTTCAAAAATTTCACGAAGTCGGCGGTATTCTGGCCTGAAGTCATGGCCCCACTCTGAAATACAGTGTGCCTCATCAATAGCAAAAAATGAGATTGGGACAGCCGCCAAAAAATCAATGTTTTCTTGCTTTGTGAGTGATTCTGGCGCAACATAGAGCATTTTGGTCCGCCCAGAGAGCACATCTTCTTTGACTTTCTGAATTTCGGATTTGCTCAATGAGGAGTTGAGAAAGTGTGCGATATGCCCTGTTTCACTGACACCACGTATGGCATCAACTTGGTTTTTCATGAGGGCGATGAGTGGCGAAACAATGATAGAAGTACCGGGTAAAATCAGAGATGGCAACTGATAACACATGGATTTACCCCCTCCTGTTGGCATGATCACGAAGGTGTTTCGGCCAGCTAGAATGTTATCGATGATTTCTTGCTGAGAACCTTTGAAATGATCAAAGCCAAAATGCTGGCGTAGCGCGCCTTTGAGGTCGTATGTTTGTTCGGTAACGGACATAATTATGATGCTGTAACAACGGCGGGTTACAGTTGTTCATTTAAATATAAGGCTAATTTCACAACTAGCTTACATGAATGTTAAAAATTAGCCGTTAAAAGCAACAACTTCTTTGACCTCAGGCAAATGTTGCTTCAATAAATTTTCTATTCCTCCTTTGAGCGTTGCGGTGGAAGATGGACAACCGGCACAAGAGCCTTTGAGCAAGACTGTCACTTTTCCGTCTTCAAATCCAAGAAAATCAATAGCACCACCGTCATTGGCGACAGCCGGGCGCACATATTGATCGAGAAGGTCGGCAATAGCATCATCGAGCTCCGATGCCTCAAATTTTGGCAGGGCCTGTGGGCTTGGGCTTGCATTCTCAGTTGTATCTTGTTCTGGGTCTAGCTGAATTTGGCTTGGCATAGCGATAAGCACCTCTTTTCCAAAGGCAATCCATTCGCGGATGAACTCACGGAGTTCCATTGTGATGAAATCCCAGGGAACGTTGTCTGTTTTAGCAACAGTAACAAAATTGGAAGCGACAAATACTTTAGCAACAAAAGGAAAGTCAAAAAGCGCTTCAGCCAGAGGCGAATAACCTTTTGCGCTCATTTTTGTATCAAATTCTACCGACGCACCTGTAGGCAACAAATACTTATTAGCCACGAATTTCATGGTGTTCGGGTTGGGGGTCATTTCGCTGTAAACGGTAACTGGAATCATGCCATCTTATTTTAGTTACAAAAGTAACCAATTCTAGTCGGCTTTGTTTGCCAGATGCGCATTTTCTAATAGGTCAATGACAGATTTTACCGGAGAAAAGACGTGCGAAGGCAATTCTACAAAAAGTGTATTCCAATTGGCCATTGCTCCGTTCCAAAGACCAGGTTGTTCTACAAATTTCACTTGCTGACCTTCGTGATTTTTTTCGACCACGAAACATGCTGCTGCATCTTGAAACTGCTGCAAATCATGTGCTACACCATTTAAATCACAAGGACTCAGCACCATCAGTACAGGATTGAAATGCGTACTTTGCAGTAATAGTTGGCTGGCGTTGGGCAAATGAATGAGTTGTGATTTTTCAATAATTTGTTTGGACTTGAAACCATCTTTCAAAATAAAAAATGGGCCACCACCAGGCTGACCATCGTTGCGCACCATGCCACAAACTCTTAAAGGTCTATTGAGTAACTCGTGCCAATCTAGCTCTTTTGATTCTGTAAGTATTTTTGGATCAAAGAGGCCCATTGTGTCATTCCAGCGACAAAGTCCTTCAAAATCATGATGAACCATAAAAGCTTTTAAATCTTTACGAATTTGAAGTTGTAGACCTAATAAAAATAACCAATTCTGGTTGCTATCTTCTTGTAGTGTATAGTGTTGGACGTTGTCGATATTTTTAACAAGAATATATGGTGCCTGCAGAGCTTGAAGGTTACTCAACAAGGTACCATGCCCAGCGGGTCTTCGAACGGCATTCCCGTCTCGATCTAATAATAAACTACCATCAGATTTAAAAACGTAAGCATCAGTCGCCGAATCTTGGGTAGAATAACTCACTGCATATTTTTGTAGGGTCAATGCTTCCAAATCTTGAATGG
Source organism: Flavobacteriales bacterium UBA7468 (assembly GCA_002478565.1). Classification (GTDB taxonomy): domain Bacteria; phylum Bacteroidota; class Bacteroidia; order Flavobacteriales_D; family Crocinitomicaceae; genus UBA952. The sequence goes on along the minus strand of DLPC01000026.1, from coordinate 198,561 downwards.
CAAGAGAAAAGTCCTTTTCAAATTCTCGTTGAATGGTAAAATGAAAGTGACAAGCACTCAAGGGTAAATGAGAAGCTTGAACAATATGCTCTTGGAAAGGATTAAAAACAAACGGCTCGTGGGTATGAAATGGTATCAAGCCTTTGGGCGTTTTTCCGTAGTTTAATCCGGATTCTCCGAGTAAATGATCAATGAGCGTTTCAAGTTGAAGTGAGCCATTAAAATAGGCGTGCTTGAGTTCATTGGGTAGTTTTCTAAATAAAGCAAACTCAGAAAGTCGGCTAAAAAAACGCGCTGCTTTTTGAGAATTTTCAGGATTGGGAAATTGAATGAATTCCATTAAAAATTCAAACATTCTGGAACCAGATCCTGATGCCGGTACAAAATAAGTAATTGCTGGAGCTTGTGCTTTGGCTAATTGGCGGTACTGTTCTTTTTGTTCATCAGTAAATGTCAGAATACCATCACCCACCCTACAGGCAGCGAGTACGTTCAATGGAGCTGTTCCGTTTTGAACGACATCGAGTTGTTGCTGGATGGCTTGCTGAGGATCCATGAAATTGGCTTCTTTTTTGTTTCTTTGTACGGTGTTTTACTGGTTCGAATTTACTGCTTTTATTTGGAAGGCCAAAGGCCGCCACGGCACCCATTCGCCATTTGCCTACTTTTTGGTAGATCGTGTTCGACGCAAAAAAGTTGACTTTAAAAACCTTGAAAATAGAGGCGGGCCTCAAGGAAAAACTAGTTTATTTCTTGAAAAACTGCTGAGTGCTTTGCCAGACTTTGAATTGATCAATTATCAAACAGAAAAACAGCTCCTCTCAGACCAAAAAAAACAACTCATTCAGATTGATGAAAAGGAGGGAAAAGAAGTTTTAAATATCCTAGCTCTTTTGGACTTGCACCCGGAAAGCATCATTGTAGTGCCGGCTTCTATGCTAAGATATAACAAAGCTGATTGGAAAGCGCTATGTGATCATCCGAACTTTCATTTCAGCGCTGATGCCTGGTATTTTGGCCTTTTGAGTAGGCGGCCCCAGCAAGCTAAACAACATTTTTTATTGAAACTGACCTAAAACCCCAATATTCTTTAGCTTTGTTCGTTGTATGTCCATGCGTCTGATTTCTTTTTGTATTGTGCTGCTTGGTTTTTTCTTTTGGGGAAGCCTGAGTTCTTGCAACAAACAAGTTTTGCTTTCCAAAGCACACCTGGATTTCTCCACAGACACATTGGTTTTCGACACAGTTTTTACTACTGTTGGCTCTACTACAAAAGCTTTTAAAATCTACAACAACGACAAAAAAAGCCTGCAAATTGATGCCATCGAACTCATGGGAGGTGCGCAATCGGTTTACCGCATCAACGTGGATGGCGTCCCTGCTGATCTTCACCAAGACATCATTCTTGAAGCCAAAGATTCCCTCTTTATTTTTGTAGAGGTTACGCTTAATTCTAATGGCGCCAATCAACCCCTTATCATTGAAGATTCTATCCGTTTTCGCACCAATGGAAAAGATCAATTTGTAAAACTTGCTGCATGGGGGCAAGATGCCTACTTTCATTATTCCAATTTCCAAGCGCAACTATTTGACTTCAACGAAGGCACTTGGCCTAACGATAAACCACATGTAATTTACGGTGCAGCAATCGTTGACTCATCCAAAACACTCACCATACAAGCTGGCACGAAAGTCTATTTACACAAAAACGCGCTGCTCTATGTGTACAAGGGAAAACTTCAAATTGAAGGTCAGTTAGGCAACGAAGTGGTTTTTCAAGGAGACCGTCTCGAACAAGATTACCAAGATGTGAGCGGCCAATTTTATGGCATCTACCTCCACGAAGCACTCCCTTCTAGTATTGATTATGCCATCCTGAAAAATGGTACCAGTGGCGTGCATTTATTTAGCGAAGACCCCTCTAATACAGGCTATACCTTACAACTCAGCAACACCCAAATTTACAACCAAGCGCGCTATGGTGTTTTCATCTATGCAGGTGCAAAAGTGAAAGCAGAAAATTGTGTCATTTCTCAGAATGGGACACACGCCTTATTGGTTTTACAAGGCGGATCGTTTAACTTCAATCATTGTAATTTGTTAGGCTATGGCGCCTCCACTAACCCCGCAGTAGGTATCAGTAACTACTTCACCAATTACCAACTTGAAGAGACCTATGTCTCAAGCATTGAGGAAGGCGTTTTGAAGAACTGTGTACTCGATGGCAACCTCAAAACGGAATTGGCCATAGATACCATCCAAATGACCGGGGTGGTGCTCAATTTTGACTTCTCCTACACATTGATTAAATCTGAAAAAGTCTACACAGATTCATTTTATGGCGCCCAGGTATTTTGGAATAAAGCCAGCGCTTTTAACAATCCAAGTGAACGCAATTTTACTTTTGCTAACAATTCTTTTTTAAGTAATAACGGCATTACCTCAAGCGTGTTTAACGATATTTTAGGCAATGGCCGAGGTAATCCGCCAGATATCGGGGCGTATGAAATTCAATAGGATTCGTCAAATTACAATTATAAAAGCTTGAGCATCAAGCAAAAAAAGAGAGGGTCGCTGCGCGACCCTCTCTTTTTTTTTATGAATCAATATGTATCTTAAACGTTTACAATTAAACCTTCAGATTTTGAATTGAATTAGGCAGTAGCATTCATGTTGTCTAAAACATCCATTACGCTTTTCACTGCTTCTGCAGAGTCTGCAAGTAGGGCTTTTTCAGCATCATTGAGTTGCAATTCGATGATTTTTTCAATTCCGTTCTTACCGAGAACTACAGGTACGCCAAGATAGATGTTTGAATAGCCGTATTCACCTTGTAACCATGCGCAAACTGGGAAGATGCGCTTTTGATCGCGGATAACTGCTTCAACCATTTGAGCTGCTGCAGCTCCTGGTGCATACCAAGCTGATGTACCTAATAGTTTAACGATTTCACCGCCACCAAATTTAGTGCGCTCAATGATTTCGTTCAATTTAGCTTCTTCGATGAGCTCAGTAACTGGAATACCACCAACAGTTGTATAACGTGGAAGTGGCACCATGGTATCACCGTGCCCGCCCATTAGTACTGCTTGAATATCTTTCGGAGATACATTGAGTTCTTCCGCTAAAAATGCACGATAGCGCGCTGTATCAAGTACTCCAGCCATTCCAAATACACGAGAAGAAGGCATGTTTGCATTTAGGTATGCGCAATATGTCATGACATCAAGTGGATTGGAAACTACAATGATGATGGCATTAGGCGAGTATTTCACGACGTTTTCCGTCACGGTCTTAACGATACCTGCATTGGTAGCGATAAGGTCGTCACGAGACATACCTGGCTTGCGCGGCAAACCTGAAGTAATGACCACAACGTCTGAATCTGCTGTACGCGAATAATCATTGGTTGAACCCACAGTGCGTGAATCATAAAGATTGATTGGGGCTGTCTGCCAGATATCGAGCGCCTTGCCTTCAGCAAAACCTTCTTTGATATCTAATAAAACAATTTCATTGGCGATTTCTCGGGTAGCCAATACATCAGCACAGGTTGCTCCCACATTACCTGCACCTACAACAGTTACTTTCATTTGCTTGTTTTTTTTTAAATTGATAAAAGCGTTGGCGTGACGAATTTACGCATTAGTTAAGAAAAAATAGCTTTTTTTGACAGGAATTCAAAAACCGACTTGCGCAGAGGCAACCCTTTTAAGTTGACTGCGTTTCTTAGACATTGAAAATTGGAGCAGCAAAAAGAAATCAAGGCTATTGTGGAGGCTTGCCTCAGGGGTGAACGACGCGCACAAGAGCGTTTGTTCCAAACCTACTACGGTAAAATGCTCGGAGTTTGCATGCGGTATCTCAGCGATCGCGACAGCGCGCAAGAGATTCTTCAAATTTCATTTTTAAAGGTCTTTGATAAATTGGAATTTTTTGATTTTACGGGTTCTTTGGAGGGCTGGATCCGCCGGATTGTCACCAATACAGCGATTGATCACCTTCGAAAAGCCAAAAAAAATCCTTTTCTCAGCGACCAAGACAACGATTTTGTTGCAGGCAGTGCTGACCCCATGGTCGAGGCAGAATACAACGAACTGCTAGAACTCAAAGGTCAGGTTGCCATAGAGGCCATCGGAAAACTTTCTCCGGCATACAGAGCAGTTTTCAACCTTTATGTCATTGAAGAACATACCCATAAAGAAATCGCCGACATATTAGGCATTTCAGAAGGGACCTCTAAATCCAATTTAGCAAAAGCAAAAATGAATTTGCAACGACTTTTAAAAGAACAATTTTTACTGATCGAAAAACGATGAAAGATCAATTTGAAAAAAATATCAAATCGTTAGTAGAAGATTTCTCCTACGATTACGACCCTAAGGCTTGGGACGCGCTTTCTAAAAAGCTTCCAAAGGTGAAGCCGGGGATTTCTTGGTACGGAAAACTTGCCATTGCAATTGTTGTGTCTACAGGATTATTCGCCATCTGGACGAACACCTCCTCTACAACTACTTCTACACAAACCGCAAAATCCTCTGTTGTTAAAAAAGAAAAATCATCAGTAACAAACATTGATTCACCTTCAAAAATCAAGCTTCCTTCACAACAGAAAAATACGACAGGACAACTACATTTAACGAGTATTCAAGCTCCTACCCTCCCTAAAGACCAGGTCGAGCAAAGCGCTACAGAAATTACGCAATGGACCAATCAAATTAACGAAAATCCAAAGCTTTCAGAAACACCAATTGAACGAGCTGATATCGCTCTTCATCTAAGACCTGCGCAAAACGCAGAAAGACCAACTTCAGCTGAACCATCTTCAGATGAGATTCAAAATCCTACTGCGCCGTGCCAAGGACTAAAAGTCGTTTTGACAGCAGAAAATATTTCCTATGAAAGCGGTTACCCGATTGTGCACATCCATGCAGAATCTGCGGTTTCAAATATCACCTGGAGTTCAAACGGCAACCTGATAAATCAAAAATCAAAAGGAGCTGACCTACTTGCTTTCAAACAACAATCATACACCGTGAGCGCACAAGCGAACAGTGATGACTGTCATGTTTCGGAGTCAATTGTAATAGGCGCCGATCAAAATTACAATCTACTCGCGGTCAATGCCTTCAATCCGCAGTCAAGAGACGAACGCAACGCCCGCTTTATGCCTTACGCACTCACCATCAGAGACGTACGCTTCGTGCTTACCATCCTTGACCCTGACAACGGCGCGGTCATTTTTAACACCTCTGATGCGCAAAACGCTTGGGATGGTATTGATCAGCGCACCGGACAACTCATCAAAGCTCAAAAAGCATATATCTGGCGAGTAATCCTAGAGAACCCGCTTCCAGGAGAAAAAAACACCTACAGCGGAACAATCGTGCGTATTTAAGATCTCTTGACTCAACTGAATTGCTTACATTTGTTGAGCAAGAACCAGTGCAGACTCATGAGCATTATTCACGTATTACCAGACCACATTGCCAATCAAATTGCAGCCGGAGAAGTCATTCAAAGACCTGCTTCAGTCGTAAAGGAATTACTTGAAAATGCGGTTGATGCCGGTGCCAACCAGATCTACCTTATTGTTAAAGATGCTGGTAAAACACTCATCCAAGTTGTCGACAACGGCAAAGGAATGGACGTTACCGATGCTGAGAAGTGCTTTCTCAGACACGCTACCAGTAAACTGAGCAGTGCCCAAGATCTTTTTCATCTACAAACCAAAGGCTTTCGTGGTGAGGCCCTCGCCTCTATTGCTGCTATTGCACATGTCACGCTCAAAACCAAACAAGCTGAGCAAGAAACTGGCATTAAAATAGAAGTTGAAGGCAATCAAATCAAAAGCAAAATACCGGCAATTTGTGACAACGGTGCTTCATTTGAGGTCAAGAATTTATTTTACAATGTCCCGGCTAGGCGCAATTTTTTAAAAAGCGACCAAATTGAATTGGGACACATTCAAAACGAATTCGAACGCGTTGCTTTGGCGCACCCCGATCTTGGTTTTTATTTCATTCACAACAGCCAAGAAATCCTCACCCTACCCCCTGGTAATCTACGTATGCGCGTTTCAGGCATTTTAGGTCGAAACAGCAATGAAAAATTGGTGCCAATAGAAGAAAGCACGGATATCGTCAGAGTCTCGGGTTATGTTGGCAAGCCAGACATGGCTAAAAAAACACGCGGCGAGCAGTACCTTTTTGTCAATCAGCGTTACTTCAAAGAGCCCTATTTCCATCATGCCATTACCAAAGCCTTTGAGGGCATGATCAGCGACAAACATCACGCCAGCTACTGTATATTTTTAGAGGTCGACCCTCAAAAAATAGATGTCAATATCCACCCTACCAAAACAGAAATCAAGTTTGAGGAAGAGCGTTTCATTTATTCTATTTTACTCAGTAGCGTTAGACAAGCGCTCGGAAAACACAATATTTTCCCAAGCCTTGACTTCGAGCAAGACACCGCTTTTGACGTTCCACTTGAGGTCAGAAAATCCGAACCCGTAGCACCTCAAATTGTAGTCAATCCGCAATACAATCCATTTCACAGCAATCAATCGAATGCTTCAAATGCCACTCCTGCCTACAGCAGTGCCATTCGGAGTGCTGGATTCGAAAAACAAAACTTGGATGCCACTGGCTGGCAAGATTTTTACGACATTGAACAGAAGCCGGAAGTACAGCAACAAGTTATTTTTACCGAACAGCAATACACAACCAATTATCTCTTTCACGATAAATTCTTAATCAGCCCAAGTAAATCAGGTTTTTTGGTTATTGATATCAAAAGGGCACAAAACCGCATACTCTTTGATCAACTCATGCAACAATTTGTTGCACAACCACTTAGCTCACAACAATTGCTCTTTCCCATCGAACGTGCACTGAGTGGCGACGCTAAAATTAGTTGGGGATCACATCAAAGTTTATGGCAACAACTTGGCTTCATTTATGAGCTCAATGACTCCAAGCTTTCCATCCACGGAGTACCGAGCTTGCTCACAGAACAACACCTTGACGACTGTCTTGATCAATTAACCGATGCCGCGAGTTACCGCGATATCGACAGCGGCGATGTGGCACATTTTTTGGTTTCCAAGCTTGCACTTTTTGCTTCCAAAAACTTTAAAATTAACAACCAAGAAGAAGCCCTTCAACTCGTTGAAGATCTTTTTCAATGTGAACAACATAGCCATACACCAACAGGCAAAATCATCATGAGTACACTTACATTTGAAGAACTCGCTAAAAAATTCTAATATGTTTCAGCAACTTCCGCAAGTCACTAAAAATATATTGCTCTTAAATATCGCTTTTTTCGCAGCGAGTTTGATTTTAAAAAGTCAAGGGATCGATCTTGAAATGACGCTCGGTGCGCACTACGTGAACTCTCCATTTTTTGAACCCTACCAGGTGGTTACGCACTTTTTTATGCACAGCTCAAATGATTTTTTACACATATTTTTCAATATGTGGTTGTTTGTCATGCTGGGGGCCTATCTAGAGAGATTTTGGGGTCCGAAACGATTTTTCATTTTTTATCTCGTAAGCGCCATGGGCTCATTTGCCCTATACAACATGATTGGATTCATAGAAATTCAACAACTCAAATCCCAGCTTTCACAGCAATTTGACCTCGACCAATTCAATTACTACCTAAAACACACAATTGACCTTAATGGCGATATAGTTACCCAAATCAATGAATACTTAGTGGACAACCAAATCAAGGTTACCTCTGCATTGAATGACTACCTCTCAAAATCTATTACACCAATGGTAGGTGCTTCGGGAGGTGTTTTTGGAATCATGACTGCTTTCGCAATTCTGTTTCCCAATACAGAGTTCAGACTTTATTTTGCCATTCCAGTCAAGGCCAAATATTTGGTAACTGCCTACTTTTTATTTGAATTATATCAATCCTTTGTACATAACGCCGGGGACAACGTAGCACATTTGGCACATGTAGGTGGTGCAATTGCAGGCGCAATATTAGTGCTCTACTGGAGAAAAACAGATCGAACAAACTTTTGGTAATGAATCCGTTTATTGCACAAATCAAACATCTTTATCAAAATGGCTCCATGACCGTTCGTTTGGTGATGGTCAATGTGGGTATTTTTGTCATCATTCAATTATTTAATGCGCTCGAAAGACTTCAAATATTAGATCATATATCTGCCATTAGCGCTCAAAATTGGAGTCACTTCTTCTTTGCCTTACCGGTTGATCCAGTCGGTATTTTATGGAAACCATGGACGATTCTCAGTTCGCTTTTTGCTCATTTTGGTTTAATGCATCTTTTTTCGAATTTGCTCTTCTTGTTTTTTGCAGGCAATACCTACGAACGTTTCTATGGGCCAAAACGCTTGTTTCATCTCTACATTTTAGGAGGTCTAGCTGGAAATTTTACAGAAATTCTCGCCCACCTGATCTTCCCATCGTTGCAAAATGAGAGTTTCTCAATTGTAGGGGCTTCGGGTGCCATTATGGCTATTTTTAGTGCATTGGCCTTTGCACAACCACAACTACAAGTACAATTGTTTGGCGTATTTCCATTGAAAATTATTTTTCTTGCCCTCTTTTTCTTTCTCAAAGACCTCAGTTCGATTGGAAGTGCTGATCAAATTGCGCATTTTGCACATTTAGGAGGTGCGCTCTTTGGTTTTTTTAGTATTCAGCAATTCTGGCACATTCGGATGGCTCAGCCCTGGCTTGGTCTTAGCTTTCAAACAAAAGCAACTCATTTGAAAGTAAAAAAAGGTGGTCGACCACTCACCGACGAACAATTCCGAGCACAAAAGCAAGAGAAACAAGCCAAATTGGATCAAATCTTAGACAAGATTTCTAAAAAAGGTTATGATGCGCTGAGCAAAGAAGAAAAAGACTTTTTATTTCAACAAAGCAAGGATGTCTAAAAAGCGAAATATATTATTGTCAGGGCCCTTTAAAATAGCCAGTGCCCTTAGCTTTATTGGTTTACTATTGAGCTATTTAGCACCTTTTATTCATCCAAGCTCCATTACAGCACTTCCTTTCTTCGGCTTGAGCTATCCAATATTTTTAGGCCTTACCCTATTTTGGTTGGTGTTTTGGGCATTTTTCAAGTCAAAATGGGCCATTTACAGCATCATCGTTTTGTGCATCGGGGGTAAACTTCATTTTAGAAATTTTGCGCTCAGCAACTCAGCCTCTCATACCGAGCAAGATGCAGGGCTTAAAGTACTAACCTATAACGTTCGGCTCTTCGACCTTTTCAATCCGTCCTTTGACAACGCTCTAGCGTCACGCAATCAAATATTTGATTACATCAGATCAGAGCAACCCGATGTGCTGTGTCTCCAAGAATTTTACCGTCAAGACAAACCTACTCGTTTTGAAATCATGGATTCTTTGAGTGCAATATTGAGTACTAAAGATTATCACGAAAGAAGTGCACACAAAAGAGCCACTCGTGAAAATTATGGGATCGCTCTTTTTTCAAAATACCCAATGATAGCCCGTGGTGATGTCATGTTTGAATCACAAGGTGTCAAAGATTTCAATTATTGCATTTTTGCTGATATCGTCAAAAACCAGGATACGTTTAGAATTTACAACGTGCACCTGCAGTCTATCCGCTTGCATACCGACCCACATATTGAAGGTGCTGAAATGCAGACCTATGGCAGCAAAAAAGGAGCGCTTGCTGCCTATCGAAAACTAAGAGGTGCATTTGAAAAACGTGCTGAACAAGCCCGAAGAGTCGTTGAGCACATCAAAACTTCCCCCTATCCAGTCGTGGTTTGCGGAGACTTCAACGATACACCGATGTCCTATACCTACAACCAATTTCAATTATTCTTGCAAGATGCTTTCCGAGCTGGTGGTTGGGGCTTAGGTACAACCTACGTTGGTAGGCTTCCTGCCGGGCGCATCGATTATTTGTTTTATAGTCCGTTGTTGTCAGTAAGTAACTTTAAAATTCAGAAAAAAACAGCTAGTGATCACCGCGCAGTAACTTGCGTTTTTCATCAACATAAACCATGATTGCAGTCATCGATTGTGGCAGTAACAAAACCCCACAAATTGTGGAGCAGCTTCAAGAGTATATTGATGTTGAGTATATTTTGATGCTCGATTTAAAAAAGGAAAACTGCACAAAATTTAAAGGCTTTGTCATTTCTGGTGCGCCTATTTTATTAACAGACCTTGACCCCGCTCCTTACTTAGAAAAGTTTGCATGGTTGCAAAACGAAAACAGGCCAATTTTAGGGATTTGTTTTGGGCATCAAATCTTGGGTCTTTTAAATGGAGCAAGAATTGCCAAAATGAAAGAAGACCGCGTGTTTCAAGAGATTGAGGTCATTCAAGATGATCCGCTTTTTTTACGCCTGCCCGATGTATTTGAAATGCAAGAAGACCATTGTGAGCATATTTCGATTCCCAAAGATTTCGAGCACCTCGCTTGCTCAGATACATGCATCAACGAGGCGATGAAACACAAAACAAAACTTCATTACGGCGTACAATTTCATCCGGAGGTTTCTGGAAATTACGGAAACATCTTATTGGAGAATTTCGTGAATATCGTACTGGATCAGCATTGAACAATATAGTTCAATAGAAAAGCAGCATGGCAAATTGAACCACTTATTCAATTAACTTTCATCCGAACTTCAGAAAAATATTTAGGAAATTACTTACCTGAAATATGTAAGAGTTTATTTTTATCTAGCACCTTGATTTTGCGGGTCTGAACCTCAATGATGCCCTCCTCTTTGAAATCTTTGAGTAAACGAATCAGGGTTTCTGTAGCGGTACCTACAAAATTTGCGAGATCTTCTCGACTTAAATTGATTGGCTCGTTGTCGAAAACATCTATGAGGATAAGCATTGTAAAAGCCAAACGTTCGCGAACAGATTTTTGAGCCATATTGGTAATGAAATCTGCACGGTCTGCGAGCTCTCTGGATAATTCTTTGATAATGCCATTTCGGAGCACTGGATTGGAATCCATGAGGTTCAGGAAGTCTTCTTTTCCTATAAAACAGATATTACTTTCCTCAAGGGTTTCGGCAGCGACTTTATAAGGTTCTTCGGTAAACATGGCACGAAAACCTACCATTTCGCCAGCTTTGGCAATATGAATGATTTGTTCTTTGCCTTCATCACCTCTTTTAAAGATTTTTACCATTCCTTGATTGATGCAATATACACCTCTTGGAAAGGATCCTTCTAGAAAGAGCGCTTGGTGTTTTTTGTAATAATTACAAGCTCTGTGAGAATTGAGGTGTTCAAGTTCATCTGAGCAAAAATGATTGAGCAAAGAGCTCTGACGACCCGTACAGGTCTGACAAGTTACATGCTTATGTGATTTCTCTAGCATTAGATTATTTCGCTACTCAAATTTAAGAATTTTAGCTGAATTAAGAAAGCTGACAATCGTCATTTTTTAAGGGTTTTTTCTATCGCAAATTTGCCTTATGAAACCCATCGAGCTCATCAGAAAATATAATGTTCCTGGCCCTCGCTATACTTCCTATCCGACGGTTCCTTTTTGGAAGGAAAATGCAATCAAAGCCAGCGATTGGCTCGCTAGTTTGGAAAACGAACAAGCCTTTAATCCACAATCCACACTTGGCCTATACGTTCACTTACCCTACTGTGAATCATTATGTACCTTTTGTGGCTGTCATAAACGGATCACGAAAAATCATGCTGTGGAGTTGCCGTATGTAGAAAGCGTCTTGCAGGAGTGGGCTTTGTATCAACCAACCTTACAACCTGATACGGAAATTGTAGAATTACATTTAGGTGGAGGAACACCTACATTTTTTTCTCCTGAAACACTTACCAAACTCATTGAAGGAATTTTTCAATTAAAAAACATCAATAGAGAAAAATGTGATTTAAGTTTTGAAGCGCATCCGAATTCTACAACCCACACTCAATTGGAGACACTTTACAAACTTGGCTTCAGGAGGGTATCCTTTGGAATTCAAGATTATAATCCGGTGGTTCAAAAAGCTATCAATCGCATCCAAACTTTTGAGCAAGTACAGCTGGTTCATCAAATCGCTAAAGAAATTGGTTACACCAGTATCAATCACGATTTAGTCTACGGATTGCCTTTTCAAGATCTTTCTGGATTTCAAATGACAATTGAAAAAACCATTGCATTGAAACCAGAGCGCATTGCCTTATATGGTTATGCACATGTTCCGTGGGTGAAGGGCACGGGGCAACGCGGCTACGATGAAAATAACCTTCCCAAAGATGCTCACAAACGCGAACTCTACGAAATGGCGTATGAACTGCTATTAAATGCCGGTTATATTGCCATTGGTATGGACCATTTTGCTTTACCCGGAGATACGCTCGAAGTGGCTTTTCAAAAAAAGGAACTTCACCGAAATTTTATGGGTTATACGCACCGGCAAACAGATGTCATGATTGGCTTGGGTATGTCTGCCATTTCCGACACATGGCGTGCATTTGCCCAGAACGAAAAAAGTGTCGAAGCCTATCAAGAACAAATTTCAAAAGGCGAATTGGCCATTTTTAGGGGTCATTTCCTCAATAACGAAGAGCTTCTTATTAGACGCCATATTTTAGATTTAATGTGTCACTTCGAAACGCAATGGCACTCCGAGTTGCTGAAAGAAGGATTTTATCAGCAAATTCAGGAGCGCCTGGCTCCGTTAGCGAAGGATGGCTTGATCGAAATTGATACAACACACCTGCGCATTACCAATACAGGCTTTGCCTTTGTTCGCAATGTATGCATGGCCTTTGACCTCGATTTACATGGTCACCATTTTGATAAACCAATATTTTCGGCAACTATTTGATGCACAGCAACTGTTACCATTGTGGAGAAAAGCTCCCGCTAAGGCCCATCCTTGAGCATGATCATGAATTTTGTTGTACGGGTTGTGCTCATGTTTTTGGTATTTTACAGCAAAATGACCTAAGCGCTTTTTACAGCTATGAACCCATGGCCGGTACAAAGCCAAGAAAAGAGCGCGCCGATCAATTTGCTTTTTTAGACCTTCCGGAAATACAAGATCGCTATATACTTTTTAAAAACGAGCAACAGATCAAAGTCACGTTATCATTGCCAAGTATTCATTGTTCGTCTTGTATTTATTTACTAGAACACTTGAATCAAATTGATGCGCGTATCCTTCATGTACAAGTGCACTTTGCAAGAAAAGAGGCGGCCATCACTTTTGCTCCAAGCCTTGCCTTTTCTGAGCTTGCCCACCTGTTGCAATTCATTGGGTACGAGCCCGATTTTAGCCGCATTGAAGGAAAAGACAAAAAACGAAATCATCAATTTTTATTTCAGATAGGAGTTGCGGGCTTTGCCTTTGGCTCGATCATGCTTTGGAGTACTCCTGAATATTTTGGATTGGGTAAAGACAATCCTGAGTTTAGAGCTTACACCTCCCTACTTAGTTTTATCGTCAGTATTCCTGTTTTATTATTTTCGGCAAAGGCTTATTTCATATCAGCTTTCAAAGCCCTGAGATCCAAAACAATCAACTTAGATGTCCCAATCACGCTTGGAATCATTGCTCTTTACTTACAAAGCTTGATTCAAATTTTCTCATGGGAAGGAGCTGGCTATATGGATAGTTTTGCAGGTTTTATTTTCTTTTTACTCATTGGCAAATGGTTTCAAAGTATCACATATGCATCTTTGGCCTTTGATCGAGATTACACCAGTTTTTTTCCGGTGGCGGTTCAACGCTTAGATGGTGAGTCCAAAACTATAGTGAGTGTCGAGCAACTTTCAATTGGAGACACCATTCAAATACGCAATGAAGAAATTATCCCTTGTGACTCTTATTTATGCAGCGATGAAGCTTATATCGACTACAGTTTTGTTACGGGCGAATCTATTCCAACTCGCATTTTAAAAGGAGATTTAGTTTATGCGGGGGGGCAAATTCAAGGACTGTCTGCAACACTGACTGTAAAAGCACTCACCAACCGGAGTCATTTGACACAACTATGGAATGAAACTAAAAATAAAATCCCAAGCAATCAATTGATCCGTTACCAAGATCGCATTGCACAATATTTCCTTATCATACTACTATTCATTGCATTTGGAAGCGGGATTGTCTGGTATTTCTTAGATGCAGCCTTGATTTTTAAAGTAGTGGTCTCAGTCTTGATTGTGGCCTGCCCATGTGCGTTGGCACTTTCAGCTCCTTTTACTTTGGGTAATACCTTAAGGGCGCTCGGGAAATCTGGGCTTTATCTTAAAAATGTGACTGTTGTAGAAGCGCTCACAAGTGTGGACACCATTGTACTAGACAAGACGGGTACACTTACAGATCCAAATAGCTATGAAATAGCAACAGACTACAATGACTTGGATGATTTATCTTTTGCTGTATTCGTAAATCTGGCCAGGCAATCTACCCATCCCTATTCAAAAGTATTTGCACAACAAAATGAAGCCATAGAATTGCTCGAACTCCAGCAAATCAAAGAAATTAAGGGAGAGGGCTTAACCGCCATATACCAAGGTGAGTTTTATCAAATGGGATCTGCACTTTTTACTGAAATTGGAACCCCAAAAGGCAACGAACTTTTGCTTAAAAAAGGTGAAAAAAGTGCCCGACTCATTTTTAAAAGTTCGTGGAGAACTCATGCGATCAAAAAGCTCATAAAATATTTTGGAGCCGCTAATTGCTATGTGCTTTCAGGCGATCAGCAACAAGATGCAAAAGAACTTGAAACACTGGGATTTTTAAGTCATCACCTCTTTTTTAAACAGGATCCACAAGACAAAGCATCGGCCATCCAAGCCTTCCAAAAGCAAGGTAAAAAAGTACTATTTATTGGTGATGGTCTTAACGATGTCGGCGCACTGGGCTTGGCAGAGGTTGGTATTGCGCTGTCTGAGGATATGTTTCGGTTTACCCCTAGCTCAGATGCCATTCTAGATGCGAAATTTCTAGAACAACTTCCTCAACTCGTAAGTCTTGGCCGCTATGCCAAAAAGGTATTGCAATTATGTCTGGCATTTTCCTTAAGTTATAATATTTTTGGCTTAAGCATCGCTATATCTGGGCAGCTCACTCCTTTGTTTGCCGCTATTTTCATGCCTGTAAGTTCTATCACAATAGTTGTTTTAAGTACAGCTTTGGTCCAACTTAAATTCCGCATCCTCTTTAAAAGCTGATATAAATCAGTTTTTTTCAAAAACACGTGTCATTCTTATTGATGCAATTCATGATGAAATTTGCACTATGGGAATCGTATATCTTATGCTCACCATCAGTCTTTGCATCGCTGCATTCTTTCTAGGATTTTTCTTCTGGGCTACAAAGAATGGGCAGTTTGACGATGATTATGGGCCTTCAGTACGCATTCTTTTTGAAGATGAACCAACAAATAAAGATGTATAGTTATGGAAGCAGAAAAGTTCAGTTATGACAATAAAATCGTTCGCAATTTTGCTTACGCTACTGTCATTTGGGGAGTAACCGGTATGTTAGTAGGGCTCATTGCAGCGCTACAACTGGCCTTCCCGGATTTTTTCAATGATTACTTAGGTTTTAAATATGTATCATTTGGTAGAATCCGACCATTACACACCAACGCCGTCATCTTTGCATTTGTTGGCAATGGTATTTTTACCGGGGTTTACTACTCCCTTCAACGCTTATTGAAAACCCGTATGTGGAGTGACAAACTGAGCTATGTCCATTTCTGGGGTTGGCAGTTGATCATATTATCTGCAGTCCTCACGCTACCTTTTGGCATCACCACCTCTAAAGAATATGCTGAACTCGAGTGGCCTATTGACATTGCCATTGCTTTAATGTGGGTTGTTTGGGGCTGGAATATGTTTGCCACCATTTTAGCCCGACGTGTCAAGCACCTGTATGTTGCTATTTGGTTCTTCATTGCCACTTTCGTTACGGTGGCCATGCTCCATATTTTTAACTCTTTTGAATTACCCGTTTCTTTCTTAAAGAGTTATTCTTGGTACGCAGGTGTGCAGGATGCGCTCGTACAGTGGTGGTATGGCCACAATGCAGTTGCCTTTTTCTTAACAACACCGTACTTAGGCTTGATGTATTATTTTGTACCAAAAGCAGCCAACAGACCTGTTTATTCTTATCGCCTCTCTATCATTCACTTTTGGGCGCTCATCTTCTTATATATCTGGGCAGGCCCTCACCACTTGTTGTATTCTACATTGCCAGATTGGGCTCAGAGTCTTGGGGTAGTGTTCTCTGTCATGCTCATTGCACCTTCTTGGGGTGGAATGCTCAATGGCTTACTCACATTAAGAGGGGTTTGGGACAAAGTACGCGATGACGTCATGTTGAAATTCATGGTGGTGGCGCTTACAGCCTACGGTATGTCAACTTTTGAAGGCCCAATGCTTTCCTTAAAGAATGTGAATGTCATTTCTCACTTCACAGACTGGACAATCGCACACGTACACATCGGTGGCCTCGGCTGGAACGGTATGTTCACTTTCGGAATGCTCTATTGGTTGTTTCCTAAATTATACCGCACCGAACTCTATTCTAAGAAAATGGCCAATCAGCATTTCTGGATCGCAACCTTAGGTATTTTACTTTATGCTGTCCCAATGTATATTGCTGGTTTCATGCAAGGGCTTATGTGGCAAGATTTCAATCCAGATGGCACACTTCAAAATGCTGATTTCTTAAAAACTGTTACCCAACTCAAGCCCTACTATTATCTTAGATCTTTAGGTGGTACGCTCTACTTAGGTGGTGCAATCCTTATGTTCTATAACCTTGTAAAAACAGCAAAATCTGGATCATTACTTAAAGATGAAGCTGCTGAAGCAATTGTCACCAAAGACCTTCATCTTCATGAAAAAGGTGAATATTGGCATAAAGTCATTGAACGCAAGCCAGTACAATTCATGATTTTGAGCTTAGTCGTGGTTGCCATAGGTGGTATTGTAGAAATCATCCCTACCATGATTGTAGAATCCAATGTGCCAAAAATAGCTAGTGTAAAGCCTTATACGCCACTAGAATTAGAGGGGCGAGACATCTATATTCGCGAAGGCTGTTATAATTGTCACTCTCAATTAGTCAGACCCTTGCGTTTTGAAACCGCACGTTACGGAGAATACTCTAAATCTGGTGAATTTGTCTATGATCATCCATTCCAATGGGGATCAAAAAGAACCGGACCGGATCTAGCTCGGGAAGGTGGTAATACTAAAATTCGCAAATCTAACTTTTGGCATTACCAGCACCTTATGGCGCCAAAAGATGTATCGCCTGGTTCAATCATGCCGGCCTACACTTGGTTACGCGATGATGCGCTCGATATCAGCCTTTTAGAAAAGAAAATCAAAGCCATGCAGACGCTCGGTGTTCCTTATGCTAAAGGGTACCATTTGAAAGCCCGTGCTGATCTCAAAAAACAAGCACATGTGATTGCTGAAGACATCGTACAAACTACACCAAAACAAGCGTTAGTAGGCATCAATCAAAAGGCGCTCATTCAGGATATTGAGCAAAAAGAAATTGTAGCTGTCATTGCTTACCTACAAAGACTAGGTGTTGACATTACCGTAACTTCTAAAAAATAAGCGATGTTGAGATTTATCAAACACAACCTCACGAGCATGCTAGGGATAGAAATTTATCCGCTGATATCTTTGGTCTTGTTCACTGCATTTTTTGCAATCGTGCTGCTCTATGTTTGGAAGATGAGCAAAGATCGTGTGGCGGAATTAGCGGCAAGCCCGCTTGAATCAGAACTAAACAAAGAAGTAACTACCAATAAATAAACGACTTATGAAAACGCTGCTGAATACTTTCTTACTTATAGTTGTTTTAACCAGCTTCCAATATATGAGTTGGGCTGCTGATGGGGCCGGACTATTCAAATCCCGTTGCAACACTTGTCATATGATCGATAAGAATTCAACCGGACCAAAATTGCAGGGTGCCAAACAAAAATGGACCGATGCTGGCGAAGGAGAATTACTTTATAAATGGGTACAAAATTCAACTGAATTAATCAGTTCTGGAAAGAGTGCGATGGCAAAAGAAATTGCCGGCTTCAGCCCTACTGCAATGCCTGCTCAAGCCTTGAGCAACGAAGAAATTGATGCAGTATTTTCCTATATTGACAGCTATGTTCCTCCTGTTGAAACAAAAAGTGAAGTAGCTGATACTACGAAAGTATCTGATCCACAAATGGCTACCGACTACAAGGGGAATTTATCCATTTTTAATTGGTTATTGGTACTCACACTCATTCTTATCCTTGCTATTATAGTTTTAGCGGGTACACTGATGACCTTGATGAAATCTGATTACTTCAAGACTAAATTAAAAACACTGCAAAACAACAGCAACCTATTCATTCTTATCATATCCACAGGGGCCTTAATGATGAGTTCTTATTCCTATGCCCTACAATTCGTTGGCCCAGGTGAGGGAGAGAAAAATGGACCTTGGTTGCTTGTAGAAACAACAGATTTATTGGCAATTTTGGTCATTGACATCATTTTATTGGTAGTGGTTTTATACCTACGTCATTTGTTCTATCAAATGTTGGCAATGGTGAAACCGAAAAAAGAAGTTGTTGAGGCACCAGTCATTTCTTCCTTCAAGAAAGTAAATCAAGTATTAACCGCTGCTGTTCCAATCGAGCAAGAACACAAAATTCTGATGGAGCACGAATACGATGGCATACAGGAACTCGACAATAACTTACCACCTTGGTGGGTTTGGGGCTTCTATGCAACTATTGTTTTTGCGTTCATCTACCTCTTTAATTACCACATTTTTGGTGTTTCAGATTTACAAATAAAGGCCTACGATAAAGAAATGAAAGTCGCTGAAAAAGAAGTGCAAGCTTATCTCGAAAAAATGGCCATGAATGTCGATGAAAATTCAGTGACACTTATGACGGATGGAGCTGACCTTGCTGCTGGTGCCAGTACTTTTGCAGCCAATTGTGTAGCTTGTCATAAAGCTAAAGGCGAAGGTGAAATTGGGCCAAATCTAACCGATAAACATTGGATCTATGGTTACGACATCAAAGAAGTGTTTAAAACCATCAAATACGGTACGGCAAATGGCATGCCTGAACACTCCTCAAAATTCAACCCAGTTCAAATTCAGCAGGTTGCATCTTACGTATTGTCATTACCTGAGACTAAAGGAAAGGCAGCACAAGGAGACATCATAGAAAAATAAAGATACAACTACCATGGATGAGCATGATGAAGCATTCCGTGACCGGATTGCAACGGTAAATGAGAAGGGGAAACGCGTATGGATCTTTCCCAAAAAACCGTCAGGTTCATTTTACAATAAACGCAAACTTATTGCCTACTTACTTTTAGGCTTTCTCTTTGCCGGGCCACACCTTCGTATAAAGGGCGAGCCCCTGCTCATGCTCAACATCATTGAACGTAAATTCGTGATTTTCGGGCAGGTATTTTGGCCACAAGATATGTACATATTGGCAGTATTGCTGATTCTAGCGATTGTTTTCGTCATATTGTTTACCATCATCTATGGTCGAATATTCTGCGGCTGGATTTGCCCACAAACCATTTTTATGGAGATGGTTTTTAGGCGCATCGAGTACTGGATTGAAGGAGACGCCCCTGCACAAAGGCGTTTGGCTGAGGCACCTTGGACAACATCAAAAATTTTTAAGAAAACAAGCAAACATGTTGTTTTTTGGCTGATATCTTTTTTGATTGCCAATACGTTTTTGGCTTACATTATTGGCTCTGATGAATTATGGCGTATTCAAAACGACCCTCTAGGGGCGCACCTAGGTGGGTTCATTGCCATTGTGATTTTTACCTATGCTTTTTATGGAGTCTTTGCTTTTTTGAGAGAGCAAGTCTGCACAACGATTTGTCCATACGGCCGCCTTCAAGGTGTATTGCTCGACGAAAACTCTATGGTTGTTGCTTATGACCACCTCAGAGGTGAAAGTCGTGCAAAAATTAAAAAAGGTGAAGACCGACCAGCCGCTGGCAAGGGAGCCTGTATCGATTGTTTTCAATGTGTGCAAGTTTGCCCTACTGGTATCGATATTCGCAATGGAACACAATTAGAATGTATCAATTGTACGGCTTGTATCGATGCGTGTGATCACATAATGGAAGCCGTTGGCCAAGAAAAAGGCTTAGTGCGTTTTGTCTCAGAAAAGGGAATTCAGACGCGCTTACCCTTTCAATGGACACGCAGAGTCAAAGCCTATACCATACTGCTGCTTGCTTTACTTGTCACCTTGAGTATGCTTATCATTAGCCGTGAAGATTTCCAAACAACACTGATTAGGCAGCGTGGTTCTACCTATCAAATGGACGATAAAGGCAATATTACTAATATTTACGAAGTCAATTTACTCAATAAAACACACCAATCTTTTCATATCCAATTCAAACTAGAAGATCGATCTGGTGAAATTCAAACTGTGAAACAACACCTTGTATTGAAACCAGAAACCGAGCTGAAAGAAAGAATAATCATTCGTTTTCCAATGGCATATATCGGAGCTGGAACTAAAAAAATCCGTGTCCAGATTTATGGAAATGGAAAAAAAATACAGAGTATCAAAACAAAATTTTTCGGACCAAGACTTTGAGATATGAGCTTTAGAAACGCAGTAATAGTAGCCATGATTGCATTTGTGATATTCATCGGCTATATGGTTGTTGTCATCACCAATGAATCTTCTGAATTAATTGCAGAAGATTATTACGAACAAGAACAAACACTTGATGCCGATATGGAAGCACAGCAGCGCGCGCAAACGGCTCAGTTACCATTAAAATTAAAAGAGAAAAATGGGCTACTGAGCTTTGTCAATGATTCCGATTTAAAAATCGAGAAATTACATGTTTCATTCATGTGCTACAACGACAAAAAAGGAGACTTAGAGCTTGACATCAAACCGTATGCTTCTTTTCCTGTCGCACAACTCAGAAAAGGATCCTACGCTGTTGAGATGCGCTATCAAGTTAAAGGTAAAACGTATCTACAGCAGACAAGTTTTCTGCGCAAATGAATGCCTATTTTCTGATATTTTTTTTTCTAGGCCTACAATCCACCCTTCATTGTGTGGGTATGTGTGGTCCTTTGGCTTTCGCTGCACCCATACAAAAGCGTTCTATCAGCACTGCTTTGTTAGGTAGTTTGAGTTACAATTTCGGACGTATTTCAAGCTATAGCTATTTAGGATTTTTGATTGGGCTAATCGGTATCAATCATTGGTTTTTAAACACAGCGCAATGGTTAAGTATCTTAACTGGAATGATCATGATGACAAGCGTTTTTCTTGGTGCTATTGAAACTTGGCCAATTATCCGATCATTAAGCGCAAAGGTTGGCAGCACTTTAAGCAAATTATTCCCAAAAATTAAAAAAGCACCTGGTTTTAGCCAATCCTTCCTATTTGGCATGCTGAATGGCTTTTTACCGTGTGGCATGGTTTATATAGCACTCATTTACACCATGAGTGCCCCAGATTATTTGAGTGCTTTATTAGGTATGTTTTTCTTTGGAATTGGTACCCTACCTGTACTGTTTTTTTTACCGCTTATAGGACAGAAAAAACTGCTTGCGTATTTACCGCGTTATACACACAAAGTTCTATTATTTTTTATCGCTGCACTTCTCATCATAAGAGGTTTAGGACTTGGTATCCCCTACCTAAGCCCTGCAATTAAAGCGCCAACAAAAGCACACCACCAACCTTCAATTGAATGTTGTGAAGTGCAATAGGCCTCCTGAAACAAAACAGAACCAAAATAAATTATCTATAAACAAAAGATATA
Organism: Flavobacteriales bacterium UBA7468; assembly: GCA_002478565.1. Classification (GTDB taxonomy): domain Bacteria; phylum Bacteroidota; class Bacteroidia; order Flavobacteriales_D; family Crocinitomicaceae; genus UBA952. Next base: position 176,733 of record DLPC01000026.1, on the reverse strand, counting down.
CGCATAAAAAAAGGGAGGCAAGAGCCTCCCTTTTTTTTAGAATGATCTAATTATTGTTACATTTTAATAAACTTCGCAGTATCAGTTTGTTTACCTGAGCTCAGTTTAACGATGTAAGTACCATTAGGTAAGTCAGAGCTGTCTAATGAAATGTCTTGTGAACCTTCGTTCATGTAAACTTCTTTAGAAAGTACCAATCTACCTGTGATCGCATATACTTGTACCGTTACTTTTCCGCTATTTGCCAATTCAAACGTAAGGTTTGTGTTGTCACGGGTAGGGTTAGGATAGGCTTTCAATTTGGTTTTGAACTGACCATTTGAAAGACCATCATTGTTTTGTGTGGATAGATATTGGGTTGTTCTCCAGATTCCACGGCCAAAAGTACCGAGATAAATTTCTCCTGGACGACCATTACCTTCGTCGAATGTTCTCCAGTTCTGACGAACCTCATAAACAGGTGTACCTTCAAAACCAGTAGAAGCGTTTTCCCAAGTAAGTCCTCCATTTTCAGAAATGAAAGCACCACTTGATGCACCTACTACAATGATGTCCGGATCATTGCGATCAATGATACCGTCGTAGCAAGCAATTCCTGAAACAATAGTTCCGAGGTTTGTGAAGGTAGGAGCACTTGCAGTAGCATTGTTAGTGCGCTTGTTGGTACCATTGAAACCTGCAAAACAAATGAGGTCATTGGCATTGCTCGGATTCACAGCAATACCTTCGTAAGATGTATTTGTAATCTTAGTGATGGTCGTTGCTGTTGGTGGCGTGGTTGTGGCTCCTTGAGTGACAAAACCAACTTTTGAGGCAAAATTTGGATCGCTTGTGTAGACAGAACCAAGTCCATCGAGTCTCCAAACGCCATTTCCTGCACTGATATAACAATGTTCTAAGTCTCTTGAGAATTCTACATCAACAGAGTTGAATAATCCTCCTCCGATACCTTTTGCCACACAGATCCAGCCTGGGTTGGTAACTGAGAATCTAGTTGCGTTGCGTGTACCCCAGAGCTCACCACCGTTGGCGTTAACGTAAACTAAGAACCAAGATTGGTATGGATCTTGAATACGAAGGGTGTCCCAAGCCACGTTGAAAATCATGGTATCCGTTCCCATTTCAACCGTTTCACCCGTTGCGTTGTTGATTCCGTAATTTACACCATTCGTTGTAAGAGAAGGATCGTAATATAGGGTATCATCAAAGTACAAAGCTGTGGGTGTTTCAAAGTTAATGGTATCACCAGAAGCCATTGAAGGTACGCGGAGTACTGTACCAGCAGCATAATTTTTGGTAGGCACATATGTTACTGAATCTTTTGAGTTTTGGTCATAGTATTCAGCCAAAAATAACTCAGTATGGAAAGGGTGATTCGGACTGCCATCCGTTCCTGGTGGATCATAGGTTCCTGGAAGATTAGGACTGAAATTTGTAAAGTTAACACCGCGATCACCTGAACGAGAAATCGTATTGTAATAAACAGAAGTGAACATTACATTTGGATTGAAAAATGAAATTTCACATTCAAATCCATCACCTCCACCCACTTCACGGAATTCGTGATAAGTAGATAATGTGAAGTCGTTGTATAATGTTCCGTTATCTTGAGCACCACCCATCACGCGGCCTCCCGCATCGAAGGCAATGCCATAGAATTGCGTCACATTGTATCCGCGGTTAGCTGGATACCAATTTTGACCCTTGTCAAGTGAAATACCGACACCGCCATCATTACCTACATATAAACGATTGTTGTTATCCCACTTCATTTCGTGGTTGTCGGCGTGTACATACGTCGGAGAACTTGGGTTTACAAACCAAAGTGAGATTTTTTCGAAACCACCTGAAGGCGGGTTATTGACTGTTTGTTTCCATTCCCAAACATCGATACCCCCAATGAGTAGACGCTCTGGATCAGTAGGATCAACAGAAAGAATGCTGTTGTATGTTCCTTGGTTGCGATAGATATCAAATTCATTTGGCGGGCCTGATGCACCAACAAATTGCGTCCAAGTTGCACCGTTGTCATGAGAAACGTGCATTGACAATAAATTTGAGTTTGTTCTTGTCGCGTAAAGTGAGTAGTTGCCATTGGAATTAAGGGTTGGAGATATGGCATATTCAATTCTCGCTGCACCTGTAGGCACTAAATTGTTGGCACTTGTTCCGGATTTGTCCTCGAAACTGGCGCCACCGTTGGTAGAAACGAAGGTTTTGTTGGCTCCATAAGCTGCAACAATTACTTGACCATTTTTAGAAACTTGGAGCGCAAAACAACCACCACCAGTCGCGGGTACTGCTGTTGCAGTTGCATCACCCAATTTCCATTTTTTAAGACCTGTCGCTGTAGCCATCCAAACGTAATTGTCTGCGTTCGTGCTCGCAATTTCTGTACAGCTATTGATTCCTGGTATGTTATCCCAAGTAGCACCAAAGTCAGTTGAGTACCACACACCATTTCCTCCCCAGCCTTCTTCATTAGATCCTGTAGCCACATAAAGTGTATTATCGGGAGTCATGGTCATGCTCGAGATAAAAGGATTGGCACCCGCATCAAAATAGGTAGTGACACGCTCCCAGAAATTACCTTTGTTGTTAGATACGAACAAACCTCCGGACACACCACCAGCCCATAGTCTGTTGATGTTAGATCTGTCGACGCAAATGGCACGGGTACGTCCACCAATGTTGTCTGGCCCAAGCGATTCGAAAACTACCGATTTCGATTTGCTCATCTTTCGAATTTCTTTTTCAATTTGGATCAGTGTTTCGTTTGAAACAGGTTGACCCGTAGTTACATCCACGTAACGCGCCTTGAGCCAAGCCATCGCGTCATCAGATGAAGCCTCTTGCAAGACAGATAAGTTTGCCTGACGATAGAATGCCGTTTTCGGCAATAATTGATTTACCGCAAATGCCAGCGCCAAAGCACCCGCAAACACCACAGAACCAAATACATAGACCTTCTTATTCATAGATAATTTATTTATGGTACAAGTTTAGTGTGCCAAATTAAGAAATATTCTCTTAATATCCCGTCTTGAGTTGGGAACAAAGCACTTTTTTTTAATAAATTTTTGTTAGGTCGTAAATTGAAATTTCTTTCAATCAAACAAATGCTTCTCTGCATGGTAAGAAGATCTTACCAGCGGGCCGCTTTCTACATACCTAAAACCCATTTCAATGCCAAGTTTTTTGTAATACTCAAACTGTTCTGGCTCTATAAATTCCGCTACCGGCAAATGCTTTGGCGTTGGCTGTAAATACTGACCTAAAGTCAAGATATCTACTTGTACAGCGCGCAAATCTTGCATCGTTTCAATGACTTCTTCTGGGGTTTCTCCTAGTCCGAGCATGACACCAGATTTAGTACGCATACCGCCTTTCTTTAAACGGAACAATAACTCTAAACTTCGGTCATATTTGGCTTGAATTCGAACTTGTTTTGTCAGTCGACGAACGGTTTCTAAGTTGTGTGAAACAATTTCAGGAGCTGCATTGATCAAGATCTGAAGGTTATCCCAATTGCCTGCAAAATCAGGGATGAGCGTTTCGAGTGTCGTGCCAGGACTTTGTTGCCTGATAGCTCTGATTGTTTGCGCCCAAATATTGGCACCACCATCTTTGAGGTCATCGCGGTCTACTGAAGTAATTACCGCATGCTTAACGCCCATGATTTTAACAGAATTTGCCACTTTTCCCGGTTCAAACTCATCAACAGCGTCAGGTTTACCGGTTTGGACTCCACAAAAGCCACAAGATCGGGTACAAATATTTCCGAGAATCATGAACGTGGCTGTTCCTTCTCCCCAGCATTCACCCATGTTTGGACAACTTCCAGATTCACAAATCGTGTGCAGATTGTGTTGGTCTACCAGGCCTCTGACCTTGCGGTAGTTTTCTCCTGTTGGTAGTTTAACACGAAGCCATTTCGGTTTTTTAATTCTCGTACTTTCTTCCATTAGAGTCCGTTTTCCTTGACAAGCTCTATGAGAGCTGTGCGTTGATTAACAATTTCAGTCATTTTTTGTGCGCTGAACTTCATTGCTTTTCGCCAATTTTTCCATGTAGTTATAAAACGATGGAAACCATGAGCAACCAAATTCAAGCCGATAAAATAAAGGCTCCAAATTGACCAGTTGGCGTCGATATAGTGAGAGGCTAACCATAACAAGAGGAAATTCCATAGTGGTAAAATAACCAAGAGCACACCCATTTTTGCGCCCGACCAAAAAACGGGTCGCTTGAGTGTTTTCTCCACAAAACGCTTGACCCATAAATAAGGTAGCGCGATATGAATGAGGCCCAAAATAAAAAATGGCAACCAAAAAAAGAGGTTTAAGACTTGTTGTCGGCGCCAATTTTCCTCAATTCGGAACCAATATAGTTCAGTTTCAGTTAATTTATTTTTTGCTAGTACGGCAAAATAGGCTTGCATAGCTTGCTTTAAATGCGCCCAACGAGCTTCGTTTTCTTTTTCGTTACTATTGAGCATTTGTGCCAAAGATTTAGAATATTGCCAACGTTCTTCCAAACTTAAACTTGAATCGTAACAATGAACATGCATACCCTTGCGTGTTAATTGCTGCAACTGCTCGTGCAAAATGACATTTTCATCTGTAATGACATGCGTAATTTGAGCTTGCATGCGGGCTTCGAGTTCGCGATTGAGCTCAGTAATGACCTTATTTGGGTTTTCTAGATAAGCATTTTTGTAATCATTGAGTACAATTGGTTCAGCACCTGCGATTAGCACTTCGCTTCTCAAAATGCCTGGATTGGTATAATTGATTCCCAGGCCTTGAACTTTTATTTCTACCGACCAATTGAGGTCTTCTAGTGCAGTAAAGCCAATGCGAATGGCTCCCTTTTTGATGGGCTTAAGACGGCGTTCAAAGATGTCATCGGTAATACCTTCACCAAAAACCAAAAGATTACGGTTGCGCGCAAGGGCCTGCGTTGCTTTTTTGAATACTTTTTTATTTTTCTCTTGCGAATCACCCCCATCTTGCTGCCTGTAAATAGGTAACATATGAGCCAACCAGAAAATAGGCCTTGTAAATTTGTTAAATACGTCTGAGCGCGTCATGAAGTAAATGACCGGTTTTCTGAGTCTGGCAATGACGATAGGATCTAAAAAAGCAGAAGGGTGATTACTTACAAAAATGGTGCGTCCAAAACGCTTCTTGTTGGGCCTGACTTGCACCACTCGTTTAAAAAACAAGCGAAAACTAAAACCTAGGCAGAACCAAAAAATAAAATACAAAGGCCTCATGCTGCGAAATTACCAATTTTAGATAATTTTGACCCAAATTCTTGATATGAAGCGCATCGGCCTATTTTGCGGTGGTTTTTCCTCCGAGTTTGACATCTCCCTAAAAAGTGCGCAAACTATTCGTACCCACTTTCCAGCTCATGCTGAATGCGTATTGATCATCGTCACGAAAAATGACTGGGAAGTTCAATTAGAGAATAGTACCACCCCTTTCAACTTAAATAAGGGCACTTATCATATCAATGGCGAAGAAAAGCAGCTCGACGCCGGGCTTGTTTACACGCATGGTGACCCCGGTGAAAACGGAAAAATTCAAGCTTATCTTGACATGATCGGAATTCCGTGCATCAATTCAGGTGTTTTGGCATCTGCACTTTCTTTCGATAAATGGTATTGCAACCAATTCTTAAAGGGCTTTGGATACAAGGTGGCTTCCTCTGTTTTGATGACTAACCCAAACCAATTTGAAGAACAAGTACTTATTGATCAATTGGGTCTCCCCCTATTTGTGAAGCCCGCCGATTCCGGCTCTAGCTATGGCATTTCCAAAGTAAAAGCACCTTCCGATTTAGCACCCGCTCTAAAGCTGGCATTTCGAGAAGGGAAAAGGGTTGTATTAGAAGCATTCCTTGATGGCATCGAAGTAACCTGCGGGGTGTACAGAGGTAAAAACGGCATTGTTGCGCTCCCGTTAACAGAAATCGTATCAGACACAGAGTTTTTTGATTTTGATGCCAAATACAATGGTAAATCTCAAGAAATTACACCAGCAAGAATTTCTCCAGAACTGGCTCTAAACGTTCAAGAAACTGCCAAAAATATTTATGACTTATTGAGCCTCAAAGCTATCGCACGCATAGATTTTATGATTGTCAATAATGAGGCATTTATTATAGAAGTCAATACGACACCTGGTTTTTCACCAGCGAGTATTGTTCCACAAATGTTAGCAGCTGCGCAAATAAGCATCTCGGACTTCTGGAATGAAATCATTCAGGTTGAATTGAACTAACCATAGCATTCAAAAGAGGCTCCATTTTTTTGGATAGTTGCGTGCCGCTCAAGGTCGGATGATGAGCAATGATAGCAAAACAAATCTGGTGACCCTCCAAAGACTCTATATATCCGGCATAAGCTTTAATGCCATCGATGCTACCGCTCTTAGCATGAATGCGACCCTCTCCTATTTGCCCTGAACACAATGATTTGACTGTTCCGCTCAGACCTGCAATAGGTAAACTTCCATACAGATGTCGAAAATAATCGGTATTCATTTGCGCATGAAGTAAATTCACAAATTGCCTTGCTGAAATATTGTTGGCTTTCGATAAACCGCTGCCGTCAACGATTTGGACGGGCACTACACCCCAACTGCTGTTCAAACTATCTAAAACCCTAAGGCCGTTTGAATAAGATCCAAAACCAAAACGATGATAGCCTACCTGACGCAACAATCCTTCTGCATATAAATTGACACTGCGCTGATTGGTCCAAAAAACAATTTCTTTAACGGTACTGCCATTATGCGTAAAAATTAATTGCGCACTATTCAAATCGAATTTCTCCGAGGACAATCTTTTAGAAAGCGGCCCACCATCAACTCGCAATCCATTCTTTTGCAAACTTTCGTAAAACAATTGGGCCAACAATTTTTCGGGATCCGGCATGCTCGCCTTGATCACAAAAGCACTGCGATTTGCTGGAAGCCGGCCCGTTATTTTTCTGTTGTAATCAAATGGGGTTCCGTGCACAAAAGTTTGATCATCGTTGATCGAAGCAGACTTTGCTTGGATGTTCAATTGATAAGAAAAATCATTTGGAAAAATAGAAAGTAATTGGGGAGTTGAGCCCGAAGCACCTGATTTAAAAGAAAGCTTCAAGGTGTTGTCAAAGAAATTAAGTCCAAAAGCACCGCAACCATAATAGTTTCCCATATCTACAGGCTCCCAGCCCACCGGACAACTTTCATAGCCAAAAGCGGTGGCATCAGTGATAATGTTGCCTTTAATTGTTTGGATACCTATTTTTTTCAATTCCATTACCCATTGGTCTAGAAATTGGAATTCAGTTCCAGGCTCATGAAAGTACCTTGAACCCAAACTCACATCCCCACTACCAACGACCCAAACATTGCCGTTCAAAATACCATCTTGTACGGGTCCATCAATGTAAATCTTTGTTGTAGCGGCGTAGTCTGGGCCTAAAGTTGCGAGCGCAGCAGCAGTGCTAAACAATTTAGTGATCGATGCACCAGAGAGTGCCAGATCGGGGTTCCATGTTGCAATGGTATCTCCTGTTTGCATATCAAAAGCACAAACACTCCATTGTGAACCTTTCAATGAAGGGTCTGTTTGTAGTTGTCTGAGGGCTTCTTGAATGTGAGGCTGCGTAGCAGCATCTAACGAGAATACCAATAGAAACAGGGTGAAATATAAAAAGCGCATCCACAAATTTAATTTATTTTTACGCCCGAAATCGAAAGCAAATGTCCAAGGCAAAAGTAGAACCCAACACACATATCATCGTTCAAGGTGCCCGAGAACACAATCTGAAAGATGTGCATTTGAGTATTCCTCGACATCAATTAGTCGTGTTTACAGGGCTTAGCGGAAGTGGGAAATCTTCATTAGCTTTCGATACCATCTTTGCAGAAGGGCAACGTCGCTACCTCGACACTTTCTCTGCCTACGCGCGTCAGTTTATTGGTGGCCTTGAGCGACCAGATGTCGATAAAATTGATGGCCTCAGCCCCGTTATTTCAATAGAACAAAAAACAGTTGGTCGTTCACCGAGGTCAACAGTCGGGACCATCACAGAACTCTATGACTTTTTTCGCTTGCTTTATGCAAGAACGGCAACTGCTTATTCCTTCCTGAGCGGTGAAGCGATGGTCAAGTACAGTGATGAAACGATTGCAACCCTTATTCAAAATGATTTCAAAGGCAAGCGCGTCGCATTACTTGCGCCCAAAGTGAGAGGACGAAAAGGTCATTATCGTGAACTTTTTGAACAAATTCAGCGATTGGGTTACCTGCGCGTTCGTGTCGATGGTGAAGTTCATGAAATTCAAAAAGGCTTAAAGCTAGATCGCTATAAAATTCATGACATCGAAATCGTTGTAGATCGATTTGTAGCTGACGAAGTGGATTTTAGGCGTTGTTATGAAACCGTTACAACTTGTATGAAACTCGGCGATGGCAGCCTGATGGTACTCGATTTAGACAGTAATGTGGTGAGGCATTACAGCCGCTCACTAATGTGTCCGAGCACTGGCATCAGTTATCCAGAACCTGAACCGAGCTTATTTTCTTTCAATTCTCCTTACGGCGCATGTCCAAGTTGCAAGGGCCTCGGCGAGGTCAGTGAAATGGACCGCGATAAAATCATACCTCATCCGAATTTATCCATTAAAAAAGGTGGGCTCGCACCACTTGGCGAGTATAAAAAATCTTGGATTTTTGACAAAATTGAACGCATTCTCAGTACCCAACATTTTACATTGAATACGCCTCTTGCCGATATGGATGAAGCCCTCATCGATTTATTGTTGTACGGCAATGAGGATATGGAGCTAGGGCCTGATGATACGCAAGAAAGATTCGAAGGTCTCATTCATTTTTTAAGCAGACATGCCGATGACTCCAGCACGGCCATACAGCGTTGGGCTCAGAGCTTCATGCAGAAAAAAACGTGCACTACTTGTACCGGATACCGACTCCGCAAAGAAGCATTACATTTCAAAATTGGGGACAAGCATATTGGAGAATTAGGCCAACTTGATTTACAAAGCCTTCAAGACTGGTGCCATACGCTGCCGGAAATCCTGGATGAGCAAGCACTTTTTATCGGCAAAGAAATCATCAAAGAAATCAATTCCAGACTTGGGTTTGTCTTAGAGGTTGGTCTTGATTACCTCACCATGAACCGCAGTGCCAAAACACTGTCTGGTGGAGAGGCCCAACGCATCAGATTAGCCACGCAAATTGGCACAGAATTACTCAACGTACTTTATATTCTCGATGAACCGTCCATTGGGCTACATCAAAGAGACAATACAAAATTGATCGCTTCGCTTACCAAACTTCGAGACTTAGGCAATACAGTCCTTGTTGTAGAACACGACAAAGAAATGATGGAAGCTGCAGATTATATTGTCGACATAGGCCCTGGTGCCGGAAAACATGGCGGATCGATTGTTTTTGCCGGTACCTACACTGAAATGCTTCAGTCAAAAACTACCACTGCAGGGTATTTAAATGGCGATCTCCAAATCAGCATGCCTCAAAAGCGCAGAAAAGGGAACGGTTCACACCTCGAATTGATCGGGGCAACTGGCCATAATCTTCAAAAATGCAACATCAAAATTCCGCTTGGAACGTTTACATTCGTTACTGGTGTGAGTGGCAGTGGTAAATCGAGCTTGATCAACCAAACGCTCTACCCTATCTTGATGAATCATTTTTATGATGAAATCAGGACGCCCCTACCCTATGAAAAAATAAAGGGCCTCGAACATCTTGATAAAGTTATTGAGATAGACCAAAGTCCGATAGGCAGAACCCCGCGGTCAAATCCAGTCACCTACACCAAAGTTTTTGATGAAATTCGCTCGTTGTTTGCCAGTATGCCTGAGGCTCAAATTAGAGGCTATAAAGCGGGGCGCTTTTCATTCAACGTAGCTGGAGGAAAGTGTGAAACTTGCAATGGAGGTGGCATGCGACTCATTGAAATGAATTTCTTACCTGATGTTTATGTATTGTGTGAAACCTGCAATGGCAAGCGCTACAACGCCGAAACACTAGAGGTTAAATACAAAGGCAAGAGCATTGCGGATGTGCTACACATGACCATCAATGAAGCCGTGCTATTTTTTGAAAATCACCCTAAAATATACCGCGTATTGCTCACCCTTCAAGAGGTTGGTCTCGGATATATTCAACTCGGGCAATCCTCTACAACATTATCTGGTGGTGAAGCACAACGCATCAAACTTGCAGCTGAATTGGCTAAAAAAGCTACTGGAAAAACCATTTACATTCTAGACGAACCTTCAACAGGTCTTCATTTTGAAGATATCAACATGCTTTTAGCGGTGCTGCAGCGCTTGGTTGATGAAGGTAATACGGTACTTGTTATCGAACATAATCTTGATATGATCAAAGCAGGAGACTACATCATAGATATAGGTCCGGAAGGAGGTCAAAGAGGAGGGAATGTTGTTTGCAGCGGTACGCCTGAGCAAATTATTCAGAAAGCCTCGCAGATATCATACACCGCCAAATATCTAGCACAAGAAATGTTGTTACCAACAAAAAAATAATCGTTTAAACTGAGCTTCAATTAAAAAGCATTAATTTTGTCGCTCCTAAGTAGTATTGACACCTTAAAAACTAAATAAAATGGCATTAGAAATCACAGATGCAAACTTCGACGAATTAGTCATGAAATCTGACAAACCAGTTATTGTTGACTTCTGGGCAGAATGGTGTGGCCCTTGCCGCATGATCGGTCCAGTTATCGAAGAAATGCACCACGAATATGAAGGAAAAGCACTCATCGGTAAAGTAAACGTAGACCACAACATGGGCGTTTCTGCACAGTTTGGCGTGCGTTCAATTCCAACTGTTCTTTTCATTAAAAATGGAGAGGTCGTTGACAAATCAGTTGGCGCCGTTTCAAAAGCCGTCCTCGCTGAGAAACTCGAAGCTTTAATGTAAAATTTTAAAGGGAGTTCGCTCCCTTTTTTTATGCCATGGAATCTTTCTGGAGACGCTTGAAATATTATGGGATTGGCTTTGGTATTGGCCTGATCCTCACTTTCGGATTTTTCAATACACGCGGCTGCAGCTGGATGCCTTCTAATCGTGTCAAAGAAGCTATGAATGCCCGTATCTGGGTGATGGAAACCAATGCTCAGCAGCAATTCTTCCAAACACAGCATTTTACTCAAAAAAGCTTCTACGAAGCTATTCAAGATGCTTCTGTTGCTTTTACAGAAAGTAAGCGTCACGGAAATCACAAAATCTATCAGCTTTCCATTGAAAATAAAGATGGGAATACCATTCCGCTGCTTGCGCGCATGACCGATGAAAGCGCACTTGTAGAACTGATTGCAACTCCAAAAAATTGGCAAACTTTCGTCAAGTCCAAACAGCATGCAAGTTTTGGGACAATCATCTACACCCCCAAGCAACAAAACTTGTTCTACCTGCCAGAAAACCGTGCCCTTCAAGAAGAATTTGCAAGTATCGGCATCGCCAACAACGAACAACTAAACGTAATACTGCAAAAAGCTCAATTTTCTTATTTAAAATCCAATCTTAAGGCCACACCCAAACCTTTATTGGCGTTTCAAATTAAAGTTGCAGCAAATGGTCATGATTTTATTAAGACAAGACTTCAAAACGTCTACTGCATTTGGTATAAAGATAAAATCAAGGTCATCGACCTCGAATAAGCGTTGTTCAAAGCAGTATAATTCACAGCTTTTCCCTAAAAATTGTTCAAAAGTTCGCCCGAACGACGCAGTGCTTGCCAATTGATTTTCTATCTTTGATATATGGAATTTACTGCAGAGCAGATTGCTGGTATACTAAATGGAGAAGTCATAGGCAATCCTGCTGTTGCTGTTAGTGCTCTTGCTAAAATCGAAGAAGGTCAACCCGGCGCACTCAGTTTCCTTTCCAACCCAAAATACGAATCCTATATCTACACAACGCAATCAAGCATTTGCATCGTTAATCAAACTTTTGAAGCTGCTAAAGCACTCCCCAAAACGCTTACTCTTATCAAAGTACAAGATGCCTATGCATGCTTTGCGAAATTGCTAGAGCTCTACAACAGCATGAATCGCAAAGAGCCCGTCATTGAGCAACCATGCTACATCGACCCTAGCGCACAAATTGGTAGTAATGTTTACATCGGTGCATTTGCATACATTGGAAAAAATGTGGTGGTTGCCGACAACGCCCAGATTTATCCCAATGTTGTCCTCCAAGACAACGTCAAGATCGGCGAAAACACTTGCCTTTATGCAAACGTGAGCGTCTATCATGATTGTCAAATTGGTCAAAACTGCATCATACATGCCGGAACAGTTATTGGTTCAGACGGCTTTGGATTTGCCCCAGACGAAAACGGAGTTTACAGCAAAATACCTCAAATCGGCAATGTCGTCATTGAAGATAACGTCGAAATTGGTGCGAATAGCACAATTGATCGTGCCACTATGGGCTCAACATATATCCGCAAAGGAGTCAAGATGGATAACCTTTGTCAAATCGCACACAACGTCGACGTCGATCAGCACACAGCAATGGCAGCTCAAGTTGGTATTGCGGGGTCTGCCAAGATTGGCAAGCACGTCATGATCGGTGGTCAAACAGGCATTGCGGGTCACCTCAGCGTGGCAGATCACACCAAAATTGTGGCCCAATCTGGAATTCCTTCCACCGTGAAAAAAGCAGACACCCTTATGGGAACACCTGCCATTCCAATCAACGACTACAAACGCTCACACATTGGATTTCGGAAACTACCCGGCCTGATCCAAAAAATATTTGAGCTCGAAAACAAACTCAACGATCTGCTCAAAAACAAATAAGCATGACAGAAAAACAACGAACACTCAAACAAAGCATCGTTTTTGAAGGTGTTGGCCTCCATACAGGAGAAAAGGTTCGCCTCGAAATTTTACCCGCGCCAGCCAATCACGGCTATAAATTCCAACGAATCGATCTTGAAAATCAGCCAATTATCAAAGCCGACGCCGATTTAGTGGTTGCCACTGACCGCGGAACCACACTTGAAGCAAATGGTGCAAGAGTGTATACAACAGAACATGTGCTTGCAGCACTTTATGGCTGTCAAGTTGACAACGCGCTTATTCAACTCGATGGCCCTGAAATTCCTATCATGGATGGCAGCGCATTGCTATTTGTGCAAGGCATTGAAGCTGTTGGTTACGAAGAACAAGATGCCGATCGCGAGTACTTTGAACTCACTGAAAATATCCCTTGGGAAGACACCGAAAAAGGGATTGAATTTTTAGCCATTCCCGATATAAACTACCGCGTTACGGTCATGGTCGATTACAAATCTCCAGTACTCGGGACACAACATGCAAGCATGTACCACATCGGCGAATTCAATAAAGAAATTGCACACTGCCGCACTTTTGTTTTTCTCCGAGAACTCGAAATTTTAGCAAAAAACAACCTCATTAAAGGCGGAGACCTCGATAACGCCATCGTTCTTGTTGATCGCGCTGACGTCCAACAAACAGAACTCGACGAACTCGCAGACCTCCTTGGTAAAGAAAAACTGCAAGTAAATCTCGATGGCATTGGTGTACTCAATAGCAGCAAATTGCAATGCGAAAATGAGCCAGCCAGACACAAACTCCTCGACATCATCGGAGACCTCGCCTTGGTTGGCAAGCCAATCAAAGCACATATTCTTGCTGCACGCCCCGGACACTCAGGCAACGTGCGTTTTGCCAAAGTGCTCAAAGAGCAAATTAAAAAGCAACAACAAAAAGGCAGGGTGTTCGACCTCGAAAAAGAACCACTCTACACTACACAAGATATCGAGCGCATGCTCCCGCATCGCTACCCATTCTTGATGGTAGATAAAATCTTAGAAATTCATCCTGAATCAATCGTTGGTGTGAAAAACATCACCATGAACGAGCCCATTTTTACAGGTCACTTTCCTGGCAACCCAGTATTTCCGGGTGTTTTACAAATAGAAGCAATGGCACAAGTCGGTGGTATTTATGCGCTTTCTCAAGTTGAAGATCCACACCTCTATTCCACTTACTTCATGAAGATCGACAACGTGCGCTTCAAACAAAAAGTAGTTCCTGGTGATACCGTCGTATTCGAATTGGTCCTTACATCTCCAATCCGCAGAGGTTTGGTTGAAATGAGCGGAACCGCTTATGTCAATGGAAAGGTAGTTTCTGAAGCCAGTATGTTGGCACAAATCATCAAAGACAAAACAGCATGATTTCAAATCTAGCTTCGATTTCCAAGGATGCACAAATAGGCCAAAACGTCCGAATTGATCCTTTTGCTGTCATTCACGAAGATGTGATCATCGGCAATGGTTGTCATATCCACTCCAATGCGGTAATTTATCCCGGCACACGCATAGGCGAAGATTGCGACGTTTTTCCAGGAGCCTCAGTAGGTGTTATTCCGCAAGACCTCAAATTCAGCAACGAATACACTACCGTAGAAATTGGCAATCATACCAAAATACGCGAGTGCGTGACTATACATCGTGGCACCAACGATAAACTCAAAACCAGTATCGGTGATAACTGTCTGCTCATGACCTACGTGCACGTCGCTCACGACTGCCAAATCGGTAACAACGTTATCTTGGCAAGCTATACAGGATTATCTGGTCACGTAATCATTGACGACTGGGCCATCCTTGAAGGCAAAGCTGCTGCGCAACAATTTGTGCACATTGGCAAACACGCCTTTATAGGCGGTGCTTCCTTAATTAGAAAAGATGTTCCTCCTTATGTCAAAGCGGCCAGAGAACCTTTAGCCTTTGCGGGTGTCAATTCAGTTGGTTTGCGCCGTCGCGGATTTACCGAAGAACAAGTCAGAGAAATCGAAGATATATACCGCGTATTGTATGTTCAAAACAGTAATATTTCAAAAGGCATGAAAGCTTTAGAAACTGCGTCTTCATCAGCACTCCTGACAGAAATCACCCAATTTATTCAAAACTCAGAAAACGGCGTTATTCGCGGCATGATATGATTCATCGTGGACAAGAACTCACCCTTCTCATCACTGCCTACGCATTTGGTGGAAGAGGCATTGCAAGATTGCAAGAGAATGACCAACACTTTACCATTTTTGTCGACAACGCTTTCCCAGGACAAACCGTTCGAGCAAAAATAGAAACCAAACGCAAGAATTTTGCCGAAGCTAAATTACTCGAAGTCATTGAGCGCTCAGCAGATGAACAAAGTAATCTCTTTCAAGAAATATCGGGTGGGCCCTACATTCATGTTCCTGTTGCCATTCAGGAAAAATACAAGCAAGAAAGCACCTTAGAAACATTTGCTCGTCTGAGCGGCCTTAGAGATAGCCCTGAAAAATTTGATGTTTTTATTTCGTCTCCGGCACATTATCATTACAGAAACAAGATGGAATACAGTTTTTCTTGTATCGAGCATGATCTTGAAACCGGGGAAGAACTCGACGACGCTTTTGCACTCGGCTTTAAAAGAAGAGGAACATGGTGGAAGGTAGAAAGCCTCAACAAACCTAGCGGTCTATTTGACGAAGACTGGGAATCCAAACTCAAAGAGTTGCGCCTTTACCTCAAACAAACCAAATTGCCAGCTTGGCATCCACCACAAAAAAAAGGTTTTTTTAGGCATATTGTTGTTAGAAAATCGTTTTTAAAAGATGAATTGCTAATCAACCTCGTAACCTCATCTGAAGGCCTCGAATCATTTGATTTAAAAGCATTTACAGCTTTTCTGGTCGCGTTACATCCGGGGCGTATTGCAGGTCTATGGCATACCATAAACGACAACGTCGCAGATCGCGCCAAAATTGAAAATGGATCCTCTACCCTCTTGTATGGTGCTGCTGTCATAGAAGAAGAATTATCTGGTTTACGCTTTCAAATTTCGATGGAAAGCTTCTTTCAAACGAATCCTGCTTGTGCAGAATTATTGTATGCAAAAGCTCTTGATTATTTATTTGACGAACCCTTTGAGGATGGAGATATCGCCATGGATTTATTTTGTGGCACGGGTACCATTGCACAGCTCATGGCAAAACGCAATCCGAATGTCCGCATTATTGGGGTAGACATCGTCGAGAAAGCCATAGCTGATGCCAAAGAAAACGCCTTGAAAAATCACATTCAAAGCGTAGAGTTTTTTGCGGCCGATGTCGGAAAATTCCTAAAAGAGTACCCAGCTTTTCAAGGAAAAATCAAGCGCATCATGCTAGACCCTCCAAGAGCTGGAATAGCACCAAAAACTTTACAAAAAGTGCTCGCACTTGGGGCAGAAACCATAGTTTACATCAGTTGTAATCCGGCAACACAAGCCAGAGATGCCAACACGCTTGCAATGGCAGGCTACCAACTTGAAAAATATGCTTTGGCTGATCAATTTCCGCATACAGGACACATAGAATCTATTGCCAAATTTGTGAAGCATGAAGGTTGAAATCATTGCAATTGGTGACGAACTGCTCATTGGACAAACTATTAATACCAATGCTGCTTGGTTAGGACAAGAATTCAGCTCAAGAGGCTATCAGATCTCTAGAGCACTCTCTATTGCCGATGACCCACAACAGATAATTACCGCGCTCAACACGCTTTTACCAACTACCAACTGTGTCATCATCACCGGAGGCCTTGGCCCTACCAAAGATGACCTCACCAAACACACCCTTGCAGCTTATTTCAATTGTGAATTAGCCATTCACGAAGCCACGTTAGCGCAAATTGAAGCATTTTTTGAGAGCAGAAACAAACCCATGTTGGATGTCAACGTTCAACAAGCTGCACTCCCAACCTGTGCAAAAATCCTCAAAAACAGACGAGGCACAGCAGCAGGTATGTGGTTTGAAAAAGCAGAAGTCATCTACATTTCATTGCCAGGCGTACCCTATGAAATGAAAACCATCATGACCGAAGAAGCGTTTCCGCTTATCGAACAACGCTTCGGGAAAAGCGCTCTTTTTCACAAAACTATCCTTACGCAAGGTATCGGTGAATCCTTCCTTGCTGAACAAATTAAAGATTGGGAAGACCGCGTCCGTGAAGCAGAGCTCAGCTTGGCCTACCTCCCTTCACCTGGCTTGGTCAAACTCAGACTCACCTCCTTTAAAGGAAAAGAAGAAGAACCACTGATTTTATCCTTTTTTCAAGAACTACAAGATCGCCTCCCTGAGGCTATTTTTGGTGAGGAAGAGCAAACACTCGCCGGCGTACTCGGAACATTGTTATTACAAAGAAATGCAAGCATTGGAACCGTAGAAAGTTGTACAGCCGGGCTCCTAGCAAATACTATTGCCTCTGTTGCCGGCGCTTCAGCCTATTATCAAGGTGCACTGCTTACCTATTCTAATGAATTGAAACATCGCATCGCAGAAGTTTCCTTGTCAGCACTTCAACAATACGGTGCAGTGAGCGAAGAAGTTGCTAAGGAGATGGCAGCAAATGGGAAGCGAATACTTGGTGTGGACTACTGTTTGTCAACTACTGGTGTTGCAGGCCCGACAGGTGGTACTCCGGAAAAACCAGTTGGGTTGGTTTGGATTGGTTTAAGCGGGCCCAAAGGTACCATCGCCAAGAGCTTTCGCTTTGGAGACAACCGTCAACGCAATCTTGACATGACCATACTCAGCGCCATGAATTGGCTTCGCTACCAATTAGTCTGCGACTAAATCCTTAACTTTGTGCAATGTCACAACTGATGCAACTCCCGGTAATGGAACACTTTTACACCTTGCAAGGTGAAGGTTTTCACGCTGGCAGAGCAGCGTATTTTATTCGTTTAGCCGGTTGCGATGTCGGTTGTGTATGGTGCGACGTCAAAGAAAGCTGGGATATCCGTCAAGACCAATACATGACCATAGCTCAAATCATGGATGCTTTGTCAAAGACCGCGACTGATTTTGTTGTCATTACCGGTGGTGAGCCCACGATGCATGATTTGACACAATTAACAAATGCGCTACAAACTGCCGGTTATGAAATTGCACTCGAAACTGCTGGTGTAAACGCGCTCAAAGGTCATATTGACTGGTATTGCTTTTCGCCTAAAAAATTCAAACAACCCATAGCAGAGGCATATCTCAAGGCCAATGAACTCAAAGTAGTCATTGCACATCCATCGGATTTTGAATGGGCTGAAACCCATGCTAGCAAGGTTGGCCCAAATTGCAAATTATACCTTCAAACTGAATGGGAAAAGCAAGATCGCTTCTTGCCCCAGATCATAGACTACATCAAACGCAACAAAAAGTGGAAAATCTCGTTACAATCGCATAAATATATGCAGATTCCATGAGGCTTTCCCTCCTATTCGTATTACTTCTTACTCTACCCATTAGTGCTTGTGCCCAAGCGCCTTTTCCCTACTCGACTCAAAACAAAAAAGCTATTAAGCTTTTCGAAGAGGCCCAAAAAGCACCCACCGAACTGAGGAATCCTCAAACTTTTGCATTGAATTACAATGCTGGCATCTCCTTGTTAGACCAAGCTCTTGCTAAAGATTCTAATTTTTGGGAAGCAGCATTACTCAAAGCTGAATTTTTAGATTACCAACGCAACTATGCCGAAGCAGCCAACTATTATCAAAGAGCCCTTAACATTGACCCGAGTCACAGTATCAGCGGCAGCACCTATTTTTATTTAGCCGCTTGTCAGATGAGTATCGGTGAATATACGGACGCATTGAAAAATATCAACAGATTTATCCAAAACCCAAATGCCAAAGAAAATTTAATCAATCAGGCCTATCAACTACGCGCAAGTGCAGAATTCGCAATTCAAGCCATAGCTCAGCCCGTAGAATTCAAACCAGTGAATGCAGGGGAAGGAATCAATACAATTTTGCCCGAATATTACCCATCACTTACCGTAGATGGCCAACAGTTACTCTTTACACGGCGCCTTCCAATGAACGAACCTGAAGATGAGCAGGAAGATTTCTATGTGTCAAGATACAATGAAAAAACAAGTTCATGGACTGAGGCCAAAGCAATGCCTCCAAATATCAATACTTCTTGGAATGAAGGTGCCCCAACTATTTCAGGGGATGGTAAAAAAATAATTTTCGTAGCCTGTACGGATCAATCAGGCGTAAATTATGGTGCAAATCGGACTGGAAAAGGATCTTGTGATCTTTTTATTACAGAAAAAATTGGCAATCAATGGACCAATCCGATCAACTTACCCGGTGCAGTCAACACCTCTCATTGGGAAACCCAACCATCACTGAGTGCAGATGGCAAAACACTTTATTTTATTCGAGCCATTAGAAGCCGTGAAGGTCGTTCGAATTCAGATATTTATGTTTCACAACTACAAAGTAATGGGCTTTGGTCAGAGGCTACGCGGTTGTCCAATACCATCAATTCGTCTCAAAATGAAGAATCTGTACAAATACATCCTGATGGCAAAACGCTTTATTTCGCGTCAAGGGGTCATGTTGGGCTTGGTGGTTCGGATCTTTTCGTAAGCCAACTCAATGAAAACGGCCAATGGTCTAAACCTGTCAATTTAGGCTATCCAATCAACACAAGATTTGACGAAAATTCTTTGCTTGTTTCAGCACAAGGTGATATCGCATTTTTTGCCTCCGACAGAGAAGGAGGCTATGGAAGTTTAGACATCTATTGGTTTGAACTTCCCGCAGCTTTACAAGCGACTCAAACTTTTTACTTTGAGGGCCTTGCCTTCGACGCTATTTCGGGTAAAAAACTACAAGCAATGGTTCAGTTGACCAATCTAAGCACTGGTAAAGAAGTGTTCTTTGGCCCAACAGATTTACAAGATGGTAAAATAGTGTTGCCCTTACCTGTAGATCAAAGCTATGCAGTTTTCGTGAATAAAGAGGGTTATCTACCCTTTTCATTAAACTTTGATCTCACGCAACGAGAAAATGCGCAAAGTTATCATTTGGATATGCCAATGAATCCAATCAACTCTAAAGCTGAAAATGTCCTCAACAATGTATTCTTTGACTTAGCTAAGGCGACGTTAAGGCCAGAATCAAGGGTTGAGCTTTTGAATTTAGCCGCCTATTTAAAAGCAAATCCTACTTTAAAGATTGAAGTTCAAGGACATACTGATAGCCAAGGCGATGCTCAGAAAAATCTTATCTTATCTGAACAGCGTGCAATGGCAGTTTATCAATTCCTACTTGAAGAAGGGATCGCAGCCAACCGCATCAGCTATAAAGGTTTCGGTTCCAAACAACCCGTTGTATCCGATGCTGAAATTGCAGCCCTCAACACAGAGGCACAGAAAGCTGCAGCACATCAAAAAAATAGACGAACCACTTATACGATTATACCATGATCCCATTTTTGAAATTAATCAGGGTTAAAAACCTTGTGGTCATACTTTTGACAATGATTGGTGTGGCCTATCACCTTAGAAAACATCATCCTTATGAAGTCATTGACTTCAATTCGATCCAATATGGCTTGCTTATTTTTTCGACACTGATCATTGCAGCTGCCGGACACCTCATCAATGATTATTTTGATTTGAAAGCTGACCGCGTCAATAAGCCCGAAGATTTAGTTTTAAGCAAATACCTCCAAAAAAGGTGGGCCATTTTAGGGCATTGGCTCTTGAATTTTCTTGCCTTTAGTATCGCAATTTATCTATCCTGGAGTTTGCATACTTTACTCTTTGTTTTTATTCATTTAGTGAGCATCAATTTGCTTTGGTTTTATAGTGTTTCTTGGAAAAGAAAGCTATTATTAGGTTCTGTTGTTTTGGCTATATTACCAGCACTAGTTATCTTTTTAAGCACCTGGTATTTTCAAATTTTAAACGAATCTGATCAAGCTTATTCACCCTACTTAGAACAAACTTGGTCAACTTACCTCAATTATCATTATGCGCAATTCTTAGCAATTTGCGCATTTCTGGTAACGCTTAGTCGTGAAATTCTAAAAGATGTCCATGACATGCCAGGCGATGAATTACTCAATGCAAATACCATCCCTCGTAAAATTGGCGCAAAAAAAGCGACTTGGCTGGCTTTAATCACATTGCAATTCCCTTCCGTACTCTTTGTCACATTGAGCATTTTCAGTGCATTTGCCATACCAAGCAAACTGGCAGCGTTTACCTTAGGCACTTTAGCCATCTTGTTCTTTGGACAATTAGTTTGGTACGCATTACAACCAGAAAAAGCCAGTAAATGGCTGCTTTTCGTTTATAAAATTGCCATCCCACTCGGCCTGCTTACCTTATTTTTCTAAATATGAAATTAGTATTAGGATCTGCCTCCCCAAGAAGAAAAGAGCTGCTCAGTAAGCTCGGTTACGATTTTCGAGTACTCACTGCAAGTTGTGATGAATCATTTGATCCCAAACAGAGTCCTGAAGAAATCGTGTTGTCAATTTGTAAGAAGAAGATTGCCGCATTGTCCACACAAATTGAGCAAGACGAAACTTTGCTTTGTGCCGATACAATTGTCTACTTGGACGGAAAAGTCTTAGGAAAACCAGCCGATAGAAATGAAGCAATTGAAATGTTAAGTCTGTTATCTGGAAAGGAGCATGAAGTTTATACTGGACTGGTACTTAAAAACACACAAGGCGAACACAATTTAATTGATTGCACGGTTGTACGCTTCCAAGAATTAAAAATCGAAGATATCATCTATTATGTGGATCAGTACCAACCCTTTGACAAAGCTGGTAGTTATGGCATCCAAGAATGGATTGGGCATGTAGGTGTCATTGAAATCAAGGGCTCGTTTACGAACGTAATGGGCTTGCCAACACAAAGACTTTATCCATTTCTCAAGAATCATATCTAAAAATAGAATGATTACTCACCATTCTTAGACACAAAAAAACCGCAGTGAAAACTGCGGTTTTTTTATAACTGATCGTTGGATTTAGAGTTTCACTCTGAACTCTACCCTGCGGTTTTTGGCATCTTTTGTTTCTTGATCGTCGTCTTCAGCAACTTCAGTACTTTGAGATTTGTCTGACATTGGCACAGCTAATAAACGCTCGGCAGCAACACCTTGGCTCGTGAGGTATTTTTTCACTGCGGCGATGCGCTGAGAATCCATGCCTTTGTACATTTCGTTTTCTTCTCCTGCTTTGTTCTCAAGTGCATCATTGTGTCCGATAATTTCAAGTGTTAATGCAGGATTTGCATTCATTTGGGCTACGATAAAGTCTAAGTTGGTGCGTGCATTTTCTGTAAGCGCAGCTTTACCAGCTCTGAAGTAAATTGTTTGGGCTGCAATTTTTTTATCGAGGGTCATTTTTTCATTGACCTCTGGCGTTTTGTCGTAAACCAAAGTGCTAAAAGAATCTTCTACCTTCGGCGGACGCTTGTTGTAGCAAGCGCATTGCTCCGGCTTTTTTGGATCAATCTGGCGGATGATGATGTTATCTACATAATAGTAGGCATGCAATAAAGCCTCTGCCTCAGCATCTTTAGGCTTTTTCATGGCCTGGAACTGCGTTTTTTCGTTGCGGTCGAAGTTTCCGATGGTGATGAATTTTTCATCTCCTTTGGCCACATACAAATTACATACTTTGTCCCAACCAAAATATCCGTTATAGATACCGTTTACTGCTGATTTAACAACGTGGTCTCCGTCAGCATAAATGGCATCTGACTCACCTGAGCCCGGAGCTTTGTCCGTGAAGTACAGTGCTAAATTGTTACAAGCAAATTTAGAAGACTCACTCAAGGAAATAGAGTATTCTACACAGTAGGTCATGCCTTTGGTAAGACCCGATTTTCCTTTTTTAGCAATTGGAATGGTAATGTATGAACGCTCTGAAGCTTGCTTGCCTGGTTTGTAGGCTACAAAACCTGCATAGACCTCTCCTCCATCTTCAGTTGTTGGCTCTTCTGAACCATAGATATTTGCCGGAATACCGACATCGCCAGTAGCTTGCTTGGAGAATAGGTCCGCTTTAATTAGGGTTGGAGATACGATTTCACCACCTGCCAATTCAATGGTTTGTAATTCTGTTACTTCTTTGGCAGCGCTTTCAAATCCAATTTTAATTTCTTTGAAAGCCTCTTGAGCTTGTGAAACATTGGCTATCGTGGCAAAGCTAAAGCTCAGCAACCATTTTGTCATGTTGGAAGTGTTAAATTGCATAGTTTTGAACGGTATGAATAAATACTTTGACCATTTCTGGGTCAATATCAGGGTATACCCCGTGACCCAAATTTACAATATGTCTTTGACTTTTAAAGGATTTCAGCATTTTTTTGGTCTCGGCCTCGATGATTTGTGGTGAACCATAGAGTACACAAGGGTCTAGGTTTCCTTGCAAAGTCATGTTTTCTTGAACCAAATTGCGTGCCACATTTACATCCATATTCCAGTCAAGACCTAATGTAGTGCAAGGCAATTGGGCCAAAGCCGGTAAAGAACCTATAGCTCCCTTTGAAAAAACGGTCAATGGTGTTTCTGGAAATGCTTCACAAATTTGGCTAATGTACTTGATTCCAAATTCATTGTATTGGGCGTCACCAAGAATGCCGGCCCAAGAATCAAAAAGCTGAAGCGCATCTGCACCTGCAGCAACTTGACCTTTTAAATAAGCGATAGTTACATCCGTAATGCGTTGTAAAAGGAGATGCGCAAGTGCTGGTTGAGTGTATAAAAATTTTCTTGATTCACTGAAAGTTTTAGAGCCCTTACCTTCTACCATATAGCAGAGAATAGTCCAGGGTGCACCTGCAAAACCAATGAGCGGAACACGGCCATTAAGTGCGGTTTTGGTTTGTTTGAGCGCCTCAAAAACGTACCACAATCTGTCTTGTACATCAATTTGTTGGTCAAGGCGGTCAAATTCTTGCTGCGAACGTATGGTGTTTTCAAACCAAGGCCCCTTTTGTTCGATCATCTGATAAGGTAATCCCATGGCTTCTGGAACAACTAGAATGTCAGAAAAGATAATTGCAGCATCTACATTGAGTAAATCAACAGGTTGGATTGTCACCTCGGTAGCAAATTCAGGTGTTTCAACCAGTTCTTTAAATCCAGACAATTTAGAGCGAACTGCGCGGTATTCTGGAAGAATGCGACCTGCCTGACGCATCAGCCAAACAGGATAGCGCTCGATGGCTTCACCTCGGTGCGCTCTGAGAAATAAGTCGTTTTGAATCATCGTGACAAAGGTAAGCAATTACCATTGAATTTCTTGCTGTTGGGTCATGCGCAAAAAGGCATTTGTTTTACTGAAATGTCGGCATCCAAAAAAACCGCGATGTGCGGCAAGGGGCGACGGATGTACAGCCTTTAAAATGAGGTGTTTTGTGTTGTCAACGAAACTTGCTTTTGCAGCCGCCTTTGCTCCCCACAAGATGAAAACCACATTGCTTTTTTGCGCATTGATCTTTGTAATGACGGCGTCTGTAAAGGATTCCCAACCAAAATTTTTATGACTATCGGGCAATCCTTCCTCTACTGTAAGCACACTATTGAGTAACAAAACACCTTGTTGAGCCCAAGAAAGGAGCTCGCCATTCTGAGGAATCGGTTTTCCGATATCTGTTTGCAGTTCTTTGAAAATATTGAGTAAACTTTTGGGAAGGGGGCGAACATCTGGCTCAACAGAAAAACATAAACCATGCGCGTGTCCTCGTGTCGGGTATGGATCTTGACCTAAAATAACCACTTTTACTTGGTCAAAAGGACATGCATCAAATGCCCTAAATATTTGCGAACCCTTTGGGAATATTTGTTGAGGTTTAGCTTGATAGGCCGCTTTTACTTTTTGGATAAGTGCCGTAAAATATGGCTTTTCAAATTCATCGGCTAAAACCTCTCGCCAACTTTGGTCTATTTGAATTTGAGTCATTTTGGGTCAATCAAAGCGGTCCAAAGTGTGATTTGTCCGTTATCCATGCGCGGCCAGATAGGTCTCACTCTTCCATCAAATGCGGCTATACCAAGATAATCGCCGAAGAACACACGTGCGTCGGGCACAAATGGACGGTTAGAAATGAGTTGCTCTGAAAAACTTTGCCCCCCATCGGAACTTTTTGTCCAAATGACATCTGTGCTATTTGTGTTGAATCTTCTGCGGTCGTAGTACACAAAATGTAGGTCTCCATTTTTTTGATCAATGGCCATTGAAGTCAAGAATTGGTGTTTTCCAGGCACATCTTGATTGACGCGCTTGGCTTCAGACCATGTTGCTCCACCATCCGATGAACTCATGAGCCAAACATCAGTGTCGTTTGGCACATTGCGTTGATCACACCAATTGAGGTAAATGGTGCCATTTCTAGGGCCACCACTCATATCTGCCATTAAAAAAGGTAAACCATTGGCACGGTATATTCCCGGGATTTGAATGTCCCAGCCGCCAACGTGATCTGACAACTTTTTTTCTTCAGGCAACCAAGTAAGCCCTCCATCTTTTGAGCACTGAAACATGAGTCCTCTGGGGCCTGTCCAACAGACAAAAATTTCACCGTTGGCGCCCAAGGCAGGCACTGCTCCTTCTACTGTATTATCTCCGTCAAGACAATCACCTCCAAATTTTGATATCCTGATTGGTTTGGACCAACTTACGCCGCGATCAGTGGATTTAGAAAAAACGATAACAGAGGTATCTTTCGGATCTGCGGAGTCGTAGGCATCAAATTGTGTCCAAGTCATGTAAATGACTTGTGTTTTAGGGTCGATGGTCATCCAATGCTTATCCTGAACTTTGGTGCCATTGGGGGCTGGAAAAGATCCTTTACTAAACTTTCCGTCGATTTGGTCGGCATATTGACAAACAATGCGGTCCAGGTGACTCGATTTTTTGTAATCGCTTAGATGGAAATAATATAACCTTCCGAGCGCATCGTATTGCAAAACTGGATCTCCATAAACGCCATATGGGCTTTTTAAAGATTTTGTTTGCCATGTTTGCCCCCCATCAGTTGAAAAATGATAACCGGTCAATACGGTTCCGGCTGCAATTTCATCCGGGTTTAATGGATTGATGGCAATAGATGGCTCACATTCATTGAATGGATACTTTGAAGAAACCGGCGGAATTTGTATGTTTTTATAGACTTGTGCACTCAGCTTGAATGCAAAGGCAAAAAAACTAACGTAACCAATAAGTAAGTAAGGGCGCATTGGCATCTTTTATTTGTAATGAAAATTGAGGTTTGGTGTATGATTTCATGATGAACTTCACTTGAAATACTTTTTCATCGCGAGCTACGGTAAGCATCATGTCTTCTCCTGGTGACAAACTATTGAGCATACCTTCTAACATTGCTTTGTTGACACGATATCCTTCACAAACCAACACTTCATCACCAACACTGAGTCCAGCTTCTTCGGCTGCACTTGCTCTTCTGACGGATTTCACTTTAACAATTTCGTTTCCTTCGAAAGTTGCGCCGATATTGGCCTGACTAGAAGTAAGGTCTTTGACCGTGATGCCCATTGGCTCAAAATACTTTTGATACGGGATGATTTGTGTACCATTGACGTAATTGGCAAAAAATGCACTCATATCTTCGCCGCAGTAGGCACTCAGTTCTTGTTCAAACTCAGCCTCAGTAAAACCACGTTGTAAGCCCAATGCATACTTGGTGTATAGCACTTGCATAAAACCATCTAAACTCTTCTTTTTGTTCGATTTTTGAATGAGATAAGCATCGAGGACCGCACCTAAAACCGCACCTCTTGAATAGTAGGTCATGGTGGTGTTACTTGAATTTTCATTTGGACGATAAGCTTTGATCCAGGCATCAAAACTGGCATGAGCTACAGGCTGTACTCTCGAACCCGGTGTTCCTTCAACGTAATTGATTTGAGACTGCATTTTAGCTACAAATTCTTCTGCAGTGTAAAATCCAGCTCTTCTGAGTAACAACTCATCGTAGTAGGAAGTAATGCCCTCCATAACCCATAATAAAGAGGTGTAACATTCTTGATCATAATTAAATGGTCCTAATTCGATTGGCCTAATGCGTTTGACATTCCATAAATGAAAATATTCGTGCGCTACCAAATTGATAAAACCCAAATAATTCGATCCAGCATAAGACCAACGATCCACGCTCAAAACACAGCTATTTTTGTGTTCTAATCCACCTTGGCCATCTGTGACGTTATGCACAATAAACAAATAATCTTTATTCGGATTGCTCCCAAAAACATTGGTTGCTGCTTGCACAACTTTGGCCATATCCTGCTGCAATTGAGCGACATTATAATTAGCTTCCCCATACATAGCAACTCGGTGTCTGACACCTGCTGCCATGAAATCAAATTCAGTCTGGTTGCCAATTTCGATGGGGCAATCGACCAGTTGGTCATAATTTTCAAATACATAAGCAAAGCAGCCCGGCTCTGGTTTAAAATCGATTGAATTCAACGCTGTACTGACTTTCTTGAAACTCGCATGCGGATAAACTTTTAAAATTCCTTGCTGATTTTTTGTAGCCTCAGTGTACATAAACACACCAGCGCCAGCAACAAAGCCGTGGGTGTTATCTAGGTAAGGGGTTCGTACAGAGAGTTCAAAAGCATATACTTCATAGAAAATGGTGAAATTCTCTTGACCTGCACATTGAATCAGCCAAGTATTTTTATTTTTTTTGACAACTGCCAATTCCTTTCCGCCAGTTACAATTGCCTTGACTTGATTGAGGTTTTTAGAAAATTCACGGACAAGATAAGAACCCGGCGTCCAGACGGGTAATTTGAATTCTTGTACTGTTTCGTTATTGCCTTTCACATCAATTTTGACAGCAAAATAATGTGAATTTGGTTGTGGCATTGACAAATGATAGCTGAGCTCAAGGGCCTGCGAGAAAAAAGGCACTATGGCTAAGAGGGTCGAGAGGAATAGTTTGTTGAGCATCATAAAAAGGAAAAAAATTGAACTTTAAAACGTCCTGTTATAGATTTGAAATTAAGACAATTTGATAGAAGAAGCATGTAATTTGGCACGTTCGACAATTTGTTCCACAGGCTCTTGACCAAAGGCCAAAGCAACTGCCATGCGTCTGTATGGCCGAGTGTTTGGTTTTCCAAAAATTCGAACTTCTGCCTGCGGGTCACAAAGTACTTGATCTAGTCCTGTAAATACAGGCGCCTCCGCACTTTCTTGCGTTGCCAATACCACTGCGCTTGCTCCGTTTTGTTTCAAGTCAATGGAAGGGATAGGTAAACCTAAAATTGCTCTGGCATGCAATTCAAATTCATTGAGATTTTGGGTGCCAGCAAGTGTGACCATGCCGGTATCATGTGGTCTTGGAGATAATTCAGAGAAATAAGCACCGTTCGAGGTGATGAAGAACTCAACGCCCCAAATGCCGGCTCCACCTAAAGCTGCAGTAACTTTTGCAGCCATAGCTTGCGCCTCCTCTAAGTGAGCAGGATTCATCGGCATCGGTTGCCAACTTTCTTGGTAATCACCGCGTTCTTGGCGGTGGCCAATAGGCGGACAAAACAAAGTTGGCCCATTTTTTTGAGTGACTGTCAATAAAGTAATTTCGTAATCGAAATTGATAAAGCCCTCAACGATGACTTCTTTGAGATCACCCCGAGAACCTGCCATTGCATAGGTCCAGGCATGTTCAATATCAGCTTCTGTTTGAATGACCGACTGCCCTTTACCAGAACTTGACATCAATGGTTTGACCACGCATGGCAAACCACAAAAAGCAACTCCAGCCTTTAGTTCATCGAGTGAAGTAGCATAGCGGTAAGGCGCTGTTCTGACACCGAGATCCTTAGCTGCTAAGTCACGGATTGCTTTGCGATTCATCGTAAAATTTGCTGCTTTCGCACTTGGCACTACCTGAATTCCTTGAGCTTCGTATTGATAAAACTGTTCGGTCCTGATGGCCTCAATTTCTGGGACAATGTAATCTGGTTGATGTTTGGCTACAACCATATCGAGGGCTGCTCCGTCTAACATATTGATGACTTCATAAGCGTCTGCTACTTGCATAGCAGGTGCGCCTGCGTAGCTATCAACCGCAATAATAGTTTGACCATAACGTTGTGCTGCAATCACAAACTCCTTACCGAGTTCACCAGCACCCAAGAGTAGTATTTTGTACTTCATAACACAAATGTAAACAAACAGCGAAGAAATTGTTATTTTTGGCCAAGAGAGATGAGCAATATAGCAGCAGAAATTAAGCACTTTGAACCGATAGACCTCCGCGAAATGGCCGATGTGAATTTGATGAACCGCATCGACACCAAATTTGCCTTCCGACAAGATGATTTATTGCGCTTTATCCCTCTGTTAGCTCAAGATTATCGCGCCTTGAAGGTAGAAGGAACCATGCTTCCGCACTATGAATCGCTGTATTTTGACGACGAAAAATTTTCATTTTTCAGAGATCATCACAACGGCAAAGCCGACCGTTATAAAGTTCGTATCCGCAAATATGTAGAGTCTAACATTCACTTTCTTGAAATTAAACATAAAATCAAAGGACGCACTGACAAACGCCGCATTCTTACCAACGATTTTAATGAACTTACTGAAGAAAAGGAGCGTGACTTTCTCAAACGGCAACTTTCAGAAAATACCAATCTGAAACCCACCATGTGGAATTCTTTTCAAAGGATCACTTTGGTATCCAAAACAAGCAAAGAAAGACTCACCCTAGATTTCAACATCCACTTTCATATGGGCGAAGTTCGCCGCGATTTCAATCAGCTAGTGATTGCTGAGCTCAAACAAGAACAGCTTGACCGCAACTCCCCGTTCTATCAACTCATGAAACGCGAGCGAATCAGACCTTATAGACTATCCAAATACTGCATTGGCAGTGTCGAAATTTATGGAGAAGAAGTCCTGAAATTCAATCGCTTCAAAAAAAAGCTACTATTTTTAAATAAAATCAACCATGCTCATTGACCTACTCTTATTTTTGCCGCTTAAAAAAGTACTAGACCCTAACACAATTACTTGGTTCAGCACTGACTTCTATGCCCTATTGATTCGTCTCGGTACCAACTTGTTTTTTCTGACTATTTTGATCCGCTTTTTGTACTATACCAAAACAAAAAGAAAAGATTACTTATTTACCTATTTTCTGATTGGCATCATCACCTTTTTCCTTTGCTTTGGTCTCATGCAAATGGACATTGACACAGGAATGGGGCTTGGCTTGTTCGCTATTTTTGGCATCATCCGCTACCGCACTGACGCCATTGAAATCAAAGAAATGACCTATCTTTTCATGGTCATCGGAATAAGTGTAATCAACGCTTTAGCCTCCAATGAATTGAGTATTTCAGAAGTGACCGTCATTAACGTAACCGTCCTACTTGTCACTTTCATCCTTGAAAACCTCTGGCTCATGAAGCACGAGACCAGAAAAACCATCAATTACGAGCGTATTGACCTCATTAAGCCTGACCAACGCGATCTTCTTAAAGCTGACCTTGAAAAACGCACCGGATTGGTCATCAATCGCGTTGAAGTTGGTAAAATTGACTTTTTGAATGATACCGCCCAAGTGCGCATTTTCTATTACGCCGACGAACAAGAATTCTCTGATTATCATAGCCAATAATGAAATTAAAGCCGGTACTATATCCAATTGCTGCCCTTTATGGCTTGGTAGTCTGGCTGAGGAATTTTTGTTTTGATATCGGTTTTGTTAAAAGTCAACCAATACCAGGCAAGTCAATTTGCATTGGGAATTTAGCGGTTGGTGGTACCGGAAAATCTCCACACATCGCTTACCTCATTGAACTTCTTCAAAAAAATGCTAGCATCCAAGTACTTAGCAGAGGATACGGCCGTCTGAGCAAGGGTTTCAAAGAAGTGAAAATAACATCAACAGCGCAAGAAGTTGGCGACGAACCATTGATGTTGAAACAACAGTTTCACAAAGACACTACCATTGTGGTTTGTGAAAATAGACGCTCCGGAGTGGCACAACTCAAAAAAAATGATCCAAATGCGATTATTCTACTCGACGACGCATTCCAACACCGTTGGGTAAAGCCCGGTTTGAATATCATTTTAAACACTTTTGATAGGCCACTAGAAAAAGACGCACTAATTCCTGTCGGACGCCTAAGAGACCGCCCTTATCAATTGAAACGAGCACAAGCGCTTGTCATTACCAAATGCCCTGATTTCCATACATTTGATCAAGATTTGATCAAGGTGCAATACAAAAAGTACAAGATACCCGTTTTCTTCTCTCGCTACACCTACCTCCCCCTAAAAGCACTAACGTATAAACAAAGTAGCACAATTGATCGGATTATTTTAGTAAGCGCAATTGCACATCCCGAAACTCTTGGACAGGCATTTAATTCTCAGCAAGAAATTCATTACAAATCTTTCAAAGATCACCACAGCTATACAGCACAAGAAATCAAGGAAATTCATCATTTTTTTGATACCTTTGCTGACGACAAAACAGTGCTTGTTACTACTGCCAAAGATTGGGTGAAACTAAATACCCTATTGAGCCCACAAGATCGCAAAAGCTATCCCTGGATGCTGCTCGATTTTAAAATTGAATGGTCAGATGAACAAGCGTTTAATCAATTTATAAAGACCTATGTTGACGCAAATTAAAGAAAGTACAGCTTATATTCAGTCCAAAACATCCATTGAGCCTACAATTGGTATCATTCTAGGAACAGGCCTTGGAGGTCTTGTCAAAGAAATCGAAATCCTCGACGAAATCAGCTATGAAGACATACCGCACTTTCCAGTTTCAACCGTAGAGAGCCATTCTGGCAAATTAATCTTCGGTAAAATTGGTGGAAAAAATGTCGTGGCCATGCAAGGTCGTTTCCATTACTATGAGGGTTATACGCTACAGCAAGTAACTTTCCCGGTTCGCGTCATGAAAATGTTAGGCATTCAGCAACTTTTTGTCAGCAATGCGTCTGGTGGTGTTAATCCAGATTTTGAAGTGGGTGAAATCATGATCATGAATGACCACATTAATTTATTTCCCGGCAACCCGCTCATCGGCAAAAACATTGACGAACTCGGTCCGCGTTTCCCAGACATGAGTGACCCTTATGACCAAAGCCTCATCGACAAAGCTTGTGAAATTGCCAAAAATCTACAAATCAAAGTTTCAGTAGGTTGTTATGCAGGGCTTACGGGGCCGACGCTTGAAACACCTTCAGAATACAAATATGTGCGCACCATTGGCGCTGATGCCGTAGGAATGTCAACCGTTCCTGAAGTGATTGTTGCACGCCATATGAGTATTCCTTGTTTCGCTATCTCGATCATCACCGATCTTGGTGTACCCGGAAAAATTAAAAAAGTGAGTGTGCAAGATGTTATTGAAGTGGCAAGCCGCCAAGAGCCCAAGATGACAAGCATCATGAAAGAACTCATATCAAGCATATAAAAATGGAAGACGCAATCAAAGATCGTTACGAGGTAGTCATTGGGCTTGAGGTGCACGCACAATTGCTCACCAAAACAAAAGCCTACTCTTCGGATCTCAATGAATATGGTTCAGCGCCCAATACCAACGTGAGTGCCATTACCCTTGGGCACCCCGGAACATTGCCCGTTATGAATCAAACAACCATTGACTACGCTATCAAGTTAGGACTAGCCTGTGGTTGTCAAATTGCACCTCAACAGCATTTTGCTAGAAAAAACTACTTCTACCCTGACCTTCCAAAAGGGTATCAAATTACCCAAGATACGACGCCAATTTGTACCGGTGGCCAAATTGTCATCAGAACAGAAGATGGCGGTAAAAAAGCGATCGGTCTGACACGCATTCACATGGAAGAAGACGCCGGAAAAAGCATTCACGATGTGGATGTATTTGATACTCTCGTGGACCTCAACCGAGCGGGCACACCCCTGCTAGAAATTGTTTCTGAGCCAGACCTTCGTTCCTCTACAGAAGCCTACAACTATTTAACCGAAGTACGTAAACTTGTCAGATACCTCGATATTTGTGATGGCAACATGGAAGAAGGATCATTGCGCTGTGATGCCAACGTTTCGGTTCGCCTCAAAGGAAGCGCTGAGTTCGGCACCAAAGTAGAGGTCAAAAACATGAACTCTATTCGCAATGTGCAAAGAGCCATCGAATTTGAAATAACGCGCCAAATTGAAACACTTGAGGCCGGTGGTCAACTTACCCAAGAAACCCGTGCTTTTGATGCTTTAAAAGGCATTACTATTTCTATGCGCACCAAAGAAGCAGCTAATGACTACCGCTACTTCCCTGAACCAGATCTTCCACCAATTACAGTAAGTCAAGCGCACATCGATCGCGTTGCGCAAGCGATGCCAGCACTACCTGGTGTCCTTTTTGACCGCTACACCAAAGAGTTTGGCTTATCTGAATACGACGCTTACAATATCACTGACCAAAAAGGCATTGCCTTGTACTACGAAGCGCTCATTGCCTTGACCAAAAACTATAAAGCCGCAGCAAATTGGCTCATGGGCGATATCAAGTCATATCTCAACGAGCACGGCATGGATATCCAACACTTTCCGCTTGCTCCGGCGCGTATTGCCGCACTAATTGCCCTTATTGATGAAGGAAAAGTATCGAGCTCTATTGCTTCACAACGTATATTCCCTGCGATGCTCTCTTCAGAAGCAGCGCCTCTGGAGTTGGCCGAACAAATGAACCTGATTCAAAGCTCAGACCAAAGCGTCATTTTAGGTTATATCGATAAAGTAATTGCTCAAAATACAGCAGAAGTAGAAAGATACCGCAATGGTGAAAAACAACTCATTGGCTTTTTAATGGGTCAACTCATGAAAGTTTCGGGCGGTAAAGCAGATCCAAAAGCTGCCAATGCTTTACTCAGACAAAAACTAGAAGCCTAATGACACTTACAAAAAACAAGAAAAAAATATTCCTAGTATCGGCTATTTTAGCACTTGGTGTTTTCTTGTTTTGGTATTTCCAACGCTCCGAGCTAGAAAAGAATGACCTTGAAGTCAACGTTGTCATTTCAGGTCATATCAAAGATGCCGGTGGGCTTCAACTTTTCCTTGAGGCGCCCAGTGACAGAGGCGTGATTTCGGTAGCTCAGACTGAAATCGAGCCTGACGGACATTTTGAACTACACGCTAATATTCCGGGCTTAGGTCTATATGATTTACGATTAAGTGATTTGAATGGCACCGTTCTTTGGCTTCCACTTCAAGCCAAAGATGAACTACACCTCAATTGTACACGCCAAGATTTTGGACGAAAACCAGGGCTTAGCGGCGTCAAGTGGGCAGGCAATTATCAGGCCATGCTCGAAAAAACCAATCAATTTGAGGATTTTCAAAAAAATCTACAAGCCAATATGGCCAAACTTGATCAAGGGCTGGTAGAAAAACAATACGATAGTGCCCGTCAGGTATACGAAAACTATTGTGCCCAGCTCATTGAAAAGGATCTCAGTAGCCCGCTTAATATTTTATTGAGCATGAACTTACTTCCCACTACTGGTTTTGAAAACTGGAATGCCAAGCACCTAGCTACCCTTGAAAAATTAGCGAAGTCCTATCAGAACGCTTTTGTGGGTCAACCCGCTAGTCAAAACATGATGGCTCAATACCAACAAATTGAAGATGCCTATTTCAATTACGCAAGCACCATCAATGGGACAATAGCTGCACCAGAGATCGCGCTTCCAGACCCGAACGGTAAAACCCAAA
Organism: Flavobacteriales bacterium UBA7468; assembly: GCA_002478565.1. Classification (GTDB taxonomy): domain Bacteria; phylum Bacteroidota; class Bacteroidia; order Flavobacteriales_D; family Crocinitomicaceae; genus UBA952. The sequence continues at coordinate 142,071 of DLPC01000026.1, read as the reverse complement.
CCCTGAGTTCGTTAAAAGGTAACTATGTCTTGATTGACTTTTGGGCGTCTTGGTGCGGGCCGTGTAAAAGCGAAATGCCAAACGTCATTCAACTCTACAAAAAGTACCAAAACAAAAATTTCACAGTATTTAGTGTTTCACTAGACGATGACCCTGCCAAATGGAAGGCTGCAATCACATCTTGGGGCATGCCCTGGCCTCATCACGTAAGCGATTTGAAAGGTTGGAATTCAAACCTACCCCAAACTTATCAGTTTGATGGTATTCCTTACACCGTTTTGGTGAATCCAGAAGGGAAGGTCATTGGTACGAACTTGAGAGGAGCAAAACTTGAGAAAAAACTCGCAGAAATATTCAAGTAATATGAAAATACAAGGCTTGCTTTTTATTTTATTGTTCTCGTTTTCAAGCATGGCTCAAGGTTTGAAAGTACAGATTGAAGGCAATATATTTTATTCTGGTGTAGATTCCATTCGTCTGTCACAAAATTTTGGATCCTATTTTCGCGACTACATCGTTAGCCCTCTTGATCAAAAGGGAAATTTTGAATTAGCTGGAATTGTCCCTGGCCCAGACTACTATTTATTACGCATAGGCAACCAAGCTTTACATTTAGTCATTCGAGATACCACTACCATCAAACTATACGCCGACGGCAGAAAAATAAGCAGTCAATGCAATTTCGTCAATGCTGAAGAATCCAGACAAATGCACGAATATGTGCTTTTAACCACGAGTTGGCAACAAAAAACAGATTCTGCACTTACTGCCATCAAGGCAGATGCCTCCAAAGAAGCTGCGATCAATCAATACATGACCGAACAATTCAAGCAATATCAAACTTCGATTCAAAGTTTTGTTGGTATGTATCAGGGATCTGCCGCACTCATTCTACCTTTAAGCAGCATTAATATTGATCAAGATTTTCAGAGCTATCAAACCCTCATCACACAAATCTACCAAGGTTTTCCTCAAAGTGCTATTGTTCAGCAGCTTTACCAAAAGTACCTCACCAAAAAACAGGAAATTGAAGCCGCAGATCCATTTGCAAAAGGAAAAATAGTACCTGATTTTGAATCTTTTAAGACGGATGGTAAAAAGCAAATGAAGCTCTCAGATTTGAGAGGTCAGGTGGTTTTACTAGATTTCTGGGCCTCTTGGTGTGGGCCGTGTAGGGCCGAAAACCCAAATGTTGTCAAGAACTATCAAAAATACAAAGACTCGGGCTTTACCGTCATGAGTGTTTCACTCGATTCTGACCGCAACAAATGGCTTGCTGCCATCGCTGCCGATCAATTGAATTGGCCCAATCATGTCAGTGACCTCGGTGGTTGGCAAAACAAAGTTGCACAACAATTTGGTGTCACGAGTATTCCGTTTACCATCCTGATTGATCGAGAAGGTAAGGTCATCGCTACCAACCTTCGTGGCGCCGCACTCGAACAAACTTTGCAACAAACATTTGGTTTTTAATGCCTGAGACTGCCAAATATCTCTATTTTGCCTCTGATTTTCACTTGGGCGCCCCCAATGCACAACAAAGTGCCGAACGCGAAAAAGCGTTGCTAAATTGGTTAAATCACATTGAAAAAAGTGCGCATAGTATATTCTTACTCGGCGATATTTTTGATTTTTGGTTTGAATACAAAAGCGTGGTTCCAAAAGGTTATATCAGACTCCTCGGCAAATTGGCACAAATGTCTGACAACGGCATTCACATTCATTTTTTCAAGGGTAACCACGACATGTGGATGTTTGATTACTTTCAAAAAGAAATTGGTATCAAACTACATCATGACTCCTACCAATTCGAATATGAGGGTAAGCGCTTCTATTTGCATCATGGCGACGGTTTAGGTCCTGGTGATTACAAATACAAATTTCTCAAACTCTTTTTCAGAAGTAGCTTATGTCAATGGCTCTTTGCGCGTTTACACCCCAATTTTGGCATTAGTTTAGCAAGTTTTCTTTCAAGAAGAAGCCGTGCAAAAGGAGGTAAAAAAGATCAAGTTTACAATGGCCCCGAGCAAGAGTGGCTATTTCAATTTGTGAAAGACAAAGAAGCATCCGGGCCACAGCAAGACTATTATCTTTTTGGGCATCGTCATTTACCATTATGCCTGTCTGTGGGCTCAGCTACCTATATCAATACTGGAGATTGGTTGAAATATGACACTTTCGCTGTATTTGACACCAAAGAGTTGCGTTTAATGAAATGGGACAAAGATCAAGTAGTTTCTTATGAAAACTAAGAAAATAATAGCATCTTGGCCTTCCGTAACTCCTTCGAATCTTCGCGATGTAGCAGCAGAAATTTGGTCTTTTTTAACACCTGCTGCATTTGTAGCCGTTGAAGGCGAAATGGGGACTGGCAAAACCACCACCATTGCTTCCCTATTACAAGCAGCACAAATTGACTATTTTGAAGGATCACCAACTTTCGCAATTGTTCAAGCTTATCTCAGTTCAACTAAAGGTAAAATTTATCACCTCGATTGCTACCGAATTGAAAATGAGGCAGAACTGATCAATTTAGGCCTCGAAGAATTATTTGATGAAACAGCCCACTTTTTTGTGGAATGGCCTGAAAAAATCAAACAAATACTTCCATTTCAGCACTTTTGGCTGTATATTCGTACGAATCCTGACCTCAGTAGAACCCTAGAACTTTATCATGACAACTGATCAAAACATACTGAAAACACTCATTCAACAGGGTGGTTTGCTTCCCAAAGAAGATTTATTAGAAGTCAGAAAAAAGAAAGGCGATTTATTGATTGGTATTCCAAAAGAAACTTCCTTTCAAGAACGCCGGGTAGCTTTAGTACCCGAAGCCGTTTCCTTACTTATAGCAAATGGGCATCAAGTTTTAGTTGAAACTGAAGCCGGAAAAGGTTCTAATTTCTCTGACAACGAATACAGTGAAGCCGGCGCACAAATCATCTATGACCGCAAAGGCGTATACCAAGCAGACATCATTTTAAAAGTCGCTCCACCTTCCGAAGAAGAAATCAGTTTTATGCCGGGTAATCAAACTTTTATTTCGGCACTTCAACTTTCAACACAACCCAAAGAAATCTTACAACTACTCAGTGCAAAAAAAATCACTGCCATTGCCTGGGACTACATTCGCGACGAAGAAGGTGTCTTCTCTATTGTGCGTACTATGAGTGAAATTGCCGGCACCACCTCCATCTTGGTTGCTGGTGAGCTGCTCTCTTCTTTTTCGCAAGGCAAAGGGCTCATGCTTGGTGGCATTGCAGGGGTTCAACCCACCGAAATTGTGGTGATTGGCGCTGGTACGGTTGGTGAGTTTGCAACGCGCTCTGCGCTGGGCCTCGGTGCATCTGTCAAAGTTTTTGACAACTCTCTTTCTAGACTCAGACGCCTACAAAATGACCTCGGTGTACGTGTCCATACTTCCATACTTCAGCCAAAAGTACTGGCCAAAGCCATCAGAAGAGCCGATGTGGTCATCGGCGCCTTGCGCTCCAATATTGGACGCACTCCGTGTGTGGTCAGTGAAGACATGATTGCACAAATGAAACCAGGATCTGTTGTGCTTGATATCAGTATTGACCAAGGTGGTTGTTTTGAAACATCCAGAATTACCAATCATAGCGAGCCTACCTTTGAGAAACATGGCGTAACACATTATTGTGTACCAAACATTGCTTCCCGTGTTTCAAGGACTGCTTCGTTTGCACTCTCAAACACCCTATCTCCACTCCTACTTGAAATGGGAGATCGCGGCGGTGTTGCAGACCTCATTCGTACCCATGCTGGTTTTAGAAATGGTGTTTACATGTTCAGGGGCATCCTGACCAATGAAGTATTAGGAAAGGTTTTTGATCTTCAATACAAGGATATCAACCTTATTTTGCCTGGAATTTAATGCCGGAACTTATACCACTTAATCTGCCTCCTGCGCCACTCAAAATACAGCGTCAAGCAGATCAAAAACTTTTGGTCCAATGCCTGATCAGGCGAAAATATCTAGTCTTAACTCCGGAAGAGTGGGTCAGGCAACATCTTGTCGCCTATTTGCACTTGCAATCAGGGTTTCCATTGGAGAAAATAAGTGTGGAAAAGCAAATCAAATATGATGGCTTTACCAAACGTTGGGATATTGTGGTCTATGACCAAGCGTTTAACCCGCTGCTGCTTATTGAATGCAAAGCTCCTCAGATTTCCCTTTCAGAGGCAGTATTTCAGCAAGTAGCAGTTTATCAACGTAATATACAAGCACCCTTCATTGCCCTCAGCAATGGGCTTTCACACCTAATTTACGCGCTAAATAAAGAAAACGGCACGTTGGCTGTTTGTGAAGACTTTCCTAAAGCCTTTAATTTTGAAAAAAATTGAGTGCTCCGGTTTTCATCTGGTTGTAAGCCCTTGATAAATATGCCAACTGTATTCTAAACAAATCAAAAGCAGCCTCGGTTTCGGGACTAATTTCTTGTTGCTTCATTTTGAGTTGTAACTTCATAAACATCGCATGGAGCAGTGCCTCGACATCTTGTCGTTGACTCATATTAGAGCGTTTCTTAAATTCTAATAGGTCTGGCTGTGCTTGCTCACAGAGTGTTTTGTATTTTTCGTCATTGACAATCGTAAGCAGGGTATTGTGCAGGTAAACGAGCTCCATCAAGATCTCCTCTACTTCTTCAATGTGTCCATCCTTCTGCAACCCACGACGTTGCATTTCATCGATTAAGTTGACATACCATTCTTGATGTTTTGCCAGTTCATCAGAAGTTTTCGACCCTGGAATTAAGAGTTGGTTGTTGATCAGGTTGAGGTCAAAATTAAAGCTGCGAACCATTGCTTCAATTTGATAAATATAGAGCAAGTATTCTGCGACGTTGCTTTCTTTGAGTGCTGAATTAGGCTGCATTATTGAAGATCCTTTTCGATTTCTTTTTGATTTTCATTGAGAAAGCTGATGAAGGCCTTAGTAACATCCATATTTTTATTGATGTAATTGATTTGCCCACCTTCCCCTTGAATAAGTAGAAGATCAATTTGATGCATTTCGCAATATTTCTTCCCCCAAGTTTCAACCTTTTTATTGATGTCTTGCAGAGATTTAAGGGTCGCTTTTTCTATTTTTTGACCTTCTTGCTGCTGATATCGCATGAGGTCAGACTGCATTTGTTGTGCTTTTTGTTGGACCATAGCCAATTCGTTTTGAGACAAAAGCCCTGCGCGCGCCTCTTGTTCTTTTTTAATGACAAAATCTTCGTAAGCTTTATTTCTTCTTGTCAATTCTGCTTCAAATGCGCGCTGTTTCTTTTCCGCTTGTGCTTCTTCTCTTTTAAAATATTCGAAATATTTTTTGATGCTGTCATTGGAGTAGTAGGCAATTTTTAGCCCATCGAGGTCTTTGGCTTCAACTTTCGGAATTGATTTGGTGCTCGGTTTTTTTGTTTCACTACAAGCACCGAGTAAAATAAAGGATAATCCTAAAAAAAATAAGTTCTTTTTCATGTTATTGTTGAATTTGTTGTTGAACCTGTAGCCAACGTTCGCGCATTTTTATAAAATCTTGTAAGCACGAGGAGTAAAAACTAGATTGAAGCGCAGCTTCGAGTAAAGACAAATCGGAAATCATATCTACAGGTACCTTAAACGACTGCTCGTATTCATCGAGTGTTATGCTTAAAATGTACTTGTTATTATACTGGTGGACTTGCACCAAAAAATGCTCGTGGGGTATTTGCTTGATCAGGCGCATGCTGCAAATATAAGGTGTTTGTTTCTTAGCAAGTACGTGGAAATACAGCGCTTTTGTAATATTTTTTTACAAAAAGCATTGTATTTTTCATTTTTATTCTAATTTCGGAGCAAGAACTTGAAGTATTTACCTAATTCTGCGTCGTTTAATTTCTTCTATGACTAGTATTTTTGTTGCCAAACTAGACTTTGGCGTTACAAATCAAGAGCTTCGAGCACTTTTCGAAGCTTACGGCACGGTTCTCAAAGCCACCATTGCTACAGACCGTGAAACTGGCAAACCCCGAGGATTCGCCTTTGTGGAAATGGCTGACAAACAAGAAGCCTTAGCTGCAATTGATGGTCTTGATGGCCATGTCATCAATGGTCGTGCTCTAGCAGTTAAAGAAGCCGAACAGCGCAATAACGATCGCCCTGCTCCTAGAACACCTCAAAACTCCAGTTCAACAGAAACTACTTCGAGGCCAGAAAATTTCAGAGTACCCACGGTTCCTGATACCGAAATCGGAGCACCTGCATTTGGTTCGCCAAAACTCGAGCCAAGGAAAAAAAGCAAAGACAAAGACCGCAAAGGAAGTGACGACGACAACCGAACTAAGAAACCTAAAATGGACGCTTATAAAAAAAGCGGGAAAAATTCGCGTTTCTTTGACGATGACGACGATGACCTAGACGACGAATTGTTTAACTACAAGAAGTCAGATGACGACGACGACTTCTTTGACGACGACGACGACGACGAAATCTAGTTCAACTAAAGCATTAGTTTCGGGGATTACTTTTAACTTTGTCCCCCATGGATTTTTCTTACGCCACTCAGCTCAAACATCCTGTTTTCAAGGTCCTCGCTCAACATGCAGCAAAAGAGGGTGTTGAAGTATATGTAATTGGTGGTTGGGTGAGAGATCTATTACTTGAGATTCCCAGCAAAGACATCGACATTTTAGTTATTGGAGACGGGCCAGCCTTAGCAAATGCCGTAGCGCAAATCCTCAAAGTTAAAAAAGTAAGTGTATTTAAGAATTATGGGACGGCCCATTTTAGATACAAAGACCTTGACGTCGAATTTGTCGGCGCCCGTAAAGAATCTTATCAAGCTGATTCCAGAAAACCATTCACGGAAAGCGGCACCCTTCAAGACGACCAAAACCGCCGCGATTTCACGATTAACTCCATGGCCATCAGTCTCAATCAAGCCGATTTTGGTCAACTCATTGATCCATTCAATGGATTAGCTGATCTTGAAAAAGGTGTCATTCGAACGCCGCTTGACCCCATCGTAACCTACAACGATGACCCATTGCGCATGCTCAGAGCCATCCGTTTTGCCACCCGACTCGAATTCAAAATAGAGCGCAGTAGTCTTGAAGCCATGACACAGCTTGCACCCCGATTATCGATCATTTCTCAAGAGCGCATCACCGATGAACTCAATAAAATGATCTTGACCAAAACACCATCGAGGGCCTTCAAACTATTGCAGGTTACAACGTTGCTCGAGCAATTTTTTCCAGAAATGATTGCCCTTCAAGGCATCGAAACCAAAGATGGCAAAGCGCACAAAGACAATTTCTTACACACCTTAGAAGTTCTAGATAATATCTCACAACACACCACTGACCTTTGGCTCCGATGGGCGGCAATTCTACACGACATCGCCAAACCACCGACAAAACGATTTGACAAAGTTGTTGGATGGACTTTTCATGGCCACGAAGAATTAGGTGCCAAAATGGTGCCCCGAATTTTTAAACGATTGCGGCTGCCTCTTGACCATCAAATGAAATACGTCCAAAAACTCGTTCGTTTGCATTTGAGACCAATCGCATTAGTAAAAGGATCTGTAACAGACGCTGCCATCCGTCGCTTACTTCATGAGGCTGGTGACGACATCGATGACCTCATGACACTGTGTAATGCCGATATCACCAGCAAAAATGAGTTTAAAGTAAAGCGTTACAAACAAAACTTTGAATTAGTTGCTGAAAAATTAAAAGTTGTCGAAGAAAAGGACCGCGTTCGTAATTTTCAGCCACCTGTTTCAGGTCAATTAATCATGGATACCTTTCAAATCGGGCCCTGTTCAGAAATTGGCATTATCAAAACTCACATCAAGGATGCCATACTCGAAGGAGATATCTCCAACGATTACACAGAGGCTGTGGCAGAAATGCTCAAAATAGGCGCTTCGTTAGGCTTAATTGTGCATCAGCCACCTGCGCCTGCTGAATAATCCTTAACTTTAACATAAATCAGAAAGAGATGCCTGGATTAAAATTTCGAGTCTTACTCGATAGCGATAAAAACGAAGAAGTTTTCAGAGATATCATCATTGCCAATGATGCCGATTTTGAGACTTTTTATCATGCCATCATGCAAGCCTTTGATTTTAAAGGAGATCAAATGGCAAGCTTTTATGTCTCCAATGATGCTTGGGACAAAGGACATGAGCTTTCTTTACTCGACCTTTCCTACGACGACGACGCCATAGATGAGCCTGCAAGTGTCATGAAACAAGCACAAATTCAAGATTTCATACAAGAGCCTGATCAACGCTTTATTTTGGTCTATGATTTCATGCGCATGTGGATTTTTTTAATCGAGCTCATTGCCTATGAAAAAGAAACACCCGAAACTCCTCTGATGGCATTGGCTATAGGCACAGCCCCAACTGAACAATCTCGCGCCTTACTCGATGAAAACCTTTTTGGAGACGAAGAACTCGGTAATCAAGCCACAGACGATGACGATGACGAATTTGGCTTCCAAGACTTCGACGACGATTACGCCGATGATGACCTCACTGATTACAACGAATATGAATACTAAAAATACCACTCCAACCGGAGACCCTATCGGTCAAGCCATCCTTGATTACGCAAAAACAAAAAAGCCTTTTGATATCATCGTTTCCTCAGACCTTTGTGACGACGACATCATTCCGATTGAAGTTTTATTTCGTACAGAAAAAGACATGCCGGACTTGGAACTCGAGGCATTGAGTCTGTGCAAAGGAAAAGTTCTAGATATCGGCGCTGGCGCAGGTGTCCACAGCTTGGTTCTTCAAGATTACGGACTGGATGTCAGCCCTATAGATCTTTCTGCAGGAGCAGTAAGCTACATGAAGACGCTTGGTCTGAATGCCAAACAACTTGATTTCTTTAGCCTAAATACCAAGCACAAATACAACACAATCCTATCTTTGATGAACGGATTTGGCTTGGCACAAAAACTTTCAAAATTGCCTGCTTTTTTAAAACATGCTTTCGATTTACTTGAGCCAGGAGGCTGCCTTATCGCTGACTCCACCGACGTCAAATACCTCTACGAAGATGAAGACGGTTCAGTTTGGCTTGATCTAAATGCCGAATACTACGGCAATTTTAAATTTCAAATGCACTATAAAAAAATCAGTGGTCCAACATTTGAGTGGCTCTACGTTGACTACGATACCCTCCATCAACATGCCACCGAGATTGGTTTCAAATGTCGCCGAGCAAGTACCCTTGAAGATCATTATTTAGCTGTTTTGCAAAAACCATGATTCGATTTTTATTCTTTTGCTGTGTTGCTTGTTTGTTATTTGCATGTGGCTATTCCAAAGACCAAACCAACAATTTTGATCAACAAATCAAGCAATACATTGCCAAAAAACACCTCAATTTAAAACCTACGGGCAGCGGTCTATATCTGAAAATAGATAGTCTAGGCAACGGTAAAAAAATTCAAATTCAAGATAGCATCTGGGTTACCTATGAACTATACCTACTTTCAGGTGAACGCATAGAAAAACAAGATCAACCAATCGGACTCCCTTTAAATGGCTTGATCAAAGCTTGGCAAGAAGCGCTATACCAATTACCTGCAGGCAGCAAATTGCGTTGTATTGCACCACCTCAACTTGCCTACGGCCAGGCGGGTACCGAAAAAATTTCAAAAGATAAAATATTGTATTTTGATTTAACCATCGTTGATGCCAAATAAATGCTTATTTTTGACACGCAAAAAATAACATACTATGAGTGTATTGGTAAATAAAAATTCAAGAGTAATTGTACAAGGATTTACAGGTAGCGAAGGTACCTTCCACGCTGGCCAAATGATCGAATTTGGAACAAACGTTGTAGGAGGCGTAACTCCAGGTAAAGGCGGAACGCTACACCTCGAACGCCCAGTATTCAATACTGTTGCTGATGCTGTACAACAAACTCAGGCCGATACCTCTATTATTTTTGTTCCACCTGCCTTTGCAGCAGACGCCATCATGGAAGCAGCAGAAGCCGGAATCAAAGTCATTGTTTGTATTACAGAGGGAATCCCAGTAAACGACATGGTAAAAGCAAAAGAATACATCAAAGCTTACAATACACGTCTAATTGGTCCAAATTGTCCGGGAGTTATTACAGCGGGAGAAGCAAAAGTTGGTATCATGCCTGGTTTTGTCTTCAAAAAAGGTAAAATTGGAATTGTATCAAAGTCAGGTACGCTAACCTACGAAGCCGCTGACCAAGTCGCAAAAGCTGGAATGGGTATTACGACAGCTATCGGAATTGGAGGTGACCCAATTATCGGAACCACAACACGTGAAGCGGTTGAACTACTCATGAATGATCCTGAAACAGAAGGGATTGTAATGATTGGTGAAATCGGAGGCAACCTAGAAGCTATTGCAGCTCGTTGGATTAAAGAAAACGGGACCAAACCAGTAGTAGGTTTTATCGCTGGTGAAACAGCTCCTAAAGGCCGTACAATGGGTCATGCTGGTGCAATTGTCGGTGGAGCCGATGACACTGCTGAAGCTAAAAAACGCATCATGCGCGAGTGTGGCATTCATGTCGTAGACTCTCCTGCACAAATTGGTGCTAAGATGGCCGAAGTACTCGGGTAATCATTTGCGTTGCTTTTCTAATTCCAGAAATCCCAAGTAAGCCCTATTCGGATTTGCATTGGTGCAAACGGATATCCCTGTATCATTGAAATAGCTGACTGGTTCCAGTAGCTACCTAAATTTGCCACATTGATAAAAAACCTAAAGGTTTTTACTTCAAGCGCCATATTAACTTGCGCGTTTAGAAAACCATTTTGTTCAGGTGTATTTTGTATGGCGCTCCAATCCAGACTTTCAATAAAAGGTAAAAATACGAGCGCTTGGAATTTGGACTGATAACTCAGCTGACCTTCTAATGACACTTTTAGCCGTTGGTCTTTGAAAATACCACCACTCCATTGCAAAGCAAGTGCTGCACGATGTTTTGGTAAGAACTGATTGCTATTCTGAGCCAAAAACTCGTAGCTTGAGCTCATTTTCAATGGACCAACGCAATATTTTAGCTTGGTACCAAAAGTAGCTAGCTGCCCAACCGATGCCAAGGTGTTTGTATTCCAACTCATAGTCGTCATATCAAAACGATAGATAGACTCATAGGAAGCTAAACTCACATTGAAATCAATATTCAAGAGCGTTGAACCATAGGCCATTGCCGCTATTATTTGATGTAATTTTTCCTTTTGAGGATTGCTCCAATTGTAGTTCGTTAAATTACTCAAATAGGTTCGCTGCAAAAGCACAGGCCACTCATTGCTAAACCTGTGCTTGATTCTGAAAGTAAATGGAGTTTTATGGTTGCCAAAAGCATAACTTGAATTGAAATGTAGCCCTTGTCCTGCGCCTACTAAATTGATGGTATTTTCATGTTTGAACGCATGGTTTTTATCTAAGAAAATCAATTGATTATTCCAGTTAAGCTCGAGTGTATCGTATTGTAAGCTTGCATCAGCCCACTGCCTTTGCTTTACCCCCATCAAAGAGGAAATATTCAGCTTAGGCGTCGACCAATTCAAACCAAATCGATTGTCAAAGTAAACTTGTCTAAATGTATCGGTACAAGTATCAGTATTTAAGAAAGTCTGGGGATAATAAGCTGCCAGATTTCCAATTTCATTATAGATCCTTTGTTGAAAGTTATAGGCATGATAACTGGCCAAGTTCAAACGTCGAATAGAATCTCCGAGCAAGCGATAACGCAAATCAATCGTGCCACAGTAACTATTCTTCTGGGTATAAGACTGCTCTTTTAAAACAGGAATTAAATCAAGGGCTAACGCAGTTAATTGAGTATAATCTGCGATACCACCAGACCACTGACGATCGTCACTGGCATTGTCAAAAGTAACTTGAAGCTCATGAGCTCTCCCCTTTTGGTAAAGTTTTAATTGCAAGCCACTGAACCGCAAATCATCGGACCGAATAAAACCGGTGCGTTGCCAACGATCATAGCGCAAATTCAAAAGGGTTTGATGCGCAAAAGCTTGTTCATAATCAAGACGTAAAATCTGTGAACCTTGTGCACCAAAGCCAAAACCAAAACCCAGATGAGGTAAGGCACTGAATAAAAATGGTTTGACCGCTTTGTCGGCTGTACTGAAAGAACTGAGGCCAGGCTGGAGCAAATCAAGCGCATTTACAACGCTATGTTGGGGTTGGAAAAAAAAACTAGATGAAAAGCCGTCCATTACATGCACCAACTCGTTAGTTGTACCAAAAGTTCGGCTTGTATGAAAAAGGGTGTCTTCAGGGCCTAACTCTTGACTAAAGACTTTTCCGCAGTAAAAAATAAACAAGGCAACAACTACCAATTTATTCATGATACAAACTTAAGAAAAAAAAGAAGGGTCGCCCTATCAGGCGACCCTTCACAAATTGGATTCGCAAAAATTAAAGCGCGTTTACACGCAGTTGCAAGCCAGATTTAAGGTTTGCCGCTTTATTTTTGTGAATGATATTGCGTTTTGCAAGTTTATCCAACATAGCTACTACCGTTGGAAGCATTCCTACAGCTTCGTTGCGGTCTTTGGTAGCGCGCAATTTACGCATTGCATTACGAGCAGTTTTGTGCTGGTATTTGTTCAATACGCGTTTTGCTTCGTTAGAACGGATGCGCTTGATGGATGATTTATGGTTTGCCATAGCTATTTATTAATTAAAATCGTTAAAAAATGCAGCCCATAGGAGAATCGAACTCCTGTTTCAAGGATGAAAACCTTGCGTCCTAACCACTAGACGAATGGGCCAAAAAATTGGCAGCCCATAGGAGAATCGAACTCCTGTTTCAAGGATGAAAACCTTGCGTCCTAACCACTAGACGAATGGGCCAAAATGTCAAAATCCCCGAATTTGGGATTGCAAATATACTAGGAAATTCTTGAAGCGCAAGGGCTGTGACTAAATTTTTAAGAAATTTCTGTCTCGTCTTTACTCATCTTAAAACCTAAGCGCTTGGCTGTGCGCAATTTGAGCTGTTCACCCATCACGTAAATTTGACCTACACTGACTTCATCCATGAGTTCAAAAGGAGGTATGTAAAGGTCAAATTGCAGGGCATAGGCAAAGGACATCTGGGCTATCAACTGCAGCATTTCTGCACTTAATAACATGTGCTGCGGATCACTAAATGTATAACCCAATGATCCCTTTCCTTCGATAAAAAAATGTCTTTCGTGATTGACAAAAATACGTGCCAAAAGGTATCCTTGGTCATCCAAACGATTTTGCTGCAGAGATTCTGCCAAGAAGTTGTAAATGTGAATAGTGCCAAAATAGCCATTATTTGGTTGGCTTTTGAAATAGGATGTGCCCCACAATGGATTGCTGTCTGGCAATCTAAAAACATTGTGGTGCAAATTGAAAACCAAAACATCACTGCCAATGTAGACATGAAATTCATGATCTCCTCTATCCTTGATAAACAAACGCACGCGCTCGTCCGTGATCACTTCTTTAAGTGCGTTTATTTCGATTTCAATCAGCTTACGCAGGTCATCAAAAACAAGCTCGAGGTCATCTGCAATATCTTGCTTGAGTGCGGATTTATGCATCAAGAGATCGATGAGTTGTTGTCTGTTCGCATCAAGAGGGTTGGTTGCTGCTTTCTTTTTCATGGCACTATTTTTGTTGCTAAAATACACGAAAACTTAGCTAGAAGAGTCGTTACAGGTTGAAACTTCTTTATAATTCTCGAAAAAAATTGTAACTTTGAATAACAACGACGTCATACAAGTCATGAAAAAACGCATTTGGTTCATCATTAATCCAATTTCAGGGGTTCGCCGCAAAGACGACATTCCTGCTTTGGTGCGCCAATATCTCAATCATGAGACCTATGAGTTTGAAATTCAATATACCAAACACAAAGGGCACGCTATAGAAATAGCCAAAGACGCCGTTAAACAAGGAATCGACATCGTTTGTGCCGTTGGTGGAGACGGTTCAGTTCATGAAGTAGGCACCGCACTTATTGGCTCTCAAACGAGTCTTGCCGTGATCCCTATTGGCTCAGGAAATGGCTTGGCTAGACACATGGCTATCCCAAGAAATGTTCGAAAGGCCATTGAAACCATTAACCAAAACAAACACATTCAAATGGATACTGTTTTGGTCAATGATCAACCCTTTCTAGGTGTTGGTGGCTACGGTCTCGATGCCATCATCGCTCAAAAATTTGATCAAGATAAAAAACGTGGTTTTTGGACCTACGTCAAACATGTTTTCAAAGAATTTTTCCGTTACAACCCAATGAATATCTCCATTGATACCAACGGTCAAATCAAAAAAATGCCCGTAGTGCTATGTACAATTGCCAACACTTCAGAATTTGGCAACGGATTCAAAGTGTCCCCGAAATCAGATGCTACTGACGGCAAACTAGAATTATTTCTATTAAAACCTTTCTCGGTTTTCAGTATCCCAAAAATGATTTTTCAGTTTTTCACTGGTAAATCTGATCAATCCAGCTATGCTGAAGTCATTTCCTTCAAGAAGGCGAAAATTTCGCTTCCAAATGGCTTGGCACATTACGATGGCGAGCCTCAACAAGTGCGTCGCGAATTAAACGTGCGTGTCGTTCCTAAGAGTCTTCACATCATCATCGGAAACAAATAATATGTCGTCATTCGAGCTTGAGCTTGAGCCTATGCTCTTGCAATTATCTAAACTTTCTGCTACATCTAAAGCCAATTGGGGCAAAATGTCAGCACAGCGCATGGTAGAACATCTTGCCGACGCGCTCTATATGTCAATCGGTGAAGGAGCTTATAAATTAGAGGTCGCAGAGGACCGCATTGAACGCATGCAAGCTTGGCTAGAAACCGATAAACCTATGGCTAAAGATGTGCAGGTTTCTTTTGCAACACCCTCTACCCCACTCCGCAACGATGAAATTGAAACAGCCGTTGATGAATTTACAGATGCGTTTTTGGCATTCTTAGAATATTACGAAGAACGACCTGAACAAACAAATTTGCATCCTTTCTACGGAAACTTGAATTTCGTTCAATGGAAGCGTCTACATACCAAGCATTTCGCGCATCACTTTGAACAGTTTGGCTTGATATGAGCAATCCGCTCTTCTTGGCTTTGGTTATAGGGCTGACACTCGGCACCCTCAATCATTTTTACCTCAAATCAAAAGGACACTTAGGCAGCGCTCAATGGTTTATGCAAATCGTAGTATTTTTTGCACTTGCGTTTAGCGTTTTGAAGTTTTTATGGTAACAATCTTCACTTACGGTGTTTATTTACCAACCTTTAATCCAGGTATAAATCTCGGGACATTTTTTTGGTAATCTTTATATGCAGGATATTTATTTGCAGAAAGTTCTTCAGAGAAATCAGAACTACCTTTAAACAAGATGACTAATAAGACACAGCCACCAATTGTCCAATTGATCCATTGCCCAGTTGCATTGACACTGAACAAATAAAAGATGATCCATATGGATTGCTCCATGGCGTAATTTGGATGACGAACCACACCCCAAAGGCCAGTAGATACAAAACCTTTTTCGTAGTCACCTAAGGGCTCACCAGCTTTAATGCGGCGATGCTTTTCGGTTTGGAAATTGTACTGTTGCTGATCGGCAATAAACTCAATAGTGATGGCTGCAAGCATCAGTATTCCCAATAAATAGTCAATCATATTTAACTCCTGAGTAGCATTTGCCGCAAGTACTGATAAAATAGGAGCTGTAAATAAGAAGATCAAGACATTTTGGTATGCTGAAATAAAGAAGAGGTTGAAAATGGCCCAAATAAAATTATTGTTGAAACCGGGTCTTTTGCGCAATTCTTCCCAACGGTAATCTTCTTCACCGGCCCAGAAACGCCAAGTATATGCTCCTCTACGAGCAAAATTGAAAGTCAAACGAGCACCCCAAATTGTAACCAAAATAGACATGAAAACCATTTTTTCAGATACTTCTGGTGCTAATAACGTCATTTGCCAGGTGTACAATATAGGAACGATACTCCAAAGTTTATCAACTTGCGAATTATTCCGGGATAGCTCTCCTACTATGAAGCAATATGTAATGACGATTCCTACGGTGTAGGACATTTGATGTAAAATTTCATATTGAAGCTCGTTTGGTGTATAGCCAAAATTGAGACAAACAAATGGCACGACAACTACCGTGAAAATCAATAATAGGATGGTCAGTAACATAATAGTAGTAGATTAAGCTTACATGTTTGACATGTAATTGGGTTAGGGCTCGAAGATAATGAATTTCTTTTATGCCTTTGCAAAGGCGATATGCGCTTCTTGCATAGCGCTCACGATTTGTTGCTGAAGGTCATAAAAAACACCACCGAAGTCGGCAGTTTTTGCCCAACATCTGACCTTTAATTCAAGGCCATTTTCTGTAATTTGTTGAATACCTACAAATGGTTCAGGCTTGGCAAGAACGCGTTTATCTGCGCTTAAAATAGTCAATATGAGCGCTTGAATTTCATTAAACTTTACCTCTGGATTCAAGATGAATGTCCATTCGATGCGGCGATTTTTTTCTTTGGTGAAATTAACAATACTACCATTTGCTAGCGGGCCATTTGGGAAAATCACAATTTTATTATCTACCGTTTTGAGGTAAGTATTAAAAATCTGAATTTCGGAGATGGTGCCCTGCTCTCCGAGTGCCTTGATTTCATCGCCAACTTTAAATGGCTTTAATACCAAGATCATTATGCCCCCTGCGAAATTTGAGAGTGTTCCGGAAAACGCCATACCAACTGCAATTCCTGCCGCACCAAGTAAGGTGAGAAAAGAGGTCATTTGTACCCCCAGCTGCGTAATTGCTGTAATGACCACCATGATTTTTAGGGCCATCGAAAGGAAACTCGATAAAAAGGAGGTCAAACCTGCATCTGTATCGCTTTTTTGCAGCATTTTGTTGACGAACCGAGTCAGAATACCCGTAAACCAGAACCCTACAACTGTAATGACAATAGCCAATACTACATTGGTAATGAAACCAAAAACGACTTTACTGAAATCACCGGATTTGAGATCAAAAATAGTTTCAATGAAATGCATGTTGTACTTTTAAGCTACAAAAATAAAAATGTTTAGCGACTACCAACATTCGAGCCACCAAGCTATTGAAATACAAAATGGAAATTTGGATTATTTCCCTTCTTTTTTAAGTAAATCGGAAAGCATAGCGCTATTTAAACAAATAAAGGAAGAACTTGCATTTGAACAAAATCAAATCAAAATATTTGGAAAAGCTATCGCTGTTCCGCGTTTGGAGGCATACTTTTCCTTGAATGGTGAAAAATACGGCTACTCAGGACAGCAACTTAAAAACCAGCCTTTTCCAGCATTTTTAAATGAATTGCGCTTAAGGATTGAAGCACGCACCAAAAACACCTACAACGCCCTTCTTATTAATCTGTATCGAGATGGACAAGATTCTAACGGTTGGCATGCCGATAATGAAAAAAGTTTAGGCAGCAATCCAAGTATCGCTTCGCTGAGTTTGGGTGCAGAAAGACCTTTTGAATTGAGACATCAACGAACTGGGCAAAAACTAAAAATCCACCTTGCCGATGGGAGTTTATTGCACATGTACGGAGAACTACAACACCACTGGAAACATCAGTTACCGAAAGTCCGTAATTTTTCGGGCCAACGCATCAATTTAACTTTTCGCAAGATCGTTGCATCAATTTGAATTGCTTAACTTTGACTATGCAGCATCAGGATTACATGCAACGATGTTTAGACCTTGCCAAATTAGGGGGTATAGCGGTAGCCCCAAACCCCATGGTAGGTTGTGTAATCGTAAAAAACAATCAAATCATTGGGGAAGGTTATCACCAAGTATTTGGAGCTGCGCACGCTGAAGTCAATGCAATCAATAACGTAGTAAACCCTGCTGACATTGAAGGTGCCACGGCCTACGTCAGCTTAGAGCCCTGCGCACATTTTGGTAAAACGCCACCTTGTAGCAATTTACTCATCGAAAAAAAAATAGCGCATGTTATAATCGCGGTCAAAGACCCCAACCCAAAGGTGTCAGGAAAGGGCATCGAAAGATTACAAAAAGCAGGAATCCAAGTTACGGTAGGCGTGCTTGAAACTGAGGCCCGACAACTCAATAAGCGCTTTTTTAGTTTGCATGAAAAACAACGTCCGTATGTCACACTCAAATGGGCCCAGACCAAAGATGGTTTTCTCGATAAACTCAGAGGACCAAATGAAAAAGGGATCAACTGGATCACTGGTGAAGAAACCCGAGCCCTTGTGCACCACTGGCGTAGTCAAGAAATGAGTATTCTGGTCGGTAAACATACTGCCCTAAACGACAATCCATCATTAACTGTACGCGATGTTGCTGGTCAAAATCCAATCCGTATTCTAATTGACAGTCAATTACAAGTGCAAAATGACCTCAGTCTTTTTTCTGAGGCGGCACCGACGCTTATCTTTAATCGCCTAAAAAACGACCAAAAAGAAGGTGTTGAATGGATCAAAATCAAAGAAACGTCCACCAAACTCATTCTTGAAGAACTCTATAAACGTGGCATACATTCAGTCATGGTTGAAGGAGGAAGTAGAACACTTCAATATTTTATTATCGATAATGTTTGGGATGAAGCTTATGTTTTAGTCGGAGACCTCAAATTTGAACAAGGCGTAAAAGCTCCCGTTCTAAACAAAATTCCGATACATGCACACACCTTTGGCACTGATCAAGTATTCTATTTCAAAAGACGCTCATGAAAATTCTATTCTTGTTTTTTGTCTTGATTTCTAGCTTTTGTTTAAAGGCCCAAAACACCTATCAATTAGCCGTTCTCAAGTACCACGGCGGCGGCGACTACTATGCCAATCCAACTGCCTTACCTAACCTCATCACATTTTGCAACACTGAACTTCATACCAAAATTTCAAAGGAAGTACCTTACGTGGAAGTAGGTAGCAAAGACCTCATGCAATATCCTTTTGTACACATGACTGGGCATGGGAATGTTGTCTTTTCGAAAGCTGAAGTTCAAAATCTCAGGACCTATTTATTGGCTGGCGGTTTTTTACACATAGATGACAACTATGGCATGGATGGTTTTGTGCGTGCGGAACTTAAAAAAGTACTTCCGGAATACCCTCTTACTGAACTTCCCTCGGACCACCCTATTTTTAAACAACATTATGTTTTCCCGAATGGTTTACCTAAAATACACGAACATGATGGCAAGAAACCACAAGCCTTTGGTATTGTCATCGAGGGTCGTTTAGTATGCTTGTATACTTACGAAACCGATCTTTCAGATGGTTGGGAAGACCCCCAAGTACACAACGACCCACCAGAAAAGCGCAAACAAGCCTTACAAATGGGCGCTAACATTATTCAATATGTTTTTTCAAATTAATTGTAAATTATAATGAAAATACAAACGCTACTTTTTTTGCTCATCTTGTTCAAAGCACCCTTTGTTTCACTGGCTCAAATCGATCCTTATCTTGGAATTATTGCCGTTGATTCAACTGACTTTTCTACTGCTTGTCCTTACATAGAGGTCAACCAAAATGGGTTATGGCAAAATGGTTTTTCTCAAAAAAACTTTCTACAACCAAATAACCCCCACAAAGTATTGATCACAGATACCCTGCAAAATTATTCAATCAATGTAGAAGAAAGCTTTGAAATACATTGGCCGGTTAATCCCAACTCAATTTTCAATTTTATTTTGTCGTTCGATCATAGCATGGATTCTGATTCTTCAATGGACGGTGGGCGCATCGAAGTTTCCTATGATTACGGTCAAACCTGGATTGATATTTATGAAGATGCCCTGACAAACGTGGCTTTTAATACAGAAAATTTTTATGGACAATCTGATACGCTTTTCGATGGTCGAGCTGGTTTTTCAGGACATTTTTCTCAGCGCCATTCAGTATTGCAATGGGTTTGGATACTTCCATTAAAAAGTTTCCCTACAGACACCATGTACTATCGTTTTTTATTCAAAAGCGACAGTATCAATAATAACAAAGAAGGTTGGATGCTTGAAAATATTCATTTTGCTTACGCAGATATGCCCAGCGGTCTTTCCATTTCTCAAGATGCTGCACTTATGTTCGAATGTAGCCCTAACCCAGTCGAAAATGAGCTTCACATTTCTACGGAACGAAATGAATTTGAAATTGCTATTTATGATGTAAATGGGCAACTATTACAGCAGAGGCAAAATGAAAAAACCCTGAATTTGTCAGGGTTTTCAAATGGTGTATTTTTTGTTCAATTGACGGTTCCATCCGGAGTCACCTCCACAAGAAAAGTCTTTCGTCATTAATGCTGATGGCCATCGCCTTCAGTATGCACATGAGGTGCTTCTGCAGCTTTTAAAAGTTCAATTTCAAAAACGAGGTCTGAATACGGAGGAATAGCTCCGGGGCGACCTTGCTTACCATATGCATTGTAATAGGGAATGAAAAGCAAAATTTTACCACCTTCTTGAATGTAGGTTATTCCTTCTTCAAAACCTGGAATCATTCGTTGAACTTTGTATTCAAATTCTAGCGGCATATTGCGGTCTTTAGAAGAGTCAAATTTTTTACCATCTCTTCTAAAGGTACCTGTGTAATGTAGACTTACTTTCTTGCCCTGCTCTACTTTTGGCCCCACACCTTTGTCTAAAATTACATAGACCAAACCTGTTTCACTTTGTATGGCGTTAGGATATTTTTTCAAGACTTCTTGAAGCATGAATACTTTGTATTCTTCCTGAGACATCGCTACTACCTTCGCCATTTCTGCTTCTTGTTCAGCTTCTTCGGCCTTTTTAGCTAAGAATACTTCATCAAATGCCACTTGCGCAGACCAATTGCGTGCCGCCTTACCTTGTCTGATGATTTCAACTTTAATCATGGTATCATTTTGAGCAATCGCATTGACGACCTCTTGTCCAGAAATAACGTGTCCAAAAACAGTATGCTTACCGTCCAACCAAGGAGTTTCTTTGTGCGTAATGAAAAATTGCGATCCGTTGGTGTTCGGACCTGAATTGGCCATTGATAAAATTCCAGGGCCAGTATGTTTTAGACTTGGGTCAATTTCATCATAGAATTTATAACCAGGGTCACCTGATCCATTGCCCAATGGATCACCTCCTTGAATCATAAAGTCAGCAATCACGCGGTGAAATAAGAGGCCATCAAAAAATGGCTTATCAATGACCTTGTCATTTACTTTTAGATTACCTTCAGCCAAACCTACAAAGTTAGCAACGGTCATAGGAACTTTTTGATACTCGAGTTGACATAGGATTTCACCCTTTGTAGTGGTGAATTTTGCATAAATACCGTCTGCTAATTGCTGAGCGAAATGGATAAATGGAAGAAAAATGAATGCGAAGAGAATTTTTTTCATGGTCTTATTTTTCAATTTCTAATAATTGTACTTCAAAGATAAGCACTGAATAAGGAGGAATCAAGGCTGTTGGTGAATTTTGACCATAGGCCAATTCTTGAGGAATGTAAAAACGGTACTTAGCGCCTACTTTCATCAGTTGCACACCTTCTGTCCAACCTGGAATAACTGCGTTCAATGGGAAAGAAATGGGTTCGTTTCTTTCTACCGAACTATCAAAAACTTCACCATTGATAGTTGTACCCGTGTAGTGAACTTTTACAGTTGAAGTGGCTTTAGGACTAGCTCCGCGTCCTTTTTTAAGCACTTCATACTGCAAGCCACTTGCTGTTACGACAACACCTTCTTTTTTGGCGTTGGCAGCTAAAAATGCCTCGCCTTTTTCGCGGTTAACTCTGGCTGCTTCTAATTCTTGTGCCAAGGCTTCTTGATCAACTGCTTGCTCAGCTTGCTGAATGGCCTCCATTTTTTCTTGGAAATAGGTCATGACACATTTGTTGTCAGGATCAGTAAGTACACTTGGTTTTTGTAAAAGTGCATCACTGAGACCTTGTACCAAAAGATAAACATTGGCCTCCGGAAAGTCTTTGAGTACGCTTTGTGCGATATTTTGCCCAGCAAGGTAACTTACGGAATCAATTCTGCTTTTAATTAGGGTTTCTTGTGCTTGAGCACTCCATGTCAAACTCCCAAAAAGGAGGAATAAAATTGGTTTTTTCATGTTGTTTTATAGTTCGTTACGTGTGTCACTACCCCACAACATTTTGTTGCGGATCGTATCTAAAAAATTGTTGTCTTCAAATTTGACAACATTAATCATAAATTCAGCTTTCGTGATTTTTACCTTTTCGCCTTGTTTGATTTGCCGAGAATGGCCATCTAAAGAAAGCAAATAGGATCTGTCTCTGCCCTCAATTTGTAGGGAAATAGGCATATGATCAGGCACAACCACCGGGCGCACATTTAAATTATGCGCAGCGATTGGTGTCAGCATGTGAACCTGACATCCTGGCGTAATAATTGGCCCACCGCAACTTAGACTATATGCTGTAGACCCAGTTGGTGTTGATACGATGAGGCCATCGGCCCAATAGGTGTTTAAATATTTGTCGTCGAGATAAGCGTGTACCTTAACCATTGAGGACGTATCTTTTTTTTGAAGCGTCAGTTCGTTAAGGGCAAAATTCTCGTCACCAAAAAGTTGCTCATCAGTTTCAACCCTGAGCAAAGATCTTTTTTGAAATTCAAACTGACCTTTTTCAAAGCGATCGAGCGTTTGGTCAATTTGGGTTTTGGCGATATTCGATAGAAAACCCAAACGCCCCGTATTGATCCCGAGTATGGGAACCCCAGAATCTCGGATAAAGGATACTGATTTCAAAAAAGTTCCGTCACCACCTAAACTGATCAATAGATCAAAGCCATTTTTGAGGTCTTGGTGGCTTTCAAAAGTGGCAAATTCATCTGAAAACTGATATTTAGTTTGTAACATCTGAAAGAGCTCTACTTCCAAAATGGCAGACCAACCTTTTTCTTTAATTCCGGTGAGTAAAGAATCTAGAATGGATAAATCAGCTTTCGTTAGTTTTTTAGCGTAAATCGCGATTTGTTTCATTACATGTTTAAATAGAGCATGAGCTCATCATAGCGCTCTTGCAATTCATTTTGTTGGTTTTCGGCTTGATAGCTTGCCAACACTTGATAATCATAACGCTCAAAGGTACGGATTATTGAACTAAGATTTTGCTGATTGATCTTGAGACTTACGCGGATTTTAGTACTATCTGGGTCACTGTCGATGAATAAATTGAGGATTTTTGCTTGATTACTCTCAACGATTTGAGCGATCTGAGAGAGTACATAGTTATTAGCATCCATCTCCAAGACCAAAACAGAGCCAATTTCCTTTACACCAGTTGATTGTGCGAGTAGTTGTAATAGATCTTGAGCGGAAATTACACCCAAATATTGCTCTTGTCGATCGAGTACAGGAAGGGCCGTAAGTTTAAATAAAGAAAAATGCTGAAGTATATCAAATAAATGGGCATCTGCAAAAACAAATGGACGCGGAAGATGCTGAAAAAGCTCATCAAGATTTGGCTCAAGGTCCGTTTGATCGAGTAATTCTGATTCAGATAAGACACCGACAAAATTGCCATTTTTGAGCACTGGCAAGTGATTGATCTGAAATTCATCCATCCACAACAGTGCTTTTTCGCCTGAATCAGTATGTACCAGCGGGGGTATTACTTCGGAAATAATTTCGCTTGCTCTCATAGTTGTGGCCAAAATACTAAAAACCTTGAATGTTTCGTACTTTTGTATTCCAATTATTGTGCCATGACCAGACTAAGTGTCAATATCAACAAAATAGCCACGCTAAGAAATGCCAGAGGCGGAAAGCTACCCGATGTCATTCAATTTGCTATCGACGCTGAAAGATTTGGCGCACAAGGAATCACCGTTCATCCGAGGCCAGACCAAAGGCATATTACCACGGCAGATTGTTATGGGCTCAAGGATGTCGTAACTACTGAATTCAATATTGAAGGCTATCCAGACGAACGCTACCTTCAGCTCATCGAAGAGCTGAGGCCAGCTCAAGCCACGCTTGTACCCGACCCACCGGGCGTTCTGACCTCTAACGCC
This sequence comes from Flavobacteriales bacterium UBA7468, assembly GCA_002478565.1. Taxonomy (GTDB): domain Bacteria; phylum Bacteroidota; class Bacteroidia; order Flavobacteriales_D; family Crocinitomicaceae; genus UBA952. The sequence goes on along the minus strand of DLPC01000026.1, from coordinate 117,978 downwards.
GGTTGGGATTGCATTCAGCAAAATGAATTTTTACAACCTATTATTGCACAAATCAAGCAATTAGGGGTGAGGGTTTCATTGTTTATGGAAACCGATCTGAGACAAATAGAGCATGCGGCTCAATTAGGAGCTGATCGCATCGAACTGTACACAGGCCCTTATGCCGAATACTATAGTCATAACCGCGAAAAAGCCATTGATCCTTATGTGCTTGCCGCTCTAAAGGCCAAAGAACTGGGCCTAGGTATCAATGCTGGTCATGATTTGAGTCTAGAAAATTTGGCTTACCTCAAAAGTAATTTGTGCACACTTGACGAAGTATCAATTGGGCATGCGTTAATTTCTGATGCACTCTACCTGGGCATCGAAAACACCATACAACGCTATCTTTACGAATTGCGCTGAGGCGCCTGATGTAGCACACGCTGCGGATACGGAATTTCAATCTGATAAGCCCTAAATAAGCGATCAATTTCAAAGCGGATTTCAGATTTATAGTTATTGATATCCCAACTTTGATCTGCCCAAAAAATAAGCTCTAAGTTGATTCCTGAATCACCAAAATCGGCAAATCGCACCATCACTGGATTGTTTTTCTTGACCTTAGGGTGCGCAAGTGCAGCTTGCTTTAGTAACCTTTTAATGAGCTCTAGGTCTGAACCAAATGCGACAGTAACGTGTATGGTGAAGCGCGTGAGTTCTGAACCGTGACTCCAGTTTTCAACTCGATCCTGCGTTAAATGTGTGTTAGGAATAATCAATACGTTTCCTTCACGCGTTTGTATTTGAGTTGTTCTGACGTTGATCTTGACAATTTTAGCTACTATGCCATCTTGGGTCGTGCCGTTTTTTGTTTTTCCTGAAAACTCAACAATATCCCCTACCCTCAAGTTTCCTTCGAAAAGTAAAACCATTCCGGCAATCATGTCTTTGAAAACATCCTGAAGGCCCAAGCCCAAACCAACTAGCAAACCGACGGAGCTCGTGAGCAAAATCATGAGGTCTATATCGAGCAACTTCAGACCTAATATGATCGAAAAGACATAAATAAAATATTTGGCAAGCTGAATATAGACGTATTCGGTTCCTGGATCGTAGTGTGCACTGCGTTTAAAGCGCTTGGCAATGTATAGTTTTGATAGGTTCACTGCGATTTTTGCACCAAAGAAAACGGAAATCAAAACAAGAATATCGGCAAAATCAATATTGAACTGATTGAACGAAAATAATTTAAAATCAAGGAAATCTTTGAATGTCACGCGTCCGTTGTTGTATCTGAAACTCAAGACAGCTATGTAGATGGCTAGTAAATATACACTTTGACTAACTAAACGCAAACGAGCCATTTGCTTGGCCTCGAGTTGGATATTAGCGCTTTTGACGTATCCTTTAAGCCCACGATGAATAAGTCGGCGTAGGATAGCGGCTACCAAAAAAATAAGTAAAAGGAAGATCAGATTCCAAAAACAAATCTTGTAAGGGCCAATATAAAAAAGAGTTTCTGAAAACATACCTAACGTATTACGGTGATGCCAATTTGTTCGGATAAAAGCATTTTTACTTTTTCAAGACTCACAATTTCTCCTAGCGCCAGGAGTACGTCGTCAGGGCCGAGTTCGTTATGTTCAATTTCTTTTCGCAGCGCTGAAATCCTATTTTCAACATGAGCTAACTTAAAGCGATAGATTGTTTGGAGTACGGTTTGATAGAGGTCATCGGCCTCTGATTTGGTTTGAATTTTATACTTTGCTATCCAGTTATGACTGAGGTCTTGTTCTTGCGCCTCAAAATTAGTGGCTAACTGAACAATCTGTTGGTTTTCATGGCGCAAGAAATAACTGCCCGCAAAAAGGGTATGGTCTTCATTTACCCCCCTTGCAAATATGTTATAAATTTCCTGATGCAGCGGGTCAGTAAAGGAAAGTTGGTCATTTTGTAATTCGTGAATGATGAGTTCTATGACACTTGTTTGTATTTGCTCTGACCCATGTAATTGAAAATCTAAGGCCCGTGTTCCGTACTTTAATAAAAGTCGGATTAATTCTGCCTCATAGATCGATGCACTTTGGGCTGTAGTAACTTCAACCTCAGCGTTTATTGCTTGCGGTGAAGCTTGCTTTGGAAGTTCAATATCGTTGTAAGAAGGATCTTGAAACTGCTTGCTCATGCTTTGCTTGCGCAATTGTAACAATTCGGACTGAACAATGGCCTCTGAAATATCAAACTGCTGGGCAAGCTGTTGGGCATAGACCGAGCGCATGATTTGATCAGGAATCAAGGAAACAGAATGTACAATATCTTTGATCAACCCTGCTCTGAGAATGGGATCTTGGTTGCCATCTGCCAAAAGAACACTAGCCTTGAAGGAAATGAAATCTTGCTTATGGGTTTTGATATATTCGGCTAATTCGTCATTGCTGCGGGTTTTCGCGAAAGAATCAGGGTCTTCACCGTCAGGAAAAAGGACCACCTTAACATTCATACCTTCCTCTAAAATGAGGTCTATACCTCTAAAACTTGCTTTGATTCCGGCAGCATCTCCGTCATATAAAATGGTCAGATTTTTGGTATAACGGCTGACTAGTTTGACTTGTTCTTTCGTGAGGGAGGTACCAGACGAAGAAACAACATTTTGTATGCCCGACTGATGCATACTGATGACATCCGTATAGCCTTCACAGAGTAAACATTCGTCGTATTTAACGATATCACCCTTTGCGAAGTAAAGCCCATAAAGGATTTCACTTTTGTTGTAAATGATGCTTTCTGGTGAATTGAAGTATTTAGCTACCTTTTTGTCAGACAATAAAGTTCGGCCACCAAAACCCAAAACCCGACCTGAAATACTGTGAATCGGGAACATGACTCTTCCTTTAAAGAAGTCAAAACTGCGTTCCTCTTTGGATTTACTCAGACCAATAGCTTCGAGGTAGGCTTTGTTGTATCCTTTCTCTAGGGCAAGCTGCGTAAAAGCGGCACCCGTGTTGAGGCAATACCCAAGCTGAAATTTTTCTATGGTAGCGCGCGAAAAGCCGCGCTCCTCGAAGTAGGAGAGACCAATTGCTTTTCCTTCCTCGGTTTCAAGGAGCATATTGGCAAAAGTATTCTTGGCAAATTCGTTGATAATCAAGAAACTTTCGCGCTCGTTGAGCGCTGCAAGTTCTTCCGCCGTTGCTTCGCGTTCTTCTGGAACTTCAATTTGATAGCGTTTGGCCAACCAGCGCAGCGCCTCTGGGTAAGAAAAATGCTCTTTTTCCATCAGAAAACTAGCTGCATTTCCTCCTTTTCCTGTTGAAAAGCACTTAAAAATCTGTTTGGCAGGAGAAACAACAAATGAAGGCGTTTTCTCGTCAGTAAATGGGCTCAGGCCTTTGAGATTTGAACCGGCCCGCTTGAGTTGTACGAATTCCCCGATGACTTCCTCGATGCGAGCAGTCTGTAGAATTTGATCAACAATATGCGGCGGTATTTTACTCATTTATTGCGGATTGCCGTAATCTTTGATAGTCTTATTTCCGTTTTGATCATAACTGACCCATTCACCCACCATTTGGTCGTTTTGATAGGTACCGTAATAATGAACTTTACCGTTTGGATATTTTACCAAGGAATGGCCTTCTTTCTTGCCATCAATGTACATTGTGAAAGATTGTAGGTTCCCTGATTCTGAAAAGAAATCCCATTTACCCTCACGGTTACCTGCCTTATTGAGCTGTCCTTGATACTTGATTTGTTTGCGACCGGGGTACCACTCTGTGTAGTGTCCATCTTTGAGGTCCACTAATTTTTCCTTTTTAGGAGTAACAATTTTATCTGGCTTTGGATCAGCGGAACAAGCCACAAAAAGCATACTGAAGGTGCAAATAAAAAGTAGAACTTGAAGTTGTTTCATTATACTATTTTTCACGAGTCATGGTAAAATTTACTAATGCAAGTAACGAAGCTTTAGCAGCATTGTTGGGGTAAGCATCTAACAAATGAATCGCTTCTTGCGCCAAAGCCTCCATTCTTTTTTGGGCATACTGCACCCCACCAGATTCCCAAACAAGTTGAATGGCGCGTTGGACACTTTTACTGTCATCAAATTTATTTTTGATGATGTACTTGAGCTCTTTTTGAATAGCAGTTGGTGCATTTTGCAAAGCATAAATAAGCGGAAGTGTCATTTTTTGTTCGCGGATATCGATGCCAGTGGGCTTGCCAATTTGCTCCCCCGTACCATAATCAAAAATATCGTCTTTGACTTGAAACGCCAAACCAATGAGTTCTCCAAAACGGCGCATATTTGCTCTTTCTGAAGCGGCACCAACACTCAGTGCTCCTGCCTCGCAGCAGGTAGCAATTAGCGAAGCTGTTTTTTTACGAATAACCTCATAATAGATTTCTTCGGTGATATCAAGGTGGCGCGCTTTTTCTATTTGAAGTAATTCGCCCTCTGACATTTCTTGAACAGCACGGGCAACAATTTCTAATAAATCGAGGTTACGTTTTTCAATCGAAAGCAGCAAAATTCTAGATAACATGTAGTCGCCGACGAGCACTGCAATTTTGTTTTTCCAAAGTGCATTGACAGAGAAAAAACCTCTGCGCTCTGCGGCGTCGTCTACTACATCGTCGTGGACCAGTGTAGCCGTGTGTAATAATTCAACAAGCGTGGTGGCGTCAAAGGTTGTTGGGCCAATTTCTCCGAGCATTTTAGCACTCAGAAAAACAAACATTGGGCGCATTTGCTTGCCTTTGCGCTTGACAATATAATTAGTGACTTTGTCAAGAAGCGCGACATCTGAATGCATGGTATTTTGAAAATGCTTTTCAAAATCTTGCAATTCTTGCTGAATTGGAGCTGTGATGTCTTCGAGTCGCTGCATCCAACAAATATAGTAAATTGAATGCCCTTTTGAAAGGAAAGTTATTTAAAACTTAGCGCGATAAATGCATGTTTCTTTCAGCGTAAACTTTGGTAAAGAAAGGATCTTTGAGGTCCTTGATGAAACGTATAGCCTCACCCGTGGACTTCATTTCTGGACCCAATTCTTTTTTCACATCTGGAAACTTCTCATAGGAGAAAACCGGGATTTTAATTGCATAGCCTTCTTTACGCGGCTGGAAGTTAAAATCAGTGACTTTATTGTGGCCTAACATCACTTTTGTCGCATAATTGACATAAGGCTCATCGTAGGCTTTGGCAATAAATGGCACTGTTCTAGAGGCGCGCGGATTGGCTTCAATGACGTATACTTTGTCGTCTTTGATGGCAAACTGTATATTGAGCAAGCCAACTGTTTTGAGTTCGATGGCAATTTTTTTCGTGATGTCTTCAATTTGTGTCATGACGAAATCACCGAGGTTATATGGCGGTAAAACTGCGTAGGAGTCTCCGGAGTGAATACCGGCAGGCTCGATGTGCTGCATAATACCAATGATGTAAACATTTTCACCGTCGCAAATGGCATCGGCCTCTGCTTCAATGGCTCCACCTAAGAAATGATCGAGCAATATTTGATTGCTACCCATTTCATTGATGATGTCCACAACGTGGTGCTCGAGTTCTTCTTTATTGATGACTATTTTCATTTTTTGACCACCAAGTACATAGGAAGGTCTCACGAGTAAAGGAAAGCCGAGGTCGTCAGCAAGTTCTAGCGCTTGCTCAGCGCTCTCAACCACACCATATTGAGGGAATGGAACGTTGTTTTTCTCGAGTAATTTAGAAAAGCGCCCACGGTCTTCGGCTAGGTCGAGTGCTTCGTAGCTCGTACCGAGAATTGGAATGCCATAGCGGCTTAATTTTTCAGCGAGCTTGAGGGCAGTTTGACCACCTAACTGAACTATAACACCAATTGGCTTTTCGTGTTGGATAATGTCGTAGATATGCTCCCAAAATACAGGTTCAAAATAGAGCTTATCGGCTGTATCGAAGTCTGTAGAAACGGTTTCAGGGTTACAATTGATCATGATGGTTTCGTAACCACATTCTTTGGCCGCTAACACACCGTGCACGCAAGAATAATCAAATTCAATCCCCTGTCCAATGCGGTTAGGTCCAGAACCCAAAACAACAACTTTTGGACGATCCGTAACTACACTTTCATTCTCGTATTCAAAGGTTGAATAATAGTATGGTGTTTGCGCTTCAAACTCAGCCGCACAAGTATCTACTAATTTATAAACACGATTGATTCCGAGTTCTTTGCGCTTATTGGCTACCTCTGATTCAAGGCAGCGCAACAAATGAGCTATTTGTCGGTCAGCGTAACCTTTTTGTTTGGCTTCAAAAAGTAATTCTTCTGGAAGATTTTCTAAATGAAACTTTTCAATTTTACGCTCGAGCTTGATCAAGTCCTCGATTTGTTTGAGGAACCAGATGTCGATTTTCGTTTTTTCAACAATGGTTTTGAACGGAATACCCAACTTAATGGCATCGTAGATGTGAAACAAGCGGTTCCAGCTGGCAAACTCTAAGGAATGTAAAATTTCATTTTGATTAGTGAGTTCTTTGCCATCTGCACCTAAACCATTTCGATTGATTTCTAACGACTGACATGCTTTTTGCAGCGCTTCCTGAAAACTGCGGCCAATACCCATGACCTCACCAACAGACTTCATTTGAAGACCCAACTGACGATTGGTGCCTGGAAATTTATTGAAATTCCAACGCGGTATTTTAACGATAACGTAATCTAGGGTTGGTTCAAAAAGTGCTGAAGTGGTTTTGGTAATCTGATTGTTGAGCTCGTCTAGGTGATAACCAATGGCTAATTTTGAGGCGATTTTGGCAATCGGGTAGCCAGTGGCTTTGGAGGCTAAAGCAGATGAACGCGAAACACGTGGGTTGATTTCAATGGCGATGATATCTTCTTGGTCGTCTGGTGAAACCGCAAATTGCACATTGCATCCTCCGGCAAAATTACCAATAGAGCGCATCATGTTGATGGCCATATCGCGCATTTTTTGAAAGGTAGTGTCAGAAAGCGTCATGGCCGGAGCCACAGTAATGGAATCTCCGGTATGAATACCCATTGGGTCAAAGTTCTCGATTGAACAGATGATCACGACGTTATCGTTGGCATCGCGCAGGAGTTCTAGTTCGTATTCTTTCCAACCCAATAGCGCTTTGTCAATCATGACCTCGTGGATCGGAGACAACTGCAAGCCACGCTCGAGTAAGTTGTCAAATTCTTTAGGCTCGTGCAATATACTTGCCCCGGAGCCACCTAAAGTATAGGATGGTCGGATACAAAGTGGGAAGCCAAATTCTTGGGCTATTTCCTTGCCTTCCAAGAATGATTTAGCTGTTTTTTGCGGTGCCATTGGGACACCAATTTTAAGCATGAGCTCGCGAAATGCCTCGCGGTTTTCGGTAATTTCAATGGCGTTGATGTCTACACCTATGATACGAACGCCATGTTGTTCCCAGATGCCCATTTCATCGCACTGAATACAAAGATTGAGTGCAGTTTGCCCACCCATTGTAGGTAAAACCGCATCAATTTGATGGTTTTCAAGAATCTTGACAATACTTGCAGGTTCTAGCGGCTGAAGATAAACGTTATCAGCAACAACCTTATCGGTCATGATGGTGGCCGGGTTGGAGTTGATGAGTGTTACTTCGATTCCTTCTTCACGGAGCGATCGGGCTGCTTGAGAACCTGAGTAGTCAAATTCACAGGCTTGACCAATTACAATAGGACCACTACCAATAATGAGAACGGATTTGATCGACTGATCTTTAGGCATAAGGGCTTCAATTTACTAGTTTCTTTGAGCGAAACCTTCGCTGCAAATTGAGCACAAATTTAAGTTAAATTCAGTCGGTAGCGGCATGTATTGCCGAATGTTTTTTAACAAATTGAGGGCAAAATGTTAATTAATGAAGAATTAAGCACAATGGCGGGAGATAAATTGAAGTGCCAAATGGTTAAAGGTTTCTGCCTTTTCAAAATTAACAACATGGCCACATTGAGGCACCACACTCAATTCCGAAGCAAAATCTTGATCGACCAATACGCGTACAGGATTCAAGAACATGTGGTCTTGCTCTCCCATTACATACAAAGTAGGAATGGTCTCGGGTTTGGAATTGATATTGGTGAGGTAGGCGGTAAGACGCGCAGTTAACTTAAACCAACGTTGAAACTCTTTGTCCACAACCTTTTTCGCTTCATTGACAAACAAAGAACGAGATTCTTTGTGGTTTGCCCTTGGCATCATAATGCGCGCCATTAGTTTATACAACGACATTTGAGGTAAAAAGCTGTAAAGTAATCTTCCCATTCGCAAAATAAAGCGCGAACGGATGTTCAATTTGGTTACAGCCCCTGCGAAGACCATACTCTTTACAAGATCTGGTCTTTGAGCACGTAGTGCTTTAATGACAATCGAACCAAGCGAAACACCTACAAAATGTGCCTTTTCTATATGTTTTTGATCGAGTAATTCAATGACATCTTTAGCGATCAATTCAAATGAATATTTATTACTTGTAGTCAATTTCTGACTCTTGCCGTGTCCGCGCAAATCGAGGACGAGCACATTGTGTTTTTCGCAAAAGTCTTTGAGTTGCTTATGCCAAATTGAGGAGCTCCCTCCTGCACCATGCACGAAAACCACCCATTCATTGGAGCTGCGGTGAAGGAATGACTTGGAATAGAGCATGAGCAAATATAACAAAAAAAGGGCTGCCAAAAGACAGCCCTTTGTAGGTGTTTGAAAAGTACTTACTTGTCTTTTACTTCTTCGAAGTCGACATCTGTTACTTCATCTTGAGGTGAGCCTGAACCAGTATCTGCGCCTGGTTCTGCAGCACCGCCTTGTGCATTTGCTGCATTGTACATCTCTTGTGAAGCCGCACTAAAAACTTCGTTGAGCTTATCCATAGCTGCTTGGAGGTTAGCCATGTTTTTCGCCTCAAACTCATTTTTAAGTGCTGCTAGAGCGTCTTCAATTGGTTGTTTTTTATCAGCAGGGATTTTATCGCCGTATTCTTTCAATTGACGCTCAGTTTGGAAAATCAAAGAATCTGCCTTGTTGATTAACTCAGCTTCTTCACGACGCTTGTTATCGGCATCTGCATTTGCTTCCGCCTCTGCTTTCATGCGTTGGATTTCTTCGTCAGACAATCCGCTTGACGCCTCGATTTTTATTGATTGTTGCTTGCCTGTTCCTTTGTCTTTGGCAGAAATATTCATGATTCCATTGGCATCGATGTCAAAAGTAACTTCGATTTGAGGAACTCCGCGTGGAGCTGGTGGAATATCAGACAATTGAAAACGACCCAACGTTTTGTTGTCAGAAGCCATTGCACGCTCGCCTTGGAGCACATGAATATCTACGGATGGCTGATTGTCCGAAGCGGTCGAGAACACCTCTGATTTTTTTGTTGGAATAGTTGTGTTTGCATCGATAAGTTTGGTGAATACACCACCCATCGTTTCGATACCAAGAGAAAGTGGAATGACATCTAGAAGTAAGACATCTTTCACTTCCCCAGTAAGAACACCACCTTGAATAGCAGCACCAACAGCCACTACTTCATCAGGATTCACTCCTTTTGACGGTGCTTTTCCAAAGAAACGTTCTACAGCTTCCTGAATAACTGGAATACGGGTTGAACCTCCTACTAAAATCACTTCGTCGATATCACTAGGTTGCAAACCTGCATTGGAAAGAGCAGAACGGCATGGTGCAATTGTGCGCTCAACGATGCTTGAAATCAGTTGCTCAAATTTAGAGCGCTGTAAGGTTCTTACCAAGTGCTTTGGAATACCATTTACAGGCATGATGTAAGGCAGGTTGATTTCTGAAGCTGTTGTAGATGATAATTCGATTTTTGCTTTTTCAGCAGCTTCTTTCAAGCGCTGAAGTGCCATTGGATCTTGGCGAAGGTCAAGACCTTCTTCAGCTTTAAATTCTTCCGCCAACCAATTGATGATAGCGTCGTCAACGTCGTCTCCACCGAGGTGTGTGTCTCCGTCTGTAGCTAATACTTCAAATACGCCATCTCCTAATTCAAGTACAGAAACATCGTGGGTTCCTCCACCGAAGTCAAAAACGACGATTTTTTGGTCAACACCTTTTTTGTCAAGGCCATAGGCCAAAGCAGCTGCAGTTGGTTCGTTGATAATTCTTTTGATGGTTAAGCCCGCGATTTCGCCTGCTTCTTTAGTTGCCTGACGCTGTGCATCGTTGAAATATGCAGGAACTGTTACAACAGCTTCAGTCACTTCTTGACCAAGATAATCTTCTGCGGTTTTCTTCATTTTTTGAAGGATCATGGCAGAGATTTCTTGAGCTGTGTAGAGGCGGTCGTCAATTTTAACACGCGGTGTATTGTTGTCACCTTTTACTACTTCGTATGGTACACGAGCTACCTCTTTTGAAGATTCTTCAAAGCTGGTCCCCATGAAACGTTTGATAGAGTAGATGGTTTTTGTAGGATTCGTGATGGCTTGACGCTTTGCAGGATCACCCACTTTACGCTCTCCACCTTCAACAAATGCTACAACAGATGGCGTGGTGCGCTTGCCTTCAGAGTTGGCAATTACGACAGGCTCATTTCCTTCCATAACCGAAACACATGAATTAGTTGTTCCGAGGTCGATTCCGATAATTTTTCCCATTTTAAATTAAATTTTGATACAAGAAGCAGTCAAGTTTTATGCCATCTGTGAAATACAGTGGAATGCTGACAATTTGAACGATAATCATAGTATTCAAATGCCTTTTTGTCAGTTTTGCTGACATTCGTAACCTAGGTTACTTTCAAACTGCAATCATTGATGTAACTTTGATGTATGATTTTTGGAAAAGGAAGTAAAATGTACAGCATTTCTAAGATGAAATGCCCACAGTGTCAAGAAGGTAAATTTCTCGTATCTCATCCCTATGATTTCAAACACTTAGGAGATGTGCGTGAAAACTGCGAAGTCTGCGACTTAAAATATGAAAGAGAGCCAGGTTTTTACTACGGTGCTATGTATGTATCTTATGCTTTAGGTGTAGCCCTATTTGTAACCATTTGGACTTCTTGCAACCTTTGGTTTCCTTGGTTATCAGCTTGGTGGCAAATTGGTTTAGTTGTGTTTTTTACCATCGTACTCTCACCTTATTTATTTGCTTTATCAAAGATTATTTGGGCTAATTTTTTCATCTCATACAACCCCCATGCTGAGGACAGAAAATAAGCTGCAGCTGCTCAAGGATCACTTGGGTTATATTCTAGAAGAAGGTCTTTTAGAGGAAATGGCACAAGTGGCAAAAGTGAGAGAAACTGCAGCAGATGAAATTGTTGTGAATGTTGGGGATCATCTTCAAATGATACCTATTGTCATAGAAGGCTCTATAAAAATATCCAGAGAAAATGACAACGGTGAAGAGCTGCTGCTTTATTACATCGAGGGTGGAGATACCTGTGCGATGTCATTACAATGTTGCACCCGAAAAATTGACAGCCAAATCAAAGCGACATCGATTGAACCATCTCTACTTCTGATGTTCCCTGCAGAGCATATGGAACATTGGATGGATCAATATAAGTCTTGGCGGCAATACATTTTAGGCAGTTATCATACCCGAATGCTAGAACTTATGGAGAGCATTGATGCAATTGCCTTTATGAACCTCGACCAACGCTTATTGAAATACCTCTCAGATCAAGCAAAAATTTTGGGCAGTGTTGAAATTAATCATACGCATCAACAAGTGGCAGATGACTTGCATTCTTCAAGAGTGGTTATTTCAAGACTCCTAAAGCAACTTGAAACAAAAGGTGAAATAAAATTACTTCGCAATAAAATTATCCTTTTAAATTTCTAAACTTTTTTGATAATAATTTGTTAACTTGGGGTCTATAAACCTAAAAAACAACTTATTATGAAAAAAACCTTACACTTACTCTATGCCATTCTGGCAATGGTCGTTGGGTGGCAGGCCAATGCGCAAGGCCTTACTTGTGCCACGGCCCTACCCGTCACCCCTGGTACATTTACGGCCAGTACATTAGTAGGTACGCCATCCACACCTGGACTCAATGGTAATGGTGTTGCATTAACGGCTGGCTGGTATGCCTACACCCCAACATCAAACGGAATCCTCAATATCAACTCATGTGGCGGGGGTGCCGATACGCGTTTATGGGTATGGTCCGGCTCTTGTGGGGCACTGACACCCGTTGCCAACAATGACGATTTTGCAGGTTGTATTTCTACAGGAACAACTGCCTATGCCTCCAAAATCGAAAACATTATTGTGACCACTGGTAACACCTACTATTTCGAATGGGATAACCAATGGGAAGCAACAGGTTTCACCTGGAACTTCACTTTTACAGCACTTCCAATGAATAACGATGCGGGCATCACTTATGTAACTAACCGTTACACACGTGTTCCAATTACACAAGCTAGTGCTGGCATTCCTTTTGGAGCCACCGTCAACAACTTCAGTGGTTCTGCCCTAACAAATGTTGTACTGACCACAGAAATTTTCGAATTACCAAATACAACTACGCCTGTACAAACCCTCACAAGCACACCTGTAACACTTGCAATCGGAGCATCTCAAGTCATTTCCTGCGGTACGTGGGCTCCTGTATTGACTGCATCGAAATCATATCTCGTGAAGTATACAAAAACGCAGACACAAATCGATGGCGTCACCTCAAATGATGTCACTACTCAGAACCTTACCCTTGACTTCAACTATTACGCTCGCGATAACAACACGTATCTCACAGGATATAACTGGAGTTCAACAAACTTTACCTGGAAACAAGGAAACTTCTACAATTTCTATGGTGCCGATAACGTTACTGGAGTTGCTTATTACGTGGCTAGTTCTTCAACCACACAAGCCTATAACATCTTGGTATACTCTGTCACCAACGGTGTAGTGAGTACTAACCCTGTTTACACAGGACCAAGTATCACGGCGAATGGCGCTGGTTGGAAATACCATACTTTCACAACACCGCTGGCTGTAACAGCCGGATCTGAATTTCTTTTCGTTGTGAATCATGCCGGAACAGCAGGCTTTGCACTTGGTGTAAGTTCAGCAACGCATACCGCCGGAAAGAGTGTCATCAAAGTAGGCACAGGTGCTTGGACCAGTACAGAAACTTATGGTGTCAATGTCGTATTTATGATGCGTCCAAAATTTGGCGCTGACCCAACAAGTGAAATTGCTTTTTTAAATAACCGCAACCCAGGAGGAGAAAATACAAAAATTCATACGCGTCAGTCTTTGAGTGGAAATGACCTTCAATTCTGGGCACGTGCAGTAAATCTTGGAACTGCAACTGTAAACGGTGTTACGATGACCGTTACAGTTAAAGACGCTTCCAACGCGACTGTTTACACTGCTACAAGTGCTGCTCAAGACTTAACAAGTGGACAAATTGACACCTTTACAGTTGCCAATTTCAATGTCACTGCATTAGGCGCATACACCATTGATTACGTATTTAATAATATCGGCGATCAAATCCCGCAAAACAACAGCAAAACAACTAGCTTCACCAGAACGACTGGTGAGATGTCGCGCACAGTAGGAGTTACGGGATCACTTGGTTTAAATGCTACTACTGTTGCCAACAATATTGTTTTTGGCAACAACTATGTGCTCTCTCAAAACGATTTCCTTGACTCTGTCATGTTTGTTTTGAATCCTGGAACACCTGTGGGCTATGTGGCTAGTGCCAATATTTACGGGACAACGCTCAACGCAACAACCGGAGCTATGGTTCCTAACCTCACACCAATTGCTTCTACAGTTACATATACAACTACTGCTGCTGATAACCTCAACGGTGCAGTGATTAAATTGCCAATCTCAGGAGGAACTTTGAACCTTACACCAGGAACTTATTTCGTTGGTGTTTATCAAGCTTCTTCAAGTATCGGAAATATTCGTTTGGCTACCTCAACAGACTACAACAGCCCAGGCATGACCTATTACCGTTGGGATCAATCCAACTCAGGCAACTGGCAATCACCGGCTTCAATCAACTACTCTTTTGTAGTAAATCCGATTTTCAAATCATGTGTGGCTTATAACCAAACGGTTGCCACTACCGCTGCATCTTGTGGCGCGAATGACGGAGCTGCAACAGTAAGTACAACAGGCGGAACTGGTACCATCAACTTTAACTGGGCCAATGGAAATTCAACCCCTACAATTAGCAACGTCGCAGCTGGACAATACAGCCTCACGCTTTCTGATGTTAACGGTTGTCCATTGACGTTCAATGTTGTTGTTCCAAGTCAATCTAACTTGACAGTCAGTGCTGTTACACAAGACGTTACTTGTGGTGGGCAATCAACTGGTAGTATTACTCTTACTGCAAGCCAAGGTGTAACACCGTATGTTTATTCTTGGGCAAATAACCTAGGTTCTTCTGCTACATTATCAAATATTCCAGCTGGTACTTATCAGGTGACTGTTTCCGATGCTACAGGTTGTATTGTTATTTTCAATGACACTGTTGTTGAATTATCCAACTTAACAGGAACAATGAATGGCACAGACGTATTGTGTAACAGTACACAAACGGGCAACCTTGAAATTAGTGCAACAAGTGGTGTAACGCCATACACCTATCAGTGGATTGGTACCAACAACACAAGTACTTATGTCACTTCTGTTGGTCCTGGAACTTATAGCTGTGTTGTTACAGATGGTCTAGGTTGTACTGATACTGTTGTAACTGTTCTTGCGGTAAGTAATATCGCGGCAACTGCATCTGCCTCTAATCCATTGTGCTATGGTACCAATACAGGAAGTGTTACTGTCGCAGCAACAGGTGGTCAAGCACCATATACTTACGATTGGGCTGGTTCTACCGTGAGTAGTGTCACCCTATCTGGACTTGGTGAGGGAGCCTACTCTTGTGTAGTGACAGATGCTTACGGTTGCAGTACAAGCGCCTCTGCAACAGTTGTTGAACCAGCTGCTTGGACGGTTAGTGCTGCTGTAACACCTGCAATTTTCGGAACTGACGGTGCTATTGACCTCAGCGTAAGCGGCTCAACAAGCCCATATAGTTTTAGCTGGAGCAACGGTGCTACATCCGAGGACATTAGCAATTTAGACGGTGGCAATTACATCGTGACTATCACCGACGCATCGGGCTGTACTTACAATGACACCATAGTTGTTGGATCTTTAGTTGGCTTAGACGCACAAAATCTCGAAGAGACGCTTGTCTATCCTAATCCAAGTAACGGTGACATGTTTATTGTTGGTGCTGCAGTAGAGCAAGTAATATTGTACAACCAACTTGGTCAGCGCATTGCTTTTGAAACAATTACCCTCGGAGCAAACGCTCGCGAAATAAAAGTTAGCAATGTTGCTACTGGAACATATATTCTTGAATTGCAAGGTGCTGAGCAAGTCCTCAGAAAATCAATTCAGATTTTTCAGTAAATAATTGAAACTTAACAACTGCAAAAAGGTCGGCGAAAGCCGGCCTTTTTTCGTTATTTTAGAGCCATGAAATTATATGTGGCATGTTGCTTTTGGTTATTCATTTGTTCTTTTCCTTTGTTGATAAATGGGCAAATAAGCATTAACGAGGGCTGCAATAAAAATGGAAATATCATCAGCGATGAAAGCGGTGACTTTCCCGATTGGATTGAATTATACAATGCAAGCAATATAGCTGTCAATCTGCAAAATTGGAAATTGAGTGATCAACTCAATGCAGCAACAACATGGAATCTACCATCTATTAACCTGAACCCTAATAGTTTTCTAAGAATATTTTGCAGTGGTAAAGACAAATTAGGTACTCCTCCATTTACCATCTGTGGCACCTTTAATAGCTTTCAACCTAGTACAGGATGGAATACCCACCAATTGAATGCTAATTTTATTTGGGATGGAACTTCCAATCTGCTGATAAATGTTTGTTCCTATAACAACTCTGGTTACACCGAAAATTCTGTTTTCTATCAAAGTACCACTGCTTATGCTTCTTGCATGGCAAGTTTTGTGGATGGCTCACCACAAGCATGTAATAATAATGCCGGTCAAGTTTATTACCAAAGACCCAATATCAAACTCAATAATGTGATCATTGGAACTGGAACCACCACTAACAGCAATACCGATTATCCAGCTCCCTACGGAAACTGGTATTGGGGTGCCAGGCATCAAATTTTAATCAGAGCAGCAGAATTGCAGGCTGCCGGGCTCAGTGCAGGGCCAATCAATTCTTTGGCTTTTCAAGTTGCGAGTACTATCGGTGAGTTTTATGATTACATTGAAATCGCCTTGAACCAAACACAAGTCAACGAATTGAGCACTGAATTCTACCCCATTCAGGGCGAACAATTACACACCAATTTCAAACTCGATGGCCAAGGCGAAAGCGTCTATTTATTTGATGCAAATGGTGTATTGAAGGATCAGCTCGAGGTGCATTGCCCGCAGCCAAATGTTTCAATAGGTCGTTTTCCGAATGGAACTGCCAATATTGTATGGATGCAACCAACAGCTGCGCAAAGCAATAATGGAACCATCGTTTTTACCGATACATTATCCAGACCACAGATTTCGTTACAAGGGGGGCTATATAATGGGCCGCAAACGGTAAGTATCACAGCCAATTTTGATCCTGCTGTCGCCAAGCTTGTTTATACCCTCAATGGGCAAGATCCAAATACCAATTCAGCTGTATATTCAACGCCAGTCAACATCTCATCCAACAAAGTGTTGCGAGCGCGTGTTGTACCGCTCAATGCCAACAGCAATTTACTCCCGAGTGAGCAAGCTGTAGCATCGTATGTCTTTAATTTATCCCACACAACACCAATCTTACTGGTGTCAACGCCAAATACTAACTTATTTGGTGCTACGGGAATTTTTGACAATTGGTCTATGGATTGGCTCAGACCTGCCCATGCTATTTTGTTAGACACCGGTGCAACTCACCCTGTTTTAGTGGCAGGAAAGGCTGCAATTCGGGTAGATGGCGGCGCCGGAGGAAGCCGCTCCCAACCACAACATTCTTTTCGTTTGATCTTTAACCACGGAATTTATGGCGCAGATTCGTGGTACGTGAATTTACTTCCCGATCGCCCGAACCGACATAAATACAGCGAAATATATCTCAGAAATGGATCTAATCAATATTTAAAGTTGCCATATAAAGATGCCTCACAAGTGCGCATGATGAGTGAAGGCACTCAAAATTACTACTCGAGCTACAGGCCAGTTAGTGTCTATATCAATGGCTCGTATTTTGGCTTATATGAACTCAGAGAGAAATTCAATGCCGAATACTTCGAGCAGCATGACCAAGCCAATAATGATTCCGTTGAACTACTCTCTTTGAGTTATTGGTACAACTTAATTTTGCGCGCAGTTGAAGGCGATGTGGACAACTTTTGGAGTGCCTATAACAACTTCGATGCGCTTGATCCCGGCCAAAGCAATTATTGGCAAGCTGCCGATCAGTATTTTGACCTAAAACATTATACAGATTACATTATTGCAGAATCGTGGATGGGAAATGTCGATTGGCCAGGAAACAATATTAAAATTTATCGTTCGGATCAAACAAACATGCGCTGGCGTTTCGCGCTCATTGACCTCGAATTGTCATTACAACCTAATGGTTGGACAAACTGTACCGACAACCACCTCAACCACATGTTGGGCCAACCTGAAACCAACCCATATATCAATATTTGGAAGCAGAGTATTGAAAATATCACTTACCGCAATTATTTCATCAATCGCTTTGCAGACTTAATGAATACGAGTTATCGACAAGAAATATTACTCCAAACCGAACAACAATTTTACGAATCAATGCTACCAGAAATGCCCTTGCAATTTGCGCGCTGGGGAGATCCTAACAATATTGCGGCACAAATGGCAGCCTTTACGGCCGATCATGAAATGTTTCGAGATCAATTATTGTGTCGATCTACTTTTGTCTTTAATCAATTAAGGCAAGTTTTCAACTTAACAAAAAAAGTTCAAGTTGAACTCGATGTATTTCCTCCTGACGCTGGAAGCATTCAACTCAACACCATTGAACCACAAAATCTACCTTGGAGCGGCACTTACTTTGACGGTGTTCCAATTCAGCTAAAGGCTCACGCGAAGCCAGGTTTTGTATTTTCACATTGGGTAGCTGCAGCAAATATCACCGACTCATTGTTAGATTCATTGGAAGTGAATGTGACGCAAAATACCCAAACATTTACTGCTGTTTTTAAGGTGGCTCCTATCCCACCTGCACCGCAAGAATTGGTTTTTGAGTTGCACCCAAATCCGAGCAGTCATCTTTTTTTACTCAGTAATAATTCTGCTGAGGCTGCGAGTAAGTGCAAGTTAATTGTGAGTGATTTGCATGGCCGCGTCATCAAGGCAATTGAACTCTCAAATGAAACGAGTTACGAACTTGATTTATTGCAAGAACGTTCAGGTATCTACTGGATTGAAATTTACCAAGGAAATCAGCGCATTCAGGTGTTGAAAGCACTCAAAATTTAGTTTGATTTTTATTGAAAGAGCAAATCTATGGCTTCGTAGGCCATTAACTCACCACTGAGCAATTGCTCTTTTAAGGAAGCGTACTGGGTTTGTTGAGTTTCATGTGTCAAGAATTGCAATCTGAGTGTTTCTTCGATGAGTTGCTCAAAAAGTTGAACTTCTTGTTGTGCCCGCTTGGTTAGCAAATAGCCACCAAATTCCATATGACGATAGAATTTTTCAATTTCTTGCCATATTTCAATCAAACCAATTGCATTTAAACCAGAGGCGCACAATACAGGGACATGCCAAGCATCTGGGCGCTGAGCAAAAATATGAAGTGCACTGGCATATTGCGTGCGCGCATTTTTTGCAGAGACTTCATTGGAGCCATCAGCTTTGTTGATGATCACGGTATCAGCAAGCTCCATGATGCCGCGTTTCATACCTTGTAATTCATCTCCTGCGCCAGCTAACATCAGGAGCATGAAAAAATCGACCATGCCGTGCACCACTGTTTCAGATTGCCCTACTCCTACCGTCTCAATGATAATGATGTCGTAGCCTGCTGCTTCACAAAGCAAAATAGCTTCTCTGGTATGCTTGGCTACACCTCCTAGTGTTTTACCAGCAGCGCTCGGGCGAATAAAAACGGCAGTTTCTTGCGATAACCGTTCCATTCGCGTTTTGTCTCCGAGAATGCTACCACCTGAAACCGAAGAAGAGGGGTCAATAGCCAAAACTGCGATTTTAAGTCCTTTTTTAAGCAATTCAAGACCAAAACTTTCAATAAATGTACTTTTACCAACACCGGGCACACCAGTTATTCCGATGCGCTTGGCAGACTTCGCCACTTTTTTACATGCCTTCAAAAGATCGTTGGCGAGCATTCTGTCTTGAGGATTTTCACTTTCGACAAGCGTAATCGCTGCACTCAGCGCAGCGCGAGAACCGGCTTGAATTCCTAGGAGTAATTCTTGAGGATTTCTAAGCTGACGCTGCGTTTTTCGGGCACTCAGCCAATTGTCAATATGTTGTTGATCAGGCTTCAAGAAGTTGAACAAGGGCTTTGAGGGCGTTTTGAATATTTTGCTGAATCTGAAGTATTGTTGCATCCATCATATAACATGGAGCGGTAATGATACGGTTTTCAGTATCTACTAAAACATCACCAAGTTTGATGTTTTTCGGCTGAGCTCCCAAAGTATGAATCCCATCATTAAATTCTTGTATCTGATAGGGCGATGGATCTGCAGTATGCCCAAGGGTAAGCTGCAGGGAAGAATTTGGCAAGGCAAGTGCCAAAAGGATTGGACTGACACAAAGGGCCACAATTGGCTTTCCTACATTGTAAAGATTGACCAACAGAAGTTTGACTTCAGGCTTAATGGTGCCTTGCGGACCTTTGAAAGCCCAATCACTGAAATTTTTGGCACTTCCAAAACCGCCAGGAATGATGAGTGCATCGATATCTGCCGGAACTACCTGGTTAATATCTAGGATGTTGCCACGCGCAATTCGTGCGGCTTCTTCGAGCATATTTCTTTGTTGCTGTTGTACGTCGCCCGTCAAATGATTCACAACATGGTATTGCGTATCATTGATGCCGATACAAACTGCCTCAGCACCAATGCGTTCAATTTCTAGTAAAGTCAAGACTGCTTCTTGAATTTCAGCACCATCATAGACGCCACAGCCCGACAATAATACACCTATTTTCATCTCTTCGTTTCAACTAATTTACGATATAATGCTTCGTATTGAGGTAAAATTTGTGTTAAACTGAACACTTTTGAACGCTCAAGCGCATTTTTTTTAAACTGTTGTAAGATTGCTGGCTGCAACAAATAAATCAGGTTTTTTGCCATATCTTGAATATCCCCTACCTCGGATAAAAAACCAGATTCTCCATGAATATTGACTTCAGGGATACCTCCCGTATTTGAAGAAACAACCGGTACTCCTACAGCCATGGCCTCTAGCGCCGCTAAACCAAAACTTTCAGTTTCCGAAGGCAACAAAAATACATCTGCAATTTCCATGACGTGTGCGGTATCTCTAACCTTCCCTAAAAAGATGACATCTTCGCACAGTTTTAATTCTCGACACAAGCGTTCACAAGCATAACGATCCGGGCCATCACCGACTAAAATAAGTTTACAGGGCTGATTGGCACGTACTTCAGCAAAAACTTTGATGACATCCTCTGTTCTTTTTACAGGACGAAAATTAGACACATGACAAATTATTGCTTGGTCATCAGCAGCATATTTAGAACGGATGTACTGACGCTGGTCTGTATCTGTTGGTAAAGGTGGAACAAAATTGGCAATCACTTGAATTTCATTGGTGACTTTAAAATGAGCCAATGTATCACGTTTAAGGCTTTCTGAAACCGCAGTTACTGCATCAGACTGATTGATGCAAAATGTAATGACTGGCTCAAAGGAAGGATCCTTCCCAACAAGCGTAATGTCTGTACCATGGAGCGTTGTAACAAATGGAATACGAATACCCTCTGCCTTTAAAATTTGCTGTGCCATAAAAGCGGCAGAAGCGTGAGGAATGGCATAATGCACGTGTAAAATATCGAGGCGTTCGTACTTCACAACATCGACCATTTTACTAGCGAGTTGCGTTTCATAGGGCTGAAAATCAAACAACGGATAGTCTGTGATCGATACCTCGTGGTAAAAAATATTTTCGCGGAATGATCCTAAACGCACTGGCTGAGAGTAAGTAATAAAATGCACTTGATGGCCTTTGGCTGCTAAGGCTTTTCCGAGTTCGGTTGCCACGACGCCACTACCACCAAAAGTTGGATAAAGTACGATGCCTATTTTCATTATTGTTGATCGAGGGGGATGAAAAAAGTGAGTCTGTAAATGATTGGTAATATGCGGACAACCTGGCCAAATTCATTTTTTATTTGAAATGAATAGCTACTTCTGAAAGGACTATTTGGTGCATTGATCACATCGTAAAATAAGGCGGCATTGAGGCGCAGTTTATCTCCTAACTTCAGGTAAAATCCACCTCCTAGCATCAAGGTTGGAGACCACGGCTTGACAACCTCAAGCGGATTGGCAAAACTAAACGGACTCTTGAGGTATTGGAATTCTACGCCACCAAATATTTTTTCTTGATATCGCCAATGTGCAAAAGCACCGCCTCCCCAAGTGGTCATGTTACTTTGGATACCCAAATTATTAGACCAAATTCGCTGTACTCGAAAAGAAGGGCCAACCAATAGATTTTCTGATAACCTTGCTGCGTATTTCAATTCGCCACCCAATGCACCACCAACATTTGAAAAACCAACGTAGGGCTCAAGACCTAATTCTGATCCTTGATATTGTAATTGTGCAAAAAGTAATTGGGGGAAAACAATTAAAAAAGCAATTATTCTTTTCATGGCAGCATATTTCTAACAAAGATACGGGATTTGCTCCCTCATTGCTTCTTTGTATCTTTGCAAAAATTTTCAGATGAAGTTACTCGACGGAAAAGCCACAGCAGCACAAATTCAAGCCGAACTCAAAGAGGCAGTTCAGGCCAGAAAAACAGCAGGTCAAAAAATACCGCATTTGGCTGCCATTTTGGTCGGAAATGATGGCGGATCTGTTTCGTATGTCACTTCAAAAGTCAAAGCCTGTGAAGCAATCGGTTTTGAAAGTACCCTCATTCGTTATGATGAAACTGTGCCTGAAGATATTTTACTAGAAAAAGTTCAGCGCCTCAACGAGGACAGAAGTATTGATGGCTTTATTGTACAATTGCCATTACCAAAGCACATCGACGAACTTAAAATAACGCAAGCAATCGACCCCAAAAAAGATGTCGATGGTTTTCATCCAAGAAATTTAGGCAACATGATTTTAAATTTGCCAGGTTTCTTACCAGCAACACCTGCCGGCATCATGGAGCTTTTGCGTCGCAATAATATTGAAACTGAAGGTAAAAACTGTGTCATTCTCGGACGCAGCAATATTGTTGGGACGCCACTTTCTATTATGTTGGCTCGCAATACCAACCCGGGAAATTGCACGGTTACATTGGCGCACTCTAAAACAAAGAATATCAAAGCGCTTTGCCGTGAGGCTGACATTTTGATAGCTGCCATTGGTAAGCCAAATTTTGTGACAGCAGACATGGTGAAAGACGGAGCCGTTATCATTGATGTTGGCACAACGCGTGTAGAGGACAGCACCCGTGAGCGCGGATGGCGTTTGGTCGGAGACGTCAAATTTGACGAAGTAGCTGAAAAAACAAGCTATATTTCACCAGTACCCGGTGGTGTTGGCCCAATGACCATCGCCTCGTTAATGATGAATACCTTAAAAGCCATGGAGCTGAAATCAAAATAAGCCATGCAAGAATTTCAGATCGAAGGAGACTACATCGAACTTATTGGCTTATTGAAAGCCATGGGTATTGCTGAAACAGGTGGTCAAGCCAAAGCAATTGTTGAAGAGGGTCTTGTTGTGCGCAACGGTGAAGTGGAATTGCGCAAACGTGCCAAACTCGTAATTGGAGATTTAATCGAACTTGACGACCTGCAGATCAAATTAATTTAATCCGAACTACTTAATAGTTCTGAAATCCTGACCCGCTTTGACGTTCAAAACCGTTTCATAAATCAGGCGGATGCAATTTTCTACATCCTCCTTCTGAACCATTTCTACGGTTGTATGCATGTAACGCAACGGTAAAGAAATGAGTGCACTCGTGACGCCTTCATTAGAATAAGCAAAGGCATCGGTGTCTGTCCCAGTTGATCTTGAAACAGCTGCTCTTTGGAAAGGAATTTTGGTGGCCTCGGCTGTTGCAATGATCTGACGCAAGAATTTATTTTGAACTGCCGGACCATACGTAAGCACTGGCCCCTTGCCTCCTTGCTGATCGCCATTTTCAATTTTATCCACCATAGGTGTTCCTGTATCATGGCAAACATCGGTAATGAGCGCTAAATTTGGTTTGATACGGTGCGCCATCATTTCTGCTCCTCTTAAGCCAATTTCTTCTTGCACAGAATTGACCACATAAAGTGTAAAAGGCAATTTCTTTTTGTTCTCTTTGAGTAAACGAGCTACTTCGGCAATCATGAAGCCCCCTACTCTGTTGTCAAGTGCACGGCCAACATACTTGTTTTTGTTCAGAATCATGAACTCATCTTCAAAAGTGGCTACACAACCTACATGAACACCTAATTTTTCGACCTCTTCTTTACTTGAACAACCACAGTCTAAGAAAATATTTTTCATGCTTGGCGTTTCTTCCTTTTGCTGACGCATATGAATAGCTGGCCAACCAAATACCGCTTTTACCAAACCCTTATCAGTATGGATATTGACCCGTTTGGAAGGCGCGATCATGTGATCAGAACCGCCATTTCGACGCAAATAAATAAACCCATCCTTTGTAATGTAATGCACGAACCATGAAATTTCATCGGCATGTGCCTCAATGACCATCTTGTAGTCATGGCCCGGATTGATGATACCTGCCACTGAACCATAAGCATCCGTAATGTAATCATCTATGTACGGCTTTAAGTAATCGAGCCAAAGTTGCTGACCAGAGGTTTCAAAACCAGTCGGGCTGGCGTTGTTAAGGTAACTTTCTAAAAATTTTTCGGATTTTGAAGTAATGATCTTTTTCATGTTTATCGAATGAGTGTTATGTTTCCTTTGATGATATTTTCAAGGCCACCAACGCAAGTAACTTGGAGGTAATAATCAAAAACATCGGGGTCAAGGAGTTTTCCTTTGTAGGTGCCGTCCCAGCCTTCATTTAATTTATTGGTTTCCCAAACCAGCTCGCCCCAACGATCATAGACCCTGAATACAAACTCATAGATGTACTGACCTCTTACAAATAATTGGTCATTGTAACCATCTTTATTTGGGCTAAAAGCATTTGGAACATAAACAAAAGGTTCTTGGCAAATGCTGTCATAAACCTTAACCAAAACTGTATCTGACCCACTACAAATACCATCCGATACTTGCAGTGTAAAAATGCTCGTTTCTGCTAAGATGGCCGATGGATTTTGAACATTGCTTGCGCTTAAATTGGTAGTTGGTGTCCAGGAATAATTATAGGGTCCTGAGGGCTGCCCCAGTAATTGCGTGGTCGTATTTGGTAAGATGACCAATGGATTAGCCGTTGCCATAACGCTCAAAGGATTAAAAGTAGAGACATTGACAAAAATGGAATCTTGTAGTACACAATTCTGTGGGGTCTGAACCGTAACATAAATATTTTGTGCTTGATTGAGCGACACAGTAACAGTTTGCTGCCCCTGTCCTGAATTGATGACTGCTGCTGGTGCCCATGTTATTTGCTGAGGGGAAAAGCCCATATTGAGTAGCAATTCAAATGGTGTTCCGATACAGCTATTGGTGGGGCCGCTTATGTTTAAATCTTGAGCCTGTATGGTCACCTGAACGCTGTCCGTGGACTCACAGTAATCCGAAACAATTTGCACATAATAATAGCCATTTTGCGGATCCACGATATAAACGTCGCTTGCACCCGGGAGGTTTATTGTATCTGAAAATTGTGAGTTAGAGGACCATATCAATGAATTGTATATGCCAGAGGTAACGGCACTAAGCGTTGTGTCTATGGACAAACACAACAATAAATCGTTGGGGGCCTGAACCGTTAACGCAGGGCCCACTTCTATTTGTAAAGTGGCACTTGCCGAACCCTGACAAATAGAATCGTTGATGAGTAAAGTTATTTGGTAGCTACCAGGCTGATTATAGGTCAATTGTGGCTCAAAAGTGGTAGAGTCCTGTATGCCGTTTCCAAAATCCCAAACAAAGCTAGAAGTTGTGGTAGAATTGTTTTCTATAAGGATGGTGAGCGGGGCGCAACCCATCGTATCCGAAACGGAAAATACTGCTTGCAACGGGGTATCAAAGGCGAGGTAAACAGAATCTAGTACACTACAAAAACCATTGCTTGCCTGACAATAATACCAACCATCTTGTGCTACAAGCACTGATGAGTCTTGTGGATTATTTAAAGCCGGACTCAAACTTGGTGAAGTGGACCAAACAAATTGATTGGCAGTACCATTGGTTTGCGCAACGAGTAAAAAAGGATTTGAACTACACAAGCTAATAGTGTCTGCAAGGTTGAGCGCAATGGAATCAAGGACTAAAATTTGAATTTGAGCAGTATCTGTGATGAGGCAAACGCTATCGGTAACGTATAAGTTAATGCCATAAGTTCCCGGGTTGTCAAAAATGATGGTCGGATTAAAAATAACGGAGGTGGTGTCTCCGTTACCGAAATCCCAGAGGTAGGAATCCCATTGGGTGGACGTATTTTGAAAAGTCACGGATAAATCTTCACAGCCCTGAACCACTGAACTCGAAAACTCCGCACTGGGGATGAGTTCAAAATCAAATTTGAAGACTAAATTATTGCAATTAGCGCTGTTATTAGTGCCAGACCAAACCCCTGCAGAAGTCGGGAAATCGGAATGACCCCCACAACCCCCACAAACTGATTGATACACCACGCCGTTTTTGTCAAAACGCGAGGTGCCACCGTCTACGTGTTCGTGTGCAATTGGGCCACCCAAATAAGAACCATAGAGCAAACCAGTCATGTTGTTTTGTAAGACCATCAAGTAAAAGTCAAATCCGGTAGTTGTTGACTGAAAGGCATTGGCGCTCACGGGCATTGCACTTAAAGGTGTGCTCTGTAGGATATTCGCTCCCCAACCAGATATATAAATGTTGCCGCAGATGTCCACAAGAAATGCCGCTGGCGAAATATTTATTTGGCTAGAACCATTTCCAATCACTGTAGAAGCCAAATTCGTAGTCAGCTGATTGTTGAGTTTGATGACAAACTGACTGCTCCCTGGGTTGCTGTATGGTGCATTGATTACAGGGAAAGCGCCACCAACAGACTGTCCTAACAAAAAGATATGGTTGTTGCGGTCAATCTCTACAAAAAAGGTTTGGTCATAATTACTTGTACCAACATAACTCGCTTTAATTATACTACTTCCTTGCGCATTGAGCTTGGCAACAAATCCGTCGGTTTTACCTCCATTGTAAGTACTTTGGTAAGCACCAGAAGTTCCGATCAAATTGTTAGAAGAAGTTCCACCCGCAAAAACAATGGCACCCAAAGTATCGGTTTTGACAGAATAAGCTGCGTCGTCTTTATTTCCTCCATAAAAAGAAGAAAACTGCAAAGTGGTCATGGCATTGTTGAGCCTAAAAATAACAGCATCTTGCCCGGCTCCTTTGGTACTTTGAAATGCATTTTGGGTTGGGAAATTAGTCGATCGGCTGCAGCTGGCAACAAGCACATTGCCTTGCTGATCCAAATAAATTTCCCCTCTGAATTGATCACCATAATTCGTGGTAAGTGAATCATAGGCTGCTACAGAAGAGTACGGTAAACCCAAGGAGCGGTAAGAGACTCCGTCATTCTGATTGCCACCAACATAAGTGGAAGCCAATAAGTTTTGTCCGTTGGCACTGAGTTTAGAAACAAAGATATCACTGCCTTGAGTGCCAAAATAAACACCGTTATAAAAGAAATTAGTGTTGGGTGTACCACCGCCATGAACGGCTTGATAAGCTCCGGAACTTATAGGAAAATCTGTACTTGAAGTGGCACCAAACAGATAGACATTGTTCAGGGAATCGCAGACCAGGCTATGAGCGGTCTCGGTACCTTGATTGTTATCGCCGCCGCCCAAAAAAGAAGACCACAACATATTGGTCCCGTCTGGTGAATACCTTGTTACAAAAACATCGGTAATGCCATAAGTGCCACTTAGTGCTGTGAAATTGGAGTTAATATCAAAACTATTAAGACTCGGTAATGGAAAGTTGTTGCCATAAACCACACCTGCTGCATACGCTGAGCCATCATAGCCATAAGTTGCAGTCATGCCAAAATTATCAGATACCGCACCATTATAGGTAGCAAAAACAAGAACTGGGTCGATAATTAAAGGATAGGTAGTATCGTAGTTTCCAAGTTCAAAACCGATACTTCCATCAGAAAATTGCTTGTACTGACAACGGATTATTTTTCTTTCGTTATGGATGAGCTGATAAGCCAATAAGCCTTGTTCTGAAAGCTCACCCAACTCGGTTTGAATTTGAATTGAATTTGCTTTTACTTTAACCATTTTGGCACCTTCATAATGCCAACGAATAGTGGATGGATCGGTAGCAGGTTCAATGTTAAAACTGTATTTGTAGGCTCCCTTTTCGACAGAAAAAAGGAGCTCAATTCCCGTGTATATGTTCTGATAAGTGACAACTTCAAAAGCCTTTACATCACTGGCATATTTCGTTTCATCCTGGCCAATAAAAAATTGATAATGATGTGCTTTTGGAGTGAGCCCCTGATTTTGAACGTTGGTATTTGTTTTTTCAAATATTTGGGCAAATAGCACACTTGGAATTTGAGGATTTGATAGCATTTCATGACGGTGATGAGCCGCTTCCAAGGCTGAAAAATCAGTCATTTGAAACAATAAACGATCTTGGCCCATCCAAATTTTATTCGGGCCATCTTTAGCCAAGTACAACACATCTTTTGGCCATTGCCCATTGTTAGCAACAAATTCTTGGCCCTGAAACTGCGCAAAAAGTTGCAAGGGCGCGCAGCCTATTAAAAACAAGATGATAAAAGCTTGTAGCGCTGATTTGATCATTTGTGCTAAGTTAAGCATTTAGACTAATTTTGTAACTCATATTTTGCTATGTCCACAACCAACAATCCTATTTGTCAACTCTTCCAAATCAAATATCCTATTATTCAAGGAGGCATGATTTGGTGTTCGGGCTGGGAACTTGCTTCAGCTGTATCCAATGCAGGTGGCTTAGGACTCATCGGAGCTGGCTCCATGTACCCAGAAATCCTTGACGAACACATACAAAAGTGCAAAGCGGCAACAAACCAACCCTTTGGCGTCAATTTACCACTGCTGTATCCAAATATTGAAGCGCATATCCAAACAATCATCAAGCACCGCGTACCTATCGTTTTTACGAGTGCTGGTAATCCAAAGACCTGGACCCAAACACTGCAGGCGGAAGGCATTAAGGTTGTGCACGTCGTGGCAAGCGTAAAGTTTGCTCAGAAAGCCGAGGCGGCAGGGGTTGATGCAATCGTAGCCGAAGGTTTTGAGGCCGGTGGGCACAACGGCCGTGACGAAACCACCACACTTTGTCTGATCCCCATGGTCCGAAAAGCAGTGCAAATTCCTTTGATCGCTGCAGGTGGTATTGGCACAGGAGAGGCGATGTTAGCAGTTATGAATTTGGGTGCCGATGGCATTCAAATGGGCAGTCGTTTTGTGGCAGCGCTCGAATCCAGTGCTCATGCGCTTTTCAAAGAAGCGGTAATAGCAGCCCAGGACGGAGACACCCTACTCACTCTGAAAGAATTGACTCCCGTACGTCTGCTCAAGAATCCATTTTTTGAAAAAGTACAACAAGCCTATGCAGCAGGGGCGACGACAGAGCAATTGCAAGATTTATTAGGTCGAGGACGCGCCAAAAAAGGCATGTTTGAAGGAGACTTAAATGAAGGCGAATTAGAGATTGGCCAGGTTGCTGGTTTATTTGACAAAATCCTGAGTGCCAAAGAAATTATAGAACAAACAATAAGCGCTTATCATATCGCTTTGACCAAACAACAACCTTTTTAAATGATCAAATTCGAGCGTTTTACGTTACCCAATGGTTTGCGTGTAATTTTTCATCAAGAACCTTCAAGCCCTATGGCAGTGGTTAATGTACTTTATGATGTTGGTGCCCGTGACGAAAGTCCTGAGCGCACTGGTTTTGCACATTTGTTTGAGCACCTGATGTTTGGTGGCTCCAAGCATATCCCGGACTTTGACGCCCCATTGCAGGCAGCAGGCGGGCAAAGCAATGCCTTTACTAGTAATGACATTACCAATTATTACAACATCTTACCTGCCCAAAATATTGATACTGCACTTTGGCTTGAAAGCGACCGCATGTTGTCTCTGGCATTTACAGATAAAAGTCTAGAGGTTCAAAGACAAGTAGTCATCGAAGAATTCAAGCAGAGATACTTGAATCAACCATATGGCGATGCTTGGTTGTATTTACGACCTTTAGTATACAAAAAGCACCCTTATCAATGGGCTACGATCGGTAAAAACATCAAGCAAATCCAAGAGGCAAGTATGGCGGAAGTAAAGGGTTTCTTCCAACAACATTACCACCCAGCCAATGCCATATTGTGTATCGTAGGTAATTTTGATTTGGCCACCATTCAACAAAAAGTAACGCATTACTTTGGCGACATTCCAGCGCAAGAGAAAAAAGTAAGGGCGCTCGTTGCGGAACCAAAACAACACCAATTCAGGACCAAAACAATCCGTCGAAAAGTTCCTGCTACTGCTTTTTATTATGCCTTTCAAATGGGTAAACGCACCGATAAAGAATTTTATCAAGCAGATCTTTTGAGTGATTACCTCGGAAACGAAAAGACGAGCCCGCTGTATATCGATATCAAGAAAAAGAAGAAATTATGTGCTGAAATTACTGCTTACATCACAGCTTCTTTTGACGAAGGTTTATTTGTTATTAGTGGGAAGTTACAACCTGGCAAAACTATCGAACAATTAGAAGAAGCGCTATGGCCAATACTTGAGAAAACGGCCCATAAAGCAATTAGTAAAAGCGCGCTCAATGAACTCAAACTCAAATTGCGAACGTCAAGAGCATTTCAGGATCAAGGCCTGCTCAACAGAGCCATGAATTTAGCCTATTTTGAACTTTTAGGCTCTGCCGACTTGATCAATAAAGAAGCTCAACATTACAACCAAATCAGTACTAGCGCATTACAAGCATTTGCAAGTCAAACATTTCGCAAGTCAAATTGCTCACGTCTCATCATTCAAAGTCAACAAGATGCTCAATAGAAGCCAAGCCCCCGCACTTCATCCAATTGACCACATTGCTTTTGTACAACCTGAAGTCATTCAGCTTTCAAACGGTGCTCAACTATTTTGGCGCAATGGCATTTCCAATGAAACCAGTAAAATTGAATTACATTTCAAAGCTGGCAGTACTGTTGATCAGCCTATTATCGCCTCTTTATGTGCCGGGTTACTCATTAGTGGAACGTCTCAGAAAAGTGCCAGACAAATTCAAAAAGCTTTTGATGCACTTGGTGCCTACTACGATGTGAGCATCACGCAAAATGAAGCAATTGTCAGTATTTATGCGTTAAAAGAGCAATTGTTAGCTGCCTATACAGTTTTTCATCAAAGCCTATTTGCTGCAAATTTCCCAAATAAAGAACTTCAGGACCTCATTGCTGAGCGTCGCCAAAAATTTCTAGTTCAACAGGAAAAAGTAAGTTTCTTAGCGCAAAGACAATTTCAACGTAGTTTTTTTGGAGGCAGTGTCTATGCCAAGCAAATCCAGCTCGAAGACTACGACCAAGTTTCCTTGACTGACATCAAAGCGTTTCATCAAAATCATTACCTCAAGGGGCTGCTCGAGGTGTTAGTGGTCGGTGACCTTGACCAAAGTGAGGTTCAACAATTGGAAATACTCCTCCAAGCATTCGAAAAAGCGCCAATAGGGAAAGCGCAATTTTTATGGCAAAATGAAATTGGTGCAATTCACGTCGAACAAGAAGGAGCCTTACAAAGTGCACTGAGAATTGGACGCCCTTTATTCAATAAAACCCATCCTGATTTTTGTGATTTTAGCATCCTGAATACCATTCTTGGCGATTATTTTGGCAGCCGCCTGATGAGTAATATCCGCGAGGACAAGGGCTACACCTACGGCATTGGTTCTTACCTTGTTGAACACCAAGACTATGGCTATTTTGTAATCGGAACAGAAGTAGGTGTGCAAACCAGAATCGGAACTTTTGAAGAAATTCAAAAAGAATTCGACCGACTCAAAACCGAACTTGTCGCAACAGAAGAACTCGAATTAGTAAAAAACTACATGTTAGGGCAATTACTCAAAAGTGCAGATGGCCCTTATGCGATGCTAGACCTTTTTTCAAACGTCCATCATTATGGCTTGACACTAGCATTTTATGACCATCTAATCGAGCGCATCAGGCAGATCACTCCTCAAAGAATTCAAGAATTGGCTAAGCAGTACCTAAATTGGGAAGAAATGCTGATTATTTCTGCCGGATAGCAACCTTTATTATTGGCTTTCCGTTATACTAAAACTCAAGTAAATACGTTATTCAACGGATGTTTAAACTCTTTAGTATTGTCAGCTTTCTACTCCTTAGTTTTTGGAGTTGGTCGTCTCACGTGATGGGGGGCGAATTGACCTATAAACATCTTGGCAATAATGTCTATCAATTTGAGCTTGTTTTTTACCGCGATTGCAATGGCGCTGATGTCAATGCTGTCTCTGAAAACCTCCGTGTCTGGAATCATCCGACACTCACTACAATTCCGGTCATTTTCGTTCAACGCACCGATCTTTCGCCTACTTGTACCCAAATTAGCGGTGGGCCCGGACCCTTACTTTGTGGAACAGGAAACAACGGTGGAAACGGAATTGGCGCCATTGAAAAAGTCATTTATCGCAGTGCTCCAATTCTTCTGAGCGGTGCACCGCCCGCACAAGGATGGGCCTTTACCTACGAAAATTTTTCAAGAAGTGCTGCGCTCACGAACCTCACGAATCCGGCAAGTTACGGTATTACGCTTGCAGCAAGAATTTTCAATTTAGCGCAACCCGACAACGCCCCTTCATTTAATCAAGACCCCTTATTTGTAAGCTGCGCAGGCCAAGCTTTTGAATACAACGCAGCTGTCAGTGACTCCGATCAAGATTCGTTGGTGTTTGAATTTGGAGCCCCTTATGATTATTTTCCGACAGGCGCTTACAACCCTCCTCTCAACCCTGCACCGATACCTTTTGAACCGGGCTTTAGTGCGCTCAGCCCAACACCCGGCCCAAGTATCAATGCCAACAATATTGCTTCCCAACTAGACCCCGTAAGTGGAAAACTCACTTTTACCTCTTTCACCATTGGAAATTATGTGGTTAAAATAGTTGTCAAGGCCTTCCGCGGCAATGTACTGGTTTCTCAAACAGAACGGGAAATGCAACTCGTTATCCAAGCGTGTAGCGTCAACAACAATCCACCTGTAGTTGCACCTCCTTTTAATGGCGGCACTTCCTATGAACTCACCGTCAATGCCGGCGACCTTGTTTCCTTTAATTTAGCGATCTCGGACACCGACTTACAAGCAAACGGCAGCCCCCAAAACATTACACTTGAAGGAAGTTTGCCTTGTAGCGTAAGCCCTTGCCCAAGTTTGGCTACTGCGCTACCCATCATCGGTACGGGCTCTATCCAAACTCAATTTACTTGGCAAACCACCTGTGATCACCTTATGGATAGCCAAGGTCAGGCTTTGGTTCAGAAAAGCTATCACTTTGTTTTTAAAGCCAGCGATGATGTTTGCCCGGTTCCGCAAGTGAGCTTTACCACTATTACCATCCATGTTGTCAATCCAGGCATTATTGCAGCTCCAGCTATTTCTTGTATACAAACAGCCAATAATAACGATCTTAATATTTTCTGGACGGCGCTCAACCCTACAAATCCTGCCACATTCTCGGCCTACCAAATTTATTCTGTTCAAAATGGTTTATTGGGTAGCGATCCAAACATCAATGCTACAAGTTTTACGGTACCTGCTGTCAACGCGAGTCATGATTTTTACTTAGCCGTGGCATCAGGTTGCGCGGGTTCTTTTCTCAGTTTTTCGGATACTGTTAAGAATATCTATCTTACTATCAATAATCCCAACAACGGCACAGCAGTACTCAACTGGAATAAACCCAAAAACCCTGCTTCGGCAACCTATCATTCTCATTATTACATCTATCGGGAATACCCTACTAACTTCTTTAACTTTCTAGATAGCGTTCCATACAATCAAACGAGCTATACGGACACCATTGACATTTGCAATTCATTTATACGCTATCGTATTAATTTGAAAACAGCTACTTGTAATTTCAATTCGAACAGGCCTGGAGACACCTACACCGACATGATGACACCAACTATTCCCGTCATTTATAGCGTTGGTTTTGATACGGCTACACAACAAATGCAAATTCAATGGAACGCCAATCCTGCACCAGATACCTATGGTTATGTTATTTACACCTTTGATAACAATGGTTTTTTAGTGGAGCTAGATACTTTATTTGGTCAAAACAACACGACATATTTATACAATGTAGGAGCTGCAGGGCCTTTTAGCTATACCGTTGCGGCCTTTGATTCTTGTTTTACTGCAACAACGCCGCCAACCTATCAAACCTCGGCTAAAGCCAATTTGCATACTTCAATCTTGGCCAACTATCAAATCGATATGTGTCCACAAACTGCAGCCCTCAATTGGAGCCGTTATTTTGGAGCAGCAGTTGCGGATTATGAAGTCTGGATGAAGCACAACAATAGTTGGACTTTACTGACCAACACTACAGATACTTTTGCAACAGTTCAATTAGCGAAGAACGAAAGTTATTGCATTTACATCCAAGCTAATTTGCAAACCGGTTTCAGCGCATTTTCAAACCCATTGTGTTTCATCATGCCACAACCCACAGCACCGAGTTTTCATTACTTCAGAGTAGCGAGTGTAAAAGAAAAAGACATAGAACTCAAAGCATGGGTTGACCAAAGTGTAGGGGTTACCGAAATCGTTTTTGAAAGAAAAGATACTAATGGAATTTACGAGGTGTTGGGCAGTTCTGCTGTCAATAACAACTTAGCCGTATTCCTCGATGACGACGTCGACACAGATTGGGGGCCATGGACTTATCGCTGCAGCTACCTCGATAGTTGCGGCAATCCGGGCGCGTATGCCAATGAAAACACTACCATTTTTGTGAGTGGCAGCGCTGATCAGTATAACATGATCAATAGTTTGTCTTGGACGCCTTATACCCAATTTGATGGGAGTATTCAAAACTATCAAGCTTACAGGAATGCTTACGGCATTTGGGAAAACATCCCGTTTCAAGTTTTACCAGATGGTACCTACGAGTTACAAGATGATGTATCGCAACTCAGAAATAAGGGCGAAGTTTGTTACAAAATCATGGCACTCGAAAACGTAAATCAATATGGTCTATCAGACAGCTCTTTCTCCAATGAACTTTGTCTCAAATACGACCCACTCATGTTTGTCCCGAATGCCTTCACACCCGATGGCCTCAATCCTATATTTTTACCAGTGGTTCAGAATGTTGACCCCGAAAAATATACATTTAGCATCATCGACCGTTGGGGCCAAGTTGTATTTGAAACCAATGACCCAACTAAAGGCTGGGACGGCATTATCGAAAGATCAGGTTTGCCTGCTACCAATGATGTGTTCCAATACCGCATTGAATTGATGATCAATAAAACGGATGCCATCGTCAAACACGGCTACGTGACCCTTATCCGATGAACCTTCAGCGAATTTTAATTATTCAGACAGCTTTTTTAGGCGATGTCGTTTTGGCTTCCCCAATATGGGAAAACCTACATCGCATATATCCGGATGTCCAACTCGATGTTGTCGTAAAAAAAGGGAATGAGTCTCTTTTAGCGGATCATCCATTTATTAGAAAGGTTTATGTCTTTGACAAACAACATAAGTTCAAAAATTTACTTGTTTTAGGTAACAAACTGCGTCAACAAAAATATGACTTGGTCATCAATCTACAGCGCTTTGCTAGCTCAGGTATACTTACACTTTTAGCCAACGCGAAGGAAAGTCGTGGTTTCGAAAAAAATCCTTTGTCTATTTTCTTTTCTAAGCGCTATCAACATGAAATGAGAGCGGGTTGGCACGAAGTGGATCGCAACCTACAGCTCATTGCAGACCTTGTAACTGATTCCCAGCGCAGGCCACAATTATATCCGAGTAAAAAAGATTTCCTGCGGATAGAACAATACCAAAATCAAACTTATTATTGCCTCGCTCCTACCAGTGTTTGGTTTACCAAACAAGCTCCAAAAGCAATTTGGCTCCATTTGATCGAGTCACTTACTCATAACGGAGCAAGCATCTACCTACTTGGTGCACCTTCTGATCAAAGTTATCTCAATGAACTTATCGAGTTAAGTCAAAATAAGCAAGTCGTCAATTTAGCTGGCCAACTCAGTTTATTGCAATCGGCTGCATTGATGGCGGGTGCCAAACACAACTACGTCAATGACTCTGGCCCTTTGCATCTTGCATCAGCGGCAAATGCGCCTGTAAGTGCATTCTTTTGTTCTACTGTACCAGAATTTGGCTTTGGACCTTTATCTGATCAATCTGAAATTGTTGAAGTTAGTAACTTGGATTGCAGGCCATGTGGTATCCATGGGCATAAAAGCTGCCCCAAAGGACATTTCAAATGCGGTAATGAACTTCAAATTAAGCTAACGGATAAGTAGGATCAGCTAAATTTACTTGCTCTTCGTAGTTTAATTGCAAATCTTTTGAAATACTATTGACGCTCGGCAATACGGACAGATAAACTATCAAAGAGATAGCTGCCATACCTAAATATAAAGGATTGGCTGTAAAAAAATAGGCCGCCAAGACCATTAAATTGGGGCCTTCTAATAAAGAAAATCGGATCATTAGGGCCGCTTTGTAACAATCGAGCTTTTGCTTGAATTGGCTTTTCTCCGATACAATTTTTACGCGATTTCTAAAGACCAACTGGGAAGCAATGAGGCCACCAAGAGCAATTGTAGGGATAAAATAAGCCATGATGTCATCCGGATGGAATTTACCGAAGTCAACAGGTTTGTGGTAATTGACTAAAAAAGCAAACCCTGCTACAAGGGTCTGGACACCAAAAATTGTCCAATAGGTATTTCGGGCACTGCGTAGATAGCCCCCGCTTGTTTGAATAAAAGTTGCCATAATTTGTTCGTTTTAACATAGTTGAGTGTGAATATTTTAGCTAAAACGAATATAACAAATTTCACAACAGCACTACACTTCAAACAAAAAAAGCCATCCGAAGATGGCTTTTGTATGAATGGGGTCTTGTTTTTAAGACAATACTTGCTTAACGAGGTCGGCAGCTTCTTGAAGTTGCACTGCTGAGTGTACGTTAAGACCGGATTCGTCGATCAAGCGTTTTGCTTCTTCAGCGTTGGTCCCTTGTAAACGAACGATAATTGGAACTGGAATTTCACCAATGTTTTTGTAGGCATCTACAATACCTTGCGCAACGCGATCGCAACGAACGATACCACCAAAGATATTGATGAGGATGGCTTTTACGTTCGGGTCTTTAAGGATGATGTGGAAAGCTTTCTCAACGCGTTCAGCGTTTGCAGTACCTCCAACATCAAGGAAGTTTGCTGGGTTACCACCAGAAAGTTTAATGATGTCCATGGTTGCCATTGCCAAACCTGCACCGTTCACCATACAGCCAACGTTTCCATCGAGTTTAACGAAGTTCAAACCTGCTTCATCGGCTTCTACTTCTGTTGGATCTTCCTCAGATTTATCGCGTAAAGCGGCAAGGTCTGGGTGACGGAACAAGCCGTTGCCATCAAGACTTACTTTCGCATCAACGGCAATAATTTTATCGTCTGAAGTTTTGAAAAGTGGATTGATTTCAAACATTGAGGCGTCAATTCCGACATAAGCATTGTACAACGCAGGAACAAACTTCACCATGTTTTTGAATGCCTCGCCTGAAAGCCCTAAGTTGAAGGCAATTTTACGGGCTTGAAAACCTTGTAAGCCAACTCTTGGATCGATAAATTCTTTGAAGAGTAGTTCTGGAGTGTGTTCTGCTACATGCTCGATATCCATCCCACCTTCTGTGGAATAAATGATGACGTTGCGCCCTGACTCGCGGTCTAAGAGAACTGACATGTAAAATTCTTTAACTTCAGTAGGACCTGGGTAGTATACATCTTGAGCGATGAGCACTTGGTTTACTTTTTTACCCTGAGCACTTGTTTGAAGCGTTACGAGGTGTCCACCGAGGATTCCGGAAACTTTTTCTTCAACTTGGTCGATGCCTTTAGCAAGAACTACGCCGTTTGAACCTGTTTCTTGAACTGTACCCTTTCCGCGTCCACCTGCGTGGATTTGGGCCTTGACTACATACCAAGAGGTACCAGTTTCTTCTGTTAATTTTTGAGCCGCTGCTACTGCATCGGATACTTTGTCTACTACTATACCTTCTTGTACGGCAACACCGTATTTTTTGAGGATAGCTTTTCCTTGAAATTCGTGTAAGTTCATGCGATCAAATTAGCGCCGTAAAAATACGTTTTTTTAATGAGTCCTTGTGATCTTCTCTATATATTTTATCGTATTTGGTTTTTCCAAGAAGAGTCAATGTTGCGCGAAGCAAAAGATTTCTTCTTGAATTGCTGCACATCTTGCCAAATTGCATCTAGTGCAAAAACTAAAGCCCTTTCTTCCTCTTTCATCGCATCCTTGAGCAGTAATGGGTCAGAGAAATGTAGTTTGACGAAGTTGGTGTCAAATTTACCGCTTCTAAATGCCGGGTGTTTGAGCACGAACTTACCGAAGTCAAGGGTAGTTTTAACCCCAGAAATTTGGTAATTATCTATAGCTGCAATACAGCGATCAATTGCTTCTTCACGGGTTTTGCCCCAAACAACCAATTTGGCTATCATTGGATCATAGTAAATTGGAATCTCCATTCCTTCTTCAAAAGCGTCATCCACACGGATATTTTTTCCAGATGGAATCCGATAACGCTTCAGTGTGCCGATGTCTGGTGTAAAACCATTGAGGGTATCCTCAGCGTATACGCGTACTTCAATCGAATGACCGTTGATTTGTAACTCATCTTGTAGTTGAGGTAATCGTTCGCCACGCGCAACACGTATTTGCCATTCGACTAAATCTAGGCCGGTAATTTCTTCCGTGACAGGATGCTCTACTTGCAAACGCGTATTCATTTCTAAGAAGTAGAAATTCAGTTGACCATCTATTAGAAACTCTACTGTGCCTGCGCCTTCATAATTACAAGCTTTACAAACCGCCACAGCAGCTTCGCCCATTGCGCTACGAATTTCTGGGGTCAATACGGCACTTGGAGCTTCTTCAACTACTTTTTGGTGACGTCTTTGAACCGAGCATTCTCGCTCAAATAAATAAACGACGTTGCCTTGCTGGTCGGCAAAGACTTGAATTTCGATGTGTCTTGGTTGGTCCACAAATTTTTCAATGAAAACAGCGTCGTCACCGAAAGACGAACGTGCTTCATTTTGTGCCAGCGTCATTTGTTCTTCAAATTCTGCTTCGTTCTGAACCAAGCGCATTCCTTTTCCACCACCCCCGGCAGATGCTTTAATGAGGATTGGATAACCTACTTCAGCAGCAATTTTTTTGGCAGCATTGACATCGGAAATGGCTTCATCTACACCTGGAACCAACGGTACATTGTAACTTTTAACAGCTTGCTTAGCCGATAGTTTGTCTCCCATTATTTCCATGGATTCAGGAGAGGGTCCGATGAGCTTGACACCTACTGCCTTTAATTTTCTGGCAAAACCCGCATTTTCAGATAAAAATCCGTAACCTGGATGTACGCCATCGACGCCTAACTCTTGACAAATCTGAATGATTTTATCTTGTTGTAAATAACTTTCAGCTGATGGACTTTTTCCGACATAAACTGCTTCATCAGCCTCTAAAACATGAGGTGAATTGGCATCAGCGTCAGAGTAGATGGCCACGCTTTTGATGTCCATCTTTTTTAGGGTTCTAAGCACGCGTCGAGCGATCTCTCCGCGGTTGGCTACTAGTACTTTTTTCATTGGAAGGTAAAGTTACAGGTTGTCTGTGTTTTTTAGGTCGAGGTTGACCTGATTTTTTTGGACTTTTTACAAACAATTGCTTGACATGTTTAACAAAAGCTAATTCTGAAAAGTGATTGAATTCTTCATAGTAGGACACCCCTACACCTTGTGTGAATGGTCCTTGGTTTTCGTTGACTGAGTTCGTGTTCGATTGATTAAAGGCTCTCACCCTGAAATTATCTTGAACTTTATACTCGATATTGACATCTCCAATCATGGTATTTGAATTGAGTTTGCCGCCATCTGTTCCTACACTTGTGCTGCGGTTTTCAACCCCAAAACTACCGGTGATCACAAGTTTGTCGTCCAAAAATCCTTTTGCGACACCTAACTCGACTTTACTTTCTCCTGCAACGACGTCAGAACCGTAATCCACATTGAGCTTATAGTTGTCAGATAGTTTTCCGAGAGCGGCATTGATCTGAGACTCGAGCAAATCAAGCGCAGCAGAACCTCCTGCAGATAAATTTCCTTTCAATGGCTGGAATTTACTGACCAATAATAATGAAAAGAATTGACGGTTTAATTCATCTGGGTCAGCTTTTACACGATCGAGCAGTGTTTTACCAGTTTCAGAAACTCTTGGCGCCACAAGATCAAAAGATATTTTGGGCGAAAGTAAAGTCTCTGAAAGCTTGAGGTAACACATGATTTCTTGATTGACCAACGTATTGTCTTGAATTTCCGGGCTCAGTTCAAGGATAGAAGCACGCTTCGGAGTAACGGTATTGATCATGATATCGGCGTTGTAAGGGTCGCCAGTCCATTCAATTTTTGAACCTGCTTCAATATCAAATGTTTGCTTGATGGAACCTAACGCAAAATTATATCGACTACCGCTGGCGATGACATAAGGGCCATTCATTGTGAGTTGATCAAATTGATCGAGTTTGATATTGAGGTCACCAGCACCTTTTGCAATAATTTCATCACCTGTTTGCTCGTTAAATATCAAGCGCATGTTGGCATCCGGCGTAACATGAAAGTTTAAGTCAAGATTCAAACCAGTGAAGTCGAGACCTTGGTCATCTAGCTTTTGTTGAACACCATGCTCCACAAACTTCACAAAGTTGTCGTCTTCATCGATTTCGGACATACCATACATAGGAAAAATAACATCTGTCCCCTTTCTTGTAGTGGCATCAACCGTGATTTCTGTATTGTTAGCAGTACCAAAGATGTTGGCAGTTCCTCGACCATAAGCTTTACCATAATAAACATCACCCTCAACATATTTTGTATTCAATACTAAAAAGCGATCTATTGGGGCTACTTGATTGGTCCGTGGGTCTATTTTTTTGATATCGTCTTCAAAATTGATTTGGATATCGTAGTTCCATTTG
The DNA here is from genome assembly GCA_002478565.1 of Flavobacteriales bacterium UBA7468. GTDB lineage: Bacteria > Bacteroidota > Bacteroidia > Flavobacteriales_D > Crocinitomicaceae > UBA952. The sequence goes on along the minus strand of DLPC01000026.1, from coordinate 77,266 downwards.
TCAAATTGTTGGTGGTTAATGGCGCTAGAAAGATAAGCGATATTTCCTTCCGGATCTTTGATTGGAAAATTATCCAAGAAAAAGGCGTCTTCGGTCACTTGAATGTTGCCCTCTAATTGATACTGAACCCCCAATAAAGCAATTTCAGCACCACCATTTTGCAGCCTGAGTTTACCTGAAAGTTGTGGATTTGAAGGCGTTCCTAAAACCCGAATTCTTCCATTCAGCTTTCCTTTGATGCCTTTTACGACCTCAGGATCCATGAAGGCATTAGCGAATGAAATATCCGTTTGCTTGAAATTGAGCCCCAGATCTAGCTCGTCTGTTTTAATATTATAGAGCCCGTCAAAATCAAAGGTGCGCTCGTTGCGATATTGTAGTGTTCCTTCAAGTAAAATGCTTTTACGCGCATCGTTCCAATCGGAATGCAACATGATATCTCCAACCATTTGGCCATCGATTTGAAATTGTTCTAGATTGGCATCTGCCAATATATTGATGCTATTATTTGGTGTAGCGAGTGTTCCCCAACCGCTAAACCTACCACTGAGTTGGTTAGGGAAATCTAATAGGTTGCTGAGCTCCGCTAAATCAAGCCCGATGACATCGAAACGCAGTTGATCTCTTTGATTATCGGATAAACAACCATTGATTTTCACAAGCTGATAGCCGCGATGTAATTCAAAATTAGACACATTGAGTTCAGCGGTAGAAAGTAAAATATCAGATTGGTTGGCGATTTCCCATTGAATACCGTTAATGGTAAAGAAAGATGGTTGTAAATTGAAATTGAGGTAGTTATCTGGTAAAATGGTGGTGCGCCATTTCAATTCGGAAAAATCATTGGTATTTGGGTCCCAAGAAATAGTGGCATCAATTATACCATTAGCACCACTATTTACAAATTTTAAATTGTGAAAATTGGTAGAATCTGCATAAGAAACCAAGGCGATATCGAGCCCCCCAGAAGTATGTTCCTTTGTGATTTTTTGATCCAGGACTAATTGGTCAAAACGAAAATCTTGGAATTGCAGCGAAGGGCTAGAAATTTTAATTTGAAGCATTTCATTTTGAGAATCAAAAGAGCCATTCAAACGGGTGTTACTTGCTAGAGATAGGTCAGTTGCAAAAATATCCAGTAGTTGTTCGGCATTTCTAAACTGTAAATCAAAGGTAAAATCAGATTTACCTGGTACAGGGAGCTCTGAACCTTGCTCTAGGGAAGGATAAACGATAGACAAATGATGCAATAGATCATCACTAATGCTATTGAAATCTATAAGGCCAGCCACATTGAAATCTAGGATAGGGCTGCTAAATTGTAAAAAAGAATTAGCTTGACTCTGACTAAAATGAACCTGAGCTAGTTCGGCATAGAGGCGTTTTTGTCCTTCCAGATAAGTTAAATTAGTGATGGAGGCATAGCCACTGATGTCTGACCAAGATGGGCCTTGGATTCCACCTCTTAAATGAAAAGACACCTGATTGTTCAGGCGCGTCCCAAAACCGAGCATGGTCAAATCTGCCAGATCCACTTCCATGTCAAATTGCTCATTGAGGGCGCCAGATAAAGAAAGTGCTATGGTCGATTTTGCCTTGAAATGCGGGTCTTGGATTTGAACTTGGCCTTTCAATTGATCGTCTAAAATGCCTACATCTTGGAGCTCAACATTTTGATAGGCATATTGATGAAGCGTTAGTTTATTGAACTTTCCGTGTAAATCTTCTAGCGCATATGAACCATTGTTGAAAATACTTAAATTGAAATTTAATTGCCCATCACAACTACCTAGTTCTGAGAAGTTTGCCAATGGACCAAGATTGAAATTTTGTAGTTTTAACAGACTTGTATCGGGCCGAACTCCTTTGATTGTGAGTATATCTGCTTCTTGTTTCACCCGAAGTGGTGCGAGCGAAAAATTACCCAAATTGGTTTTTGCCTTTTCAATACTCAACTGAAAATCTTGCAGTGCTCCTTGAAACTTTGATTGCTTGATTTCAAGGTAAGACAAAACTTTGATTGCTTCGGGAATATCTATTGCGCTTGTACCGGTTGGAAGTTGAATATTTTCAAGGTCCTGGAAATCGAGGTGCGCAAAATGGATAAGCTCATTGAATCTTAGCGCCTTAGTTTCTTTTCTGAAATCAGGCAATTTGATACTCGCTTGAAGCACCGATTGCTGACCAAAAACGAGTTTAAATCGGTCAATGGTCAAACATTTGAGTTCGTCTTTCACTTGACCCGAGAGGAATACGCTTTGGTTCATCCCAGCGAGATCTGGTACAAAATAACTGAGGTCTTTTAAGCACAATTGACTCGTATTCAAGGATACATCGAAGCGAACGAGGTCGTCAAAATGCTCAAAATCTGAGAGTTGCTTGGTTCTTAGAGCAAGTAAGGGAAAATAAATTTTACTTTCTTTTGTTTTAATTTGCAAGTACTTGAAAACAAGACCCTTATCGGAAATGCTAAATTTGGAGGCCAGGTGCTTTAAATGAAAACCAGACCTTTCTTTGAAGCCTAATGACCGAATCCATAGTTCGTGTTGATCGCCTGCACTTTGAATTTGATCTGCAAAAAAATGCATATTCTTTAATTCGATGTGATCGTAGTCAAGGCCAAAATCAAGGGTATCTTTTCTGAAGTCATGGTAACTAAAATTGACGCGCTGCAGTGCCAATTGTTCGAGTTGAATTTCTAATGGTTTGGTGTCTTTCTGCGAGGGCTGATCACTTCCGAAATAATCTACTAAAAATTGAAAATTATAAGCACCATTCGCGGCGGATCTATTTAAATTAATTGTTCCGTTATAAATACTTATTTTTTTGATTAACAGCTGTTTATTAATTAATTTAATCTTATCTAAATCAACTAAAAGATGTGCTAATTGCAAGAGTGTTTTACCTTGAGGGTCTCCTATAAACACATTCTTTAAGTCAATGTGCTTAAATAACACTATATCAACCTTTTCTACAGAAACTTTTGCACTCAACTCCTTTGAAAGAAAAGTAGTTGCTTTATCGGCAATAAAACTCTGAACTTGGGAATTTCTGATGGCAAAAACAAAGACAAAAACAAGCAGCAGAAGCAGCTCGAAAAGTAGCGAGATACATAGGCCCGTGATTTTAAGTACCTTTGTCATGTTTGTTACAAAATTAGCAATCTTTTGACAGCAAAAACCAAGATCATACTAGGGATTGAATCTTCCTGCGACGACACCTCCGCGGCCATTCTTGACGGCGACCAAATTCGTGCCAACATTATCGCAGGACAGGCAGTCCACGAACAATTCGGAGGCGTTGTGCCAGAATTGGCCAGTAGAGCGCATCAAGAAAACATCATTCCTGTTGTCAGTGCAGCTTTGAAAGAGGCTCAAGTTACGCTTCAAGATATAGATGCCATTGCTTTTACACAAGGCCCAGGGCTCATGGGCTCCTTAACGGTTGGAACAAGTTTTGCAAAAGCACTTGCGCTGTCTTTAAAAATACCAATTGTCGGTGTGCACCACATGAAAGCGCATATTTTAGCGCACCTCATCAACGATGCTTCAGACAACAAGCCAACCTTTCCTTTTCTTTGTCTAACTGTCAGCGGAGGTCATACCCAAATCGTTCGTGTCAACAACCCACTTGACATGGAAATTCTTGGCTCTACCATTGACGATGCTGCGGGCGAAGCATTTGATAAAGCTGCCAAAATGCTCGGACTTCCCTACCCTGGAGGCCCACTCATTGATCAGCTCGCTCCGCTTGGCAACCCAAATGCTTTTCAATTTGCCAGGCCTCAAATACCCGAACTCAATTACAGCTTTAGCGGTCTCAAAACCTCTATACTTTATACGCTTCAGGCCGCAGAAAAAAATGACCCCACATTCAGACAAACCCATTTACATGATCTTTGCGCCTCGATTCAAAATAGCATCGTGACCATCTTGTTACACAAACTTGAAAAGGCCGTACTGCAAACCGGCATTCATTGCGTAGCTATTGCAGGAGGGGTTTCAGCGAATTCTGAATTACGTAAACGCTTATTGGAAAAGCAATTGGTGGGTTGGCGAGTCAGTATTCCAAAGATGAGTTATTGCACGGATAATGCAGCAATGATTGCCATGGCAGGCTCATTTTACTTAGCGCAGGGCAGAACCCTCGATCAAAACGCCAGCGCTGACCCTCGCCTTCCGTGGTGACATTAGTTGCATTTAGCAGCCGTTTTTTTTCGTAATTTCGAGAATCCTTAGGAAGCAAAATCATGCGAACAACTTTTCTACTTTTAATATATTCCTCTCTCTTAAGTACTTGGGTATTTGGTCAAGGAAAAATTGAATGGAGTTTTGACTACGCGCCTTTTCCTAATTCTATTCAAGTCCATGCAAAAATTGAAAGCGGCTGGCATCTTTATGCCCTTGACTTAGACCCGAGCATTGGGCCTGTCCCAACACAAATTGTGCTCGAAAAAAATAAATTGGTCAAAGAAATTGCACCTTTCACTGCAAGCGTACCTGCGCAAAAAACCTTTGACCCCATTTTTGGGGCTGAACTAAGTTATCATGAAAATATTTTCGAAGCAAAAAACCAAATTGTTGTCAAAAAACCAACAACAATAAAAGGCGAACTCACTTATATGCTTTGCGACGACAAGCGTTGTTTGCCACCTCAAACCATACCATTTGAAATAAAGGTCACACCACAGAAATTTGAAAAACCAAATTAAAACAAATGAAAGCTCTTCTTTTTAGCATCCTCTTTTTAGGCTTGTCCTTCGCTACCAGCGCCCAAGATTTCATGAATCAGTTTATTAAATGGAATTGCACGGTAGAAAAAATTGATGAAAGCCACGCCAACTTAGTCTTTACAGGAAAACTTGTGCCTGAGTACCATATTTTCAGCCTAAAGCATGATCCAATGGCCGCTGACGGCACTGGTATTGTACCGGAGTTCAAGTTTAAGGCAGACAAAAACTTTAAAACTGTCGGAAAAGTATTTGAAATCGGAGTACCCCTCGTTCAAAAGGATGAGCTTGGCACGTCCTTATATTTTGAAAACAAGGCGGTCTTCAAACAAAAAATAGAAATTTTGTCCGACGAAGCATTTACAGCCAGTTGCAACCTCTTTTTTCAACTTTGCAACCACGAAGGTTGTTTACCACCGTTTGATTATACTGCCAAATTTAAAGTCAGTGGCTATAAAGCTTCTGGCGCAGCTCCTGTATCCATAGACACTACTGCAACAGCACAAGCAACAAATATTGACTCCAGCGGCGCGAAGTCAACCATGGATCAAGCACCAGCTCCGATTCAACAAAAAGAGAAAAAGAAAGATTCGAACATGGTGATTTTCATAGCAGGATTCATCGCGGGCTTGGTTGCCTTGCTGACCCCTTGTATGTTCCCCATGATCCCAATGACGGTTACTTTCTTTACGAAGCAATCCAAGACGCGCAGCGAAGGAATTTTCAAAGCATTGATTTATGGTGCTTCAATTGTCTTGATTTATGTTGCCTTTGGCCTTATTTTCACCGCCATCATGGGTCCGCTTGGTCTCAATGACCTCTCCACAAACGTCTGGATGAACCTCATCTTCTTCAGTATTTTTGTTTTATTTGCTTTCTCATTCTTGGGCGCATTCGAAATTCAACTCCCGAACTCTTGGGTCAACAAAATGGACAAACAAGCAGACCGCGGAGGTTATCTCGGCATCTTCTTTATGGCATTTACACTTGGCTTGGTTTCCTTCTCTTGCACAGGCCCAATTATCGGTAGCTTGCTTGTTGAGGCAGCTACTTCTGGCTCTTACCTCACCCCAGCTGTGGGCATGACTGGCTTTTCTTTAGCACTTGCCATTCCGTTTACGCTTTTTGCAATTTTCCCTGGATGGCTCAATAGTTTGCCACAATCTGGGGGCTGGCTCAATTCAGTAAAAGTTGTTTTAGGACTTACTGAGCTTGCACTTGCCCTAAAATTCTTATCATCCGTGGACCTTGCTTACCACTGGGATTTACTAACACGTGAATGGTTTGTGGGCATCTGGTTTGTATTATTTTTCATCATGGGCATTTACCTACTTGGTAAATTACAGTTCTCCCATGACTCCCCGGTTCAAAAATTAAGTGTAACACGCTTTATGTTTGCCTTATTAGCACTGGTGTTCTCAGTGTATTTATTTACCGGAATGTTTGGCGCCCCGCTCACCCTTATCGACGGTATCGCACCGCCGCGCACGCACTCCGAAGACAACTTCCGTTGGGTCAATGGAGGACAAGAAACCGGTTTGGTTGAAGACTCCGTTTCTGCGGCTTTTGCTGCAGACATGCACCCAGTTGGTGACGGCTCTATTTTGGTATTCCACGACCTCGAAAAAGGGCGTGCATATGCCAAAAAACGCAACTTACCCATCTTACTAGACTTCACCGGACATGCTTGCCAAAACTGCCGCAAGACAGAAAGCACTGTCTGGACCAACGACGAAATTCGTCCGTTGCTACAAAAGAAATTTGTGATCATCTCATTGTACGTAGACGACCGCGAACTTTTGCCAGCAAACGAACAACGTGTGTCTAAGTTGAGCGGACAAATCAGAACGATTGGTAACAAATGGGCCGACTACCAGATGACGCGCTACAAGAGCTTTCAGCAACCTCTTTACGTTGTCACTGACCACGAAGGCAACGACCTCACAGAAGCTATAGGCTACACTCCAGACATCAAGTCGTATAAAAAGTTCTTGGAGAGCGGAATGCAGCGTTTTGGAGGACAATGATTGTCTGTATAGCCGAAAAGCCAAGTGTTGCCCGTGATTTAGCGGAGATTTTAGGTGCCAAAAATCGAAAAGATGGCTACCTAGAAGGCAATGGCTATGCCGTCACGTGGGTTTATGGACACTTGTGTTCTTTAAAAGACCCCGAAGATTACAACCCCAATTGGAAATACTGGAAATTAGAAGATTTACCCATTATTCCTTCGCAATTCGGCATTAAGTTGCGTGGAGACGACGGTGCAAAAAAGCAATTTCATGTCATTGAACGTCTAGTAAGCCAAGCAACTGAGGTGATTAATTGTGGTGATGCCGGGCAAGAAGGAGAACTCATACAGCGTTGGGTTTTACTCAAGGCTAAATGCAAAGTTCCGGTCAAACGGCTCTGGATTTCTTCTTTGACCGAAGAGGCCATCAAAGATGGGTTCAAGAAACTGCGTCCAGGCTCAGATTTCGACCGCCTTTTCGCCGCAGGCAATGCGCGGGCGGTTGGCGATTGGGTCTTAGGGATCAACGGCACGCGGCTATTTACCCGTAAATATGGCCGCGACAAACAAACACTTTCTGTTGGGCGTGTACAAACACCTACACTCGCACTTATCGTACAGCGTCAAAAAGAAATTGAAGCTTTCAAAAGCGAAACTTTTTACGAACTCAAAACAGTTTACCGAGAAACAGAATTCAATTGCCAAATAGAGCGGCTCAAAACCAAAGAAAAAGCTCAAAAAGGGCTCGACTATTTGAAAGACAAACCTTTTGAGATACTCAGCTTTGAGCAAAAAGATGCCAAAGAAGGCAATCCCCGACTTTACGACCTCACGTCACTTCAGGTGGATGGCAATCGCTATTATGGTTATTCTGCAGAGGAAACGCTCAATAAAGTCCAGAGTCTTTACGAGAAAAAATTAGTGACTTATCCACGCGTTGATACCACCTACCTCTCCGAGGACCTCCACCCCAAAATTCCCGGAATTCTCAATGGCCTGCGCGACTACAAGCGATTTACTGCAGCGCTTGAAGGCAAACCCATTAAGAAATCCAAGCAAATTTTTGACGACAAGAAGATCACCGACCACCACGCTATTATTCCAACAGGTGTGGCACCATCAGGGATTAGCCCCGATGAGCAGCGCGTGTACGACTTGATAGTACGTCGTTTTATTGCTGCATTTTACCCTGAATGCAAAGTTTCCAATACAACCGTGATTGGCAAAGTAGAAGCACTAGAATTCAAGGCAACCGGCAAGCAAGTACTCGATAAAGGCTGGCGTATTGTCTATGAAGATTTAAAAGCGCAACAAAGCAATCCCGAGGACAAAATACTGCCCCATTTCGAAAAAGGTGAAACAGGCCCACATGAACCTTTCATACATGAAGGAAAAACAAGTGCTCCAAAACCTTACACCGAAGCAACCTTACTACGTGCGATGGAAACAGCGGGCAAACTTGTAGAAAATGAAGAAATGCGCGAGGTCATGAAAGAAAATGGTATCGGCAGGCCTTCAACGCGCGCAAGTATCATCGAGACCTTATTCAAACGCCAATACATCGAAAAGAAAAAGAAGAATCTTTTTGCTACGCCAACCGGCATGGAGCTCATTGATAAAATATCATTTGACCTGCTTAAAAGCCCTGAATTAACAGGGCAATGGGAACACAAACTGCGCATGATCGAACGCGGCTCTTATGAAGCACAAACCTTTAAAGATGAATTGTTTGTGATGGTCCGAGAACTGACCGATCAGGTTATTTTCAATAGTTAGGTGGATTACATGCGCTGTGGCGCCTCAATACCTAAGAGTTTCAAGCCATGGGCAATCGTTTGTTGCACAACTGCACTGAGCGTTAGTCTGAGTTGACGCAGCTCTTGATCAGGCTCTATGATGATCTTGACACTTTGATAGAAAGTATTGTAAAGTTTCACCAATTCATAGATATAATTGGCAATAACGGCAGGTGAATAGTTTTTTGCAGCCTCCTCTAAAGTCACGGGGAAAATGGCTAAATGCTTGATGATTTCTTGCTCCTCAGCTTTTAAATCTAATGATGAAGCCAGTGGCTGAACTTGGTAATTGGCCTTAGCTAGCAGCGTACTAATTCTAGCATGAGCATACTGAATAAATGGCCCTGTATTTCCAGTAAGATCAATTGATTCTTCTGGATTAAATAACATGCGTTTTTTTGGATCGACCTTGAGCAAATAATACTTCAAGCCACCAAGACCAATTTGAGCATAAAGCGTTTCGCGTTCTTGTTCTGACAAGCCTTCTAAGTGTCCGCGTTCTTGGGTCATTTCCTTAGCAGTAAGCGTTACCTCATCAATCAAGTCATCAGCGTCCACGACAGTTCCTTCTCTAGATTTCATTTTACCACTCGGTAAGTCAACCATACCGTAACTTAAATGAAAACAGTTGTCGGCCCAAGTATATCCTAGTTTTTTAAGGATCAAAAACAAAACTTTGAAATGGTAATCTTGTTCGTTTCCTACTGTATAAACCATACCGTGTAGATCAGGGTAATCTGCAAAGCGATCAATAGCAGTACCGATATCTTGAGTCATGTAAACGGCCGTACCATCAGAACGCAAAACTAATTTTTCATCAAGACCTTCTGCGCTTAGGTCAATCCAAACTGAACCATCTGGTTTCTGGTAAAAAACACCAGACGCCAACCCTTGCATGACTTGATCTTTACCCAAAAGGAACGTATCGGACTCATAATACAACTTGTCAAAACTTACGCCCATTTTGTTGTATGTCTGGTCAAAACCAGCATAAACCCAACCATTCATGGTTGTCCATAAGAGATAGACCTGCGGATCGCGGGCCTCCCACTTGACCAACATATCTTTCGCCTCTCGAAGAATGCTCGTTTGATTTTTTGCGAGTTCTTTGATTTTATCATCAATTGCTGCTTGTGCTTTTTCATCCTTGCCAAGCTTGGCTTGCTCAAAATTCAATACAGCTTCTTGAATGGCCGCTGGCGTATCTTCAAAATTACCCGCCTGCCAGTTTTGCATGATTGTTTTGGCCTCGGCTTGCAGGGCTTTGTCAAAAGCCACATAATACTTACCCACCAATTTGTCGCCTTTTAAACCTGTGTTTGCAGGGGTCTCACGCTCGCCGTTTTCATTGAGGGGAGAGAATTTTTCCCAGGCCAACATAGATTTACAAATATGAATACCGCGGTCATTAATTACCTGCGTACGTACTACTTTGTGGCCATTGGCTTTTAAAATTTCTGCAACTGAATATCCTAAGAAATTATTGCGGAGGTGACCTAAGTGTAGCGGTTTATTGGTATTGGGCGAAGAATACTCCACCATAATTGTGGGTTTTGAATTGGGGCTTTGCAAGCCAAACTGCGCATTTTGCTGCATTTGGTTCAATGCATTGATCCAATAGCTTTTCTGCAGCACAATATTTAAAAATCCATTGACGACTATACAATGTGAAACACCTGCTATATTTTGTTCTATCCAGTTTTTGAGCTTTTCGCCTGCTTCTTGTGGTGAGCAACGTAAAATCTTCACAAATGGAAATACCACTAATGTAAGGTCACCTTCCATGTCTCGTCTGGTGAGCTGAAACTGAATAAGAGAATCGGATATTGCAGTACCAAAAAGACTTGGCGCTGCTTCGAGAAGTGCTTGACGGATGTATTGTTCCATGAATTATTGAAGGTGACTAATGATATGCTCGATTAAAATTAAGGCTTGTTCAGCCATTTTGTTTTTTTCGTCGTCCAGACACGGATTGACCTCTACAATTTCTAGTGCGCAGAGTCTCGGATCTTGAGAGAAATATTGAAGAATCGTATCGGCTTCTTGGAAACTGATACCATGAGCCACTGGAGTACCTGTCCCAAAAGAAGTTTCGAGAGGGTCTATACTGTCTACGTCAAAAGAAACATAAATTAGATCGCAGTTTACAAAATTTTCTGAAATTTCTTGAAGACAATTTTGTAGTCCTTTTTGACGGAGTTCATCTACGGTATAGTTTCTCAAGCCTAGTTGAGCCATAACTGCCTCCTCCTCTATCTCGGTATCTCGGACACCAATGTATATGAGATCTTCAGGCATGAAAGCCTGTGATTTGAGGGTGTCCCAAAGGGTTTTGGTTTGCGTATCTAGCTCATTCTTGGCTAAATCGAGGTGATCTAAACCAAGTGCTGCCGCTATGGGCATGCCATGCATATTTCCGGAAGGTGTGGTGTATGGCGAATGTATATCTGCATGCGCATCGATCCAAACAACACCAATTCTTTGATCCGGATAATTCTTTTTTAAAGCGGCTAAAGTACCCGCAGCAGAACTGTGGTCTCCGGCGATAAGAAGAGGAAATGCATTTTGCGCAATGCTATCTGAAATATTTTCTTCCAAAGAGATAAAAACCTTGTGAAGACCATCAATATTTTTTGCAAAAAGATACGGGCTTTTGCGATCAAGCAGCTCATTGAAATGAGCTGTCGTTTTGACCGGATGCTCGGCAAATAAAGAACTGCCTTTAGATCTGGCAGCGGCACGGATTGCTTCTGGCCCAAGAGAAGCACCGCGCGTACCGGCGCCGATCTCGGAAGGATTGAAAATAAAGTGAATTGCTTTTGGCATATGAGGACCCTTTAGGGGCTTTGGCAAAGATAAGGGTAATTTGGCAAAGCTGAGCTAGCAACCGCCTGTCATTGGCTCGACGTATACTGGCTCTACAATGCGTTGTTCTTTCGCTTCTGATGAAAGATAAAGGATACGCTGCTCGTAATTGGAACTAATAATGAAGTCCGGAATATCATCTGCATCAATAAGCCCGACAAACAAGCATTCCAAGCGATTGGGACCATATTCATATTGAGGGTCCACACTGCGTAGCAATTGTACTTGTTGGGCTTGATGAGGGTCATCAGTTTGTAAATAAAGTGCGTAGTTGCCAAATCCTTGATTTTCTGGCGAACCCTCATTATATAACGCTTTGCCTTTTGCAAAAAGGCAATAATGAATGTTACCAACTTGAAAATGAAGGGTGTCTCCAGGTAAAAGCACCGATTTGTCATCATGAAATCTAGGGCTGGTGTTGCTTGCATAGAACACTTTGAGTTTTTTAGGATGCAAGTTTCCTTTTCTAAGCGTAAAAACACAATGTTTGGAGGTAGTCATTACTTTTCCACTCCAGTTAGCCGTATCTTGCTCGTCTTGATCTACAATACCATCGAACACGGTTTCAATTGCAGGTTTCACCGGATTGAGGTACCAATTATTTTTTGTTTTGAAGATGCCGAGCCATTGCGTTTCCAAAAAAGCGGTTTCAAGGTCATCCTCAGCTCTAAAATATGCTTCTGCCCCAAAAATACCGGCTTGGAGGTACTCCAGACTGGGATAATTCAAGCGAAATTTCGCATTAAAACCCTTCCTTAATTGTGTGGACTCTTGTGCTTTGATTTTTAGAGCTGCGCCTTTTTCTTTCAAGTCAATTGTATTACCACAACCCAAGCACAACAGGCAACTCAAAATAATCCGGTAGCTTTTCATTGTTTAAAAATAAGTATTCTTAGTTTTGTTCATGCTTCAACACCTGCACCTTTTACTTTTTTTGACCATCCCACTTATTTTTACGGCCCAAAAACCCTTTGTGGGCAGTCTGGAATACAATATCACAACGATAGATTTTGTTTCCAAAGATACCATTGATGGCAAACTATTTATTTATGCAAGAGACTCGCTGGTTAGAATCAATTATCTCTTTTCAAATGGTAAAAATCAGGAAACAATCCACCATTTGAAAAAGCAAAAATTGCTCTCATTAATTGTAATTGACGGACTCTATTTCGCAGTTCAAATCAAAGACACAGTGTCTGAAAGTACGAATTACAAATACCATAAAAACAAAGCGAAAAAAACCATTGCTGGTCTAAAATGTCGTGAAGCGAACGTTGAATTTCCTGAAGGAAATACACTAATTTTTTACAGCAAAGAAATTGATGCGCAATATTTTGTAGGCTTAAATAATGCGCCGGGATTACCTACCAAAGGACAATTTCCTACTGAAAATGGTCTGATGGCTTTTGAATTGCAAAAAATTGATCACCGACTTCCACCACAAGGCTTATTTATGCCTGATAAAAAATACAAGGTCCTGAGTCTAGAAGACTTCTTGCAATGGTCTAATAAACAATAACTTAAATCCTTTCTTCGCAAACTAACATCGAGGTGTTTATAGGTTTCCATGAAAAGCACTTTTGATGTACCTCTTTGCCGTATTTTCGTTAGATTACACGCAATGACCTTATGGAAGATAACGAATACATACCAAAATCAAGTGCCAAACCTTTTCAACAGAGGGAGGAACCAATAGCAGCGCCGAAATCCAAAAAAGCGAATAGCGATACAGTTAAGCCAACTCAAGAAAAGAAAACGCGTTCCACGGTTGATATAAAAAACCGCTTTGATTTAAGTAAAATCAAATTGGTTACAGGTGCAATCCTTTCCCTACTCAGTATCTATTTACTTTTGGCTTGTGTCTCTTATCTTTTCACATGGAAACAAGACCAAGACCACCTCTTGAACCGCAACTTTTTAGGTTATATTTTCAATCAAAATGTACCTGCAGCTGAGAACTGGCTCGGTAAATTTGGAGCTTGGAGTTCACATTTATTGATCTATGAAGGTTTTGGAATAGGCGCTTTTGGCCTTGTATTCATCATGTTCTTGATTGGCGTTCGCGTATTATTCAACACCACCCTTCTTCCGCTACAAAGAGCAATTACCGTAACCATCGCTTACCTGATTTGGGGTTCAATCTTTTTAGGATTTTTTAGTCCGCAGGTAAGTTATGCCGGCGGGACTTTTGGTTTTTATATCAACGAGTGGCTACAACTTACACTCGGGAATTTTGGTGCCTTGATGTTGCATTTAGTGAGCTTCTTTGTACTGACAACGCTGCTCTTTAACCCCAATTACCGGGCACTTTTCGACCGTCTTTTTGGCAAAACGTCTGAGAGAAATACCGCTGAGGCACTCCATGACAATGCCACGCCTTTTGACGATTTATATGTTGTAAATACGATTCGCGAAGATCAGATCAAAGCAGATGATGTTTCTCAAACAGTTCATTTTGACGACGATGATGTTTTTGAAGAAGAAAGTGAGCTCATTGTTGCAATCAAGGAAAATGAGCTACCTGAAACCAATAAACTACCAGATGAAAACCTGTTTGAAGACGAGGATTTCTCAGCAGTGACACCTACTGAGAATAGCTTTGAAATTGAACTTGGGGAAGATCCTACTGAACCATCGCCTGCGGTAACTACAGCGCCTGTAGCGCCATTGAGTTTGAGTGATGAAGAAAATGTCGCCAAAAATTTAGTTCGTGAATTTGGTGAATATGACCCAACCAAAGACCTCGATGGCTATCTGCTTCCTCCACTTGATCTTATGAAAGATTACGCAAGCTCAGGTGTTTCTGTCAGTAAAGAAGAACTCGAAACCAATAAAGATCGTATTGTAGAAACCTTATCGCACTACAAAATTGACATCGCAAAAATCAAGGCTACTGTTGGGCCAACTGTTACACTATACGAAATAGTTCCTGCTCCTGGCGTACGTATCTCAAAAATTAAAAACCTTGAGGATGACATCGCCTTGAGTTTATCTGCCCTCGGTATTCGTATCATTGCACCTATCCCAGGCAAAGGTACCATTGGTATCGAGGTTCCTAATTCAAATCCAGAAATGGTTTCGATGCGTTCCTTAATTGCCTCTGACAAGTTTCAAAATTTTGATGGCGAACTGCCAATTGTTATGGGGAAAACCATTACCAATGAAACCTACGTTTTTGACCTCACCAAAATGCCGCACTTACTTGTTGCCGGAGCCACAGGCCAAGGTAAATCTGTAGGGCTCAATGCCATTTTGATTTCTATTCTTTACAAGAAGCATCCTGCGCAAGTGAAGTTCGTTTTAGTAGATCCTAAGAAGGTGGAACTCACCTTATACAACAAAATTGAGCGTCACTTCTTGGCAAAATTACCAGGCGAAGAAGATGCCATCATCACAGATACGTCTAAGGTGGTCAATACACTCAATTCCTTGTGTATTGAGATGGATGAACGTTACGAATTATTGAAAGATGCTGGTGTTAGAACAATTAAAGAGTACAATGCCAAATTTATTGGAAGGAGGCTCAACCCTGAGAAAGGACACCGTTACCTACCCTATATCGTAGTGTTGATAGACGAGTTTGCAGACCTCATCATGACTGCCGGTAAAGAAGTAGAGCACCCCATTGCAAGAATTGCCCAATTAGCACGTGCCATCGGTATTCACTTGATTGTTGCCACCCAAAGACCTTCTGTGAATGTCATTACAGGTATGATCAAAGCCAATTTCCCAGCCCGTATTGCTTTTAGGGTATTGTCAAAAATAGATTCTCGCACTATTCTTGATGCATCTGGCGCAGATCAATTGATCGGTAGAGGTGATATGCTCATCTCTACAGGTTCGGACATGAAGCGCTTGCAGTGCGGTTTTGTTGACACACCGGAAGTGGAAGAAATTTGTAGCTTCATTGGTTCACAGCGCGCTTATCCGGAAGCACTCATTTTACCAGAGTATGTACCGGAAGGTGCTGAAGGTGGCGGTGATTTTGACATGAACGAAATTGACCCCATGTTCGTTGATTCAGCACGCATTGTGGTGATCAACCAACAAGGCTCAGCTAGTTTATTACAACGCAAACTGAAGCTAGGATACAACAGAGCAGGTCGCATTGTAGACCAACTAGAGGGCATGAACATCATCGGGCCTTTCCAAGGAAGTAAAGCCAGAGAAGTTTTGTTCTCTGATATAGATAGCCTCGATGAATTCTTGAAAGTTAAAGGTCTTATTTAACTCTATTGAGGCCGAGTGCCTTGAGTAATAATTTCGGTAAATGCTTGAGAGCTTTGCCCTGTTTGAGGTGGATATACCAACCCCACTTTTTCATGACCGGAACTTTGTGTGTCTCTACAAATTCAATCCAGTAGCCATCCGGGTCTTCGATATATGAAAAACGTCCAGCGGCCTCTCCCATGTCAAAGGAATTGGCAGAGTCTACGGTAAAAGGCGCTCCGAATTCATCGCAACGCTTTTTAAGTGCGTCCATGCCTTGTACGTCGAAACATAAGTGGATAAAACCCCAATCGCCCCAGAATCGATTTTCAAAAATTGGCCTCGCAACATTTGGCGTTTGCAATTCAATGAGTTCGATTTCAGTGATGCCTAACAAAGCTGCAAAATAACCTAAACGGACTTTCGGGTGAGTAAGTAAAACGCGTCTATACGCTGCTTCACCTCTCGGTAGAAAATGTAATGCTTCATCCTTGCCATTTACATCAAAAACAGTTTGCTCATAAGCGAGTAAATCGCGGTAAAATGCCAAACTCTTTTCCATATTTGAAACGCCAATAACTGCACCAGCTACTCCTCCACATTTGGATGGATGTTTGCTCGCTGAAAACCACGAGGCTCCCTCAATGATTTGAAAATAATTGCCGTTTGGATCTTGAACATAGCATGTCAGACGACCTGCAGGATCTTTGAAGACAGCACTAACCTTGGCACCTATTGAAACCAAATGTTGTTGGGTATGCGCGACATCTTCGGATTTGATTTTACAAATAAAGACTCCTAAATCGCCTAATTGTACGTCAAATTTGGCCTTTTCGGTATTGCGCGAAGTAAACTGCCATATCTCAAAGCCACCGCCACCAGCCATATTTAAAGCAAGTGTTGCAGTGCGGTGATGCACGACATCTCCTGTATATCGTGTCATGAGTGGAGCAGGGGCTGCTTCTTCAAAAATTTTGACATCTAATCCAAAAGCTTTGCGGTACCAAGCCCATATTTCAGGGACATTCGACACACCTATGCCCATTTGTTGTATTCCGTTAAGATGGTAGTTGTGATTCATAAATTAGCGTATTGCGCGTTCGTTGAATAATATGTAACCAAACCCAAGTTGAAATTGGAAGGGTTGGGCATATTTGGGTAAATAATTGAGAGTGGCTCTGACTGGGCCAATTGGTGAATGATAGATGAATGACCCTGCAGCTAGAACTGTTCTTCCTTTTAATGGTTTGGCATAACTAAATGTCCCATCCGGATTTTGTTGCAATTGAATTATCGGAAGAAACCCATAAGTATCTAAACGAAGATCGATGTGTTTATATGGGCTCAAGATAAGTTGTACTCCTGCGCATACAAATTGTGTAGATCGATAAGGTGCAATGAAATAAGTTTCTAGGTCAGGTAAAACATTGAGTCCGGGCAATGCTAACATACTCGCAGTATAATTAGCAAAAAGTGATTGGCTATTTAGGACAGTTTTCAAATGAAAACCAATACTTAGCATCCGTTTCTTTTCAAATGGGAAGGTCAATAATTCCATCTGTAAACTCAGCCATTCATGGTTTTTTTGAACCGTATCGTTTGAAACAGAGGTAGAGCCAGGAAAGGTCATTTCCTCTCCTAAAATATATTTTGCTCGGATAGAAACAAGCGTACCCTCTGAGGCAAATTGTTTACGATTTAAGGTATTTCTGGAGTATTCTAAAGAAAAACTCTCGCCATAAAAAGTGGTGTAATCTGCGGTATCTTCTTTGGTGAAAGAGCTCGTTTGATAATATTGGTCGTCTAAGTAAAAATACCGCGCATTGGCTGTTAGTTTGCTGTGTGAGCCCAGTGGTAATTTAAATTGAACGCCACCATAACGCTCGTTTTGTATTAAGTAGGAAGGTTGTACATCCTCAAAAAACGTGGCAAAGCTACGGAAGTAATCCCAACGATTGAGTGTAAAGTATGCTGAAAAACTTAGCGGCATCCGACCCGGAAAAGTAAGCTCGTATTGCGCCCTCCCAGAACCATAAAATTTACCAAAATAGGAATTAGCAGAAATTGTCTGACCCACCCTACCTAACTTGCGGTACGCCAGGGAAAGGTAACCCGTATTAATCGCTCTAGAAGAATACATGCCACCAAAATCGACCTTAAAAGCATTGGATTTATTGACTTTAAGCTTGAGTTGTAAGGCTTCGTCATTGCGCAATTCAAAAGTTGGGTATACAAAACCTAAATAAGGCGCCGCCAAAGTTCGATAATAGCGTTTTTCCAAAGTTGTACTATCTAGAATTAATTTGGAAAATTTTGGTTGGATGGATTTTCTGACAAAACCGAGATCTTGCTTTTTATCTGAATAGGCTGACACCGAAGCTACTCTCAAGGGTAGAAGCGCTGCCCTGAAAGCCTTTCTTTTTGCTGCCAGTTCTACTTCGTTTTGTTCGTAACTCACTAAATTTTTAATGGCTGGGAGTTGTGCAACAGTGGCCTGATAACCGTCTGTAATTGCTTGTGTAACTGCCTCAAAATTGAAAGTCCCTACCAGCGTATTCGGCTCTATGATAATCCCTTCGACACAAGGTAAGTTGTAATTAGTAGGGGTAGTCATCATGCTGGTGACCATACCAATGAAATCACGCTCCGAAACGGGTGCCAAATTTTTAGAAACATTGCTGCCAATGATGATATCCGGATGGAAATCTCGGTAAAGCACATCGATCGGGAAGTTATTGTAGAGTCCGCCGTCAAAATACAAAACACCATCAATACGGATTGGATTCAAGTAAAGAGGGAAGGTCATGGACGCCCTGACGGCCTGATTGAGTTTACCCTTAGAAAACGTAACACTTTTTTTGCTTTCAACGGCAGAGGCAACACAGCGGTAAGGAATCAGTAATTGATTGAAATCTTCATGAAAAGTGGCACTTGTACGGCCAAATATTTTTAGCATTTCAAAGTCAAAATATGTAGGGTCCACAAAGGATAAAGGCAAAGATTTATTGAGAATACTATCTTGCGAAAGTGTAAAATTAAACATGGAAGCATTTTGATCTTCCTGGTAAAAAAAATACTGTTTATCCAACTCCTTTTGACCTTTGGCCATCAATTGAAAAGCATCAGAAAGTACATACGCCTCTATTTCATTCGGTGAATAGCCACAAGCATACATGGCTCCGACCAATGCACCTGCAGAAGTACCAACGATATAATCAATTGGGATATGATTTTCTTCAAGGGCTTTTAGAACGCCCACATGAGCTACACCCGAAGCACCACCGCCACTCAAAACCACTCCTACGGTTGGTCTTTGCTGCGCCAAAATAAATTGACTAAAAAAAAGGAGTAGAAAGCAGGTGCTGATCTTTAACAAATTCGTTCTTTTGTACAAATTTAACGAATCCCGAAAGAATGCATTCAAAAGACCAAGCCAAAAAAGAAGAGTTACTGATCACATTAAAGTGTTTTTATGGCTTTGAAGGAGTACTCGCAGAGGAACTCGTGGAGTTAGGCTATAATGAACCGGAAATACTCAATAGGGCTGTACGTATTCGTGGGAATTGGCAAGATGTCTATAAACTCAACTTATATATTCGCTGTGCCATTGCTGTTTTAGTAGAAATTGAACGCTTCTACATCCAATCAGAAGAGGATTTATATAAACGCGCCTTAAAAGTAAAATGGACTGAACTTTTTGATATCAACAAAACTTTTGCCATCAAAGGAGCTATTTTCTCGAGTATTTTCAAAAATACACACTACCCTTTTTTACTTGTTAAAGATGCCATCGTGGATCAGTTCAAGGCAAAACAAGACGAACGCCCAAACATCGATATTAAAAAGCCAAGCATTCTATTTGACCTCTACATCAAAGACCGCGAAGTCACAATATCTGTCAATACCAGTGGTTTGCCTTTATTTCAGAGAGGGTATCGAAATGCGGTTGGCCCAGCACCACTCAACGAAGTGGTAGCTGCTAGTTTAATCAGACTCTCAGGATGGGATCGCAAACAAACTTTCGTTGACCCATTTTGTGGTTCAGGTACGCTATTAATTGAAGCCGCTTTGCTTGCCACAGGAATTCCAAGCAACATCGAACGGCAACATTATGCTTTCAAGAATTTAAAGAATTTCGACGCCGCCATGTGGGACGAAATTTACGAAAACGCTCCGCGAAATACCAGGTCCTTACCTTGCACCATCATTGGAGGTGACCTTTCGGATGAAATGGTACTCAAGGCCAGAAGAAACTTAAGAGGATTTTCTTTCGGGCGCTTTATAGAGGTTCAATCTTGTTCTTTTGAAAAGCTCAAGGTGGAGTCTCCAGTTTTTGTCCTCACCAATCCACCATATGACGAACGGATTTCTGCTGATGTTAGTCCACTCTATGAAAATATTGGGAATTGGCTCAAGCACGACCTCACCGAATCGAAAGCTTGGATCATTAGTTCAAGTGAAGAGGGTCTCAAAAGTGTTGGACTCAGGCCGAGTAAAAAATATAAAGTGTTCAACGGCGACCTCGAATGTGGCTTTAGATGTTATGAAACCTATGCAGGTACCAAAAGATTTGGAGAAAGTAAAGAGGAATAATAATCGTCTCCGAAGAGAATCTGATCTCATTTTTTCACTCCATAAAAAAGGGCGCTGTATGGCGCCCTTTTTTAGTGTTCAATTTTTTATCGTTGTTCGATAGGCACGTAATTGCGGTTGGTATGCCCGGTATAAATTTGACGCGGACGACCAATTGGCTCCTTGTTTTCTGTCATTTCTTTCCACTGCGCAATCCATCCTGGAAGACGGCCAATGGCAAACATCACGGTAAACATTTCGGTAGGAATGCCAAGTGCTTTGTAAATGATACCAGAATAGAAATCTACATTCGGATATAAATTGCGTGCTTTGAAGTATTCGTCTTCTAAGGCAACTTTTTCTAGTTTTTTGGCAATGTCTAGTAAAGGATCATTGACACCTAATTTTTCAAGGACGTCGTCACATGCTTTTTTGATGATCTTGGCACGTGGGTCAAAGTTTTTGTAAACACGGTGCCCAAAGCCCATGAGTCTGAATGGATCTTCTTTATCTTTTGCTTTGGCAACCCATTTGTCAACGTTTCCGCCATCAGCATGGATTCGCTCAAGCATTTCGATAACTTCTTGATTGGCACCACCATGCAAAGGACCCCACAAAGCGGAAATCCCTGCAGAAACAGAAGAGTAAAGATTGGCTTGTGATGAACCAACGATACGAACTGTTGATGTAGAACAATTTTGTTCGTGATCGGCATGTAGGATCAGTAATTTATTGAGTGCGTCAATGACAACTGGGTCTACGTGGTAGTCTTGAGTTGGCATCGCAAACATCATGTACATGAAATTCTTGCAGTAATCGTATTCATTACGCGGATACATGAATGGATGACGAATGAGGTTTTTGTATGACCACGCAGCCAAGGTTGGTAATTTGGCTAATATGCGATGAATGGTTAAATTCTTTGCTTCTGGGCTGCGGTTAGGATCTAGAGATTCTGGATAGAAGGTAGCTAAAGAAGCCACCATTGAAGAAAGTACACCCATCGGATGTGCTTTGGACGGATAAGCTTCGAAAAATTGCTTCATATCCTCATGGACCAAAGTATGCTTACAAATGCTGTCTTGGAAGGCATCTAGTTCTTGCTGATTTGGCAAATTGCCGTATATCAATAAATAAGCGACCTCGATAAATGATGCTTTTTCGGCCAGTTGCTCAATAGAATAACCGCGATAATGAAGGATTCCTTCTTCTCCGTCAAGGTATGTGATGGCGCTTTTAGTTGCCCCTGTATTTTTATATCCAGTATCTAAAGTAATGTAACCGGTTAGGTCACGTAGTTTAGAGATATCGATTGCTTTTTCATTTTCAGAACCTACTATTACAGGTAGTTCGTAAACTTTACCGTCTAGTTCTATTTTGGCTGTTTCGCTCATTGGATTGATGTATATGCGTTTGATAAGACGTGCCTAAATTACAAAAGAATGTGCAATTGCAAGCAACTGTTGTTACAAAAACACATATAATTTTATAATGTTTATAGTTCCTCTTTAATATATTCGAATATCATTTCAAAAAGATGGTTGCGCGTGTTACCGCCATAAATACCATGGTTTTTATTCGGGTAGATAAATAAGTCAAATTGCTTATTTGCCTTTACCAAGGCAGAAATCATTTCCATACTGTTTTGATAGTGTACGTTGTCATCGGCAGCGCCATGAATTAAGAAATATTTACCCTGAAGATCTTTTACAAAATTGATTGGTGAATTCTCGTCATAGCCCTTTGCATTTTCTTGAGGTGTTCTAAGAAATCGCTCTGTGTAAATATTGTCATAGTAGCGCCAATTAGTAACGGGAGCAACTGCAATTCCCACTTTGAACAGGCCTTGACCTTTTGTCATGGCCAATGAAGACATAAAGCCACCATAGCTCCAACCCATAATCCCCAAACGACTTGCATCTACATCTGGGCGCTGTGCAAATACTTTTGTAGCTGCCAAAACATCTTCAATTTCAAGCTTTCCTAACTGCAAATAGGTTGCTTTTTTGAAGGCAGTTCCGCGATATTGCGTTCCCCTTGGATCAATGCTCAGCACCATGTAGCCATTTTGAGCGAGTAACTGATGGAAAAAATAATCATTGCCATCCCAGCTATCGAGCACCTCATTGTGCCCCGGACCACCATAAACATTTACAAACACAGGGTATTTCTTCGTAGGATCGTAATTGAGCGGCAAAATTAATGATGCATTGAGCATTGCCTCAGGTGTCTGAATAGTTAAAAAGGTCCTTGGATTGAGCCTTTCATTTTTCATTTTAGCGAGCAAATCGTTGTTTGGTTCCAAAGTTCGTACGAGCTCACCAGCTGCAGTTCTCAGGGTAGTAACAGGTGGGGTATTTGCATTTGAATAGGTATGGATAAAATACTTCATTCCATTCAAGAATTCAGCCTGATGATACCCTAATTGTGGTGTTAAATTATTTTTCTGAGTTCCGTCAAGCTTGATCGAATAAATAGATTTGTAGATTGCCCCAGGCTCAGCACTTGCATAATAGACCGTTGATGCTTCTTGATCTAAACCTAAAAATTCTATGACGTCCCAAACACCTGAGGTAACCGGCTGTACACTACCATCAAAACCAATTTTATAGATATGGTTATATCCCGAGATTTCGCTGCAGCGCAAAAATGATTTCCCGTCTTTTAGGATATATAAATTGTCATCAACTTCCACATAAGTTTCTGACTTTTCTTGGTAGAGTTGCTTGGTTGATACTTGTTTTGAGTTGCAGTCGAGAAGCCAATATGTCAATTCATTCTGCAATCTATTCAACGTTTGCACGATTAACTGATTGGAAGATTCTGACCAATTTAGTCTTGGGATGTACTCATAATTTCCAAGTTCTATTTTTTGCGATTTACCACTCGAAACCTGTAATAAATGTAAAGTTACCTTTGAGTTATTTTCTCCCGCTTTTGGATACTTGTAGGTGAATTGTTGTGGATATAAATCACCATAAATGGCCATTTGAAATTCTGGCACATTGCGTTCGTCAAACTTTAAAAAAGACAGGTATTTGCTATCCGGAGACCATCCATAAGCTTTAGTAATGGCAAATTCTTCTTCGTATACCCAATCTGTGGTTCCGTTGATGATTTTGTTGCGCTTGCCATCTTCAGTCATTTTACGCACTTTACCAGTCAGCAAATCTTTAACCAAAATATCATTGCCATGGATGTAAGAGACTTTAGTGCCGTCAGGGCTGTATTCTGCCAAAGTTTGAGGCGCGTGTTCTTCATCCAAGGCAGTTAAATGCTGTGTTTTTAGATCATAAAGAAAATAGAATGCTTCAAAACTTCTGCGGTAAATTGCTTTTGGAGCGGTCCAAAGCAGCACCTTTTGTTCGTCTTTATTGAAGTCATAACCTGCAACAGTAATTGGCGCATTATTCCAAACGAGCCTAGCTGCGCTTACTAAAATTTCAGCTTTAACGCTTTCATTGAGTGATCTTTTAACTAAGTCACCTTTCTCATCTAATTCGGTATAAGAAATGCCGTCTTGAAGCATTTGATATGAACCCGCACCTTTCGCAGAAAATTCATAATTTTTCCAGATTCGGGCAATAGTTAAATCTTGGGAAAAAATGGATGGATGGATGAAAAAAAGGATAATGAAAATAGAGATATATTTCATAACGAAGTGAATTTGCCCCTAAGATACATAGTTTAATATTGGTGCCTTCAATCGGACTTAACTTTTTGTTAAAATAGATTTGTTTTTGAATTTTTGGATTTAAAGTAAAAGCGTTAAATTTGTCTCAGACTTTTTATGACCTCCTTGAGGCGCTTGTGATGCCGAAACCATAGAAAGTTATTAATACTCAAAGCTGAATGCTCGTTGATAAAATTTATACTCATGAAGCAAGCTCTACTTACTGTTCTTTTATTTCTAAGTGCTCCACTTTTCGCTCAAAACACATGCAATGAGCTATTCATTTCTGAATACGTTGAGGGTTGGTCCAATAACAAAGCACTAGAAATTTACAATCCCACCAACAATCCAATCAATTTGTCTGGTTATTTTGTGAGCCGTTACTCGAATGGCGCAACAACCGCGACTGTAGCAAACTCGATTCAATTAAGTGGTACTGTTCCTGCAAAGGGTGTTTATGTAGCTGTACTTCAGAAGCTCGACCCAAATGGAACAGGGCAAGAAGCACCTGTTTGGGATTCATTACAAGCGCGTGCCGATGGCTTTTATTGCCCTGACTATAACGCTTCCAATGCCTTCTATTGGAATGGCAATGATGCCATTTTACTTGCTAAGGGGACACTCCCCTCAACGGCAACAAGCGTCATCAACGCAACTAACGTTGCTGGTTTTGCCATTGTTGATGTATTTGGAAAAATTGGTGAAAACCCAGCCAACGAAACTGGTACAGCCTCCGGTAATGACGGCGCTTGGTCTAGTCAGTTCCCATACAGCACCGGTCTTGGTGTACTCATCACCAAAGACCACAGCATGATCCGTAAAACAAGCGTATTGAAAGGTCAAGTTGGCAATCCGTCCTTCTTTGATCCCCTTCTTGAATGGGATAGTATTCCGCCTGTTGTTGTTCGTCTAGATGCTAACGGTGATACCCTTTATGGCACCTCTGGCAATCCAATCCTAGACGGCAACTGGACTTCTCTCGGTTCGCACAATTGTGATTGCAATTCTATTGGCGTAAAAGAAACTGTCAGCATTAGCCCAAGTATCTACCCTAACCCAAGCAATGGTTTAGTTTACATTAAAACACAAAACCAAGTACGCAAGGCGCAAGTAATTTCTGCGTTAGGGCAACAAATGAAAGAATTCAATCTTTCTCCGAGTCAAGGTGTTTTAGAACTTGATCTCAGCGCATTGCAAGGCGTATACTTCATCCGACTGACACTTACTGACGGCCAACAAGCGCTACACAAAGTAATCATTCGCTAAGATGCGTTTCTTTTTATTGTCTTTGTTTTCGGTAGTTTTTACCCAAACAATTCTCGCTCAACAAACCGGAGCTATTTTAGGGGTGGCGACCATGAATCCTGGTGAAAACACGGTTCCTGGTGCAAAAATTACGCTGCTCAACAAAGGAGTGGCCATCAATAGGGTAGCCACCAACGAAGAAGGCAAATACGAATTCAAAAACATTCCGTACGGTGCCTACCAGTTGGTCTTCACCCTACCCCTTCAAGATACCTTGCGTTATGACGTCTTGCTCAACAAAGCCGTTTTAGTTCAAAACTTTTATATCCGAGAAACACAAGAAGTCAAAGAAATCAGAGTAATTGGCAACCTTGTCAGAGGTCAAAATGTACCTGTAGCCGTCACAAAAATTGATACCAAAAAAATTACTGAAGAATTGGCTTCCCGAGATTTGCCAATGCTACTAAACGGCACACCAGGCGTTTATGCAACCAATCAAGGGGGTGGTGATGGCGATGCCCGTATCAATGTTCGTGGTTTTGATCAACGCAATGTTGGCGTCATGATTGATGGCGTGCCAGTAAACGATATGGAAAATGGTGCTGTATATTGGTCCAACTGGTTTGGTCTCGATGCCATTACTGCTCAAATGCAAGTGCAACGAGGGCTTGGCGCGACCAAAATTGCCATGCCTTCTATTGGTGGAACTATCAATATTATTACACAAGGTGTCGGAACCAAACAAGGCGGCTCTTTCAAACAAGAATATGCAACAGGTAATTTCTTGCGCAGCTCGCTTTCTTACAACACGGGCATGACAAAATCTGGCTGGGGCCTCACCTTTTCCGGTTCTTACAAACAGGGTCAAGGCTGGGTCGACGGCACCCCAACACAAGGATACTTTGGTTATGCCAAAATCTCCAAACGCCTCGATAACCACCTGCTTACACTTTCTGCATTTGCTGCCCCTCAAAAACATGGGCAACGATCTTACAATCAATCCATACAATATTGGGATGCGGCTCGGTCACAAGAATTAGGAATTCCTTTTGATTCTTCACTTGTTCTCAATGACCGTGGCATTCGTTACAACCAGCATTGGGGATACATCACCAATGAGGAAGGTCGTCAAGAATTTTTAAGTGAACGCCAAAATTTTTATAACAAACCGCAAATAACACTCAAAGATTTTTGGTCAGTCAATGATAAGCTAGATATCTCTAACCTTGTTTACCTCTCTGTAGGCCGCGGAGGCGGCACCAGTATTTTTAACTCTTCAGCCATTCTTCGCGATTCCAATATGAATATTGATTGGGATCAAATGGTTACTGAAAATACAGTCAATACTTTATTCGGAACCCCAAATATTGACCCAATTTATTCCCAAACTGAAATCAAAGCCAGTCAAATTCTTTTGGCCAGTATGAACAATCATTTTTGGTTAGGTTATTTGGGGCAATTCAATTACCAGTACAATAAAAAGACCTCAATTTCCGGAGGGCTCGACTACCGCTATTATGAAGGTCGCCATTATCAAGTCATCACAAATCTTTTAGGGGCCGATTATTTTGTAAGTACCGCGAATTTCAATGACCCAAATCCGATGAAACGCGTTGGGGATAAAATTGCCAAAAATACATTTAATGCTGACCGCGATGGTGTTGTACAATACGCTGGTTTATTTGGTCAAATCGAACACAGCGGAAAAAATGTCAATTGGTTCGTAAATTTATCGAGCATTGTCAACGGTTACAAAGGAATAGATTATTTCCAACGCAAAGTTCTAGACCTAGGAGATACCATATTACGCATCGGCGCACTTGACACAATTTCATACAATGGTCAAATCTACAACGCCGGTTCAGCTGGCCTGGAGTATTATGCAACCGAATGGAAATATATCCCAGGTATTACCATCAAATCAGGCCTCAGCTATAAACTCGATAAGTTTCAAGACGTCTATTGCAATTTAGGATACCTCAACCGCACCCCACAATTTTCAAATGTGATTGACAACAATACCAATTCCTTTTTTGGAGAAATTGTCAATGAAATCATCTACGCTGCTGAAGGTGGCTACCACTATACTAACAAACACTTTGGTGTCAATTTCAATGCCTACTTTACAAACTGGAAAAACAAGCCATTTCCATACGGTGTAGCAGTACCTGATCCCAATGATCCGACTGAATTTATTAGGGTAAATATCAACGGAATGGATGCCATCCATATGGGTCAAGAAATAGACATAGCGTGGGAAATTACGCCCAAATTATCTTTTGAATTCATGTTCTCTTATGGTAATTGGATTTGGAATTCAAGCAAGACAGTCTTCATTCCGCAATACGATTCTCTAGAATTCACTTTCGATGCTAAAGGTGTACATGTGGGTGATGCCGCCCAAACAGCTTTGGCTGCAGCATTGCGATACGAACCAATTAAAAACGCTTACATCAAATTACAAGGTCAATTTTTCGATCGCTACTACGCCAATTTCGACCCTTTCTCATTACAAGGAAGTAACGGAGGAAGAGATTCATGGAAAATCCCTTCTTATTCTTTGATCAATGTTTTTGCGGGTTATCGCTACAAAAAAATTAGTTTCGGTGCTGCCGTTACAAACCTCCTCAATACGTCATTTATCTCTGATGCCACCAATAATGCCAACGGCATCTATGATCAATTCAATGCACAATCTGCCACCGTTATGTTCGGTCAGGGTTTGCGATTCAATGTCAATCTAGCAATACAATTCTAACTATGAAAAAACTATTATTCAGTTTAGCGCTGCTCTGCTTTGGTCAGCAGCTCTTTGCCCAAAGCATCGAACAAGTGCGCAATCTTGGGATCGGACAAACCGTAACGGTTAGCGGTGTGGTCACCAACGGAAGCGAATTAGGTCCAATCCGTTACATCCAAGATGGGACAGCAGGGATCGCTTGCTATGGTTCAAACTTAAATACAATCATCAAAGGGGACTCCATCACTGCTGTAGGTGTCCTATTTGAGTTCAATGGTTTACTTGAGTTATCTCCGACTAATTCATTTACAAATCATGGACAAGCTGTAGTACAACCGGCTCCTTTAGTCATTCCTATCCCAAGTGCAGGAGAAGCTTTAGAGGGTCAACTTGTTCGCTTTGACAACGTCACTTTCGTTCAAACTGGAAGTTTTGCTACCGGAAATAGTACGGTACAAATCTTTGATGGCTCCAATACATTTGACGTGCGCATCAACGGAACCACGAATATTGATGGTTCGGCTATACCATCTGGTCCAATCAGTATTATTGGGCTTATGGGGCAGTTCAATACCAATTATCAGTTGATACCAAGAAGCACTGCAGATATGTTTACCTACGTTGCACCAGCCAGAGAAATTAACGTCAAAATCAACGGCAACAACGTACTTACCGGAGATACCTACGTTGTCGGTACCGCAGCAGCTACAACCATCACCATTGAAAATTATGGCGTTCAAAATTTGACTGTTTCAGGTGCAAGTCTAAGCGGTGCAAATGCAGCAGATTACAGCTGTGCTGCGAATGTTGTGGTTGGCCCTAACAGCTCACAAACAGTTACACTCAACTATACCCCCGGTGGTCCAGGCTCTCGTTTGGCTACGCTTTCACTTGCCAACGATGACACCGATGAAAATCCATATGTCATTCAACTTTATGGAATTGGCACTAACAACCTCGCAACTGAACCAGCCGCAAACCCAGCAAGTATTTCTTTTCCACTCGTGAAAGCATATACTTTAGCTGGTGAATACCCAGCAGTTACCGCAGAAAATTACATTGTATTATGGCGCATTGGAGGCCCAGTTGCTGGACTTCCCATTGACGGAACAACCTACAAAAGAGGGGATGTCATCGGAAATGCAAAGGTGGCATACATTGGATCTGGAACTGCATTTACACCACGCCACATTGAAGCCAATAATAACTATCATTTTGCTGTTTATGCATTCAACGGTCCGAATGGTTATCAAAACTACAAAACCACAAATCCTGCAACAGGAAATGTCACTAGTCAGGGGCAACAAATCGGTAATTATTATGCCGGTATACAATCGGGATCAGCAAGCTTCCTTTCAGATTTGAGTGCACTGATCAACCCACATACTTCTATTTCTTACTATAACTACTTGACCACCATGGCTACTCAGTATGAAGTGAGAGACACGACCAATGGTCAGTCATTTGTTGTTTGTGTGTACTCTGGAGAACGCAAAGTATTTAACGATCCATTTACTTGGACTTCTGTAGGTTACTCAAGAGAGCATACCTACTCACATTCTTGGATGCCAACATTCCCTTGCGATAATCCAGAAAAACCTGAATACAACGACCAGCATAACCTTTGGCCGACAAACTTGCAACAAGCAAATACGCCGCGAAGTAATCTTCCTTTAATGGACATCGATGGAAATGTAGTCTTCACTTATTTAGGAGGCCGAGTGGGCTACTCTGGTAATCAGTTGGTTTATGAACCGCGTCCAGAACAAAAAGGAAATGCAGCTCGTTCAATTTTCTACATGGCAACTTGCTACAATGGTGTTTCTGGAAACAACTGGCAATTACCTGCCAACCAAAGCCAAGAGTCATTGAAAACATGGCACTTTAATGACTTACCTGACAATTACGAAATTGCGCGCCACGAATATGTAGCCGTGCTACAAGGTAATCGCAACCCTTATATAGATTCTGTTTATTTTGCTTGCCATGTCAATTTTGCGAACATGAGTTACTTGAATTGTGATATGGGTGTAGAAGAACAATTAGCGGTTAATTTTTCAGTTTTCCCAGTACCAACAAGTGCAAAACTTTACGCTCAAGTCAATGGTCTAGATATCATCGGCTACACAATTGTTGATCTTCAAGGTCGTCAAATTGCAGCAGCAAGTGATGTCAAACTACCGGTATTAGAATACAATACTTCAGATTTGAAAGCTGGTGTTTATTACATCAATGTTGAAACTATTCACGGTTCGGTAAGACGCGAATTTGTGATTGAATAACAGCAATCTTTGATTTACTGAGAGGGCAAGCCGTTGGCTTGCCCTCTTTTTTTTGCCATAAAATATTTTAATGAAAAAAAGAGAAATCAAAGACAACTATTTCACGATTAGCTTGTTGTTGGTCATGTCAATGTTTTGCTACATAAAAATTGTTATAAACCAATCATAAGAAACCCAATGAAATTTACCCTAACTGCACTAGCATTCATGATGATGAATACGCTGTTTGCTCAAACAACAGTAACAGGTGGTATTTACCAAAACACAACCTGGACAGCAGCAAATAGTCCTTATCTTATGACGGGCTCTATGGTCATATTTCCAGGAGTGACCTTGACTATTGAACCAGGAGTTGAAGTTAAAGTAACGCCTGATTATTCTTTTAACACAGGCAACCTGCGTTATTTAGAGGTCAGAGGAACGCTTGTTGCGATCGGTACAGATGCAGCACCCATCACATTCAAAACAACCGATGTAAGTATTCCAGGGCAACAAACTTGGTATGGCATCAATATCAAAGGCTCTCAAGGCGGAAATGTGCAATTGGATCGCTTCAGGTTACACGATAGTTTTTACGGTATTGCAAATGATATTGCAGAATCTACTACCTACAATTGGACCAATTGTCAGTTTAAAAACAATAATTATGGAGTCCAACTCAATGCAATAATGGTATACAATAACTGCTTATTCGAAGGGAATGGTGTTGGTCAAGCGGCTCAAATCGTTGGTGGCACCTTGACTGCCAATAACTGTCAATTTATTAACAACTTTTGTTCGTTCACATGGTCCAATGCTATCAACATAGATAACTGCCTATTCCAAGGTAATGGCAATAATATTGTTGGCTCGCCTGGAAACATCACAAACTGTCAATTTATCGACAATGATTTTGGCTTAGCAGAGGCCTATGGGCATACTATTGAAAATTGTTATTTCCAAGGAAATAATGTCGGCATCGACAATTCAGGTGGCTCCAATATTACCAATACCACTTTTGAAGGAAACAATATCGCTGTGAAACTCGGCGACGGAAGTACCTTAACGAATAATATCATCTCCAATAACAACATTGGTGTCGCAGTACTTGCATATAGCCCCAACTCAACTCAAATTGAGAATAATACTATATGTTACAATACTTCCTACAACCTTCAAAATCTTACCGACAAAAACTTTCAAGTGAATGCTAATTGTTTTTGCTCACAAGATTCCACGTACATCGAAAATTTCATCTTGGACGGTTATGATGACATTACCCGAGGCTTGGTCAACTATGCGATCTATGATGACTCTTGTGCCAATGTACTGGACTACATTGTTAAGATCAATTTAGATGGTGGAGCAGGACTTGAAAACCTTCAGCTTGCAAACTGGAAATTGAAAGGTCAAGATGCAGAATTCATATACATTTCTTGTGAAGATGCACTACAACTTGACCTCTTGAATACGATGGGGCAATTGGAAGCAACGTTTACACTTGAAGAAGGAAATCAGAGCATTCCAGTTAAAAATTTATCAAAAGGCATTTATTTTCTGAGAAATCAAACTGGGAAGTCCCAAAAAATCATTCTCTAAAACCTACATCCATTTGGCTGCCATTTGATTGAATTCTGCTCTAATTGTAGCAAAATTCTTTTCAAAATAGTCCATGAAGTCTGCTTCCGTATCGTGGTTTTCCACTTTTCTATGATCCACTGCTACCGGATTTTGAAGGATTTCGTGAACCAATTTGCCTTCATTGAGTCGTATGTCATGAGACAATTCGTCAATATGATTTCTTTGAATTAAAAATTGATTTTGAAAATGCTCAACGGATTTCAAAAATTCTGCGTCGGTATTTTTACGCGTGAGCTCTTCGAGTCTTTCGCGCAAAATTTGAATTTCTTCTTTGTAAAAATCTAAGCGTTTCAGCCAATCTTGGTTTTCCTGATGCTGATCATAAATGAATGATTTCTCTGACATGATGTTGAATTTTAAACAAAGATCTTGATTTGATCAGGCATTAAACATGACTCAAGTCAATTTCAGACTTGATTCTTTTCCAATTTATTATCTTTGCATCCTATTTAAATATTATGTCAACAACTCCAGTTCGCGTTCGCTTTGCTCCTTCACCGACAGGGCCCTTACATATGGGTGGTGTGCGCACCGCTCTATACAATTATCTATTTGCCAAAAAGCACAATGGAACTTTCCTCATACGCATCGAAGATACCGATCAAACGCGTTTTGTCCCTGGAGCTCAAGAGTATATTATGGATGCTTTGGCTTGGTGTGGTATCATGCCAACCGAAGGCCCTGGCTTAGGTGGTGATTTCGGACCTTACGTTCAGTCAGCGCGTAAAGAAATGTATCGTCCTTATGCCGAACAACTCGTTGCCGAAGACAAAGCCTACTATGCTTTTGATAGCGCCGAAGACCTCGATCGCATGCGTGACCAAGCAAAGAATATGGGGATGCCAAACTGGCAATACAATAGCGTTACGCGTGGTAGTATGCGCAACTCACTCACACTTCCGCAATCAGAGGTGGAACAACTATTGGCTGCCAATGAACCTTATGTCATTCGCATGAAAATGCCACGCAACCAAGATGTGCGTTTCCATGATTTGATTCGTGGTTGGGTAGTGGTCAACACCAACAACCTCGACGACAAAGTACTTTTCAAAAGCGACGGTATGCCTACTTATCACCTCGCTAATATTGTTGATGACCACACAATGGCAATTAGCCATGTAATTCGCGGAGAAGAGTGGCTTCCATCAGCTCCTTTACATATTCTTTTATACCAAGCATTTGGTTGGGAGTGTCCTGAATTTGCGCACCTTCCTCTCCTACTCAGACCCGATGGAAACGGCAAGCTTTCCAAGCGCGACGGCGATCGTTTAGGTTTCCCGGTATTTCCTACAAATTGGACGACTGCAGAAGGCGAACTCTACTCCGGTTATCGCGAAAATGGTTATTTGCCAGCAGCATTTATCAATATGCTTGCGCTTTTGGGCTGGAATCCAGGAACAACCCAAGAAATTTTCACACTCGAAGAATTGGTCGATGCATTTTCACTGGAGCGTGTAAGCAAGGCAGGCGCTAAATTTGACCCTAACAAAACAAAATGGTTTCAACAACAGTATTTGCGTGCACTTACCGATGAGCAAATTGCTCAAACACTGATTTCACAAAACAACTTAAACGTTGACCCATCGCGTTTAGCTATTATTTGTGGGCTCATGAAAGAACGTGCTACTTTCGCACAGGACATTCTTCAAGAAGGGGCCTATTTATTAGCTGAGCCCAGTACATTTGATGCCGAAACCATTCGTAAAAAATGGAAACCAGAAACCACTGCCTTCATGCAAGAGTGGAAACAAATTTTAACCGATTTAGCAGACTTTTCAGCAGCATCTATAGAAAGTGCCTTCAAGGCCTTTTTAGAAGCAAAACAAGTAGGAATCGGGGCTGTTTTATTACCCTATCGCCTCACACTCACAGGAGTTGGCGCAGGACCTGGCATGTTTGATGTCACTGCTTTTTTAGGCAAAGCTGAAGTTATCAAGCGCATGGATCAAGGAATGAATGCAATAGAACAAATCCTGAATGAAACATCAAATTGAAGTTAACGGCATTCAGCTCTATGCATTTCATGGATGTCTGGAGGAAGAAGGACGCGTTGGCGGCAACTACGTTGTCGATGTAAACCTCACGACAAATTTTTCAACAGCAGCCCTCACCGATGACTTAACACAAACCATTGATTATGTGGATGTCAACCGCATTGTCGCCGAAGAAATGGCTGTCCGTTCGAAGCTCATCGAACATGTCGGCCAAAGGATAAGCCAACGCATTTATCAAGAACTTCGGGGTGTTGAGAAACTAAAAGTTAAGATCACCAAAATTTGCCCACCGATCAATGGCGATGTTCAAAATGTAGCTATTGTGATCAAATCTAGCGCTCAAGATTTTAGATAAGATCATTGTTTAGAAAGAAAGTCAATCAACTGTGAAAACGCCCTTGCGCGGTGGCTATATTGATTTTTTTCAGCTAATTCCATTTCTGCAAAAGTGCGCCCTAAGCCTTCTGGACAAAAAATAGGATCGTATCCAAATCCTTTATTTCCTTTAGCTTCTGTGGCTATTTCTCCTTTTACAAGCCCAGTGAATTGTTCAAAAAATCCTGCTGCACAGTAAGTAATGACGGTCTTAAATTGAGCCGAACGATCTTCGAAGGGTTTCAAGTTTTCTTGCAGTTTTTGCATGTTTGCCTCGTCTGAGCGGTTTTCACCTGCGTAGCGCGCCGAATGTACACCCGGAGCACCGCCTAGCGCCAGGACTTCCAAACCGGTGTCATCCGCAAAACATGGTAAGCCAAATTTCTCAAAAACCCATTTGGCCTTAAAAGCTGAATTTCCTTCAATTGTTGGTTCTTCTTCCGGAATTACCTCCGTTTGACCAAGGTCATGTAAATTCAATAAATTGATATGAATGGGTAACATCGAACGAATTTCTTCCGTCTTTTTTTGATTGTGACTCGCAAAAATGATTTTCATAATTAAAAGTAAGATATATAAGCCAGATGAATTTTACCAGCTGAGAATTGAAATGGCTCACCTAAGTATGTTCCTAAAGCGTAATTGAGTTTAAAAAGTCCTTTTTCAGAGCCCATCGCAAAACCCAAGCCTACCGCCTGAACCCATTCTACTGGTGCGGCAATTGTTTGGTTAGAAAATGCAGCCCAATCTGTAAACACTGAGGCATAGGCAAACTCGTCAATAATAAAGCGATATTCAAGGCCAGCAAATGCAAAACTTGATGCGAAAAATGCTTCTTCATCAAAGCCCCTCATCCGATCTAGACCACCGAAGCGATAAAGCTCATTTCTAAAAAGTGAATCAGATGCAATGTGACTCAATTGTTGTTGAAAAAGCAAGGTGTGCCTTTTGGCTAAAGCAAAAAATTGCTGCTGCTGAATTTCTAAGCGCCAAGTAAAATGAGCCGCTGTCATTTTTTTGGTACCGACTAAAAACTGACTATAAAAAATCTGTCCTTTGGTAGGATTAAACCAATTATTGAGTGTTTTTCGTTGCAAGCCAAGGCCGTATGACAGATTGCGGAAATTGGCAAGCTGAGTAACTTGCTGACTGGATAAACTACTCGAGCGCCAAAAATCAAGTAAACCAAGAATTTGCCATGCTTTTGGAAGTTGATACTGCAGCCCTATTTGTGACTTCAATTCTATAAAAGATGTGTCTCTTTTATACATTTTTAAACCAGAGGTTAGCCCATATGCAGAACTTGCAATATAGGGCCAATTAAGCTGTAACTGTAGCAACTGTACTTGTGGTGCCACACTTCTCCAATTCAAATACAACTTTTCATTTTTTTGAAATGTATTGTGCAAACTCATTTGAAACTCACCTACTAGCGTATTTTTTTGAGTAAGCGGATTGGGTTGCAAACCAAGAATACCAGTAGCTGAGCTGGCCTTCACTCTTTCTAGGTAAAGATAGATATCGGCTTGGTTATCTTGCACCAACCACTCAGGTTCTCTGATTAATTTAAATCCACTTTGATTGGAAAGTTTGCTGCTGATTTGCTCGAGTTCTTTTATTGAAAAAGTCGAACCCGATTCTAATTGCAAAAGTTGAGCAAGCACCTTGGGTTGAATGATACCCTCTGGTTTAATGACAATCCGGCCTACTTCAATTGTTGGCCCCGGTTCAATTTGCAAGGTAAATTTGGGTATTGCTGCAGATTGAGCCAGTAGTACAATTTTTACAAAAGGGTGGCCATTATTGAGGTAACTTGATAAGCTATCTGATACCAAGTGCTGAAAATCTTTTGGTTTTAATTTACGAATGCTGGTCGCAGAAAGAAGTTCTATTTCCTCGAATTTTTTACCTGTATGGAATTCGATTGCTTTACTTGAATCCGTTTGTTCAATCCAACGTGATTCAAATAAAAAATAACCCAAGCCATAAGCCTCAAGTTGAACTTTATTTGCGAACATGGGCCAAGCCTGCAGCTGCATGTCAGTAGGTAACGCTTTTGTGATTTTCTGAAGTTCTTGTGGTAAGCTATCGGTATTCACAAACTTGACTTGCGCTTTACATGCCATTTGAGCGCACAAGACAAGTAGAAAGAAAAAACGGAACCGAAAGCTCATTGCTTAAATTAAAACGCGCTAATTTTTGAAAAATTGTAACTTTGTACATGGACTTCCGTTAAACGAAGCAACAACAACAAAACAAACAACCATGAAATCAAAATCTACTTTTATCGTTGCAGCTCTTTTTGCTGTATTGTTTTTAGCTTCTTGCGGTGCAGGTCGTAAAGCGAGCTGTGATGCTTACGGAAGCGTTCAACAAACTGAACAAAACGCTGACTTAGCAACAAGATAAGCATTATTTACAACGCGAGGCGCTGAATATGCACGGCCATTTGGTTTTGTATGTTCAGCGCTTCTTTTTTTGCGGCTATCGCAAAGTCTTCGCCTGATGAGGCATAAATAATAGCACGTGAAGAGTTTACCAATAAGCCCAGTTCTGCATTGGCTCCATAACGAACTACTTCGTCTAAGTCCCCTCCTTGAGCACCGACACCTGGTACCAAAAAGAAATAATCAGGGACCAAAGCCCTTACTTTAGCAATATCCTCTGCGCGTGTTGCCCCAACAACATACATAAGCTGCTCTGGACTTCCCCACTTTGCTGATTTCTTTAATACTTGTTCAAAGAGCGGCACTGCATTTTCGGTGGCGAGTTGAAAATCTTTGGCTCCTTCATTGGAAGTCAAAGCCAATAAAACAACCCATTTGTTTTCGAATGCTAAAAAGGGTAACACAGAATCTGAACCCATGTATGGTGCAACCGTAACAGCGTCGGCATTCATATGCTCAAAAAATGTTTTGGCATAATAGGTGGAGGTATTGCCAATATCACCGCGCTTGGCGTCGGCAATAACCATACATTCTTTTGGAATATATGCGATCGTTTTTCTGAGTGCTTCCCAACCTGCAGCTCCATGACATTCAAAAAATGCTGTATTTGGCTTAAAAGCAACCGCATAAGGATGCGTTGCATCAATAATTGCCTTACAAAACTCAAAAAGTGGATCTGCTGTGGCTAACAGATGTTGGGGGATTTTATTTAAATCAGGATCGAGACCAACGCACAAAAAAGATTGTTTCAATTTGATTTGTGCCAGTAAATCAGCTTTTGTCATGCGGTTTCACCTTTTAGTTTTTCCGCATTTTCGGCCATTTTAAGCGCATCTAGCATTTCTTGAATATCGCCATTCATAAAAACACCTAAGTTGTACATCGTTTTATTGATGCGGTGATCCGTGATACGACCTTGCGGATAATTGTAAGTTCTAATTTTTGCAGAGCGGTCACCGGTAGAGACCAAAGTTTTTCTTTGTGCAGCTCTTTCACTTTGAACGCGATCGAGTTCTAATTGATAAAGCCTTGAACGCAAGACAGAAATTGCCTTTTCTAGGTTTTTGTGCTGAGAACGGCCATCTTGACATTCTACAACAGTACCAGTCGGAACGTGGGTGAGTCGAATGGCAGATTCTGTTTTGTTAATGTGCTGACCTCCTGCTCCTGAGGCTCTGAAAGTATCTTTTCTGACATCATTCATATCGAGTTCGAAATCGACCTCTTCAGCTTCTGGTAAAACAGCAACGGTGATAGCGGATGTGTGAACCCTTCCTTGAGATTCTGTTTCTGGCACACGTTGCACGCGATGCACACCTGATTCAAATTTTAAGGAACCATAAATACCAGCCCCCGTAATTTCCATTGAAATTTCTTTGTAGCCTTTTACTGAACCTTCTGATGAATTGAGTACTTCGTAGTTCCAGCCCATTGCTTTAAAATACATGGTGTACATGCGAAAGACATCTTCTACAAAGATACAGGCTTCGTCTCCGCCAGTACCTGCCCGAAGCTCTAAGATGGCGTTTTTGTCGTCTTCGGGATCTTTAGGGATAAGCAATAATTTGATTTCTTCCTCAAGGATTGGGCGTTGTTGTTCAAGCTCGTCAATTTCGAGTTTAGCCATCTCTCTCATTTCCGGATCTTGTTCCTCCTCTAATAGCGCTTTTGCACTTTTTAGATTTCCAAGTACCAAGCTATATTTTGAGTAGGCTTGATCAAGAATCTCGAGATCTCGGTATTCTTTATTGAGTTTGACATACCGACTCATGTCCGAAATGATATCGGGATCGGTAATCATTTTACCCACTTCAATGAAGCGAAAATGAATGGCTTCTAGTTTGCTAAGTAAGTCAGACATGCCGCAAAGATAGGCATAAAAAAACCACCCGAAGGTGGTTTTTGTTAGTTAATAGATCCGGTGACTCTTTTCATGAATCCATTGAGTGCATCCTTCTTGGGGATTCCTTTTTGAATTTCACGATGAACCTCAATGGCCCCTGAAAAATTCGAGAGTAACTCGCCAATGACATCAAGTTCTTCGTCTTTGATTCCGGGCGCTTCGATGAGATTTTCGAGCGTTTCCATCGTTTCATTGATGTAATCCTCATCGTTTTGTTCGATGAATTCTACAATATGTTTAATGACTGGTAAGCGCATCGAGTACTTCTTGAATCGTTTCTATTTTGTTTCCTTGCGCCTCTGCTTTCAACTGACCACCTTCGAAAGAAGCGAAAGTTGGTAAGTTACTCACGTTGGCAAATTTGCGAGCATTTGGATACAACTCAGCATCTACATAAACAAACTCGATGTCTGTGTGCGTTTCTGCGAGGCGTTTGAATTTGGGCTTGGTAATTTTACAATTGCCACACCAACCTGCGCCATACTGCACCATCACTTTTGTGTGCGTACCTAGAACTTGGTCTAGGTTATCTGAGTTCAATTCGCTGAACATAAGCTTAGTGTTTGCTTAAGTAATCAGCAACACCGTTGCGTGTTGCGTTCATGGCATCTTTACCTTCTTCCCAGTTTGCTGGGCAAACTTCACCATGTTTTTGAACGTGTGCAAAAGCGTCGATCAAACGAAGGTATTCGTGTACGTTTCTTCCCACTGGGAAGTGATTCACTGATTCATGGAATACCATTCCGGTTTCGTCTAATAGATAAGTTGCACGGTATGGCACGTTGTCTCCTGCCATGTTGTCTTCATCGAACATGTCGTAATCTAAGATGCCGAGTTCTTGAGCAAGAAGTCTGGTAGAATCTGCAATCAAAGGAAAACGAACACCTTCGATACCACCGTTGTCTTTGGCTGTATTTAACCATGCAAAGTGTACTTCTGCAGTATCACATGAAGCCCCGATTACGATTGTATTTCTTTTTTCGAATTCAGCTGCTGCCTCTTGAAATGCATGAATTTCCGTAGGACAAACAAATGTGAAGTCTTTTGGATACCAAAATAAAACTACTTTTTTGTTGTTGTCTGTTGCTTGTTTCAATACATTGATACTGAATGTATCACCCATTTCGTCAATGGCTTTTACGCTAATGTCTGGGAATTTTTTTCCTACTAAAGTTGACATGTTGATTATAATTTATTTGGTTATTACTCTTTCAACAAAGTTAGGTCGATTTGGTTGAGAAACGAAGTGATCTGTTTAATAAATCAACGTTAACTTTTGTGATACAAAGTTAAGGGTACCTCAAACATATTTAATTTCGATTTGTTTTATATTTACATAGATTTTATTTATACCATATTCCTATACAAGATGATTTCGTTGCAACAAATGTATTACATCGTCATTCTCAGTGAAGAATTGCAATTTCAAAGAGCCAGTGAACGTTGCTTTGTGACGCAACCTACACTTTCGATGCAGATTAAAAAAGCAGAAGATACCCTAGGGTATGCCATCTTTGACCGCGATGCACAACCACTACAGCTCACACCAGCCGGTAAAAAACTGCTGCCCATCATCAGAGAAATTTTGGCTGAAACGGAGAAAATCAAATACTTATCTGAACAACTTAAAGGCAATGTGAAAGAAGAGATTCGAATTGGTATCATTCCGACTATTGCAACCTACCTTTTACCAGATTTATTTTCAAGTTGGGTAAGAGATTTTACCAATGTACGGCTACAAATCAAAGAACTCAAAACTACTGAGGCCATCGAAGCCCTAGAAAAGAAAGAGCTCGATTTGGCTGTTATTGCAGGGCCATTTCATGATCCGCGCATTCAGACTATTCCACTTTATTTAGAGGAAATTCTTATTTATTGTCCACAACATCCTGAGGCTACAATCAGTTTAGATGAAATTCAGAAAATGCACCCGTGGTTACTGAACCAAGGAAACTGTCTGCGCACACAAATGTTGCATTTTTGCCAACTCAATGCCCAAGATAACAAAGCAGACTGGGATTACGAAGGCGGCAATTTACCGCTCTTGTTGGAAATGGTAGACCAACAAGGAGGGTATACGCTAGTTCCTGAGTATTTTAAACTCAAACCATTACAGCAAAATGGGATCAAAAAACTGATGACTCCAACTGCAGCCCCCGCAAGAGAAATTATTGCACTCACCCCAAATAGGAGCATGAAGACTGAAAATATTAAAGCCTTGATCCGCAGTATACAATTACACTATGGAATCAAGGCTCAAAATAAACACCTACAGGTGTTGGATTGGGATATTGCTTAGGCTTGTGCCTGTGCAACGAAATCGTCGTATTTCATTTCTTTTTTAGTCATGCTCACGGCACTTTTGAAATAGTCAGTGAGTTTTCTTTCTGCCAAACGGTCGTAGATACCATTGGCTTGTTCTTTGTTCTGCAATAAACGCTGGGCGGTTTCGAGTAATTCTGCTTCTTCTGGAGCAGGCAAACCGTACTGCGCATAGTTGCCAATTACTAAGTTCTTCGTGAAATCTAGCACTTCTTCGTTAGTCAACTGAATGTTATTGTCTTTGAAAATTTTGGTTTGGATCAATTGCCATTTCAAAGAGAGCAAGTAAGCTGCAAATTCTTTTTCGATTTCTTCTTCTGTAATTGGTTTCTCTGCAGAAGCTTTGATCCAACGCTTTAAGAATGCTTCAGGGAAGGTCATAGATGTTTTCTCGAGCAGCATATCGTATACTTTGCGCGTAAAAAGACGATCTGAATCTTCTTCAAACATGCGAGCAAGGTCAGCTTCAATGCGCTTGTTCATTTCTGCCTCTGTCTTGACTTCGTCTGCAAATAATTTTTGGAAAAACTCTTCATTGAGTTCAGCCAATTCCATGCGCTTGATGTCATTGACTGTAAACTGGAATTTAGTGTTGAGGTCTGCGTATGCCTCCGGGCTGATACCGAGCATGGCTGCAGCATCTTCAGGACCTTTGGATACATCTTTCGGGTCTAGTTCAAAAGACTCGTTGATTTTTTTTCCTGTAAGCAACTTGATGGCTGCTTTATTTTCCAAAAATTCCATAGAAATCGTAGTTGAATGGCTGATGCCCTCAGCTTTTACAGCGTTGCCATCGAGTTCTTCAAACTTACCCATTACCATGTCTTTGGCGCTCACTGTATCAGACGAAATCAGTTTGCCATAACGACGGCGAAGATCTTCAACTTGTTTAGTGATGAGTTCTTTATCAATTTTAACGGTAGCGTAATCAACCTTTGTTTTGGCCGTAATTGGCAATTCAAAAGATGGGCTGTACCCGATTTCGTAACTAAAAGTAAAGTTTTCAGGCTGATCAAAGTTTCCTTCTACCCCGTTTTCAATTGGAAGCGGATTGCCAAGAATGTCGAGCTTTTCATCGATGATGAAACGATATAGGGCGTCGTTGGTGATTTTATTGAGCTCTTCAGCCAAAACGGACTTACCGAACTGCTTTTGAATAAGCCCTGCAGGCACATGACCAGGTCTGAAACCAGGAATTTTTGCTGTCTTGCGATATTTATCGAGCGCAGCTTTCACTTTTCCTTGATAGTCTGCAGCATCGATTTCCACTTTTAAAACGCCATTTTGGGCATCGATTTCTTGACGAGTAATTTTCATGAATGAATTATTTGCCTATTATTTAAAAAAAAAGGCCTCGTTGACCCAACGAGACCTTAGTGCGGATGGAGGGACTCGAACCCGCACACCTCTCGGCACCAGATCCTAAGTCTGGCGTGTCTACCAATTTCACCACATCCGCAATTTTATGTATTTACTTGAGCCGTTTACGCAAGTCCCTTTGGGGTTGCAAAGATAAGAAAGAATTAATTATTTGCAACAAAGTGTAAAAAAAATAGGCTCAAAGGCTTCTTTTTTGTTGCATTTGTGTCCGGATTTCCTTCATAAACGAAGACGCGTATACAAATGCCTCTACTTCTGGGTTTTGATCAGTAATGATCGTGTTTTTATCACCTTCCCACCATTTTTTTCCCTGATGAATGTACAAAACGCTGTCGCCGATCTCCATCACTGAATTCATGTCATGGGTAATAACAACCGTTGTCATGTTGTATTCTACTGTTATATCTTTGATAAGTTTATCGATGACAATAGATGTTTTGGGATCAAGACCAGAGTTGGGTTCATCGCAAAACAAGTATTTTGGATTCATCGCTATTGCCCGTGCAATCCCGACTCTTTTTTGCATCCCGCCGCTACATTCTGAAGGATACAATTTGTTGCGACCAGCTAAGTTGACCCGTTCTAGACAGAAATCAGCGCGTTGTTGGATTTCTGCTTTGGTCAAATTTGTAAACATCTGAAGCGGAAACATAACATTTTGTTCCACGGTGAGTGAATCAAAAAGAGCTGCACCTTGAAAAAGCATGCCGATTTCTTGACGGATCTCGCTGCGCTCTGCACGGTCCATGTTGGAAAAATTTCTTTGGTCAAAAAGTATTTCACCTGCATCAGCTTCATAAAGCCCAACAATGCATTTTGCTAATACAGACTTTCCTTGCCCGGACTGACCAATAATGAGATTGACTTTTCCATTTTCAAAACGGTGATTGATGTCAAACAAGACTTGCTGACCACCAAAACTCTTGGATAATCCTTTGACTTCAATCATGACAACAACATCAATTGGGTTAGAATAAAATTGGCTATTAATATGGCAATACTGCTACTCACCACTGCTTGGGTTGAGGCTCTACCAACATCCAAAGAACCACCCTTGACATGATAACCATAGAAAGATGAAATACTGACAATCAGAAATCCAAAAACAAAAGTCTTGGTTAAGGCATAAGTGATGTGAAAAGGATTAAAAAAAGCGCGAATACCAAGAATATATATTTCTGTAGTGGTTAAGTCTGAAACAAGCAGCGCTAACCATCCACCGAGCATGGAAAGCGCCATCGAAAAGATGATCAACACCGGAAAAAATACTACAGCAGCTGTAATTTTGGGTAAGACGAGAAAGTTGAGCGAATTAACCCCCATTATTTCGAGCGCATCTATTTGTTCGGTAACGCGCATCGTACCAATTTCAGAGGCTACATTTGAACCTACTTTTCCGGCCAAGATCAGACAAATGATAGTAGGAGAAAACTCTAAAATCGTACTAGATTGGGTAATAAACCCTACCGTGTAATCCGGAAGCAACGGGCTTTCCATACTAGAGGCGGTTTGCAATGCAATTACAGCCCCCATAAAGGTAGACATCAGCGCAACTATTGGCAAAGAATTGATGCCTATTAGCTCAATTTCATTGATGCTTTTTTGAAAATAGAACTTCCACTTATCGGGTTTGGAAAAAACCACTTTAAGCATGAGTAAATATCGACCGAATTGTTGTAAAAATTTCACTAAGCTAAATTAAACATTATTACTTCCACAACGAGCAAAGCCAAATCACTTTTTATCTTTGTGCTATGGATGAAAAGCGTCAG
Source organism: Flavobacteriales bacterium UBA7468 (assembly GCA_002478565.1). Lineage (GTDB taxonomy): Bacteria > Bacteroidota > Bacteroidia > Flavobacteriales_D > Crocinitomicaceae > UBA952. The sequence continues at coordinate 33,334 of DLPC01000026.1, read as the reverse complement.
CATTTTATTGATACACTTTCAAGGTTCGTACCAGCTCATTTCGCACCCTACCTTACTGACTGCATTTTAAACGCGAATATTCAATTCAAAATTGTTCCGGGTCGCAAAACAAAGTTAGGAGATTTCAGAACAAGCCCTTTACAAAAGAAACCGATCATTACGGTCAATGGCGACCTCAACCCATATAGCTTTTTGATTACGTCCTTGCACGAACTTGCACACCTTGATACCTATCGCAAACATGGCTGGCGTGTGGCTGCGCATGGTTTAGAATGGAAGGCTGCATTTCGAGAACGCCTCTTGCCAGTCTTGGAGAGCGAAGCCTTGCCTGCTGAGCTACAGAAGGTGCTCTGGAAAAGTTGGACCCAATTAAAAGCCTCATCGTGTACCGACTTGCATTTGAGCCGTGCACTCAAAGCCTACGACAAAAAAGAAGAAACGCATACTTTAGAATCCTTGCCGCTTCATGCCGAATTTTTATTGAATCAGAAGCGCTTTAAAAAAGGGCAACTGCGCAGAACTCGTTATCTTTGTACCGAAATTGGCAGCAACAAACAGTATCTCGTACATGCGTTAGCCGCCGTTACACCTATTGCACATGACACAAAATAATACATACGGCCTCATTATGGCTGGCGGAGTTGGTAGCCGATTTTGGCCTATGTCAACACCTGAAAATCCAAAGCAATTTTTAGATGTGCTCGGGATTGGAAAATCTTTACTTAGACTGACCTTTGAACGTCTGAATCGCTTTATTCCGACTCAAAATATTTTCATATTAACTAACAGTGCCTACCAACAATTAGTGCTTGATCAACTCCCTGAACTGACAGCAGGCCAAGTATTGTGCGAGCCTGAACGTAAAAATACAGCACCTTGCATCGCTTATGCTGCTGCGAAAATTCATGCACTAGACCCTAATGCTACATTACTCATTTCACCTGCCGATCACCTCATCGTCAATGAAAAGCGTTTTGAAGAAATCATCAATGTCGCATGGCAAACAGCCCAAAGTGGTCAGTTAGTGACACTAGGTATTGAACCAAGCCGCCCAGATACTGGCTACGGTTATATAGAATTTGCTAAGGATGCAAACACCACTAAAGGAAGTGCTTGCCCTGTTTTACAATTCAGAGAAAAGCCTGATTTAGCAACCGCACAGAGCTTTTTGGATGCCGGTACTTTCTATTGGAATGCCGGAATTTTTGTTTGGAAATCTGAAGTAATCTTGGCTGCCTTAGCTGCACATCAAAACGATATTTATCAAATTTTTAGCCAAGACACAAAAGTTTACGGCAGCGACCAAGAAATCGCATTTTTGAAAGATGCATTTGCGGCTTGCCCCGATATTTCAATCGATTTTGCAGTTATGGAAAAAGCCAATAACGTAAGTGTTGTCCTTGCCGATTTCGACTGGAGTGATCTCGGCACATGGGGAAGCCTAACCACACACTTGCAAAAAGATGCACAGCAAAACTCACTCATAGGGGGTCAAATCTATGCGTTTGACTCTGCAAATTGTTTGGTCAATGTACCTTCACATAAAACTGTTTTACTTGACGGCCTACAAGATTACATTGTGGTTGAATCCGATGACAAACTAATGGTCTTAAGACTGAGTAACGAGCAAAAACTCAAAGAATACCTCAAACAAATGGGGCAAGCTTGATCCATGGTAAAAATTAGAAATATCGAATTAAGCGATTTTCCATTGCTCCTTGCACCAATGGAAGATGTCAGCGATCCGCCATTTAGAGCACTCTGTAAACAATACGGCGCAGACCTTATGTACACAGAGTTCATCTCCTCTGAAGGGCTCATCAGAGATGCGGCGAAAAGTCGCCAAAAACTCGATATTTTTGAATACGAAAGACCCATTGGGATTCAAATTTTTGGTTCAGAAACCGAGAGCATGGTGCAGTCGGCACAAATCATAGAGGCTGTACAACCAGACCTCATCGATATCAATTACGGCTGTCCTGTCAAGAAAGTAACGTGCAAAGGTGCTGGTGCAGGCCTCCTTCAAGATATTCCAAAAATGGTGCGTCTCACCTCCGAGATCGTTAAAGCCACTAAACTCCCCGTAACCGTTAAAACTCGTTTGGGCTGGGATGACGACACCAAAAACGTAGTTGAAGCAGCTGAACGTCTTCAAGACATCGGAATTGAAGCCATCTCTATCCATGGTCGTACCCGAAAACAAATGTACAAGGGTGAGGCCGATTGGTCTTTAATAGCAGAAGTCAAGAACAATCCGCGCATGCGCATTCCAGTTTTCGGAAATGGCGATATCGATAGTCCAGAAAAAGCTGTTGAATACAAAAACCGCTATGGTGTTGATGGCGTCATGATTGGCCGCGCCTCTATTGGCTATCCTTGGATTTTTAGAGAAATCAAACATTATATTCAAACTGGTGAGAAACTTGAAGGGCCTACTGTTGCCGAGCGCGTTATTGCTTGTCGCGAACATTTGCTCATGAGTATCAAGTGGAAAGGCCCTAAGTTAGGCATCACAGAGATGAAACGCCACTACACCAACTACTTCAAAGGCATCTCGCATTTTAAAGATTATAGAACTAAGCTCGTGACGACCTCAGAACTCGATGAAATCCTCGAAATACTTGATTACATTGAAGCACATCAAGAAGAGTTTTTATTGGTAGGCTAATTAAATCAGCTTATTTCTTCTTAGCAGACTTCTAACTGGTACTTGAAGTGTTCCGAATACTTCGTAACGCGTCATGCGTTCTATGCGAAAATAATAGTTGGTTCCTTTGTGTTTCCACAAGACTTGGTTGTCATGACCCTTGATAATTCTGGGAGGTAAATCACCGGTGTAATATTGGTAAAAAGGCCCGATTTTATTGAAACGAAGTAATGGTGAAAACAAAAATCGATAGCCACCCTCATCTTCACGTAACAGACCTTTTTGCGCTAATTTTGATATAAATAGTGGCCCCATTCTATTGAGGGAGGCAAAAACAGAAAATGCTGGCACGGTGTCGTAGCGTACACGCTCTACCTCTGTTTCATTGAAATCTTCATCGAGGAGGGTTTCGATATAACGCGTTTCTTGCACTTGAAAGCCACCTTGTTGATAAACGAGATCGCCATTCCATGCCTTTAAAAAGCGTTCAAAAGGAAATCCTACTTTTCTACTCAGTTTTGCTAATTGGATATAAACAGAATCTTCCGGATGTTGCTTGAATTCACGGATGTCGAGGTGCACGTCAATTAAGCGATCTGTCTGGGGCATCGTATGATAAGTTAAGCCGTCTCTTTTAAGTGAAAAATAGAGCGGTGTTTTCTTCTTGACATAGCTTTTCAGTTTGAAACCTAGTGAGTCACTGTCGTGGGCAAACATGGCCGTTTGGATGTTGTAGTTTCGTAATTTGGGCCAATTGGCGTAAATCACTAAATGCTCATTCTTGAATTGTTTTTGCTTCAAGAATATATCCCAATCTTGATGTAGATCACCGTAGTGTGCAGAAGCAACTTGATTGAGGATTTTTTCAAACTGAGCCCCTTGATAAATGAATGCGTAATCTTTACCATAGTGTAAATAAGACTTTTCTTTTTTGATATAATAAAAGGTAGTGCTCCCGATGACTGAATCTTGTAGTTCGGCATATTTTTTTAGTCGTTCTATACCTAATTGAACCTTCGAAGAATCTGTTAGTTTGAGTAAAGCTCCCCAATCGCCATTTTCTTGCGCAAATAAATAGGCGTCTTGCTCGAGGTCTAGGCCATATTGCTTGCCTTGCCCAAGCAGGAACTCATAGGTCGTGAAATCGCGAATGGATAACTTGTTGTATTGCAACAAGGAATTGGTTTCTTTGGCAAGTTCTAAGATGTTCGCTTTAGCGAGAAAATCGGCGGTTGGAAGACGGTCTATGAGTCGTGGAGATTTTGGAACCGCGAATAAAAATGATTTGACAAATAGTATCAGTGCCAAAGCACCAGCAATCATGACGAGCGTCAAGAACTTCCGGTACATGTCTAAGGATTTAAGGTATAAACTAAATAAAGTGAGTTGATGAGGTCCAACAAATGTTTGCCTGTTTCTTCCTCTCCTTTAAATGTATAATTGAGTTTGAAAGTAGTATGTTCATTGTTTGTCTCTGACGAAATGAGCTCAAGCATTCCGGATTTTCCTTTCAAAGAGGAAATGATTTCAGCATTTTTTGGCGTCAGCAACTCCGTAGGAAAACGGTTGAGTGTACTGCTGATATCTACCTTCCCATACATAAAGCCCCCCTTACTAGCTTTTTTTGCTTCTTTTTTCGAAAGTGCTAATTTACCATAGCCCTTGGAATAGTTGGTTGCAAAACCAGCATCATTTGACAGGATAAGTAGGTCACCTGTATTAATGATAAATAGTGGAGCGGCATCTAGAATAGCGTTTTCAAAACGCCAATAATTTTCATGCTTCTGAACGCGAGAAGTAAGTCTAGAAAGATGTTTTAACACAAGCTCTGGAATGTCAGAGCGCTCTGTCGAGAATCCTAGCGTAAACACAGGCATTTCAGTCTCAGTATCGGTTTCGCGCTCGCCATATTCGAAAGTTTCTTCGTCGTAATAAAATTCAATTTTCTTCGTCTTGATTTTTTCTACGCCATTGAATGTACCAAACATGCTGCCTTTGTAAGTGCTAAATAGCGCCTCTTTATTGACAAATTCATTGAGTAATTCGAGTGTCAAAACATTCATCGCAATCTGCGCATTTTTTTCATCGGAAAGCAAAGGGAGAATCACTTTGTATGCTTGCTCGTATGCTTTTTGCAAATTGATATTGTAGGTGAAATAGGCAGAGCTAGAGGCAGGAATATATTTGAGGACATTTTTATCAAATTTAGCGTCATTCATTTCGCTGTAAATACTGCCAAGAGCGGGGCCATATTTTGCCTCAACTGCAAATTCTACACTGTTGTCTTTCAGAAATAAATCGCCCAAAATGACGTTGCCAGCATAAAGTTCTTGAATGTCTTTGTAAAGCGTCGGTAGCACAGTCTGAAAATACCATAAACCTTGTGATTTATCGAGATTTCTTGCGTTGTCAAGGTAGAATGCACCTTCAGCATTGTGCGAAAGTTGTGTTACAAAACGTTGATCTTGGGAACATAGATTTTTACCCTCAATAAAGATTTGAGCAATTACGCGCTCAAGTTCTGCTTGTTGTAGGATGACTTGTACACTGTCTCTGAGCTCATAATAATTTTTTATTAGCGGGTTTTCTGTCGCTTCCGGAAAAAGTCCACTTTGGGTGTCGTATTCTTGCTCGTTTAGCACCTCTTCATCCTGCTGAACCTCATCAAAAAAATCAAACGGCATTTCATTACCCCTTGCATACCATATGGAATCTGTTACTTGGTCGATGTATTCCATCGTTGGCTCGATGCGCAACAAAAGTGCTGTATTACCCTGGATAAGTAGGTTGTTGAAGAAGGTCCCGTAGACTTCTAGTCCTTTGATATCGCTCTGGAGCGTTTGAAAATCATCAAAGACTTCAAAAAGTTGTGGCTTGTTGCCAACGCCAAAAGTAAAACCTGTAAGTTCTGTTTTGGTTGTTTTGCCGTAAAATAAATTGAGCCGTTGATTGAAGTCAAGGCCTGCATCTTTGAGCGTTTTACCAGAAGTTGAACCATCAAATAATTCTTGATGAACATCTGACATGAACTCGTATTGAACGAGGTCATCCATGGATATTTTTTGAAGTAGGCTGATATTGTTGATGCTAAAAACGGTTACTGCATCGGTTGGAATGAGATGTTCGGACTGACGCTCAGCCGTTTGAGCAATAGTTGTACTAGAAAAAAGGCCAACAATACAGAGCCAAAAATAATTCTTGAAAGCTTTGTCCACGAGTATGAATGTTATAGGACGAAGTTAAGCATAATCCGTGAGTATCATCTTGGTGTCAAGACAATTATATTATCTAAAAGTGCCTGGTTTTCTTTCAATAAAAAAGTATTGGTTCGAACCAAGACCGCTTGTTGATTTTTACTGAGGGTTCCGAGTTTATTTTCAAAACGTTGAACGGGTCTTTCAAAGCGAGCAATAGAGGTGTAAACGCCTTCTTTTAGCAAAGCCTCATCTTCAAATTTGTAGGCTTTGATTTGCTCCGCTACATAGCTTGGGATACTTCGTTTGAGCGTGGTTCCATCCCAACTGAGCCAATTCTCTTCTTGTTGTAAATTGACTTTATCCTTACTAATTTGTTCGATACTGCGTTTGATGCCATCTTGCAGCAATTTAACACTTGTGAAATCACAACTCAACTTGAAAATAAAGTCGGTATAATTTTCCTCCATGAGAACATTACTAACGCCGGGTTGGGCATCTAAAATTTTTACAAACTCTTTGATTTTAGCAGAGATTTCTTGTACAGATGGAACTGGTTTTCCTTGTAAGCTATCTAAGGCCAGAATTGAGTTTACTTTTACTTTACTTGCGCTTAAATTGATCTTATACTTGAGCGTACCTGAGCCATCATTATTAAGGGTTAGATCATCGGAGATCTCGATACAAGAACCTAAAAGGAAAAACAGAAAAAAAGTAAGGAATAATTTCATAAGCGCTGCAAAGCAATTGTAGTGCCAAAATTAATCAAATAAGCCTTTTTGAATGCCAAGATTGGACTGATATCGTTGGCTAACTTGAGAATTATTTGCATTTGGGCTTAACAATATGCGCTTATCGACCTCCCAAGCCTCCAATTGAAGATCATCTCGATTCATTACGTCCTGGATTTCGAGTAAACCATCTAACCATACTTTTTCTTCATCATGGTGCAATATCAGCGGCATGCGTTTTTTTGAATTGTGAATCTCAGCCATCAGCTGATTGGCCTCGGTAGTCAAGATGGTAAATGTATTTTCGAAAGCACCTGTAGTTTGATCTAACCAGCTATCGTAAAGACCTGCAATTGAGAAGATTTCTTGCTGTGCGGAATGAATAAAATAGGGTGTTTTCAATTTGCCTTCCGTATGCCATTCAAAGAAGCCGCTAGACGGAATAATGCATCTTTTACTACTGACTAAATGCTTAAATGATGCTTTTTCCGAGCAGGTTTCAATACGCGCATTGAGCGTTTTTGCAGCAAATTCCATCCAATTACCTCCCTTGTACCAACTTGGCAACAAACCCCAACGCATTTGCTGAATGGTGTCATCGTTAGTAAGGATGTTCCAGCGAGGAAAATTAAAACCTGAAGCAAAGTAATATTGCAATTCCGGTGCAGTTATGGGCTTTAATTTCTGATAACGCTCTGCAAGCTGCAAGGTCGTAGAGGTAGAAGAATTGCTGTAACACATATCCCAAATATAATAAAGAAAGCCACCCGAAGGTGGCTCTATATAGACATTTCTCGCTATCCGAATGCGTCGGGAAGAAAGAAATGATAAAGAGCCCGAAGGCTCTTGGATCCTTACATCATGCCTGGCATTCCGCCACCCATGCCTGCCATACCTGCAGCAGGATTTGCTTCTTCAGGCTCATCAGCAATGACACACTCAGTGGTGAGAAGCATCGCTGCGATTGAAGATGCGTTTTCAACTGCAATACGTGTTACTTTGGTAGGGTCAATGACACCAGATTTGTAGAGTGGCTCGAACACATCTGTACGTGCATTGTAGCCGAAATCAGCTTTTCCTTCGCGTACGCGCTGAACGATCACCGCTCCTTCACCACCTGCGTTGGCAATGATTTGACGGAGTGGCTCTTCAGCAGCACGCTTCACAATCTGAATACCGGTCATTTCGTCTTCGTTCGCACCTTTGAGCTTATCGAGTGTTTCAATAGCACGGATTAAAGCGACACCACCACCAGGTACGATACCTTCTTCCACTGCTGCGCGTGTAGCAGCAAGAGCGTCGTCAACGCGGTCTTTCTTCTCTTTCATTTCGACTTCGGTTGGTGCACCAACATAAAGTACCGCAACACCTCCTGCTAACTTAGCTAAACGCTCTTGTAATTTTTCGCGGTCATAGTCTGAAGTTGTTTGCTCAATTTGTGCACGAATTTGACCTACACGTGCTTGGATATCGGCTTTTTTACCTTTTCCGTTAACGATTGTTGTGTTGTCTTTGTCGATGTCAATTTTTTGAGCAGAACCCAACATATCAAGGGTTACATTCTCGAGTGTCATGCCGCGTTCTTCTGAGATTACGGTACCACCAGTTAGAATTGCGATATCTTCTAGCATCGCTTTGCGACGGTCTCCAAAACCTGGTGCTTTTACAGCTGCCACTTTCAATGAACCACGCAAACGATTGACAACAAGGGTGCCAAGTGCTTCTCCATCGACATCTTCAGCAATAATTAAAAGCGATTTTCCTGATTGAACCACCGGCTCAAGAATTGGTAGCAATTCTTTCATGCTCGAAATTTTCTTTTCTGAGATCAAAATCAATGGATTCTCCATTTCAGTGATCATTTTATCGGCATTCGTAACAAAATATGGCGATAAGTATCCGCGGTCAAATTGCATACCTTCAACCGTTTTAACTTCAGTCTCGGTTCCTTTTGCTTCTTCAACCGTAATGACACCATCGTTGCCTACCACTTTCATCGCTTCAGCAATGAGCTTTCCGATTGTTTCATCATTGTTGGCAGAAATTGTGGCAATTTGCTCAATTTTACTATTGTCATTACCCACTTGTTTGGATAACTTTTTGAGGTTGGCAACCACTTCAGTAACTGCTTTGTCAATACCTCGCTTGAGATCCATAGGATTAGCGCCAGCTGCCACATTTTTGAGCCCTGCCGTAACGATAGCTTGTGCAAGAACTGTAGCGGTTGTGGTTCCATCACCGGCGATATCTGCTGTTTTGGAAGCCACTTCTTTGACCATTTGAGCTCCCATATTTTCGATAGGATCTTTGAGCTCAATTTCTTTGGCTACACTTACGCCGTCTTTTGTAACGTGTGGCGCACCAAATTTTTTACCAATTACAACATTGCGACCTTTTGGACCTAATGTTACTTTTACTGCATTTGCTAATGCATCTACGCCTCTTTTTAATTTTTCGCGGGCTTCTACATCGAAATAAATTTCTTTTGCCATTTTGAGTTGCTTTTTTAAATTAGAAAATACCGTAAATGTCTGACTCTCTCATGATGAGATAAGTATTCCCGTCAATTTTGATTTCAGTGCCTGCATATTGTCCATATAATATGGAGTCACCTACTTTAACTGACATTGGCTCATCTTTTTTACCGGATCCAGCTGCTATAACAGTACCACGCAATGGTTTTTCTTTTGCAGTATCCGGAATGATGATTCCACTTGCTGTTTTTTGCTCTGCTGGCGCAGGTTCTACCAGAACTCTGTCTGCCAAAGGTTTGAAATTTACTGACATGAAATAAATATTATTTAGTTGTGAACGCTTCTTCGAAAAACATGCCAACTCAATTCAGGCGCTTTGAACAAGACATTTTTTCACTTTTGAACAAAAAAAATGTCAGTATGGGTGACATACTGACATTTTAAATATGAAAAAATAGAACCTATTGTTGGCCCTGTCCTTGACCTTGCATAGGTGCTTGCTGCTGTTGTTGTTGCGGCACAACTTGTTTAGGCGGTTTTGGTTGGCTGAGGCTAATTCCAAGGCTAAAAACTAGGATAGCGGCTGCCAAGCCCCAAGTAAGTTTATCGATGAGTTCGTTGGTGCGTTGTACACCGCCAAGTTGGCTAGCTCCACCGAAGTCAGAACTTAAGCCCCCACCTTTTGGGTTTTGAACGTAAACTACTAAAATGAGTAGCGCACTGGCTACAATAACTAAAAATGAAAGGATTCCTGTCATGACGTTGAATTCAGGTTTTTCTTTAGAATTTTGATTTGATTTGCAAAGAAACTCTTTTTTTCTGGATTAAGCAAAATTAATTGCTCATAAACGGCAATCGCTTTAGGGAGCGCTCCTTGCATAGCGTAGATTTTTGCCAAAGTCTCGGATACCGGTATTTGACTTGAGCTCAGGCTTTCTTTGGCTTTTTTGGCTGGAGAGTAGAAGTCTTTTTTCGGTTTTTCAATGGCTATGAATTGAGGGCTTTGCTCCTCTTCGCTGGACTTTTCTTCTCCAAAATGTAACCAATTACTAAACGACTTTTTTTCAAGGGTAATTGTATCGGTTTGAACGGAATTATCGTTTGTATCTTGGCCAGCCAAGTCATCTTGTTCAACTTCTTCTTGCTGAATAGCTAAATTTTCTGCAATAGGGGACTCTTCTAATTCTTCTAATTCTTCTTTGTAAGTCAAATCGACATATGCCGCACTGATCATGTTGGCACGCAACAATTGATCGAGTTCGTCGGGTGCTGGTTGGCTATTTTCTGAAGAATTATCCGCTTCATTTATTTCTTGAGGCGCAGCGGAATCAAGATTCGCCAATTGCGTCGGAGTTTCAACAATAGAAACCTGCTGTAGTAAATGATAAAGTATTTCTCTGTTGGGAATGGCAAAAGCTTTTTGATCAAGAACTGTGGCAAGGCGAACATCTTGGCTATTCGCTAAAGACTTCAGATGTAAAATTGAAAAGCTGGTAGCGTATGGATAAGCTGACTCAAGATGCTCGAGGTCTGACACATGTGCTGCAGTACACTTTAGCGTGTCTTGTATTTGGATATGAAGTTGCTCTTTGCTTAACACCTGACTAAATTACCAATTACTGTACAACTTGTTGATCAAATCCTGCACCATTTGAGTTGCTATTTCGTCGAATAACTTTTTCTCGACATCGGCCAAATTCGTAGCCGCTGAAAAATCTGCAAAACGCGTCGTACTGAATTGCCAAACCTCTTCTTTGGGCGACTTAATATTGATTTTCATTTGTAGTGTCATGGTGAGGCGGTTACTCGAGGCAACATCTGCACCTTGAATAGCCAAAGGTTGTACTTGATATGCTGTAATGGCCCCTTCCATATTGACTTCACCTTTACCAAAACTGGTATTGAGCAATAGTCTTGTGTTGTTTTGGACCCCATCCTTGAGTTGTTCTGTGAGCAAAGGGCCAAAAGACAATGGACAGTTAGGCGCGGTATTCTCTAAATTTTGAATGCTAAAGGTTTGCCATTCCTGCGGCATCCCTCCTTTGTCAATGAAGGAGAAACTCTCTGGCCAACAAGCACTTAGACCACACCAAAGAAAAGCTATGTAAATGATGTACTTCATTCGCCAAGTTGAAATTCTTTGATTTTGCGATAAAGCGTTCTTTCCGAAATACCTAATTCCAGTGCCGCATATTTTCTTTTCCCACGATGTTTTTCAAGTGCTTTGACGATAAGTTCTTTTTCGCGGTCCTCGAGACTAAGTGATTCTTCTAGTTCAATGTGTGCGGCAAATTCTTCGTGGTGCAGACTTTCGGTAATTGGAATTTCTACCTGAACGGGTGCAGAAGGTAGCATGCGTGCAGGCATACTTGGGCTATCTTCGTAAACTTCTTGATAAATTCGATTCACTACCGCTGATTGATCTGCACTGAGTGCAATTTCATGGTTGGTACCCGTGAGATCCAAAACTAATTTTTTTAACTCAGTGAGGTCCTTTTTCATGTCAAACAAAAACTTGTACATGAGTTCGCGCTCGGAAATAGAATCTTGGGCCGGATCATTGATGCGAAGCCCTTGTGCTTTGTCGGCAACGGGAGTTAGGTAATTTTGCAAAGTGAATTCATCGATTTCACGAGCAGTTTCAATGACAGATAGTTGTTCTACCAAATTTTTAAGCTGCCTGATATTACCAGGCCAAGGATATTGCTGAAGCAGTAGCACGGCATCTTCTGTGAGCTTGATGGCTGGCATGCGGTATTTTTCAGCAAAATCATTGGCGAATTTTCTAAACAATAAATGAATGTCTTCGGCGCGCTGACGCAAAGCTGGCAAACTAATTGGTACCGTGCTGAGTCGGTAATAAAGGTCTTCTCTGAACTTACCAGATTGAATAGCTGCCTGCATATTTTCATTGGTTGCGGCCACAACCCTAACATTAGTTTTCAAGGGTTTAGAGGAACCAACACGGATGTATTCGCCTGTTTCAAGCACGCGCAGTAAACGAACTTGTGTTTGCATAGGAAGTTCAGCAACCTCATCGAGAAAGATAGTCCCGCCGTTGGCTACTTCAAAATAACCTTGTCTACTGCCTTGGGCTCCTGTAAAAGAACCTTTTTCGTGACCAAATAATTCTGAATCAATGGTTCCTTCTGGAATAGCCCCGCAGTTGACCGCAATATATTCACCGTGCTTACGCGCACTCATTTGGTGAATAACTTGCGGAATGATTTCTTTTCCTGTTCCACTTTCACCTGTAACGAGCACGGAAATATCTGTTGGCGCCACTTGCATGGCAATTTCTAACGCCCTGTTGAGTAAGGGAGCAGATCCAATGATGCCGAAGCGCTGCTTTACTTGTAAAAGATTCATTTTACTCGCAATTAACTAATTAGTTCCCCGATTAAAGTAGCAGAAGTACAATCGATGATTTTTACATCGATATAAGTCCCTTTGACCAAATTTCCTTTAGGAAAAACAACCATTACGTTGGTGCCAGTTCTACCGCACAAATGCTCTTCTGATCGTTTTGAGGGCCCCTCAATGAGCACTTTTTGAACCGTACCAATCATGCGTTGATTCGATGCTAAAGAGTGTTTGAGTTGCTTGTCAATGATTTCGTTCAAACGACGCCCTTTGACTTCTTCAGGCACATCGTCATCAAAGCGACGTTCAGCCAAAGTTTTCGGACGCTCAGAGTATTTAAACATATATGCAAAATCGTATTGAACGATATCCATTAAGCTTAAAGTTTCTTGGTGTTCTTCTTCTGTTTCACCACAAAATCCGGTAATGATATCAGTTGAAATGGCACAACCCGGCACGATGCGGCGGATGCTCTCTATGCGTTCAAGGTACCACTCGCGTGAATAACCACGGTTCATGCGGTATAAAACATCTGTGTTTCCCGACTGTACAGGAAGGTGTATGTAAGGACAAATGTTTTCATATTTGGCCATCATCTCTAACACATCGTTGGTCATGTCCTTTGGATGCGAAGTGCTAAATCGGATGCGCAAAAGGGGCGAAACCAAAGCAACCATTTCCATCAGTTGGGCAAAGTTGGTGGTTGGTTCAGCAGGATTTTTCACTTCACCTTTTGCACTGAGGTTCCAACGATAGGAGTCTACGTTCTGGCCAAGCAAGGTAACTTCTCTGTATCCTTTATCAAATAAATCTTGACACTCGGCAACAATGGTTTTTGGATCGCGTGAACGCTCTCTACCTCTGGTAAATGGTACAACACAAAATGAGCACATGTTGTCACAGCCGCGCATGATGGTTACAAAAGCGGAAATCCCGCCTTGATCGAGGCGAACAGGTGCAATATCTGCATAGGTTTCGTCACGGGAAAGCAAAACATTGACTGCTTTTTGGCCTGTTCCTACTTCGTCAATTAAGTTTGGTAAATCGCGATAAGCATCAGGACCTGCAACAAGATCGACAAGTTTTTCTTCATCGAGTAAGTTCTTTTTAAGGCGTTCGGCCATACAACCTAAAATACCAACAACCAATTCCGGATTGCGGTCCTTCTTTATTTTAAATTCCGTGAGTCGATTGCGAACGCGCTGCTCGGCGTTGTCGCGGATAGAACAAGTATTGAGTAATATTACATCCGCTTCTTCGATATTTCTTGTGGTTTGGTAGCCATCTTGGGCTAAGATAGATGCTACGACTTCACTGTCTGAAAAATTCATTTGACAGCCGTAACTTTCTAAGTATAATTTCTTTGAGGACTGTACCCCATCTTGCTCGATTACTAAGGCTGTGCCTTGTAATGCTTCATCTATCACTTTATTTCCTGACTCCATGTTGTGTTCTGAACTGCAAAAATAGGACAATTTCAAGATGCTGACAAATTGTCATGAACGTTCTGTATTTTGTTTCTAAAATATTTAACCATAGGTTAAGGAAGATAAACGAAAAAAATTGCCCTAAACAACTTGCTCAATGCAGTGTTTTACTTTTACATTTGTCCACTAAAAAATTTCTATGGCTAAGAATCTTGTTATCGTCGAGTCACCCGCAAAAGCAAAAACTATTGAAGGTTACCTTGGCAAAGACTACATCGTAAAGTCTAGCTTTGGCCATGTTCGAGACCTCGCAAAGAAAGGCTTAGCCATTGATATTGACGCCAAATTCACACCCAATTATGAAGTAAGCGCCGACAAGAAACAAGTGGTTTCAGAGCTCAAAAAACTCGCAAAGGAAGCAGACACCGTATGGCTCGCAACCGATGAAGACCGCGAAGGAGAGGCCATTTCTTGGCACTTGTACGAAACACTAGAGCTCCAAAAAAAGGATACCAAAAGGATAACATTTAACGAAATCACCAAAGTCGCCGTAACACGAGCGATCGAGCGTCCAAGAACAATTAATCAAGAATTGGTCGATGCCCAACAAGCGCGTCGGGTGCTTGATCGCATTGTTGGTTTTGAACTTTCTCCAGTACTCTGGAAAAAAGTAAGACCGAGTTTGTCTGCAGGCCGCGTGCAATCTGTTGCTGTGCGCCTCATCGTTGAACGCGAAAGAGAGATTGAAAAGTTCAATACAGAGAGTTTTTACAAAGTACAGGCCGAATTCCAAACCACAGATGGCGCACTGAAAGCAGAGTTGAATCAGCAACTACCTGAAAAATCAGCGGCACACGAAATCTTGGAGCAAGCTAAATCTGCCAACTTTTACGTTGAAGATGTCCAACAAAAGCCGGCTACCAAAAGCCCCGCTGCGCCATTTACTACCTCTACCTTACAACAAGAGGCAAGTATGAAATTAGGGTTTTCTGTAACTAAGACAATGAGCGTTGCCCAACGCCTCTATGAGTCCGGTTACATCACCTACATGAGAACCGATTCTGTGAATCTTTCCGAAACAGCAATTTCAGCGGCAAAGGAGGCCATCACTTCACAATTTGGAGCAAACTACTCCAAACCAACCAAATACAGCACGAAAACTTCTGGTGCTCAAGAAGCACACGAGGCAATCAGACCCACCGATTTTACAAAATCTTCCATTCAGGCAGAGCGTGACGAAACGAGACTTTATGAATTGATTTGGAAAAGAGCTATCGCGAGCCAAATGGCTTTAGCTCAACTCGAAAGAACAACTATTAAAATTGGAGGGCTCAACGGCCCACATTACTTTCAAGCCAAAGGAGAAGTAATCGTATTTGACGGTTTTTTAAAGGTTTACCTTGCGACCAATTTAGATGACGACGCTGAGGAAAATGCTGAAACAGAAGGTTTATTGCCAAAAGTAACCGTGAATGAAGCATTAAAACTAAACAGCGCATTAGCAACAGAACGTTTTAGCCGTGCTCCATCGCGTTATGTAGAGGCAACACTTGTCAAAAAACTAGAAGAACTAGGTATCGGAAGACCGTCAACCTATGCACCGACGATTTCAACCATTCAGAAAAGAAATTACGTTGAAAAAAAGGAGCGTGACGGAAACATCCGCAACTATGCGCAACTAGAATTGAAAGCAGGTAATATCTCAGAACAAACCAAATCTGAAACAACCGGAAAAGAGCGCAACAAGCTTTCCCCGACAGATATCGGCATTGTTGTTACCGACTTTTTAGTAGCGCATTTTGAGCAAATATTAGATTATCAGTTTACCGCGAAAGTCGAAGCAGAGTTCGATGAAATTGCGCAAGGAAATCTGAACTGGACAGACATGCTTCAGTCGTTTTACGGTCCTTTTCATCATCATGTAGAAGAAACGTTAGAACACTCTGAACGCGCAACTGGCGAACGCGAACTTGGCATAGACCCGAAAACACAAAGAAAAGTCATTGCTCGCATTGGCAGATTTGGCCCTATGATTCAAATTGGCGACGAAAAAGCAGATGGCCTTAAACCGCAATTCGCATCGCTACAAGGAAATCAATCGATCAATAATATTACGCTTGAAGAAGCCTTAAAACTATTTGATTTACCACGTATATTAGGTGAACACAACGGCGAAGCAGTTAAAGTTAATATCGGCAGATTCGGCCCTTATGTTCAAGTTGGCAAACGCTTTACCTCCATTCCGAAAGATGAAGATCCATTATCGATGGATTTAGCGCGTGCAATTGAACTAGACACATTGAAGCAAGAAGAGGCCGCCAAAGCGCTCATTAAATCTTTTGACGAAAACCCAGACGTACAGCTGCTCAATGGTCGTTATGGTGCTTATTTGAAAATTGGTAAAAACAATTACAAACTTCCCAAGGATAGTGAGCCTGCGCTCTTGACGCTAGAAGAATGTTTAGAAATTGCAGCAAATCAAAGTACAAAAACAGCAAAAAAACGCCCAGTTCGAAAAAAATAACTATTATTGATTGAAAAATCGCCATGAACGGAAGCGTTAATAAAGTTATTCTCATCGGAAATTTAGGCAAAGATCCTGATGTGCGTCGCCTTGAAAATGGTGCTGTAGTCGCCTCTTTTCCGCTTGCCACATCTGAAATTTATACAGACAAACAAACAGGAGAAAAGAAGGAAAATACCGATTGGCACGATATCGTTTTGTGGCGTGGTTTAGCTGAAGTAGCTGAAAAATACCTGCGTAAAGGAACCAAAATTTACGTTGAAGGCAAGCTCAAAAAAAGGTCCTGGACCGACAAAGAAGGCCATCAGCGCTATGCTACTGAAGTTGTAGGCGATGACCTCACTATCTTGACTCGTCCAGACAATCAAGAACGACCTCATTCCTACGGAAACGAAGGCAAGCCAAATCCTCCAGCCCCAATGAGTGGCTTAGCCAGCGAGCCCGGAGATGATTTACCATTTTAAGACATGACAAACGCAGTAGAACCTCCCAGTCTTCAAGCATCGTTTCAAACCGTACAAGCCGGATTCAGCGATGCAACACTTTTCTATTTAATCATTATTCTTGTTTTACTTGCGCTATCGGCATTGACGTCAAGTTCCGAGAGTGCATTTTTCTCTTTGAAGCCAAGTGATAACGCGACCATAAAAAACGCAAGTGACGCACGCGTCAAGATGATATTAAGGTTGCTTTCCAAGCCCCAAGAACTACTTGCTACACTACTCATTTTCAACAACTTCGTAAATGTTGGTATTGTCATCTTGTCCTCTTTTGTACTCAATGACATTTACCCAGTTCAAGAAGGACAAGAACTCATTCGCTTACTGATTGAGGTTTTTGGAATTACGCTAGTTTTACTCTTGTTTGGAGAGGTTATCCCAAAGATTTTCGCCAACCGCAATGCACTGACAGTCAGTACCTGGATGTCTTATCCAATGCACTTTCTCAATCGTCTCCCTCCTCTTTCCTGGCTCAAATCAGCTTTAGTTTGGGGGACTAATTTCATCCAAAAACTTGGTCAGAAAAACATCACGCTTGACCAAAACGAATTGGAGCAAGCACTCGCTCTGACAAAGCAAGAAAACGGCTCAGAAGAAGAACATAAAATTTTAGAAGGTATTGTCAAATTTGGCAAAACAGAAGCCTGTGAAATCATGACACCAAGGATTGAGGTCGAAGATATCGATGCCAATAGTAATTTCCATGAAGTTTTACAGAAAATTATTGAAGTTGGTTTCTCAAGAATGCCCATTTTTTCTGAAAGCCCGGACAACATCATCGGAATCCTTTACATCAAAGACCTTTTAAATCACCTTGAAAAAGAGAGCGATTTTGATTGGAAAACAGTATTGCGCAAACCCTATTTTGTGCCTGAAAACAAAAAAATCAATGACCTTTTGCAAGAATTTCGCAATATGAAAATGCACATGGCGGTTGTTGTAGATGAATACGGTGGCGCCAGCGGTATTGTGACCCTTGAAGACATCCTCGAAGAAATTGTCGGTGACATCACCGATGAATTCGATGACGCCCAAATCAATTATACCAAGCAGGCCGACAACACTTTTGTATTTGAAGGCCGAACTTCCTTAAACGACCTCCTTAAGATCATTGGTGAAGAGCACGAACAAACAATTGAGACTCACAGAGGTGAGGCAGAAACATTAGGTGGTTTGATCATAGAAGTTGGCGGAAGAATTCTGAAAAACAATGAATATGTCGTGGTTGGTCCATTGAAATTGATCGTTGAATCATCAGACAAAAAAAGAGTTAAATCGGTAAAAGTTGTGATCCATGAAGTTAAGTAAACTATTGTTGATCGCTTTTGGCGTCCTATTCACATTATTTGCTTGTACTGAAACCCCTCCAGTGCCCAAACCAAGCACCTACCTCAAAACAGAATTTCCTGAGCACAGCTACAGACAATACATGAGCCCAGGTGCATACCAATTTGACCTAGCCGATTTATACCAACCAAAATCGTTTGAATTGGCAAAACAAAATTATTCCGTACAAGAAATAGACCTCGGGCCATTGAACGGCAGCCTCTTTTTGTATTATCTCAAAATCCCGAGCAAAGATTCATTGCCAGAAATCATCAATTTTGCCAACGATAAGGTGGACGAACACAAAATCATGGCAGAAAAAATAGATTTTGAACAAATTATAGCCCCTAAAAAACGAGTTTACGGAACTTTTTTTGAATTGAAAGGAAATGTTGCAACTAACTTTCAATTCTACCTTACAGACTCAACCCAACACTTCATCAGAGGTGAGGTATTGCTGAATTGTCGCCCGAATTACGATAGTCTTCGCCCTACTTTGCAGTATCTTAAAACTGACTTACAACAACTCATCAAAAATTTCCGATGGCGCCAATAGGACCAAATCGGGTGGTCATTGCCTTTGGTTCAAACATTGGCGATCGACGCGCAAATATTGAATCTGCTCTAGCCCTAATTACCGAACGGTGTGGGCAAATTTTACAGGTATCCTCTTACTTAGAAACGCGTCCCGAAGGTTTTGAATCTGAGCATTTATTTCTCAACGGTTGCCTATTACTCAAAACAGCTTTAAATCCCTTTGAACTTCTCGAACAACTCAAAGGCATTGAGAAAGAGCTAGGTCGATTGAAAACTAAAGACGCATATGAAGACCGCAGTATTGACCTCGATATCATTTTTTACGAAAGCTTGGTTTTACACGACGATAGGCTACAAATTCCTCATCCAAGGTACCAAGAAAGGGATTTTGTGCTCAAACCATTGATGGAACTTGATTTGAGTTTTACAGATTGAAATGAAGCTTTTTTCGCTTCCTAAATTTTTCTTCCTATTTTTGTTGAATCAAAACTGATAACATGACTTCAAAGTATTTCAAGCCAGCACTTTTACTCGGAACCAGTATGTTCGTAATGAGTTCTTGTGACCTCGTTAAAGACATTACCTACACGGTAAATCCAAACCCTTTAGAAATGCACGGCGATTCCGTCAAGGTTTCTATTACTGTAAATGTTCCTGAAAAAGGTATTCAAAAGAAAGCTAAAGCTGAAATCACGCCGAAAATTGGCAACACAGCTATTGGTACTTGGTATGTGAATGGTTCAAAAGTAACAGGAAACGGCACAACCATCGATTTCAAAACAGGTGGTACAGCCACTTTTGAAGAAACGATTGCCTACACTCCTGATATGGAGGCTGCCGATTTAATCATTACCGGAAAGCTCTACAAACAAACAAAAGAAAAAGGTGCATTACCTGAAACGAAAATTGCCGATGCAACGATCATCACGCCTTACCTTGTAGACAAAACTTTCAAAGTTTTAACTGAGGAAGATGCACTCGTACGTCAGTTTGACAAAACAACCACTGCAACAATCAATTTCGAAAGAGGTCAATCAGCTGTGCGTCCTACTGAATTAAAAGACCAAGACCTTAATGCACTTATTTCTTGGATTCAAGCTGCGCAAAATAACCCGAAAATTAAAATTACCGGGATCGAAATTAACGGTTATGCATCTCCAGACGGTGAAGTCTCTAAAAACGACAACCTTTCATCAGACCGAACAGTTGCGGCACGCAAGGCGCTCACTGAGCTTATGAAAAAAGCAAAACTTACAGCCTACACCGACACTGCAGCTTACCAGCTCGCTAAATTTGGCGAAGACTTCGAAGGTTTCAAAAGTCAGTTAGCGGTTACTGCCTCTATTCCAGAAGCGGACAAAAACTTGTTTATCCGCATCCTCGAAATGACCAAAGATCCGGAGCAACGCGAGAAGGACATGATCAACTTAGGGAAAGCTTATACAGAACTTGAACGCGATGTATTCCCGATGATCCGTCGTGCAGTAGTTGTCGTAAAATATACTGAATACGGTCTTACAGACGAAGAATTGAAAAATGCGGTTGTGAACAACCCAAATTCGCTATCTGTGGAAGAATTGTTGTTTACTGCTGGTAAACTCACCACAGACCTCAATGAAAAAGCGCGCATTTACGGAATTGCCGCTGCAAATTATGCGCAAGACCACCGCACACATACGAATTTAGGAGCAAGCCAATTCATCTTGAATAATACGAAAGATGCAGCAGCTGCCTTCAAAAAAGCAAACGACCTTAAGGCAAACCCAATTACTGAAAACAACTTGGCTGCAAGTTTGATTTTAGAAGGCAATCGTGCTGCCGCTAAAAAATTGTTAGCAAAATCAAAAACAAGTGTGACTGGCTACAACCAAGGCATTATCGATATCATGGAAGGAAACTACAGCGCTGCCGAAAAGAACCTTGCTCAAGATAGCTATAACAAAGTTTTAGCACTTATTTTACTCGACAAAACAGATTTGGCAAGAAAAGCCGCTGCCAATGTAAAAGAAACTGCAGAACTTGCTTACTTAAAAGCCATCATTGAGGCGAAAAGCGGTAGCAATGTGGATGCAGTTGTTGCACCATTGAAAGTTGCTATTTCTAAAAATCCTGCACTGAAAAACAAAGCAGCGAAAGATCGCGAGTTCTTAAAATTCATGAATGAAGCAACTTTCATCGATTTAGTGAAATAAGCTCATTTTCATCCTTTGAAAAATCCTGAATGCGTTCAGGATTTTTTTTTGTCATTAAATATCAAATAAAGCCAACCTTTATCATTAATTTTGAGACCTTAAAGAATCATATTATGGACAGCAACGAATTTCGCAAATACGCAACCAAACACATGGGCATCAGCAGCATGAATGTTGATCACTACATAGAATCTTCCATGACCCCATACATCATAGAAGAACGCCCTTTGAACATGACTCAAATGGATGTCTTTTCTAGACTCATGATGGATCGCATTATTTTCTTAGGTACTGGTATCAATGACCAAGTTGCCAATATCATCAATGCCCAATTGTTATTTTTAGAGTCTGTTGATGCGAAAAAAGACATACAAATTTATCTTAACTCACCGGGCGGATCCGTATATGCTGGTTTAGGTATTTACGACACGATGCAATACATCAGACCTGATGTTGCAACAATTTGTACAGGCATGGCCGCCTCAATGGGCGCCGTATTGCTTTGTGCAGGTGCTGAGGGTAAGCGTAGTGCTTTGAAACACTCAAGGGTAATGATACACCAGCCACTTGGAGGCGCTCAAGGTCAGGCATCAGATATTGAAATCACGGCACGTGAAATCCAGAAATTAAAAAAAGAACTTTACGACATTATTGCTACACACACCAAGCAAGACTACGACAAAGTCTGGGCAGACTCCGACCGAGACTACTGGATGACCTCCGAAGAGGCGAAGTCTTACGGGATGGTTGATGAAGTATTACTCCGCAACCCAAAATAAAAAATGGCTAAAAAAGAAACAAATTGCTCATTTTGTGGCTCACCGCGTTCGAGTGTCAATATGCTTATTGCTGGTGTAAACGGACACATCTGTGATTCTTGCGCTAGTCAAGCGAGCAAAATTGTACAAGAAGAATTAGCAGGTTCTGCCATTACGAAGCAAGCCACAGAACTCGGGCTCAATTTGCTGAAACCACAAGAAATCAAAGCGCACCTCGATCAATATGTGATTGGTCAACAAGATGCCAAAAAAGTATTGTCTGTAGCTGTTTACAACCATTTCAAACGCCTTCAACAAAAAACTTCAGAAAACGAAGTTGAAATTGAAAAATCAAATGTCATGTTAGTGGGCAGAACCGGTACAGGCAAAACCCTTTTGGCTAAATCAATTGCTAAACTACTCAATGTGCCATTTTGCATTGCAGATGCGACAGTCCTAACAGAGGCTGGTTATGTCGGAGAGGATGTCGAAAGTATTTTATCAAGACTACTGCAAGCAGCAGACTACAATGTAGAAAGCGCACAAATGGGAATCGTTTTTATAGATGAGGTAGACAAAATTGCCCGCAAGAATGACAACCCTAGCATCACGCGTGATGTTTCAGGTGAAGGGGTTCAGCAGGCCTTACTTAAATTACTCGAAGGCGCCACGGTCAACGTGCCACCACAAGGAGGACGCAAGCACCCCGAGCAAAAAATGATTTCTATCGACACCAAAAACATCCTCTTTATTTGTGGAGGAGCATTTGATGGTATCGAAAAGTTAATTGCAAATCGGGTCAATCGCCAAACTATCGGTTTCTCCTCGGAACACGACGAAAGTATTGAGCAAGATTCTTTACTGAAATACATTGCACCAACAGACATCAGATCTTTCGGACTCATCCCTGAGTTAATTGGTCGTTTTCCGGTGCTTACCTATCTTGAGCCATTGAAAGCTGCAGATTTAAAACGGATTCTTACCGAACCTAAAAATGCGTTAGTCAAGCAATATACTAAGCTTTTTGACATGGATGCTGTCAAACTCGACCTCGATCAAGAAGTACTTGATTTTATTGTTGACAAAGCCATGGAATTTGGTCTAGGTGCCCGAGGATTGCGCTCTATCTGTGAGGCTATCTTAACCGACGCCATGTTTGAGTTGCCTGGCTCTAACAAAAAAACTTTGCACGTAAACCTTGATTACGCAACAAAACAATTCAGCAAATCAAAAATAGCGACACTTAAAGTTGCATAAGCATTTGTAGTTTCTGACTTATTTGTAATTTTGCTAATTGTAAAAATGACACTATGAAAACCCTACAGTTCAGAGAAGCCCTTAGAGAAGCCATGTCCGAAGAAATGCGTCGCGACGAAAACGTATTTTTACTCGGAGAAGAAGTCGCAGAATACAATGGTGCCTACAAGGTATCACAAGGTATGCTCGATGAATTTGGTCCAAAGCGCGTCATAGATACCCCAATCGCAGAATTAGGTTTTTCAGGAATTGCAGTAGGTGCCGCCATGAATGGTTTGCGTCCAATTGTTGAATTCATGACCTGGAACTTTGCCATTCTTGCAGCAGACCAAATCATTAACTCCGCTGCAAAAATGTTACAAATGTCAGGTGGTCAATATGGCTGTCCTATTGTCTTTCGCGGTGGTAACGGAACTGCCGGTCAATTAGCAGCAACGCACTCTCAGAGTTTCGAAGCATTCTATGCACATGTTCCAGGGCTCAAAGTGATCACACCATCGAACCCAGCAGATGCCAAAGGCCTACTCAAAGCGGCTATCCGTGACAACGATCCTGTTGTTTTCTTAGAGTCTGAAAAAATGTACGGCGACAAAGGCGAAGTTCCTGAAGGCGAATACATCATTCCTATCGGAGTTGCAGATGTCAAAAGAAAAGGTACAGACATCACCCTCGTAACTTTTGGTAAAATCATTAAAGTGGCCCAAGAAGCTGCCGAGGCACTTGCAAAAGAAAACATCAGCGTAGAAATCATCGACTTGCGTACAATTCGTCCAATTGATTACGGCTGCATTGTCGAATCCATCAAAAAAACCAATCGTTGTGTGGTTGTAGAAGAATCTTGGCCTTTGGCGAGCATTTCATCAGAAATCGCTTACCACCTCCAACGATATGCTTTTGACTACCTAGACGCACCCGTACAACGCGTTACACAAACTGACACGCCGTTTGCTTTCTCGCCAACACTCATCGACGAAGCATTGCCGAATGTTGATCGCATCGTGAAAGCTGTAAAAGCTACGCTTTACAGATAAATACAAGACTCTTCAAGGATTCGAAGCGTACTTTCAAATCTTAACGAACACATCTTTATAAAAACTAAAAAGGAATCCAAGTTGGGTTCCTTTTTTTTGCTCAACATATTGTCCTAACTTTAGTATATGAAACCATTCCTTCTCCTCTACTTTTTTGCGGCTTCGATCCCGCTTTTTGGTCAAGTACCAACTCATTTCTTAATCACAACTGAAAAGAAATTAAAAAGTATCAGTGACCCTTTATGTCAACAAATGATTGACGCAACAAATATTTCTATCAAAAATGAAGTCAAAAGAATCCAGAATGAATTCAGAAAAGGATTGACGCTTGCCTATAAAAAAGATATGGCAATCCAAAGTATTATGAGCACTGCTGAAAATCCAGAAACCCGGATACCCGGCTTGGCACTTTCCAATTTAATCTATAGAAGTTTTATCTATAATGATAATGCAAATTTGCTCCCCGATCAAGATGGCTATGTACAAATCATTCAATTAAGTATTAGCGAAGCGAAATTAAGTTGGATGGCGCCAGTAAGATTTGAAATCAATCTGTCTCAAATTGAAGTGAACCCGTCCACCAGTTCCATACTGATTTCCATCAAAGATTTGAACAACCCTGAGAAAGAAGCCATCTCACAAAAATTCACCTTAGCAACCGGAATGATCCTAAATGAATATGATGAACTTACATCAGCGCCCTGGTTGATTTTTTGGTTTCAATTTTACAATTCAACAGGGGTTTCAACCTGGCTTGAGCGCAATATCAACGCACTTGAGCCAACTTTAATGAGCAATACACTGATGCTCGAAAAATGCACCCAAGCTTTGAAAAGCACCAATTACCTCACCAACTCCTATCTTGACGAAGCCAAACTACAATTGAAAACACTCACTCGAGAGCTTCCGTATGTACTTCCGATTGATCAAGCAATTGGCATACTCATCAGTAAGGACGGGCAAAAAATGAGCCTCGCTGCAGCACAAAAAGAATATTCGCCATGGGATGACTTTTCAGAAATACCAAATCATATTGAGATTTACGATATAGCTAAATCCAATGATCATTGGAATGTATATCAATCTACTTGGTCGGAGAAGCTTGAGGACGAAGCTGATAGTTTAGCACAGCGCATCCGATTTTACAGCGCCGGATACACACGCAAAGATTTTGCAAACAACACTTTGCCTTCATTCAGTGAAGAAAACTGGATTGCCAAACAATTTAATTCATCTACGGCCAATTACAACCGAAATTTTGAATGTAAACATCTAAAGGGAAATAAAGAAACTGAAGAATTGATCAACATACACATCAAACCTTCACTTGAGAAGACGATTAATGAAGAAAGCGCGCTATATCAGAAATTTTACCAACGTACTTCAGCATTGGACTACTATTACACAATCAATGAAGTTCAATTAGAATGGCAAAATATACTGATTTCTAATCCAGAAAAAACGGCATTTATTTATCCAGTTCTTTGCGAAAAGAAAATTGCGCTTGAATCTGACTACTATCATTCCTACGAAGATTTCAAATTTTATGTCTTGTTGAAAAATAATGACAACAGCTATACGCTTTACGAATGGTATTATTTCAAGCCTTTTACTTACCAAGAATACTATCATCTACTGAGATGCGCTGAAACTCATCTTTCTAAAATTTCTAACTACACGGCAGGGCAAGATATCATCAGTGATTCGAGCTTCTGGAACAATTATGTATTTAAATCTACAGAACGCGGCTATAGTTATCTCACTCCTGTCATTACTGCAAACGAATCCATACAAATCACAGCGGCACAATTTGACGCACAAGTTGCAGATTGCGTTCATCTATTGACAGAATTTGATGTTGTTGAGCTTTATCCTCAACAACTTGCACAAATCATACGCTGCTACAATACGATAGCAAAATTTAATTTACACTCGCCTAACCATATTAAATTTAAAAATATTTGCGACGATTTTTATTTCCAGGAGCGCCTAAACCGAATTCAAGAACACCAAGAATCTTACTATCCAAATTTAGGTGTCAGCTGGAAGACCAATTTAAGTCCAAACTGTTATTATTTGATTAAATAAAGGATGGGCTAAAACGTGAAAGGAATCCAGATCGGGTTCCTTTTTTTTTGATAATCAAGCAATAAAAAGCTGAATATTTTTCAAACGTTCTTGGTTTATAAAAATATATAGTTATCTTTGCACCCCTCAAAGTGCGTTTGGGGGTTATTATTTATTATATAAAAACAAGAGTATTTTATGCCAACTATTCAACAATTAGTTCGCAAAGGAAGAACTGCGGTAGTGAAGAAAAGTAAGTCTGCTGCGCTTGATTCATGTCCACAACGCAAAGGTGTTTGCGTTCGTGTGTACACGACAACTCCTAAAAAGCCGAACTCGGCCATGCGAAAGGTAGCGCGTGTACGTTTGACCAATGGAAAAGAAGTCAACGCTTACATCGGTGGTGAAGGCCACAATCTTCAAGAACACTCATTAGTACTTGTGCGAGGAGGAAGGGTAAAAGATTTACCTGGGGTACGTTACCACATCGTTCGTGGTGCCGAGGATACAGCCGGAGTACAAGGCCGTAGCCAACGTCGTTCTAAGTATGGTACAAAACGTCCTAAGCAGAAATAATTAAAAGCTAGACATCATGAGAAGAAGAAAAGCGAAAAAAATTGCGATACTACCAGATCCAAAGTTTAACGAGGTAGTAGTTACAAAATTTGTAAACAACTTGATGCTAGACGGTAAAAAAAGTTTAGCATTCCGTATATTCTACGAAGCATTAGAAATCGTAGAAAAGAAAATCGAAGACGCAAATGGTCTTGAAACTTGGAAGAAAGCAATCGAAAATGTGACTCCAAGTGTAGAAGTTCGTTCACGCCGTGTAGGTGGAGCAACTTTCCAAATCCCTACTCCAGTTCGCGAAGAGCGTAAGGCATCATTAGCTATGAAATGGTTAATTGGTTACTCACGCAAGCGTAACGAAAAAACAATGGCTCAACGTTTGGCCTCTGAAATCATCGCCGCTTCTAAAGAAGAAGGTGCTGCTTTCAAGAAGAAAGAAGATACGCTTCGCATGGCTGAAGCTAACAAAGCATTCTCACACTTCAGATTCTAAGCAATGTCAAGAGATTTAAAATTCACAAGAAACATTGGTATTGCAGCTCACATCGATGCTGGCAAGACCACGACAACTGAACGTATCCTTTACTATGGTGGTGTAAGCCACAAAATCGGTGAAGTTCACGACGGAGCAGCTACAATGGACTGGATGGAGCAAGAACAAGAGCGTGGTATTACCATTACCTCTGCTGCTACTACCCTAGATTGGAACTACCGCGGTCAAAAATATCACGTTAACATTATCGACACCCCAGGACACGTTGACTTTACTGTTGAAGTAAACCGTTCACTACGCGTTCTTGATGGTTTGGTATTCTTATTCTCTGCAGTTGATGGTGTTGAACCACAATCTGAGACTAACTGGCGTTTGGCAAACAACTACAACGTACCACGTATTGGTTTCGTTAACAAAATGGACCGCCAAGGAGCAGACTTCTTAATGGTTTGTCGCCAAGTAAAAGAAATGTTAGGCAGCCACGCGCTTCCACTTCAAATCAACATCGGTGAAGAAGATAACTTCAAAGGTGTGGTTGACTTGATCAACTGGAGAGGTATCGTTTGGAACGAGCACGACATGGGTATGACATTCCAAGAAGTTGAAATCCCTGCTGACATCATCGACGAAGCGCGTCAATTGCGTTCTGAATTATTAGAAGCAGTTGCTGAATTCGACGAAAACCTCATGGAGAAATTCTTTGAAGATGAAAACTCTTTAACAGAACGTGAAATCCTCGACGCATTGCGTCAAGCTACCATCGCTGGTAAAGTAGTTCCAATGATGTGTGGTTCTTCATTTAAGAATAAAGGTGTACAAGCGATGCTTGACATGGTTATGGAAATCCTTCCTTCGCCACTTGACGTTGACGGAATTACCGGTACCAACCCTAAAACTGATCAAGAAGTTACTCGTAAGCCATCTTACGATGAGCCATTCTCAGCACTTGCATTTAAAATCGCTACTGACCCGTTTGTAGGTCGTTTGTGTTTCGTTCGTGCCTACTCTGGAAAACTTGAAGCAGGTTCTTACGTATTGAACACTCGTTCAGACAGTAAAGAGCGTATTTCTCGTATCTTCCAAATGCACGCGAACAAACAAAACCAAATTCCTGAACTAGGTGCTGGTGATATCGGTGCGGTTGTAGGTTTCAAAGACATCAAAACTGGTGATACGCTTTGTGCTGAAAACGCTCCTATCATTCTTGAGTCTATGGACTTCCCTGAACCAGTAATTGGTTTGGCAATTGAGCCTAAAACACAGGCAGACACAGATCGTCTTTCTATTGGTTTGTCAAAACTTTCTGAAGAAGATCCAACTTTCCGTGTAAATACAGACGAAGAAACCGGACAAACGATCATTTCAGGTATGGGTGAGCTTCACCTTGAAATCATCATCGATCGTTTGAAGCGTGAATTCAAAGTAGAAGTAAATCAAGGTGCACCTCAGGTAGCTTACCGTGAGGCAATTACCGGAAGCACTGAACACCGCGAAGTTTACAAAAAACAATCAGGTGGTCGTGGTAAATTTGCCGACATCTACGTTAAGATTTCAGCTCAAACCAACGAAGAGAAAACCGGTCTAGAATTTATTAATAGCATCAAAGGAGGTAACATTCCACGTGAATTTATTCCATCGGTTGAAAAAGGCTTCAAAGATTCCATGAAAAATGGTGTATTGGCTGGCTTCCCAATTGATGCATTGGTTGTAGAATTGATTGATGGTTCTTACCATAACGTTGACTCCGACTCTTTATCATTTGAATTATGTGCCAAGATGGCTTACCGTGCTGCTTTGAAAAACTGTAGCCCAATCCTTCTTGAACCAATCATGAAATTAGAAGTAGTTACCCCTGAAGAAAACATGGGTGACGTCGTTGGTGACCTCAACCGTCGTCGTGGTATGATGAAAGGAATGGATGACCGCAATGGTGCGAAAGTTTTGAAAGCTGACGTTCCATTATCAGAAATGTTTGGTTATGTAACGCAGTTGCGTACCATCACTTCAGGTCGTGCAAGTTCTTCTATGGAGTTTTCACACTATGCTGAAGCGCCAAGAAACATTTCAGATGACGTAGTAGCAAAATCAAAAGGTTAAGTCAAAGCATAAAAAGTTAAGCAGATGAGCCAAAAAATCAGAATAAAATTAAAATCATACGATCACAATTTGCTCGATAAATCAGCAGAGAAAATCGTAAAAACAGTTAAATCTACAGGAGCAGTAGTAAGCGGTCCTATTCCACTTCCTACACACAAAAGAATTTACACCGTCCTACGTTCACCACACGTAAACAAAAAGGCACGTGAGCAATTCGAATTGTGTGCTTACAAGCGCCTCATGGATATCTACAGTAGTTCATCAAAAACTGTAGATGCCCTCATGAAGTTAGAGCTTCCTAGTGGAGTTGACGTAGAAATCAAAGTGTAATTTTTTAACAACTAGTATATGCCAGGAATTATTGGACGCAAAATCGGGATGACTAGCATCTTTAGTGCTGAGGGCAAATCATTGCCATGCACAGTTATTGAAGCTGGTCCTTGTGTCGTAACGCAAGTGAAGACACAAGACAGGGATGGTTACGATGCAGTTCAGTTGGGATTCGGTGTTCGCAAAGAAAAGAACACACCCAATGCATTGAAAGGTCATTTCAAAAAAGCAAACACGGCTCCTAAAGCCAAATTGGTTGAATTCAAAGGCTTTGATGCCGCGAATTTGGGTGATGCCATTGAAGTTAACATCTTTGAAGAAGGAGAATTCGTTGACGTAACCGGAACTACAAAAGGTAAAGGTTTCCAAGGGGTTGTTCGTCGCCACGGTTTTGGTGGTGTTGGACAATCTACACACGGTCAGCACAACCGTCTTCGTGCACCAGGTTCAATTGGTGCTTGTTCCTACCCTGCTCGTGTATTCAAAGGAATGCGCATGGCGGGCCAAATGGGTAACAAACAACGCAAGATGGCTAACCTTCAAATTTTAAAGGTAATTGCAGACAAGAATCTCTTGATCATTAAAGGATCGATTCCTGGTGCAAATGGTTCAACCGTAACAATTATCAAGTAATGAAACTGAAGATCTACGATTCAAAAGGAACAGCTACTGCGAAGTCAGTAACCCTTTCAGAAGAGGTGTTTGGAATTGAACCAAACAACCACGCCATTTACTTGGATGTCAAACAACACCTTGCTAACAAGCGTCAAGGAACCCACAAAGCTAAAGAACGTAACGAGATCGCAGGATCTACTAAGAAACTGAAGCGTCAAAAGGGAACTGGTGGAGCTCGTGCAGGTAGTGCAAAATCTGGTACACGTGTTGGTGGTGGTCGTATTTTCGGACCACGTCCACGTAACTACCACTTCAAGTTAAATCTTAAATTAAAGCGTTTGGCTAGAAAATCAGCATTTTCTTTCAAAGCTAAAAATGATTCCTTGATGGTCATCCAAGATCTCAACATGGAAGCAAAAACAAAAGATTTCAAATCATTGCTTGCTTCTTTAAATCTTGAGAACCAAAAAGTACTTTTCATCCTTGGTGAAAAAACGGATAGCGTTTACCTCGCTGCACGTAACCTTGGACGCGTAAAAGTCGTAACAGCTGATTCCTTTAACACTTATGATGTATTAAATGCTTCAAAAGTGATTTTGGCTGAAAGCTCTATTGAGAAAATTCAAACGATTCTTAACTAAGCGTTATGCAAACAATTATCAAGAAGCCGGTTATTACGGAAAAAGCAACAAAATTGAGCGAGCTATCTAATCGCTTCACTTTTGAAGTTGACCGTAAGGCCAATAAGATCGAAATTAAAAATGCCATCGAAAAGATGTATGGAGTACATGTCACAGATGTTCATACATTAAATTATGGTGGTGGGGTATCCTCTGTGAAGTACACGAATAAAGGCATTGTTGAGCAAAAAAGCAAACAATGGAAGAAGGCTGTAGTAACGATAGCAGATGGTGAAACCATTGATTTATTTAACAATTATTAATGTTTAACCATGAGTTTGAAAAAATTTAAACCAACAACTCCGGGTCAGCGCCATAAAGTAGCTACTGATTTTGCAGAGCTTACTAAAGCGACCCCAGAGAAGAGTTTGTTGGCCCCGATGAAAAAATCAGGTGGACGTAACAACGACGGTCGTATGACCATGCGTTACCTTGGTGGTGGTCACAAACAAAGATACCGTGTCATTGACTTCAAACGCGAAAAGTTTGATGTTCCTGCTACCGTAAAATCTATTGAATACGATCCAAATCGTACAGCTAACATCGCATTGTTATTTTATGCTGATGGTGAGAAACGTTACATCATTGCTCCTAACGGATTAAAAGTAGGTGATGTAATTCTTTCTGGTAAAAACGCTACCCCTAACGTAGGTCACGCAATGTTTTTATCTGATATTCCACTCGGTACTGTGATTCACAATATTGAATTGAAGCCAGGAAACGGTGGAATCATCGCTCGTGGTGCTGGTACTTATGCACAATTGAATGCACGTGATGGAAAATACGCAATCGTAAAAATGCCATCTGGTGAAACAAGAATGATTCTTACCACATGTCTTGCTACAATTGGTTCTGTCTCTAACGCTGAGCACAATCTTGTTGTCTCAGGTAAAGCAGGACGTTCTCGTTGGTTGGGTCGTCGTCCACGTGTACGTGGTGTTGTGATGAACCCAGTTGATCACCCGATGGGTGGTGGTGAAGGCCGTAATGCCGGTGGTCACCCACGTTCAAGAAATGGTATGCCTGCTAAAGGATTTAAAACAAGATCTAAGCGCAAGTATTCCGATAAGTTTATTGTAGAAAGAAGAAAGAAATAATTAAGGTATGAGTCGTTCATTAAAGAAACCACCGTTTGTTCACTATAAGTTGATGAAACGAGTTGACGATGCTCAAGCGTCTAGCAGCAAGGCTGTTATCAAAACATGGTCACGAGCATCCACGATTACTCCGGAATTTGTTGGTTTGACCTTTGCCGTTCACAACGGTAACAAGTTCATTCCTGTATTCGTAACGGAAAACATGGTAGGTCATAAACTAGGAGAATTCTCCCCTACCCGTAACTTCCGTGGACACGCCGGTAATAAAAAAGATAAGAAACGTTAAGAATTATTACAGTCATGGGAGCTAGAAAACGCTTAAAAGCTGAAGAGCTGAAAGAAAATAAGAAGTCAATGGCCATTGCGCGCTTGAATGATTCACCTATTTCTCCTCGTAAGATGAGAATGGTGGCTGATTTGATCCGTGGTGTTGAAGTCAATAAGGCTTTAAACATTCTTCAATTCAATAGTAAAGATGCCTCTACGAGTCTCGGTAAATTACTCCGTTCTGCTATTGCAAACTGGGAGCAAAAAAACGAGGGTGCAGACATCAGCCAAGAAACTTTGGTTGTGAGTCGCATTGAAGTAGGATGTGGTACAATGCTAAAACGCATTCAACCAGCACCACAAGGTCGTGCACACAGAATTAGAAAAAGATCGAACCACGTGACGATCGTAGTAGATGGTACAAAATAACTAGAAGAAATGGGACAAAAAACAAATCCAATAGGTAATAGACTTGGTTACATCCACGGATGGGAATCAAACTGGTACGGAGGTAACGATTACAAAGACAAAATCGTTGAAGACGATCAAATTCGTCGTTACTTGAACGCTCGTCTAGCAAAAGCTAGCATCGCTAAGATCATTATCGAGCGTACCCTTAAACTAGTTACAGTAACTATCAACACTGCTCGCCCTGGTGTCATCATCGGAAAAGGTGGTCAAGAAGTTGACAAACTAAAAGAAGAATTAAAGAAATTGACGAAGAAAGAGATTCAAATCAACATCTTCGAAGTGAAGCGTCCTGAATTAGATGCGCGCTTAGTTGCTGATGGCATCTCTCGTCAATTAGAAGCTCGTATTTCTTTCCGTCGTGCAATTAAAATGGCTATCGCCGGTACGATGAGAATGGGTGCTGAAGGAATCAAAGTAAAGATCTCTGGTCGTTTAAATGGTGCTGAAATGGCACGTACAGAAATGTACAAAGACGGTCGTACACCTTTACATACATTCCGCGCAGACATCGACTACGCAGTATCTGAGGCACACACAACATACGGTCGTATTGGTGTGAAAGTTTGGATTTGCCGTGGCGAAGTTTATGGCAAACGCGATTTAGCTCCAAATATCGGCATGAACGCCGGTGGTGCTAACAACCAAGGAGGTGATCGCAAGCCAGCGTCATTCAAAAGAAAGAAGAA
>DLPC01000012.1 GCA_002478565.1 Flavobacteriales bacterium UBA7468 | reverse complement strand
GGCGAGCCGTTAGGCTCGCCTTTTTTTATGCTCAGTATCTGAGCAATCTATTTTTTAAATAGATGCATCTTTCAAACTATTCAGATGTTTGAATGCTTGTATTCCTTTCCAATAAAGTATTAAACAAATGAAGAGCAAAACATGGCTCAAATCATTGCGATCAAACCACGGTGCCAAATTGATTTTTTGACTTTGGATGATGGCACTAGGAAAAAGCGTGAGTACGGCTATCCAGAAATACATAAAATTGGGATGATATTTTTTATGATAGTATAAACCCAGAAAAAATAAAGCAAAGATCATTCCAATGCCGCTAATAATGGAGGGTACTGCTAAGCCTCTACTTTGATCAATATTGAGGTCCATTGTATTGAAAACAATTAGTTCAATGGCAACGCCAAGAAGTAGGAGGAGCATTGCAGCTTTTTTGAAAAGTTGTTGTTGGCGTAAGTTGGGCCAAAGGCTAATTTGAGCCAAACCAAGAAAATAGGTGGACAGCATGCTCAAAATCCATGAAGGGTATTTGCCCCATAAGCCCAGGTAGTGATAGAAAAAATGTCCAAATCCACCAAGTAAAAAACTAAAGCCAAAAATAAGGTAAAAACGTCTCCAATTTTTGTGAAAGGCATGTTGACTTTCTAGATTACTTATCTTATTCGAAATTATAAGTGAACAAATAAATAATAAGGCATCACCAATCATTGCATTTGGTTCTAGGAAATGAAAACCCCAAATGTCAAATTGGATTTTTTCGAAATCATGCCCAATCATTGGCTTTCTTCTTTAAAGCGATGGATATTTTTGATCAAAATGCGTTCTACAATACGCGGAGAAATTCTGTTGAGCAGGTGATTGAGTTTCCCAAGTAAGGTTTGTGTTTGGCTAAATCGGCGGTTTTCAATTAATTGAATGCAATCTTGAGCTACGCGCTCCATACTCAATACCTTTTCATCAGTGCGTGCTTTTAAGGGCTGCATTTGCCCATTGGCACCGACTGTTTGTTTTTGATGCTCAATGGCAGTTTTGGCAACTCTGAGGATGCCGATATGTATTTGATGCGCGTGCTCCTCAATTCTCAGAGCCTCTGCAAAGGCTTGAAGTGCCATTTTAGAAGCTGAATAGGGTGCAAGGCCAGGTAAGCCATGAATAGCCGCTAAACTCGAAATAAAAACAATACTCCCTTTTTGAAGTCGAATATGAGGCAGTGCAACTTGCGTCGGGAAGATGCTACCGTTTACATTGCTGTTAAAGACTTGCTGCAGTACGTCTGGATGCAATTCTGCTAAATAACCACGGCTAGAAATGCCCACATTATTGATCAAAAAATCAAGTTTGCCACAACATTCGATGGTTTTTTCAATGAGGTATTTCGCCGCTGTATAATTACTCACATCAGCTTCAATAGCGTATGCCTGCCCCCCAAATTGCTCGATTTCAGCCTTGACGGCATCTATTTTACTTTGTTGTCTTCCATTTAAAACAACCGTACACCCTCTTTGCGCGAGTGCAATTGCAATGGCTTTGCCGATGCCTTGGCTAGAGCCAGTTACAAGTGCAACTTTATGCTGTAAGCGACTCATGATTTTGAAGGATAGTGAATATCAGGATGGAATTTCAGCGCGGTTAGGCTGTTTGTCCAGGCCATGCCAATGTGAACAATAACAGAGATCCAGATATTTCCGGCCATGAGTGTAAGTAAGCACAAAACCAAACCAAGTGGGGCTGCTCCAATAGTTTCATCGAGTCCTTTGGGTATGTGGGTTGCCGAATATAAGGCAATGTTCACCGCTACTGCAAGCCAGAGCCCGTAGGCTTCAACCAGTGGAAAAAGCAACAGGCCTCTAAAAAGTAATTCGTAGCCAAGGAGATAAACTGCCCATCCTATTAAGTTGAGTCGATAAGTTTTTTTTGTCCAGTTTTTAGCCCTGATTTGCGGATAATTGATGAGGTTTTTTTCTTTTTTAGCTGAAAAAGCAGCAAGTGGAACCACTATCAGCAGCAAGCCAAACGATACTAAAGCATTGAATAATAAGGTGTCCGTTCTGAAATTCAATCCGTAATACGACAGACCTCTGTTTGGTTCTAAGATCAATAGAAATAACAATGGAAAAAATCCCATACTTAAGAAACCAAGCCATTTGGTCATGTAAATGAACTTGAGCCAAGCAGTATCGTGGTCATAACGAGCAAAGTAACGCGCTTTGACTTTTTCTGACTTTGAACCGAACCAAAAAACCACGAAGCCAATTAAAGCGAGGTAAATAGGGGTAATTCCTCCGGTAAGGGTTGGTTGCTGATCGGGGAGAGGTAGGTAATGAATCATGTATTAAGCAAGATAGCCATTTTCTTTGTACCAACTCATGCAATCCGAGATGGCTTCTTCGATAGGCGTGCTGGGAAGGAGTAATTCTTTGCGTGCCTTTTCGGGTGAGTAAAATTGTTTGACACTGGCCATTTTTGCCATGGAGTAACTCAGTTTTGGTGCTTTGCCTGTCATTTTTGCTTTCAAAGAATTGATTGCTCCAACCATATTGATGGCAAAACCAGGGAACTTTTTGATTTTAAATGGTTTGTTGAATACTAAGGAAGCCTTTTGAAACATTTCTCCGAAATATAAGTTTTCGTTGCCTACTATATAGCATTCTCCTAGACGTCCCATGTGCAGTGCATTGATTGTTGCCACTGCGACATCTTTGGAGTAAACAAAGTTCTTTCCTCCGCCTGCATAGCCTGGAAGCTTGTTGTTGTATAATTCAATGAGCATGCGTCCAGATGTTGGTCCGGAATCAAAAGGGCCAATCATGTAGGTCGGATTGACAACGATGACTGGGAAATTTTGAGTGCGATGTAAGCCCAGCAAGAAACATTGCGCTTCATACTTGCTGTCCATGTAGTCCATCTTGAATTGATGTGCTTCGTAGCTATTTTTTTCGTGGCCAGGATTTGATTTTGGTCCGTGATCAAAGGAATTAGCAGTACCAATTTGGATCATTCTTTTGTAACCATATTTTTGGACAAAATTGGCAATATTTTCAACGCCCTTGAGGTTGACTTCATGAATGATACCAAGGCGACGTGGCCAAATTGTGGTTAACGCTGCGATGTTAATGACATATTGACAATCTGCCATTTCTTCTTCTAGAAATGTGCTATCCAAAATGTTCCCTTCTACTATATCAATATCGAGGCCAGCAAGTACTTGTGTGTTGGTACCAGGTAAAATCTGGGCCTTTACTTTATAACCTTGCTTTAGGGCCTCGCGTGTTACACTAGCGCCAAGCATACCATTGGCACCAGTAATAAAAACTCTTTCAATCATTAATGCAAAGTTAAAAAATAAATAGTTGGATAGCTTATTCAGGAATGCGCATCAGGGAAAATGAAAATTGCTTTTCTAATTCCTTTATTTGTTGAATCGACCCAAGGCATTCTACAAAGTAAGTGTTACCGATAATGAATTCTTTTTCAATTTTAGGCAAAACACCGCGCATATTTTTTAAGTCCTTATTCTTCAAACCAAGGACCCATTTTTTAGATGATTCAGCTAATGGTTGCTCTTGAGTTTTAATGCCTTTTTTGTATGCATAACTGTAGCCTCTTTGTGCTGCGCTCAGGTCATTGAATAACGCAGAGCCTGTGGCGAGGTCCCCGGCGCCCTGTCCTTCAAATAATTGAAATCCGATATGTTGATCACCAACCAAAACAGCATTCTGGGCGCCACCGATTTTACTTAATGGATTTGACTTTTTAGTTAATGTAGGACACACTAGTGCATCTGTTAGTTGTTGTAAATCATTTAGTTTGGCACTTGCGATAAGTTTAATTTTTAAATCATTTTGAGCGGCATACCTCAATTCATCTATCCCAATATCTGAAATGCCTCTTCGAAAAATAAATTCATTTTTTAGATAGAGACCAAAGGCATGAAGGATTAAAATTTGCAATTTATAACTGGCATCAAAACCCTCCACGTCAAGTGAAGGATCACGCTCAGCAAAACCCAATGCTTGGGCTTTTTGAAGTGCACTTTGGTAGCTTTCTTGGTGTTGTTGCATTTGATCAAGAATGTAATTTGTTGAGCCATTGATTATGCCATTTAACTCAGTGAGCGCATGAAAAGAATAGTAGTCCTCTAAATTTCGAATAATTGGAATACTTCCACAAACGGCAGCCTCATAAAGTAATGGAACTTGATGTTTGACAGACAATCCAATGAGCTCAGGTAAATTTTCTGCCAGCATTTTTTTGTTTGCTGAAATCAGGCCTTTACCACTCTGAAGTGTTCTTCTTGCAATTTGTAATGCAGCTTGAGCATCATCAATAGCCTCAACTACAACTTCTATTTGTGGGGTGTTGTATATGTCATTTGCTGTAGATAACAAGTGGGTGCTAAATTTTCGTTGTTTGTTGTGATTTCTAACGGCTATTTTGTCCAAAAGAAAAGGGTGTTTTCTTTTCTCTTGACTTGCTAATATTTGATATAGCCCTGTGCCAACCACGCCGAAACCAAAGAGTCCGATTTTTTGGGTAGTTTTCATAATTGATTAAAAGTTTGTTGTAAATCATTGATTAAATCGGTAGCATCTTCAATACCAACAGATAAACGGATCAGTGAATCTTGAATGCCACGTGCTAAACGAAGATCTCTTGGTACAGATGCATGCGTCATCAGTGCTGGTTGACATATTAAACTTTTGACTCCTCCCAAGCTTTCAGCAAGTTTGAAGAGTTTTGTCTTTGAAACAAATTGACTTGCAACAAGCTCTTGGTCATCTTTCAAGCTAAAAGATAGTACACCTCCATAAAAGCCTTTTTGTTGTTGCTTTGCTAAATGATGCAATTCGTGTTGCTCTAATCCCGGGTAATATATTTGATCAACTGCAGGGTGTGCCGCTAAGAATTCTGCAATTGCCAAAGCAGACTTACTTTGTTTTTCGTAGCGCAAATGCAAGGTTTCAATGCCTCTAATACATAAGAAAGCATCAAACGGCCCAAGAATGGCACCGGTACTATTTTGTATGAATTTAATTTTAGCGGCTAACTCGGCGTTTTTGGTCACGACAACACCTCCCACTAAGTCCGAATGTCCAGCTAAATATTTGGTAGCAGAGTGAATGACATAATCTGCACCTAAGTCTAGTGGATTTTGAAATAAAGGACCAGCAAAGGTATTGTCTACCACAAGTTTGCAGTTTTTTTGTTGTGCAATTTCGGCAATAGCCTGAATGTCACTGATTTTAAGTAAGGGGTTAGTGGGTGTTTCGAGCCAGATGAGTTTTGTGCGCTCATTAATCTTGTCAGCTACCTCTTCCAAATTCTGTGTGTCAACGAAATTGACATGAATTCCGAGCGGAGCATAAACTTTTGTAAATAAACGGTAGGCTCCCCCGTAGATATCATCAACGGCTAATATTTCATCGCCAACTTGAAGTGTCTTCACGACTGCGTCAATTGCTGCAAGGCCTGTTGCAAAAGCACTGGCATGCAATCCATTTTCTAATTGTGCGACAACTTCCTCTAAAATTTGTCTGGTTGGATTATTGCTGCGGCCGTAATCAAATCCTTTGTGAATGCCTGGGGCTTCTTGAACAAAAGTAGCCGTTTGATAAATGGGAACGGCAATAGCTCCCGTAAGTGGGTCAATCGGAATACTGTTTAAAATAGCTGTTTCTTTTTTCATGATAAGATTAAATTAAAATTGATCTTGTCAAGAAAAACATCAGAAAAAGCCAAACTGGCTCTCCTGATAAGCAGAAGAGCTGAAGGAAGCCAATAAATTGTTCAGCGAAATCTCACTTATCTGTCGTGTAAACACGTTGGAAGTAGCACCTTCATCGTAGATGGGTTGCTAAAGCGTCACAGGGCCAAATCCCTCAGCTTTTCTTGATAAGACATTAAATAAAGAACTGCTGCAAAATTACAACAAATTTTTAATTTGAAATAAGTTATTTAGAATTTCCAAGAAATTCCGGTTTGCAGTTGCCATTGATTGAGCTTAAAACCTTGATTTGCAGTTGAGCTAAATCCTTTCCATTGAAAGATGTAACTCGGTTCAAGAAATACCCCGAGGTGTCTATTCGCAAAATATTGCAATTTGATGCTCTGTTGTTGATTCAGACTCCAACGATTGAGCTTTTGGACAATATTAACTTGACTTGGGCTGTAACTTGGTATGCTGAGCGTTTGTTGCGCGTTAGTCAGGTAATTACAGGTGAGCCCAGTAGAGAATTGTAAGCCAAAGTTTCCAAAACCTTTTTCGTAACCAAAATTTATTGGGAATTCCAGAAACTGCAACTGGACATCACTGATATAATTGGTATGAACATGACTGGTATCTGATCCGAAGGGTGGATTTGGAGGAAAATTTGGCCAAGGACCATTTTCAAGTTGTTCGTCAGATATTTGTCGTTGACCAAATACATAGGTGAACTGATAGTGTTCTTGGTCGTCGTAAGAATAGACGTTAGTTTTCGTGAAATTTTCAGTCAAACTAAGGTTTTGTTGCCCTATACCTAGAGCCGCAAACCATCCTTTGGGGAAGTGATATTGCAGCTGAATGGTTGGCATTTGTGCAGTGCTGATACGTTGTTTATAAGATGCTGAATTATTAAGTGAGTAGCTTTGGGCTTGCAGTATATTCGCTGCTTTGCGACTCGCTATTTGAATACTTAAACGACTCAAGTTGTTTTTACTTATGGGGCCAGATTTTAAGTTTTGTTTGGCGATGAGTAGCGGATTGATGCAGAGTGTTTGAAGACCTTGTTCTTTAAATACTTCTTGAGAAGAAGAATTGGCACCATTTATAAGCATTTCATCGGTTAATAAAGCATTGGATTCTTGTAAAGGAAAATTTGCAACAATAAATGGTTTTATGTCTGGTGACAATTCAGTTTTGCTGCTAGTGGTTGGCTCAGATGTATTGTTTTCTACTTCTTTGGTCTGATACGATTGTGCCGCTTGCAGGGTTAGTGCTTGCTGGCCTTTAGCGTTTTCTTTTTGTTGGTTCATAACTAAAAAGGTAGAACCGGCACCAATACCTGCAGCTGTAATTGCAGTAAGGGCGTATTTGTATAAACTTTTTGCGTACCACACCTTTGGTTTACCAATGACGTCGTGCAAACGCTTCCACATGAGTTCTTGAGGGGCTTGATGTCCCTTGAGCTGTTCCTTGAGGAATTTTTCAAATGCGTCTAGTTCTTGCATAATTAGCCGATCATTTGTGTACGTTCATTTTTGTCTATCGCTTTTTGTAGCGCTTTCTTGGCTTCAAAAAGCTGTGATTTAGAAGTGCCTTCGGATATCTCAAGAAGGTCTCCAATTTCTTTGTGAGAATAACCTTCCATCACATAAAGGTTAAATACCATTCTTGATCTTGGTGGCAATTGTTGTACCAGCGATAATATTTCTTCTGCTCCTAATTGTTGGTGAATGGTGGGGTCTGGAGCTGCTAAACTATAGGCGCTTTCGATGCTTTGATGTTGGGCGTATTTGGCAGAGCTTCGCAAATAGTCTATGGAAGTGTAAACTACAATTTTTTTAATCCATCCGGGTAAGTGAGCACTGCTCTCTATTCGGT
This sequence comes from Flavobacteriales bacterium UBA7468, assembly GCA_002478565.1. Classification (GTDB taxonomy): domain Bacteria; phylum Bacteroidota; class Bacteroidia; order Flavobacteriales_D; family Crocinitomicaceae; genus UBA952. The sequence goes on along the minus strand of DLPC01000012.1, from coordinate 58,776 downwards.
GTAGGTTTTGGTAAATTTTTACAAAAGCATCTTGAAAGATATCTTGAGCAGCAGCTTCATCTTGCGCATAACGCAGGCAGACTTTGAACATTGCGGGTGCAAAAAGATCATAGAGTTCTTTCTGCGCCCGAGCTTCATTTCGGATACAAGCGTTGATGAGGTCGTGGTAAAGTTGCTTTTCTTTCATCTTCCTGTTTAAAGTCGTAAAAGACTCAGAATGGTTGGATGAAAGACAACTTAAATGATAAATATGGCCCCGATTGTAAGGACTGAACAAATAATGAGGACAATACTTTGTTCGATTGGTAGTTCAATACGGATACTGACGCTTGGTTTTTTGAGCGCCAAAAGCAGTAAGCGTAGGTAAACAAAAGCACCAATTACCGAGCCTATGAGTGCAAGAATGGTTGTGTAGGGTAGGTTAGGTGCAGCTGCCCATAAAAGGAAAAACTTTCCAAAGAAGCCTGCCATCGGTGGAATGCCTGCCAATGAAAATAAGGCTAAAACAATCGAAACTCCTAATAGGGGGTGTTTCCATGCCAAACCTTCCCATGCACTGAGCTCGTCTGAGTTTTCACCATTTGCCTGGTTACTGACAACCAAAGCAATAGAAGATACAGCATAGGCCAACACAAAAAAGAATACATTGGTATTATTCGCATCGGCCAAACTAAATAACATAAGGCCTGCATTTGCGATGGAAGAATAGGCGATCAGGCGTCTGAAGCTTGTTTGTTTCCATGCGGTGATATAGCCATAAAAAATAGATGCTACAATAATCAAACTAACGAGATCAATCCAGAAGAAATATGAATCGCGGAAAACCATCGCAAAGACGTAAATAACAGCGTAAATTCCTGCAATCTTCACCACCGTTGACATGTACATCAAAACGGCGTTAGAGGCACCTTGATAAACATCCGGCCCCCAAAAGTGGAAAGGTACTGCGCCAATTTTAAAAGCAAAACCAGCAAGAATAAATAAGCTGCCAATCATGGCCATAGGACTTTGCCAAATACCAATGGCTAAATTTGATTGAATTTCAACCAATTGGAAGCTTCCTGTTGCACCGTAAAGTAGGGCAATACCGAATAACATAATGGCTGAGGCAAAGGAACCCGTAAAAAAGTATTTAATAGCTGCTTCAGCGGATAAACTACTTCCTTTTTCAATGCCGACTAAAACATAAATTGGAATAGATAATATTTCAAGCCCGATGAAAAATAACATGAGGTCTGAAGGAACAGCCATCAGTATAGCACCGCAGAGTGAAAATAGAATCAGGGCGAAGTAATCACTGGTATGCTCTGGATCTTGTTTGTATCGTTGGTAGCCTCCTAAAATTGCTAAAAGCGTCACACCACAAAGTAAAAGGATAACCATTGGTGGCGTTGGAACTTGTGCTGCGTAAGATTGAATAGGTGAGATATAAGTACCTCTGAAGTAGGCTGCTAAGCCTCCACCGATAAGTCCTAAAATAGCAACGATGAGTGAAAGTGTGGTTTGCTTGCGCATACCGGCAAAAAGTCCGATGAGCCCTGCAATGAAAATAATGACAATACTATCCATGATGTTGACTTAAGGTTTGAGTTGTACGAGGCTATGGCCTACAAATTCAGTGAGACATTGTGGTGAGAGCCCAAGATAAATGGCTGCAATCGTTAAGATGGCAAAGACACTAATTTCTGACCAATGTAAATCAGCAAAAGTACTGATTTGGGTAGGGCCAAACATGGTGTCTTGATAAGCACGAAGCATGTAAACTGCTCCTAAAATCAAGGTTGTACTCGCTAATACACCAGTGAGCGCATGCGCAGAAAATAATGATTTCAACAAAAAGAATTCACCAATAAAACCTGCTGTAAAGGGAACTGACAATGAAATAAAGGTCAGAACAGCAAACCAAAATGCAAAACGAGGTGCAATTTTAGCAATACCGCCCAAGGCACTGAGGTCTCTAGTTTTTAGACGTTGCTCTACAATACCGGCTGCTAAGAAAAGACCGAGGGCAACAATGCTGTGATTGACAATTTGCAACATTGCGGTTTTGGTTGTTGCGTTGTCGCCGAGCATGATTCCGGCAGCAATAAGCCCGAGGTGGCTCAAAGATGCATAAGCGAAAAGCGTTTTTAAATCTTGTTGCTTAATTGCAATTACCGCTCCGTAAATGATGCCGATGAGACCGAGAACGATAATTGGCCAGCGCCAAAAGTCAAGGGCTGTTCCGGCAAAAATGGGAAGTACCCATTTGATCAATCCGAATAGAGCCATTTTGAGCATAAGCGCAGAAAGTAACATGGTTCCGGCCGTAGGAGCTTTGGTGTATGTTTCAGCTTGCCATGTATGAAAGGGGAAGAGCGGAATTTTAATAGCAAATGCCAATAAAAAACCTCCCATGAGCCAGATACCTGTGTTGCCAAGTTGATTGAGGTCAGCGGCGAGTAAGGCTTCGTAACTTTGCTGATTGGTAAGATGCATGAGCCCAATGACTGACAAGAGCATAGCAAGTGAACCCAGAAGTGTATATAAGAAAAACTGAAGCAGCGCTTTTTGTTTTTCAAAGGCACCAAACCAAAATAAAATCAGAAATACTGGTAATAAGGTCAGTTCCCAAAAAATATAAAACCCGAGAATACTATTACTCGTGAAAATGCCAACTAGGCCAAATTGCATGAGTAAGGTAAGTGCCGTAAAGCGTTTGTCGTGAACAATGCTTCTTTGAAAATTGGCTAGAAATATTAAAAATATAACGGCATTGGTAAGTAGAACCATGGTAAAGCCAAGGCTGTCCATAGAAAAACGTACCATTCGTAAGCCTAAATCAAAATATAGGGTGTTTTCAGGGTCAAATGACAGGAGTTGCATTACACTCCAAGTCAGGGTTGCAAAACTACTGATTAACCCTACAATACGAGTGATTGAACTTGGTAAAAACCAAGCGAGCAAACTAAAAGCTAGCGGAAGTAAGATAATTAGTGCCAAACCGAGATTTTTAAAATGTAATAACTAACAAATAAGATGATTCCGAGTACCATCCAGAATAAATAAGAACTGAGTAGGCCATTTTGCCATTTGCGTGTTTGTGCTGCTGTGTTTACGACACCATTGGCCAAAGCATAAACGCCATTTCTCAATATTTGAATGTCGAACACATTTGAAATGAATGCTGACATTTTGAGTAGAGGTTGTACAAAAAGGAGGTCGTAAATTTCGTCGATGTATAATTTTTTAGCTGAAAGCGTTTCCCAAGCACTCATTTGGTCGTCGGCCTTAGCCAGAGCACCTTTTTTGGCGTAGTTGCGCAAAGCCCAGAAAAGGACACCAAGTGCAATGATGCTTGCAAAAATCATCAAGCCAATTGAGGTATTGAAATCAAGATGAGCGTTATGTACTTCAGATAAACCAAACGTACCCGCACTTAAATAATGATCAAACCAATGTGCGGCGCCATGGAAGAATAATCCTGGTAAATTGAGTAAACCCCCAAAAACCGAAAGAAATGCCAAAACAATAATTGGAAGCGTCATTGATAAGCCACTCTCATGTACTTTAGCTCTCAAAGCATCGCCACCTCTGAAGGCACCATGGAAAGTGAGGAAATAAAGTCGGAACATATAAATAGCAGTCATGGTAACAGCGACCACTAAAATGGCATAAACTGCAGGGTTATGGTGCAGCGCTTGCGCTAAAATTTCATCTTTTGAATAAAAACCTGATAAAAATGGAATACCGGCAATAGCCATTGTGCCGATGAGAAAGGTAAAATGGGTAATCGGCATCAGTTTGGCTAGGCCACCCATTTTACGGATATCCTGCTCTTCGTGCATGCCGTGAATCACAGATCCTGAGCCTAAGAAAAGTAAAGCTTTAAAGAAGGCATGTGTGGTTACGTGAAATAGGGCAACCGTATAAGCACCAAAACCTAAAGCCACAAACATCAAGCCGAGCTGTGAAACAGTTGAATAGGCCAAAACCTTTTTGATGTCATTTTGACGAAGGGCCATAAATGCGGCAACTAAAGTAGTTGCCAGACCAATGTATAAGATGATTTCTTTGGTGAAAGGTGCGAGTTCAAACAGGAAATTCGAGCGCACTGTTAAATAAATACCTGCGGTAACCATTGTGGCTGCGTGGATGAGTGCAGAAACGGGTGTTGGCCCAGCCATGGCATCCGGAAGCCAAGTAAAGAGCGGAATCTGAGCACTTTTACCGGTGGCTGCAATGAAGAGGCAAAGCGTGATCAATAGCATTGCGCCTCCTTGTAATGCTGGATTGGCAATTAATGCCGTGCCGATTTTTTGGAATTCGAGTGTGCCAAATTGGCCTAGTAACATAAAAAGACCAAGCAAAAGACCTGCGTCTCCAATACGATTCATGATAAACGCTTTGCGAGCTGCTAAACTGTTTGCTTTTCCTTTCTGTAAATCGTTGTAATGAAAACCGATGAGTAGGTAGGAGCACATACCAACTCCTTCCCATCCAAAAAAGAGCACAAAATAATTTGAACCCAATACGAGCAAGAGCATCGAAAAAATGAACAAATTGAGGTAGGTAAAGAATTTGTGATAACCTGGATCATGGCTCATGTAGCCCATTGAGAACAAATGAATCAAGGAGCCAATTCCAGTGATGATGAGTGTCATCCAAACGGAAAGTGCATCAATCTGGAAGGAAGCATTAATAGTGATTTGATCGTAATTTAATATTTCAAAAAGTCGAACAATCTGAACGCCATTGAGTCCGTTAAAAAGTGTCAAAGCAAGAAGAAAAGCAACGAAAACTACGCTTGTTGCAAGCCCACCAACGAGTACTTTAGGTAGTTTTTTACCAATAGTACCGTTAATAACAAAACCAATTAATGGCAAAGCGAGAATGAGAATGAGTGTCAAGTCTTTGGCCATGATTAATTTTTTAATTGGTTAAACATATCGATGTCAATTGATTTAAGGTTGCGGTAAGCCATAATAATGATCGAAAGACCTACTGTGGCTTCAGCAGCGGCAACAACCATTGTGAAAAACACGAAAATTTGTGCATCACCACTTCCGTAATACGTAGAGAAGGTGACCAACAAGAGATTAACCGCATTCAACATGAGCTCGATACACATCAGCAATACGATCATGTTTTTGCGAGTCATGGCACCAATTGCACCTATTGTGAAAAGTGCAAAGGCGACAAATAAGAAAAAATCGAGGGAAGTCCCGATGCTATTGGCTGCTTGCATATTATTCAATGATTTGTTTTTCGCGCTTGGCTAGTAAGATAGCACCAACCATGGCTGCAATAAATAAAATAGAAGTGATTTCAAAGGCAACGATGTACTTCGAAAACAATAAATTCCCGAGTTCTTTGACCAAACCAATACTGCTATCTTGTGTTCGGTAATTTTGACCAAGAATGAGTGTCTCTTTCAAGGCACTGATCAGGACTAAAAATAAACTTCCGCCTGCAATCAAAGCAGAAATTTGGGCACCTCTGTTGGTAACTGGTTCAACTTCTTTATTGAGATTGAGCAGCATCAGTACAAATAAGAAAAGTACCATAATAGCACCGGCATATACAATCATGTTAACGATCGCTAAGAATTGTGCGTTCATCATGATGTACATTGAGGTGATAAAAAAGAAAGTGACAACCAAATAAATGACACTGCGAACAGGATGCTTGCTTAGGATGACCATCAGGGCAGAGGCTATCGTAAGACTTCCGAGAATAATTGAGATGACTTGTAAACTCATGATTGAGAACGTTTTCCGGTGTGTTGTCTTTTGGTAATATCGATGCGTTGATCCAAAGATTCAACCAGCACATCTTTACCGTAAATAAAATTATCGCGTTCAAAATAGGTAGGTACCAAACGATCTGTTAAGAAGATAGCTTCCTTAGGGCAAGCTTCCTCGCATAATCCACAGAAAATGCAGCGCAACATATTGATTTCATAAGTGGCAGCATATTTTTCTTCACGGTATAATTTTTCTTCTCCTTTTTGACGCTCGGCTGAGGTCATGGTAATTGCTTCTGCCGGACATGCTACGGCACAAAGGCCACAGGCAGTACAGTTTTCACGACCCTGCTCGTCTCTTTTAAGGACGTGCTGCCCACGATAAACAGGAGCAAATTCGCGTGTTTCTTCCGGATATTTGACCGTTTTACGCTTGCGCAACATGTGCTTGAATGTAGTGATCATTCCGCTGATGATAGCTGGCAAATAGATCTTTTCCCATAAAGTCATGGGCTTATCAGAAACTACTTTTTTTCTATTGGTAAGACTTTCCATTTTTTCAATTCAAATTAAAACCAACCATTTTGATAGGCAATCACAATTCCGGTAATTAAGAGGTTAATCAAGGAAAGTGGTAGCAAGGTTTTCCATCCGAGGTGCATCAGTTGGTCAAAACGAAAACGCGGGATCGTCCAGCGGATCCACATGATGACGAAAATAAAGATGAAGATTTTGACGGCAAAAGCAAGTATGCCTAAAATGGCCAAGGTGTTTCCGCTAAAATGACTCATTCCAGGGAAGTTATAACCGCCGAAGAATAGGATAGACATAATTGCTGAAGAAACAAACATGGAGGTGTATTCTGAGAATAAATACAAACCGAGTTTCATGGAGCTGTATTCAGTGTGGTAGCCACCTACCAACTCGGATTCACATTCAGGTAAGTCAAATGGTGCACGGTTGAGCTCAGCTAAGGCACAGATGAAGAAGATGAGAAAAGCCAAAGGTTGGTAGAAAATATTCCAGACATCTTTTTGACCATTCACAATATCATTGAGGCTCAAGGAACCAGAAAGTAGTACGATGGTGATGGCAGAAACACCCATAGCCAATTCATAAGAAATCATTTGTGAACTCGCACGAATGGCACCGTAAAGGGAATATTTGTTATTGGAAGCCCAACCACCAATCATGATACCGTATACGCCAATGGAGATGACGCCAAAAACATAAAGAATCCCGATGTTGATGTCTGCAACTTGTAGGGTGATGTCGCGACCAAAAAGGTGAAGTTTAGGCCCCCATGGAATCACCGCACTTGTAATGAGCGCAGTAAACATCGCCAAACCTGGTCCAATGATAAATAACCACTTGTCTGCTTTTGACGGAATGAAATCTTCTTTTAGGAACATTTTGACACCGTCAGCGATTGGTTGTAATATACCGAAAGGCCCGGCACGATCTGGCCCAACGCGGTCTTGGATCCAGGCGGCTAATTTGCGTTCAAAGTAAGTCATGTAGGCAGCTGCACCCAATGAAACGAGAAAAAGCAAAACAACTAGAATTGATTTTTCGATGAGTAATGCAGTATCCATTAGCGAAGCAATTGAGGATTTTGATCGTTCTTAGTGGCGTATTTTCCTTGAGAAATGACGGAATGACGATCGATTTTTCTTGGACCGAGGATGTTCCATTTGATTGTATCTTTTTTGTCAAAGCGACAGTCGTTACAGATCCAGGCGGTTTTGTCGTCGATGGTTTCTACCTCGCCGTATTTGTCTTTGCGAGCGGTTACACGATAGATTTCATTACCAAACATCCAAAGGACAGCTTTTCCGGAGCATTTTTCACAAGCGCATTCTGCTTCCATTGGTTTGAGAAACCATACGCGCGATTTGAAGCGGAAAGTTTTATCCGTGAGTGCACCAACAGGGCAAACATCAATCATGTTACCGGAGAAATCATTCTCAATGGCGTTCTCAATGTAGGTGGAGATTTCTGCGTGTTCACCGCGGTGAAGTACACCATGTACGCGTTTGTCTGTGAGTTGATTAGCGACATGCACACAACGGTAACACAAAATACAACGATTCATGTGCAACTTGATTTTGTTGCCAATTTCGATCGGGGCATAGGTGCGGCGCTCTTCGCGAAAACGCGTTTTGGCCGAACCGTGTTCGTAACCGAGGTCTTGTAAATGGCATTCGCCGGCTTGGTCACAAACAGGACAATCGAGTGGGTGATTGATCAATAAAAATTCAACAACACCACCGCGGTTTTCGTGGACGCGTTCTGAAGTTTTGTTTTTGACAATCATGCCATCCATAACCTGCGTGGAGCAAGATGCAACAAGTTTGGGCATTGGTCTTGGATCAGCGGCAGAACCTGCAGCTACCTCAACCAAACAGGTACGGCATTTACCTCCAGTACCTGGTAATTTGCTGTAATAACACATGGCAGGTGGCACGATATCGCCACCAGCTTGTCGGGCAGCATTCAGGATAGTGGTTCCTGGTGCTACTTCAATTTCGACATCGTCAATTGTTACTTTTATCATAAGACTATGCTTCAAGCGGTGTTTGGATTAAACCATAATTTCTTGTTTGAGCCTCTTGTGGAGACTTCACGTGCCATTCGAATTCTTCACGGAAGTGACGAATTGCTGCGGCAACTGGCCAAGCAGCAGCATCTCCTAACGGACAAATGGTGTTGCCTTCTATTTTTTTGTTGATTTGTTCGAGTAAATCGATGTCTTCAAGTGTTCCGGTGCCATGTTCAAGACGGTAAAGTACTTTTTCCATCCATCCCGTACCTTCGCGGCAAGGCGAACACTGACCACAAGATTCATGGGCGTAGAATCTGGCAAAATTCCATGTATTTCTGACAATACATTGGTCTTCATCGAAAACAATAAAACCTCCAGACCCCAACATGGATCCTGTTGCAAAACCTCCGTCAGCCAAACTTTCGTAGGTCATGAGGCGTTGATCTCCGTTAGCTGTTTTGGTCACTAAGTAATGTGGTAAAATAGGAACAGAAGAGCCTCCTGGTACACAAGCTTTGAGTTTCTTACCATTGGCAATGCCTCGGCAGTAGTCGTCGCCGTAGATGAATTCTTCTACAGAAAGACCAAGTTCGATTTCATAAACACCTGGTCTCACCAAATTTCCACTGGCTGAAATAAGTTTGGTACCTGTAGATCTTTCAATTCCGATTGTTGCATAAGCTTCACCGCCATGGTTCACGATAGGAACAACTGCTGCGATGGATTCTACGTTATTGACCACCGTTGGATTTCCCCAAAGGCCTTTTACAGCTGGGAAAGGTGGTTTCATACGTGGGTTGCCACGTTTACCTTCTAATGACTCTAATAGTGCGGTTTCTTCACCACAAATATAGGCGCCACCACCAGGTGTGACGACGAGGTCGAGGTCGTATCCAGATCCGAGGATGTTTTTACCGAGCATGCCATTGGCATATGCTTCGGCGATAGCTTTTTCAAGGATTTGAAGTACGTACATGAATTCTCCACGGATGTAAATGTATGATCTTCTTGCTCCGAGTGCATAACTTGAGGTAATCATACCTTCAATAAGCAAATGAGGGAGTTTTTCCATGAGATAGCGGTCCTTGAAAGTACCGGGCTCTGATTCGTCGGCATTACAAACGAGGTGTCTTTCAACGCCTTCTGGCTTGGCTAAAAAGGACCATTTCATTCCCGTAGGAAATCCTGCTCCTCCGCGTCCGCGTAAACCAGATTTTTTAACTTCCTCCACGACTTCGTCAGGACTCATTGATTTGAGTGCTTTTTCAACAGAGGCGTAGCCACCATGCTTGCGGTATACTTCGTAGGAAGCAATACCAGGCACATCAGCGTGTTCTAAAAGTAGTTTTTTAGCCATTTTGATTTAAGATTGGGAAGCGTCGCGCATGGCGTCGAGTAATTCGTTGACTTTTTCTTTGGTAAGGTGCTCGTAAAACTTGTACTTACACATCAGCATTGGGCCGTAACCACACGCACCTAAGCATTCTACGGTTTTAAGCGTAAACATGCCGTCTTTGCTGGTTTCACCAACTTTGATATCGAGTGTTTGTTCAATGTAGGAGATGATATCATCTGAACCTACAAGCTGACAAGGTCCAGTTCTGCAAACTTCGAGTACATTTTTTCCGACTGGGTCAAGGTGAAACATGGTGTAGAATGTAGCCACTTCATAAACCTCAATAGGTTGGATATCTAAAATTTGCGCAACGCGGTTCATAGCGCCGACACTGACCCATCCAAATTCTTCTTGAACGAAGTGTAAGATGCGCAAGATGGCACTTTTTTGTTTACCAGCCGGAAACAAATCAATAACGCGTTGAATTTCAGTCATGGTATGCGCACTGAAATCTATCGGTGCTTCATTTACTGCTTGTGGATGCTCTGCTTTCATATTAGGCGTCTAGTTCTCCGGCAATGACATTGATGCTACTGAGCGTTAAAACGGCATCAGAAATTGGCATCCCTTTAATCATTTCTGGATATGCTTGATAATAAATAAAACAAGGTCTTCTGAATTGAAGTCTGTAAGGTGTGCGACCTCCGTCGGAAATCAGGTAAAAACCTAACTCACCATTTCCTCCTTCTACTGAATGATAAACCTCTCCTGCAGGAATTTCGGTTTCACCCATGATGATTTTGAAATGATAAATGAGGGCTTCCATGTTGTTGTAAACATCTGCCTTTGCAGGAAGGTAGAAGTCTGGAAGGTCTGCTTTGAAGTCACCTTCGGGAAGGTTATTGTAGGCCTGCTCGATGATGCGAATACTTTGACGGATTTCTTCTTGGCGCACCATAAAACGATCGTAGGTATCGCCATTAACTCCCACTGGAATGATGAAATCGAAGTCTTCGTAAGAGGAGTAAGGACTCATGACACGCACGTCGTAGTCAACGCCAGCGGCTCTTAGATTAGGACCTGAAAAAGAATAGGATAGGGCGCGTTCGGCAGAAATGGGGCCAGCACCTTTTGTGCGATCCATGAAGATGCGGTTGCGCGCCAACATGCTATCAAATTCTTCAAAAGCCTTTGGGAAAGTTTTTAAGAACGATTTGAGCTTTTCGTGGAACACAGGGCTGAAGTCGCGTTCGAAACCACCAATACGACCCATGTTTGTTGTTAAACGTGCGCCACTCAATTCTTCATAGAGTTCGTAGATTTTTTCACGCTCAGAAAATGGGTAGAAGAAAGAGGTAAGTGCCCCTGCATCGACTCCGATTACCGAATTACAGATGAGGTGATCTGCAATGCGCGCTAATTCCATAATGATGACGCGCATGTATTGTACACGTTTAGGAATTTCGACGCCGATGAGTTTTTCAACTGTCATTTCCCAGCCAATGTTATTGATAGGACTCGAACAATAATTCAAACGATCGGTAATTGGTGTAATTTGATTGTAAGGGCGACGCTCAGCGAGTTTCTCAAAAGCGCGGTGTATGTAGCCAACTGTTTGCTCAGAGGAGATGATTTTCTCGCCATCTACTTTCAAGATATTTTGAAAAATACCGTGAGTAGAAGGGTGGGTCGGACCAAAATTAATGGTAGCAATATTTGCAGGATCTGCTTGCTGCAAGATATCTTTTAGTGCGTCGCTCATATTTCGTTTGTATTGCGTCCGAAAAATCTATCGTCTTTGTCTTCTCTTGTAGCGTCTTCAAGGACGTACTCTTTGCGCATCGGGAAATAATCCATGTCGTCCATATTAAGGATGCGGCGTAAATCTGGGTGTCCTGTAAATTCAACTCCGTAGAAGTCATAGGTTTCGCGTTCCATCCAGTTTGCGCCAGCAAAAAGATCTGTAATACTTGCGATTTGAAGTGCATCTTTAGCTAAATATCCTTTGATTCTGAACCGTAAGTTATTTTTCCAAGAATGCATCTGATAAACAACAGCAAATTCTCTGTTCAAGTTCTCTGGATAATGCACTGCGGCAATATTGGTGAGGTAGTTGACACTCAGGGTAGGGTGCTGCTGTAACCATGAAATCATGGCATGAATTTTTTTTGGCTCTGCTTCAATGTTCAGCATGCCATAGGCTTCTTCATGGTTCAAAACAGCTGTGCCAAATTCAGCTTGGATGGCTGTTAAAAAGTCTTGATTATTTAGCTTCTCCATGTTGATCGATATCGATTTCGTAGGTACCTAACAAATGCTTGTATTCTTCAGAATAGCGTCTGCGGTTAGATTCTTTTTTCACGAGTTCATGTATGTTCATGACGCCTTCAATGATTTGTTCTGGTCTTGGCGGACACCCCGGCACGTAGACATCGACTGGAATGATGCGGTCAATACCTTGTAGTACAGAATAGGTGTCAAATATACCGCCTGATGAAGCACAAGCTCCTACAGATAGCACCCATTTTGGCTCAGCCATTTGTTCGTAAACACGCTTGAGGACCGGACCTAATTTTTTAGAGATAGTTCCGGCTACGATGAGTAAGTCAGCTTGCCTCGGTGTAAAAGACATGCGCTCCATTCCAAAACGAGAAAGGTCATAGGCACTGCCCATAGTTGCCATGAATTCAATGCCACAACAAGAGGTCGCAAACGGCAAAGGCCAAACAGAGTTGGCACGTGCTAGCGCAATGGCTTTGTCAAGGGTGGTGAGCTGATAGCCCTCACCGTTGATGGTTTCGAGGTCTTCTATTTTTCCCATTCTAAGGCTCCTTTTTTATAGATGTAATAAAATCCGGTCAAGAAAAAACCGACAAACATGATGACGGCTAATAAGCCTTCCAATTTAAGTTCATAAAAATTGACTGCGTAAGGATAGAAGAAAATAACTTCTACGTCAAACAATACAAAAAGGATGGCAGTCATGAAGTAACGAATGGAGACAGGAAAGCGGGCATTGCCTTGGGCATCAATACCACACTCGAAGTTATCGTCTTTTTTGACCGAACTAATTCTTGGAGTGAGTTTGTGCGTGACAAATAAGGTGAAAATCACGAAGGCTGCTGCCACAGCAATTTGCATAAGGAGTGGCAGGTAATTTGCGCTTGAAGCTGCGTCCATGGTAAGAATTTTATTTACGTAACAAAAGTTACTGTACTTGGTTTGTTTTGCGCCACAAATTTACTCATTACCTTTATTTAATCACAAAAAAAGCCGAGAAATTCTTCCCGGCTTTTAAATTTAGAATGCTTATGTATTAGTTAAACTTAACACGTAAGCCAAAATTGGAAAAACCACCCGCACTAAAAGTAGTACCAAGACCTGCTATCTGAGTGATATTCAAGCCTGGGCGCATTTCAAGATAGAGGTGAAAAGGTTTCCAGAAATCACGTTTTTTACCAACTTGGAAATCGATGCCAAGCGGCGCATAAATACCAACGCCAATACCGCTCTTGTTTTCAAATGTTTCTTGTTGATGCGCTCCATTGCTATACATGATATAGTCATTGAATAGGCCATAAAATTGACCGTCGCCGTTCGGAGAAACACTGTGGTGGATAGTTGTTTGACCATTGTAACTTATACCAATATTAGCACCAATACCTCCATAAAGGCTCCAGCGTTTTTCACCGTTTAATCTAAAAATCAGAGAGGCATCTAGTCTCAGTTGTTCTTGAGAATAGCGTGCGTTATAACTATGGGTGCTAAAAGAGTCAACAAAAAATTGTTCCCCCGTTTGAGAACTTGTAAGTGTGTCCACAGTAAAAGATTCTGTGTAAGAACCACCATAAGAAAGTGCTGATCCTTGATTGATATGCGTTAAACCGACGCGCAATGTTGCCTTTGGGTGTTTTGCCAATTGAAGGCCTGCACTCAGCGTCTGCGCCTGGCCTGGTAAATTGAAATTGAACATAGGGTAATTTTGGTACAAACTGAGGTCTTGTTGCAAAATACTCGATTGTGGTGCGAGGGTTTGAAAATCAGCTAAACTACCTCTAGACTGATTAAAAAATGTACCGGTCTGCAGGTATAATTCAGTGATTTTAATTTGTGCATTGACACTTGTACCCGCAATAACGAGCGCTCCTAAAACTAACTTCTTGAACATATTTTTAAAATATTTTTAAATTATTTCCGACAACGACGATTTCCAAGACTTATTGTTACGCTCGGTACTTAATTGAAATGATATAAACTAATGAACTGCATCAACCTATCTTATTCTATATTTAAGAGAAGAGATCTTTGCCGCTCATTCTCATCAGTTAAACGTAAGATATAGGTGCCCTGAGGCAGCTCATGGACATCAATCCATTGTGCCGAATTTATTTGACCATTTTGAAGCAGTTTTCCGTTGCTTTGATAAAGTTCAAAGTTCAATGCTGCACCTTTGATGTTTTGAACTGAAAATAATTGACGCGCAGGATTAGGGTAAAGCAGCCAGTCTTCATTGGTAGTGAGGGTGGTGGTTTGAGCAGTAAAATCTGGATTGAAGTCTATGCCGCCAAAGCCATTGATGATCCAATTAGAAGGGTCGATATAAATACCTCCTTGAACAATTCCCAAATTGGGTAAAATGAAAGGCTCACTATTGGATTGAATGTCAAATCGAATGAGGGTGTCTGGTTGGGCTTGGCGTGAAATTCGTAATTCGATAGGATTGGTAAATGTAGGCGTGATATTTGGCATTGATACCGTGTGGTTGATTTGTAAGTGCACATCATTTCCAACTTGATTCCATACAACGTCATAAGTAGGAAAACCCTCTCCAAAATACCATTGTTCAAAAAAGGCATCAAGGTTGGTGTTGCAATAGTTGGCCATGTAATTTTTGAAATCGAGCCCAGTGGCAGTGCTATCTGCATAATGTTGCTGGAATGCGCGCAGGCCTTCAAAGAATAGGCTGTCGTTGTTAATTAGAAAACGGATAGAATGAATGATCGCAGCGCCTTTGTCATAAGTTAGTCTGCCGCTAAAAATGCGCGCTTCATTTAGTGAGTCGAGCACCCAAACACTACCGCCTGCCTGATTCATCACGCTTTGATGGACTTGTTGCATGTGGTTGATTTGTTGACCAGGATACAAATTGGCTAACATTAAATATTCGCTGTAAGAGGCAAAACCTTCGTTGAGCCAGATGTCGCACCATGAGGCACAGGTCACGTTGTTGCCCCACCATTGATGTGCCAACTCGTGTGAGGTCAATGTTTTTTCAAATAAACCTTGTGTGGTCATGGTCTGATGCTCCATGCCACCACCAATTGGAGCCATACAGTGTCCATATTTTTCGTTGTCGAAGGGATACGGCCCGTAGAGTTGTGCATAAAGCTCCATAAAATCAACTGTTTCATTGATTTCGTCTAAAAAGAAAGGAAGGGTATTGGGGTTGTTATAAATGAAGTTTTGAATCAAAATAGGGCTGCTTGACCCAACTGGGTTGGCATATATACTATAATCGATGTATTTGGCAACAGAGACTGAAATTAAATAGTAAGCAATTGGGTGACGGTGTTTCCATTCAAATCTTTTGAATCCGTTAGGTAAGGAAACCACATTTTCCAAAACGCCGTTGGATCCTGCCATCAAGGTGTCTGGTACTGTAATATGCACCTCGCAAGAATCAGCTTTGTCCGTAAGGCTCTGTTTGACTGCAAACCATTCGTAGGCAGAAAATGGTTCAGAAAGTGACCAAACTACTTTATTTCCCCAGGTGTTAGAAGTACCTGCGGTAAGACCGCTGCCACCGAGCGGATTGGTTTGAGCTGTAGGTGGGTTACCTGCATAAGTGATTTCCAATTCAAAACTTTCTTGGGCATTTGCATTCACTGGAATTTTAACTTTATTGGAAACACGATGAAAGTTTACAGCAACGCCATTTACTTTGATTTGGCTAATATTTAAGGTTTCATACAATTCAACAAGCGCTGAATCTAACTGAACAATGGCTTTTGCATGAATTTGAACGGTTCCACTCAAATAGGTAGAAGTGTTGGTCATGTTGAGGTCCAAGAAGTAAAAATTGACGTCGTATTGTTCGGTTTGTGCAATTTCGGTGGTGCTCAAAGAAGCACTTTTCAGCGCAACTGTTTGCGCACGGCCCTTTAATTCACGGCATGATAATTGCACGTCTTGTGCAACACATTTGAAGTGAATCATTAAACATATGTTCAGGACCACTAGAATTCTTAAACGCAGCATATCTCTTGTTTGCTACGAAGTTATGTATTCTTTTTTGTAAGTTTGTCTATGCGTTTTTGGGCAGCCATATTATCCTTGTACTTTTTGCTACTTTCTTTAGCGCCAAATTGGCAAGGGCTGGAGTTTTTCAAAGCAGATGCCTTGTTGTCTCATTATGCTGCATTTCAAAAAGAAGCCAAAGACCCTAGTTTCTTGGCTTTTATTCAAGAACATTACATTCAGCAATTTTCTGAACCTCACTCAGAACACCGCGAATTACCTTTCAAGTCATCCTCTCAACAAACCGTTCATTACTATTGTCAAGAGTTCGCCACAATCGAGACCAACTGCGTCCGTTTAATTTTAGAAAATAGGCAAGTGCGCAATTATTCTGCACCTCAAAATGCCGCTTCCAACGACTATTTTCATTTTTGGCACCCACCTCAATTATAATTAAGAACCCAAGCTGTATTCTTAAATTATAATTGAAATCTTTATGTTAAATCGCATCATTCATTGGTCGATACACAACAAACTCATCGTTGCTGTATTGACACTCGGGCTCATCGTTTGGGGTTTGTTTTCCTTGAAACAACTACCCATTGATGCCGTTCCCGATATCACCAATAATCAAGTACAAATTGTTACACAAGCACCGGCTGCAAGTGCAACGGATATCGAACGCTTCGTGACTTTTCCGGTCGAACAAACCATGGCCACAATTCCAGGCATAGAAGAAATTCGTTCTTTTAGTCGTTTTGGTCTAAGTGTAGTCACCGTTGTTTTTACCGAACAAACCGATATCTACTGGGCGCGCCAACAAGTGCAAGAGCGTTTATCGGAGGCAAAAAATAGCATACCTTCCGGCTTTGGAGATCCCGCCATGGCGCCTTTAAGTACGGGGCTCGGAGAAATCTATCAATATACCCTCAGGGCAAAATCAGGCTATGAAAAGCAGTTTTCACCCGCAGATTTACGTTCCATTCAGGATTGGATCATCAGACGTCAGTTGCTAGGTGTCAAAGGTGTTGCGGATGTCAGCGGATTTGGTGGAGAATTAAAAACCTATGAGATTGCTATCAATCCGATATTACTGAAGGCGCATGAAATTACTTTAGATGAAGTATTCAAGGCGGTTGAGGCCAATAATGAGAATACAGGCGGTGCGTATTTAGAAAGGCAGCACATGACCACCTATATTCGAACGGAAGGCTTGCTTCAAACACTATCAGATATCGAACAAATTCAGATCAATCATCCAAGTGCTGAAACACCTATTTATATCCGCGATGTCGCCCAAGTATCCTATGGAGCACAAATTCGTTACGGAGCGCTTACCATTGACGACAAGGGAGAGGCAGTCGGAGGTATTGTCTTGATGCTCAAAGGAGCCAATTCATCAGAAGTGATCGATTTAGTGAAAGAGCGCGTTGCTCAGATTGAGAAGAATTTGCCTGAGGGTGTTGAACTCAATGTCTACCTGGATCGCACCAATCTTGTCAATCGAGCCATTCATACCGTAAGTACCAACCTCATCGAAGGCGCACTTATTGTGATTTTTGTTTTGGTACTTTTATTGGGTAACCTCAGGGCTGGTTTAATTGTCGCTTCGGTTATTCCTTTAGCCATGCTTTTTGCTATAGCGCTGATGCATATTTTTGGAGTTTCGGGCAACCTGATGTCCTTAGGGGCATTAGACTTTGGACTGATCATCGACGGAGCCGTGATCATTGTTGAGTCAACATTACATTTACTGCAGCACCGTAAAATAGGAAAACTTACCCAGGATGAAATGAACTCAGAAGTGTATCACTCTGCTGCGAAATTTAGTAAAAGTGCAGTCTTTGGTCAGATCATCATATTAGTTGTTTACCTACCAATTCTTGCTTTAGTTGGGATTGAAGGAAAAATGTTCAGACCAATGGCACAAACTGTCATTTTTGCCATTTTCGGAGCACTTATTTTGTCATTGACTTATGTTCCGATGGTATCTTCCATGTTCTTATCAAAAAAAATACAACACAAAGAGGGTTTTAGTGACCGTTTGGTTGCAGCCATCAGAATGCGTTATACACCTTTACTTATGGTAGTCTTGCGTCGTCAAAAATGGGTGCTCAGTTTGATCGCACTTCTCTTCGTGGTATCATTTTTAGTTTTTGGAAAACTTGGTGCTGAATTTATTCCCTCGCTTGACGAAGGAGATTTTGCGGTCGAAACCAGGCTTATGACCGGAACTGGCCTTACCAAAACAATCGAGGCAACAACAAAAGCCTCTCAAGTCATTTTAAAGAATTTTCCTGAAGTGAAGCAAGTAGTGGGTAAGATTGGAACTGCTGAAATCCCAACAGATCCAATGCCCATGGAAGCCTGTGACCTCATGATTATTCTAAAAGACAAAAGTGAGTGGGTGAGTGCGGACTCCAAAGAGGAGTTGGCATCTAAAATGCAAGCGAAACTTGACGAGCAATTACCAAGTGTGTCTTTTGGTTTTCAACAGCCTATTCAAATGCGTTTCAATGAGCTGATGACTGGTGCCAAGCAAGATGTCGTTGTAAAAATTTACGGTGAAGATTTTGAGCAGTTGAGTCGTTATGCCAGGAAAGTAGGAAGTTTGGCCCATCAAATCAGCGGGGTTCAGGATGTTTATGTAGAAGAATTGAGTGGTTTGCCACAACTGATAGTGCGCTATGACCGCGCGGCTTTGGCACGTTATCAAGTCTCTATTTCAGACGTCAACCAAGCGGTTAATCTCGGATTTGCGGGTCAAAGTGCAGGCTTCGTTTTTGAAGGGGAACGCAAATACGAACTTGTGGTAAAGCTCAGACAAGACTTCAGAAAAGCGCCTACCGACCTCGATCAATTATTTGTAACAAACGCGATGGGGCAAGAAATTCCGCTCTCCGAGCTTGCGCAAATTCAAATTGAAAATGGCCCTAACCAAATACAAAGAGACGATGCAAAAAGAAGAATTTTAGTTGGTTTCAACGTGCGTGGCAGGGATGTGGAAAGCATTGTGAAAGAACTACAACAAAAAATGGATGCGACCATCAAATTTGAAACAGGTTATTTCTCCAAAATTGGAGGAACCTTCGAAAATTTAGTTCATGCCCGTGATCGTTTGCTCATCGCGGTGCCTATTTCATTGTTGTTGATATTCTTTTTACTCTATCTTACCTTCCAATCGGTCAAACAAGCGGCCTTGATTTATTCGGCTATTCCTTTGGCCTCTATTGGTGGTATTCTGGCGCTTTATTTCCGTTCAATGCCATTTTCTATTTCTGCAGGAGTAGGATTTATTGCATTATTCGGCGTTGCCGTACTCAACGGGATTGTCCTGATTGCAGAATTTAATACTTTGCGTAAAACAGGTGCTCCTCTGCTGCAAGTTGTAGTAAAAGGAACAGCCAACAGGCTGAGACCCGTCTTACTCACCGCTTTTGTGGCATCCTTGGGTTTTTTACCAATGGCTTTATCGCATGGTAGCGGAGCTGAGGTTCAAAAGCCCCTGGCTACCGTAGTGATTGGAGGTTTGATTACCGCAACCTTGTTGACCCTTTTTATTTTACCTGTCTTATATGTGATTTTTGAAAAACCTTTTAAAATGCGTAAAAAAAAGATCCTCACCTTTACAATGCTTTTATTGATTATTCCTCAATTTTCTGCGCAGTTACGCTACACAGATGCTCAAATTTTTGAAATGATGCTCGATCAAAATGGGGTTCTCAAATCAACGGCATTAGAAGGGCAGAGGCAACTTGCTATCGCATACGGCACAAGCGCTTGGCAACCGCTTTCTGTATCTTATATGAGAGGACAATTTAATTCTCAATACGCGAAAGACAATAACCTAACGCTTACGCAAGCAATTCCTTTTGCGGGTGTTCAAAAAATTCAAAATGAAATTGGTGCTACACGAGCAGCGTATTCATCTACGGAGCTCGCCTTGTTGAAACGCAATTACAAGCAACAACTTGATTTACAATTAGCATTTCTGCGCAAACAGCAAAAAGAATTACAGCTATCAAAGGCTCAAGATTCAATCTATCAATTACTCGAGCAAAAAGTGTTGTTGCGCTATGAATTAGGAGAAGTTTCAAAAATGGATTACATTTTGGTACACTCTAAGTCTGCGAGGTCTGCTGCTCAGATCAAGCAATTACAGCAGGCTCTTACGCTTTCATGGGCCCAATTACATACACTGATGGCTTATGCAGGCCCGGCATTTGAATTGAGTCCAGCGCAAGAGATCGAGCTCCAAAAGTTGCCGCTTGCCCCTGACATTCAAGCGCATCCTGCCCTAGAGCAATACGAGCTCAATGCACAAAAAATCAAATTTGATATGCAGCTTGTCAAAGCTCAACAAGTGCCACAGGTAGCCTTGGGTTATTTCAATCAAACGCTTGTAGGGACTCAAAATATCTCAGGTCAAGACGTTTATTTTGGTCCGAATCAACGTTTTCAAGGTGCCATTGTACAGTCGCAAATCCCAATTGATTTTAAAGCCTTTCAAAAACGAAAAGAGGCCTTAGCTATCGAATTGAAACAAAATGGATTGTTGCAGCAACAACACTTGCAGCAACTTCAGCTCGAACAAAAGCAATTGTACAACAAACTGCTTGAAATGTCTGCTGCATACACTGATTTTTCATCAACGATTAAAAGTGAACTCGCCTTATTACAAACTGATGCTGCTTTACAGTTAGAAAGTGGCCAGATATCGTTGCTCGACTTTATTCAATTGCAAGACCACAAAATGGCTTTGGAATTGGAGTTAATACAATGGCAATATGACCTCAAAACAATTCACATTCAATATAACTGGTATTCCAATGAGAACAATTAATCTATCAATCATAGCACTCTGTTTAGGAGTCTTGGTACTATTCGAAAGCTGTAAGTCTGACATTACCCCTGAGGCAAAGAATTCCGCGACCCCAACAAGTACTAAGCTCTTAAGCTTGTCAAAAACCCAACAGAAAAATCTCGGTTTATCCCTTGGAACTTTAGAAAAACAGTCACTTGGGCTACAAATATTTGCGAATGGTCAAATTGAAGTGCCGCCGCAAAATAAGTCTTATATCTCGATGCCCTATGGCGGATACATCAAACAAATCAAAGTGCTAGATGGTATGCGTGTACAAAAAGGTCAAGTATTGATGACTGTAGAACATCCTGATATTGTTGCATTACAACAAAATTTTTTAGAGGTGAATGGTGAAATGACCTTTTTAGAAGCTGACTACCTCAGACAAAAACAACTCTACGATAAAGAGGCCAGCTCTGCTAAAAATTACCAGCAAGCTAAAAGCGCCTATCAAATCGCGAAAGCTAAATTAAGCGGGCTTGCGGTAAAACTTGAAATGGCACAAGTCAACATCGACCAACTCAAGAATGGTAAAATTCAACGCGAGCAAAGCATTCGTTCTCCTTTTAATGGCGTCATTACAAAAGTAACGGCCAACGTTGGCGCATTTGCAGAACCGAAAGACCGCCTCATGGAAATCATAGACTTAAAGCATGCACATGCGGAATTAGTAGTTTATGAAAAATACCTTTCATATTTGAAAAAAGACCAGCAGGTCGAGCTGAGTTTTATAGAAGACCGCTCACCTGTACAGGCTACTGTTTTTCTCATAGGTAGTGAGATAAGTCCGGAAAGAACAGTAAAGGTACATTGTCATTTTAAAAGTTTGCCGAAAGACATAACACCTGGTTCTTACTTAAAAGCGAGCATTCAGGCAGAAGTAATGGATCATTGGGTGCTTCCCAATGAGGCTATTGTTCAATTAAAAGGCAAAGATGTTATCTTTATACAAGAAGGAACCAACTTTTTACCGATTGAAATCGACATCATCTTAGCGAATGAAACCGTAAGTGCACTCGGGGCTAAAAATATGAGTAAACTCAAAAATGCTCAAATAGTTACCCGTGGTGCTTATGAGCTACTCGCAATATTAAACAAGGAAGTAGAATAATTATTCAATCCAATCAATTAAGACTAAAAAAATAATATCATTATGCAAGTATCAAAAATTCAAATTTTCTTAGGTGTTCTCCTCGTTGGAGGACTATTCACATTAGGTTCATGTAAAAAATCATGGGCTTGTCATGAAGACAACATCAGTAGCCTTGGTGCAGATGATTCGCACAACAAAGGCATGAATTGTATGCAGTGTCATACAGCATCTGGTGAAGGTGAAGGTTGCTTCAATGTTGCCGGAACAATTTACCAAAGTAATTTGCAGAACACAGTAAATACAGGTAAAGTGGAATTATATACAGGACCAAATGGAACTGGAACCTTGAAGTATACAATTGATATCGATAGTAAAGGAAATTTTTACACCACGGCTAATGTCGATTACACAGGACTGTATCCGAAGGTTACCGGCCCATCTGGCGCAAGTATTTCAATGGGTTCGTCTTTAACAACAGGTGCTTGTAATAGTTGCCACGGCAACATTACTGGAAAAATAGGGATCGATTAATTGAACCTAAACAATTGGTATTCATTCAATAAAAAGGCTCAATTTGCAAATTGAGCCTTTTTTTCTTCAAAAACTTCAATAAATAAGGCCTCGTTTTCTGGAGAAATGAGCAATTCGTCATATTTATTGTAGTGCACCACAAGGCATTTCCATGCGGTGTTCATTTTCCATCCGGCATAAAGGCCATTCGATGCTTCAATCTTTGAGAAAGTATGGTAGTAAATGCGACGTTTGAATCCCATGCTTTGACAAAGCAAATGATCTTCTAGGAAGGTATAGCGCGTTGTAGCGGGTAAAATCCAGGCGATAAAGATGGTCAGTAAGATCCAAACTGTTCCGAGGCCATACAATACAGTGATATCATTTTGAGTAACATAAATCAAAATAGAAATACCAGCATAGAGAATAAACACCATACCACTAATGATCCATCGAAAGTTATCTTTTTTGGATGCAAAGATCATTTTAAAGCATCTTCAATGAAAGATGTTTACCAAGCAAAAAGTGGCTTGCCACTCATGAGGGCATTTACTTCGCTTCGCACTTCAGAAATAACTTGTTCATTATTGGCGTTCATGAGTACGCGATCAATGAGCTGAACCATTTGGCTGATCTCGTTTTCTTTGACACCTCTCGAAGTAAGTGCTGCGGTTCCGATCCTGATACCTGAAGTGACAAATGGAGATTCGGTATCGAAAGGAACCATGTTTTTATTAACGGTGATATCTGCCAATACAAGCGCGTTTTCAGCATCTTTGCCCGTAATTCCTTTTGAGCGTAAATCAAGGAGCATGCTGTGGTTATCGGTGCCGCCTGATACGATGTTGTAACCCAATTTAACAAGCTCTGCGGCAAAAGTTGCAGCGTTTGTCTTGACTTGTTGCATGTATACTTTATAGGAAGGATCGAGCGCTTCACCAAAAGCAACTGCTTTGGCAGCAATGACGTGTTCTAAAGGCCCGCCTTGAATACCTGGGAAAACAGCTGCATCAAGTAGTGCACCCATAGATTTGAGGTTGCCATTGTTCCAACGCAATCCGAATGGATTTTCAAAATTATGACGCAACATGATGATCCCTCCTCTTGGCCCTCTTAGGGTTTTGTGTGTGGTAGAGGTAACAATGTGGCAATGTTCAAGTGGATCATTAAGTAAACCTGCGGCAATAAGACCGGCAGGGTGTGAAATATCGGCTAAAACAAGTGCTCCAATTTCGTCTGCAACCTTACGAATGCGCGCGTAATCCCAATCTCTGGAATATGCCGATGCTCCACAAATGATCATTTTTGGTTTCTCGCGACGAGCGGTTTCTTCCATGAGGTCGTAATCGACCAATCCGGTTTCTTTGGATACACCATAGAAGAATGGCTTATATAATTTACCTGAGAAATTGACCGGAGAACCATGGGTGAGGTGACCTCCGTGTGAAAGATCGAAGCCTAAAATTTTGTCACCGGGTTGTAGGCAAGCTAAAAAGACTGCTGCGTTGGCTTGTGCACCCGAATGTGGTTGTACATTGGCCCAAGTGGCACCAAATAGTTGACACAAACGATCAATGGCTAGTTGCTCCACTTTGTCTACTACCTCGCAGCCTCCGTAATATCTTTTTCCTGGAAGACCTTCAGCATATTTGTTCGTTAAAACTGAACCCATGGCTTGCATGACGTCATCACTCACAAAGTTCTCAGAAGCAATGAGCTCGATACCGTGTAGTTGTCTTTGTTTTTCAGCGTTTATTAAATCAAAAATTGCTTGGTCTTTCATGTTTTTTAATTTTTTACAAATATCGGAAGAAAGCTGCAGATTGCAGGTGCTAAGCGTGAATAATTCGTCGAATTTCTGACAGTTTGTGTGTTTCAAGTGCTGCCGCCTCATTAAAGATGCCGCTGCTTGAAAGTTGGTCAATCCTGACTTGCCCTGATGCGTGAATGATGTCAAGTTCCGGGGTGATGATTCCAACATGGTGAATCTTGCCTTTTGCATTTATAAAAAAAGCCAGGTCAAGTGCCGCTCGCTCTTCAAACGAAACAACTGTTCCAAGTTCAGCTTGCTGATACGCATCGCGAGGTATGTTGTAATCGAGTTGCCTCAAAACATTCTGCACAAAGCCCGAACAATCGATACCAAAAATACTGCGGCCTCCCCATAGGTAGGGCGTGTTGAGAAAGCTCATGATATAATCCCAAATTTGGGTTGTATAGTAAGGTTGAGGTGCTGTCTTTTCAATGGGGGCTTCAAATTCGTAGTTGAAAGCACCAATTTGAAACTTGTTTTGATGACCAACCCAACTGCCCCCGCAGATCATTTGCTTGCCCATTGGGCCATTTAATAGGAGAAGTTGCGTAGCATTGACTTTTTGGTCGTCTTGCCAGCGTCTGAGTTCTTTTGCAGTCAAAGGTAAAACTTGTTTAAAGTCGATGTAACCTTCGTAGCCGTCGTGTAGGTTTCTGACATGAAGCCAGGGGTGATTCATCGCTAAAATTTCAATTGTCTCGCCAAATAATAATTGGGTGCATTGTTCGGCTGCGTCATTAGGTTCTGTCCGCACAGGGATGACAGCCAAGGCGCAAAAAGCGTATTGTTGCTTTGCTGTGATCCATTTGATTTTCTCACTCATTGCTTCAAAATTAGCATTTTCGAGGCGATATTTGACTAATTTTACAACATGAAATCAACGGGCAGCCCACTCATTTTAATCACCAACGACGACGGTATTGATGCCAAGGGTCTGGCCTCATTGGTAGCAGTTGCAAAAGGATTTGGCGAAGTAGTGGTCATCGCACCTGATAAACCTCTGTCAGGTATGGGGCATGCCATAAGCATACACGATCCTCTACGTCTCTTTGAAAGCAAGCTACATGCGCCCGCACTTGCATATGCCTGTAGTGGCACACCTGTAGATTGCGTCAAGTTAGGCATCTACGAGGTTTTGAAACGCAAGCCAGATTTGATTTTGTCAGGTGTCAACCACGGAGAAAATTCCTCGACAAACGTGCTATATTCAGGTACGATGTCTGCTGCCATTGAGGGTGCCATGGAAGGCATTCCATCCATTGGTTTTTCACTCAGTAATTTTGCTCCGGATGCCGATTTCAGTACAACTCAATATTACATTGATCAAATTCTTCGACTTTTTTTCAAAAACGGCCTGCCTGCCAATTGCTGTTTAAATGTCAATATCCCCGATCTTCCTTTAGCAGCTATCAAAGGAATCAAGATTGCAAAGCAAGCACATGCCTATTGGGCTGATCGCTTTGAAAAACGTCAAGATCAATATGGCCGCACATATTTTTGGCTGAGCGGCGAATTTGCAGACCTCGATCAACGACCAGATACCGATCTCCATGCCTTGAAAGAGGGCTACGTGAGCGTTGTCCCGACCCATTTCGATCTTACGGCCTACGCACACATCCAAACTCTTAAATCCTGGGAAAATGAAACAAAATTTCAATAGCGCTTTTTTCAAAGGCCTTGCCATTGGAGCCATCTCACCACTGGTTTGTTTGCCACTCATTGTTTTTATTCTTTCTCAGTCTTACGGGC
This sequence comes from Flavobacteriales bacterium UBA7468, assembly GCA_002478565.1. Classification (GTDB taxonomy): domain Bacteria; phylum Bacteroidota; class Bacteroidia; order Flavobacteriales_D; family Crocinitomicaceae; genus UBA952. The sequence continues at coordinate 32,904 of DLPC01000012.1, read as the reverse complement.
AAAGTTTTCAATATCTCTGGCATCAAACACTTGAGTTTCCTGAGTTTTCAAGCCGCTATTTATCATTAGGGTTGATCGGGAACTTAGGTTGGTTTTACTTTTTTTTAAATCGAGAACAATATTTTATCACACGAGGAATTGTTTTTGGCATGTTGCTTTATGCACCTTTTATGATATATGTCAATCTTTTTTAATTCGAAGTGAAAACTAATCCTCAAGTTTACATCCTTTGTGGTGAGGCATCCGGTGACCTCCATGCGGCAAATTTAGTCGCTGCTTGGAAGCAAATATCTCCTCAAATTTATTTTCGGGCTTGGGGAGGTGATCGCCTTCAAGCCCAAGGAGTTCAGCTCGACAAACACATTCGAGAATTGAGTTTCATGGGTTTTTGGGAAGTATTTAAAAATCTTCGAGTCATTCGCAAACAATTCAAAACAATTCAACAACAATTGCTTGCTGAGAAACCAGATCTCCTCATTTTAGTCGATTATCCTGGATTTAATTTACGCATGGCCAAATGGGCCAAAGACCACGGCATCAAAGTACTGTATTATATCTCACCAACTGTTTGGGCTTGGAAGCAAAAAAGGGTTTTTGACATCCAAAAATATGTAGATCAGCTCTTTTGTATATTGCCATTTGAACCAGCATTTTATGCCAAATTTGGCTTGAAGGTTGCCTATTTTGGACATCCATTACTAGATGAAATTGACAGCTACCGCAGCAAGTCTCCAATGCATACACAATACGACCAACCTATTTTAGCATTGTTGCCGGGTTCGCGAAAACAAGAATTACAGCGCTTGCTTCCTGTGATGTTGGAGGCTGCCAAAAAATTCGAAAATACACACCGCATCCATCTGGTTTGTGCGCCACATATCCCATTAGCTTATTACCAAACCTTCGGTTTGTCAGCTTCAATCAATTGTGTGCAAGGGCATACTTATGACACCCTCAGTATTGCCGATATGGCATTGGTTACCTCTGGAACGGCAACACTTGAAACAGCCTTGTTTGAAGTGCCTCAAGTAGTTTGTTATAAAAGTTCAGCGTTGTCTGTTTGGTTGGCTAGAAAACTCGTCAAGATCAAATTTATCTCATTGGTAAATTTAATTTTTGACAGCAAAATAGTAACAGAGCTTATTCAAGAAGAATGCACACCTGAAAGTATGCACAAAGAACTCCAGCGCATTGCACCAAATACAGAAGGTAGAGCTGCTCAGCTGGATGCTTATCAATTACTTAAAGCGCAACTCTATCTCAAAGAGTCGCCAAGTTATATGGTCGCAAAATCAATGAATTCTTATTTATGAATAAACTTGGTTTCTTGACTTTCTTGGTTTGGTTTTGCGTTTCTATGAATGCTCAAACCATCCGTATTGGCTTGTTTACTGGATCCAAAATCAAAGAATTGCAGTTGCAGGTAGGTCAAGGAACATATTTACTTCAAAACAAAGACGACCAAACGAGTAATGGTGCCTTTAAAATTTTATTTCCTTCAGAAACTTACCAATTTAAAGTATACAACGGTTTGGTACAAGTCTACCTGCGCGGCCAACTTCAATTGCAAGCTGCCTCCATAGTTTTAACACAAAAACAACAAGAAGATTTTTGTAATTGGACGCTACTGAGTCCGGCTTCAAAAATGAGGTCCTATGAAGGCGACTTTGAAATAGGAATATACAAAGGCGAGTTGCGTTTAATCAATGTGATTGATATTGAGACCTATTTAGAAGGGGTGGTCAGTTCCGAAGGAGGAAGTGGACAGCGCTTGCCGTATTATGAAGCGCAAGCAGTGATTTCGCGTACCTATGCGCTCAATAATCTCAACAGACATCAAAATGAAAATTATGCTTTGTGCGAGCGAGTACATTGTCAAGCTTACCTTAATAAACGTACTGGTACTGCCACTATAGACACAGCGGTGCAGCATACCAAAGGTTTGGTGCTATTGACAGAAGAAGCCAAATATTATCCAACTTTTTTTCATGCTAATTGTGGTGGTCAAACTTGTGAACCACAATACATTTGGAATGAGGAAATTAAAGGCTTACAAAGTTTTCAAGATACTTTTTGTATTCACACAAAACAAGCGCAATGGGTAAAAAGTATACCACTCGAACAATGGACAAATTTTTTAGTTGAAAAATACAATTTCCCTGTACAGGACTCGATGAGCTCGGCATTACTACAGTCTTTTCATCAAACTCAACGCATGGCGTTTTATTTACACCCTGTTTATGGCATTCCACTGCGCGATTTACGCGATCAATTCAAACTGAAATCAACCTATTTTGATGCTGTTGTAGTTGGTCAAGAAATGATGCTTTACGGAAAGGGCTTCGGCCACGGTGTAGGTCTTTGCCAAGAAGGAGCGATGCAAATGGCTAAAAAAGGATATGCATTTGATCAAATATTGCGCTACTATTATCCGGGAGCAATATTGACAAAATAAGCCTTATTCTTTGGTAACGACAAAGATTTCTTCGTCGTCGCGCTTGAAGAATTTCTCAGAGCGCGCATAGGCCTCGAGTTCGTCAAGTCGGTGTAATTTCCTAAGTGTTTTTTTGGTGTCCTTTAATTGCTGATGCATTTGGTCATCTTGCTGTTCAATCTCAGCTAATTTGCGTTTTTGCCGCACTAAAGTAAAAATATCCCAATCGTCTAGGAACAAGAAATAGATGCCAAAAATAATACTGGTAAGGATGTATTTATTTTTAAGCCAATTGGGAATTTTCTTGAGCATAGTAATTGAGCTGTCGGTTTTCTATGTTCCTGTATTACTGACCTTCAAATCTTTTGAGTTTGACCTCATAGTAGGCAATCCATTCTTTGTCGTATTCAAACCACTTCTCAGCTTTCTGCATGATTTTTCGGGCTGTAGCAGCGGAAGTATCTTTTTTTGCTTCTGCCTGGGCTAAAAGTGCCTGAGAACTTAAAATGAGGCCTGTACGCAAGGCGTCTTTGTCAGCTTGTGTCCAGTTATCGAAGTCTTTGTCTTTGATATTGAGTAAGTTAGGTACTTCAGTTTTCCAAATAAGGTTTGCTGTTTTAGCATCTTTGTTGTTGTAGCGAATCGCTGCTTCTACAAACTTGATAGCTACTGGATTTTTAGAAATGGTGCTGTAGGAATCACAGGCCTCAAGCATACTGCCTAAAGTTTCAGCTGTCTTTTCTTTATCGGAATTGCTATACAATACCGGGTAGTCGTCTTGATTTTCAAGAATGAAACGCACCCCGTTATTTAATAATTCTTGTTGAATGCCATTGAGCCACATTTTATGGATAGGCATTTCAAAAACACCGTTGGCATCTCTCTCAATCGCAGTTGCACAAGCGGTAAGTGCTTCTTCAAAAGGGTCTTGAATCATGGGGTCTTTGAGCTGCTTACGATAAACCCCATAAAGACCTTTAGCCAAGAAAATATAAGGAGTAGGGTCGTTGGCATATTTCTCTTTGATGGAGTAGTCACCGGCTCTTTTGACCAATTTGATAAAGTTAGAATCGGCATGTAATTGTGTCAATTCATCGAGGTTATTGGTAACGGTGATATAGTTGTCGTAGTCTACTGACAGATCAAGTTCGTCTGGTTCTTCTTGACCTTTTTTCAATTTTTGATTAGGATCTACATAGGTGACAGACAAGGAAACTGAGTAGTTACCAACACGTTTGAAATTGAGTTCAACTTCTCCTTTGGTGAAGTCACCTTTCGTGATTTCCCAATCTTGACCTTGAATTCCGGTAACTGCCCATTCTAAAGATCTTTGCTGTACACCATTTTTGACAAAGTTTGCTTTGAGCGCAACTTTAGTTTTTGCTTCTTGAATTTCTTTGGCTTTATTTGGGTCTACCTTTTTACCATTTTGATTGGTTTCTTCTAATTTTTCGTCGTCAAGGGTAATGACGCGCTTAGAAGCCGTGATATCAAGGGTTGGTTTTTGTGCAAAAATGGTGAAACTCGAGAGGTAACAAAATGCGCTGATGACAAGTGTCGATTTAAGTAGTTGTTTCATGGTAGTTCTCGTGAAATGATCAATTCTGTTCGAAGTTAATAAAATTTATTGATGGCTCTTGATCAAAAGATTCAAGATTTCCTGAGCGGCGAGTGCAATTTTGGTGCCAGGCCCGTAGATCCCAAATACACCTGCCTCAAAAAGATAAGCGTAGTCTTGTTGTGGAATGACACCACCTGCTACCACCATAATATCAGGCCTACCTTGATTTTTTAAGGCTTCAATTACCGCTGGAACGAGTGTTTTGTGTCCGGCGGCCAAAGATGAAACTCCCAAAACATGTACATCGTTTTCGATGGCTTGTTTGGCTGCCTCTTCGGGGGTTTGAAACAAAGGCCCCATGTCGACGTCAAAGCCGAGGTCAGCAAAGGAGCTTGCGATAACCTTCGCGCCGCGGTCATGGCCATCCTGACCCATTTTAGCAATCATGATACGTGGCCTGCGCCCCTCTAATTTTCTGAATTCCTCAAGTAAAGAACGTGCAGTTAAAAAATCTTGATCTTGCATAATTTCTTTGGCATAAACACCGCTTATTGTTTGAATTTTGGCTTTATAGCGTCCAAAAACTTCTTCTAAAGTTGCGGAAATTTCTCCGAGAGTACATCTAGCTTGCGCACAACGAATACTAATTTCTAGTAAGTTCTCGTTTGATGCAGCCGCAGCCTTGAGTTCTTGGAGTAAGCGCAAAACTTCTTGGTTGTTTCTTTCAGTTTTTAACGCCTGGAGGCGCTTGATTTGTGCTTCGCGAACTTGTGTGTTATCGACCTCAAGAATATCGAGTTGGTCTTGTTGTTCGGTCTGAAATCGATTCACCCCAACAATGATATCTAAACCACCGTCAATTCTTGCTTGTTTTTTCGCAGCAGCTTCTTCGATTCGCATTTTGGGTAAGCCCGTCTCGATCGCTTTGGCCATGCCGCCCAATGCTTCAATTTCTGCAATTAATTCCCAAGCTTCGTCAATCAACGCTGCGGTTCGGTTTTCAATTTCTTGACTACCGGCATATGGATCGATGAATTGAGTTATTCCTGTTTCTTTTTGAAGATAGATTTGCGTATTTCTGGCAATGCGTGCAGAAAAATCTGTGGGTAAGGCGATGGCTTCGTCGAGTGCATTGGTATGTAAGGATTGTGTGCCACCAAGTGCCGCAGAAAGCGCTTCAATGCATGTGCGCGCTACGTTGTTAAAAGGATCCTGCTCAGTTAAAGACCATCCAGATGTCTGGCAATGCGTGCGAAGCATTAAAGATTTGTTAGACTTAGGCTCAAATTCCTGCATCATTTTAGCCCATAAAACACGTCCAGCCCGGAGCTTCGCAACTTCCGTTTGGTGGTCCATACCGATTGCCCAAAAGAAGGAAAGTCTTGGTGCAAAATCATCGACATTTAAACCCGATTGAATACCTGTTCGAACATATTCTAAACCATCGGCCAATGTGTAAGCCAGTTCAATTGCTGCAGTTGCACCAGCTTCATGCATGTGATATCCCGAAATTGAAATCGAATTGAATTTCGGCATGTGTTTGGATGTGTAGGCAAAAATATCTGCAATGATTCGCATGGAGGGTGCAGGCGGGTAAATATAGGTGTTGCGCACCATAAACTCCTTCAGGATGTCATTTTGAATGGTGCCACTTAACTGTTCTTGACTAACGCCCTGTTCAAGCGCGCTGGCGATATAAAAAGCCATGATCGGCAACACTGCGCCATTCATCGTCATGGAAACCGACATTTGATCAAGTGGTATTTGATCAAACAGGATTTTCATGTCTTCAATCGAATCAATAGCTACACCAGCTTTTCCAACATCACCTAATACCCTTTGATGATCAGAATCATAACCTCGGTGTGTGGCTAAGTCAAAAGCAACACTTAAACCTTTCTGGCCCGCTGCTAAATTGCGACGGTAAAATGCATTTGATGCCTCGGCTGTAGAAAAACCAGCGTATTGTCTGATAGTCCAAGGCTTGGCTAAATACATCGAAGCATAAGGGCCGCCAAGGAACGGCGCAACTCCTGATCGAAATTGATTCAGTGGCTGCGGCAGTTTGCCTTTATCTTGAAACCCTTTTTGATCCTTGTGCTTATTGAGAAATATTCTTGACATGCTATGCGAGTTCGTAAATGAGGTAAGGAAAGCCAAAAGCAGCAGGGATGGTTCCCCAAGATTTTACTTTTGTTTCAAATGTGTTTTCGAATTGATTGACACCAATTAAAAATTGTTCACCTGTTTTGAATTTTTGCAAGCGACTTTCACGCGCTTGTTCAATTGCTGGCTTAAAGTCTGTAAGGTTTTCAAATTCATCCGCAGCAAGTAAAGTTTCCCATGCTTGGTGTACAATCGCAGTGGTTAAAGCTTCGACTGTGCGTGCATCTTTCAAAGGATCGGTGTTACTTTTCATTTGCACTTCTTCTTGAATCAAATTGCCAATATTGAGGGCCATTCTTCTAGAAAAGTCATCGGAGCCCGCTGAACTCAGCTGATCATACGGTTGGATACAAAGTGCATCGCAGCCTCCTGCAACCGCGCTGAGCGCTTCGGTTGCCTGACGCAATAAATTGGTGTATGGGTCTTTGAGACTTTTATTCGAAAAACCAGTTTTAACAATGAGCTCGAAGGAAATTTTTACATCATGAATGGCCTCTAAACGACTTATAAGGTGTCTAAAAGCCCTCAGTTTTGCCAACTCTAAAAAATACTGAGTACTGACACCAAATTCAAAAAAGTAATTCGACTTCAATTCAGTACTTTCAAGTGAACGGTGCAAGGAGAGCAGCAGAAATCCTAGTTGAGTGCTAATGGTTGCACCAATTTGATGTAGGTCAAAAGCCGAAAAATAGTTGCATTCGACACCTTCTTTAAAAAGAAATAAGATGTGTGATTTTTTAGCAAGTAGGTCTTCTTGTTCAAATTGAGAAAGTTCAGTTTGATTCTTCAGAACAATCCAGCAATCAATATAGGCCACTTCAATGTTTGCTAAAACCTCAGTCCAATTACAGGAATTTTTATTGCTAGATAATAGCAAGCCAGTGGCACCTTGCATCAGTACTGCAAGCAGTATTTTGTTGGCTATTTTTTCATCTGAAACTTCTAGATGAAAAATATTTTTCCATTCGGGATTGTTTTTTGAGGGGATGCCAATCTGTTCAACTTCTTTTGTTAGATCTATTTCTAGGCCCTCAATGGGGTCTTTGTAAACCAATAAATCAGTTTGATTTTGCAGTTCTTTGTGGAGTTGCTTGATCCATTCGGATTGGTCTGTTTCGCGAAAAGGGAGTATGGTTTTTGGCATATTTATTTGTGTCCTCAAATATACGTAATCTCATTAATTTCTGCAGAAAACACTGAAATACACGCTCGGCATCCTGCCTAATTTTGAACACTTATGGGGTTCAAGCATTACATTCTTGTTTTAGGGTATTTTAACGTCAATGTATTTTGGTCGCAATTCTCCACATTTCCAGTATTTTTCGGGCCTCAGTTAAGTATTCAAGAGCAAGCTCAACAAGTCAATCCGGCATCTTTCTCGAATAAAGGTCGAGCAAGTTTGCTCTGTCAGGGTGCAATTGTTGCACAATTGCCCGGTTTGCAACAGCTTTCTATCAACCTCGCTATACCACGGCAACGCCTTTCTTTGCACCAACATTTTTCAATTCGCGGCATTCAGAGTTTTCAAAACCTCAATTATATGAGTAGTGTTGGTCTTGCCCTGAGTCCAGAATTGAAGGTTGGCGTTGGTCTTGGCTTTCAAACATTTTTTCAAGATGGCTATTACGGGACTAGTTGGTCTGCGTTATTGAAAGCAGGTTTACAATATCAGTTTGACCTCCGGCAATATTTTGGGCTCACCTTTGAGCTCAACGCGCCCTTTGATCAGGCTGCATTGAAATGGGCCTATGCCAATCAAATGAGCTCAGAACTAATTTGCTTTTCACATGTCTTGTGGTGTCAAAGCCTTCCGCCTCAGTTTTATTTTGGATTAGCACAAAAATTGAACAATTACCAGCTCATTTGCATCGCAGCTTTACAGCCCCAAATTTTTGGCATTGCGCTAGAAAAAAAAGGTCAACAAGTACTTTGGACATTTGGTCTACAATGGCAAAATAGGGTAGGCCTCGGTTTGCATTGGAGTTTACAACTGAGTAAAAAATGAAATCAATTCTAAAGGTCTGTATTTTATTTGTTTTGCTCCATTTTTCGGAACAAGGCCTTGCACAAATTGAGCGCGAACTCCTGCTAGAAGATTTGCTCGAAAATCCGCTGCCGCTAACGGAAAATAATTTAATTCGTCTACAGCAATTTCATTTTCTGGATTCAATTCAGGCGCTTTCAATAACAACATTGCTCCGAACAAACCATTTTATAAGTTACTATCAGTTGCAGGGTTTGAACAGCTTTGATTCCTCTGAAATTAAACAGTTGACTGCAATTACTTACCTTGATGCAAGTTTTCCGGTGTTTTCTAAAGGCGCTTTAACAGATAAAGGGAACTATAACGGAGCTTTGATTCTCAGATTTTCATTGCCAGGTAATACTTGGCTCGATCGAATCTATGATACAACTGTTAATGAGCAGCATTGCGGTAATCAAATGGCCTTGCAACAAAAATTACAAATTCAATTTAATGATCAACTTAAACTGACATTCAATAGTTCAAAAGATAGGGGTGAAGCGCTGGGCTTTTCTCCTAAACAAAGGGGCATCGATTTTATCACCTTTTCGCTCTTTTATCAAGCTAAGAAGCCATATCAAAAAATGGCAATCGGGGCCTATCAATTTCAATGGGGGCAAGGCCTGCAGTTATGGACAAGCAGGGCAATGGGGCGCTCGATTGATCTTTTACAAAGTGTTCGTATAGCACAAGGAATTCAATTATATAATGGTGCTGATGAACAGCGCTTTCTCAACGGTTATGCTTTTCAATATCATCTTTTAAAGCATGATTTTTTTGGCATTTGCTCCAGAAAATTAATTGACGTGCCTACTGTCCAAGATTCTTTAGCACTTCAATTTAGCGCGATTTCCTCTAGTGGTTTGCACCGAACCAGTCTTGAATTGCAGCGTAAAAAACAACTGCAAGAGAACATATTAGGGATTGCATGGCAGCATCAAAATACTCATTTTCAAATGGGTAGCATGTTGCTTTATCAAGGATGTGCAGTCGGGCCATATACAGATTCAATTGGGCAACGCTATTTGAAATTGAATCCCAACGATTTATATAGTATAGGTTTTCAAATAAAAGGAAATTTCAGGCAAAGCTTTTGTTTTTTTGAAGGTGTTCAGGCATTTGGCTCAAAGCAAGCGATCAAATATACAAATGCAATTGTCTGTGGTGCACTGTTGCACCTACACCCTAAGTTGCAGTTAGGTATTCACTTGAGGTACTATGGTTTGTTTTACAAGGCTTTTTACGAACAGGGATTTCATGCGAAGAACACTGCTCAAAATGAAACAGGTGTCTTTTTGAATCTCAACTATCGCTTGCGTAAAAAAGTTATTTGGCAAACTTATATAGACCAGTTTGCTTATCAGCATCTTACAATTTTGAATTATCCTCAAACGCATGCTTTATTTCGGACTCAATTGATCTATAACCATAGTAAAATTTCCAATCTTCAATTGAGCTTTCAAAAAACACTGGATCAAAGCGCTAGCTTGATTCGCTTAGAAGGCCTCACGACCTACAAGCGATTATTGTCCTTGAATGTCGGTCTGCAAATGAGTCACCAAAAAAATGTTCAGAGTGGATATAGTATGTTTATATCCTTCAAATACCAACAATTAGCAAATCCTTGGCGGTTCAACTTGCATCTAGGAACCTTTATGATTCCTGGGCCTATGAACCCCCATTATGTAATGAATTACCAAATTGGATTTGGTTCCACAACCTTGCAATTAGCAGGACAGGGCTATGTTTTGCAAATGGCAATAGAATACATCTTGAATCAAAAATATAGACTTGGCCTGCGCGCACTTTGGTTGCATAAAAGTGCAGTTTTTGAACCAGAGCAGCAGCATTATACCTACGCGGCACTGCGTCAAAATTTACAGTTAGACCTGCAGTTAAAATATCAGTTTTAATTTTTTTTTTGCTTTTCATGTACCAAAAACAATATTGCGGCGTTATGTCGGTAATTGAGGACTGCAAGCCTCTATTAAACTCTTGTTAAACTTCTTAAAACCAAAAGACTATGGCTCTCCAACTCTCCGCCCACCAGCAGTCTTTTCTCCTCGAAGAGGAAAGAAAACTTGTCGAACGCGCAAAAGAAAATCCGCGCTATTTTGCGCCTCTCTATGAGCGCTACCACGACGCCATTTTTCGTTACATCTACCGCAGGGTAGACGAAGAAGAACAGGCTTACGACATTACTTCTAGCGTATTTGTCAAAGCGCTTCAAGGCATTCATAAATACGAATACCGTGGTCTGCCTTTTTCTGCATGGTTGTTTCGCATTGCCAAAAGCGAACTCTACCAAAGTTTCCGTGATCAAAAAGCACAGCGTACTGTTAGTATCGATAAAGTAGTCCTGAAGCAAGTCATCGAAGACTGGACTGAAGACTACCGTCAAGAAGACGTTGACCGCTTGCTGAGTAAATTGCGCTTACTCAAAGAAGTGCAGCTTCAGCTCATCGAAATGCGTTTCTTTGAAAAGCGTTCTTTCAAGGAAATTGGCGACATCACAGGCTTGTCCGAAAACAACGCGAAAGTGAAAACTTTTCGTGCCGTCTTAAAACTCAAACAATTTTTCCATCAAATCGAATAGTTATGCTAAAAATTTTACTCGATCGCACTGAACCAAGTGCTGATGTTGTCAAGCAGCAACAAAATTTCACGCAAATTTTGGCGGCCTGCAATTATCAAAAACAAGTCATGAATCCCTGGCGCTATTGGTATTTTCCTTTATGGATACTCGCTGTTCTTATGATTTGCTAGCACATGCACACAAGAAATAGTTTGTACATTTGTGTATGTACAAACTGTTTCGTTTTTTTCTTTTTCAGTTCGATGCTGAGCGTGTTCATTATTTCGTTGTAGGCTTACTACGACTAATGCATCAAATATTACCAATTCGCGCCATATTCAGGGCTATCTATGTGAAAAGAAACGCTCAATTAAGGGTAAATCTTTTTGGACTTGAATTTGAAAATCCAGTTGGCTTAGCTGCTGGTTTTGATAAAAATGCAGCATACATAGATCCACTATCAGATTGCGGTTTTGGCTTTATTGAAATTGGTACCATTACACCAAAACCTCAGCCAGGCAACGACAAACCGCGTCTCTTCAGACTCAAAGCAGACCACGCGATTCTCAACCGGATGGGCTTCAACAATGAAGGGGTGGAAGCAGCTATAAATCAATTGCAAAACAGAAAGAATAAAAAACTCATTATTGGCGGAAATATCGGCAAGAACAAATGGACGCCGAACGAAGAAGCGACGCAAGATTACGTCCTTTGTTATGAAGCTTTATTTCCATACGTCGATTATTTCGTTGTCAATGTTTCCTCACCGAATACACCGAATCTCAGGGCGCTACAAGAAAAAGGCCCGCTTCTAGAATTGTTATCTACCTTGCAACAACTCAACCAAACAAAAGCCCAACCAAAACCAATTTTACTCAAAATTGCACCCGACCTTACGGATACACAACTTGACGAAGTCATTGAGATCGTTTTTGAAACTAGAATTGCAGGCCTCATTGCGTCAAATACTACCATTTCAAGAGAAGGCCTCCAAACGCCAAAAGCTATCGTTGAAGCGCTGGGCGCAGGTGGTATTTCGGGAAAACCACTTACCAAAAGATCTACAGAGGTTGTTCGGTACATTCATCAAAAGTCTGAAGGTAAAATTCCTATTATTGCGGTAGGCGGTATTCATAGTGCGCAAGATGCGTTGGATAAAATTGCTGCTGGCGCTTCATTGGTTCAACTCTATACTGGTTTTATCTACGAAGGACCAAAACTGATTAAAGAAATCAATCAGGCACTACTCAAACAAAAAAGCAAGGCATGAACAATCAATTAATCATTACTGAATGCCCCAGAGATGCGATGCAAGGTATCCAAGAATGGATTCCTACCTCAACAAAGGTTTCCTATCTCAATGCTCTATTAGCTTGTGGTTATGATTACCTAGATTTTGGCAGTTTTGTGTCCGCCAAAGCCATTCCACAATTGCAAGACACTGCCGAAGTATTGGAACTACTGCATGCTTCAGAAACAAAACTTCTGGCTATAATCGCCAACGAACGCGGGGCGCAAGAGGCGGCCTCCTTTGAACGCATAGACGTGCTGGGTTATCCGTTTTCCATTTCCGAAACCTTTCAAAAGCGCAACACCAACAAAACTTTAGACGAATCGATGTTGCTTCTGGAAACCGTGTCCGAACAATGTACTCGGGCAGGTAAATTATTTAGGGTTTATATTTCCATGGGTTTTGGTAATCCCTATGGTGATGTCTGGTCTGCTGATTTAGTTTGTCAGTGGGTCGAAAAACTCAAGCAGCATTTTCCCATCTATGAATTTGCACTTTCTGATACAATAGGGGTGGCAGCACCAGAACAATCCCAAAAATTATTCAGCCAATTATATCGCCATTTTCCCTCTCAAAAATTTGCGGCACATTTACATGTGATACCTGGACAAGAAAAAGCAATTGTGGAAGCTTGTATGCTAGCAGGTTGTCAGCATTTTGATACAGCCATTGGCGGTTTTGGTGGGTGCCCGATGGCCAAAGATGACTTGACCGGAAATCTATCTACGGAAGCACTGCTTCAAATCGCCGAAGCTAAAAATATAAAGCACCGCATTGACCCACAGGCATTTGAGTCGGCAAGAATTTTATCTCATTCCATATTTAACTGATGCAAAAGAAAAAAATCATACTCATCTCAGCTTCATTGTTGCTTGTGCTATTGGTCTTAGTTTTTTTTACGAAATCTGAAAAAAATGAGACGATAAAAGAAAAGCACGCAATGGTTTTGAAAAAAACCAAAGGAGTAGCAATTTCAACAGATTTCACAACAAATGTTTTTAAAGGTAAAAATGAGGCTCGTTTACTCAAAAAACTTCGTTTATGTGATTCAACCTTGACTTGGAGTGAGGATGAAAACAGACCTTCTTGTACCCCAAACTTTTTTAGAGTATTCCCGCTTCGAAAAGGACTTTCCTTGGATCAAGGATGCATGGTACTTATGAAAGCTGGTGTGAATCATTTTCCAGTAAGGCGCTTTGTGATTTATGAACGCGAAGGGGAGCAATACGTACAAGCCAATGGTTTTATTGGTTATCCAATAGAACTAAGACCACGTGCAAATGGATACGACGACATCGTTGTTCGTTTTTTTGAGCGTTATCAAGGAGAAAAATATTTTTATAATTGTCTGTTTACCTGGAAGCAGCACCGTTATCAATTTGTGTGTTGTGAACAAATCAATGACGCAGATATCAAGCCTGAAAAACAAGCGGAGGTATCGTCTGAAATTTGGAAAATTCTCTATGAAAAACAGCTGGCATTTTAGCGCAATTCTTGTAGTTCTACTGAGTAGTTGTATCAACGGCGAGCAAACCTATCAAGTTGATTATACAAATATACTTTGTGGAGGGAATAGCAAGGTTTGGGAGCTCGACCATTCAAAAACCTCAGAAAATGAGTCCCCGCGTTTTTATACTTGGGGGCAAGGTGTTTTTGTATTTTATTTATCTGGTAAAGTAGAAATTGGTTCTTTGAAAGATTTCGCTACGAAAAATTCAGATACAGGCTCGTTCACTTATGATCAATCAAATCAAATATTAATGATTAAAGTGGAAAAAGAAATATGGAAGTTTCAAATGAGTCTTGACCGTGATGGTGACTTTTGGCTCAAAACCATTCGAGGATCGGGCCTCAGTAAGTACATGCATTTGGTGCCGCTCCGCGAGCCTAAATAACGTTAGAAATTTTCATAAACACCCAAGCCAAACAAGGCAAAATCATATTTTGCTGGGTCAGTAGGGTCAAGTGCTACACACTGTTCATAGAGCTCTTCATTTGCTTTCCAGTCGTTTTGAGATCGCTTTAAAAGCCCTAATTTTCTTGAAATATTTCCGGTATGTACATCCAATGGGATCATTAAATAAGGCAAATGATGCTGCGGCCAAATGCCAAAATCAACTCCTTTAACAGCTGGGCGGCTCATCCATCTTAGAAACATTATGAGCCTTTTTGCGGCAGATCCGCTATTCGGATTGGCAACATGTTTTTGGCTTCGCGCTTGTAGAAATGGAGTAAAAATTTCTCTGAAATGCATGATGCGATCGTACACTTTTGGGGTTTTGGCCTCAAATGCAGCTTCTAAGCCACCATTTTCATAACAATGTTTGAGGCCCAATAAAAAGCCATTTAAATCTACTTGATTGAAAGTGCGGTGAATAAACTTTGGGCAAGCACCATCTTTGTAATTTAGGACATATGCTAAAGGCTCGGGCCCAAGAATATCAAGTAAGCGTTCTCCACTTTTAATGATACTGCTGCGTTTACCCCATGAAATAGTTGATACTAGAAAGGCAACGATCTCGATATCTTCTTTTTGACTGAAGCGGTGAGCCAAACAGATGGGATCTTCTTGAATAAAGTTTGGCTGCTCGTACAGCGTTGCTTTTTGATCGAGGAATTCTTTTAATTCCGATAGGGTTAGGTCAGACGAAGCGTCCATCCTTCATTCTTAAACAGCGGTCTGCGAGTTGAGCAAATTCTTCATTGTGTGTAACAATGACAAACGATTGATTGAATTCATTGCGCAATTCAAAAAATAACTGATGCAGCGCATTGGCATTTTCGGTATCGAGATTTCCTGAGGGTTCGTCTGCAAAAACCAAAGCCGGATTGTTGATAAGAGCGCGTGCTACCGCAACTCTTTGTTGTTCTCCTCCAGAGAGTTCATTGGGTCGGTGAGTGGCGCGGTGTGCGACGCCTAACCTTTGGAGTAAAACGTGTGCATCTTTCATTGCATCTGTTTGATTTTTACCGCCAATCATGGCTGGTAGGGCTACATTTTCGAGCGCCGAAAATTCTGGCAAAAGTTGATGAAACTGAAAAATAAAACCGAGTCTTTGGTTGCGAAAATAGGAGCGTTCCTTCTCTGAAAGTGCAAAAGGATCTTTGTTTTCGATCAGTAAGGAACCAGAACTTGGTTGGTCTAGGGTGCCTAATATTTGTAGTAAAGTCGTTTTGCCGGCACCAGAAGAACCTACAATTGAAACCACCTCCGCTGTAGAAATAGTCAGGTCAACTCCTTTCAAAATTTGGAGTTCATTGTATTGCTTGCGAAGATTTTTGGCCTGTAACATTAATGATCCAATTTAAGGGTGTGTCCCATTTTGTCGCGTTTGGTTTTCAGGTAATGTTCGTTGTGCACATTACTCTCTGTTTCTAACGGAATGTTTTCTACAATTTCCAATCCATAACCAATAAGACCAGTACGTTTTTTCGGATTGTTTGACATCAGTTTCATTTTGCGCACACCAATAGCACGTAAAATTTGAGCTCCGATTCCGTAATCGCGTTCATCGGCTTTAAAACCGAGTTTTTCATTTGCTTCGTAGGTATCAAGGCCTTCCTCTTGAAGTTTGTAAGCTTTCAATTTATTGAGCAAACCGATACCTCTTCCTTCTTGATTCATATAGACTATAGCGCCTTTGCCTTCTTGGTTGATCAGCTCCATTGCTTTGTGTAACTGCGGCCCACAATCACAACGACAGCTTCCAAAGATGTCTCCTGTGAGGCAAGAGGAATGAACTCGAATTAAAACAGCTTCATCTTCAGTCCAAGTCCCTTTTGTAAGTACGAGGTGATCTTGATCGTTGCTCTGATCTTTGAATGCACGCAATTTGAAATCGCCGTAAACAGTAGGCATTTCAACTTGAACTTGCTCCTGAACTAAAGATTCGTTGGCAACTCTGTACTTGATCAAATCTGCGATGCTGACGATTTTAAGGTCGAATTTTTTAGCAATTTCTAATAGTTGTGGCAAACGAGCCATAGTGCCGTCTTCATTGAGGATTTCAACAATGATTCCAGCTTCTTCAAAACCAGCTAGTCTCGATAAGTCGATGGCAGCTTCGGTGTGGCCAGCTCTTCTGAGTACACCGCCTTTTCTAGCACGTAAAGGAAAAATATGACCTGGTTTACCGAGTTCTTCGGGTCTAATATTAGGGTCAATCATGGCCAAGATAGTTTTGGCTCGATCTGAAGCAGAGATGCCCGTTGTACAACCATGTCCAATGAGATCAACACTAATGGTGAAAGGTGTTTCGTATGCAGCAGAATTGTTACGTACCATTAATTCAAGACCCAGCTGATCACAGCGCTCCTCTGAGATTGGTGCACAAATAAGCCCCCTCCCATGTGTAGCCATGAAATTGATGAGCTCTGGACTTGCATTGCGTGCAGCGGTTAAAAAATCACCTTCGTTTTCACGGTCTTCGTCATCGACCACAATAACTACGCGTCCTTGTTGGATCTCGTAAATGGCTTCTTCAATTGTATTGAGTTTTTGGGTCATGTTGAGCATTTATCTGTTAGGAATTTGTTGGAGGCTGGCAAGGTAATACTGCCAAAATTTTTGAACCGAAGAAATTTGTACTTTTTCGTCAGGGGAGTGCGCTGCGCGTATATTTGGACCAAACGAAATCATGTCGACACCAGGTAGTTTTTCCCCGAGTAAGCCACATTCTAGACCAGCATGACAAGCTTTTACCTTTGGTTCTTCATGGAAGAGTTCTCGGTAAAGTTTGGTCATGGTCTGTAAGATAGGAGAACTCATGTTGGGCTGCCAACCAGGATAATCTCCGGATTGTTCTACGGTGGCCCCCATATTTTCAAATGCACAACGCAAAGCCATACTGACTTCTTTTTTCGTGCTTTCCACAGAACTTCTTTGTAACGATTGTGTGGTAAATTTTCCGTCTTTGATGATGACGCGTGCTAGAGAAGAAGAAGCTTCTACAAGACCCTCAATTTCTGGGCTCATGCGGTAAACACCGTTATGAACTGCGCAAAGCGTTCTCAGAATTTTATCAAACTCAGTAGTATCCATCATTTGTGACGGCCTATCATTGGATTCAGCTTGAATGACAAAGTGCGGTTCAATGCTCTTGAACTCGTTTTTGAAATCGGCAATGATTGTTTCTAATGTTTGTTCAAATAGTGCCGGATTTGCGCAACTAACAGTAGCGCTGGCTTCTCGAGGTATGGCATTGCGCAAGCTGCCACCATCGAAATCATGTAAGTGTATTTGCTGAACTTGTTGTAATTCCCATAAAATTCTGGCCATCCATTTATTGGCATTTCCGCGCCCTTTATCGATGTCCATGCCAGAATGCCCACCCAGTAGGCCTTTAATGCTAATTTTAAAACAAGTATCTGTTGGGTTGGTGGCTACTTCTTTGTATGTGTAGAAGGTGTTGGTATCAATACCGCCTGCACAACCAACAGAAAGTTCGTCGTCATCTTCGGTGTCTAGGTTTAAAAGAACAGTTCCGGATAACAAATGTGCGTCCATTTCCTTGGCGCCGGTCATTCCGGTTTCTTCGTCAATGGTGAAAAATGCTTCGAGCGCAGGGTGTGCGATGTCTGGGCTCGACAAGACAGCCATTATGGCAGCTACGCCAATGCCGTTGTCAGCTCCAAGTGTGGTTCCTTTTGCTTTTACCCAATCACCGTCAACTAGCATTTCAATTCCTTGAGACTCAAAATCAAAGATTGTTTCGGCATTTTTTTGGTGCACCATGTCGAGGTGAGACTGTAAAATGACTGTTTGTTTATGCTCCATGCCTGGCGAGGCTGGTTTTTTGATGATGACGTTACCTGTTTTGTCCACGATTGTTTCCAAACCAAGGTTTTCACCAAAAGATTTCATAAAAGCAATGATGCGCTGCTCTTTTTTAGAAGGCCTAGGAACGGCGTTAAGTGCCGCAAAATGTTGCCAAAGGGCAGTTGGTTCTAGTTGTGTTACTGACATCAAGGAAATTTTGGATATTGTTGGAAATTAGGATCGCGTTTTTCTAGAAATGCATGTTTGCCTTCTTGAGCCTCTTCGGTGAGGTAGTAAAGTAGGGTTGCATCACCAGCAAGCTCCATAAGGCCATGTTGCCCATCGAGTTCGGCATTCATTGCTCTTTTGATCATGCGGATGGCAAGCGGGCTTCTTTTCATAATGATTTTTGACCACTCTACAACGGTATCTTCAAGTTGAGCAAGTGGAACTACTTTGTTGACCATTCCCATTTTTTCTGCTTCCTCAGCGGTATATTGGTTGCATAAAAACCAAATTTCTCTGGCTTTCTTTTGACCGACATGTCTGGCTAAATAAGAAGAACCAAAACCTCCGTCAAAGCTACCTACTTTAGGGCCTGTCTGTCCAAATCGAGCATTTTCAGAAGCAATAGTGAGGTCGCAAACAACATGGAGTACGTGGCCTCCACCAATTGCATAGCCATTGACCATTGCAATAACTGGTTTAGGCAGCGAACGAATGGCTTTGTGTAAATCGAGTACATTGAGGCGAGGTACGCCGTTTTCAGAAATATAACCACCGACTCCTTTTACATTTTGATCGCCTCCTGAGCAGAAAGCTTTGTCTCCTTCGCCAGTCAAGACAACTACGTTGATGTCAGGTCTTTCGCGGCAGATGTTCATAGCATCTAGCATTTCGAAATTGGTTTCGGGCCTGAATGCATTGTAGACTTTAGGTCTGTTTATTGTGATTTTAGCGATTCCTTCGAAGAACTCAAACTTGATGTCTTCGTAGGTTTTGATACTTTGCCAATTTCTTTGTGACATAACTCATAAATTTCTGTTACAAAGATAGAACATCCTTCAGGACAGAAAGGTTTATTTTTCAGAAAATCTAGCCAATTTTAAGGGAAGTCATACTCAGGCTCCCAGCGAGTAATTGATCATTGAAAAATTGCAACTCTTCGTCTTTGTTTTTCAGTCCTAAGACATAAAGTAAAGGAATATAATGATCAGGTGTCGGTATGGCCAATTGTAGTGCATGTGGCCCTTTTTCGATTTTCTGTAGTGCTTCGAAATTTTCTGTGCGAATGCAGTTATTGACATAAGCTCTTGCTTCTTGCGCCCATTCATATCCATAGCCGACCTCATTGATTTTGCTAAAATCTACGGCTCTCAAATTATGAACGATATTACCCGAACCAATTATCAACACTCCTTTTTTTCGCAACTCAGCTAATTGTTTGGCAAGGTTAAAATGATAACTCAGGGGCTGCCTGTAATCTATTGAGAACTGCACAACAGGGATGTTTGCTTCTGGGTAGAAGTGTTTGAGAATAGTCCAGGTACCGTGATCCAAACCCCATTCGTGATCAAGGTGGATGTGGGTGTCTGGAATCAGATTTTTAATTTCTTGAGCCAATTCAGGGCTGCCGGGTGCAGGATATTGCTGCGCAAATAATTCAGGAGGAAAGCCGCCAAAGTCGTGGATGGTTTTTGGTTTATCCATCGCTGTAACAGCAGTGCCATTGGTGAGCCAATGTGCTGAAATGACTAAGATGGCCTGAATTTCCGGTAGGCTTGACGCAGTCTTTTGAAATCCTTGTACAAATTCATTCTTTTCGATGGCATTCATTGGCGAACCATGACCAATAAATAGGGTGGGAGTAAGTGCACTTCCTTTTAGGGATTGGCTCCAATTTTCTAAACTTTTTAAATTTCCAATTTGCATAGCCATAGCGCTTAAAGTCAATAGTGATGTGAATTTGCGGCGTTCCATACAACAAATATAATGGACCTATATTCAAAACAGATTGACCTAAGTTAAGAGTCGCTATGCAACTTTATTTTGAATTCATCCGTCAATCTACGGAATTGCCTTTGGGTAACAACCTTTAATTTTACCTCATGAAACAAAACTACTTGTATTAACCTAAACCAGGCCTCGGCCATAAAAAATGCAAGTCGTATGAGTAATTATTTGGGAGCCCGCATTCGCGTGGGTTTTATTGATTCTAATGTCATTTTCAGAACTGGTCTTCGTGCCATGTTGGAGCAGCGCAACGATTTTGAATGGGTCGGAGAAGCTCCAAATCTTAGTGAATTTCGTGCGCGTTACGCCGGAACAGCTTTTCAAGTTATTATGATTGATGCAGATCTTTTGCAAGAACTTGATCAGGCCTACATGAATTTCTGGATGGCTACCTTTCCACACGCCAAGTTCTTACTCGCAGTAAAGAATTTCAAGTCAGCAATGGTGCCGCTCTATTTGAAATGGGGTTTTCATGGGGTGGTCAATAAAATGCAAATACAAGAGGAGGCCGTAACGGCTTTTCGGCAAGTTTTTTTTCAGCAGGCCTACATTCATCCGCATTCAAAACGTTTGTTAGATGCTGAAGAGAAAACGATCCAGACTCTCGAACGCATCACAGCGCGTGAAATTGAAGTGATCAGAGGAATTTGTCAAGAAAAAACGTGCAGAGAAATAGCGCTTGAATTACACATTTCTCCAAGAACCGTCGAAACGCATAAAATGCGCATCATAGAGAAATTAGATGTGCGCAATACCGCTGGCATTATCGTTCATGCCGTTCGTCTGGGCATCATCCCCTAACATCTTGGCATTACTTCCTGATTAAAAAGGCTCTATTTTACGCCTATTTTTAACTCATCGAATTTCAATTTCATCGATAAACAGCCATGGCGTATTTCCAGCGCCTGGCTGTCCTTCCGGAATTTTAGGCAGTCCGTAGAGTACTACGTGAATTTGCTTTACTTTTTTGTCTTTGATTTTCAATATAAAGGTTTCATCCATATTGTAATCTTCTGAGATGTTTACCCCATGACCAAATTTAATTAATTGAATCTCGTAACCTTGGATAGACCAAATCCAACTATTGGGGTCGTGAAGGGAATGGATCCTGATTTCTTTGACCTTGATTGGTTTTTCTAAAATGATGTCAAACGAGACACTGTCAGTGTTAAAACCCAGCCACTCATTGCCTTTCCAGGGTCTGGCGCCTAATTGGCCATCTACAATGGTGAGGCTTCCGTTGTCGAATTTCGGGTTGGGCGGTGTTTGGAAATTTATTTGAGCACCTAATGCTTTATGAGCAACGACATTGATTTGTTTGGCTGGTATAGATTTTCCTTGGTCAATGACAATTTCATGCGCTTTAATTTTTCTTTTTGCCGCAGGTATGCTACTGATCAATTCTTCAGAGGCAATAATGCCTTTAGCTGGTGTTTTATATATTTCAATGCCACCATTAGCTTTGCGTTTAGTGAAGATTTCGGGTTTCAGGCATGTTTGAGAAAAATTAACGTTTTTCTTTTCTAAAAAAGGAAAGTGATATTTCACGAGCACAGCAAGAAAATCATTATAACTTGGCTTGGTTTCTGACCAAAGTGCCGTACTTAAAGCAATGGCTCTTGGGTAAGCCATGTATTCTAGTTTTTGATAATCTGCAATGTATTCGGTCCAGAGATTTCCTTGCGCCCCTAGCACATAGGCCGCTTGTGCTACAGTCATGTTTGCAGGTATCGGGTCAAAAGAAAGTACTTTTTCTAAGGAAGTGAAACCACCAATTGCCAACGGTTCATCAGAACCTTTTCCTTGATAGTGGTCAAAATAGCAATGAGAACCTGGGCACATCACGACGTCGTGTCCTTGTGAAGCAGCAGCAATGCCGCCCTCATAGCCGCGCCAAGACATGACGGTTGCATTTGGTGACAACCCGCCTTCAAGTATTTCATCCCAACCAATTAGTTTTTTGCCATTTGCTGTTAAAAAGGCATCCATGCGCTGTATGAAATAGCTTTGCAATTCATGCTCATCGTGCAACCCATTTGCTTTGATCACAGCCTGGCAATTCGGGCATGCTTTCCATCTGGTTTTGGGCGCTTCGTCTCCACCCACATGAATATAGGCGGATGGGAATAAGGGAATGACTTCACTCAAAACATCTTGTAAAAAAAGAATGCTCTCTTCCTTAGAGCAAAAGATGTCGTCAAAAACACCCCACAGACCTTCAACACCAAGATGTTCACCGGTGCAAGAATATTGCGGGTAAGCAGCTAATGCGGCTCTGGCGTGCCCCGGCATTTCTATTTCGGGAACAACTTGGATATATTTGGAAGCGGCATATGCTACAATTTCTTTCACTTGTTCTTGGGTGTAAAAACCACCGTAGCGTACTTTATTGTAGGTTCTTGGGTATGTCGTGTAATGCTCATTGACTGTTGAGTCACGAAAAGCGCCAATTTCGGTTAGCAACGGGTATTTTTTGATTTCAATGCGCCAACCTTGGTCGTCGGTGAGGTGCCAATGCAGCGTGTTGAATTTGTAATAGGCCATGAGGTCTATAAAGCGCTTGATTTCTTCGGGCGTGAAAAAATGTCTTGATACATCCAGATGCAGACCGCGCCATTGAAATTTAGGATAATCTTTGACAAAACACTGCTGGAAACTTACCTGCCCATCTTGCTTGGTGGCTAATTGAAACAAGGAAGTGAGGGCATAAAAACAAGAAGCATCTGAGGAATAAGAGATGACGATTCGCTCAGAGATATTGATGCTGTATGAATCTTGCTTGACATTGGTTAGTTTTTTGAAGCTCACCATCGGGTTTTGTACACTTGGTGTAACTTCCATTTGATGACTCCACTTTGCTAAATCTTTGAAAGATTGCAAGAGTGCTGGATTGATTTCAGAGGGATCGACTACTAAATTTCCACTACACACAAATTGGCCATTGACTCGTTGATAAACAGCTGGAGTTGGTAAAATTGGACCAGTTTGAGCGCTTGCGGTGAGTAGTACAGTGATGAAAATGAAAAAGTGGGCGTATTTTAACATGCTTTAAAATTAATGAATTCATCTAGATGACTAACTTTGCCCAAAGATCAAACATGAAAATTTACAACAACATCCTCGAAACAATCGGAAATACGCCAATTGTTCGCATCAATAAACTTGCCAAAGATGTCCCGGCTCAGATATTCGCCAAGGTGGAAACAACCAATCCGGGAAACTCGGTCAAGGACCGTATGGCACTCAAAATGATCGAGGATGCTGAAAAATCAGGTTTACTCAAGCCAGGCGGAACTGTCATTGAAGGAACATCTGGCAATACAGGTATGGGCTTGGCGCTTGCTTGTATCATTAAAGGTTACAAGCTCATTTGCGTATTAAATGACAAGCAGTCAAAAGAAAAGATGGATATCCTCAGAGCAGTTGGGGCGGAGGTTGTTGTGTGCCCGACTGCCGTTGAACCAACAGATCCACGTTCATATTATTCTGTCTCCAGACGTTTGGCAACTGAGATTCCGAATTCTTGGTATGTCAATCAATACGACAATTTATCTAATCGCCAAGCACACTACGAACAAACGGGCCCTGAAATCTGGGAACAAACCGACGGAAAAATCACGCATTTTGTAGTAGGCGTTGGCACGGGCGGAACCATCTCTGGAGTTGCGAAATATCTCAAAGAAAAAAATCCAAATATCAAAATTTGGGGAATAGACACCTATGGCTCTGTGTTCAAAAAGTACAAGGAAACCGGAATTTTTGACGAAAATGAAATTTACCCATACATCACTGAAGGGATTGGAGAAGATATCCTGCCAGCGAATGTCGACTTCTCTTTGATTGATCATTTTGAAAAAGTAACGGATAAGGACGCTGCAATTTACACCAGGAAATTAGCACGTGAAGAAGGAATTTTTGTCGGTAACTCTGCAGGTTCAGCCATTAAAGGTGTGCTGCAAATGAAAGATCAGCTTACAAAAGACGATTTTGTGGTGATTTTATTTCATGACCACGGTAGCCGCTATGTTGGTAAAATTTTCAATGATGATTGGATGCGCGAGCGTGGTTTTCTTGAAGAAAATGTTGTTACAGCAGCAGATCTTGTTGCCAAGCATGCCGACAAACCTTTGGTGTCCTTGTATGCAGAAGAACTGGTTTCGCATGCTGTAGCCAAGATGCGAAACTTCGGTATTTCACAAATTCCGGTAATGAAAGACAATAAATTTGTCGGTTCTATAGATGACAGCCATGTTTATCAACTTTTGGTTGACAACCCAGCGCTGCGCGATGCACCGATTTCTTCCATTATGGGGCCGGCTTTTCCAGTGGTTAAATCGAGCACGCCCGTTGAAGAATTATGTAAGTTGATCAATAAAAATACGCCTGCAGTATTGGTGGAATTGGCTGATGGTAAGCATCATATTGTATCGCGCTACGACGTCATTTCAGCCCTTTCTTAAATAAAATTAACGATGCGCATTGTATCTTTAGTTCCCTCGCTTACTGAGTATCTTTGGGCGCTTGGACTTGATACAGAAGTCGTTGGGATCACCAAATTTTGTGTGCATCCAAAAGTTTGGAAACAAACCAAAGACAAGGTTGGAGGTACAAAAAAAGTCAATTTTGATGTCATTGAAAGACTGAAGCCAGATCTGATCATTGCAAATCGGGAAGAAAACACCAAAGAAGATATTACACTTTTAGCCCAACGCTATGAAGTGCTTTTAACCGATATCAATTCTATTGATCAAGCATATAGTGATCTGTCAATTATCGCAGAACGTGTAGGTAAAAACACAGAAGCTGAGCAGCTTTTACTTCAAATTCAAGGGCAATTTCAGCGTGGGAGTAAAATTGGTCAAGGCTCATCATTTCTTTATTTGATCTGGAAAGATCCTTATTTTGTGGTTGGCCCCAACACTTATATACATGCCTTTTTAAGTCATTTTGGTTTTATCAATGCCTGTGGAATCGAACGCTATCCTGATTTAGCAGAAGTTTTGAAAGCTAAAATGCTGTTGCCTGCAAATCCAGATTTTATTTTTTTGAGCTCAGAACCATTTCCTTTCGAAGAGAAGCATATTGCCGAAGTGCAAGCACTTTTCCCCAATTCAAAAATTGAACTCATCGATGGTGAAATGTGCTCTTGGTATGGTGCTCGGATGTTGCAAGCAACTTCCTATATTGCAGAGAAATTTAAAAATCAAAAAGGGTAGGGGTGTCAGTGCTAGGCTTCGGTTTAGCCGCACTTTTTGGTTTGCTAGACTTAGCGTTCGAAGAAGTAGTGGTTTGTTGAGTCTCGTTTTGCTTTTCTAAGGCAATGGTAGCAGATTTTTCTAGATGTAATACTGAGCTTGTAAATTGTTCTAGAGTAGAAGACGTAGAAAGTGTAGTTGACGCAATTTTCGTATTAGATATTTCCTCAAAATGTAAGGAAAGCAAGCGCTTTTTGATGTCTTCTAATTTGGAGATGAGGGTTTCTGTATCGAGTGCTGAAGCAGCATTAGTGTGCGTTGTATCTATTTCTAATGGTGTATCAATTATTTCATTTGGCAACACTAAATTCGGTTCAACCTTAGCTTTTAAAGCTTTTTTCGCACCTTCAAGCGTGTATCCTTCGATTTTTACAAAATGATAGATACGCTGAATTTTTTCAATTTCTTTGGCAGTGTAAAGACGGTTACCTTTTTTATTCTTTTTTGAAACCGATAGATTAAATTCTTTCTCCCAAAATCTTAGCAATGAAGCATTTACTTGTAAGAGCTCAGCAACTTCTCCGATGCTGTAGTATAATTTGCTAAGTGTTTGATTTTCAATAGTGGGCATCTGTTTACTTGAATGAACATTCGAAAATAATTATTATTTTTGCAACAGACGTCAGAAAATGAAATTTCTCCGCATCTTTTTTCTGCTCTTGTGTCTTCAGGTCTCGAACCACGCAAAAGCGCAAACGCCAACTCCAAAAAATGATCCGCAGGTTGATGCCATTATCAACTATGCCAAAAGTTTTTTAGGGGTGCCATACCGCTATGGAGGAACAACTCCTTCGGGTTTTGACTGTTCTGGATTCATCAACTACATTTTCGGAAATTTTGGCTTTGATCTCGTTCGTACCAGTTATGGGCTTGCCGAGTTGGGTACTACCGTCAAATTATCTGATATTCAGCCCGGTGACTTAATGTTTTTCAAAGGAAGCAATGTCAATTCTACGACGGTGGGCCACGTTGCGCTCGTAGTTGAAGTGACACCTGATGCTATTAAATTTATTCATTCGGCCAATACAGGTGTTCGAATCGATAACTTCAAAACCTCTCAGTATTATATTCAGCGCTACATCAAAACAAAGCGTCTTGACTACGGCGTACAATAATTTGTACTTTTGACCATGGAACAAGCCCAACTTAACGAACGACGTCAATGGCTTTTTATCGTACTAGCAGGTCTATTCGTGACCAACGCCGTGACAGCTGAATTAATCAGTAATAAGCTCATTCAAATTCCATTATCTTGGCAAGTTTTTGGTAAACAATTTGGCCCATTTATCACTATTATTGGCATCTTACCGTGGCCCGTGGTTTTTATTCTTACAGACCTCATGAATGAATTTTATGGCCAGAAAGCGGTCAGACGCCTTTCATGGATAACCGCAACGCTCATTGCCTATTGTTTTATCATCGTTGGTGTCTCTATGTCCATTCCAGCATATGAAATCAAGGGTTCCAAATTAGCGACCAACGAGGCTTATAACTTGGTTTTTGGGCAAGCACAGGCTGTTATTGTCGGGAGTATTGCCGCCTTTTTAGTATCTCAGTTACTAGATGCATTTTTGTTTGAGAAAATCAAGCAGCGCACGGGTAATCGCTTTATTTGGTTGCGCAGTACAGGCAGTACCATGATTTCACAACTCATCGATTCCTATATTGTCTTATACATCGGTTTTGTTTTACCCGGCGCCATGTCGTTGAGCACTTATTTGGAGGTTGCACCAACCAATTATTTACTTAAAATGCTGATCGCAGTATTGCTCACGCCATTTATTTATCTAGGGCATTATTTGGTTCGGCGCTATTTAAATCAGCACGTTTAATTTTCTTGCGTTGGAGTTGTAAAATCAATGCGATCAAAGCAACAAAAGCAAATCCACCCGCTATATTAAAAAGCATTTGCGCACTTTCTATAGTGTTTTTATAAAAAATAAAGGTCAGCCCGGAACCAAAAAGTATCCCCCCTTCAAGCGCGATAAACATGGTGCCAGAGCCCGTTCCGCGTCGTTCGGGTAAGCTAAGATCTGCAGTCCAGGCAAAAAGTGTAGGGCTTGAAACACCAGTTGCTAAGCCAAAAACAGCTGCCGCAAGCGTATAGCTAAAGAAAGAATTCGCGGTAGCCAGCAAGCCCATACTCATGATCAAAAAGACACAGCCAATCAAAAGGGTTTGCTCTCGTCCAATGCGATCAGATAACGACGAAAAAAATAGCCGCATGACAATAGTGGAAAGCACATAGATGCCGAAGAAATAGCCTTTATTTGTGATTTGTAAAAAGTCCGAGACATCAGGTGTCAGTACGAAAATCATACCCGAACTTATTGCCGTTAAAAACATGATCAGTGCTGCTGGTTTCACAGGTTTTTCGATGATATCTTCTGTTTTTAATTTCAATATAGACCAACTGAATGCTTGCTTATTTGAAAGGGTTTCTTTGATGAATCCACTAAAAATAACGGCCAAAAAACCAAAGCCTGCGGCACATAAAAACAGTGTGTCGTAGTTGCTCTGACTAAAAATAAATGACCCTAAAGACTGCCCAATGCCAATACCTAACGAAATAAATGTTCCCCAAATTCCCATGGCAGCTCCTCTGCGTTTTTCAGGTAAGAGATCGGTGAGTAGTGCCGTAGCACTTGTTGGGCTAAAGCCTGCGCTCAGGCCATGGATGAAACGAAGTGCAAAAAGGAGTCCGATACTTCTTGTGAAAGGGTAGCTCAAGCTGACTACAATTGTAATGAGCAAGCCAATATTCATCGTTTTTTTGCGCCCCATGACATCAGCTAATTTCCCTGCATAGGGTCTGGAAAGCCCTGCAGCAATTGAAAACAAGAAGATGATGCTTCCTTTATAGGCTGACCCACCCAGTGAACTAATAAATTGATTCATTTCTGGCAAGATCAAATTGAAGCTGAGCATAAAGCAGAACATGCTGGCACTCAGCAGCCAGAAATCTTTGGGGTAGGATTTTATCACGCTGCAAAATTAGTCGGATTAAACTATTATGTGTGTTCTTTGTTATCTATTCATGAAATACTTAGTTTATTTGCTCATGTTTTTAAATCTCAACGCTTGCGGACAAGAGCCTCATCAGGAAGGTTCGAACGATAACACCAATTCATTCAATGGAAGAGCGCTGCCAGAAAACGTATGTTACGTGGTAAATGGCGGTACAGAGCGTCCATTTACTGGTAAATATTGGGATCACCACGAAGCAGGCACCTATATTTGTGTGGCTTGTGATGCCCCTTTGTTTGAAAGCACCACCAAATACGATTCAGGTTCTGGTTGGCCAAGTTTTTATGATGTGCTCACCAATGGGAATGTGAGTAAGCACCTCGATCGTTCACATGGGATGGTACGAACAGAAATCAAGTGTGCCAATTGTCAGGCACATTTAGGGCACGTTTTTGAAGACGGACCAAAACCAACTGGTTTGCGTTATTGCGTCAATTCAGCGTCTTTAAATTTTGTAGCCAAATCTGAACAAAATACAAATGAAAAACAAAAGAATACGATGAAAGAAGCAACTGAAATTGCCACCTTCGGTGCTGGCTGCTTTTGGTGCATAGAAGCATGTTTCAAAGACATGAAAGGAGTTATTTCCGTCGTGCCAGGCTATGCGGGCGGACAAAAACAAAACCCTACTTACCAAGAAGTTTGCACCGGCAAAACAGGTCATGCAGAAGTGGCACAAGTCGTTTTTGATCCAAGTGTGGTTTCATATGAAGAATTACTTAAGGTGTTTTGGTTTGTTCATGACCCAACGCAACTCAACAAACAAGGTAATGATATCGGTACGCAATACCGTTCTGTAATTTTCTATCATAACGATGCGCAAAAAGCCCTCGCCATCAAATACCTTCAAAGATTAGAAGCTGAAAAAGTTTGGGATAAACCTATTGTCACACAAATAGTAGCCATCAATAATTATTTTGAAGCAGAAGACTACCATCACAACTATTTTGAAAACAACCCAGGCAATCCATATTGTCAGGCAGTGGTTCGACCAAAGGTTGAAAAGTTCAGAAAAGTTTTTGCAACTCAGTTGAAAAACTAAACAGCGAGTTTAGTCTTGCTCAGGGGCAAGTCTCAAAACGATGCCGTCAATGTTCTCATCCAAGTGAATTTGGCAGCCCAAACGGCTATTAGACTTCACGAAAAACGCTTGATCAAGCATATCGAGTTCAGCGTCACTTTGTTCTGGTAGCTCGGTGTCAGACTCCAAGTAGCATTGGCAGGTAGCACACATGGCCATGCCGCCGCATTCGCCTTTTACAGGAAGTTCATAGGCCTTGCATAATTCCATGATGTTCATGTTCATATCAGTTGGACCCTCTAATTCATGTGCTTGTCCTTCGCGGTCAATGATGGTGACTTTAATATCTGCCATATCAGTTGTATATTCTTAATAAATTGTTACCGTTAAATTGTGTTGCGTATTGTCTGAGGCCGTAGATACTATTGCTTACTGGTGAGCCATCATACAAAGAAAAAACGGCGTTGTTGCAAGTATCCTTTAATTGCAGAAAATTTTGGGCATCCGGAAAAAGTGGTAAAGAGCAAGTGCCATTGACATCAGCTGGTGAATGCCTATCGAAAGCGACAAAGTCTTCTATTCCGCGGCGGTAAACAATGATTCCGCGTGAGCCTCCATTGATGTAAGTCCAGCCACCAACCCCTTGTAAGTCGCTATAGCTAGGCAATTGAATGTCAATGGTAACATCCACCGGAACAAAAGGTACTGGATGTTGATTTTGCTGCTTGCAATTGGAAGAAACAAGGAGAAGACCAAAAAGTAAAAATAACAGTGTTTTCACGTTGTAAAATTAGCAGTTTTAGACTTCAGATAATTCATTTTGTTTGAGCTCCCATTTTTGATAAAGTCCTTCGAGATTCAGCTTTTCCGTTTCATACCGATTTAAAACTTGATTGTATTGTTGCTTATTTTCATAATCCAACGTACCAAGTTCATTTTCAATCTCGGTAAGTAAACGCTCTTGTTGCTCAATTTGTTGTTCGAGGTTATTGATTTCTCGCTCGAGTTTCTGCTTCGCTTTATCAAATTTAGGTTTAGCAACTACGTCTTTAATTTCTGAAACTTGTTGATTTTTAGGGGGCTTAGTGTGGTCGTCCTTATTTTTTAAAACTGTGGTTTGAGGATTCTTTTGTAGTTTGTAATCGAGGTACTCCTGAAGATTAAAATGGTGTATTAAAATATTTTCTTTTTCAATATCCCAGATACGGTTACTTAGGCCATCGACGAATTCTCTGTCGTGCGATACAATAATGAAGGTCCCTTCGTAATGTAATAACGCTTCTTTTAATACTTCTTTACTCTGTAGGTCCAAATGGTTGGTCGGTTCATCAAGAATGAGGAAATTTGAGGGGCTTAACAACAAGCAACACAGCGCGAGTCTTGTTCTTTCTCCACCGGACAACACCGATACTTTTTTATCTACATCTTCCCCAGAAAACAAAAATGCACCCAAAATACTTCGTAGATCTTTGCGAAGGTCTCCTTTTGCTATTTGATCCACGGTTTCAAAAATGCTTAGTTTGGGATCGAGTTTTTCGGCTTGATCTTGTGCGAAATAAGAAATACTGACATTGTGACCGAGTGCTACGGTACCGTCATGATCAATAGTTCCCATGATAGCCTTTAATAAAGTTGATTTTCCAACGCCATTGGGGCCAAGAAGGGCAATTTTTTCGCCTCTACCTATTGTGATCGATACATTTTTAAATAACTGACGCTCATCATAGCTTTTGCCGACCTCAGTCAGTTCAAGCACCCATTTGCCCGGCTGTACAGCAAGAGGAAAGCGTAATTTGAGACGGGCAACTTGATCTTTTTCAACTTCTATGCGGTCAGTTTTCTCTAATTTCTTGATCAATGACTGTGCAAAGGCTGCTTTATTTTTCTTTGCCCGGAACTTTTCAATGAGTTCTTCGGTGTGCTTGATGTCTTTGTCTTGTTGTTTTTTAGCTTGTTCCAAGCGTTCAAGTTCTTCCGCCCTGAGTTCTTTGTACTTTGTATAGGGGTAGGGGAAATCAAAAATTTGTTGCCTGGAAATTTCTAGCGTTCTGGTACTCACATTGTCCAGAAATAGGCGGTCGTGCGAAATCAAGATCACTGCCCCATCAAAGCGTTGTAAATAAGATTCCAACCAACTAATCGATAAGATATCTAGATGGTTCGTTGGCTCATCTAATAAAAGTATGTCAGGTTGATTCACTAGTATTCTGGCCAATTCAGCGCGCATCTTCCAACCTCCTGAACATTGAGCAATATTTTTTTGCTGATCTAGTTCGCTAAAACCAAGGCCTTCTAAAGTAGCTTTAATTTTTTCTTCCCATTGATAACCTTCGTGTACATTGAAGCGATGATTGAGTTCTGTTAATTCATCGAGAAGGGCAAGGTAGCTTTCTGCTTCGTAATCGGTTCGTGTGGTGAGTTGCTCATTGATTTCATCCAAGCGCTGTCTGATTTGATTGAGTAAGTCATTGGAGTAAAACAAAAAGTCATAAACGCTTTGTTGCACATCGATATGAATATCTTGTGTTAAAAAGCCGAATTTTAAATTTTTTGGATGGTGTATGTGCCCCTCTGTCGCTTGAATCTTACCGGATAATATCCTAAGTAGTGTTGATTTACCTGCACCATTCTTACCTACCAAGCCAACTTTATCTCCTTTGTTGATTTGTAAATTAACATTTGCAAATAAGTGCCCCTGTGGTAAAAAATATCCGAGACGGTCTAGTTGAATCATGGCGCAAAGTTAGTGCTTTGCCTCGAAATGAATTAGGCATGATTTTTGACAAAAACACAACAAATGTTCAATTTAATAGTTATATTGTCAATTCTTATTAAACTTTAATCAAATCAAACATGGGAAGACCACCAACAAAACCCGCTCGTTTAAGAAACGGATTCTACATAGAAGTAAAGTCTCAAGGATCCTCAGCTATACTCATCAGACGCGATACCCGCGAACAAATGCTCATGGCCGCTGAAGACTATTCTAGAACCAAAGATGTAACCATAAAAGGCGAGATGCGAAATGACAAATGGATCGCTGAATAAATTTCATTTCAATTTCTGGTTGCCATTTTTTGCCATATTACTACTGCTCATACCAGTACTAATATGGCAGGAATTTATTTTCATCGCAAAACTCTCAGGAATTGCAATATTAATTGGTTTATTGGTTGCGCTGAAGCAATGGTTTGCTGTAGCACGACAAATTAACCAGCGAACAGAGCGTTATGTTTTAAATACAAACGAACGGTTTTTAATAGAGTCCATTTTACCTTCTTTTAAAACTTGGTCTAAAACAGATCAAAAAATTTTATTGGATCAACTCGGTATCGCTATGACCGAATTAAAATTTTCGGGCGATAGTTCGCTCGAAGACAAGATCAAAGTAATATTGCAATTAGTCTTGGCAACATGGGGCGATGGTTACCTTTATAAACAAGATTGGCTTTTGGCATTTGAAGCAGATACAAATAAAACCGTGCTCTATATAAATGACGTTTACATAACAGAGCTCAATGTATCCTTAGCGAGTCTTCATTTTTCTCCTTCTGCTACCATAACAGACAGCGTTCTTTTGGAGTTAAATAAAAAGATAAAAAATCTTTAAGCTCAAGTTGCTTTAAAATCAAGCAGTTATATTTTTGATCGAAAAAAAATTAAAATTTCTTTCAAAAAATTGTTGTGAAACCAAAAAGAGTACATATCTTTGCACCCCGCAATTGAGACAACGGTCTTACTGAAAAGCGGAAAAGAGGAGAGGGTAATAAGAGCGGGAGC
>DLPC01000011.1 GCA_002478565.1 Flavobacteriales bacterium UBA7468 | reverse complement strand
TCAAGATGGCCGTTTTCTCCAGCTTTTAGATCAGCACACACTTCAACTCAAGTTTTATAGTCTTGGTGCGCAAAAAATGAACGTTGTGGTATATGAACAAAACGAGGATAAGCAAATGGCTAGTTTGGATTTAAAGATTCAAAAAGGGCTCAATACGTTTGTCGTACCCATTTCGGGAATGCAAAAAGATCAATACTATCACCTCAATATCAATTATGAAAGTAAAGAGGAATCTGGTTCAATTTCCACTGGTTTCAGGGCTAAATTTGAATGACATTGTTTAGGAATTTCAAAAATCTCACTATCTTGTTTCTACTTTAACTAAACCTAACTACTATGGAAACAAACGATTTACAAGCTCAAACCAACGAAAGTTATCAACTTGAATTTAAGGGCGACGGTAAGGAATTTTTTGGGATTTTATTGGTCAACTGGATTTTAACGATCCTCACCCTCGGATTTTATTACCCTTGGGCGCGCGCTAAACAATTGCAGTATATCTATAGCCACACCACCCTTAACAATGAAAGTTTTAGTTTCTTAGGTACAGGGGCTGAAATCTTCAAGGGCTTCATCAAATTGATTGGAATTTATTTAATGGTGATGATAGCTTTCTTTTTGTTTGTTCGGTTTGCAGAGGCACCCATTCTAGGAGCAGTGTTATTGTATTTGGTCATTTTTGCTTTTATACCATTTATCATTCATGGTTCTTTTCGCTACCGCATGAGCAGAACCTCATTCAGAGGCATTCGTTTTGGATATCGCGGAGACCGAAAAGAGCTCACCGTTCAGTTTTTCAAAGACCTGCTTTTTACAGTACTAACATTAGGCATTTACAGCTCTTGGTTGGCGATGAATTTACGTACCTATACACACCGCCATATCCGTTTCGGAGATGTCGAATTCTCAAATGAAGCGAGCGGTTCTGAATATTTTTTATTGAATTTCAAAGGGAACATACTAACGTTCATCACCCTCGGAATATATTCTTTTTGGTGGCAGAAAGACATCTTCAACTACTACATTGACAACATGAAGCTGCGTAAAGGAGATCAAAAAGTAATTTTTCTGTCTACGGCTACAGGAGTTGACTTCCTCAAATTACTCGTGTCAAATTTCTTCCTGTTGGTCTTTACGCTCGGTATTGGAGCGGCTTGGGTGGAGATGCGAACACTTCGCTTTATGTTTAGCCATATCAAAATGATGGGTAATATCAATCTGAATGCGGTTTCTCAAACAGAAGCAGAATACAACGATGCTTTTGGTGACGACGCCGTAGATTTATTCAATATTGATTTGATATAAATGGAGCACACCCAATTTGAAGCACAATATTTTGATGGCCTAACGTCGCAAGCTCAAATTGTTGAAGTTAGGTTTCATGTCCAACAAAAACTGCTTTATCTCAAGTTTGAGGACCAAAAAATTGAACAATGGTCTTTTGAAGCCATCCAAGTTCAAGAAGGGCCCAAGCACCTTGAACTCCGAAATGGCTCAACTGCGGCGGCATTTCTGCGCATTGAAGTTTCGCAAAAACAAAAAAATGAATTGGTCAAAGTCTTGGCTAAAAACAACCTTCATTTTCAATTCATGCAACTCGGCTTGTTTAAAGTACTTTTCGTTGCTGGGCTGCTTTTTTTTGGTCTCATTGCGGCCTATTTTTGGGGATTGCCGCCACTTGCCGAAAGAGCCGTTTCATTTTTACCAACCACTGTTGATGACCATATTGGCGATTCTTTTTTTAGCACAATGGTGCCAGCAGAAAGCATAGATCAAAAAAGAAGTAAGGCTCTTAACGCTTTTGCAGCAGAGCTCCAATTATACAATAAACGCCCCTTACATTTGAATGTCGTTCGATCCGATGAGGTCAATGCATTTGCCATGCCAAATGGTGAAATTGTCGTTTATACGGGTTTGTTGGATCAACTTGAAACACCCGCACAATTAGTTGCTTTGATTGGTCATGAAGTAAGCCATATCAACGAACGGCATTCCATGAAGTTATTGAGTAGAAATTTGGCAGGATACATGATCATTTCTTTACTCATTGGAGATGTCAGTGGTGTAGCCGCAGTATTGACAGACAACGCCCAACAAGTGCATCAACTTTCCTATGCGCGTGCTCACGAGCAACAAGCCGACGAACTTGGGCTCCAGATTTTACTCGAAAACCACCAAGACCCTAAGGCCATGCTTCAGTTATTTAAAAAACTGAAAGCAACAGGGGTTGAAGCCATTCCTGAATTATTGAGTTCACATCCGCTACCCAACTCCAGAATTCAGCACATCAATGCGCTCATTTTAAAGCGGAAAGCTTTAATTGTTCCGAATCCGGATTTAGAAATGTGGTTTGAGCGCCTCAAGAAATAATATCTTTGTTCAGTAAATAACATTCATAGATCCCATGAGTAACATCAATATCGACAACTACCTAGATAGCCACTACATTCACCGAAGTAATTGGTTGCGTGCGGCAGTTTTAGGTGCCAATGATGGCATCATTTCAATCTCTAGTTTGGCAATTGGTGTAGCTACTGCTAGTGCAACCCGTGAACCCGTAATTCTTGCAACTGTGGCAGGCTTAGTAGCAGGTGCACTTTCCATGGCAGCTGGTGAATACGTATCAGTGAGTTCTCAGATGGATACCGAACATGCTGATATCGAAAGAGAAAAACAAGAATTGGCTGAAATGCCTGAAGAAGAATTGCAGATATTAGCTCAAATCTACGAGCAACGGGGCTTAAAGAAAGAGACTGCTCTGCTTGTAGCACAAGAACTCACAGCACACGATGCTTTGGCAGCACACGTCCGTGACGAATTAGGTATCAATGAAATCACACAAGCCAATCCGATCCAAGCTGCTTTGGCATCTGGGGCAGCATTTTCGGTTGGTGGCGTATTGCCTTTGTTGGTCATTATTTTTGCGCCTTTAAAAGGAATGGAATATTGGCTATACGGCTTCACAATTCTTTCCTTGATTTTACTCGGCACAACAGCGGCAAGAACCGGTGGTTCTAATATTGTAAAGGCAGTTACCAGGATTACAATTTGGGGTACCATTGCCATGGCCCTTTCAGCTGGCGTAGGTTCATTATTTGGGGTCAATGTATAGATGAGATCAGTTCGGAACGCATTACTCATACTTGTTCTTCTTTCAGCTTGTTTGAAGGACAAGGTTACCTATCCAATTTTTCATCAAACATTTGTGCCCACAGAATCATTCACTTGTGTAGATACACTTATTCAACACCCTTCTGGTTGTGGCATGATTGTACAACCCGCAGACTCCGCTGTTTTTAGGACCATTGATCTTGACAATGATGGGCAAGCAGATTTTCAAATTTCTTGCACTTCTTGGTATGATTTTGTGAGCGCGAGTTATCCCTGTGCGAATTACAATACAAGCTATGTTATTTCTGCCATACAAAATAATGGCTCAGTAGCAACAACGGGTAATTTCAATGAGGTTAGAAAATACTCTGAAAATGATAGTATCAGTTCTTCTCACCAATGGTATAGTTCAGCAGGAATTTTAGTAGCTGTGAACCAAGCTCCTTTTGTTACAGATTTTAATGGAAGTAGCTATTTTGGGTTAAAAATCCGCAAGAACAATCAGGATTGGTATGGTTGGTTGAAATTGGAAAAAAGTGGCTATCACCTAACTCTCTTAGCTTCAGGAGTAAAACAAGGTCCGAGTACTGGGATTAAAGCGGGTCAAATCCAATAGTAAGTTGAAATTAGTATCTTTATCCAATGAAAGCACCCGGTGTTACTGTAGAAGAAATTCTAGAAAACATTCCTGAGGATCGAAAAGATGTATTTCATAAATTGCATCAAACAATTGTGGCGCATTTGCCTTCGGGTTTTGAGGCCGGAATTAGTTATGGAGGTCTAGGTTATATTATTCCTCACAGCTTGTATCCGGCGGGTTATCACTGTAAACCTTCAGAGCCACTTCCGTTTGCCGGCCTAGCTTCACAGAAAAACTCAATTAATTTTTACCACATGGGCATTTATGCTGATCCTGCTTTGCATGATTGGTTTGTTGCCGAATACCCCAAACATAGCGCCCAAAAACTCGATATGGGCAAAAGCTGCATCCGTTTCAAAAAACTTGATCAAATTCCATTTACATTAATTGGCGAACTCATGCAAAAAATGACAGCCCAACAATGGATTGATTTGTATGAAGGGATGTTAAAGAAATAAAAGCATGCTCAAGAAAATATATCGTTTTTTAGCGCCAAAATGGCAAAAGCTTTACATGGAGTACAAGGTTGAATTCAAGCCGCGCTACGGACACGGTTTGCCTCCGCACGGTCAACTTTACCACATCATCAATGCCAATAGAGACCTGTATACTGAAATTTTAAAGGAAGCAACGCTACATGCGCCAATTTTTCAATCTTGGAAAGAAAAGTCACAAGAAAGTAGCCCAATATTACCTGCCTATAACAATGATTTTTTACCGGGTTTAGACATGATTGCAATCTATACCATGATTCAGAAGTTTAAACCAAGCAAATATGTAGAAGTTGGTTCAGGAAATAGTACTAAAGTCGCCTACCAAGCCATTCAAAATTTACCCAATACGGAAATCATCTCCATCGACCCGCAACCAAGGGCTGAAATTGATCAATTGGCAAGCACCATTATCCGAAAGCCCTTTGAAGACATCGATTTCGATTTTTTGTTTTCGCTACAGGCAAACGATATCCTATTCATTGATAATTCGCACCGCATCTTGCCTAATTCTGATGCAACAGTATTCTTTCTAGAGGTCTTGCCAAAGTTGGCCAAAGGTGTAATTGTCCATATCCATGATATTTATTTGCCCTATGACTATCCGCAGTTTATGTGCGACCGTTTTTATTCTGAGCAATATGGCTTGGCAATGTTTCTGTTAGCCAACAGCGAAAAATACCAAACCATTTTACCCAATTATTTCATTTCAGAAGACCCACAACTGAATGCTATCGTAGCGCCTATTTTTGAGCATCCAACGTTAAAAAATGTAGAGCGTCACGGTGGATCGTATTGGTTGCAAATCCAATAATAATCAAACAATAGTTTTTAGCACCTTACTTACTGTTTATTAATTTTCAATACTATGTCAGAAGAATTACAAAAATGCCCATCATGCGAATCACCTTATGGTTACGAAAGTGGAGAAGGTCAATACACCTGCCCAGAATGTTCCTTTGAGTGGTCACAAGCAGACATCGCTTCAGCCGATGAATTAGTAGTTATTGATGCCAACGGAGCTAGGTTGCAAAATGGCGATTCAGTGGTAGTGGTAAAAGATTTGCCTGTCAAAGGAGCCCCAAAACCAGTCATCAAAGCGGGTACAAAAGTGAAGAATATCCGCCTCAATGAAGGCGATCACAACATCGATTGTAAAATAGATGGCTTTGGCGCCATGGCCCTCAAGTCAGAGTTTGTAAAGAAAGCCTAATGAAGCTGAGCCACGATCAACGGATGGCACAAATGACCTTCGCAACGGTTTATCCGCTTTATATTGCAAAGGTTGAGCGTAAAGGCCGAACGATTGCCGAACTCAATGAGGTTATATCTTGGCTCACGGGTTTTGATGAGGCACAAATACAAAAGCAAATAGCTGACAACGTCAATTTTGAAGTATTCTTTGAACGTGCTCAATTGCACCCCAATGCAACAAAAATAACAGGCCTCATTTGCGGTTATCGGATTGAAGAAATCCAAAATCCACTCACACAGAAAGTCCGTTATTTGGATAAATTAGTGGACGAATTGGCGAAAGGAAAAGCGATGGAGAAGATATTTAGGGCTTGAACAGTATTGCAATAAAATTCAAGTCGAATCGTTATTGCATTACTACAAATAATTTTGCGATGAAAAAACTACTTACTTATTGTGGCATTATTGCAATTATTCTACTCATTCCATTTATTTCGAGTCAATTTTCCAGAGAAGTAAATTGGCAACTTTTTGATTATCTAGTCGCAGCGTTACTTTTATCAATTTTATTTGTAGGAATTGAAGTAATCAAAAAACTAAAATCTAAGAAGCGTTATTTTGTTTTGGCATTTTTTTTGATCATCATGATATTAATTTGGATTGAATTAGCGGTTGGAGTCTTTAATTCACCGATATCAGGAACTTAATTCCCTTTAAAAAATTATGAGAATCATATTATTTGCACTTTCAATTCTTTTATTGGTTTCTTGCAACCGTTCGACTTGTGACAATGCACAAGCTGCTACTATTGAGGATTACACCGGTTTGGATGGTTGCGGTTTAGTGATCAAGCTTCAGAACGGAACTGTTCTTGAACCAACCAACCTCAATAGTTTCAATATCACGCCAACCGACGGCATGAAAGTTTGGGTGAAATATCATGAATTGAGCGGCATGGCCTCTATTTGTATGGTGGGGCCGATCGTTGAAATTGATTGCTTGGCAAAACGCTAAGAAATCAAAGCTTTCATTGCTGCAGTGCGGGCGATAAAATAAGGGTTCACCAAATTTGCTTTGTTATAGCGCAGTGGCTCTCCTGATACGGCGTGTACAACTTCACCACCTAAAGCTTCTAAAATTGCTTGCCCAGCGGCAATATCCCATTCCATAGTAGGAGCGAAGCGCGGATACACATCTGCCTTTCCAAGCGCTAAGTCAAAAAATTTAAGTGCAGATCCTTTTTTAATGTAATCAATGCCGTGCCCCAAGGCTTTTATTTCATTAATAAATTGAAGGACTAGCCCGCTATGATGACTTCTTGAGCAAGCCATGACAATGGGATCGTTTGTTTTGGTCAGAATAGAGAGTTTTTGCCATTTTTCTGGAAACTGACTTGCTTTGAAAGGAAATATAAAAACCCCTGTTTCCTTAGATCCTAGCAAAATTTCTTCTTGAACAGGTGAGGCAATGAGCCCGAAAATCGGTTTGTCATCTTGAATCAGGGCAATATTCACGGCAAATTCATCATTGCGTTTGATGAATTCTTTGGTGCCGTCGAGCGGATCAATACACCAACTCAAAGACCAGTCTTTTCTTTCTTCGAAGTTGGCTTTTTCGGTTTCTTCACCAGTAATTGGAATGCCAAGTGGCTCTAATATACTTTCAATGGCAGCGCTTGCTGCATGATCTGCTTCGGTGACCGGAGATCCATCGTGCTTCAAGACTTCTTGAAAATCTTGCTCATATATTTTGATAATTTCCCCAGAAGCCTCGATTGCGGCTTCGATTGCCCGTTGGTATATGAGCGGTAAATTTGGCAATTAGAGTTGCATTTCTGGCACTACAGTCGGGATCACTAATTCACCTTCTGTTTTGGCAATAATTTCTTCCACACTTACACCTGGGGCTCTTTCAATTAAATGAAATTTACCATCTTTTATCTCGAGTACAGCAAGCTCAGTTACAACTTTTTTAACGCAACCCACACCCGTAAGAGGAAGCGTACATTGCTTTAAAATTTTAGATTCGCCGGCTTTGTTGCTGTGCATCATCGCAACAATAATGTTTTCAGCAGACGCAACGAGGTCCATTGCACCGCCCATTCCTTTGACCATTTTTCCTGGAATTTTCCAGTTAGCAATATCGCCGTTCTGCGATACTTCCATAGCGCCAAGCACTGTAAGTTGGACGTGTTGGCCTCTGATCATGGCAAATGATGTGGCTGAATCAAAGAAAGAAGCGCCATTGCGAACGGTAATGGTTTGTTTACCAGCATTGATTAAGTCAGGATCTTCTTCGCCTTCAAAAGGAAAAGGCCCCATACCGAGAATTCCGTTTTCTGATTGAAATTCGACTGCTATCCCCTCTGGTATATAATTGGCCACTAGCGTAGGAATTCCGATACCCAGATTGACATACCAACCATCTTTGAGTTCCTGAGCAATGCGTTTTGCAATACCTGTTTTATCGAGTGCCATGTTTTTAATTTTTAGAACGAACGGTACGTTGTTCGATGCGTTTTTCAAAATGATCACCTTGGAAGATGCGTTGGACAAAGATACCAGGAGTATGAATAAAGTTAGGATCAAGTGTTCCGGCAGGTACCAAATCCTCGACTTCGGCAATGGTAATTTTACCAGCCATAGCCATCATGGGGTTGAAATTACGGGCTGTTGCTTTGAAGATGAGGTTTCCTTCAGTATCTCCTTTCCATGCTTTTACGATCGCAAAATCTGCAGAAAGGGCAGTTTCTAAAATATGAGGTTTGCCATTGAATATGCGCACTTCTTTGCCTTCGGCAACCTCGGTACCATAACCCGCAGGTGTGAAAAACGCAGGGATACCAGCACCTCCAGCTCTACAACGCTCAGCAAGACTCCCTTGTGGAATCAATTCAACTTCGAGTTCTCCAGATAACATCTGACGCTCAAACTCATCGTTCTCTCCGACATAAGAGCTGATCATTTTTTTGACTTGTTTAGCTTGTAATAATAAGCCGAGCCCGAAATCATCTACACCCGCATTGTTACTGATGCAAGTAAGGTTCTTGACGCCCATTTTGACTAGTTGGGCGATAGAATTTTCTGGGATGCCACAAAGGCCGAATCCGCCCACCATGAGTGTCATGCCATCTTGGATGCCCTCTAGAGCGGCCTCTACATTTTTTACTACTTTATTCATGGCTAAAATTCAAAGGGGATTTCAGATTCATCGACTGTTTCGGGTTGCGGGGCAACAGTGCAATCATACACCGAAGGATCATAATCCGAAGGAGCTTCGAAATCTCTGGTGGAGAGTGCGATAACGGGATCTTTATAGACCCGCTGCATGTAATAACCATAGATTGGTAAGGCCATACGACCTCCTTGGCCCCAAGTCATGGTTTTAAAGCGAACTGCGCGGTCTTCAGCGCCTACCCAAACACCTGTTACGAGTTCAGGCGTAATTCCGACAAACCAACCATCAGAATTATTTTGGGTGGTTCCGGTTTTTCCTGCTGTTGGTGCAGTAATGCCACCCCAGCTGCGTCCGCCTCTCAAGCTTCCGCCTGTTCCAAAATTGATAACGCCTTTCATCATCTGGAGCATTTCGTAGGCTACAGTGGCATTCAAAGCTTGTTCGCGGTGTTCGGTTGCACTGTAAATGACTTTTCCGTTGCGGTCAGTGATGCGTTCAATAAACGTTGGTCTTACATAAATACCATTATTTGGGAAAACACATTGAGCCGCCACCATTTGTAATAAGGAAAGATCCATACTTCCCAAACACATAGACGGAACCACGTCGTTTGGATGTAAGTTGATTTCCATTTTCTTAAGTAATTTTTCAATCTGGTAAGGCCCTCCTGTTTTTTGTACTGGATTAAACGCACCCATGCGCCCCATCACAGCAACCGTGACTTTGTTCGAAGATTGCGCCAAACCGTCTCTCACACTTGGAGCTGCAGGCCCAGCCGGACAATATTGCCCTACGACTTTGTTAGTATTGTGATCTACGAGGTCCAGACAATATTCGTCTGCGGAAAAGCCCGTGCAAGGATTGACAACTTTCATAGAAAGTGCCGCCGCATATACAAAGGGTTTGATGGTGGAACCTACTTGGCGTTTTCCTTGGCGAACGTGGTCATAGCCAAAGTGCTTAAAGTTGACACCTCCTACCCAAGCCTTGACAAAACCGGTGGTTGGATCCATGGAAACCAAACCTGCGTGCAAGAAAGCTTTGTAGTAGCGAATGGAGTCGTTGGGGCTCATGACGGTGTCGCGTTCGCCATTCCAGCTAAATACGGTCATTTCTACAGGTACATTGAACTCTTTGTTGATTTCAGATTCGCTCAGGCCAAGCGCCACTAATTTCTTGTAGCGATCTGAGTTATGGCGAGCAGAGGTCATGATTTCCTCGACAATTTTTGGGTCAATGCTATTGGAGAAAGGATAGTTTTTGAGCCCGCGGTTATTGATATCAAATTGAGGCTGTAGTTCTTCTTTGATATGTCTTTCTACAGCATATTCCGCATAGCGCTGCATGGTAGGATTCAGGGTAGTATAAATCCTTAAACCATCTGCATCGATGTCATAAGGATTGCCGTCTTCACGTAAATACTTGAAGGTGCCATCGGCTTTTTTAGAAAGCAGGATGGACTGTACTTCAGTGCGTAATTCTTTTCTGAAATAAGGTGCCATACCTTCTTTGTGGTCTAAAGAGCGGTAACGTATGGTGATAGGCTCTTTGCTAATGCGATCGTATTCTTCTCGTGTAATTTTGGTACGCAGTGCTTCATTCCCTTTTTCCGAATTTTTAAGCCACTGAAACAACACTTGATTGCGTCGAGAAATGGCGTTCAAGGAATCTTTGGAGCGTGCCTCTAGGATATCTGCTTTTGTCACCTCAGAAGGGCTAATGCCTTTCTTTTCGGCAATTTTTGCACGGTAATTTCTGATTTGGTAAGAATATGGATTGTAGAGCGCAGGATTTTTACAAAGCCCGACCAGTGTGGCGGCCTCTGTTTTTGTAAGGTCTTTTGGTCGTTTATCAAAATAAACTCTTGACGCATTTTCGATACCTACTGCATTGTACAAGAAATCAAATTGGTTGAGGTACATCGTGATGATTTCTTCTTTGGTAAAGCGCTCTTCTAGACGCTTAGCAATGATATTTTCACGGGCTTTTTCACTGACACGTCTGAATTTGCCAAGTATTCCGCCTACATATGGTAATTCGAGTTTTTCACCACTCGCACGTGCCAATTCTTCTCTTTGTCGTTGTTGAAGGGTGAAAAGCAATTTTGCTAACTGCTGCGGAATTGTGGATGCGCCACCCGAACGACCCAAAGAGGTAAATGAGCGGGCTAATGCTCTGAAATCAACACCCGAGTGTTTTAAAAAGCGTTCATCTTCTGTTGAGATGAGTGCGTCAGTAACATACGGTGATATTTCGCGATACTTGACACTCGTTCGATTGACCTGCCAAAAACGTCCAATTACGGTATCTTCTTTGACACTTTTTTTGGCTAAAATAAGTGAAGCTTGTAATTCTGGTGGGTTGTCTAGCATCGAGACGGGTGGGAGGTCGTCTTCGGACTGAAGTAAGAGTAAGCTCGCCACCAAAAAGAAAGGCAGCAAGGCGAAGGCCCAAAATATTTTGGTCATCTTTTTTTGTTCTTGGTCTGTCAGGACCGTTGCATTTCTTTTCATAGTTCAAAATTAAAAACTAATTAGCGCAAAACATCTTTGCG
The DNA here is from genome assembly GCA_002478565.1 of Flavobacteriales bacterium UBA7468. Classification (GTDB taxonomy): domain Bacteria; phylum Bacteroidota; class Bacteroidia; order Flavobacteriales_D; family Crocinitomicaceae; genus UBA952. The sequence goes on along the minus strand of DLPC01000011.1, from coordinate 110,930 downwards.
TTGTGCATCAAGTTTGAGTAAAATAAATAACATCACGCTAAAGGACATCATGGATGAACCCCCGTAGCTAAATAAGGGCAAGGGAATACCAATGACGGGCGCAAAACCAATGTTCATGCCGATATTAATGGCGAAGTGGTAAAACAGAATCATGGCCACACAGTAAGCATAAATTCTATTAAAAGCAGATCGTTGCCTTTCGGCAATAATGATGATGCGAAAAAGCACAAATAAATAGAGCGCAAATAGAATGAGCACGCCCACAAAGCCCCACTCTTCTGCAAAAGGACAAAAAATAAAGTCGGTTTCACTTTCGGGGACGTGATTGGAGCGCACACTTGAAACGGATGCTTCGCGGTATCCTTTGCCAAGAAAACCTCCAGAACCTACGGCAGCCATAGCTCTGTTTCTGTTGTAGTCGTCACCATTTGGATCTTCGCGCAAACCCAGAAAAAGTTCGATGCGGTCTTTTTGGTGAGGTCGCAACATGTCAAAACCTTTATCGACAGTAAAACTAATAGCACTTGCAATGATAAGCCCTAGCGTCAATACAACCATCATGCGAGAGCGCTCTCGGCGCGTACTGAATCGTTGCATGAGTAACCAAGAAATGAGGTAAATCACGAGTAAACCGAAAATAACTCCGGAAGACCCACTGAGTTCGAGTTCCAGACTAAATAGATTCACGTGAAAGACTACAGCGTCTAACAAAAGCGTGATAATACTCAAGAGTACAAGCGCAAACAAGATGGGAATAAAGTGAGAGCCCACCCAAGTTTCCTTATAGCGAACACCAGGGATGGCATTAACAAAATTCAATAAAATGGGGTCAAAAGTGAGCCCTTCGCGGTACATCACAAACAAAAAGGAAGTAAAGACCACAAAGGTACCGGCATCGGGCTGTAATAAAATCAGCACCATCGGTATTAAAAGAATACTACTTGCCGTTAGTACGGTGCCTGTAGTCTGTTGTTTTACGGTAAGCCCACTGATATACTTGGCGAGCAGTAAGGAAGTAGAAATCTTGGCAAATTCTGCGGGTTGCACACCAAAAGACCCTACACCAAGCCAGGCATGTGCGCCGTGCACTGCGGGCATAAAGAGTACAATGACGAGTAAGACCAGCGTTGAAAGATAAATAGGAATAGCAAAACGGCGATAAATATCCGCATCGATCAGAAAGACCAAAAGTCCAAGAAATAAAGAGAAGATGATCCAGAATAATTGTCGTCCGTATTTTTCAGAAAAGGAGAATAATGAAGGTGCCTCTTCATTAAAAGCAACGGAGTAAACCGTGGCTAAGCCCATGATGAGCATCGCAATGATCGCCCCAAAAAGCGGCCAATCTAAATTTGCAGTAAGGCTTTCTTCTTTGCGCATCAGTTGGAAGATTTATAAGCAATTTGGGCTTCTAGAATTCGTTTTTCTTTGTCTGGGTCTGACACTTTCCCTTTCAAATATTTTTCGATTATTAACGAAGCGATAGGAGCAGCCCAAGTACCTCCCCAACCTGCATTTTCAACAAAAACAGCGACAGCAATTTTGGGTTTATGCATTGGAGCGAAGGCAAAAAAGACAGAGTGGTCTTCACCGTGCGGGTTTTGAACGGTCCCGGTTTTTCCGCAAACTAAAATGTCTTCTAGACGTGCCATTTTACCGGTACCACCTGCTTCGTTTACCACCCGGCGCATCCCTTCAATGACAGGATCAAAATGCTTGTAGTTGATCATGGTCCAGTGTCTTTTTTTGAATTCAGGGAGCGGCCCCTTGCGACCAATCGAGCGCACAAAGTGAGGCGTGTAATACCAACCCTTGTTGGCAATAATGGCAACGATATTGGCCATTTGCAGTGGTGTGAGTTTGACTTCTCCTTGACCAATAGAAATTGAACGAATGGTAGAGAAGGCCCAAGTGTGGTGGCCGTACCATTTGTCGTAAAACTTAGAATTTGGTATGAGACCCGCGCGCTGCCCACTGACGTCGGTGTCAAACACATCCCCTAAACCAAAGCTTCGGATGTAACGATACCATTTGTTGAGCCCATATTCAGCATCGGCAAAGTTATTTTTCTTGACGCCTTGTTGGATGATACGGCGAACAGCCATGTAGTAATAAGGGTTACAGGAATATTGAATGGCTTCAGCAATATTGCGTGCTGAGGGGTGGTTATGACAACCAACTAAACTTTTATCGCAAGGGAACCCAGTATTGGCGGTAATGACTCCTTCTTGCATGGCAATTAAACTTTGCACTAGTTTGAAAATCGAACCAGGAGGGTATTCGGCTTGCAAGGGTCTTGGGAAGAGTGGTAAGTTAGGATCGGTGGCTAGTTTTGGGTAATTGCTACTGATATTGCGTTTCCCAACCAATAAGTTTGGATCGTAGCTTGGTGCGGATACCATACTCAAAATTTCTCCGGTTGAAGGTTCAATGGCTACAATACAACCCTTTTTCTTTTGCATCAGTTGTTCACCGTAGGCCTGTAGCACGACATCCATCCCCATTTTGAGGGGTTCGGCTTGTCTGGCAGTAGTATCGTATTTGCCGTCGGCATAAGATTCTATGGCGTTATTGAGTGCAGACGTTACGATGTATTTGATGCCTTTTACGCCGCGCAGTTCGGTTTCATAAAAGCGCTCAATCCCCGCGCGCCCGATATTATTTCCGGGTTTGTAAAAATGGTCTTCCTCTATTTCCTCACGGGTAACCTCCGATAAATAACCTAAGATATTTGCCGCACTCTTGAATGGATAGTTTCTGGCGCTTGTTGCTTCTTCATGAAATCCTTTAAAATTGGCCAAATGGGGGGCAATTTTTGACATTTCTTCGAGCGTCAATTCTTTGAGAAAAGGGTAGGCTCTGATTTTCTGGTAGTTAGAGGTTCGTTTGCCCGTAATTTTATTGTAGTAGGTTCCTTCACCTTTTACAATGTCATTAAAGCGCTGACGCACTTCTTGGGTTGTCCAACCGATGAGTTTTGCAAAAGCAGCAGTATCTAGGTTTTGAATACTGTCCTCGACCATCATGAGGTTATAGTAGGTTTGGTTGGTCACAATTTTTTTGCCATTTCGGTCAAAAATGACACCTCGGGGTGGGAAAATTTCTTTGCGTTTTTCGGCAATTTCTTGCGCACGTAGAGTCCAGGTTTCGTCAAGGACCTGCATGTAAAAGAGCCTAAAAAGGTAGATCCCTATAACGAGCACGATAAAACTTAAGATGACGTTGCGTCTAGCGTCTAGGTTCATTTCTTTTGATTGCGGTTCAATAGAAAACTCTGAACGAGCAGAGCGAGTAAGAAAGAGAGCCCGCCGCTAAGGATGGTCTTTTGTAGAATGAAGAAGAAGCGACTGAACTCAAAAATTTCAATAAGAAAATACCAAAATGTGTGTAATCCTAATAGGATTCCAAAAACAGTAGAAAACCAACGTGTTCCCATATCTTGGGCGGTTGGTTCTTTGAGTGGGTCATAACCTTCGCGAGGCCCATAAAATTTGAAAACTACAGGCCTAAGGTAGGCCATGAGCACTAGCGCAGAAGTATTGAGCCCATAAGTATTGGAAAAAATATCAATAATGAGCCCCATCAAAAATGCCAAGCCCATGATGGGAATGACCCCTAATTCAAACGGCAAAAGCATGATAAATAGCGGTTGAATCATGAGGTGTATACCAAAACCAATATTTAACTGATTGAAAATGAGTGCTTGCAAGAAGGTCAAGACAAAGAAGCGAAGGATATGTTTGGTGACTACATTCATGTTATTCTTCGTCGGCTGGTATTTGTGCCTCTAACGCTTGTTGTTCGTCGAGGTGCATATTTTTAATGATGTAAACGCGTTGTAAACTGCGGTAATCGGCAGAAAATAAAATTTCAACTTTCCAAAGCGCCTGACCTTCAATAGGTTCAGTGTAGCTTACCTTCCCAACGGGTAATCCTTTCGGGAAAATACCAGAACCTCCACGGGTAACAACCTTAGACCATTTTTTGATGCGAAGGTCGTTGTTGATGCCGGTAATCATGCCGTAACGCGGGTTGCGACCGTCCCATTTGAGTAGGCCCGGTAGGTCTGATTTTTTCATCTGTATGCTCACATCGATATTGATGTCTTTGGTCAGCACAGTTTTTACGAGGCTGTAATGATCAGAGCAATAATGAATAACTCCGACTACCCCTTCATGACAAAATACACCCATTCCTTTTTTGATGCCCTGCGCCTTGCCCACATTGATTGTGAAATAGTTGTTGCGACGCGTAACACTTGAATTGATGACTTCAGCAGGGATGTAAGTGTATTGCTGCTCAAATAAGGTATCGTTAATTTTGTATTTAGCCCGCGAAATTTGGTACATGAATTGGGGCTGTCTTTTGCGCCAATAAATGTTTTCCCACTGCAGTTGTGTGTTGTTCTTGCTGAGGTTAAAGTGTTTGGTGAGGTCGTTCTCCCATTCGAGTACTTGAATAGAGATATCGTTGGTGGTGGTAAGGTATTGATTGCGCGGAAAATTGAGGTAAGTAACATACCATGAAATCGCGAGTACCTGCAATAGGGCAAAGACTAAAAATATCCTAAAACGTTGCAGAAAAGCGATCAAATTGCGCATAAGAACAAAGATAGTAAATTTGATGTATGCTAGAGCTCAAAGAATCCTGCGAATTATGTGCAAAATTATTAACGAAAGATGCGACCGATGCATACATTTGTTCATATGAATGCACCTATTGTGAAAATTGTGCTTCCCAGGCGTTAAAGTTTGTTTGTCCAAATTGTACAGGCGACCTTCAAAAGCGTCCTTCAAGAAATAAAAATAAGCACGATTTATTAGATAAAAATTCAGTAATTTCTACCGATCGTCTGGACTTGATTCCGTTTGATCAAAATACGTACAATAAAATTTTTGCTACTGCGTCTAAGCAAGAAATCATGCGAATTTTTGGCCATCGAAATGAAGAGGAATACGAGTTGGAATGTAGCCGCTACAAAGGAGGTTTCTCGACCTACAATTTGACGATTCAATTTTTCCAACTCATTGAAAAATCTTCAGCTCAAGTCATTGGTTGGGCAGGTTATCATTCATGGGCAAAACAACATCATCGCGCAGAAATCTTCTACAGTTTAAAAGCGGATGAGCACAAACGCAAGGGCTATATGTCTGAAGCCCTCATTCCGATTCTTAAATATGGTAAAAACGAGATGCAACTGCATAGAATTGAAGCTTTTGTGGCAACAGATAATATTGCGTCAAACCGCCTGATGGAAAAATTTGGTTTTCGCAAGGAAGCAACCATCAAGCACCGCTATCAATTTGGCGATGACGTAGATACAGACCACATGTATAGTCTTTTTCCAAATCTTGATTTTCAGTAATAAATTTATATGCGAAGAACGTTAATTATCATACTGCTATCGACTTCATTCGGTTTTACTTTAAATGAAATCTGGCATCGATCAATGAATGAAGGGCCAACAAAAAAAGTTACCGGAATTGGAGGCATTTTTTTCAAATGTAAAGATCCAAAGGCACTCCGACAGTGGTACGAAACACATTTAGGGTTGAACACTAATCAATACGGTGCTGTTTTTGAATTTTACCACGGGGGAGACAGTACTCAAAAAGGTTTCTTGCAATGGAGCCCATTTAAAGAGACCACTACTTATTTCGGGCCCTCAAATAAAGACTTAATGATCAATTACAGGGTCGCCGACTTGGAATATTTATTGGCAGAATTTAAGAAAAACGGCGTCCAAGTTTTGGATTCAATTGAAGTATTCGAATACGGAAAGTTTTTACACATCATGGATTTAGAGGGAAATAAAATTGAACTTTGGGAACCTAATGACGAAGAGTATGAAAAAATGGGGCTTAGTATGGGACTTAAAACAACTTTTTAGATGAGAAAAATTGGATTTTGGTTGTCTCTTTGCTTCGTTTTGGTCAATACAATTGTTGCCCAAAATCTAGATATTGATCTACTGCGTAAAATCAATATAGAACGTAATCAGGCTCTGGATCCTGCATTTAAATTCATTACTAATTCAGTTTCTCCAATTGGAATTGGAGCGCCATTGGTTGTGACATCCGTAGGATTTATTCAAAAAAATGCAACACTCAAAAACAAGGGCTATTATATTGGCTCTACACTCTTGAGCTCGGCGGTTATCACCACTACTTTGAAGTTTACCATTGACCGAGAACGCCCTTTTGTGACGTATCCAGAAATTCAAAAACTAACCGGAGCAGGAAGCGCATCGTTTCCGTCTGGACACACCTCAGAGGCTTTTGCTACGGCGACTTCACTGAGTTTGGCCTTCCCGAAGTGGTATGTCATTGCACCTGCTTATGTGTGGGCCGGAGCAGCTGGTTATTCTAGAATGCATTTAGGTGTACACTATCCGAGCGATGTGCTTGTTGGCGCGCTTGTAGGAGCAGGGAGTGCTTGGTTGTGTCATGAATTGAACAAACACTTGCAAAACAAAAAAGCCAGCCTTTCGGCTAGCTTTTGAATACTTTGGCGGAGAGAGAGGGATTCGAACCCTCGATAAGCTTTAGACCTATACACACTTTCCAGGCGTGCTCCTTCAACCACTCGGACACCTCTCCGGGTTTTTAGTGGAGTGCAAAGATACAAAGCTTTTTTGATTCTAGGAAACGGGCCTCATTCTGATCAGTATTACCATTGAGGAGAAGATGGTCAAAAGACCAATTGCAAAAATGGCGGTGTCTACAGACCAAAAATCGGCCAGGAGGCCGGTGAGTAAGGCACCAAAAGCATAGCCGAGGTCGCGCCAGAGACGATATATACCAATGCATTGAGCGCGTTGGCTAGGGTGAGTATTATCCGCGATGGCAGCAAGGAAAGTAGGATAAACTATAGCCGTGCCGAGGCCTAACAAAACACTTAAACTTGCAAATGCCAAGAATGTTTGCGACCAAATAAAGCCGAGGATGGCAAATCCTTGTAGACACATGCCCCAAAACAAAAGGAATTTCTTTGGGAATTTATCGGCTAGTTTTCCGGTAAATAATTGGCTGATTCCCCACACCATCGGGTAAATGGCAATGATTTGGGCCATTTCTGAGTTGCTAAATCCTTTACTTAGAAGTAAAATAGGGAACAAACCCCAGATCATGCCGTCGTTGAGGTTATTGACCAAACCACCTTGGCTGATACTACCGAGGTTTGGATGGCGCCAAGATGTATCTTTGAACAGATTTGATAGCAAAGGCGTGACGCTTTTTTCACCTTCTAATTGAACATGTCCTCGGGTATCCTTAATTAAAAAAATACTGATGAGGAGTCCAAAGATGGAAAGTAGCATTCCAATATAAAATGGATATGGTCGAATCGCGTAATGATTGGCAAGATTTGCGCTCATGAATGCAACTGCGCCCACTGCAAGATACCCTGCGGCTTCATTGATGCCCATTGCAAAGCCTCTATTTTTAGGCCCTACTAAGTCAATTTTCATGACCACTGTGCTACTCCAAGCCAAACCCTGATTGATGCCTAAAAATATATTCGCAACAATAATCCAAGTCCAACTAGGTGCATGAATGAGTAGGAACGGAACTGGTAAAGCGAAAAGCCAGCCAAAAATCAGTAGGTTTTTGCGCCCAAATTGATTGGCGAGTGTTCCGGCAAAATAATTGGTAAGTGCTTTGGTGATTCCAAAAACAATAATAAAAGATAGTATAGCTGTTTTGGCTGCTAATTGAAATTCTTGTTCAGCCAATTGAGGCAAGATACTACGCTCCATACCCACCATGCCACCAACAAAGGCATTAACCAAAACCAATAAACTAAATTGCTGCCAATTCTCTTTGAGGCCTAGACTATTATGCTGCATTACATCAAAAGCAAGCCGATTGAGAAATAGATGAATATGCCAATGACGTCATTGAGTGTCGTTACAAAGGGGCCAATAGCAAGGGCTGGGTCAATTTTGTAGCGGTTCAGAATCATCGGGAATAAAGTTCCAAAGATGGCTGCAAACAAAATGACAGTAAAGAGTGACAAACTTACGACAAAACCGAGGTGCATGTCCACAAAGACAGTGGCAACAAAGAAAATGAGACTCGATAAAATCAAACCATTCATGAGTCCTACACTTCCTTCTCTTATGAGTTTTGGTAAGATGCGGCCGAGATCTTTGTCTCCACGCGCTAAAGATTGGACTACAATCGCAGAAGACTGTACACCGACATTGCCACCCATAGCGGTGATCAGAGGAATAAAAAAGGCCATTGCTGGTATGGCGGTAATACTCGATTCAAAATTTGAAATCACTTTGGCACCAATAGTGCCACCCAACATGGCTAAAATGAGCCAAGGTAAGCGAGAAAAACTTACTTTCCAGATCGCGGCGTCAGAATCTACCTTGTCTGAGATACCTGTTGCCATCTGGAAGTCTTTGTCGGCTTCTTCTTTGATGTAGTCAACGACGTCGTCGAGGGTTATTCGGCCAACGAGTTTGTTCTGGTAATCAACAACCGGAACAGAAACGAGGTCGTATTTTTCCATCACTTTAGCGACCAACTCAGCGGAGTCACTGGCCTTGACTGAAATGATTTTTTTACCTTGGTAAATGGAGCCAATTTTAGTGCGGGCATTGGCAAAAAGTAGGCGTTTCAAAGAAAGCACACCTAAAAGGTGGTCGTCGTCGTCAACTACAAAAATGTTATAGACTTTCTCGACATCTTCAGCTTGCTTGCGCAGTTCAATGATGGCTCTGTTGACGGGCCATTCAATGTTGGCCTGGAAAAACTCTTTTTGCATGAGTCCCCCTGCGGTATCGTCGTCGTAATTGAGCAGATCAACGATGTCCTCGGCAGCTTCGTCATCTTCCATTTGTGAGATGACCTCCTGGATTTTTTCATCAGGAAGCTCACTTAAGATATCGGCGGCGTCATCGGAGTCGAGGTTCTCGAGCTGATCGGCCATTTCTTTGCTTGAAAGAGAGGCCAAGAAGCGGTCCCGAACTTCTTCTTCGAGCTCCATCAAGATGTCGGCCTGCGTGTCTTCATCTACCATGAAGTAGATGAATTTGGCTTCGTCGTTGGTGAGTTTATCGAGAATTTCGGCAACTTCGGCGTAGTGCAATTCCAAGACTTGCTCTTGGATCCAAAGGCGGTCCTCAGCGACAATTTTTTGTCGTAGTTCGGCAATAAATTCTTTGGTTAATTCAAAACGCACCGCTTTCTTTTTGACAAAGATACGCAATTGAGCACCAAAGGTTTTACCAAATGGTTAAGTTCTACTTGAATTAATCATGGCAGAGCCCTTCAACCTCATGAAAGATGTCGTGGGCTTTTGAAATCTGCTCAAAAAGTGCAGCATTTTTGGACGCTTCGTTTTTAGCTGGTTTTTGAGCCAATTGGTGAATGGTCAAACATTGTTTTTCAAGTCTAGTAAGGGCATCCTGAACCCTTGGGTTATTGGCTGAAGCCGGAGGCGCAGAGTTTTTTAACAAAATGGCTTTGGCATAAAGCTCGCCGCTGCGTGTGCGTAAAGGTTCAAAATTATTTTCTTCAGAAGGATGAAATGTTTGGGCCATCACTTTATGAAAGTCTTTGAGCGCCAACCAGTTGTCTTTTTCGAGTTCTTTTAATAAAGGGTCATTCAATGCTGCCGCATATTTATCAGAAACAACTCCCCAATTGATTAAATTCCATATGGCACCAAGGTAATCTCCTCTCTTATTTTGATACTTCAAATAATAGGCGTGCTCCCAAACGTCAATACCTAAAATAGGAATGCCTCGGTCTTTGCTGATATCCATGATTGGGTTATCTTGGTTTGCTGTACTTACAACTGCTAATTTACCATCGGTACCTACCATGAGCCATGCCCAACCACTACCAAAGCGTGTGGAGGCAGCCTGATTGAGTAGGGTTTTGAGTGAATCTAGGCTCGTGTACTGATTGATAATAGCAGTTTGAAGTTCCGAAGAAATAAGCTTTTGTGCTGTTGTGGGCGCTAAGATTTCCCAAAAAAGTGAATGGTTGTAGTGCCCGCCTGCGTTGTTTCGCACCGCTGCGGACCTAAAACTTGCATACATGAGTAGGTTATTCATGCTGCTGCTTTCCATACTGGTTCCGGTAATGGCCTTATTGAGGTTATTCACGTAAGCGGCATGGTGCTTGTCATGATGAATTTGCATCGTTTGTGCATCGATATACGGCTCATACGCCTCGAAAGAAAAGGGTAAGTTTGGGAGCGTATAGACCTGAGCTATTGATACAAAGCTGCAAAAGGCTATCAACGGTAGTATTAAAAGTGCTTTCATGTGATTGATTTTAAATGTAAAATTACCACATGAGAAGTCCGTAACTTGTTAATGGCTCGTTAAATGTTTTGTAAATCGACCATTCTCATGGCAATGAAAGCTTTTAACACGCGCTCTCCCACATTAGGAACCTCTACATGAATCAAATAAATACCTGATGAAACCGGAATTCCAGCATGATTGGTGAGGTCCCAATCCTGGAAGGTCATAGGGCTATCCTTTTTGATGTTTCGGACTAATTTTCCGTTCGATGTGTAAATGCGAATTTGGCACTGCTCCGGTAAATTGGTGATCTTGATGCGGTTGTCGAGTTTGTTGCGCTCGTATTCAGAGAACGCATAGTATGGGTTTGGCACTACGTTGATCATCGCCAATGCTTCTTTGAGCATGTCTTGAGAGCCAACCTTAGTTGCGATATCTTCCATTGACCAACCATACATTGGCTTGCCAGCGTTTTCGCCTGAACCTACAAAGTTTTTGTATTCTTTGTTTACACGCAAACGAATCGTTACATCTGTTGAAAGCAAGTTTTGATCTGGTGCCAACATTGGGTAAGAAATCCAAGATAAAGAACCATAGAGTTCACGTTTAGCTGAAGAGCTTCCGCCTTCAACTTCAAGATACTTGTTGTATGCAAAGTTGGTATTGATGTTTGTTGCTTCTGACGGAATATAAGCCGGGAAGTTAAAGCCAGAGCTAAAGCCATTGGTGCTCGCTTGGTTGTAACTAAACACATAGATCGGATGCATACCACCCATGAGTGGTGTTCCAACATTACTTACCAAGCGGTCTGTTGGGTTCCAGATCATGTCGGCTCCGTTTTCACCACCCAAGAAAGAGTTTTCACCGAAGGCCATGTAGAGGCGTGCACCAGACTCGAGGTCTACGGCGTAGCCCGGGAACCAGCCCATACCTGTGGTGCCTGAACCATCAGGGTTGCCATTTTTATCGACACTTAAACTCTTGCGTAAAGCACCTGGAAGTGCACCTCCTACATTGAGCGCTGGGTTGCGGCCAAGTTCTACAACTGGGCAGCGCGTCCAAAGGCTCTTATCAGAGGTCAAGACGATATTTACACTTGGCAAGAAAGAAATAGATGCATTGAGCTTACTTGAACCTGAGAATGTCCCAAGGTATGCCAATGGCATGTAGTCAGCTTGGTAACCCACCAAACGGTGTGGGGCCACAATACCTTCCAAAACGCGCTCGTAGGCTTGCGTTGGGTCAGCGCCTACTTCGTCTGGGTAGTTACATGGGTTCATGTAAGTTGGGCCATCAGGTAAACATTCATAACCTGCTGCGTTTACATCTGTTTCTGGTGTGTAGTCTCCAGAACGCACCCAGTTTGTTGGGAAATACGCATCGTTGTCTTTGACACCTGTCAACCAGCGCTTAGAAGAATCCTTGAACTCCATGCTTGCGTCTATCATTGAAGCATACTTGGAAGCTAAGTTTCCGATACCTGAATATTTGGTTTGGAAGATCTGAACTGAGATACCCCATTGTGGGATAATCTGCTCGTTGTCTGAGGCAATCGTGCGCTCTGAGCTCACAGAATCAATTGGTGTGGCATCGCCCTTGTTTGCATAGCGGTAAATGACCCAGCTTGCGGTGTCGGCACCATTGCCAATGTTTGGCGCTGTGTAGTCGCGGAATTTGCACTCGAAATAACCGTTGGCTAAGTTCAATGGATCCACCACTTTGATATTCACAGGGCCTGCGCCGTAGTCATAGGTTGGGTTAGCCATGAATCCGTCGTTCAAAATGGTCTTCAAGGACTCGTCTGTCAACTCTAAGCTGCGGTTGCCATTTCCGTAACCATCCAAACGCGTGATGCGCGGTGATGATCCGTAAGCAATCAGCTGTGCTGTTCCTCCTGCCTCTGGCATTGGGTTGTGCGGGATAGCAGAAGTTGGCGAAATAGCAGTACCGTCATAATTGAGGCGGCTAGAAATATAAGGAATCTTTTGACCGTCTAATAACAACGGATCATTCGGGTCGTATTCTTTGAATTGATTGTATGCGTAAGCAACAGCAACATAATAATATGTTTTGTGGTTTACTAAGGCACGTGCGCCTTGTGCAAACGCATCCTCCTTCACAGAGAAGGAATGGCGAATTCCAGAGTTCTCACCATCTACTTTCTCAACTGGCACAGAGAAACCGAGTGCTTCGTCGAATTCAAAGTTAATGATGCGAGAGATGTTATTCTTGATATCACATTGCGCAACCAAACGTGCTTTGTCTGGGTCAGCAATATCAGCGATTGAAACGTCTTGTGCCTTTAATTGGAAGATTTGGTAACCCTCAAAACGATAGAAACGGTCTACTGTCGGGTCAGTGATATTTATTTCGTCAATTTCAGCATAAGCCTCTTCGTAGTTGTTTGAAGAAATTGGGTTATCGATCATGAGGATCAATTCATTTTCCAATTCTTGGATTGTCAAACGCGGAGCATCTGGAGGAGACAAGATTTTAAAACATGCATCGAACAACGCCTGTGCTTTGGTATCTGCACGTTTCATCGCTTCAACAGATGCCATAATTCCACCTTCAGTGCTTCTGCCGTATACAATACCAACTGTAATGTTATTTACGGCTCCTGGGCGCAATGTAAACGGACCAGCAGACTGTACGAAACGACGGTCACCAGAAGGGTTATTAGAAGTTGTTTCATCCCAACCATTAGGATACAAGCCAGACATGTCTTCACCTTGTGTTGACCAATGCAATGGATCAGATGTTCCAGGGAACATGTAGTCTGAAAGTGTTTGTGACCCACCATTACCAGTTCCTAGGCCGCCATAATACATTTCAGAACCATTAGCCCACTGACCTTCCATGAAGTTGTAGTATTCAGCAGCTGGCCCTGGGTCATTGTATGGGTAAGCAGAAGTTGAAGTGTAATAGGTAAAACGACGCATACCAAAACGCTCATTGTCAATGATACCATCAGAGTAACCAATACCGATTCCTTTGTAAACAATTCCGTTGTTGGCAAGTGCATCTACTACTGTAGGTACTACTTCAGTTTGAGTAGCCTCATCAAAATAAGGGCCAGGGTTATCTATACCATCTGCATCTTGATACGGACCTTCGAAGAAGTCACAACCGATAGCTGGTGGATTTTCACCGTAACCAAGTTTACCACCGTCAGACTCATCGATGAGGTCGCCATTGTACATGTAGCCTAAACCTCTTGAAACGTCACATCCGGTGTAGTCATCAGCATAGTTTCCGACGTCAGCGTCAAGGTATTGTGAGAAGTAAGTGTTGTAAAGTGTTTGGGTACCACGGTTAATCAATTCGTAGTTATAGAATGTCATGCGGTTGACTTCATCGTTTGTAGCAAACGAGAAAGCTTGTGCGCGCACTTCCATACCAATCGGGTCACCATTGGTTTCTGTGTGGATGTTCCCTTTATCGTTGAATACCCACCAATGTGTTTCATCTCCATAGAGAGATATGCGGCGGTCAATACCACATTCGATGTCATCACGGCCTAGGATGTCGTCATACCAAGGGTGGTCACCGTTATCCGGGTTGTAGTTACCATCTTGGTCACGGTCATAGAAAGGAGCTAAGAAGTAGTCTTGCCCTCTTGAAACGTCACCATGTGCTGGCCAACCGTAGATACGATTCAATTCATCGTTGGTTGGTGCAGTGATTTCATCACAACCTTCAGTTGTAACACCTGCATTACATTCCCACCAAAGATTGAATTTGATGACCTCTGCCTTACGGATTGTATAGAATTTGTCATAAGCAATACACTGATCTGGATCGATGTTTGCCTCCCCAAAATCTCTGACGGCGTCGTCACCGACAGGGTTGATAGGATTAAAGTTACCTGTACCTGGAGTAACGGTTAATGGGCCAGGCCAGAAATCGTTTCCTGAGCGGTAACGCAATGCAGCTAATTTCAACTGACCATTCACGTCAGTACCTCCCATCCAAAGTGCACCTGCAAAGATTGCAAAACGGTTACTTCCTTTAGGCACCTCATAGGCTGCAACACCTGCAGCACGGTTCTGGAACATACTACCACCTTGTTCAATGAGTGCGGAAACATCATTGAATTTCATGGTAAGTTTTGCTGTAGCTGGGCTACAGTTAGCCTTAGGTTTTACCGTTGGCTTATAATCTTTGTCATTGGGGCCTAGATATGCAAGTGCTTGTGTACATGCTACTGTTAGACCTAAAAACGCGGCAATGAATTGCTTTTTCATAGTACTTCGTTAATGCTTTCTTAAAAATCAAACTTTACACCTAAACGAATAGTTCGTGGTATACTGATGTTAAACGGATTTTGAATCTTCATGGAGTAGTAGTCACGGAAAGATTGTTCATCTATTTGGTTTTGAATAGATGTTTGACTAGCCGCAGCAGCTAAATATCCGTCGTCATCCCAGTTACCTGTGGCTCTGTAAACATTCAAGACATTGAATTGATTGAACAAGTTCGTTGCACGTACATATACTTGTAAGTAGGCTGCTTTTTTCTTGTTCTCTTTGTTGCCATATTCAAGTGAGAACGTTTTGTCAGCTTGAATATCTAAGCGGTACTGCCAAGGCAAGCGAGAACCATTTAATGTTCCGTTGATACCAGCGTTAAGGTTACCGATACCTTCGTCAGTAATAAATGTTTGTGAAGAGTAAGGTGAACCAGAGTTGATATTAGCAATTAAGTTCAAACCTGTATTCTCTAAAATTCGTGTCTTTCCGATCATTGGGCCATTGTAGTCTTGACCTTCACCATAGCGGTAGTCAAAAGTTACATTGAAGGCATGACGTTGGTCATAGCTGTAAGGGAAAATCACACGGAGGTTTGGTAGTCCTGCATTGACGAGTGCTGACATTGAAGTTGCATCTGAACCTGTACCATCGGCAAATTGTAAGGTATAGTTAGCTGTCATGCGGATGTTACCTGTCTGACGCATGTCATAAGCAATTGTTAAACCTTTTACTGTACCGAAGTCACGGTTACCAAAAGTTTTGTAGGTAACTGGGTAGGCTTCGAATACGTTGATCAATTGGACGTTATCGCGTTGTTCGCGGTAGAATGCAGAGATTTTAATCGATGAAGTTCTTGTTACTACTTGTTGGAATCCAAGTTCGTAATCAACTGTTTTCTCTGGTCTGAGGTTAGCATTGTTGATCACCGCATTGCGAGATTGAATAAACTGATATTCATAAGGGTTGAAGCGGAAACCTGAAGTTGGTCTTTTGGTAAGGATGTCATAGTGCGCAAAGAAAGACGCCTCTTCTGAAATTGGGAAAGAGAAGGCGATGCGCGGCATAACGTTTACTTGCGCTTTATAGTCTTCAAATGCGTCAGCAGTAGGTGTCTCTAATGAAGGGTCTTGTAACCAAGGGGCAATTCCGGCGGCTCCACGAATTTTAGATGGATCTTCAATTGGAGTTCCAGTTGCATCATACCATTGTGAACCGTTTCTGAAACCATTTATACCTGAAGGGTTATTGACATCGTTTACGTAAACTACGTAGTCATCACCCATACCGGTAGGAAGATTAACCCACCCGTATTGATTAGGGTCAGTTGTTGCTAAGGCACGGGCTTCTTTGACAGTTTTGGCTGTGTAGAATAAGTAAGGATCCTTGAGTACTGGCTGATTGGCATCAAAAACGTCTACACGGACACCAACGTTAAAGATGATGTCTTTAAATGCAAATTTATCCATGATGTAACCTGCCATATAAATTGGTTGGAAGGCTCCGACAAAACGCTTGTAATTACCGTTTTCGTCAAATTCGTTGAAGTATTTATTGATGTCTGTGTTTCCACGAACTTTTTTTCCAGTGTGGTCAAAGCCCCAATAAGATACAAAAGATTGCCCGCTGTTTAGTAATTCGTCAGGTGAGAACATGTCAAACTGGAAAATATTCGGGTCGTATTGGTCAATATCTACGAAATCTGTACCTGCTGGGTTGTAACCTAATTTTTGGCGAAGATTGTAGTCAAAGAAAGATTGTTGGTCGTTGTTGATTTGACCACCATATTCACCTGTACCAGTTTGGAATGCATCACCGGCATTGAGGCGGTTGTAGGTAATTGCTTTGAATGAACCTGAATCAGTTACAACACCGCTATTGAGGTCTAGCTCTCGGATGTGAAAATTGGCTAACTGTCGTGCAATTCCCCAAATACCTACAGGACCGTTGTCTCCGCTAGTCCAGCCGCGGTCAACGCGTTGCTCATATTCGAAACCAAGTGAGATGGAGTGGTCACCGAGTACGACAGAACCTGCACCAGTTACACGGAATTGATCGTTTTCAGTTTTACCGAAACCATTTGAAGGAGAACCAATATTGGACCAAATACTATAAACACTTCCAGGAAGGTCACCATTTCTGAGGGCGTTACCTTGTTGGATTTGGAATAGGTTTTCATAACGACCAATTGGGTTGCCTTCGTAAATATTGAAGTATTGTGTTGTAATAGAGGCTAAGGCTGAGTTAGTTTCAGATGGCGTAAATGCTACTTCTACGTCGCGGAAACCATTGTGAATATACATTTGAGTACTCGGGTCGAACTCATAAGAAGGAACGCGAGTGGTTTCAAATTTACCTACATGACCGTAGTTAAATAGGTTGTATTTGTGATTTGGGTCATAAGATTCGTTGAAAGACTTTGAGTAGTCCACCATTAAACTATAGAGTGCTGACTTAATTTTTGAACTTGAGCCTTCTCGATCATTGTTGAAACGTTGTGTCAAGCGACCATAAACGCGATAGTCAAGGCTTTTGCCTACACCGTAGTTGGTAAAGTTTAATAAGGAACCACTGTAGTTATAAGAAGTACCTTGAGAATAGTTGAGGGAACCACCGAATTGTAAGTTAACTGTTGGTCCTGTATTTACATCAATTTTACCTGAAGCAGAGAACACTGAGTTGCGTGCATTCATGCGCCAATCTGTTTTTTCAAAGTCATCGGCACGTAAAAACAATGCATTGTGGAAAGTACCAAAACCAGTTGACGTTGGTCTGAGTGGGTTCGCTAATAATTCTTCTCGAACATCTTTTTTAATGCGATAAGAACCGCCGGCCAAAGGACGCGAATCAAGTTGGTCTGTATAGTTTGCTGAAACTAAGAAACCAAGAAGCGGACGAGTTTTGCGCCCTAGAGAGTCACGCTGCATTAGTAATGGACCAGATAACATTCCTTCAACAAGGTTATATCCAAATTTATCTAAGCCGATTACCTTACCATCATAACCGTTTGGATCTGCACCATTAAGGTAAATTCCAGAGGTCACTGCCTCGATACTTCCGAAATAAACTGAGGAAGGACCACGAGTTGTAATGGAAATGATACCACCGGTGACGTCACCATAGTTAGCAGGCACACCACCTGTAATAACGGATACTTCTTCAAGTGCGGATTTAGGTAAGTTCGATGAACCACGTACTTTGATACCATCAATATAGAAGTATGTTGCATCTGAACGCGTACCTCGAACAGAGATAGCACCCGAACCCTCACTTACGTTTACACCACCTACAGTACCAGCAACCGCAGATGCTGAACGAGCTGGGAGGCGTGCGATGTCTTCACGGGTTACAGTTGCACCAGAAGCACCACCATCTTTATCGATGAGTGGCACTTTGTAACGAACAACTTTGATTTCTTTCGTATCTTGAGTCTTACTACTCAATGTCAGATTATCGAGGAAAGTAATGCGGTCAGGCGAAATAGCAACACCTGTTTGAAGAAGTGGTTGATAGCCACCTTCAGCATTTCGAACTTCAACATCGTATGAACCAGGTTGAATACCGTTGATCTGGAATTTACCTTTTTCATCTGTTAGTGAACTACCACGAACAGCACCAGCTTGTTTCAGCAAGACCTTGCAGAATTCAAGAGGAGCTTTTGTAGCTTCATCGGTAACAGTACCACGAAGGGTACCAAGACCGGATTGTGAAAAAGCATAAGTGCTTACAAACAAAACACTTAAGAGCAATAATTTCAGTCTACCCACCATAAGAATGCGTATAAATTTTACTATATCTCGTTTTTTAAAGAATGTAAATATAGAAAAAACCATCCTCTTAACATAAAATTCATCAAAATTCTATTCTAAGTTTGTAAGGGAATTTAATCTAACAACATTTTTTGTTGCTCATGAAATTTGAAACGTTTTACGCAGAATTTAATATTCAAGTAGTGAGCACTTCGCTTGAATCGCTTGAATTAGCAGACATTTTCTTGTTTCCTGAGGAAGAAATACAACTCGAAAGATTTCAAAACGACAAGCGAAAAAAAGAATTTTTAGGGGCTAGAAAATTGCGTAACCAACTGTTAATCAACTCATCAATTGGATATGATCAAAATGGCAAGCCTTATTTAACTAGAATGGGGCAAACTTCTATTTCCATTTCACATACAAAAGATCTTGTTACAATTGGTATTGCACCATTTGCGATTGGTATTGATGTGGAAACTGTACAAGACAGAATTCGAAAGGTCATTGATAAATTTGCCACTAAACATGAAAAGAATTTATATGACTTCGCGTATTTCAATCAAAACGAATGGTACACATTTATTTGGTGTGCAAAGGAAGCGATCTATAAACTAGGTCAAATAAAAGGTCTATCCTTCAAGGATGAAATATTGATTGAGCAAATAGTGCTTGCAGAAAATGATTTTCTCCAATTAAATGCAGCTATTAAAACCAAGAAAAATCAGGAAAGAACAATAGCGGTTTATTGTATCAAGCAAGAAAATTATTTATTTGCAGTAGCAAAAATTAAAGACTAGCCTTTAAGCTCATATCAAGCGCTTTTACAGAATGTGTCAAGGCACCCACGGAAATAAACTGCACACCCGTTTCAGCATAACTTCTTATGGTCGACGCAGTGATGCCTCCAGATGCTTCTGTTTCAATTCCTTTTGGTATGAGTTGAAGCGCGTTTTTTAACGCTAAAGGCGTAAAATTATCGAGCATTATTCTATGATAGTCTTGAGGCAAGGAGAGCAACTCTCTCAATTCAGCTTCTGAACGCACCTCTACTTCAACTTGAAGATCGAGATTATTCGCTGCAAGATATGTTTTGGTTCGCTCTAAGGCTGCTGCAAGCCCACCTGCATAATCAATGTGGTTGTCTTTGAGCATGATCATGTCGTAAAGCCCAATTCTGTGATTGGCTCCCCCTCCTATCTTGACGGCATATTTATCTAACATGCGCATTCCAGGAGTAGTCTTTCGAGTATCGAGTAAAGTACAATTGGTCCCGGCGATCAATTTGACGTAATGTGCCGTCTGAGTAGCGACTCCGCTCATGTGCTGCATACAGTTGAGTAGCAATCTTTCTACAGCTAAAATTGAGCGCGAAGAACCTTCCAAAGTAAAAGCGATGTCGCCAGATTTGACAGGGGTGCCGTCTGTGAGCTTTTGCTTAAACTGAATTTGAGCATCGTAAATCTGGCAGATTCTTTTTGCCACTTCCATGCCGGCCAAAATGCCTTCTTCTTTGATGAGTAAAAAAGCTTCTGATCGTGCATCTTCAGGCACACAAGCCAAAGAAGAATGATCTCCAGAGCCAATATCTTCATTGAGGGCATTTTGTATAAACTCATCTAGCATAGCGCAAAGATAAGAAGTGCCGCTTAATCTGCAATTGTTTCTATTTTTGAACCGTGAAAGATCAAAGCGATTTACTGAATAAAGTAGCCACCCTACCCCATCATCCGGGAGTCTATCAATTTTTTGATCAAAAAGGGAAGATCATTTATGTGGGTAAAGCGAAGGATTTAAAAAAGCGCGTGAGCTCCTATTTCCAAAAAGAACATTCGGATGGTAAAACCCGAACACTCGTCAAACAAATTACAGACTTACAATTTACCGTTGTAGATACTGAGATCGATGCCCTGCTCTTAGAAAATAACCTCATCAAGAGTCATCGGCCAAGATATAATGTCTTACTAAAGGACGACAAAACCTACCCCTGGATTGTTATCAAAAATGAAGCATTTCCTCGTATTTTTCCGACCAGACGAAAATTCAATGATGGCTCCATTTATTATGGCCCTTATCCGAATGTAAAAGGGATGCATGCATTACTCCAACTGATTAGAGAACTTTTTCAAATTAGAACTTGTGCCTTAGATTTAAGGGCGCAAAAACTTGAACAAGCGAAATACAAAGTTTGCTTAGAGTATCACATCGGTAAATGTGCCGGGCCGTGTCAACAATTACAAACAGCTGCACAATATGAAGAAACCTTAAAGGTCATCAGACTTTTACTCGAGGGCAAGAACTTCTCATTGATTCAAACCCTTAAAAAAGAAATGCAACAATTCGCCACTGAACAGGCATTTGAAGAAGCACAACGCTGTAAGGAGCTGATATCAGCTTTAGAGCAATTCAGGACAAAATCTATGGTTGTTACTGATCATAGTCAAGATTTTGACGTGTGTTACATCGAAAAGAATGAACAGCTCTCTTGGGTTAGTTTTCTGGTCATCCGAGAGGGCAGTATTGTTCATACCTACGCCACCCGAATCGATGACCCACTCGATGAACCAATAGAAGTACTCTATCAAAATATCATTCCACAATTACGCGCTCATTTTTCCAGTAAAGCAAAAGAAGTTATCGTCGGCATTTCAAAAAGCATTGACCTCTATGATGCCAAAGTAGTATTTCCAAAAATTGGCGAAAAAAAACAGTTGCTTGAAATGGCACAGAATAATGTCAAACATGCCCAACTTCAGGCCAGAAAGCAAGCGATGAATGCCGTCACAACGGTCCAAAATTCTTCGATGCAAGCTGTGCTAGAATTGCAAACGGCACTTGGACTAGCTACTCCTCCACTACATATTGAATGTTTTGATAATTCTAACCTACAAGGCACCAATGCGGTGTCGGCATGTGTGGTATTTAAAGAAGGTGTTCCAAGTAAGGCAGACTACCGACATTTCAATGTCAAAACTGTCGAAGGCCCGGACGACTTCAAGACAATGAAAGAAGTTGTGGGAAGGAGATACAAACGCTTAAAAGAGGAAGGACAAAAATTACCGGATTTGGTCATCATCGACGGCGGAAAAGGTCAGTTAGGTGCGGCATTGGAGGCCATTGAAGAAATCGGGCTGCAGAACGAGCTCAAACTAGTAGGGCTTGCCAAGCGTTTGGAAGAAATCTATAAACCAGGGTTTTCTAAATCTCTGATCTTAAGTAGACGTTCATTGGCTCTGAAATTAGTCCAACAACTTCGAGATGAAGCGCATCGTTTTGGTTTGAGTCATCACCGCAACAAACGCAGTAAAGCAGTACTAACGACACAACTCGATCAAATCAAAGGATTAGGGCCAAAAACAATTGCATTGCTCTTCAATGATTTCAAGACTGTTTCTAAAATGAAAGCAGCCGGTCAAGATACGGTTGCAAAAAAAATAGGAGCTGCAAAAGCACAACTCCTATTTCAATATTTAAATGAGCAATAATTTATTCAACAACAAAAGGCAAGGTTGTAGCTGCACCATTAAACTCAAGCTTTAATAAGTAAGATCCAGACGCCAATTGGTTTGTTTGGGTGATGATCATATTTTTACCTTCTTGCAGATACAAGGGGTGGGCTTGAACCACTTTGCCCGCTAAATCTGTCACTTTCAATTGAGCTGAACCTGCAAATAGTGAACTAAAAGAAAGATGTAGATCGGAATCTGTAGGATTTGGGTAGAGGGATAGTTCAGTGAGACTTTGATGTTCTATGCCCGCCACTACTAAGTCATTTGAAGGGCCACCACTGTAAATATTGATGTCGTCAAGATAGAAATTATTTCCACCTTCTCCTTCAAAACGAAAACGCATCCTGAAATTATCAGTGAAGTAATTAGCGGTTACGTTTGTCATGTGAATAGTCACCCAATCAGCTTGCGAGCTTGGGGCCCACGCTGTAACCGAAGTTTGATTTGAAAGCTGATTGCCACCAAGTGTTTTTCTTTGAGCCCAGTTTTCACCGCAGTTACCAGTAATAAAAACTTTAAGGAATTCGTAGTCTGCAGCGGTGCGCTTGCGGTAAGCGTAGCGGAATGATAAAGTTACGGTGCCTGAATTTGTATCAATTCCCGATAAATCTATATTCGTTGAGATGAGCTCATCTATGTTGGATGGTGTCTGTCCAAAATTGGAGAGCTTAGCGCACTTTGTACCTGTGTGACCAAAAGCTGACTCTAACTCAAAAGCATTGTTGTTATTAGCATTGTACACCTCCCAATTGGGTAGGTTATTTAACGAGGTGTAATTCTCGAATCCTTCCCAATACGGCAATGTTTCTGGGGTACCTAATACGCGGATAAACGACGGCTTATCTTCGACATCACTATTTGTGCCATCTGTAGCAGTGAGTTGAATATTGTACATACCAGGTGTGTTAAATATAACCAAAGGATTTGCAGAATTAGCCGTTGAACCAGTAGCAAAAGACCAACCTGTATTTGGCGTAATTTGCCAAGACCAACCTGTTACCGCGTTGTAGGACTCATCGGAAAACTGTACTTCATTGCCTGCGCAGATAGTGACTTTATCGGCACTGAAATCAGCTTTACATAAGTAGGTAGTACCTGTTGCCCCCACTGCAGCTAAATTGGCCGCGGAAACCACATTTGCTCGCCCTGTATTGGCCACTTGAAGTGCGTTACGCATGCGGGTGCGCTGACCCTCTGTGTACATTTTAGAGCAATACGAATAATCCATGTAATTTTCTACGTTGTCGCGGATGTCAAAGCCCCAATAGTTGTTGTCCGAATTACAGGTATTAGAATTCAGCAAACATGCTGTTACACCGATACAATTAGGAGTGTCTTGAACGTTGTCGTCTGTGGAGCAACTTGTTGTATTCCCTGGGTTATTGTTACCTCCCCATGTGTGGTCTAAGTTGAGCCAATGGCCTACTTCATGTGTTAAAGCTCGACTTGTACCTACTCCGCCTGTACCAATAGCACCTACGTAATCGTGTAATATCCAGATGCCATTTTTCATAGAAGTAGCCCCCCAAGTACTTGGTTTGTAGGTATAACCAGCAGCTCCTCCGATGTCACCACATACAAAGATATTGAGGTACTTATTGCCGGCCCAAGATCCGTTGTAAACATTATTTCCTGCGATAATAGCATCTACTTGGGCATCGCCATCATCTCCTTGATAACTCATTGGAGAAAAAGTTCGGGTAATGCCATTGAAGCATTGTCCGTTAGGAGCGATTGTCGCTAATTTGAATTCTATTTCGATATCAGCTGGCATCCCTTGAAAGTCAGGGTGAACATTGGCGGTATCAGCATTTTGTTTGCGGTAATCGCGGTTCAGGATGGCTAATGCATTTAAGATTTGTTCGTCTGAAATATTTTCAATACCGCCGAAATGCATCACGTGAAAGACAACTGGAATGGTATATATGGTCCCTTTATTTTGATTGCCTTTTTTTGCCACTTCATCGAAGGCTGCATCAGCCTCTTGTAGCCCTTTTAGGTAGTCCGCATTGTTCAATAAAGCGTTGTGCTTTTTGTGAGTAATACAGTATTCAACACTTTCACCTTCTCTGGTGTTTTGTGGGTCAGGAGTTCTTTTATTGTTCTGAGAAAACACAGAAGAAGAGGACCCTAAAACAAATAGAAATGTTGCTAAAAAATAGAGATGTTTCATAGTTGATTCAATAAGAGCATGATAGTTGTTTGTAAAAATACAATAAGTCCTTCAAATTTGCTCATTGCATAATTAAATATTCGTAATAAAATCCTTTGCTTAACTTTGAATCATGAAAGCAAATACCGCCGCATCAACATTGGCAATTACAACAAAAATTGTCCTGCCTAACGACACCAATACACTAGGTAATCTATTTGGTGGCCAATTATTGGCCTGGATGGATGTCATTGCAAGTGTATCAGCACACCGTCATTCAAAGCGTGTCGTCGTTACAGCTTCAGTAAATAACGTTTCTTTTCAGAAGCCAATTAACCATGCTTCTATTGTAACCTTAGAGGCCAAAGTGTCTCGGTCTTTTAATTCGTCAATGGAGGTTTTTGTGGACGTTTTTGTAGAAGATGCAGTTACTGGCCAAAGAGAAAAATGCAATGAAGCCATCTACACTTTTGTGGCTGTTGATCAAAACGGGAATCCGATTCAAGTGCCCGCACTAATACCCGAAACCGACGAGGAAAAAGCGCGTTTTGATGGGGCACTTCGACGCAAGCAATTAGCACTCATTTTGGCCGGAAAAATGAAGCCAAACGAAGCTACTGAATTGAAAAAACTATTCTTTGAAGAAGAAAAAAAAGACTAGTACTCTGTTAAATTGAGTTGCTGGGCTATGTGATTTAAATCTTGATGGCGCATGCAAGCAAAATGCCCTTTTGGGCAGTTCTGATGACCAATTTTTGAACAAGGTCTGCAGCTTAAATCTGCCACCTCATAATGGAAACATTTGTCTTGTTCTGGGCGCAACGGATACATCCCTAAATCTCGGGTAGTATTACCCCATATCAAATGGATAGGCACTTCAAAAGCAGCACCGATATGCATAAGACCGGTGTCATGTGTGAGTAATGCAGCCGCGTTTTTAACAACCCAAGCAGAAGCATGAATACTGAGCTGCCCTGCCATTGATACAATTTGTTGTTGAGGAAGCGCTCCTTTTATTTGTTGCGCAACAACTACATCTTCTTTGCCACCTAAAAGCACTACCGGTGCTTTCACTTTTTTAATCAATTCAATGAGCATATCAGCAGGAAGTCTTTTTGTTGCAAACTGCGCCCCAATTGCAACTGCGATGTATGCTTTCGGACTGATACCGATTTGATCTGCTATCAAGAATTGATCCTGGACAGGCACATGATAATGCGCCTCGGGGGCCATTATTTCGATTCCGAAGGCTGTCTGAAGTGTCTGAAGATATCTTTCCACAACATGTAAGCGACACTTAGGCTTCATTTTAAAGCGCGTTAACAACCATTTCTGCCAATTATTTTTCGGGAAGCGATATACCTTGGCGCCAGTAAAAAATGTGAGTAATTGCGTTCGAAGGTTGTGATGTAAATCTAATACCGCATCGTAGGACTGGAAATCTATTTGCTTTTTAAGCGTACGTAAGGAGTTGTCCAAAACAAAAACTTCGTTGATTCCTTGACATGCATTTAGTAAAGATAGATACGCTTTTTTAGTGACGAAATCAATTTGACACTCAGGATAGGCCACTTTTAATGAGCGAACCACGGGAAAAGTAAGTACGATATCGCCGATTGAACTGAAACGAAGGATCAATATTTTTTTGGGTGCCTTAAGCGACATAACACGAAGTTAGCAAAACTTACTTTGTGTGATGAAAGAGGACGTGATCACGGTCAATTTGTGCCTCTAATGCTCCGAAAAATGCGGTTTTTTGTTCTTCTTGAATACAGTCAAGTGGAAAAGTGAGTTGGAGATCTTCGATGTAATCAAAATAGATGGTTTGCTGACTAACAGAAACTTTTCTAAGGCCATGGAGATAGATCAAAATGATTTCTCGGTCAGCTACTAAAATGGCTTTTGAGCTGAGCCCTACCCTAAAATTACCTTTGTTCGCAATGATAAAAATAAGGGAATCAGCAAGTAAAACAATATAAACTAAAACCACAAAATAGGAGCTTATCGTTAGGAAGAGATGTGCGACCACAAAACTCAAGAAAACAAGCGCTTCAAGGCTATTGTAGACAAAAACACGCTTCTTGCGATCCGAACTTATTTCTTGATTCCAAACAAATTTATCTTGCTTCTTGACCATGGATACGCCCATCCAGCGCCTTACTGTCCTGCGCAAACCAATGATCAAAATGAGCAATCCTAGAATGAAATAGAGTTCTTTGATATATGGTAATTCAGCGGCAGTGCTTTTCAAAAATTCAACGGGTAAATCAAACCCAATGAAAACAGACACTAAAAGCGTAGGCAAGCTGACCAGTAGCAATAATAAATTGATGAAACTATTCATTTGGGATCAGTTTAAGTTTGGCACGGAGGCCTTTTATTTTTTCTTGCGCAGCGTCTATTTTTTTTTGAACATCTGCTCTGAGTTGATCCGCCCCTTTTGAACGTGCAAAAAAGCCTAAATTATTTTCTAAAGTGAGCATTTCTTTTTGAAGGCCATCAATTTGCTTACGGATGTCGTTTCTTTCTGCTTGTAGTAATTTCTGCTTATCGGGTGAGGATAAATGGCCTTCTAGTTTTGCCTGGAATAGCACACGGTCTTTTTCTTGACCTTCAAGCTTTAATGCCTTGTAATGCTCATCCATGTGTTTTTTGAAGGCTTCGTAAGTGCTTTGACGCTCCTTGATGCCCACCGGACCAATCTCGTTGAATTGTTGTTGGAGCGAACGCAGTTTTGCCAGGGCCTCTTGTTTGTCAGACGGCAGCACGAGTGATTCCAACTCGGCAATGAGTGCTTTTTTAGCAGTTAAATTGGCTTCATTTGCGGCATCTTGTTCGCCAAAATGTGCTTGTCTGGCATCAAAAAATACGTTGCAGGCCTCTCTGAATTCTTTCCAAAGTTTATTTTCGAATCTTGGCCCAGCAGATCCAAGCTCTTGCCATTGGCGCTGTAATTTTTTGAGCTCGTCGGCTGTATTTTTCCAATCTTGAGAAGTGCTAATTGCTACTGCCTTTTCAATGAGCGCTTTCTTTTTGTTGGCTACTTCAGCACTAGCGGCATCTTTGTCTTTGTTGAATGCTTTTTTAGCAGCAAAAAAGGTGTCGCATAACGCCCTGAATTCAGCATAGACTGCTTCATTTTCCTTTCGGCCACCTGAGCCAATTGTTTTCCACTGAGCCTGAAGCTCAAGAATATACGCTGTTTGTGTTTCCCAATCCTTGAAGTTATTCCAAGAATCTAAGGATGTCAACCTTTCTTGTAAGGCAGCAACGAGTGTTTTCTTTGCTTCAATATTTGCCTTCAACACTTGTCTTTGAGCTTCATAATGCTCATTGATTTTATCATAGATACTACGAACAGCCTCCCAATAAGCCACTTTCATCGTTTCCCAATCTTCATTGAGCACAGGGCCTATTTCTTCCCATTCATCTTGTAGAACATGCAGCTGTGCTTCGAGGTCTCGCAACGAGGCTTGTGAAACACGCAATTGCTTTAACTTAAAGATGAGATCTTCTTTGAGCTGTTTATTGCGGCGGTAGTCGTTATCCTTGAGCTCCTTGTAAATCTTAATATTGTAGAAGAAAATTTCTAGTAATCGAGAATATTCTTTCTGGATAGGCTCTCGTTGCTCACGTGGAATGGCACCAATTTTCTTCCAGGTTTCGTGGATTTCTTTGTACGATTGAAAAGCCGTCCCGATTTTCTCTTCGTTGTCAATGACCTCTTTTAAGCGAATGATGAGGTCTTTCTTGAGCTTCAGATTTTGCTGCTCCAGCGTTTGTTGTAATTGTTGCTGAGCCTTGCGTTTTGCATTGAACTCTTGATAATGTGCAAAAAATTGCTCTTTGAGCTCTGTGTAGTCGATTTCCTCGTATTTCTCACCGCTTTCTTGGGCTTCTAGCCTTTTAACCTGCTCAATGCGTTCTAACTCGATGAGTTGGTCTTCAAATAGCTGCTTAATTTGCCCGGCTTCACGACCTAATTGTACAAGATCTTCTTGTGCTAATAATGCTTCTATTTGAGTGATGTGATTTTGTAAGTCCATTACAATTAAAGTTGGAAGGTAGAGAGTGAAACAAATTCTTGCATTCTGGCTTGAATATCCGCCATGGTAATCTCTTTGAGTCTTTGAGTACCAAATTTTTCGACACAGAAAGAGGCCAGCGCAGAACCTGCAATTATTGCGCGCTTCATGTTGTCAAAGTCAATGCGCTCTGCTGCGGCGAGATATCCCATGAAGCCACCCGCAAAAGTATCGCCTGCACCAGTTGGGTCAAAAACTTCTTCGAGAGGAAGCGCAGGTGCATAAAAAATATGTTGCTCATGAAAGAGCAATGCACCGTGCTCTCCTTTTTTAATAATGAGAATAGAAGGGCCCATTTCGCGAATAATTTTTGCGGCTTTTCTGAGGGAATAAACACCAGAGAGTTGACGCGCTTCTTCGTCGTTGATAATGAGAACATCAATATGCTTTAATGTTTCTTTGAGGCTATCGAGTGCGATATCCATCCAAAAATTCATCGTGTCCATAGCGATGAGTTGCGGCCTTTGTTTCATTTGCTGAATGACAGAGAGCTGCACATCAGGGCTCAGGTTCCCGAGCATTAGAAAGGAAGCATTTTGGGCATTTACCGGAACAACCGGCTTGAAATCGGCGAGTACATTCAATTCTGTTACTAAAGTATCTCTTGTATTGAGGTCATTGTGGTAGCGCCCTGACCAAAAAAATGTTTTTTCACCTTGTTTTACTTCTACACCATTGATATCCACCCCTTTTGACGAAAGTTCAGCCAAGACATCTTGAGGAAAATCTTCACCTACAACGGATATCAGGCTTTGTTCTTTGACAAAAAAGGAGGAGGCCAAAGCGATGTATGTTCCGGCTCCACCAACAATTTTGTCTGTCTTTCCAAATGGGGTTTCAATGGCATCAAAAGCCACGCTTCCTACTGTTGCTAATTTCATAACTTCATTTATGCCGCAAAGATAGGTAAATTCAACTCTTTACAAGTTAAATTAACGTGTTTTCACTGCCCTAGGATGCGCACTTTGATAAGCTTGCTTTAATTGCGCAAAAGAGTTGTGCGTATAGACTTGTGTTGCAGACAAATTGGCGTGTCCTAAAAGATCTTTGAGGGTTTCAAGACCAGCACCATTATTGAGCATGTGAGTTGCAAATGTGTGCCGCAAAACATGGGGGCTTTGTTTCTCAACTGAACTGATTGTTGTGAGCACAGATTTGACCAAGCGGTACACCATTTGTGGGTAGAGCGGCTCGTTGTTTTCACGCACTAATAAATTCGGATGATCAAGTCTCAAGGCTCTTTTCATTTCTTGAAAACGCTCAATTAACAATGATAATTCAGGGGAAATTGGAATAACTCTTTCCTTGTTTCTTTTTCCGAGTACCTTTATGCTTTGACTTGAAATCGCTGCATCTTTCAATTGAATCAATTCTGAAAGACGAATTCCGGTTTGATAAAAAAGTTCGACAATCAAACGCGAACGGAGGCCTTCGAAATTATTTGTGAATAAAGGTTGTGTTCTGTTTTCTTGTAATTCTTGCTCCTTTACAAAAACTGGTAGACGTTTTTCGCTTTTAGGGCCTTGCACCTTACTCATTGGGTTCACTTGAATTTTCCCTTCCTTTTGCAACCATTTGAAAAAAGTGCGCAGTGCCGCTAATTTTCTATTGACACTGCGGTTAGTGACACCTGCATCAATAAGGTGAACCATCCAAGAACGAATGGTGGCTGTATTTTGCTCTTGCCAATCAGAGAGGCTAACACATTGATTGTAACTACTAAATTGAGCTAAATCTTGAAGGTAGGCCAAACAAGTATGTGAGGAATAGCGCTTTTCTTGGCGTAGATATGTTTCAAAATTTTGGAGCATAAAAAAAGGAGCATTTAGCTCCTTTCGATATACGTGAAAACCAATTATTAGTTACAATTGTTGGCTTTGCATTCTTTGTTTGTAGGCAGCACGAATGACTTCCTGGCGACGTGTAATCGAAGGCTTTTCAAATTCCTTACGGCCACGTAGTTGTTTCATCACGTTGGTTTTCTCGTACTTCTTTTTGTACTTCTTCAACGCTCTTTCGATGTTCTCGCCTTCTTTAATTGGAATGATCAACATATGCTTAGTTCTCTTTTTAAAAGTTTGGGTCGCAAAGATACGACAGAAAATCAATTCTACAAAGTTTATTTTAAAATTTCTCTGGATATTACTAATTTTTGAATTTCAGAGGTGCCTTCACCAATCGTCATGAGTTTGGCATCGCGCAGGAACTTTTCAGCTGGGTACTCCTTTGTATAACCATAGCCACCCATAATTTGAACTGCTTCATTACCACATTTGACGGAAACTTCTGAAGCAAAATACTTGGCAAAAGCGCCTTCTTTTGTAACCGCCTGATGTGTATCTTTTTTATGTGCGGCCTGATAAGTCAATAATTCAGCTGCCTCAATTTGAGTGGCCATGTCTGCAAGTTTAAAACCGATGGCCTGAAAATGGGCAATGGGTTGGCCAAATTGTTCGCGTTCTTTGGCATATTTGACACTTGCCTCAAAGGCTCCTCGGGCAATACCACAACTCAAGGAAGCAATTGATATGCGGCCGCCATCCAGAATTTGCATGGCTTGTTTAAAACCGTGCCCTACTTCACCGATGACATTTTCTTTCGGAATTCGGACGTTGTCAAAGATGAGCTCAGCAGTTTCACTCGCTCTTACACCCAGTTTATCTTTGATCTTAACTGCAGAAAAACCTGGGGTTCCCTTTTCAATAATGAACGCCGTGATGCCGTTGCTGTCTAACAACTCCCCTGTTCTGATGAGCACAACCGCGACGTCGCCAGACAAACCATGAGTAATCCAGTTTTTGGTGCCATTCAACACCCAGTAGTCGCCATCTTGAACTGCAGTAGTTTTCATGCGCATGGCATCTGACCCAGTGTTGGCCTCAGTAAGGCCCCACGCACCGATCCATTCACCTGAGGCTAATTTTGGCAAGTATTTTTGTTTTTGTGCTTCGTTGCCATGAAAGTATAAATGCCCTGTACAAAGTGAATTATGCGCTGCGACACTTAATCCTATACCACCGCAAACTTTGCCTAATTCCATTAATACGGTGGCATACTCAGCATAAGAAAGGCCTGAGCCACCATATTGTTCTGGTACAAAAATGCCCAAAAGGCCGAGTTCACCCATCTTTTTCATGACCTCAATAGGGAATTCTTCGAGCTCATCCCATTTTTTGTAGTGGGGTCTGATTTCACGCTCTGCAAAATCACGCACCATTCGTGCGAGCATTTGCTGCTGTTCGTTAAGTTCGATACTCATTTTGTTGATTGTTGTTGATTGTTGTTGATTGTTGTTGAGTTATAAAACCTTAATAGTGCACTAAGGAATATAGATTTTCATTGAATTGATTAAGTACGTTTTCACCTTTTAAAAAATCGAGTGCTACCAAAAAACTAAAGCCTGCGACCTCAGCTCCTGCCCCTTCGATGAGCGTGGCTGCCGCAGCTGCAGAACCACCAGTAGCTAATAAGTCGTCATGAATTAAAACACGCTGACCTGGTACCACTGCATCGGCATGCATCTCAATAACAGCCGAACCATATTCAAGTTCGTATGCATGCTTGATTTTTTCATAGGGCAACTTTCCTTCTTTGCGTATTAGAATAAAAGGCAGACCCAAACGCATTGCTAATGGATATCCAAATAAAAAACCACGACTTTCAATGCCCGCAATGGCATCTAGCCCATGATTTTCATAATAAGCTACCAGATGATCAAGAACTGCATTGGATACCTCTGCATTGAGCATGATGGTGGATATGTCTTTGAATAGAATACCTGGTTTTGGGAAATCTGGAACGTCACGGATGACGGCTTTGAGTTGTTGTTCAATTGTCATGTCACAAAGATAAGTAAGGCTTTAGTTTTTCAAAAGTTTGCGCATCAATTAATACGGATTGTTTGATTTGCTCTATTGAATTAAAACCGCTCAATTGTTGGCGCATTTTGACAATGGAGTTGGCTTGATTCCAAGATAAATAAGGATGTTGTTTGAGCCGCTCTATCGATACAGTATTCAATGCAAGTGGCTGTATTTTGTAATTGCATACCAAAAAAGGCGCTATTTTTTGAATAAGTTCTGGATGTAGCCCTTTAATTTCATGAAGTTGATCCAAGGAAATAAAGCCGCCGAGGCGTTGTCGGTATTGAATGATTTTTTCAGCGGTGTAACTACCTATACCCGGCAAAGCTACAAGCTCCTCTATTGAAGCACTATTTAAATCAAGTTTCTTAATCTCTCTTTGAGCTGGTGTTTGAGCGTTTTGCTTACCCAAATTATTGATCGTTGGAGATGCCTTCTGATAACTTTCATTGGTCGTAGTATGGGCCGCCTTCTCAAACCTAAGGGAATCCTTTATTTGATTCAAAATATATTGATCCAAGACTCGAATTTGTTGCATTTGTTCGAGTGAATGCAAGCCATATTTATCTCTGTACTTCATCAAGGATGCTGCCTGCTTGGGGCTGAGCCCTAATTTTTGCCAGTCTTGAATCGTTAGCTGATTGGGATCGCAGCTTTTCCAAAGCTGAACCTTAGTTTTTGTCGATGGCAGACTTGCTTGAAAACGCTGCTTAAATGCTTTTTGAGCTATATTATATTCCCAGTAATAACTGAGCTCGGGCGGATTCAAAAGCATATAAACCCTGGGGGTAAAAACAATAAGGATACAGATAGTGAGCCAAAAAATAGTTCCACGCTCCAGTCGCTTGGACATTTTAAAGAAGGGTTGTTTCATCAGGGCCTAACGCCAAGATTCAGCTTCAATTTGAAAGGCTTGCTTTTTTTCTTGCTTCAATTAGGTAAAAAACCGGGATGCCAAGTAAAACAATAAACAAACCGAGCCCCGCATTCCTGAAATCATAAATGAGCAAGTCAATGCAGATCGCTGAAGTAATTAAAATGTAAAGTGCGGGGATATAAGGATAACCCCAAGCCTTGTAGGGTCTTTCTGTGTTGGGCTCAAGTTTGCGTAGTCTGAAAATACCGTAAATTGTTAGGATATAAAACAACAAGCTGGCAAAAGTACTGTAGGTCAGTAAATCTCCATATTTGCCAGATAGGCATAGAATACTAGCCCAAAGACACTGTATCCAGAGTGCAACCCCTGGAACAGATTTTTGATTGAGCCGACCTGCTTTCTTGAAGAAAAGGCCATCCTTTGACATTGCATAAAACAAGCGAGAGCCCGCTAAAATTAGTCCATTATTACATCCAAAAGTGGAAACCATAATGAGGCCTGCCATTAGTAAAATTCCTGCATCTCCAAAAATGACATAGGCCGCAGATGCACCTACTCTATCATTGCTGGCAAATAGCATGCCTTGGTCAATTGGAGAAGTGGCATTTGGGCTGCCATTGATGGGCAACAAGGCCAGGTAAGCCACATTGGCAAGCACATAGATGACCGTCACGATTAAAGTGCCAAAAAACAAACTTTTTGGAATGTTCTTCTTAGGATCCTTGATTTCGCCAGCAATAAAGGTGACATTATTCCAAGCATCTGCGGAAAACAATGAATTGATGATGGTTGCACCTAAAGCGCCTACCAAAGCCCAACCAGTTAACGGGATCTGAAACACCTTTTCACCACCATTAGCAATAACAGTTTTACTCGCCTTCCAAGCATCCGTAAAATTGTAACTAAAAACATCAGTTTTTAATCCAATGTAAAGACCCAATACAATAAGCGCTCCAAGAGCAAATAATTTAGCAGCGGTAAAAATAAATTGAATGATTTTACCGTTTTGGACCCCTTGCGCATTGGAATAAGTGAGTAAGACAACCGAGGCAATTGCCATCAATTGAGCTCTTGTCACTACTAACCAATCTAAATCGAGTACGGTAGTATTTAAACTCGGGAAAAAAACAGCAGTGTATTTCGCAAAGGCTACTGCAACAGCAGCGATGACTCCGGTTTGAATAACGGTAAAGACAGTCCAGCCGTAAAGGAATGAAGCCATTTTACCATACGCACGTTGAATATAAACATATTGACCGCCTGCATTAGGCATCATGCCAGCTAATTCGCCATAACTCAATGCTGCAAAAATGGTGATTAAACCGGTGAGGATCCATAAAACCAAGAGCCAAGCTGGCGAACCGATATCTCGGAGCATCAGCGTAGAAACAATGAATATACCGGAACCAATCATGGAGCCCGATACAAGCAAAGTTGCATCGAGTAACCCCAGTTTCTTTTGTGCTTGTTCAGCCATTAATCTTCTTCCGAAGCATTAACAATGGCGTCGTGTCCTTTCAAAGACTCTTCAAAAGCGTAATCGTTGAGGTGGCTGTGCTTACGAGAGTATAGGAAATAGACAATGAGCCCTAATGTAGACCAAATTATAAATGCAACCCATGTGTCTGGACGCACAAAATACATGAGGCCAAAATTAAACGCGGCACCTGCAATGGCTACAAACCAAACGGCCGGAGTTTTGAAAGGACGCTCTAATTCTGGTTGTTTGATGCGCATGATTAAAACGGCGATAGAAATCATGGCAAATGCAAGTAATGTTCCCATCGAACACATTTCAGAAACTTTGTCGATAGGTGTCACGGCAGCAACAATGGAAATGACTGCTCCGACTAAAATGGTACTTCTGTAAGGGGTTTTATAGGTTTCGTGGACTTTTCCAAAGATATTGAAAGGCAACAAGCCATCTTTAGCCATCCCTAAGAAAATACGCGTCTGACCTAACATCATTACAAGCATGACTGATGTTAAACCCGCAACTGCCGCAATGGTAATCATGACGGTTGCCCATGGCATCCCGACACCTTCGAAAGCGGAAGCCACCGGCGCTTTGATATCAAGTTGGTTGTATGGAACCATACCTGTTAGCACCAAAGAAACTACAATGTAAAGTATTGTACAGATGACCAATGACATAATGATTGCAAATGGAACGTCTTTTTTAGGGTTGATGGCCTCCCCTGCTTGGGTAGAAACCGCATCAAAACCAATGTAAGCAAAGAAAACAATGGTGGCAGCAGTTACGACACCCGACCAACCGAAAGAAGTAGAGCCATCAGGGTTTGTAACCGTCTCAGGAATAAAAGGGACGTAATTGTCTGTGTCAATAAAGAAGAAGCCTACAAAGATTACAAATAGTACAACAGCTACTTTAAGGATCACGATGAGGTTATTTGTTTTTGCCGCTTCTTTAATACCCTTGATAAGGATAGATGTCACAACCCATGTAATTAAAAACGCAGGTAAGTTAAAAGCGAAATCTGGGGCGGCAATTCCCGCTTGCTGTGCTTTCTCTGCTGCAGTAACAGGATCGTTCATGAGCCACATAGGTGGGTCAATTCCAAATTGATGCAATAACTTTTCAAAATAACCACTCCAGGCAACAGCCACGGTGGTGGCACCCATCATGTACTCCAAAATAAGGTTCCAACCAATAATCCAAGCGAAAAGCTCACCCATTGTTCCGTAAGAATACGCATAGGCAGATCCTTCTACTGGCAAGATGGAAGAAAACTCAGCATAACACAAGGAAGCAAAAAGGCAACCTACACCTGCAATGACAAAAGATAAGGCCAAGGCTGGGCCAGCGTGGTCATGCGCAGCAATTCCTGTCAAGGTGAAAATTCCACCCCCGATAATTGCACCAATCCCTAAAGATGTTAAACCCCAACGACCTAAAACTCGGTTGAGGTCATTTTTTTTCATGTCTCGTTCAAAATGACTAACTGGTTTCTTACGCCAAACGCTCATAGTATATAGTTTAATTTAGTTAAAGATAATTTTTTCTAGTTTAACAGCGCAAAAGTTTCCTCTAAGGTGTGTGGCTTGTAATTTAAAGTGCGCATCGCCTTATCTAAAATAAATCCTGTTCTAGGGGGCCTTTTCGCTGCCTGATTCAAAGTATTACTTTTTAATCTGGTAATTTGGTCTGTAGGAAGTTGGTAATATGCAGCAACCCTCAAGACGATATCGTAAATAGAAATGGTTTCAGGGCCACTGATATGAAAGATACCCGTTTGTTCCATTTCACAAATACGCACGCATGCCCATGCGAGATCATCGGCCCAGGTTGGCGCTCTAAATTGATCGTCGACAATATTCAATGGTTTGCCTTCTTGTAGTGCCTCTTTTGCCCATAAAATCAAATTAGACCGAGAAAGTTGTTCCCCCTGACCATACACAATTATTGTCCGTACTATTGAATAATTTAAACCATCTACCTCTTGAAGTAATTGCTCTGCTTCATATTTAGAACGCGCATAAACACTCAAAGGATTTGGTTGGTCTGTCTCTTTGTAAGGGCCAGCTTCGCCATCAAAAACGAAGTCCGTAGATAAGAGCTGAAAGTGCGCCCCTATTGCCAGGCTTGCCTTGGCTAGCATGTAGACTGCCTGGCGATTGACGAGGTCACAGGCTTCAGGTTGTGCTTCACAGGCGTCAACGTTAGTCATAGCTGCAGTATGAATAATATGAGTAGGCAAATATTGATCGAAAACTACCTTGATATTGGCTTCGTCTGTGATGTCTAAGGTTTGATATTGGCTATCCGGGCATTTACTGTAGCGATTCTCGCCGCTAGATGTTGCTAAAAATGGCAGCCCTTTAGAAAGGCAAAGGTCTACAACTTTTTGGCCCAATAGACCATTGCTACCTGTGATGAGGATTCTCATAAGTCCCAGATTGAATGTTTGCGTTTCGCTTGAAATTTAAAATAATGTTTGTGTTCGAGAATCCAGGCCATAATAAGGTAAAGCAATACTGGCGAACCCAGCCCCAAGAAGCTCAGGTAGATGAATCCCAAACGCACTTTATTAGTGCGTATTCCCAAACGACGAGCCCACCATTCGCAGACCCCAAATGATTGTAATTCAAAGAAAAAAACAACTTTTTGTAGTAGCCTTCTCATCGCTCAAAAGAAAAGGCGCCTTTCGACGCCTTTAAGATTATAATCTTGGAAGTGGTTTAAACTTAGTGAATTCAGGATTTGGTGCCGGCGCTGTTGCAGGATCAAAGGTTGTACTCGTGATCTTGGCAGTTGTGCGGCGGTTTATCGTGTGTAACATTTCAAACTTCGCTTTGTCCGTTGTTTTGAACTGATTGATGTAGTCTTCAGTAAGCACGACAGTCTGGCCATTTTCATCTACCCAAGTAGCTGGCTCAGCCTCACCGCGACCAATCGGGCGAATTCTGCGTGGATCAATACCACATGTCTCTACTAAATGCTTGTAAACAGCTTTTGCGCGGTTTTCGGATAATACTTGGTTGCGAACATCGCCACCACGTGCATCTGTATGAGAGAATAAATCAATGGTAATGTTTGGATATTCTTTGAGCATACTATCGAGGAACTTCAATGAGTCAAGAGACATACATGAGGCATCGTTGATAAATACCCACTGATCGAAAACATAGCGCACTTCTGGTGTGCGGATGACACCCACAGGCAATAATGGCATTTCGATAATGAAGCTTTGACTTTGCTCAAGACCAACTGTTGAAAGTTTTGCTCCTTTTTTGTCTTCGTAGAAACCTTCTTTTTCAGCCTTAAGTGTGTATTCTTTGCCCGCTAAAATATAACGGCCTTTTTTATCTGCACGGTCTTTCCAAATGATTTTTCCTTTCGCATCAGTAACGCCCTCCCACTGAGTACCATCACTAACAGTCACATAAACTTTAGCACCCTCTAGTTTCTTGGACTTTTTGCCTGACTCATAGACAGTAACTCTGAGGTCAAATAAGTTTGGCGGTGTATTGAAACTCCAGATATCTGGTGCGTATTCTTGATTGCTGGTTGTCTTGCGTTCTGAGGTGAAGAAACCAGATTTGCCATCGAAATCTGACATCGCGTAGTCATTGCCTTCCGAATTGAATGGGAAGCCCATGTTTTTAACGCCAGTCCATTTGTTGGTACCTTCTTCTTTTTGCGCAACAAAGATATCAAGGCCCCCAATTCCTGGAAGACCATCTGATGCAAAATAAAGTTGGCCGTTCGGACCAATAGAAGGGAAGAGTTCGTTGCCAACTGTGTTGAACATAGCGCCCATGTTGTGCGGAACTGAATCCCAGGTTTTGTTTCTTTTGTCAAAGTTTACATACCAGAGGTCACGACCACCAAAAGATTTTTCACCTTTTCCGTTATCTCTCATGTCAGATGCAAAAATGAGCATTTGATCATCTGGTGATAGGCAAGGATGACCAACAGAAATGGTATCGGAGGTCGTGAGTTTGATTTCTTTTGGATCGTCAAATTCGTCACCGCTGTATACTGCAGTCCAGATCTGACAACCGAGATCCATTTTTTCTGCATTTGGACAACGCGTGAAGTAGATTGCTTTTCTCTTGGAATCGAAACAAGCGGATCCTTCGTTTTGTGTTGTGTTTACCACCCCTTTAGTATCCAAAGATTTGACGTTTGTTGGATTACCGTTAACGTCGTACTCAGCAACGTAAAGGTCCATGTATTTTTCTCCTGAAATAGGGTCTCTTTTGGCACCTGTACTTTCATCTCGAGAGGAGCTGAATACAATCACTTTACCCTTTTTGTCCATGAAAGACGGCGCCATGTCCATCTGCTTGGTGTTGATTTTAGCTTCAGATTTGACAACGAGTTTTGATGATTCAAAATCATCAAAGCCTTTGTATTTCTCACAAGCCATCATGACATCAGCCAATTCTTTGGTGCGAGAGTTTGGCGCAATTCTTTTGTATTCTCGGTAACTTTTGAGGGCATTGTCAAAATCTTTCATCATGCGCTGCATGTCACCTTTGTAGTAATATACTTCAGGTACAACATCGAAATACTTCAATTCAATACAGGTTCCATACCACTCATTGGCTTTGTCAAACATTTCAATGGCTCGGTAAGATTCAGCAACTTTGAATGCCATATCACCCTTTTGACGAAGCGAACCACGAGATCCTAATTTTTTGTAGGCATCTTGACAGACATTGATTGCTTCAAAATAATTTCCAGAGTTAAAAACTTCATTGGCTTGGCGCACAAATTTCGGGTCTGGCTGAGTTTGAGCAAAGCTTACCGACGCAGTAAATAATGTTAAAATTGCGACAATGAATAGTTGTTTCATAAAGCGTAGTTTTAGCTTGGTTAAACCAAGGAAAGCAAAAATAGAGAAATTTTATTTAAAATCCGAACAATAGGTTCGCCAGCGTTCCAACAAACGCTGAAATCCCATAGGAAGCTCAGAATCAAACTCTAAATATTTTTTCGTGCTCGGCTGAATGAAGCCCAAAGTTTTGGCATGCAGCGCTTGCCCAGGGAGTAAATCAAAATTATTGGCCATGAATTTTTCATAAGCCGCAGATTTAGTGCCTTTCAAAATACGATCGCCACCGTATTCCAAGTCATTGAAAAGTGGATGCCCGATATGCTGCATGTGTGCCCTGATCTGATGCGTACGACCTGTCTCTAACTTGCACTCAATCAAGGTTACATAACCAAAACGCTCCACGACTTTGTAATGTGTTATAGCTGGCTTACCATATTCACCGTCGGGAAAAACCGTCATCACTTTTCGGTTTTTGAGCGAGCGGCCAATGTGGCCCTCTACCGTGCCATCTGCTTGGACATCACCCCAAACGAGTGCTAAATAGCGTCGCTCGGTAGTGCGGTCATAGAATTGTTTGGCCAAATCATTGAGTGCGATTTCAGTTTTTGCCACTACTAAAAGGCCCGTTGTATGCTTGTCAATTCTATGAACTAAGCCTGGTCTTCCAAAATAGTCTTTTGGCCTGGTTGGAAGGTTTTCAAAATGATAAACCAGCGCATTTACCATAGTGCCGCTATAGTTTCCATAGCCTGGATGCACGACCATATTGGCTGGTTTATTAACCACCAAACAATCTGCATCTTCGTAGACAATTTCTAGCGGAATGTCTTGGGCAATGAGTTCTATTTCACGGACTGGATACGGTAAAACAATGGCTATGTCATCGCCGGGTTTGACGCGGTAATTTTGCTTAACTGCTTGCCCGTTGACATGAATGTTCCCATTTTTTGCAGCAATTTGGATTTTATTTCTTGAGGTATCCGCCATGCGGTCCATCAAGAATTTATCGATGCGGACCACCTCCTGACCAGGGTCAGCTTTGAAACGGTGATGTTCAAATAAATCTGCTTCTGCTTCCTCTAATTCGAGGTCGGGTTGTTGGGCGTCACTCATCGGACCACAAGTTTAAGAGGGGCTAGGTTCGTACCCAAGCAGTGCAGCATATAAATACCCTCAGGTAGCGCTTCAGTATGGATAATTAAGTCCTCGGCCTGCCCCACAACTTGACCTTGCAAATTAATGATTTGAATGAGCTGATTTTCGAATTGTTGTGGCACCACCACGTGAACTTCGCCAGCGCTCGGGTTCGGATAACAACTCCAAGTTGGTATTGCTGAAAGTGGCGAATCAATGCCCAAACTGGCATCTAATGCGGTTGAAAAAATTGGCCTGAGCATGGCAGAACCCTCGAACGGAGAAGTATACCACGTAAACCCGCCGTCAACACTGTACTGAACTTTGTTTGAGTGGTCAATATTGCGATCGAGACCCAAGTTTAAACGCTCAGGGTCGAGCTGCCTCCAGCCTACGAAGAATGAAGCCGGCACACTGACTTTTTGGGTGTCTGCAAAGAAATAATTGATGAAGACATCTCGGTCATTGCCGTAAGTTGGCATTCTAGGAAAGAAAACGTCGTCTTCATAGAGCAACTGACCAGGATGTCCATTTTCATTAGACCAAACACTAATCAGAAATAATTTAGAACTCACATCGTTTACAGAAGGCACAAAATGTAAAGCAAGCCCAACGAGTGAATCGGCTTCGTAAGCATCAAATTGAACAGCTAATCTTGCTTGAGCACCTGTTGGACCAAAAGCAGCCTCTGCACTACCGTCGTCATAGCTGTAATAATTTGAAAAACTTTGATAGAAACCCGTTGTGTCATTCAGTGGAAGATTCGGAAACTGTGCGGCTATTGTGCCTTTTACCCTAAATACCTGTTCATTCCCTGGATAATTAATATCGAAGGGAATTGGTGTCATGTCATGATTGGAATTGTAGGTTGTTTGAGGGGCATAATTGAGCGCTCCGTTAGATAAAATGAACCCAGGCAAACCGCCCGCTGCTTCTAAAGTACCATTGTAGCTGTAACTGATTTGCCCAGCTGTACTATTGTTTTCAGCATTTGCACTACCATTGTGGATTGAGACAGACACAGCGCTTGACATTCTATTTGTTGTGCTCGCTTTGTAATGATCCCAAGGAACGGAAGTGTAGGTGTCTAGCAAAGAATTCATTGGATATACCCAAGCAAAATCCTTAAAAAGCGTGTCAGCGATATCAGATTGCGGACGCAGATGGACGTAATCAATGTGGAAATGGTCGAGTGAACCAGACAACGCACCGTAATTTCTGAATCTGAATTGAAAACCTTTTTTGAAAAACTGCGCATTGAGTACTGGGATGTGTACCACTTTAAATGGCTGAAGTGTATCACCCGCCATGGACCAAACCCAAACCCATTGATCGAGGTCTTTGGCATAGAATTCAACGATCAGAGAGTCAGTCGCTTCTGGGACATCACCAAAACCCTGTGGTTGCACCAAAAATGAAAAATACAGAGAGTCTGCAGCAGTGTATGGGCTTAAATCTAAAGGTTTAGAGTGCAGGTAGTCTGCCGTATTTGTGAGCGACGTACCGATGGCATACGGATAACCAAATTCATCAAGTCCATCAAATGTGACAACACCTAGCGACCTTGGTTCAAAGGCAAAACGATAGTTGTGGTAGGCATGGTGATCTAGCCACAAAGCAGCCGGATCATTGAGTGTTGCAAAAAATATGGTTGCCTCGTCTTGAATATAACTCGGATTTTGAACCCAAACTGTATCGGGTGTGTCCGGCACACCGATAGTATCGTAAATGTAATAGGGCGGATAGAGATCTAAGGTAGTATAGACAATCGGGAATGCACTGAAATCTCCTACTTTGATTGCAATGGTCTGAAAAATTGAATCTGTATATGAACTTGTAGTGACATCATAGGTGCGTCTAAAAGTTGCTTGATCTGTAAATGCTGCCGTACTTGCCAGCGGCTGAAGATTTTGCGGATTCAATAACTGATAAAATACTTGCTCAGTGAGCCCTGGGGCATTGAAATCTTCGGTGTATTTCTGAAATTTATTGCTTGAGAAATCGTCAAAAAAAGGCAGTTGTAGTGTATCTGGAGTAAAGAAAAACGTGCTGTCAATGAGATTTGCATTACTCTTGAGTTGATTTGGGCGCGCAGCCAACTGAAGATTGCGCATAATTGGGCCAATTTCAATCCCTTGAGCAAGTGATAGAAACCCAAGAATGAGGAAAACAAAAGCAATTTTAAAGCGCATAATTAAGGGTTTTGACCGTCTCCACCTTTTTGCATGGATAAGATAAATTGAGTGGATTTAAAAACGGTGGTTCCTTCAATATATTCTGGAGATTGTGAAAAAATTCTTGCGCTCGAAGAATCTTGACTATTCAAGCAATCAGGGCAGATAAATGAATAACTACTGACTCCTAAAGTATCAAAAATATAACCCGCCTCGGCCATAGTTAAACCAATGAGATTTGGTAACGGAATAGGTTCACCCTCATCATTTTGACCTACGATTAAAGTAACAACAGCGCCAATTGGTAAGCGCTCTCCTTCTTTGATCCTACGGCCCTTGTAGCGTTGATCAAGTACTGAACCGTTGGCTTCTGCTGTAGGTTTGTATTGGATGATAAACCTCAGGCCACGCTGCTCCAAAATACTCTGAGCGAATTGAATTTGTTTGTGAAATAAGCTCGGCATTTCAACCAGTTGGGTTCTTTTCGAAAGTCTTAAACCAATGATGCGGCCCGACTTGACATAAACCCATGAGGCTGAGGTTGGTTCAACCAACTGTTCAATCACGGTACCTTCCGGTAAAGAAGGGTCGTAAATACTGTCGAGTATTTGATATGTGAGGTCTAGCTCTTCGATTTTGTTTTTTGCCGCTTCACCTGACATCCCAACAAAATTAGGGACCCTGATCTTTTGCCCATGATTAGTGGCAAAATCTAAGTAAAGTATGGTTCCGAAAACAACCACCAAGTAAAAAAGTATTACCAAACCAAAGTGTTTCCAAAATAACTTAGTTCGGATGAATGGTATCGTTAAGCGGAGGATATTTTTGATCTTGTCTAACATAGTTTGAAAAGAATGAATGTACAAAGATGCTTAGAAATTCGGAGAAAGTGCATGAGAGCTAAA
Organism: Flavobacteriales bacterium UBA7468; assembly: GCA_002478565.1. Lineage (GTDB taxonomy): Bacteria > Bacteroidota > Bacteroidia > Flavobacteriales_D > Crocinitomicaceae > UBA952. Next base: position 67,660 of record DLPC01000011.1, on the reverse strand, counting down.
GAAGTCATCGATGAACTGCACCGCTTCGTCGATGTCGTCCGTAATTTTGAAAAGGGATAAATCAGTCTCTGAGATGTAGTGTTGTGCTAACATCGTTTGCTCAATCCAATCAAAAAGTCCTTGCCAATAGGCTACGCCAAACAAGACAATCGGACGTCGGGCAATTTTTTTGGTTTGGATTAATGTGAGCGCCTCAAAAAATTCATCGAGTGTTCCAAAACCTCCGGGCATAATAACAAATGCCTGTGAATACTTGACAAATATGACCTTGCGAACAAAAAAGTAATCAAACTCCAAGAAATGATCTCTGTCTATATATTGATTGTGAAATTGTTCGAAGGGCAGATCGATGTTCAAACCTACAGAAACACCGCCACCTTGCTTGGCACCTTTGTTTCCGGCCTCCATGATTCCGGGGCCACCGCCTGTAATGACCCCATACCCAACTTTAGCTAAGCGCTCGCCGAGTTCTACAGCTTTTTGGTAAAAAAGATGGTTTTCTTTGGTGCGTGCCGATCCAAATATGGCCACACAAGGGCCCGCTTTGGCCATTTTGTCATATGCTTCGACAAATTCAGCCATTATTTTAAAAATGGACCAACTGTCGTTACTTTTTATTTCGGACCAATCTTTTCTAAACGCATCCATCTGTCTTATTTTTGAATGTTGACTTCAAATAATTTTGGCCAATATTTGCCGGTAAGGTAAAGTTTTTTGGAATTTGCTTCCCAAGCAATGCCATTGAGTACTTCACCATTGCCACGGCCTTCATTAACAATTTGTGTGGCATCAATCAACGCAATTACCCTTCCAAGTAATGGTTCAAAAACTACAATGTAATTTGTTGAGTAAATATTGGCATATACATATCCATCAATATACTCGAGCTCATTGAGTTGCGGAACAGGACCTTCATTGGTATATACTTCAATCGTTCTGGTAATTTCAAATGTTTTCGGATTTCTAAAGGTGATTCTTTCTGTGCCGTCAGACATAATGAGTTCTTTTCCGTCTGTGCAAAGACCCCACCCTTCTCCTACGTAAGAAAATTCTTTTTTGAGGGACAATGACTTCGCATCGTAAACAAAACACTGTTGGTTTTTCCAGGTTAGTTGAAATAACTCTCCGTTTAAAATTGTAATCCCTTCTCCAAATTTCGAAGCATCCAAGCCAATTTGTGAGGCTTTCGATCCGTTTGATATTGGTTCACCGGTCTGTAAGTTCATTAGGGCAACCATTGAACTACCATCTTGATTAGGATCACCAGTACTTTCATATAATTGTCCATTTAAAAATGTCAAACCTTGGGTGTAATATTTGGTGTTGTGGGGATAACTTTTGACGCTTTTGACCTTCCATCTTTCTGGTTTAAGGTCAGAAAGTATGCGCAGATTTCTTTGTTCTGAGAAGGTTTGACCATCTTTATCTTTGGTCTCAAGATTGAGTGAATAAGCGCCTGGTTTCCAATTATTGGTGTTCAAGAAATATAGCTCCTTGGCCTTTGGATTTTTAACTTCCAAAACAATAGAATCATTGATACTAAAAGTAAATTGTTCTGCTTGTTCAGTACTCGCAATTGGGAGCGGTATGGTTTGACCATAAGAAGTAGCCAAGTTTTCTTTGAATCCAAAAGTACTTGGAGCGGCAACATCGGTGAGCTCATCTTTTGTAACTAGTGGGGCTAAAAAACCTACTAGCAGACCAATGACGAGGATCCAAATGATGATTTTCTTCATAAAAAGTGATTAATTTTTTCTAGAATTGTTTGGGCGTCAATCATGCCGTGACTTTCTGTATAAATAACTTCTCCCTTAAAAAGGACAATACACTGGGGCGATTCATGTTGTACATGTGTATCAGCAGCAATTTGATCTGAGATGCTGCGAAATTGAATCAGGTCAAGATACCAGCAAGGTACTATTGCTTTTTTAAAGAAGGCTGAGCTTTCAAACCTATTGAGCGCCATCGCAGAAATAGAACAGCGGGTACTGTGTTTGAAAACAATCTGTGCCTGTTCGAAAGATGCGCTTTGTATGCTTTGCCATTGCGCCAGCTCAGTTAATTGTTGCCAACTCATGACACACCAGCTGTAAATTGTTTGAGAAATCGGAGGTCGTTTTCTGAATAAAGACGCAAGTCTGTGACGCGATATTTAAGCTGTGCAATTCTTTCAACCCCCATACCAAAAGCAAAGCCACTATATTTTTCGGCGTCAATTCCACAAGACTCAAGTACGTTAGGATCGACCATTCCGCAACCCATGATTTCTAACCACCCAGTGTACTTACAAACATTGCAACCTTTCCCTGCGCAAAGTGAACATGATACATCAACTTCGGCACTTGGCTCCGTAAATGGAAAATAGGAAGGTCTGAGTCTTATTTGGGTTTGCTCGCCGAAAAGTTCTTGAGCAAAAAATAATAAGGTTTGTTTGAGATCGGCGAACGACACATTTTGATCAATGTACAAACCCTCAACCTGATGGAAAAAGCAATGTGCACGCGCAGAAATTGCTTCGTTGCGGTAAACACGGCCTGGTGAAATGGTGCGGATTGGAGGTTGCTGTTGCTCCATAACTCGAACTTGTACACTACTCGTGTGTGTACGCAATGCCCATTCTTGCTCGCCTTTTTCGATGAAAAAAGTATCTTGCATGTCACGCGCAGGGTGCTCAGGTGGAAAATTGAGGGCACTAAAGTTGTGCCAGTCGTCTTCTATTTCAGGGCCTTCGGATACCACAAAACCGATGCGGTTAAATATTTCAATGATTTCTCGTCGAATCAAAGAAAGCGGATGATGCGAGCCTACATGAGGGTCGGCTGGTGGCTTAGTGAGGTCGTCTTTTTGAGTTTGATTGTCCGAAACGGAAAGCGCTGCTTTAGAAGCTGCAAAAATAGCTTCTGCCTGCTGCTTGAGTTCATTTACCTGCTGCCCATAGGCTCGCTTATGCTCATTGGGGATGTCTTTGAGCGCCGCGTAGAGGTCTTTAAGAACGTTTTTGGAACCCAAAAATCGGATTCTGAATTGTTCGAGTTCGGTTTGGTTTTGAATGTGAACCAATGAAAGCTCTTTGGATAAATCTTCGATGTTCATTTTTCTGCTGCAAAATTGTAACCTTTTGAGGCCTGAACTTGTTTAAGTTACTGGTCATGGGTTATATGCAAATGTACAAGAAAAAAAAGCTGTTCCGCGCAGTGCACATCGGTTTTCTAGGAATTATCCTTTTTACCGCCCTCTTGAGTGGTTGTAAAGAGCCTGCTCCTACAACTTTAGAAGTCAGTGTAATTACGGACGCCGGTACAATTTTGCCAAATGCAAAAGTTTGGCTCAAGGCCGAGCCAACCGACACCGCTCACAATGCTATTTCAATCGATGACAGCACCTCCACGGATGCTGCAGGTAAAGCCTATTTTGACCTCAGTTCATACTACAAGCCGGGGCAAATTGGCGTCATGGTCATAAAGGTCAATGGCTTTTATTTTGGCCTCACTGGTTCGGTCATAAAAGAAATCAAAGAACAAGAACGCAACCAGGTTTTGCTCACCTTACAATAAGCACAGCGCTTGGAAGTTTTAAAATTTGAAAAAATAACGTAAATTTGGAACATTCGAAACCTATGAAAACGATCCTAACTAGCCTACTCGCCGTTTCTCTTCTCTTCCTATTAGGGAGCTGCGAACCAACAGATCCTGCGGTCATTAAAGTTTTTGTCCGCTCTTCATCCAACCAGCTCATCGACGGTGCCAAAGTGATTATCATCGGAGATATGCAATCCGAACCAGCTACTTTAGAATGGGTTGATACTACCTATACAAACTCTTCGGGTTTTACCACTTTTGATATGAATCCATATTTTGCCATTTCTGGCGAAAACGCAAAAACAGGATACTTCGATATCATTGTTAAATACAACAATAAAACAGCATACGGCTACACCCGTGCAAAGGTGCACACTACTGCTGTAGAAACGATCTACTTACCCAACTAAGAAGCACACATGAAAAAGCTCATTCTATTATCTTTCGCCGCAGTCACGCTAGTTTCCCTTACGTCATGTCGTAAAAAACTAGACACCATCGCTCACATTTATGTAAAAGATGAAACCAATGCGAGTGTTTCTAATGCCATGGTCGTTTTGTACGGTACCAATACACAAAGCACCCCTCAGCAAGTTGCAGTATACGATACATCTTACACGAACGCAAACGGCTTAGCTACCTTTAACTACAATGAACTGTATCAATTAGGCCAAGCTGGTGTTGCTGTTTTGGATATCAAAGCTCAAAAAGGAAATAAAGTTGGCCAGGGCATCATTAAAATTGAGCCTGAAATGGTCAATGAAGAGACCGTTTATATCCAACCTTAATTAGGCGACAATCTTTTTCAATAAATCTTCTTGGTTGCCGAGCAATTCATTCAAACTAAGATAGATTTGTAGCTCCTCAGGAAAACTGATTTGGTATTCGGTCACGTAGCCAAATTCATACCTACACATAAATTCGCTAACCTCCAGCCCAGATTCTTTTTGCAGTAAATTAATCACTGCATTCAATCTTGACATCTTGATTACCAATTTGGTTTCATAGAATAAAACATCTTCGTGCATCATGCCTGAGATAGTTACGTCGGCATCTTGATTATTGAACCAAATGTGCTGGATTTTAAAATTTCTTGTCATAGCTCCGTGTTTTGATGATACAAATTTCCAGCATTACATCGTAAATGTTTTACGTTCTTCTTTAAATATGTCAAATTGCTGAATTATTCACTAATTTTACGCCATGTCTGACGACCAACCAATGTCTTTTCTTGAACACCTCGAAGAACTCAGGTGGCGTCTGCTGCGCGCAGCCGTTGCAGTCGTAATTTTTGCCAGTATCATTTGGATTTATCAGCGTGAAATCATGGAAGGTGTCTTTCTAAACATGGTAGATCCTAATTTCATTAGCTTCAGACTTCTTTGCGAATACCTCGGTGTATGTGTTGACCAAATCAACGTGGACTTCCAAAGCACGACGCTTTCTGGGCAATTTTCTTACGCACTCATGATGTCCATAATGGGTGGTGTAGTGTTGGCTTTCCCTTATATTTTTTATCAGCTTTGGGCATTTGTCAAGCCGGGGCTAAAATTTCAAGAGAAAAAAATGGCCAGAGGCATTGTCTTTTATGTTAGCTTACTTTTTTTCCTTGGAATTTTATTTGGCTATTATGTTGTTGCACCGCTCAGTGTTCAATTTTTTGGCGCATTTCAAATTACGCCAGAGATCAAAACTGACGTAACCATAGCTTCTTACATGAGCACAGTACTATCTACTGTTTTTTATACTGGCCTATTTTTTCTTTTTCCGATTGTTACTTTTTTACTCGTCAAGATTGGCCTATTTACACCCGAATTTTTAATCAAATACCGTAAACACGCCATTGTTGTAATCCTTATTCTTGCAGCAGTCATTACACCCCCAGATGTGATTTCTCAGGTGATAGTTACCATCCCTATCTATTTACTTTTTGAAATTAGCATCTTGGTAGCGAAGCGCGTGAGTAAGCAAGAAGCTGAAGAAAAATAATTGGATGTATAGAATTATTCTATTTTTTATTTGCTTTTTCTGTTTTCAAGTACTGGCACAACAAACCATTGTATCAGGACGCGTGATTGACCAAAAAGGAGAACCCATTAGTCTGGTTTTGGTGCAGTATCAAGATAGCAAGATCAGTACAAAAACAGATTCCTTAGGTTTTTATCAAATCAGCACCTATTATGCCACCGACACACTCGTATTTCGTTTGATCGGTTATCAAACAGTAAAAAAGGCCGTACAAAAAGATCAAGGTCAAGAGATTAACGTAAAATTAAAAACTCAAGACAAAGAGGTCGCGGAAATCATCATCAAGGCCCCTAAAGAAACCCGTGGCGCGCAATTGCATCGGAAGGTAATTAACTTCAAGGATGTCAACAACAAAGAGAAGCTTGGAGCCTATGAATATCATCTCTACAATAAAATCCAACTCGACATCAATAACCTCGATTCAAGCTTACTCAAAAGAGATATCGTAGATCGGGTAGGTCTGGTAAAAGACTTCATGGAAACCGATAGCATTCAAAAGGCACTGCTACCTATCATTCTTTCTGAAAGTGTTTCCGATTATTATTACCGAAAAGATCCTAAGGTCAAAAAAGAGGTCGTAAGTGCAACACGCATTACAGGCGTTGAGAATATGCAGATGACGCAATTCTTGGGCGACATGTATCTCGATTTAAATGTTTACGATAACATTTATGATTTATTCAATAAATCATTTATTAGCCCCTTAGCCACTTATGCGCGGACCTATTACAACTTTTATTTAGATGACTCCACATTTATTGGCGCTGATTGGTGTTATAAATTGAGATTTGTGCCTAAACGCACCGGAGATTTAGTTTTTGTAGGGCACATGTGGATACACGACACTACCTATGCCGTGAAGCAAATTTCGGCACAAATTGCCGATGCTGCGAACCTCAACTACATCGATCAGTTCTATTTTGAACATCATTTTGAACAAGTGCAAAAAGAAGTTTGGATGCTCACTGAAGAAAGAATGGTGATCTCTTTCAAGGCCACGGAAAAAAGTAAATTACTAGGATTAATTGGTCGCAAGACCAGTCAGCGTAGTGGGTTCATTATCAATCAGCCTTATGATGAATCCTTTTACAGAACAGACAATGCTGTCGAGGTTTTGGAAAATGCCAAAACGAGAAGTGATCAAGAATGGGCAGCACTAAGGCCCCAAGCATTGACTCACAAAGAAGAACGCATACAAGAGATGGTTGACTCCCTTGAGGCCCAACCCTTTTATCAAAATATGCGCAAGCTGACTTATTTCGCAACCACTGGTTATTGGCCCATTCATCAAATTGAAATCGGATCTGCTGCCTCGTTAATCAGCATGAACCCTGCAGAAAAATTCAGGGTAGCACTTGCCCTGAGAACCTCCAACGATTTTTCAAAAAGATTAGAACTCGGTGGTCGTCTTGCCTATGGTTTTGGCGATGACAAATTCAAATATAGTATCAGGGTGAGGTATAATGTCACGCCTAAAAAACGTGGAATGCTCATCGGCTACTACAGTTATGATATTGAACAAATAGGTCAATCCCCAACAGCTGCGTCCATGGGAACCTCATTTGCTACCTTTTTTAGCACCGCACCTTTCGATAAACTTACATTTGTACAAAAAGCTGGGCTGAGTCTAGAAAAAGACATTAAAAAAGACTTAATTGTGTATGGTGCTTTTGAATGGAAGAACTACACACCACTCGGCTTAGCTACGTATCAAAAGATGGTTGGTTTTGACACCCTCAACTTAAGTCAAATTACAACTGCCGAATGGACCACCCGTATTCGTTGGACCAAAGACGAAGAATTTCTTTCAGGATCTTTTGATAGAACGGCACTTCGATCTCCATACCCAATATTATCTTTTCAAAGCATCATCGGCATCAAAGATGTATTTGGAAGTGGTTATAGCTATCAAAAATATGAGTTTCAGTACGAACACAATACCCAACTTGGTGTGTTGGGCCGAATGCGCTACGGATTTAATATCGGATACATACATGGGCAAACAGCCTATCCTTTCTTGAAAGTTCATGAAGGCAACCAATCTTTATGGTTACTCACGAGCACTTTCAATATGGTCAATTTTATCGAATTCATCAGCGACCGCTATGTCGTTGGCTTTGTTGAAAACCACTGGGAAGGATTATTTTTTGACCGCGTTCCGCTTTTGAAGCAAACGAAATTTCGTTTAGTGACAACTGAAAGAATCATGTTAGGAAGCTTGTCTGATATTCATCAGCAAGAGTTAATTATCCCTTCATTTGTGCGGCCTTTTAATGGCATTCCTTATGTCGAATTGGCTGTAGGTGTAGAAAATATATTAAAAGTGCTTCGCGTAGACCTTGTCTACAGGGCCACACACCAAATTCCTGGCGTGAGTCCACTTGGTATCAGGGCGCGCTACTCTTTGAATTTTTAGTACTTTCGTTCTTGTGAAGTTATCCACTGAAAATATTAGCAAATCATATCGAGGCCGACAGGTAGTTGATGGTGTTAGTATTGAAGTCAATCAAGGAGAAATTGTTGGCCTACTCGGGCCTAATGGTGCAGGCAAAACAACCTCTTTTTACATGATGGTCGGACTTGTAAGACCAGATTCAGGAACTGTTTTTCTTGACCAAACAGACATTACTAAATACCCAATGTACAAAAGGGCTCAACTTGGACTTGGCTACCTGCCACAAGAAGTTTCGGTCTTTCGAAAGTTAAGTGTTGAGGACAACATTTTAGCAATATTAGAAATGGGGCCACTCAAGCCAAAAGAGCGACTTGAAAAACTCGAGCAGCTTCTGGAAGAATTCAGCCTGACACATGTTCGCAAAAATTTAGGTAACAGACTCTCAGGCGGAGAAAAACGCCGAACTGAAATAGCTAGGGCTTTAGCTACCAATCCTAAATTCGTTCTTTTAGATGAACCATTTGCAGGTGTAGATCCAATTGCAGTTGAGGATATCCAGTCGATTGTTTCAGCGCTGAAAAAAAAGAATATCGGAATACTGATTACAGATCATAACGTGCAAGAAACCCTTTCCATTACGGACCGAGCCTACTTACTATTTGAAGGGAAAATTTTGAAATCAGGCACAGCAAAAGAACTTGCCTCCGATGAACAAGTACGAAAAGTATACCTTGGCCAAAACTTCGTATTGCGAGATTCAGCGCAATAAATGAACAATCCCTTCATATTGCCTCATGATTTTGGGCTGATGACAGGGCTTGAATTTTAAAATGTAGTTATACTGACCATCTTGACACATCAGACCTTTATAAGTGCCGTCCCATCCTTGCTCTAAGTTGTCTGCCTCGTATACTACTTCTCCCCACCTATTATATATTTTCAACGTGCATTCAAATACCTCAAAATCGGTAACGACCCTAAAAACATCATTTCTTCCGTTCTCATCCGGGATGAAAGTATTTGGAGCATATATTGTAAACGGCGCGACTTCAACCTTGGCATAGGCTGTGTCAGTACATCCAAATACATTGGAAACAACTTGCATCGGAAAATCGGTGCCGCCAGTTTGATACGCGTGGACAAAATTGGGGTCGTAATAGGTATAGCCCTTGTCTTCCACAAAATAAGTGTAACTCACAGCTGAAACCGCCTGACTTGTAAATGTGACTTCATTGTTGCAAACATCTACTTCATCCGGATTCACTACAAAGCCGGCTTGCGGACTCGGATGCACCGTGATTAAATCTTGTTGGGCCATAAATAAAGTGTCTAAACAACCAGCCTGTTCTTGTAGGGTCAGTGTAACGGTATAATTACCCGGCGCAGTGTAGACATGACTCGGATTGAATACCTGAGTGGTATTTCCATCGCCGAAATTCCAAATAAATGTGGTTGGCACTTCTGTCTGACTCAAATTGACAAACTGCGCAATGGAAGGGGCACATTGCAAAGACTCAATAAAAACAAAGTCGATAGAAGGATGGCCAAAAACGCGAACGACGGCTGTTAGGGTATCAATACACAACGGATTCTGTCCAATCAAATGGACTTGTTGGAAGCCGTTTTGCGAAAAATAAATTTGGTTGCCAGTAAGCTGCGTACTCTGTTGCGGATTGGCGTTGAGGCCAAAATCCCAAAAATACTGTGTGCCGGCGGGGCCGCTCACTTGTGCATCAAAGCTAAATGCGTTATCAATACACAATGAGTCCGAATGAGTCATGGACAATATAATCGGTTCTCCGATAGGGACAAGTATAGAGATGGTGTCTGCACAAGAACCAGTACTTGCCGCTACAAGTGTGACCGGATAAAGCCCAGGAGCAGGAAAAGTTACAGTAGGAGAAATTTGCGAACTAGTTTGTCCAAAACCAAATTCCCAAAAATAATTGAAGGTGTTTTGAGAGTTGTTGGTAAATGTAATCGTGTACCCCAAACATTCGACTTGAGGCGGCACAATGAAATCAGAAATAGGGTCGCCGAATATTAATATGGAATCTGTGAACGTTGCTTGACAATAATTGGTTTGAGCTTCTAAGGTAACTACTTGAAATCCGGGAGTATTAAAAGTAACATTGGGTACAGTTACCCCTTGGGCGATCGAGATAGAAGCACTGCTCGGAAGCGTCCAAGAGCATATTGCATTCGGATCATTGACTTGCGCACTAAAAGTAACGAGTGCCTGACTCTGACACAAAGAATCTGGAGCTGTCCAGGTTGGTGTCAAAGGATTATTGACAATGATGTCGATATAAGCAGTGTCCGTACAATTATTACCCGGATTGACGATTAACTGAGCCGTGTAGGTGCCTGGTGCCGGATATGTGTAGCTTGGTTCAAAAAGATTACTTTGGTCTGCAGTTGTATTTGGCACACCAAAATTCCAAGCATAATTAGTACCCCCAAATGAATTGTTTTCAAAATTTACAGTGAGGCCGTCGCAATAACCATTAAAGGTAGCAAGTTGGTCTTGCTGTGGAAGAATAGCCGCCAACTGAATGTTACAATCAAAAACCCTGAATAGAAAGTCGCGAATGGTTTCTCCAATTAATTGCCCATTGCGGTATTCCTGAACGCGTACGCCCACCACAAAGAGCCCAATCAAATTTGGATTAACAGTAAGAATACCGGTATTAGGGTGAATAATGGTAGAGGAACCGGGGCCTAAGGGGGCGGGCGCATTGAAATTAGTCTGCCATGTTACAGGAAAATAAGGTGGCGGTGGCATTTGCAATGGTTGGGGTGCATTTGAATTGGCACCGGCATATGGCGTAACCAGAGAATAAACCAATTGATCGCCGTCAGGATCTGTTGCTGAATGATCAAAAACAAGTTGGTCATTGTTGCACAACAATACGGGCGGATAATTGGTAAATCTGGGGCTACTGTTATTGCTTGCTCCGGTGTTCGAACCCGGTACTTGTGCAACTAAGGTAAGGCCGGTATCATCTGGAAATTGAAGATTGGTAATGTTAGGGCCTCGGCAGCATCGTTGATAAGAAACAGTGTAGCCACCAGGTATTGGTGGCAGTGTGAGGACAACCTGATAAATAGCGCGCTCTACACAAATTCCCGTTGGTTGTGTGGCACAAGGATTATTGAAATTATTAGGTAAGATAACCGAACCCGGGAAGGGAACTTGTACGGTTTGCACGTGTACATTTCCTTGTTTGAAAATAGACAAATACAACGGGTTATCGTATTCGGCACCAGTAGAGGCACAATCTCGATATAGGGTGATGAAAAACTTGTATTGGTCATTGCCTAAATAATCATAATAGATGTCTCCTCCAATGATATGGGAAGCCTTTGCTTGCTGGAAAAACAAACAAAAAACAAAAACAAGGAAGCAGCTGATTCTTAGCACAATATAATAACGCAAAATTAAGGCTTTGGTTGTTCGTAGACAAACAGTAACTTTGTAAAAAATTTTAAGAAAATGGATGCTTTTGATGTAGTAGTGATTGGTTCTGGACCCGGTGGTTATGTTTCAGCCTTGCGTTGCGCCCAATTGGGTTTGAAAACTGCCCTAATTGAAAAATACAACACCTTAGGTGGAACGTGCCTCAACGTTGGTTGTATTCCATCAAAAGCACTCCTTGATTCATCAGAGCATTTTCATAATGCACAACACAGCTTTACAGAACACGGTATTGAAATCACAGGTTTGAAAGCTAATTTAAGCCAAATGATTGCCCGTAAAAATGAGGTGGTCTCACAAACTTGTTCTGGTGTAAAGTACCTGATGGACAAAAATAAAGTCACCGTATACCATGGGCTTGGCTCTTTTATTGACGCCCATACCATTCAAATCAATGGGGAACAAACTACCCAAATTACAGGGAAAAATATCATCATTGCGACAGGAAGTAAGCCAAATTATTTCCCTGGCATGGAACCCGATAAAAAACGCATCATTACCTCTACGGAAGCACTCAACATGACCGAAATTCCTAAGAAAATGTTAGTGATCGGGGGTGGCGTTATTGGCCTTGAGTTAGGTTCTGTTTACGCACGCTTAGGCACTTCGGTAGAAGTGATTGAATTTGCACCAAGTATTCTTCCTACCATGGATGCAGGTTTAGGCAAAGAATTCACCAAAATCTTAAAGAAAGAAGGCTTTAAATTTCATTTAGAACATAAAGTTTTAGAAGTGAAAAACAAAGGCAAACATGTAGAACTCAAAGCTGAAAACAAAAAAGGCGAAGTAGTTACACTTGAGGCAGATTATTGCTTGGTCGCGGTGGGTCGCAAACCATACACTGATGGCTTGGCACTTGAAAAAGCTGGTTTGGACGTGAATAACCGAGGTCAAATTGAAGTCAATGAGCACTTACAAACCTCACAAGCACACATCTATGCTATTGGCGATGTTGTGAGAGGCGCTATGCTTGCACACAAAGCCGAAGAAGAAGGTGTTTATGTGGCCGAAACAATTGCGGGTCAACATCCACACATTAATTACAACCTCATCCCTGGTGTTGTTTATACTTGGCCTGAAATTGCCGCTGTTGGAAAAACAGAGGAAGAACTCAAAGCAGCGGGCGTGAGCTACAAGACCGGATCCTTTCCAATCAAAGCACTTGGACGTGCCCGAGCAAGTATGGACACAAGTGGTTTTGTCAAAATCTTGGCCGATAGCCAAACCGATGAAATTTTGGGCGTCCATATGATTGCTGCGCGTGCGGCTGACCTCATCATGGAAGCAGTAACAGCAATGGAATACAGAGCATCTGCCGAAGATATCGCAAGAATTTGCCACGGACACCCTACTTATTCTGAAGCCATCAAAGAAGCGGCACTAGCTGCAACTGCTGACCGCGCATTACATATTTAAATCGCAAATTCAGCCTAAAGTCTGGGAGTAAACGCGTTTTCAATGTGTTTGAGTTGAGTGCCTTCTTGATTGTGCACAATTGAAATGATATCAAAACGCACTTCATGTGGCCATTGAATGGATTTCGTGTAGTAATTGGCTACTCGTACGATTTGTTTTTGCTTGGCAAAATTTACTGCTCGCCAGGGCTCTCCGAGGGTTGAGCTTTGCCTGGTTTTAACTTCAATCATTAAGAGTGTGTTGTCATGAACCATGATCAAATCTATTTCCATTCGATTGAACCTATAATTGCGACATTTAAGCTCGAAGCCTTTTGAAAGCAACCATTGCAAAGCATAGTCTTCGCCCCATTTTCCGAGGACATCGTGTTTACGCCATGGCTCTGTAATTGACATCCTCGAAATTAAGCCGAAATTGCTTGTATCTTTACAGTGAAAATACGTATGCGCAAACAATTCATCAAAAATATCAAAGGATTAGTGCAGGTCGGAGAAGACCTACCAAATATCCTAAGGGGGCAGCAAATGCAGCAGCTCCCAATACTCGAAGACGCCTACCTAGCTCTTGAAGACAACACGGTCGTGGACTACGGCTTGATGTCAGACTGGCCAGGTATCACAGATTGGCGAGACGTCGAAGTCATCGATGCGACCAATTGTTTTGTACTACCAGCATTTATTGACTCACATACGCATACCGTTTTTGCCGCGAGTCGGGAAGAAGAATTTGTAGATCGCATCTTAGGCCTGACCTACGAAGAAATAGCCGCTAAAGGTGGGGGTATTCTCAATTCTGCCCGAAAGCTCAATGACATGAGTCAGGAGGCACTTTTTGAGGCCGCTTGTAGCCGAATTGAAAAAATGATTGCCGCTGGTACGGGTGCCTTAGAGATTAAATCAGGTTACGGACTCAGTGTCGAGGGGGAGCTCAAAATGCTGCGGGTCATTGCCCAATTAAAGGCGCATTTTCCGATTGAAATTAAGGCTACATTTTTAGGTGCACACGCGCTACCACAAGCCTACAAAGAGAACAGAGTTGGTTACATCGATTTGTTAGTCAACGACATCTTACCACAAATTGCACAAGAAAACTTAGCGGACTACATCGATGTTTTTTGCGAACGCAACTATTTTACATGTGAGGAAATGTCTCAAATCTTAGAAGCTGGGGCAAAATATGGGCTCAAACCTAAAGTTCATGTCAATCAATTTTCTGTTTTAGGTGGGGTTCCAGCGGCTATTCAAAAAGAAGCCATTTCGGTCGACCACCTCGAAGAACTCGATCAAAACGACCTCGATGCATTAGCGGTGAGTTCAACAATCGCTACACTGCTACCCGGTTGCTCACACTTTTTATCCATCCCATACGGATCTGCGCGCAAGCTAATCGATGCAAATGCAATTGTTGCCTTAGCCAGTGACTTCAATCCGGGGTCTTCGCCAAGCTACCACCTTATGCACATCATGTCTTTGGCTTGCATCAAAATGAAAATGACCCCACAAGAGGCCATTAACGCCCTTACCATTAATGCAGCAGCAGCACTCGAATTAAGTGAATCGCATGGGAAAATTGCATTTGGTAGGCAAAGCCCATTGATATTGACCAAAGCAGTGCCTTCTCTTGCCTACCTTGCTTATGCCTATACCGAAGATCACATTCAGAGGATTTTCATCTAAGTTTTTTGCTTCTCTGATACTTGTAAAGGGATTTGCTTAACTTTGAATTATGCAGGTGAGAATCCTCCTTTTCTTAATCAGTTTTTACACCTTGGGCTTTTCTCAAATGATCTTGCCCGAGAAAGAATTACTTTGGGAAATTAGTCACCCAAAATCAAAAGTTAAATCCTACATTTTCGGAACCTTACACGCCAATGATAGGTCACTTTTTGATTTATCAGATAGTGTATATATCTGCTTTGATCAAGCCCAGATTTTAATCCTAGAAACCGATATTTATCGCCTCTTTGAGGCCATGGACAGTCGTAAAACACTACCGGAAACTAAATTTGACGACCAAGGTAAATCCTACACGAGTAAAACTGTAAGTTCTGAAACAATCTATGGCTCAGAAGATGGCATGCCACAATTTCTCGATGCATATTTTCAAGTTTTAGGCCTGCAGTACAGCAAGCAATTCATTGCGCTAGAAGCGTTAGAAGAGCAATATGCCCTTACTAATGAATTTAACTTAAGTGAACGCAGAATTATTGACAACGGTATCAATGCCTTCACGCAAGAAAAACTCAAAGAGCTCTACCTGAAAGGTGACATCGATGCGTTGCAGCGTTTCATGAAATCAAATTTATCTGTTCAAGACCAACTTTACGAAGAAGTGATTGTCAAGCGCAATAAACTCATGCTCGAAAAACTATCCGAACAACTGAAAGGTAACGCCTCCTTCTTTTGTGCGATCGGTGCGGGGCACCTCGGTGGTGACGACGGCTTGGTTCAGCTCCTCAGAGCCAAAGGATACCGAGTCAGGCCTGTTCTTTGGTCAGTAGCGGATCAAGCGCCTATTGCCAAACAAAAACTGAAAAAAGCAACTGAATACGTCTATACACATGAGCCATCAGGGCTTATTGCCAAATTCCCAGGAAAACCTTACGTGTTCGACCTCGAAGACGGCACTAAAAAAATCATCTACCGAGAACTTGGACAAGGCAATACTTTTGAAATCAATCTTCAAGCACTTGACCCCAACATTACTCAAGAAGAATTAGCCAGTATCTATATCAACCCACCGACAGGCGCAAACATCACCAAAAAAATTCTCGATGACGGTTCAATTGTCTTTTTTGGTCTCTCTGACACCTACCCAGAAGGACTCAATTATGTACAAATTCAATTCGGGGATGGTTATCTTGTGGTATTAAAGTGCTATGGCGGCAATAAATTCATGCATTCCAACAGGCCATTTTCATTTTTTGAAAAAGTTTGGTTTGATTGACACACCCAATGAAGGTTCTTGACCAACTGGCAAAAGAAATACTTGCACTGCTTCAAAACAAGCAGGAGCTGCATGTTATTTTACCTTCGGAACGCGCCAAACGCTACCTGCTCAATGCACTTTATAGCCAAAATAATGGGCCGCTACTTGCTCCTCACATCCAAACCATTGACCAATGGATTGTCGAGCTAAGTCCCAAAAAAATAGTACATCCCACTCGCGTCTTACTGATGCTTTTTGAAGTCTATCAAAAGGTGCTGGGGCCTGAGGCCCAGTCCTTTGAAGAATTCCTGAGTTGGGGGCCCATTCTACTTGCTGATTTTGACGATGTCGACAGGTATTTAGTCAATGAGCAACAACTTTACCGAAACCTCGCTTCTATCAAGGCCTTAGAAAGTTGGCAAATTGACGAAGAAAATTATTCTGCTTCCCAAAAGAAATTCATGGCTTTTTGGGAGCACATTGCTCACCTGCATAGTGGTTTACTGCAAGAGCTTTCTGCAAAAAATGGATTTACAAAAGCAATGGCCTACCGCTACATTGCCGAAAACCCTACGCTAGTTTTACAAACACAAACTCATTATATCTTTGCCGGTTTTAATGCATTAAGCGGCGCAGAACAGTCAATCATTCAGTTTTTATTAAACCGTAAGCAAGCCAACTTTTTTATAGATACTGATGGCTACTATTTTGACAATAAACACCACGAAGCAGGAGCATTTCAGCGTAAAAACTTGGCTCATTTTGGACTAAGCGAAGCCAACTTTTTAAGCAATAATTTAAGCCACAACCCATACAAAGTCAAAGTAATTGAGTGTGCTCAACATATTGGGCAGGTTAAAGTATTGGCCACAGAACTCAAAGATCTTCAACCCAAAGAATGGAGCGAAGTATTAGTATTGCTCGCAGATGAAACTTTAGTGCACGCAGCTCTGAGACACATTCCAAAAGTAGTTGGTAAAGCAAACATCACTTTGGGCTTGCCTTTAGATCAGACCCCAATCAGAACTTGGGTCGATCTCTGTTTTCAGATACAAGAAAACAAGCAGAAATTTAAAACTACTGCGCTTTATTACAAGGATTTCCAGCGTTTTTGTCACCATGCCTTTACCAGCCTTTGCCTTGACAAAGAAGCGCTACAGGCCCTGAGTCATGCCGAAAAACAAACGGTCAAATACAATAGAGTTTTTCAAAATATCTCCCAACTTAAATTACAAGGCAGCAGCCAGCAACTCATCGCATTATTAAGTACCCCCTGGGAGCAAAATTGGCTTTCCGCAATAGCCCAACTACGGCAGCTCAATGCCTGTTTGCTAGAAATCATTCCTAGAGCAAATGATTTTGAACATACCGCTATCCTTACTTTTGAGCAAGCTTGCCGCCAGTTTGAAAATTTATTGAAAGAGGGGTACCCATACATGACCCTCGGGAGTTTCAAAAAGTTATTCTACCAACACTGGACCAAAGCACATCTAGCATACCTCGGAAACCCAACAGATGGCCTACAAATCACAGGGCTACTAGAAACACGCTTACTTGATTTTGAACATATCTATGTGTTGGGGATGAACGAAGGAAAATTGCCGCCAACAAATCCTATTCAAAGCATCATCCCGATGGACCTCCGTGCAGCATTTGGTCTGCCGAGTAACCGCGACAAACAAGGAATTTTTGCACAGCACTTTTACCGCTTATTACATCAAGCAAAACAACTCACGTTTACCTATACAAGTGCTAGCGAAGTATTGGGTAGCAGTGAAAGAAGCAGATACCTTCTACAATTACAAATGGAATGGTTGCAAGTCAATCCATCCATTCAATGGGAAGAATACAAATATCAAATCCCTGCTTCGGAAAAGAATATTGACAACACAATTATCGCTAAGTCCCCTGCAATTCTCGAACGCATTCAATATTATTTAGCCAATGGTGTTTCTGCTTCTGCTCTCAAAAAATACTTAGCGTGTCCACTAGACTTCTATTACCGATATGTCGTTGAATTTGGCGAAGAAGATGAGGTCGAAGAAGATTTAGCACAACATACCTTTGGCTCACTCATTCACTCCTGTCTAGAGGAGCTATATACGCCTTATGCCCAGCGCGATAAAAATGGTCAACTTGTGCACCCAGCACCAGGCCCCCTCACTGAAAAAGGTGTGGCCAAAATGCTTACTATTTACCCAGAAGAGCTTAGAAAACAATTTCTCAAATATTTTGATCAAAACGAACAACTTTTTAGTCGAGGAAAAAACCGCCTAAGCTTCGAAATGGCGTTAGACCTTACCAAAGAGATTTTATGCAAAGAATTGAGTTTTATTAAAAGTTTAAAAGAACCATTATTCATAGAACAACTCGAGGGCAGGTTTGAACTCGTATTGAATTACCAAATCAATGAGCAAGATATTCCACTCAAATTCGTAGGATATATTGACCGCATTGACAGAATCGGTAATCATTACCGCGTCATCGATTATAAGTCTGGAAAGGTTGAGGCAAAGGAAGTAAAAATGACCTCCAAGAATGATGCCCTGACTAATTTGGCTGGGCCTAAACATGCCCTTCAGTTGAGTTTGTACTGTTTATTTTTTAAAGCGCAATTTGGCTTCATCCCTCATGAGGCTCGGATTGAGTCTTTGATCAATCGCGACAATGATTTTGCTTTGAATATAGATCAATCTACAGACCTCTCCCCTATCCCTGAACTATTGAACGAAGGGCTCAGTACCTTACTTCAAGAATTACTTGATCCGGGCATCGACTTTGAACACCTTCCAGACGCTAAATACTGTCAGTTTTGTAATTCATAAAAAAACCTGGAGGTCATCCAGGTTTTTCTGCAAGTAATTAAAACCACGAACATAGGCTGTTCTCTGAAAAGACGTTTGACCTTTGCTCAGGGTTGCTTAGTACAATTCTAATTTAAGCGCTGAACGGTAATCTTTGATTTCTTCACGGTTGATTTTGTGATCAGCGTTTTTAAGTAAGTTCAATAAATACAATAAGTTGTCTTGGTCTTCAATTTCAATAGGATACTCGTTTCCTTCTTCATCCTCTTCGTATTGCGCCTCAACATCAAAGCATTCGTTTTCTGTGATGAACTCATAGGTGAGTCTGAGGACTTTGACAACCAAAGGGTCTTGCTCAAGTAAGGCCATTTCGCGCAGTTCTTTGAGGTCATCAACAAGCGATGGCGCTGTAATGCCTTTTTTTTCTACGGTTTCAATGATTTGTTCAAGTTTTTGATTGGCGCGCAATGTTTTCATCTCTTATAAATTGAATGACAAATTTAGTGGATTTCCCGAAATAAACATCGCAGTGTCCGTAACATTCAATGCTAAAAAGTATTTC
Organism: Flavobacteriales bacterium UBA7468; assembly: GCA_002478565.1. Taxonomy (GTDB): domain Bacteria; phylum Bacteroidota; class Bacteroidia; order Flavobacteriales_D; family Crocinitomicaceae; genus UBA952. Next base: position 48,471 of record DLPC01000011.1, on the reverse strand, counting down.
AGTGCTTGGAAAGGTTATTTTTGTTATATGGATTTATTGTTCCGAGCTTTCTCAATTGGCCTCATTTTATCAGTAATGCCTGGTCCTGTCTTTTTTGTATTAATCGAAAACAGTATCACAAAAGGAATCAGAAGTGCATTAGCGCTTGACCTTGGGGTCTTGATCAGCGATATCGTCTATATTTTACTTGCAGTATTATTTGTTGAGCAAATCAACACGCTGTTATCTGGCGAAAACAAACAACTTTTTGATATCGTGGGTGGGTCTATTTTTATCATCTATGGTGTTTTCAATTGGTTCAAGAAGACTAAAATCACAACAGGAAATGCCGAACTGGCAGAAGTTACCGAGAAATTTCACTTAAAGGAAAGTAAAGACCCAAAAAGAAACCTTGGCCTTAGCATTGCTAAAGGTTTTTTACTCAATTTTGCCAATCCCTTGGTTATTTTTTATTGGCTCAGTGTCGCTTCTGTAGCCAAACGCGAAAGCACAGATGACAGCAATAGCATGTTGTTTTTATTCCTCGGTACCATACTCCTAACCTTCTTCGGTTTTGACATCTTAAAGATTTTTACGGCAAAAAAGATTAAAAATTTCGTAAACGAACGCATGCTGACCTTCTTGAATAAAGTGATTGGGGTACTCTTTGTAGCGTTCGGCTTATTTTTCATGTTTAGGTTTATGTTTCGCTAAATGCCAAAACCCATGAGATTACTTCTTTTTATATTCTTGGTATTTTCAACTATAGCAGAAGCCCAAGACTTTAAAATTCTGAAAGAAAATTTATCACCACGTGCAAAAATTTATTGGGATGCCCAAAACAAGCATGTACAGGGTATTGGTTCGTATTATGTAGGAGTAGTCAAGCCAACGGTCAATGAAAAACACGGGAAATGGCAATTTTTCACATACGATGGTGTTTTAGAAGAAGAGGCATTTTATTACCGTAATCGCCTACATGGCAAACGAGTTTTTTATTATCCAAACAAACAAGTCAAACAAGAATCCTATTTCAATTTTAATGTCCCAGACTCTAGTTATAGAGAATATGCCGAGAACGGAACTTTACTAATCAAGGGGCAGTTTGAATTGGGCAGTCCTGTCGGGCGCTGGGAATATTTCTACCCAGATGGCAGCCCAAAATCTATTGAAAATGTCAGTAATGACACCATCTATTTGATGGAATTTTGGGAAGAGCAAATTCCACACAAGAAAACCATTCAAAATGGCGATGGTAAAATTCTATCCTATTATGTGGATGGGGTAGTCAAAGAGTTTTATACGTTTCAAAATGGTCTAAAAACCGGGCCCTTTGAAGAGCGCACTGCCAACGGAATGTTATCGGTAGCTGGCGCTTTTATCAATGGTAAAAAAGATGGTAATTGGCAATTCTATCGCTATGATGGTGTTCTAGAGAAACAAGTTGGTTATGCTCAAGATTCCTTGCATGGCCTATATTTAGTCATGAGTACTGAGAAAGACACCTTGACTTTTGGTTATTTCAATAAAGGATTAAAAACCGGGCACTGGCGTTGGTTCAATGAAGGTTCCGTTCTGGATATGAAAGGCTATTTTGAGGAAGGCAAACAAGATAGCGTTTGGCATTATTATTTTCCAAATGGGCAACTGTCGTATATTGCCCACTACGAAAAAGATCTACGAGCCGGAGACTGGACTTACTATTATCCGAATGGAGCGCTTTATCGGACTGGAAGCTATTTTCAGGACAAAAGAACCGGACTCTGGCAAACTTGGTATGAAGACTCCACCCTTTTGATGAGCGGAAACTACCTAAACGGACTCGAGGAAGGCGAATGGAAAAACTACTGGGAAAATGGGCGCATCAAGAATAAATCGACCTTCAAAGCAGGTAAACTTGATGGCGATTGGATTTCGTATACCCCTGATGGGATTGTAAGTGTAAAAGGAGCGTATAAAAATGGCTTGAAAGTAGGCGAATGGCTGTTGTATTACAGCAATGGCAGACTCAAAGAAAAACAACATTTTAAGATTTTCACTCAAAAAAACCTTTCTGAGGGAATCACCAAAATGGGCTTCAAAGAGGAAATCAGTAATTTCCATGGCTCGTATGAAGCCTATTCACACCTCGATTTTCAAATCAAAGAAGTAGGTAAATACAAAAATGGACAAAAACACGGCACCTGGACGAACTACTACCCCGGAGGTGTTGTTCCGACTATTGTTGCACAATACCGAGAGGGTCAATTAGATGGTGTCTTTAAGCAGTATGACCGCTATGGGCATCTGGTCTACGAAATCAACTATAAAAACGGGCTGAAGCATGGCCAATTCCTCGCATTTAACGAAAACGGAAAAATCGTAAGCCGAAAGTTATTTCGATACGGGGAGGAAATTGGTAGTCAGCAAAAGGACGACTTTATTCCGTAATAACAGCCTCAGCAGTCCATTGCTCAATAAGGCAGGTAAGTTCAATAAAATCGTCGACACTCAATTTTTCAGGACGCTGGCTTTCAAATTTAGCAGGAAGTGGATGGTCTTTGAGTAACACTCTTAATGAATTTCGAAGTGTTTTTCGGCGTTGATTAAAAGCCATTTTTACCACCTGAAAATATAGTTTTTCATCGCAAGGAAGCGTGTCGCGTTGGTTGCGGTCACAGCGAATGACTCCGCTCTTTACTTTTGGTGGCGGAATAAAAACATGTTCGTCTACAGTAAAACAATACTGAATATCGTAAAATGTTTGCAACAAAACGCTGATAATACCATATTCTTTAGAACCAGGGCCTTGCGCTACTCTAACAGCCACTTCTTTCTGGAACATGCCCATGATTTGCGGTACCTGATTGCGGTATTCTAAACACTTAAAAAGGATTTGGGAGGAAATGTTATACGGGAAATTTCCTACCACAATAAAAGAATCATCTCCGAATAACTCAGAGGGGCGCAAACGCAAGAAATCACCAAAGAGGATGCGCTCGGCATGTGCTGGATAATGCGCTCGGAGGTAGTCGATGGACTCAATATCAACATCGAGCAACCACAGATCAATTTCGGGTATTTCCCAAAGATATTTACTTAAAGCTCCCATTCCAGGGCCTATCTCTAATACTTTTCTAGTATCGGTTGTCCAGGTAATTTGCTTGGCTATTTTTTGACAAGTACCCGCATCTTTCAAAAAGTGTTGGCCCAGTTGTTTCTTTGGTTTTACACTCATCTATGAAAAGATTTTACAACGTTAAGTGTCGTTCTAAAAGCAGCGAATTTGCCTTGATATCGGTCTAGGTGATCTTTTTGAAGCGCTGGAGCAAAATGTGCTTGGTAATGATCAAGTGTGGCTTGATCTGGGGCTAAATAAAGCACAGCATAGGTTTTGCCGCCATCTTCCTCGCCATTCACTCTTGAAAGTTTACACTCCTCAAAGCAACCGGTTTGCATGACAGCCGGAATATGCTCTTGTTGCATCCAGCTCAACCAATCGTGTTCAATCGCTGCATCAATACTGACAGTAACGTTATATAATACCATTTGACAAAGGTAAGCAAAGCCATTGACCAAGAAAAATGCCCAGGCATACGTAAATTCACCAAGTTTTACGGCAAATAAATAGTACTTTTACTCAAGAATTAAATACTAAAGCTATGAAAAAACTCATCCTATCTTCTTTATTCACAATGGCTTACTTTGTGGCAGCTGCACAGTCTTGTACTCCGGGTGCCAACTTTGTAGACTCTACATATGGTGTTTGGCCTGACACAACGCAAAACTTCCCGCAAGCTGATCCCAATGTATTCTACTCGACAGATCTTAATTTCAAAGTTCCAGATTCTGTTACCCCTGCAATAGATCCAAGCGGTGCTTTTGTTGGCTCGGTCATTCAACAGTTCACCGTTTCTGATGTAATCGGCTTACCACCAGGATACAACTATGCCTGTAATGTAAGTAACTGTACATACTTAGGCGGAAGTAACGGTTGTGCCAACATTTACGGCACTACAGACACAGTCGGTGTTTTTCCAATAACTATTGAAGTCACAGCCACTGTTCTCATTTCGTTATTTCCAGGCCTTCCTCCTACTCCTGTCACACAAACCGTAACATTTGACGGATACCATATCATGGTTGGTACAAATGGGCAAATTATTATCTGTTACGGGATTGGACCGTTTAGCGTAGCGCCTAACCCAGCTACTGACAAAATAACAATAAGCGGCTACTTCCCTAGTACTGAAACAGTAGTTAGTATTCAAGACCTCACAGGAAAAGTAATTGAAAGTAAAATAGCAAGTCAAGTAGAACTTAATTTTGACCTTTCAGCATTAAAAAATGGCAACTATTTGATAGTCGCAAAAGACACCTTCGGAACACGAACTCAAAAATTTGTCAAATTATAATTTGGTCCATTCCTACCAAAGAGATACAAAAGGGGGCAAAAGCTCCCTTTTTTTGTAGTGCCTATTTGCAGCAGACTTTGTACTGAAAAACAAGCTAGCTATTGATAAAGCCCGCGCTCCTCAATGTAATTTAAGACCCTTTCAGTCAATAGAAAGCTACAATCTTGACGTGCTGCCAGCATCCAGCGGATTTTACTAGCACTCACCCCCAAGACCGGAACATCTGGTACTTGAATGACATTGGGGTGCGTCATGCTGGTTTGTGAATTACTGACCTCACCTGGTGTGAAAGCCCGCGGATATACGTACAAGCAGTGCTTCTCTATGATTTGCTCCCAGTTAAACCATTTATGAAAATTGCGCAGGTTGTCTTCGCCCAAAAGCAAACTAAAAGTATGTTGTGGGTATTTTTCGCAAAAATGCGTCAGGGTTGAAATGGTATAATTGGGCTTTGGCAAATGGAATTCTAAGTCACTTACCTGCAAATTTGGGTGGTCCAAAACGGCTTCCCTTGCCATATCCAGTCTAATGTGGTCGGCTAACAAGGTATTCTTAGATTTGAGCGGATTTTGGGGTGTGACAACCAACCAAACTTGGTCGAGATCTGGATGTTGGGCCATGTAGTTGGCAATAATCAAATGCCCTACATGTATGGGGTTAAAAGTGCCAAAAAAGAGCCCTACTCTCATGATTTCAAAAATTCATCGATGAGGTTTTTTACCTCTGAAATTGCAGTTTGCAAATCATCATTTACAACAATGTGGTCAAAAGCACTAGCGCGCTGCATTTCTTCTGCCGCTTTTGCGATACGCATCTGGATCTTTTCAACTGTATCTGTTTGTCTTTTGATGAGACGCTGCTCTAATTCTTCTATGCTTGGTGGCTGAATAAAAATTGCCAGTGCGTCTTGTTTCAATAATTCTTTGATCCGAAGACCTCCAACAACATCCACGTCGAAAACCACTACTTGATTTGCAGACCAAATGCGCTCCATTTCAGTCTTTAGGGTGCCGTAGTACATACCTTCATAGACTTCTTCCCATTCAAAAAAGGCTCCTTCATTGATTTTTTCCTTAAAAAGTGCTGGACTCAAAAAGTAATAATGAACGCCATCTTGTTCAACACCTCTCGGCGCTCTTGAACAGGCTGAAACTGAAAATGCCAAACGGTGATCATGGCGCAACAATGCATTGACAATCGTTGATTTACCTGCGCCAGATGGGGCTGAAATAACTATGCTTTTGCGCTGATTCATATTATAAAGAATTGAGCACTTGTTCTTTTATTTTTTCCAGGTGATCTTTCATATCCACCACTTTTCGCTGAATTTCCGCATGATTACATTTGCTACCTAACGTATTGATTTCTCGGCCCATTTCCTGTGCAATAAAACCGAGTTTCTTGCCAGATGCTGGTTGTTGCATGGTTTCAACGAAATAATCAAGGTGCTGTAATAAGCGCTGTTTTTCTTCGGAGATATCTAGTTTTTCAACATAAAAAATCATTTCCTGCTCCAAGCGATTGACATCGATTCTCGCTTCGTCAATATTGGCCAAACCTTTCTGAATTCGTTCCTTGACTTGATTCACCCTTTCTTGTTCAAAAGGAGTAATTGCCGAAAGTAGGGCTTTAATTGCCTCAATATTTGCGAGAAGATCAATGGCAAGTGCCTGGCCTTCTTGCGATCTGAAAACCTGAAGTTGCTGTACTGCCTCGCGAACAAGACCTAGCACAAATTCACTTTCAATTTCGGTCAAATCTTCTTGTTGTACAGAAAGTACCTCAGGCATTTTTAGTACAATGGAAAGATAATCTTGCGTTTGGGTGCCCCATGATTGATTGAGAGCTTTTAATGACTCAAAATATTGGGTTGCGAGTTCAGTATTGACTAAATTACTTACCGATTGATTTTGGCTCTCAATGTAAATCCCAAGATCCATTTTTCCACGAAGCAATAAATCAGAAACAATGCGTCGGATTTCAGTATCTAAATCTTTGTAAGTGTTCGGAATTTTGACATTGAGATCAAGTCCTTTGGAATTCAAAGACCTTACTTCAACAGAAATTTTTTTGTCCTGAAATTGACCATTGGCTTTGCCAAAACCTGTCATAGATTGTAGGGCAGATTTCGTCATATCGTTTTTATTCATCATCTAAAAGTAAGTCGGCATCGATGCCTTCATTTTGTTCCTTAACAAACCAAGCAATTTCACTCATGATTTGAGCTTTTTGATCCGTTTGTGGTGCTTTTTCCTCGAGGTATTCCTTCAAAAGTAACTGAGCTTCTAATAATTGAGCTTCTTCGAAGGGTCCGCTCATGTTCTCTAAAACTGTGAGGCAATCTAAAGCTTCGAGATAGTCTCCTTGTGAGGCCAACATTACGAAAAAAGGAAGGTGCTCATCAAAGCCCAATTTGGAATTCCAAATAGCAGAAAGTACCAGTTTTCTAATTTCAGCATCAGTTTCTGTGCCTAAAAAGTCGATGAATTCAGGTACGGCATCTGAATCAAGAATATCGGAAAGAAAGCCAATAATGAGCTGTTGTTTGGCCCGATCACTCCCTTTGAGACTTTCAAAAACACTTTTTAAATAATGTGCTTTGCCTTTTTCACGTAAGAAATTCAAGGCCTCCGTAACCGAAGACAGGTCTTGAAGTGTTAGTTTTTGTAACATTTCTAGACCCTTTGCATCGCTTTTTTTTGCTGTACTCATGGGGCAAAGTTACGGAATTCAAGTACCATTTTCTGAAAACCCGCTTGCTTCGTGTTACTTTATACAAAGTTTAGTGTTTATAAAATCAAGAAATTGGGTATTTGCCTGCCATAATTCCACTCATCTTTGTAAAAATGACTGAACTCATGAAAAAAACGTTAGCCCTATCCTTACTTTGCAGTGTCTTATTCGCCGCTTGTGTGCCATCAAAAAAATATAATGAACTTTTGGAGCGCGAAAAAAGCTGTAGTGAAGAACTTGCAAAGTATAAAAAAAGCAGTACTGATTACGAAGTACTCTCGAAAGATCTTCAGTCAAAATATGATATCGCAGCTAAAGAAGTAAGCCGTCTTCGAGGAGATACCAATCAATTGGGAAATCAAATCCGTTTAATGACAAGAGAACAGGCAACGCTGGAGGCGCAATACGAAACATTAGAAAATTCCTTCGATAAACTTAAAAACTTAAGCGCGAAAGAGACCGCTACCCTTCAAACCGAACTTGAGGCGAAAACCAGAGAATTACAAAGAAAAGAGGATGCGCTACTCAAGCTAGATGAAGAGCTCAAAGTAAAGCAAGCATTGCTTGTAGAACGTGAAAAACGCGTCAATGAATTGGAAGAGGCCATTCGTAAAAAAGATGCAAAAATTCAACTGCTCAAAGCAAGAGTGGCCAATGCCCTTAGAAATTTTGAAAATCAGGGCCTAACCGTTGTGCAAAAGAACGGCAAAATCTATGTGAGCCTGGAAGCTAAACTTCTTTTCAATTCAGGCTCCACCAAAGTTGAAGAAGAAGGTAAGGCAGCGCTTGTAGAGCTCGCAAGAGTACTAGAAACAGAAAGAGACCTAGAAATTGTGGTAGAAGGACATACGGACACAGACAAATTGACAAGCAGTGTGTCACCAAAAAACAACTGGGAACTTTCCGTTTTGAGAGCAACAGCTGTAGTAGAACTCATGTTAGCCAATTCAAAAATGTCACCTGCTCAAATCATGGCTGCCGGAAGAAGTGAGTTTCATCCTGTAGATCCTAATGATAAGTCAAAAAACCGTCGTATTGAGATTATTATTTCACCGAACCTCAACGAGCTTTTCGAAATCATTTCTAACGAATAACATTGACATGACCCGAAAGGTCTTTGTAAATGCCTTTCTCAATTTCGTAGATGAGGTACCACGTGTAGGTGCCATCCTGAACAGGAACACCTTCATAGGTGCCATCCCAAACAAAGTTGAGTTGTTCTGAACTAAAGATTTCTTCTCCCCAACGGTTGAAAATATAGAACCGTGCACCCATCAGGCCAATAAATCGACCAAAGAAAAAGTCATTGAGGCCATCGGCATCTGGGGTAAACGAATTGGGCAAATAAATATAACGCTCCGGCGCAATGGTAATCCATTTGGAAATACTGTCTATGCAGCCTTTTTGATCTATGGCCGTGAGGGTAATTTCGTAAGGGCCTGGCTGTAAATAAGTGTGATTAGGGTGTACCAAAAATGAACTATTGCCATCTCCGAAATCCCAGGTGTAGGTCCAGGCATTTTGTGAAGCATTTTCAAATTGTACGAGCAAGCCTTGCATTGGATCCTCGGTAAGAAAATAAAAATTAGCTTGTGGCTTCACTACCTGAACATAAGCCACTGCAGCCACGCTAAAGGTCTGACACTCATCGCTGACCTGTACAAAATAGGCTGTAGAATTTTGCGGATTGACGGTTATACTCGCTGTATTTTGCTGAGTTGACCAAGCGTAATAATAAGCACCATAACCACCACTCGCACTGACTTGTAATGTGACGGTATCTCCCGGACAAATTTCAAAAGGGCCATTGGTTTGAACAACCAGCGGAGGGCTCAGAATAGTATAGGTCATGGAATCGGAAATCACATTTCCGCAGTTGTCAGTGACCTCCACAATATAGGTTGTAGTGCTGCCAGGATTTGCTAAAATTGAGTCTGTGACGCCAACCGTTGTATTATTAACCGTCCACAAATAGTTGTATTGTCCGGAGCCGCCACTTGCACTCACGCCAATCATGGTTTCAATAAACGGACAAATCTCTGTAATATCCGCAGTTAGTTGCAAGCTTAGTGGTTGAAAAACAGGAACAACTACTTGAATGGTATCGTATGCAGGGCCACTTCCACAAGCATCTGTTACAGAAACCCAAATCGATTCAGAGCTTGCCGGCGTGTAAGTGATACTCGCGCCTGTTTGTCCATTACTCCAAGCATAAGTCAAGGGTTGGACACCACCAAGTACAGCACAATTGATCGTAATTGGATCGCCTGGGCAACTAATTATATTTCCCGATAGGGTCACCTCCATTGGTTGGTTGTCTTGAATGAAAAGATCCAAAACCAACGGTGTGATATTTCCGCAAGGATCTGAAATTGGAAAGGTAATTGTTAAGGTTTCGAGACCTTCAACTTGTGCATCTATTGCAGTTTGTATATTAAAACTGACTGTTGTTTGACCGGGAAGAAAGGTGACGGTCGCTGGGACACCCGAATAATCTTGTCCGTTGGTTGCTGTCCCTGACAACTGAACCGGTATTGTGATAGTTTGGTTCAGATTGGTTTGTCTTTCTAAGGTGACCTGAGCGCTTACACACCCTTCTGCCATCCATGCTGGATTGGCAAAAACTTGCTGAGACAGCGTATAATCGATATTAATCGGTGTAAGGGTCGAAAGAGAATTGGCTTCTAAGAAAATCCCGGAGTCCCATTGGCCATCCCCAACATCAGCTATGGCAATGATGAGGTGATAGGTTTGGCCACACTGTACCTTTGAAACCGCCTCTAGCACTTTTGTAAAACCATCATATTGAATATACTGAGGACTTTGATTATAGGGGGGGGTATTTCCATCACCGTTGTTTACAAAATAAAACGGATTGGTAATGGCATTGACATTATTGATGGATACCACCGCACCATTTGGTAATTTGGCCATATTCTGAAAGCCCGTGATCCCAGGGCCTGAAATGAAAAAACCGAATACATCGTTGTAGGTGGTGTTGTTGGGTGGCGCAAATTCAGGATATTCATCGGAACCAAATACGTATTTGAAACGAACGGTATCTGCATAAGGGATAAAATCAAACTCAAGGATGGCGGCATTGTAAGTTTGCGTTCCGCCAATAGCCTGAGAAAGCAATGGGAAACCACCCATATTGTTGTCAACACCTGAACCTGGCTGGTCATTGGGGCCCTGTGGGCCATCGCCATTTGGCAAGGTAGTACCGGTGGTCATGACAATCCCGCTTGAGATTCCTAAATTCGTGTTGGCTGCGCTGAATTGGCCAATGGCCACAGGGCTTCCGTTGTAGGTGACATTGGATACAGTGACGCCATTTCCAAGTAAAATATTTTGGACCAAGCCCTGCGGATTCAGTGAATTATTTGTGATAAGTTGCGCCCTCAACCCTAGTGTCAGGGTGAGAGAGAAAAGTGCCATTAAAAAATGCTTTGAGCGCAACATCAATGTAATTACGTAATTTCTTAAAATTCGTTGTCCAAAAAGGCACTTTTTTGCATAAAAAAAGGATGCCGAAGCATCCTTTTCAAGTATTGTGCCAAACTCGGCTTATTTTTTATCAAAAAGTGGCTTCAGCACATACCAAGCCAAGAATGGGAAAAAGTGCATTGGCATAGCGTAACCGTAAAAAATGAATTGATGTAATTCATTGGAATTATCGGTGAAGGTAAAGCCCAACACACCCACCAAACTGGCTGTAGTAATGGCAGCAAAAATTAGGGCAAAAAGGAATTCGCCGAAAGACGGAATAAACTTTATGAGCAACCAGTGTCCTAGTGTGGCAAAAATTGTCCCGACCAAGCAAGAAATAAAAATTGCTGGTGTAGGAACCACATTTGAATAATCTTCGAACAATTGTTGTTCGAACATTTCGCCATAAAAGTAGGAAACTCCTCCTGCTAATAGGCCGGACGACAAAGCCCAAATAATTTTTTTGACCATAATTTTATTTTTTAATGACCGGAATAGTTGCGGTGATTTTGATGTTATCTGCTACACCGGCATTCTTTTTACCTACGCCAAAGTCATTGCGATTCACACTAAATTTAGCAATAAAAGTTCCTTTCGAGCCTTTTTTGGTAAAAGTAAATGGAATAGCAACTTCTTTGGTTTCTCCTTTGATCTGCAATTTACCAATGGCTTTGTATCCATCTTGGGTTTTTTCTAGACGACTTGAAGTAAACTCGATGTACGGATATTTCTCCGCATCGAACCATTCTTCAGCACGTGCATGTTTGTTTTGCAATCCATTACCCGTATTGATGGAAGCCACTTTGATCTTGAAATTCAATTTTGATTTGGATAAATCAGCTTCATTAAAGATCAATGCAGTTGATGTAAGTTCGTCAAAATTTCCGCTCACATCCGGGTTGGTAAATACGACTTTGTAGCCTTCAGCTATTTTATATTGTTGAGCTGAAGCTGAAAAAGCAGCCGTTAGACAAAGGAGGACAAAAAGAATGTTTTTCATTGCTGTTAGTTTTTAACTACCTCGAGGTCAGCTTGTAATTTCACTTCGTCAGAAAGTCCTGGGCTTACTTGACCCATGCCAAATTCAGATCTTTTCACAACACCAGTTACTTGCAAGCCTGCAACAGTTGCGCCTTGATAATTTTTGCTGTTACCAGTATGAACACCATTTAAAACAACTTTTTTAGTTGTGCCGTGCATGGTCAATTCACCTTCAATAACATATGTTCCTTTTGCTTTAGGTGCTTCTTTTACTGAAGTGCTTTTAAAGCTAATTGCAGGGAATTTCTCTGCATCAAAACAATCAGCCGTACGCAAGTGGTTGTCACGGGCTTCGATACCAGTATTGACAGAACTTGCTTCTGCATTCATAGTGATTGTTGCGCCATTGAAATCTTCGTTAGGCGTAGTTACTTCAACGTTGAATTTGGTGAAGTTGCCGTGTACTTGGGTGATGCCGTTGTGCGTAATGGTGAAACCCAAACGAGAGTGTGCTCCGTCCAATGACCAAAGACCAGCAGAAGTTGCAACGAAAGAAAACAACGCGAACGCGCCTAATAGACCAACAAATAAATTTTTCATGTTTTTAAATTTTAGTGAATATTGATTAAACAAATTTATGGATGCAAAGTTGCGTTGAAGCAAATAATAATTCCGTTGATGTAGGTCAAGGATTTAGTGAACTAGGCATCTCGAAGTGCCTGCAATTTTTCAAATGCGTCTTTGATATGGCGTATTGGCTCAATAACTAAACGGAGTTTATCGTCTTTTTGGGCCAGGCGATAGCCACTTTGTTTGGCTAAAATATTTTGTAAAATGCCCTGGAATTGAGGTGTTTCGTAAAATGGAGATTGCGGATTCGAGATGAAATGCCCCACTAGCTTTTCCGACTTCAATACTAACCTTTCAAGGCCCATAGATTCGGCTAACCAACGCAGTTCGAAAGAAAATAACAGCTCTTTGACTTCTTTAGGAAGTGGCCCAAAACGATCGATCAGCTGCTTGCTAAAATCATCTAGCTCGGCCTTGTCTTTGAGACTATCCATCGCTTGATACAAACTAAGGCGTTCAGCAACCTGATTCACATATTGATCAGGGATGCGAACTTCCATATCTGTTTCAAAAATACAATCTTGCACAAAGCCGTTGAATTGGTCGCTGACGCGTTCTTCAAACAATTCTTTGTATTCATGCTCGCGTAGTTCTTGCATGGCTTCGTTGAGAATCTTTTGATACATTTCAAAGCCTATTTCAGCAATAAAGCCGCTTTGTTCTCCTCCTAACATGTTTCCTGCGCCACGTATATCGAGGTCTTTCATGGCAATATTGAATCCCGATCCTAAATCTGAAAATTGCACCAATGCTTCAAGACGTTTTCTCGCCTCGGAGGTCATGATACTGAATTTAGGGGCAATCAAGTAACAGAATCCTTTTTTATTGCTGCGCCCAACACGACCTCTTAATTGATGTAAATCACTTAAGCCAAATTGATGTGCATCATTGATAATAATTGTATTTGCATTTGAAATATCGATACCAGATTCAATGATGGTGGTGGCCAGCAAAACATCATAAGCGCCTTCGATAAAGTCCATCATGACCTTCTCGAGCTGCTTGCCATCCATCTGACCATGTCCAATACCGACCCGAACACCTGGGCACAGGCGTTGGATCATGCCGGACAACTCTTTGATGTTTGAAAGCCGATTGTTGACAAAAAAGACCTGTCCTCCCCTTCCCATTTCATACGCAATCGCATCGCGAATTTGCTCTTCGTTAAAAGAAATAATTTCAGTAAGTACGGGTTGTCTGTTGGGTGGAGGCGTATTGATGATACTCAGGTCTCGGGCGCCCATCAATGAAAATTGAAGTGTACGTGGGATAGGTGTAGCCGTAAGGGTCAGCGTATCAACTGTTGCTCTGAGCGTTTTGAGTTTGTCCTTCACCGCGACCCCAAATTTTTGTTCCTCATCGATGATCATGAGACCGAGGTCCTTGAATTTGACGCGTTCAGCGACCAATGCATGGGTACCAATTAATATATCAATTTGGCCTGCGGCTAGTTTTTTGAGTGTTTCGGTGATCTCTTTGGCCGATTTGAATCGATTGATGTAATCGATATTGACGGGGAAACCCGCCAACCGACTTTTAAAGCTGCGATAATGTTGTAGAGAGAGTATGGTGGTGGGCACAAGCACCGCCACTTGTTTAGAATCGGTTACTGCTTTAAAAGCTGCACGTATAGCGACTTCCGTTTTACCAAAACCGACGTCGCCACAAACCAAACGGTCCATAGGGCGGGCGGCTTCCATGTCTCGTTTGATATCTTGGGTGGCTTTGAACTGATCTGGCGTGTCTTCAAACATGAACGAGGCCTCCAGCTCATTTTGCAAATAACTATCGGGAGCAAATGCAAAACCTGGCTTACTGCGTCTTTGGGCATAAAGTTTGATCAAATCAAAGGCCAATTCTTTGATCTTCTTTTTGGTCTTGTTTTTTAAATTAGACCAAGCTTGTGTGCCAAGTTTATTAAGTGTCGGAGCGCTGCCTTCCTTCCCTGTGAACTTGGAAATACGGTGCAAAGAGTGGATGCCCACATACAACACATCGCCATCTTTGTAAACCAAACGAATGGCTTCTTGAGGTTTGCCATTGACGTCAATGGTTTCTAGACCTGAAAACTGCCCAACACCATGATCAATGTGCGTGACGTAATCGCCCTTTTGGAGTTGATAGATCTCTTTGAGCGTGAGCGCTTGTTTGGCTTGTTTAAACCCTTCTTTGAGTCTGAAGCGGTGGTAGCGCTCAAAGAGTTGGTGATCAGTATAACAGACTAGTTTGAGTTCTGGACTGATAAAACCTTCGTGCAAGGCAATCGGTAATGCACTAAATTCGCCTTCTTCACCGATATCTTTAAAAATTTGATAAAGGCGCTCTATTTGTTGAGGTTGATTCGAAAAAATTAAATTTTGATAGCCCGCTACCTTGCGTGCCTTGAGATCCGTATTTAATCGTTCAAAATCTTTATTAAAGCTCGGTTGAGGTAGCGTTTCAAAAATTTCTTGTTGGGTATGCTTGAAATAATATACTGGGCCATATTCTACCAAGCGGTAGTTTTGAATTTGTTGTTGCCACTCTAAATGAGAAAGGTAGCGTTCGTTGGGTAAGGCATGTTTGACAGGAGTGTCTATTTTCGCGTGAATTTCAACAGCCTTTTCATATTCTTTTTTAATGATTTCTTGGGTGCGCTCGGCATCTGACATCCAAACCACTGCTTGTGGCCCGACAAATCCTAAAATATTTTCTTGGATATCAATACTAATGCCCGTTTGGATATTGGGAATGACATTAAAGAAATGATGACTTGCTATAGATAACTGGTTGGCGGCATCAAAAGTGCGGATGCTCTCAACCTCATCTCCAAAAAACTCGATGCGAAATGGGTGCTCGTTTGCAAATGAAAAAACATCTAGAATCCCGCCTCTGATGGAAAACTGCCCAGGCTCATAAACGAAGTCTACGCGGTCAAATTGGTATTCGAGCAAGAGGTCATTTAAAAAATCTGTGCTGTATTGCTTACCCACCTCAAGGCGTATGGTATGCTTGACTAAATTCTTTTTGCTCGGGATTTTCTCAAAAAGCGCTTCTGGATACGTGACTATCCAAGCATTTTTGTGCTCGCTGAGTCTTTCGAGTACTTCGGCACGTGTTACGACATTTGCGTTATCTGTTTGTTCTTGCTGATAGGGAACTCTGTATGATGCCGGGTAGAAAAACAAGCGTTTATCTGCTGGGAACAGCCCTTCAAGGTCATTTAAAAAGTAAGCCGCTTCTTCTTTGTCTGATAAAATAAAGAGGTGCACTCCGGGTACTTGTTGTGCAACCGTTGCACTCATGAGAGCCTTTGCAGAACCTACTAGGCCTTTCCAATGCAACTTGGCTGCCTCGTTTTGAAGGTGTGCTGCGCTGCGATCCAGTGCTGGATGTTTGGCAAGCTCTTTGATGAATGTAGCAAGTTCCATAGGGGATTGCAAAATTAACGAAAGTATCTCCTTTGTGTTTAAAAATGTGACGAATTCAAGCTAAAACGTTTGAAATAACAATTCAGTGTGAATATCTCCAAGAATTAACAAGTATGTGCCACTCCTCTTTGAGTAATTTTATCGAACTAAAATAGACAGCAATTATGAAGTTTTCAGTGAAATCCACCTTAACACTTGCCTTTTTAACAAGCACTCCTTATCTTTTTGCCCAAGGCGATTCTACAGCAGCATCCGAGGGTTTTAAAACCGTTGAAGAAATTTCAGCCATCGATTTCTTGATGAAGGGTGGTGTATTTCTCATTCCTATTGTATTGCTTTTGTTCTACACTACTTATATAGCGGTCGAGCGCTTTTTGTATATCCGTCGCATGACCAAACAAAACATGTTCCTGCTGAGCGAATTGCAGACGCAATTGAATAGTGGCAACATGAATGGTGCACTTGATGTAGTCAACCGAGATCAAACAGCTTTTGGTTCTGTTGTAAAGGAAGGTGTTCAGTCAATCGGCCGACCAATTCCACAAATTGAAGCCAACATGGAAAAAGTAGCCAATATCGAGATTGGGAAGATGGAAAAGAACATCAACCACCTCGGACTCATTGCCGGTATCGCCCCTACGCTTGGATTTATCGGTACCATTTCTGGTGTAATCAAAATTTTCTACAGCATCTCTATTTCTGAAAACGTATCTATCGGTAACATTTCAGGTGGTCTATATGAAAAAATGATTTCCTCGGGTTCGGGTCTTGTGGTGGGTATCCTCGCCTTTACTGCATATCACCTTTTGAATGGGATTATAGATAACTATGCCCTAGCTATTCAAAAAATAAACTTAGAATTCGTCAAATTAATCCGACCAAGCGATGCCAATAAAGCGTAACCGAAGGTTTCATGCCGAGGTAGCTACATCGGCACTGAGCGACATCATGTTCTTCTTGTTGTTGTTCTTTTTGATCATCTCAACCCTGGCCAATCCGAACGTGATTAAAGTGCCATTGCCGAAATCCGATGCCAACGAAAAGACGCAAAAACAACATGTTACCCTGACCGTGAAGTTTGATGAAAACCAACAGCGTCATTTCTACGTTGATAACGATGAAGTTGCCTTAGATCAATTGGAAGGTATATTAGTTACTGAAACCAAGAAAATTGGTGACAATACCGTAATTATACGTCTGCCTTTTGATGCTCAAGTTCAAGAGTTGGTCGATTTACTGAAAATCGGCATGCTCAATGATCTGAAAATGATCATTGCCACTAAAGAAGGATAACCTTATTGAAGGAGTAAGAAAATGGATCAATTACAAATAGACTATATCGAAGCCAAACAAGATGCGCGTAAATCATTGATTTATAGCACTATTTGGTTACTATTCTTACTACTCATTTCGTTTATCATCAAATTTGATGCACGCCAAGATGCGCTTGTAGATACCCCGCCCTTGCGCTCAGATGAAGTGATAGAAGAATTCCAAATCGACAACCTAACACTAGACGACGTCTCTGGTGGCAGCCGTGGAGGTGGAACACCGGGTTCCGGACGCATTGCCCCACCTGCTGAGCAAACTGAAAGAGTTTCTACAGCTGCACAAAGCGATTTTACACACAATAGTGGAAACTCCAACAACCATAACTCACCTAATGCTACCAATGCAAGTTCAACAACCCAAAGTACCAATTATTTTGGTAGTGGGGGTAGTGGCCGCGGCGATGGCCCAGGAAACGGACCATTTGGCGGCCCTGGAAACGGCATTGAAGGCGATGGCCCTAGCACTAGTCGTGGTTCTGGCAAAGGCCGAGTTCGACTCAACAACGTATCGCTTCCAAACTATGAACTAGACTTCGAGTGCCGGATTATGTTTAAACTACAAGTAGACAGTGACGGTAAAGTGGTTGGGGTTAGAACGGTTAAATCTGTGACTACTTGTGTAGAAGATCGAATCATCAATGACATCAAGGAGCGCATCAAGCGCGAAGTCAAGTGCAATAAAGATCCAGGAGCGTCGCTCGTTGAGATGGATTATACCATTAAGTTGGTGCCACGAGGCTAAAGCCCCATCGCTTTTTCTACCATTTGTTTTGAGCCAATATAAAACCCAACTCTTTGGTGAAGTTGCGAAGGTTTGATTTCTAATATTCTGTTTTTCCCGTCTGTAGCCAAACCGCCTGCTTGTTCTGCAATAAAAGCAAGTGGATTGCATTCATACAATAAGCGCAAACGACCCTGTGGTGCAGATGGTACTGCTGGATAAATATAAATACCACCTTTGATCAGGTTGCGGTGGAAGTCAGCGACTAATGAACCGATGTAACGACCAGAATAGGGTTTTCCGGTCTGATTCTCGTTGGACTGACAATATGAGATATAGGCACGCAGCGTTGGTTCAAAATCATTGAGATTGCCTTCGTTGACAGAATAAATTCGACCATTTTCAGGCATGCGCATCTCGGGATGGGATAAAAAGAACTCACCAATAGCCGGATCCAGTGTAAAACCGTTGACACCATTTCCTGTCGTATAAACCAAAATGGTAGACGATCCATACAACACATAGCCAGCGGCTACTTGTTGCTCACCTGACTGAAGCATGTCGTCAAGGGTAGCCAAGGTTCCGTTTGGTGAAATGCGGCGGTAAATTGAAAAAATGGTACCTATAGAGACATTTACATCAATGTTTGAGGAACCATCTAGAGGATCAAAAAGGACAACATAGTTTCCTTTTTTAGCTGTATCAGATTGAAACGCGAGGAAATCGTCGTTTTCTTCAGAAGCAATACCGCAAACTTCGCCGCCATTTTCAAAGGCCCTGATAAATGCTTCGTCGGCAACTACGTCTAGTTTTTGTTGTTCTTCGCCCTGCACGTTTTGACCGCCTTGTGCGCCCAAAATGTGGTCAACCAGACCCGCTTTGCGTACGTCATTAGAAACAATTTTTGCCGCTAAAGCAATATCGTTCAGAAGCCTCGAGAGCTCACCACTGGCAAAAGGAAAATCTTTTTGCTTGGCTACAATAAATTCGTGAAGTGTTGTCAGTTTAGACATGCTTACATTGAGAACATGTTGCTGTAGTCAGTACCCAAGTGAATTGGGTTGACAATGAGTGTTGGAATGAGTGCATCATTGGTGATGATATACTGCTCATGATTAGAAGTTAAAGCTGCAAAAATATTGTTGCGATTTAAGTTCATGATGGCGATGAGGTCAGCGTCGACACTCACGGCATACTTGACCACCTCTTTGTCAAAACCAGCGCTAGGAACTACTGCGCTTGTCATTTCGATACCGCGATCCTTGAAGAAACTTTCTGAAAATGTAATGTTTGAACGTACTTGATGACGTAAAAACTCGTCTGATTCGTCTGGAGTAACTACGTGTACTTTTGAATTGAAATACTTTGCCAAATTGGCAACAATTGAAAGCTTTTGTTTGGTCTCTTTGTGGAGGTCCATCGGAACGACAATTGAGTCATAGCCCGTTGCTTTGACAGCTTTTTCTTGGACAATAATGAAAGGTACTTGAGAGCTGGTTACTACTTTAAGTGCGTGGCTACCCGTAATGTGCTGCCAACCATGGGCTCCGTGAGTACCCATGACGATGAGTTCTGCTTGGTGCTCGGCAGCAAAGGCGCCGATATCTTCAAAAATACTGCCTATGCGAACGTTCGGATGAATTTTAACCCCTTCGTGTTCGTGTTTACCGATGATGTTTTCAAGTTGAGCCAAGGCCTCCGGGATTTGCGAGTCTTTTGAAACCACATGAAGCAGTTGAATCTCGGCGTTAAGTGGCTTGGCAGTTGCAATGGCGTGTTGTAAGGCGATATCGGCCACTGGGGTAAAATCTTGAGGGACAATGAACGTTTTAGTTTGCATAGCGGTGTTTTTTACAAATTTAAGACAAAGTGTAGTAAGAACGCACTACTTTTCTCTTTATTTTTGTGTGAAGCCTACTCTAATTTAAGCTACTTGGTTCATGCCTATCATCGGAAAATTAATTCAAAGGAGTACCGCGATCAGTTTTAAAAGAATTTCGCGAAAAAGTCCTGATTACAAGCAGCAATTAGAAGCATTGAGGCAAAATATCGAGGTTGCTAAAAGAACCAAATTTGGGCTTGCGCATCACTTTACAAGTTTGCTACAACGCAACGATTTTGTTTCTAGGTACCAACAACAAGTTCCGATAACAGAATACGACACCTACTATACCGAATGGCTTGAGGGAGCCATTATAGGCGCCAAGGATCATATTTGGCCCGGCCGTATCAAATACTATGCACTCTCTTCCGGCACAACAGGTGCTCCAAGCAAACGCATCCCTGTTACTACCGAAATGATCCGTTCTTTTCAACGAGTTTCTCTGCGACAATTTTCTGTGCTCCACGAACTAAATTTATCAGATTCGTTTTACGGTTCAAAAGTATTAGCGGTAGGTGGTTCTACCAAACTAAAAAAAGTAGGTACGCACTTTGAAGGAGACCTAAGCGGCATACTCAAAAAACACACCTCACTTATTGCTGCGCCATTTGCCAAGCCAAACAAAAAAATCACTCACCTCAAAGATTGGAAGGCCAAACTTCCTTTAATGGTAGAACAAGCACCAAAATGGAATATCGGCATCATGGCGGGTATACCGAGTTGGTGTGTCTTGTTGCTAGAGGAAATTGTCAGACACTATCAACTCAAAAACATCCACGAAATTTGGCCCAACTTTAAAGTGTACGTTCATGGAGGAGTTTACATGGACCCATTTGTAGAGCGTCTCAAAAAAGTGTGCGGTGAACCCGTCATTTTACTGGATACTTATTTAGCTAGTGAGGGCTATTTTGGATATCAAATTAGTCCGAAACGGAAAGGAATGAAACTCTTGCTCAATAATAGCATTTTCTTTGAATTCATTCCGTTCAATGCAACCTATTTCACAGAGTCCGGTGAATTGAAAAACAAGCACCTTGCTTACACCATCAGCGAAGTAAAACCCAACGTTGACTATGCTATGGTGATCAGTACCAATGCTGGTTTGTGGCGATATATGCTCGGCGATCTTGTGCGGTTTGTGGACACAAGCACACAAGAGATCATTATCTCTGGGCGCATCAAGCAGTACTTAAGTATTTGTGGTGAGCACCTGACACTAGATAATATCAACCAAGCAATGGTTCAAGTGAGTAATGCACATGGTTTATCATTTTCAGAATATACCATTTTTGCTGATGAGTCAAGCTACCAGCATTGCTGGTTTATCGGTTGCGACGATGTAGAAGCTTCTTCAACGATTATCAGTGAAATAGATGAAAAATTACAGGTTGTGAATGATGATTATGCCTATGTACGCAAACACAATATGCCTGCCCCAAGCTTAAAAATTCTTCCGACAAAAGTCTTTTATGATTATTTGGAAAGCATCAACAAACTTGGTGCTCAAAATAAAATTCCGAGGGTTATGAATAAAAATCAGGCCGCTCAATGGACCCAATTTCTTAGCGCAAACGGCTACCTTTAAACAGCGAATGTTTTCCAAACGTATAGCTGACATTCATTTCAACAGAGTGTCTGTAAGCCGATGCCAAACGCCCAAAATCGGCATCGTAAGATAAGCCTAAATCAAAAGCACCAAAATCAATGGCAACATATGGCGATACGGCTGCAGTAGACCTAAAATAGAGGCCTGCCGTAAAAAAGCGATTGCTTACTTCGTTGGTGATTTGAGATGAACCCCTCATTTGTAGTCGATACAACGCGCTAAAAATAGCTTCTTGGTGGGTGCCTTGTCTGATGTATGCGAGATTGAATTTGAGGGTGGAAATCTCATTGAGCCCCAACGAAAATTGCCAATAAGCTACCAGCTTCTGATAAAGGCGGTCGGCGGATAAGGCATTGTATTGCAAGACTGGTTTATTGACGTGTAATAAGGATAGACCCGTAGTGAGTGCCCACTGACCATTCTTCAATTCGCCTCGGGCATTTGGCTCATACCGGTAAGCCAAACCAAGGCCTGCATCAACAAATGAAAAACTCACAAAATCGTTTTCTTCACCTGAAAAAACATTGGGGTCAATTGTGCTTCCATTCCATTGCGAGTAATACAACAACTTACTGAAATCTGCGCTGCGCTGCTGAATGGCTGTTTGCAAACCTGCATCGAGCCAATGGCCTTTTGCGAGCGGCAGGTGTCCGCTAACCGACAGACCAAAAGAGCGTTGAGTCATTCTTGAGTCGCCGCCTACGTCATTGCTAAAGGAAGGAGCTATTCCTACATAGGCGCGATCTTTGGATAAATTACGGCCAGGAGTAAATTCAGCCATACCATAACTGGTAAGAAATTGGGTGCCAGTACCAATCCATTGATTGCGGTTTAGTAAACTGATGCGCTCATAACCTTTAAAGGCACCGACAAATGCTGGATTGAGATAAGGCAATGATCTGTCGATTTGTGTCAGGTGAAAATCTTGAGCTACTGCACTTGAGCAAAAAGAAATGGCCCCGAGAAAGTAAAAAATGACGCTTCTGAATTTCATACTAACGGATCAAAGTGATGTTGCCAGTAAATTTCTTGGTGGCGCCAGTATCGTAGGTGACATCACAGATATAAGCGTAGATACCGCTATTGCAAGCTTTGCCTTTATAAGAACCATCCCACTTGAATTGCTTGTTACCCGATTCAAAAATAAGATTGCCCCAGCGATCAAAAACTTTAAAAGTTAAACTTTCGATGTCTTTTCCTGCTATGATTTGATACACTTCGTTGAGGTTGTTTCCAACACCATTAGGAGAAAAGGCTGTTGGGAAATAGATGCCAATTGCACATTCCGGGCTACTTCCATCTGGATCGCATGGATCAAGTGGGTTACTGCCGTTAGTCACTTCAGTGCCATCGTTGATGCCATCGCCATCGGTATCAGGATTGGTTGGATTGGTTCCTAAAACACCTTCTTGTGCATCGGTAAGCCCATCAAAATCGGTGTCAATTTGACAACCCGGTAAGGTGTCATCCGGATCACATGGATTGAGCGGATCCGAGCCGTTGGTCACTTCTTGGCCGTCATTCTGGCCATCACCATCTGTATCGGGGTTGGTAGGATTCGTTCCGGAGGTTGTTTCTTGACTATTGGTTAAACCATCACCGTCTTGGTCGCATGGTCCGGCATTTGGATTCGGGATACATGGGTCTGTATTGTTTGGATCGAGCTCGTCCATGACGCCATCACCATCCGTATCGATTATTGAAGATTCGAGTGCATCGATGATACCATCACCGTCGGTGTCTGTTGGTGCGCTAACGTTACCAATTTCAGCGCAGTCGTTCTCACCATCGCCATCGGTGTCTGGATTGCTTGGGTCTGTACCCACTAAATTTTCATCAACATTCAAGCAACCATCGCCATCAACATCCGGAACATCCGGAATAAATACAGCCACGATTGTTTCTGGGCCATTTATAGTTATGGCATTATTTGCAGTTGTTGCAGGCAAGGCTAACGGGCCCGGTGTGACTGTCCAATGACTGAACACAAAGCCCGGTGCTGGCGTTGGGGCCAACAAAGTTTGAATGCCTCCAAAATATTCGGTAACCCAAGCATAGTTGGGTGGATTCACTGAATTCACTTGAATGGTGCCCGCACCTGCTGGGCTTACGTCAAATGTAACTGGAAAAGGCCCAGTAAGTTGATAGCAATCGATGAGGCCCTGTTCCAATGCCAAACAGCGTTGATTGATAAAATTGCGAAGTTGGGTCACACGAGATTGCCAGCCTGAATAGCTTCCTCCCCATTTGGCACAATGTGCTGTCATTTCTGGATCAAGTTCGTTGACCATACTGTCAAGAAGTGCTAACATACTTGCACAACTAAACGAGGTGTTGATCAGATCGATATAACGCGTAATGTAATACTGTTCTACAACAGGATTTTCATTGATCAATTTTTCTAGTATATCGGTATGGCCCTGCCCACCAGGATTTGGAAGGTTTTCTGCATTACATGGATCCGCATTTGCGCTTGGATCAGGAATGCCGGTATAGTTAATGTAGTGACCAAATGTCGCATCCATATCCCACAACGCATAACCCCATTTTTTGTGATTACCCGTTGTATCGAGTCCTCGCCACCAAGCCGTATTCCAGTTCAACCAATCTTGATTGACCGTATAGGAATTGATCATAAAGTAATCAGCAAGAGATTTCCAACTAAACAAGGAATCCACGTAATTAAAATTGGCAGGATTTCCCATATTGTTGGTAAGGATGTAGTTTTTAAGGTTATTCCAAGCGGGCAAAGCATTAGGAGAACCATATTCTTGCCAAGTTCCACCCCAAGTTTTGAGATAATGCATATTGAATTTATCCTGACCGTAGTAATAGTCTGCATAATCATGGTCATCGGCTTTTTCTCGGATCTCGTAGACTCCCCAATAATTACCATTGAGATAAACCACAGCTGGCCTCCAGGTGCGCTCATCGAGCTTCATGTCGGCACGAATGGATAAGGTATGGATGAACGCATCGCGAATATGCGCCCCTTGTTCAAAAGGATAATTGTCACTCGCTCCTGGTTTTAGGATGACACGTTGAAATGCATCGCGGGATTTTTCTGGGAAAATTTCATGTTCGAGGTCGCCATTGTGGCCATATTGATCTCGGCATATGAAGTCAAATCCACGCTGAGGATAAGACCATGAATCATTGCCGTGCTTATTGAAATCACCTTCTGATTCGTCAATAAAAGAACCGTCTTGTTCGAAGAGTTCAAAAGCACCTACTCTATTTGGTGGGTTTTGGCTACCATTTGCCACTAAACTATACACCCCTTGCGAACAAACAGAGACTACAGGGACAGTATGATTGACATTAATAAAGTAGGTATTGGTCTCGGTAAAAGAACTGAGTGTGGTGCCAAAAGCTACAGCACGTAAAACTTTCGTACTTGGAATGTTGATTGGGCCTGAATAGGCTGTTGAGGTAGCTGTAGGGTCAGAACCATCCAAAGTGTAGCGAATGGTGGCTGTAGGGTCAGCACAAGTGATGCTTACGGTTTGTGCACCCGCATAAAATCCTGGGGCTAAACTGAAAACTGGTTTTGGCGGATAAAAATCAACAGCACCGGCATTGTTGGCGTTTGGTGTAGGTGCGGTAAATAATTTAAAGTCATTGGCGCCATTTGTAGAACGACCAACTGAATGATTGGCTTTGGTCAGATGAACAATTTTGAAGGAATCTACAACAACGGCTGAAGGATTTGAAAGGATGATCCAATCTCCTTCGGTTTGAGATAAATTGAAGTTAGGGTGATATTGTGCGCCATTAACGGTGTTTCTTTTCGAGCAAAAAACCATTTTAAAGCCATTGGCTGCAATTGAACCACTCGGAATTTGCCACTTCGTAAGATTGCTTGGCTTATCAGATAAAAACCAACCTGTCAAATCAACAGATGCTCCGGTGGTGTTATAGAGTTCAATCCAATCTTCGCGTTCACCATATGCATCAACGATTCCTGTCATGTTTGAACATGAATATTCGTTGACTACAACTTGGCCAAAGCCAAAAAAGGGCAATAAGAAAATAAAGGAGCGGAGCATTAGTTTCATCAAGGCAGGTTTAGCGTGACCAATATTACTGAAATATCAATTTTTATCCAAACAAGCAGACGTAAGAATGTGTCAAAAGTTGTTTTTTTCTTAACATTGCCCTAAAAAATAATTTCATGAAAAAATTTGCCTTTTTGACCCTCGTTGTTAGCTCCCTATTTTCACTGAGTTCTTGTAAGAAATATGAAGGCGAAGGAGGTCGCAGTCAAATAGTTGGAAAAATTACTGTCAATGAAAAACTTTATGTAAATGGGTTATTGACACAAACCGTAAGTTACCCTGGTGCCACAGAAGATGTTTACATTGTTTACGGAACCCAAGACAGTATTTTCGATGACAAAATTGAGTGCAATTACGATGGCAGCTTCAGTTTTAAAAATTTATTTCCAGGAACCTACACCGTTTTTGCTTACAATGAGGTCTTTAACACAGGTAATAATGTAGGCAATAACGACGATGACTATTACACCAAAGTACCTGTAAAATTTACTGTGCAAATCGGTAAAAACGAAGTGAAAGATCTCGGTGAAATTATTGTAACGCGCTAATGAAACGCATTTTATTCATTATTGCGCTTATCCCGAGTTTACTCAGCGCACAAAATTCAACGGTATTCCAATCTTGGAATGAGCTCGGCTTGGCCTATAAAATTGACAAAAAACAAAGCGTAGGTTTTGACTTTACCTCACGTTTTGATGTCAGTGGCTTACAAACCTACTTCCCTCAGATTTCCTACAAATACAAAGTCAATAAATTTCTGCGCCCCTCTTTAGACTACCG
The DNA here is from genome assembly GCA_002478565.1 of Flavobacteriales bacterium UBA7468. GTDB lineage: Bacteria > Bacteroidota > Bacteroidia > Flavobacteriales_D > Crocinitomicaceae > UBA952. The sequence goes on along the minus strand of DLPC01000011.1, from coordinate 22,477 downwards.
TTTAATCGGGTCAAAAGATGATTTTGGAAACTATGGAATGCAGCATCGCCTCAATGTAAATCTCCAACTTTCTCATGAAATCAAAAGACTGGAATTAGGCTTTAGAGTACGCTATCAATTTTCTGCCGAGCGTTCTTCAACAGATATTGGTTCTGAGTTTGGGAACGCCTTTCGTTTCAAACCAAGTATTGCTTATAACCTGAGTAATTCTAACCTGAGCCCAAACGCGGGTATGGAATTTTTCACAAGCCCAATGGATGGTCAAACTGGGTATCACCTGAATCGCATCCGCTGGAATATTGGCTTGGCAATTGATTTGAAAGCTGCGGGCGAGCTTGAGATTGCTTATTTGTATGACCAACGTTTCAACAGCCCGGGCTCACTGAACAGAGCTATTATGAATCTGGGGTATAATTACACGATTTCTTCAAAGGAAAAAAAGTCAAAAAAGGCGCCGCGCAACGGCCGTTTTCTGTAAATTTTAGTTGAGACTTTCCTACTGGTATGCATCAGCTGCTAAGCGGTCAACCACAACTTGTAAGTTTTCAGCTTTTTTCTTTTGTCTGGATTGAATAGCGGTTTGGGTAAAATATTGGTGCTGATTCAAGAACTTCACTTGAATCTGATCCCATTCTTTTCTGGATTGGACCTTGCCCATTTCTGTCAACTCCCTTCTGAGGTTATCTGCAATCACTTCAAAGTCATCACGACCTAAGTAGTCGAGGTCGGCATCACAAATGATCTCTTGAAGCTTATTGATTGGTTTATGTGGGATTTCAGTCGCATGAATCAGTTCTACAATTGTTTTGACGTGCTGATCCGTATAACCATATTTTGGTAAAATTTCTTGCGCCATTCTTGCGCCAATACTTTCGTTGTGGTCATACTTCTCAATAAAACCTGCGTCATGGAATATAGCGGCGGTTTTCAATAGAAAAAGCCCTTCATCGGTAACACCTTCAAGTAAAGCAATACGCTCCACCGCTTTGACAACATCTTTGGTGTGCTTGATCGAATGGTAATGAAGCCCCTCTGGTAGATTTTTTTCCAAAATATTCATGACGTGGTGCTCTGCTTTGTAGTACTTGATAGAGCTGTAATGGTGGAGTTTCTTGATTTCTTCGAATCGAGAATTTGGAATCAGCCCTTCACCATTGACTGAAAGTTCAGGCTTGATGCGCTGCACCACGTACATATCGACTTTCGTTCGAGACTTCGTGAGTGCCTTTCCTTTATAATCACATTCAAAATAAGGTTCTATTTGCTGAAAAGTATTTCCCGTGATGGTGACTTTTCCGGGCTCTCCGAGCATTTCCATTCGTTGTGCTAAATTCACAGAAGACCCCCAAACATCATATGCCAAGCGAATGTTTCCGATGATACCGGCAATGACTGGTCCGGTATTGATACCCAACCGAATTTCCCAGTAATCTTCGTGGTCTGCAATGGCTTCGTACTTCAACTTTTCCATGAAAGCTTGAATCTGAAGGGCGGCGCAACAGGCATCAATTGGGTTGGTTGAATTTTCTACCGGAACTCCACCTGCGCACATGTAGGCATCTCCGATCGTCTTGATTTTTTCTAGATTATTTGCTTGAATGATTTCATCAAATTTCTGAAAAAGGATATCTAGCTTTGAGACAATTCTGCTCGGGGCCATAGACTCTGAAATACGCGTAAAGCCTACAACATCAGTAAACATAATAGAAACTTGCTTGAATGCTTGGGCCTTGACCTTACCGTTTCGTTTGAGTTCAATTACAACCTGAGAAGGCAAGGTGTTTAACAACCATTGTTCAGTGCGGTCCTTTTCTTTTTGAAGCAACGCTTGTTGCTCTACAACTTTGTTTTTCTCTTCCTCAAGCAGCCTTTTTTGTTCTTCGATTTTGGTTTTTTGTAAGCGTATTTCCTTGGTTCTTTCGGCAATTTTCACTTCCAGCCTCACTTGATTTCTTCGGTTAGACTCGATGCGTCTGCGAATGAAAACCAAGACCAAGATCAGTACTATAAAGACAAAAAGCCCTGATAACCACCAAGATTTAAAGATAAAAAGCGACAACAAGGAGCCCATCAACATTTGGTCAAATTTGAGACTAAATTACGGAGAGTCTTTGAAACGAACATGAATTAGAAATCAAAAGCGCTCTGACTTCCGAAGAAGCAGAGCGCTAGTGTCAAGCACAAATGAAATAAATACTGCTTTTTCATTTGTTCTTAGTTTGATATTTAGGGTTTAATAATAACGCTGTGGATTGTTTTTATTGATTGGTTGCTTGCTTTTTTGAACATTGAAGCCCATGTTGATACCTATGTATCCACCGCCCCTTTGAGAACTGTAAAATAAGTTCACAGGAATGTTTAAGGCACCAGCTTGGAAAGTACGACCAAAAGCAATGAGGAATGTTGTTGCTAATGATTTCTCTCCTCTGCGATCGAAATTCTTTTCAAATCCGTAATCAAAACCAGGGTTGTTTGGATCTAAAACTGGGTTGCTAGGATCGTTATTATTTTCTATAACATATGCATTCCAATCCGATTCTGAAAAATAACGGCCATCAGAAGAATATTCATTTTCTGTATCGAAAAAGCCTTGGGAGGTTGAAGAGATCCCGAAACGAGGACCAAAAGCAAACTCCCAATTGGCCTTACCAAAACGGAAACCGTTTAACAAAGAAATAGACGGAACAAACTGCCCTTGCTCAAGGCCAGATACATTGATGATTCCTTCTACAAGTGCAGAAAAATTCTCCGTGCCCACATATTGCCCTTCAATTTGGTAACCAATCATGGATGTAAAAGGCTGAATACCTAAACCTCCATATTTCATTTCACGCGTGGCAAATTCATTCACGCTACCAGTTAAGTATGCAAAACCAATACGAGGCCCTGAATTATTGATTTTTCCAATGTTGTTAGAAGTGATTACTTCATTTTTAAATGCCAAGCGATCTGTAATGACTTTGTCAACAGTAATTCCGTGCATGTCTGCTAATACGATTTCAATCATGCGTTGAATTTCTGTTTCTTGGTTATCAAACTCTCTCACGGAAGATTTGTAAAGTGCTTGATTCTTGACATCGATGATTTTAATGGTCACGACAATTTTATTACCTAGGCCGTCAAGACTTCCTGACATCACGTAATCGACTTTGAGTTCATTTCCAAGCTTTGTCAAGCAACTTTGGCCATAACAACCTGTTTTGTACTCTTCGTTAGCTTTGATCACCTCATTCATGTCAAACTCATCATAAACTTTGTATTTATTGATTTTAATGAGCTCTAGACGCATCATCTTTGCAGCAGCTTCAGGCCTGACCGTTAAAGTATTGACGTTGGGGTTTGCAACTGCGATAGTTGCATTGTTTTGAGCCAAAAAACTGGTATTAATTCCAAATAAGATGGCTACAAATAATAAAGCTGAATGTAATTTTTTCGTTTTCATAATATACATTTTGGTTCGACAAAGGAAGGTCAAAATGTACGGTTCAGAAAACTGAATAACGGGTCTAAATATTTATGAGTTGCATTTTTCGCAACTAAGAATGAAATTCGAGGTCCGCTTCTATCTTTTTTCGAAACAAACCGATGGTTCTTTCAAATTCTGCAAAGTAGTTGCGGCGTTCCTTTTCATTTACTTCAGAAATGAGGCTTGAATTGGCCAATTGTTTGTCAATGACTTGCTTGGCATCTTGCACATATTGGGGGTCGTTGGTCTGCAAATAATTCATGATGTTATGACTCAGAAACAAACCTTGCTTGTCTTTGCTTTCATAATAAAAAGCAGAGTCAGCATTGATCGTTTCATTGAAATACATTTCAAAACGATTGCCAGATGCTGGAATTTGAGTGCCGTAGATGAATTTTTTACCGTTGTCTGCTTGCTCTCGCAAGTGTGCCGAAAACATCAATAGGCGGTCACAGAGAAACAATGCGTATTGAGGGTCTTCGAATTGATTGGATTTGTAATAGTATAGAATCTGACGCAAGTAGCCACGCATGAGTTCGGGGTCAAAAATCTCAACCGAATGAATGGTGTTGTAGGCTTGAAGAATTGATTTGCCTAATTCAAAAGCGCGCTCAGTAGTTTTTTCATGTCTGAATAAAACATCTTTGTAGTCTGGAATTTGCAAATGTGTTTTGGCCCAAAAAAACAACTTAAAGCGGACTAACTGAGGGAAATTCAACAACTGAAAAAAATGGGTGTTGTTGATAGTCAGCATAATTTTTGGATCCTCGAGGTGTTTGAGTCGTTCAAACGCATCTAAGATCCCCTCCAAATAAGACTCTAATGAAAAATCATAGGCATTCAACGGAGTGTATCTAAAAATGACATTGCTTTTCTGCTGTTGGATAAGCGCGTCAAAAGAAATATCAAAAGTTTTACAAAGTCTTTTGATTTCATCGATGGTCAGGGCGGTTTCGTTGCGCATGCGACGATAGGCAGCATCCATACTGATGTGCAATGTTTCACTCAGTACGAAACCCAAGGCATCACCTGGAGCCAACTTCGACTTGATTAATTGAAAGAGTTGATCCTGGGTGCTGTCCATTGTTAAAACTTATAAAACCAACTGAGCATTGGAACCGGAAAAGAATAACTATTGGTATAACTTTCCGTATTTGTTTTCACTTCTCTTTTACCAATGATGCCAGCAAGGGTAACCTGAAAAGCTCTGTTTTGATCCTTTTGAAAGCGCATACCTGGCATAAAAACAACGTTAGTTCCTTTTACCTCGGCAAATGGATCGCCATAAACAACTGAACTTGGCTGCCCAGTATTTGGATCATAGAAATAGTCTATCTGTTGGTAATCAAAAATTTTTCTGGTTCTGCCTGTAATGATCATGGCATCCCAAACAAAACTTGCTTTCTTGCCAACAGCAGTAATTCCTGAAATACCAATGATTGGCGACTGAAAGTTCCCTATTTCGTTTTGATAATTTATGGTTTCTGGAATTGGGAAAGAGTAAACGCCTTGTTGCAGCACCGCTGCGTAGGTGCCTGGTGTGTAGTAAGTGTAATCGTTAGTAAAATTAAAACCTGAATTGAAGTATGCATAGCCCAAAGAAAAGGTGGCATTGGTGCGGCGCGTGCCATAAGTTGCCATTGCCCAATGCAAACCTCCGTAACCTTTTCCTTGATTGAAATATCCTGATGAACCAAGTAGTGTTCCGAGACCAAAATTCAATTTAGGATTTTGTGTTGGAATGGTATACTTTAATGCCAAAGCAATTGGACTTGCGATCCAGGTAGCCATGACACCCACACTGAAATTCTGAGCAACTGACAAATGAACTTCGGGGCCATAAAGATTGACCATTGCGTAATTTTCTCCTTTTTGAATTGGAAAAGCGTTGGTTGTAAATTGATAGCGCGTTGTGAATACACCTTGCCCTAAAAACTCACCTGCTTTGAAATCGTTCTGAAGATCAACTTTAGTGATGCTTTTTACCTCAGATTTAGGAATGTATATTTTCCCTAATTGGCTGGTTTGCAATAAAATTTCTCGGCCATCGTCTGATAAAATTTGCCCTACATATTCGATGCCATTATTACGCACTACTAAGTATTTTGTAGTGTCTTGCTCAGGAGAAGAAGCGGGTTGTTGTGCTGCTGCTGTTAAGCCAACCAGGACAAAAATAAAGGAGATGAGTATTTTCATTTTTATTTTAAATTTAAGCAAAATTAGTCATTCGTGTAGGTTCTTTGCACTCGCGGTGAGATACTTGTAAGAATTTCATAAGGAATCGTATTTGCTGCATGAGCGAAGTCCGCAAGTGATTGATATGCCCCAATGATTTCAACTTCGTCATTCAGAGTAACCTCATCAGCAACTTTTACCATGATCATATCCATGCATACACGGCCAACTGTTGGGCAAAACTTACCGTTGATGAACACACCGCCTTTTGCGCCACTGAGGCATCTAAAAAATCCATCAGCATAACCTACCGGAATGATGGCAATGTTTTGTTTCTTTTGTAGCACCTCAGTACAGCCATAACCGACACAAGTACCTGCATCTAGTGTTTTTATCTGTGAGATACTACTGCGCCAAGACAACACAGGTCTTAACTGGCTGGCAAACTGTGGGTCGTGATTAACTCCAAAAAGTCCTATGCCTAAGCGGACCATATCGTATTGTGCTGTCGGGAAATGTGCTGCCCCCTCAGAATTGAGTAAGTGACGCAGGACAGGATAAGGCAAAGCCGACATGATTTGTTGGCTGAGTTGCTCAAAAAGCGCTATTTGCTGTGCATTCATGGGATGAGCCGGTTGGTCTGCACATGCCATGTGGCTGTAAATACTTTTAACCTGAACTTCAGGTTGAGCAAGTAAAGTTTCGACCAATACATCTATTTCATTTTGCTGCATGCCGAGGCGATGCATACCGGTGTCTAGTTTGATATGAATTGGATAGGCTTCTCTTCCACGTGCAATCAGTTTTCGAATAAATGTATCGAGGTGTTCTAGACTGTAAATGGCTGGTTCTAACTGCGCATCGATGCAAGTATCAAAGGCCTCGGGCTCGGCGTTCATGACGAGTATTGGCGTTTGTATGCCCTGATTTCTTAGCTCTTGACCTTCATCGGCATAGGCCACCCCTAGGTAGTGAACACCACTCCGAACAAGTTGCGCAACCCATTGCCCATTTCCTGCGCCATAAGCCTGTGCTTTTACCATCACAAGCAATTGAGTTTCTGGCCGCAATATTTGCTGATATCGCTTCAAATTATGGTGCAAGGCAGACAAATCATAACTCACACTCGTACTATGTTTTTTCAAACGCCAATGTTCAAGCAATTTTTCTGTCACTAAATAATCATTCCCTTTGATGAGAACAACATGGTTGTTTAAAGTTGGAAGATCCTGAGTCAGGCCTTCCCAAAAATAATATTCCTCAATTCCGTATGCTTTAATCAGGCTTTCGATAGCTGCTCTTTGTACTTTTTGCTCAGTTTTTAGATAACAACAAACCATTGGTTTTTTACCAACAGCAAGCGTTTTTAAATAAGACAAGGAACCTTCAAAAGCGAGTAAATCTAGTGTATATGCATCGTTGATCAATACGGATGCATTCGTTCCTTCAATGGTTTCTAGCCGCAGGGCAAGACGAGGCAAACTCGCTACATTTTTCTGAGAAATTTCTCCAAAATGTTGGGCACAAACGATTGCAATTTTTGCATTATGAGTACTCACGGGATCCTTAAAAGGAATATGTTCAAAAAGTTCATTCAACTTTTCAGCACTCTCAACCTGAAGGTCTTGGCCATTGATTGTCCAAGAACAATTCTGCATTAAGGTCTGTATTTCAGTTGCGAACTCCGCTTCGTCTTTGAATTCATTTCCCCGCAATAAATAATTGGTACAGACGCCATACTGAGGCCGAATCATTTGCTGCAGTGCGGTCATTTCACCAGGCTTGGTAACTGCCGCTTCGATCAGAGCCAAGTCCGCCTCGAGCGGCAATTCTAACAGAGAAAGTGCAACTCCTAGCTGAGAATTATAGCTTTTTGGGCTCCTTACCACATGTAGCTGTCCGGCCAATAGGTGATGAATCCACTCCTTCACAGTTGTTTTTCCGATAGAACCTGCGATGGCTACAATTGGATATTTGATTTGCTCCCTACGCGCCATTGCTAATTTTTGAAGGGCTTTTAACGCATCTGTAACTTGGAAAAAAATAGCTGAGGGGTATTTCTCTTTAGGAATTTTTTCCACAACAAAATACCGCACACCAACTTCATAAGCCTTTTGAATAAATTGATGTCCATTTTGCTGAGGTCCTTTTAAAGCAAAGAAAACAACACCAGAGGTTCGAATGATTTTTCTCGTGTCGTAAACAACTTCTTGTATCAAGTCATGAGAAGGAATGTCCCCTTCAAGTTGGGCATCAAGGATGCGCTGAAAATCTGAAATGGGGATGGCTAGTTTCATTGATTTTTTTGTTGATAACAAGAACGACAAAGTGGCTTGTATTTTTCGATCGCGCCTACAAGTACTTGTTCTTTCTGCGCCACGGTTCGATAAGAAAAGTGTGCGAGGTTGCCACAATCGACACAAACGGCATGCACCTTACTAACGTATTCAGCTATAGCCATTAATTGTGGCATAGGGCCAAAAGGTTGCCCCAAATAATCCATATCAAGGCCTGCAATAATCACACGGGCGCCTTGATTAGCCAGCGACGTACAAATTGAAATGATCGCAGCATCAAAAAATTGGGCTTCGTCGATGGCAACAATGTGTTCTCCCTGCCATTTTTCCATGATTTCATGGGCATTTTGACACCTCACTGCGGCCCAACTTTGCCCCACATGGCTCACGACATCCTGACTAGCATAGCGTTCGTCAAGACTTGGTTTCACGAGTAAAATTGACTGATTTGCAAACTGTGCCCGACGCAACCTGCGAAAAAGCTCCTCGGTCTTGCCAGAAAACATGGATCCGCAAATGACTTCAATTGAACCAAGTTGCCCTTTATCTTTGCTAAATTGCTCTAAAAACATAGTGTCAGTGAATCAGATTGTGAAATGTTTTCTAATTTTGGTTCAGGTTCAATTGGGTTCCCGATTGCACGAAATTAATAAGTTATAAGCAATGTCCGAAAAAACTCCTACTCTAATGATCAAAACTATCCTTGGCCACCTCGAATCTGGTATTGAAAAACTCGAATCTGGCCAGTTAAGTCCTGAAGACATGGAATTGCTCGTTGAGGACGCCAAAGAACTCTATGAGCGCATGATTATTATGCGTTACAAAATATACGAGACCAATGTTTTAGGGGTCTCGGCGCCGGTTGTTTCAGCAAGTATCAGACAACCTGAAATAGAAACTCCTATTGACTTATTTGGTGCCATTGACCTTTCTGCAGAACCAGAATTTGAAGTCACTTTTGCCCATGAAGAACCCGAAGTTGAAGCCCAAACCGTTGTCTATCCTTTAGAGGAAGAAATTCAAGAAGAAGAGGAAGCAATTCAAGAGCTGGAAGAAATACTTGAAGACGAGCAAGTAGATGAACTCTTGGAGGAGGATGAAGCAGAAGACGAACTCCAAACTGAAGATATCGTCGAGGAAAACGAAGAGCCCGCAGCACAAATTGAAGAAGAGAACAACGAAGCTCAAGAAGAAGAATTGACCGAAGATACTTTCTTTAACGAACAAGCAGCAACTGAAATCCTTGACGAAGCGCAATCTACTGAAGAAGCACCTTACGAACCTCAATTTTCAGCTAGTCAGCCAATTTGGATGGCTGAAATGGAAGCCAACATCAGAGATAACCGCAGTGTATTTCCACTAGAAACACTTGCTGGCGCTTTTACGCTCAATGAAAAATTGCAATTCATCAACGAGCTTTTTGATGGCTCCTCTGATGATTTTTCAGCTTCAGTAAAACAACTCGATCAATTGGCAAACATGGACGCTGCACGCAACATGCTCGCTGAATTGTCTCAGACCTTCAACTGGGATACCGAATCTGAAATCGTTGAAGATTTCTTATATAAGATCTGCAGACGTCATGCGGCTGGCGCTTAGAGCGATCGTTCTAATTTTTACAATTGGCCACACTTTTGGCCAATCTTATCCTTACAAAAAGGCCATAGAAGAATTGTGCTCTTCAGCCTATTCCGGTCGCGGCTACGTTGATCAAGGCGCGCAAAAAGCAGCTGCATACATCGCGCAAGAATTTCAACATATTGGCTTGAAACCGCTCCAAAAAAAATCATTTCAGCAATATTTCAGCTTTCCTGTTCAAACCTTTCCAGGAGCATGTCAATTGATCATCGGAACCGATACCCTTCAACCCGGCAAAGACTACATCGTTGACCCAGGCGCTAACGGCACGCAAAAACAACAAGTATACCAATTGATCTATTGCAATGAAAAGTCGCTCTATCGCAGTGTCAATGCCTTTAAACCCTGTCCTGCTGATCGCATGTTGGTTGTGAAAACCTCTGGCTTTGGTGGAGATACTAATAAAGTCTTGCAAGCACGCCTCAAGGAACTCAAGCAGTTTGCTGCTGTGCTTGAAATTACAGAGTCCAAACTGACGTGGTCTGTCAGTCAAAAAAGCTTGCCCTACCCGGCTTTTACAGCCAAAGAAGCACTTTTCAAAAGCCAACCCAAAACTGCTACGATTCAGCTTGAAAGCTCTTTCATTGAAAATTATAAAAGTAGCAATGTACTGGGCTACTTACCAGCTGCAGAAAATGCCAAAACCAAACCTTATATCGTCTTAACAGCGCACTACGACCATTTAGGGCGCATGGGTAAAGACACTTATTTCCCCGGGGCAAATGACAATGCATCAGGTATTGGGATGCTCTTGTATTTGGCTCAAGAGTTGAAAAAACAACGCAATCCAAACTTCAATTATGTATTTATCGCTTTTGGTGGTGAAGAGGCAGGGTTGGTTGGTTCGGCATACTTTGTAGAGCATCCGCTCATTCCATTAAAAAATATCAGGTTTTTGCTCAATACCGATATCATGGGTAGTGGAGAAGAAGGGATTACCGTAGTCAATGCTACCCTTTTTAAAGTTGAATTCGAAAGATTAAAAGCACTCAACGACGAAACCAACTTCCTCACTCAAATTAAATCAAGGGGGCCAGCAGCTAATTCAGATCATTATTTTTTCACAGAGAAAGGTGTGCCAGCATTCTTCGTTTATACGATGGGGCCGAACAAAAATTATCACGATGTATATGATCGTTATGATGCTTTGAGTTTTGCAGCTTTCGAACCACTAGCCAAACTACTCTTTGCATTTCTCAATTCATTTTAACCTGCGTACGATATAACTGGTTTGGATCACCAAGACTGCCAAAGACAAGCCCAACAAATAGAAAATAAAGTAGATGGGTTGGTTGGTATAAATTAACGCTAGTAAAACAGACAAATATCCTAACATTTGTGTGGTCGTCAATACTAACAAACGCAATGTAAAGTCCTCAGGATTGCCGTTGTTTTGAAAGAATAGAATAGCTGCAGAAATGAGTATGATAAAAGAAGAACTGAATTGTGCGATGAATAATTCGCGCTGAGTCAGTTTAAATATGCCGATAAAGTCTAGTAATGCAAATACCACATGGATGGAAAGCATACTCAATAGATAGGACCAAGCAGTAAAACGCCTTTTCAAGTTACTTTTCTTTAGAAATAGCCAATACTTCTTTAATGACAAGATAAAGCCCAATTGCAACACCAAGCAAGCCCAATATGATGGTCCAGACAAAATTGTTAGTGTGGTACTTTTCATCGAGAAACGAACCAAGCCATGAGAAGCCACCAATGACCGCCGCCATTTGAATTGCTGCTGAACTTAAACGCAAATAGGGATTGGAGTTGGAAGCCAAATTATTCGTCAAAAGCTGGCTCAGTATCGAGCTTTGCTGTGCTTACGCCGGCGCGCATCACACAAGCACCTTCAAAAAATGCGCCTTCTTCGATGTGTAGCTTCATTGTTTGGATATCACCTTTGATGCGTGCAGTTGAACGCAAGACGAGCAGGTTTTCTACCATGAGTTGCCCTTCCATAGCTCCTTCAATTTCGGCATGAACACAAACTAAATTGCCATTGATTTTACCTGAACTACCGATGATAACACGGCCAGCACAAGAAACGTTGCCATTGACTTCGCCTTCGAGGTGAATATTTGAATCTGAGGTGAGGTCTCCGTTGATTTCTGTTCCGGCTACAATTTTGTTGAGACGGTCTGCGTGATCAACTTGGCTAGAACCCCCGAAAATGTCTTTTCTTAGCATGATTGCTTAGTAATTATCGATGAAAAATGCTTTATAATCATCAAATTTCGAGCTTTCTATCAACTTTTTCAAATTTTCTTGATTGATTATGTAAATTTTATTGTTTTGATAGTCATCGAGATACTCAAAACCTGCTTTGTATGCATTGAGGTAATCCCAAGCTATTTTGGCAGATGGAAACTCTGAAACGAGAACAAAATTATTCTCGGCGACGGTAGTCTTGATCGTTGCTTTAACTTTAGATGTTTTGAATCCTTTGGTTGAAAAATTGGCAACAGCAGTTCGGAGCTCATCGGCTTCTTCATCTTCGTCTAGTAAGACAATCACATATTGAGTACCGCTGATATCCGTTGAGAAAATTGACGTTTCTTTTTTGGTGGCTAGCTCAAACTTAGAATAGCCCTTCTGAATGGTCTGAATCATTTCTTGTGCTCGGACCGCTTGATCTGACTTTGGTTTTTCATCGATGATGCGTTGCAATTTTGGGATCAATAACTGCTTGTTGTCAGTGAGTTGACCAAAAGCAAGCGCGTTGAGTAATAAATATTCAGCGCGGTATGCATTCGAAAGGTCCTTGTCTACAATCGGCTGAGTCGAACTAAGTACTTGGGCATAATAGCCTTGTTCGTATTTTTCGAGTAAGGCGAGGTAAGCTGCTTGATCTTTTTGAGCGCTTAATTTTTGCTTGACATAAAAATCGGGGTCTCGGAAGAAATTGGCGGCATCAGAATTTGGATATTTCGTAAGAATATAAGTTCTGTACTTGCCTGCATCAGGACCGTTTTCATAAATTTTGTAGAGCTGAAAAGCTGCAGAAAGATCTGTAGGGTGCTCAAGTTTTTTGTCTAGAATAGCCAAGAATTGGGCAGCTGCTAATTCGCTTTCGTTCAGTATTTCTTTGTAGAGTACACCTGAAGTATAAAGTGCATCGAGTAGGCGCTCTTGCGAGCTTTTTAATGCTTCGGGGGTGAGTGGAATATTAGCCAATAAGCTTTCGATGCTGAGGGTGTCATTTTTAGCATTAATCTGCGCCGTTTGTGTACTCGTATCTTGACCAAGAGGATCGAGGTTTGCATTCAGCACAATACGCTCGCTGCGGCGCCAGTCATCGGTGTTTTCACGGATACCCCAGTTTTTACGAAAGTCATTGTAGCCCTCTTCTCGCAATTTAGGATTATTAAAAATAAACTTATTGGCGTTGCCAGCGGTTGGTGCGGCTTGGCTTTGTTGTAATGCAAGTAATTTGGCAGCCTCTAGTTCTTTGCGTCTTTGCTCCTCGCGTCTGATTTGCTTCAATGTTTCTTTGAGGAAATCTTCGCGGTCTTTTTCAGACAATGCTGCAATGCGTTGAACTGAATCTTCGAATTGGGCAGTTTCAATCGCTTTGACGAGGTCTGCTAATTTACTGGCTTTACTCTTGATTTGTTCACCATTAGGATAATCGTCGGTGATGAACCTTGAGCTGGAATCATAGTATTTTTGGGCTGAAACGTAGTTCTTTTCGTTGAAGGAAAGGTCTCCTAGTTTTTCATAGGATTGTGCGCGCTGACGCTTGTTGTTATTGGAATAAAACGCAGAAGAAGTAAGGTGAGATTTTGCCAATGCTTGATTGCCGCTATTAAGTTCCATGAGGGCCATGGCATAATAAATTTGATCTTTATAAGTGGCGTTTTTAGCATCTTTCAGCATCTTGTTAAGATCTGCCATAAGCCGAGTGTCTCCACTGACTACCGCCCGATTGAGCCGTGCATTGAAAGCAATATCAGTTGCAGCAGCTGCCTTGTAGGCCCTTCCGTAACATTTGGCGGCTTCCGGAAGCTGGTTTTGCTGCTGATAAATTTGAGCCAAGATATAATTTAAGCGCGCTTTTTCTTTGGCAACCGGGCACTTCTCTATAGCTAGTTTCAACCCTTCGATGGCAAGGTCGTATTCTCGGCGGCGCAAAGCGAGGTCTGCAAAAGCTCGGTGAATTTCAAACTGCAACTTTTTAGACATCTCGGGGCCAGCCTCGGGGTTCTTCTCTTTGATAAACGGAATGTAATCTTTGAATTTCTTTTGCTGCTGTAGTTCGGCGCGTTCATTGAGTGCGTCGAGGATCAGTTTGGCATCGGCATACTTGCGTTGTTCGATGTAGATACGTGCTATCCAAAGACTGGCAATATATGTGCTAGGGTCTTGGGCAAAAAAGCGCTTAACAAACTCAAAATTATCAAGAGCTTTTTGGTAATCGCGGCGGTAAAAGAAGGCCTCACCTACTGTTAGCCAATTTTCATCAATCCATTTGTTGTACTCTACAGATTTGTAGAACATATTTTCTGCAGTAGGCATGCTGTGATTGAGAATCACTTTGGAGCACTTTAAAACTGCCGTATCAATAGCTGGCAACATGCCTTTGACTTCCTTTTCAGAGGGAACTGGAAAGATCGGGAGCGTCGAATAAAAATCTTCTTTACGGCTGTCGTGATAGGTTTTCAAGGAAACCCTCAACAATTCTTTGGCATTGAAATGACCGTTGTATTTGGCCGTAGTCTGGTGATAAAATCGATTGAGCGGAGTATTGTTTTCTGTAGAACAAGCCCATGACAGCAAAAGCAGTAGCGAGGTCAGGATGAGATGTTGGCTTGTACGCATGAAAGCAAAAAGAGGTTTATAACGCAAAATATGCGCTTTTAGTGTGCAAATTAAGCAATATTGGTAAAGACTTGCTGGATATCGTCGTCGTCTTCGATTTTATCGAGCATTTTTTCGATGTCAACCAGCTGCTCTTCAGTGAATTCTACCGGGCTTGTTGGGATGCGTTTCAAACTTGATTTTTGAACTTCAATTTGCATATCTTCAAGAGCCTTGGCAATGGTGCCAAAAGCCGTGTAATCTCCGTAAACAATGATTTGTTCTTCCTCGATTTCGATTTCCTCACAACCTGCATCGATGAGTTCTAGTTCAAGCATCTCGGGATCAAGATCTGGGTTTTTTGTAATTTCAAAAACACTTTTGCGAGCAAACATGAATTCCATAGAGCCATTTGGAACTACTGAGCCACCTGCCTTATTGAAATAAGATTTGACGTTGGCAACAGTACGCGTTGGATTGTCTGTAGCGCATTCTACATAGACTAATACCCCATGAGGGCCTTTGCCTTCGTAATTGACTTCTGTGAACGAAGCAATGTCTTTTTGGGCAGCGCGCTTGATTGCAGACTCAATGTTGTCTTTGGGCATGTTCTCAGACTTCGCGTTTTGAATAGCGGTTCTGAGCTTGGCATTAGTGGCTGGATCCATTCCGCCCTCTTTGGCTGCCATAGTGATGGCTTTTCCAAGTTTCGGAAACATTTTGGACATTTTGTCCCAACGCTTTTCTTTAGCTGCTCTTCGGTATTCAAACGCTCTTCCCATTTTGTGTAGTTTTGGGGGCAAAAATAAGGAATTCAGAAGGAAAATTCAAGTACGAAAAACGACTTAAGCTTGTTTTGAAAAGACTTAAGCTAAAATCTGTTCGATATAATTGAGCAAAGGCTCTTTGCCAAAGCCAGACTCGCTTGATGTCGTAAAGACCGGCGGGAGTTCCTCCCAATACTTGAGCATCTCTTTTTTATACTTGGCAAGATTTTTTTGCAAAGCAGAGCTCGAGAGTTTGTCTATTTTTGTAAATACCATTGAAAATGGCAAGCCTTTCTCTCCGCACCAATTCATGAATTCGAGGTCGATTTTTTGAGGTTCGAGCCGGGCATCGAGCAAGACAAAAATATTCATGAGGGTTTCACGCTTGATAAGGTAATCGGAAATAAAGCGTTCAAAGGAATTGCGCTGGCTTTTACTCACTTTTGCATAACCATAACCCGGTAAGTCGACGATATACCATGACTCATTGATAATGAAATGATTAATGAGTTGGGTTTTACCCGGCGTACCTGAAGTTTTGGCCAAACCTTTCTTTGAGGTGAGCATATTGATCAATGAAGACTTCCCAACATTAGAACGGCCGATGAAGGCAAATTCGGGTTTGCCGTCTGTGGGGCATTTAGAAACTTCGGTATTCGAGATGCTAAATTCTGCGTTTTTGATTTGCATGTTGCAAAGTTACCTGAAACTTTTATTTTTGCCCATTTTGAACAAACTTTAATATATGTTGTTTTGCAGTAACTCTATGAGCCATGGCAGAATATAAAATAAAAGATATAGAAATACTTACAGGCATCAAAGCCCACACGATTCGCATCTGGGAAAAGCGCTATGGCATGCTTATTCCAGAAAGAACCGATACCCAAATCAGGACTTACTCTGACGCCGACCTTTCATTTTTACTCAATGTGAGCTTGCTCAATAAAAATGGAGTTAAAATTTCTAAGATAGCCACCATGGAAACCAGTGCCATTCATGCATTGGTAACTGAAATCAGGCTGAGCCCGGCTATTGACAACGCCGAGGAAAAACTCATTCTTGCGCTTCTTGATCTAGACGAAGAGTTATTCAGAAACACCCTCAACGACCTCATCCATCAAAAAGGTTTAGAGCTGACATTTTCTGAGCATCTCATTCCGTTCCTAGATAGAATTGGCGTGATGTGGTTAGTGAATAGTATTTCTGCAGCCCAAGAACATTTTATTTCAAACTTGATCCGTCAAAAAGTTATTTCCGAAATAGATAAATTGGGTATTCCAGATAAAAGTTCGACTTCTGCCCTACTCTTCTTACCAGAGCATGATTGGCATGAACTTGGCTTGTTATTTTACCAATATTTACTACGAAGTAAAGGATATTACACCTATTATTTGGGGCAGAGTTTGCCGTATGATTCTTTAATTGATTGCATTCAAAGACTAAAGCCTACGGTAGTACTGAGTAGTTGGTTAACCGCAGTCGACCAAAACTTCATTACCAATTATTTCAAACAGCTCAAGACAGATGCACCAGGTGTCGAACTGATGGCTGGCGGTGCTCAAATCCATGTACATTCAACAGCTCTCAGTGGTCTAATTACCGAAGTAAAAGGATCATCAACCCTACTTGAGCTTTTCCAGTAATTCCTCTTGACTTTTTACTAGTGGTACTTTTACAGCACCATGTTGACAATTTTCCCTGGAACAATAATAACCTTTTTTGGAGTCTTTCCTTCTAGCCATTTTTGTGTATCAGGCAAGGCCATTACAGCAGCTTCTATTTCAGCAGGGCTTAGATTCAGAGGCAGTTCTACCTTCATGCGCATCTTTCCATTGAAAGAAACGGGATATGAAAAACTAGACTCAGTTAAATAAGCTTCGTTGAGTTCTGGGTAACTTTCGTTGAAGATTGTGCTACTTGCTGGCTTTAATTTGGACCAAATCTCTTCACAAATATGAGGAGCATAGGGCGCCATCAGGATTGTCAGTTGCTCAAGAATGTGGCGGTTATTGCACTTTTGATCGGTGAGCTCATTGACACAAATCATGAAACTCGATACACCAGTATTGAAAGAAAAACGCTCGAGGTCGTCGCGGAGTTTTTTGATGGTCTTGTGTAAGGTTTTCAAAGCAGCAGGGCTTGGTTCGCCTTCAGTTACTTCAAAGGTGCCACTCATATGGAATAAACGCCAGTATTTTTTCAAGAAACCGTGCACGCCTGTTATTCCTTTGGTGTCCCAGGGTTTACTTTGTTCGAGCGGTCCTAAAAACATCTCATACATGCGCAAAGTATCGGCACCGTAACGCTCACAGAGGTCATCTGGTGTGACTACATTATACCAACGCTTTGACATTTTGTCGACCTCTCTTTTGACTAAAACTTTACCGCTTGCATTAGTAACAAATTCTAGGTTCGCATATTGGGGCTGCCATTGTTTGAGTGCATCGAGCTGAATGCTTTCGTCGTCGTTGATGAGGTCAATGAGTATCCTGACTTCTCGAAAAGCAGTTTGATCTGCAGGGAGGCAATCATAAGAATACATTTTTTGATCTGGGCCAATATAGGCAATGGCAGATTTACCGAGAATCATGCCTTGGTTGATCAATTTTGCAAATGGTTCATCAAAAGGTAAATATCCTTGATCGTATAAAAATTTGGTCCAAAAACGCGCATAGAGTAAATGCCCAGTAGCGTGCTCTGAACCTCCGATATAGAGGTCAACGTTTTGCCAATAAGCTACTTTCTCTGGACTCACTAAAAATTCGTCGTTGTGCGGATCCATGTAGCGCAAAAAGTACCAGCTACTCCCTGCCCAACCCGGCATGGTATTGAATTCCATGCGTTCACCTAGTTGGCAAGACCACGCGCTTTTTGCAGCACGTGCCAGAGGTGGTTCGCCGTCTTCAGTAGGTAAATATTTATCGACTTCAGGAAGTGTAACAGGTAATAGCTCATCAGGTACTAAATGAGCCATTCCGTTTTGATAATAAACCGGGAAAGGTTCTCCCCAATAGCGTTGTCTAGAGAAAACCGCATCGCGCAAACGGAAATTTGTTTTTCCTTGACCAATTCCCATTTTTTCGATAGCTGCAATGGCTGTTTCCATCGCTTTTTTGGCCGGTAAACCGCTTAGAAAATCAGAATTAGCAATGACAGCATCTTTTTCGGTGTATGCCGCTACTGAAATGTCTTGATCGGCAAAAATATTTGGAATTTCTATGCCAAAATGCTTGGCAAAATCGTAGTCGCGTTGGTCTCCGCAAGGTACTGCCATCACGGCTCCGGTTCCGTAAGATGCCAAAACGTAGTCGCCAATCCAAATTGGAATGTCTTTACCAGTAAATGGATGAACCGCATAGGCCCCTGTAAACTGGCCAGTGATGTTTTTTACATCCGCCTGACGATCGCGTTCTGTTTTGAGTGCAGCTTCTTGCTGGTATTGTTGAACGGCTGATAACTGATCAGCGGTAGTGAGTTGTTGTACGAATGGATGTTCTGGCGCCAAGACCATGAAACTGACGCCGAAAATAGTATCTGGGCGTGTTGTAAAGACTTCAATTTGGGCATCATGTCCTTTCACCTGAAAATGCACACTTGCACCTTTTGATTTTCCGATCCAGTTGCGCTGTTGCTCTTTGAGTGCGTCGGTCCAATCGATGCGATCTAAGCCCGTTAACAAGCGATCTGCGTACGCTTTGATGCGCATAGACCACTGCATCATTCTTTTCTGCTCTACAGGGTGTCCACCGCGCTCAGAAACGCCATTGACGATTTCATCATTGGCCAAAACCGTGCCCAGTGCCGGACACCAATTGACCCAGCTTTCTGCCAAATAAGCCAAACGGTATTGTTGCAATATGGCTTCTTTGGTTTGGGCATCCATAGCCAACCAAGTTGCGGCATCAAAAATTTCAGTGCAGTCAGTAACCGCATTGATGTTTAAATTTCCCTCCTTTTCAAAGACTGCAATGAGCTTTGAAATGCGTTCTGCTTTATCGGACTGCTGGTCGTAATAGCAATCGAATAATTGCTTGAAGATCCATTGCGTCCATTTATAGTAGCTTGGCTCTGAGGTGCGCACTTCTCTGGACCAATCAAAGCTGAAGCCCATGAGGTCGAGCTGCTGGCGATAGCGAGCTATATTTTCTTTGGTGGTAATCGCGGGGTGCTGCCCCGTTTGAATGGCATATTGTTCTGCGGGGAGGCCAAAAGAGTCATAGCCCATTGGGTGCAACACATTGAAGCCTTGCAAGCGCTTGTAGCGTGCATAAATATCCGAAGCAATATAACCCAGCGGATGCCCTACGTGTAAACCAGCACCCGATGGATACGGAAACATATCGAGTACATAGTACTTTGGTTTGCTCGTATCTTCAGTGATTTTATACGTTTGACGCTCTTGCCAAATTTGGCGCCATTTGGCTTCGATGTGGTTAAATTGGTAGTCCATGCTTCTTTGTAGAAAGCACAAAGATACAAAGCTTGCGCTTAACGGAATAAAAAGTAAAGTCCAAGCAAGAATAGCAAGCTATCAAAACTGCGTTTGGGGAAGAAATGCTCCCGATTCATGACTACCAAAAGAATGAGGGTCTCTGTCAATGGAAGTAGTAATAAATAAGCGCAAAGGGCCAGCATAAAAATTACCACATACCCACTGGTTTTGGTGCCCAATAAACCTGCAATTGTTTTGATTTGGCCATGATCTTGATCTAAATCTTCGCGATCTGCCTGTAAACTGAGTGCAAAATAGAAAAGGATATAAATTGAGCCACTCGTCGGGAAGGCACCGGACATCCCAGGAATGATATTCAAAAAAATGAACCAAAGAACCGGAATCAAAAAGTTCTTGAGATAAGGTATCTTCCTCCACTTCAAGCCATTTTCATAGTTGAAGGCCAGCAAGGATAAAAGCAAAAGCAAGAGCCAAAAAAATACAAACGACCACAAGCCTTGAAATGCCCACAAATAAAAAATACCGCTAAGGCAAAACAATATTACTTGTAAATATTTAGAAGGCCGTTCATGCAACCAATAATAAAATTGGCCTATTAATAAACCCTGTGTCATTGCCTGCATGAAAAACAATTGACTGCTCCAAGCAATTCCATGAGTTTGAGATATCAAACCCAGGCTGTAAACGGCCACAAAGACCGCTAACAAGATATTACGCGAAAGCAATTTACTGAAGTGCATCTGCAATCTGTTGAGGGCTAATTGTTTCTATCTCGGTAAGCGCTTTTGAATGAGGGCCAATAGCAGCCCAACGACCCGGATGAATGGGTCTTGTATTGGTAAATAAGCCAATAGCCTGAATCTGGCATAACCCTGCTAAATGATAGGGTCCGGTAGAGCAGGCAATGAGCGCTTTTGATTTAGAAATGATCGCGATAAAAGTCTTTAAATCCCATAGGCCCGTTACGTCTTTGATTTGAGCATTTTTCGGGATTTGTTTGCGAAAGAGCTGTCCTTCTTTTTCAGTGCCGGTAAAAAAGACTTCAAATCCTTTTTCAACTAATAAAAGCGACAATTCCGCGTATTTTTCAATTGGATACTCTACCCCACTTCCATTCGATTTTGGATGGATCAGGATTACTTTTGAAAAATCATAAGATTGAAAATCTACCGGTAAGGAATCCTTGACCTTAAATGAAGTAGTCTGCTTGATCTCCAGCCAGTTGGGGATGTTCGGGTAGCCAATTGCCTTTGCTAAATAAAAATTCAATTGTGCTTCGTGTAAATCGGAGCGTTTTCTTGAGAAAAAAGGCAATAAATTGCAAGTCCACCAATGATGCAAGCGATGGGCTGTTCCGACGCGCAAGGGTATACGGGCATCTCTACACCACGCCGCAACAGTTTTATTTGGAAATAAATGCAACACTGCTGTAAATCCTTGTAATTTTTGAAGGCGCTCCTCGGAAGGTAGCAACGCTAATTCTTCATAAACCAAAATGTCATCGATTGGCTCAAAGCAAGCCACCACGGCGCTGGTATAGGAACGACACAAATAAACCAGTTCGACCCCCGGAAATTGCTGCTTAAGAGCCACACAAACAGGAAGGGTCAGGCTCACATCGCCAATGGCGTCAGTTCTAGAGATCAGTATTTTGTGCAATCTTGGTTTAGCCATTCTTACCTAATTTTCTCAGTATACTGTATTTCTGAAAAGTGGCAAAGGCACTCCGGGTTGCAATGTGCCAACCTGCTAATCCATCCAAAAAACCAAGCTTAATAAAGTAGCTTTTGATAAACTGAGCGGTTACTTTCAACACAATTTTAGGCCAAGAACTGCTCACTTTTTTGGCATAAAGTTCTTTTGCTGCTATTTGAGAGAAATAAGCAATTTGCTTGAAATGATCCTCTTTGGTATAGTACGAATAGTGCAGTAAGTCTCCTTTGAGATGCTGAACTTTGATCCCTGAATTCGGAATCAATTGATCATGCGGATTAACGCCTCCCCAATGTGCCAATTCTTTAAAAACTAACCTTACTTTGGTATCTGGATACCAGCCGCTGTGCTTGATCCAGGTCCCGCAATAATTTGTGAGCCGATTCATTTGAAAAGCTCCTGGAGCTGGGCTACTCGCTTTCAATGCAAGGATGCTATTTTTCAGGGTATCAGAAAGTGCTTCATCTGCATCTAGCGACAAAACCCAAGGATGGGTTGCACGGCGCAAGGCTTCGTTTTTTTGCTGAATATGGCCCTCAAAAGCGTTTTTTTCGAAACGGACGCCATATTCCACGCAAATGGCTTCGGTCTGATCGGTTGAGAAAGAATCAAGCACGAGTATGTCATCGCAAACTTCTAGCAGTGAGTCTAGGCAACGCCTGATGTTTTTGGCTTCGTTGTATGTGATGATGACGCCTGATAGTTTCATGGGAAACTATTTGATACGAATTCTTTGACCAACAGCTATACTGTTGACCTTCACGCCAGGGTTGAGTCTTTGCAACTGAGCTTGGGTGAGGTTATTGCGTTGCGCAATTTTTCCGAAAGTATCTCCTGCGCGAACCGTATAGTATTTTTTGGCTGGAGGTGCTGGCGTTGGTGTTGGTGTTGGCGAAGGGGTTGGTGCGCTCTGGCTTGAGTAGATACTGAGTTTTTGGCCCACATAAATGTTTGTGGTGCGCAAGCCATTCCATTCCATCAATTGCTCAATAGAAACATTGTATCGGAGGGCAATTTGACGCAGGTTTTCTCCTGTTTTTACTTTGTGATAAAGCAGATTATTGGTGCCCGGGGTGCGATTGGTGAGCGTGTCGATCACGCTAGTGATCACAATATTGCTGTCGCGAAGGGTGGAATCTTGGGAGGTGGAGTCTTGGGGGGTGGTGGG